>CALKXJ010000009.1 GCA_938003835.1 uncultured Bryobacteraceae bacterium | reverse complement strand
GGATCGTCGACGATGGGCGTGAAGAAGTCGACCGTCTGCACCAGGGCACACTCCGGCGTCAGCTGGTAGACGCCGGCATCGTCGGCCGTGTCAAAGCCAACCAGTACGTTTTCATCCGCCACGCGCGGGATGCGGGCGAGCACCCGGTCCAAGACCTTTGGACCCAGCTTGGAAGCTCAACCCGCGGCCTTGACGTGAGCGGTCAACTTGTAGGCCGCCATCCCTCTCAGTCTATCCGAGGCGCTCGGGAGTCGATTCCGGACCCCAAACTCTGTACCATGAGGACAGGGATCGATCCATGAATCGTCGCCAACTCCTGAAAACCGCCACCGCCCCGCTGGTGGTTCCGCACTCCGTCTTCGGCGCCAACGACCGCCTCCGGCTGGCCTTCATCGGGCTCGGCGGCCGCGCCCGCTGGCTGATCCAGCATGAGGAATTTCCCGGCGCCGATATCGTCGCCGTGGCCGACTGTTGGGTGCGGCAATGCTACGAGGCGGCGAAGATCAAGCCGAGCGGCGAGCGCTGGAAGATCTACGACGATTACCGGCGCATGCTGGAAGGCGAAAAGCTCGACGCGGTCTTCGTCGAGACGACCACCCACGCCCGGGTCCTGATCATGATCCACTGCTTGCAGGCGGGCCTGGACGTCTACGGCGAGAAGCCGCTGACGCTCACCGTGGCCGAGGGCCGCGCGCTGTGCGATGCCGTGCGCCGCTACGGGCGCATCCTTCAGACGGGCACGCAGCAGCGTTCGATCCCCATCAACGTTTGGGCGAGCCGTCAGGTGCGAGAAGGCAGGTTCGGCAAGGTGCGCGAGGTGCTGGTGTGCAACTTCGAGGGGCCGACGGGTTGGTATCCGCGTCCGGCGGAGCCCGTGCCGGAAGGCATGGACTGGGACCAGTGGTGCAATCAGACGGAGCTCAGGCCCTACCACCGGCTCCTGCGCCGGCGTTGGGCCTGGTGGTGGGATTACGACGGCGGCGGCCAGTCCTGGGGCGTCACCGGCTGGGGCACGCATTCACTCGATCAGGTCCAATGCGCCCTCGGCACCGACGACACGGGGCCGGTCGAGATCTGGCCGGAATCGGACGCTTACGAGGCCAAGGTCACCATGCGCTACGCCAACGGCGTGCTCGTGAAACTCCACGGCGCCAAGCGCCCGGACCACTCCGATCTGGGCGCCATCTTTGTGGGCGACGGCTGGCGCCTGGAGATCAAGCGCGGCACCTGCGAGGCCGATCCTCCGGACCTGCTCAAAGGCGCACCGCCCGACACCCCCGAGGGCCCCGGCGAGAATCGCCACCACATCGAGAACTTTCTTGAATGTGTCCGGACGCGCAAGAAGCCCAACGCCCACGAGGAGGCCGGCCACCGCGCCACCACGCTCTGCCATCTGGTGAACATCTGCCGGGATCTCGGTCGCAAGCTCGTCTGGGATCCCCAGGCCGAGCGCTTCGTCGGCGACGAGCAGGCCAACAGCCTGCTCGCCCGGCCGCGCCGCCAAGGCTACGAATTACCCAGGATTGGCTAAGCTCAGGCGCGCGCCGGGGCGGCGGAAATTGGGGAATTCGTATACTGTCCCCGATTTAGATGATCTCTTCGCGTTGCGGATCCCAGCGCACCTTCGTCTCGCGCTTGAAGGCCTCCACCGACATTATCACCGCGACGGCCTCTTCAAAGGCCTGGTGCACGCCGCAGCGCGGCATCGCCCGGCTCTTGACGCAGTCGATGAAGTTCTGCCAGTGCGAACTCACCGGAAGCTCGCCACGTCCCATCGAAAAGACGGGAGGAACGGGAAAGTCGCGCGGCGCCAGGCCCACCTTGCGCGCCAGCTCGGCGGCCGCCTTCTCGCGCTCGCGGAATTCCGGCTTCCATTCGGGAGCGAAAACCCGGCAGAACATCGGTGACACCTCGAGCGTACCGTCGCGGCCCAGGAACTGTTCCACCTCGCCGTAATGGCGATTGTTGAAGGTGCACTGGAAGGTGACGACCAGCTCCTTATGCGGGTAGTCGAACATCACGTTCCAGGTGTCGGGTACGTCACGGCCGTCCTTCCAGAAATAGACGCCGCCCTGGGTAACCGCCGAAGCGGGAACGCCCATGCCCGTGACCATGTTGGCCGAGTCCCACAGGTGGCTCATCAAGTCGCCGGCGATGCCCGTGCCGTACTCCCACCACTTGCGCCAGAGGAAGAACCGCTCGGCGTCGAACTCTCGCTTGACGGGCGCCGCCGCCTGGAACCGCTCCCAATCGATGGTCTGCGGCCCGGCATCCTTGGGCATCTCGATGATGTTGTAGTCCTGGAAGAACTGCCACTCCGGCCACGCACGCGTGCGGTCGATATAGAGCCGGATGGTGGTCACCTTGCCGAGCTCGCCTGAGCGATAGATCTCCCGCGCCTTGTGGAAGGTGCCCTCGCTGTTGTAGTTGTGGCCGAGCTGCATGACGATGCCGTTGGCCAGGATCGCCTTGCGCATCCGCTTGGCTTCATCCAGCGTCACGCACCAGGCCTTCTCGACGTAGACATCCTTCTTGGCCTCGGCGGCGGCGATCGTCATTGGCGCGTGCCAGAAATCGGGCGTGGCGATCACCACCGCGTCGATATCCGGGTCGGCGATCACTCGCTCCCATTCCTTGGTGGTGCGCAGCCGGTCGTTCTTGCTCGCTTCGCGGGCGCGTTTGAGGTTGCCGTCGTAAAGGTCGCAGACCGAGCGGACCTCGACGTCCTCGATCGCCTCGAACTCCTTCATCAGGTAGAAGCCGCGCGTGCCGACGCCGATGACGGCGACGCCGATCTTCTCGTTGGGTTTGCGTTGCGCCAGCAGGGCCGGCGCGCCCAGTGCCAGGCCGGAGGCGGCCTGCTGGAGGAAGCTGCGGCGGGCAAGAGTCTTGTTGCTCGACATGGTTCCAAAGTTCCCCTGTGAGTATATCAGGGGCCGACCGTCTGGTATTCTTGGGGGGTATGGACGAACAGGGCGAGCTGGTCGTCGTCTTCCGCTCCGGGGACCACTCCGCCGAAGAGGACGCGGAGGAGATCCGGGCTTTGCTCGAGGAGGCGGGCCTGGCGCCGGTGGTTTGCGACGACTCCGCCCCGGAGGTCCCGCCGGGCGTCTGGGAAGTTCGCGTGCCCGCCTCGCAGGCTGCCCGCGCCGAGGAACTCATCCGCTCCGCCGGCGAGACGCCCCCCGAGCCGGGCGACCCCTCGCATGATCTCGACCTCGAGACGATCTTCGACGCCATGGGAACCACAGCGGAGATGGAGGCCCTCTCGGTGCGCTCCCTGCTCGAGGCCAACGGGATCCAGAGCGTGCTCGTAGGCGCGCCGCTCTACCCGAACCTCCGCTTCGTCGTCCGTGTCCCCAAGCATGATCTCGAGCGGGCGCGTCAGGTGCTCGAAGAGGCCCGAGCGGCCGCTCCTGCCGCCGAGGAGAGCGCTCCGGAAGGCTCCGCCGAATCCCCGGAGGCTTGAGCCGGGCTCGAGTTCAGCCGCCTCGGGCGGCCAGCGCCTGCACCCGCTCGAAGGTGTCGGCCTCCATCGGGCTCTTGTCCGGCCGGTACCGCTTGACGCGCGCGAAGCGCAAAGCCAGACCTCCGGGATAGCGTGGGCTCTGCTGGAGCTCGTTGAAGGCGATTTCCACCACCAGCTTCGGCTCGACATAGACGGTGTATTCATCCCGGCTGACTTCGTGCTTCAGCAGCTCCTCGGTCTGCCAGGCGAGCATCTCGTCGGTGAGCCCCTTGAAAGTCTTGCCGAGCATGACGAAATGGCTGCGCTGCGGGTCCCAGGCTCCCAGGTGCAGATTGCTCAGCCAGCCCCGGCGGCGGCCGTGCCCCCACTCGGCCGCAAGCACCACCAGATCGAGCGTCTGCGCGGGCTTGAGCTTCAGCCAGCTCTGGCCCCGGCTGCCCGCCTCGTAGACGGAGCCGGGCGACTTGGCCATGACCCCCTCGTGGCCTCGCGCCACCGCTTCATCGAGGAAAACCTCCGCCGCCTCCGGGTCGCCAGTCACCAGGTGTGGAACGATCGAAGGCTGCGGGGCCAGCCGCTCTAGCTCGCCGAACCGCCGCCGTTGCGGCTCGCCGGTCAGATCGCCGCCTTCGAGATACAGCAGATCGAACCAGAAAGGGGTCAGCGGAAGCACCTCGCGCATGCGGTCCACATCGAGCTTCCGGCCGAAGCGCCGCATGGTGACCTGGAACGGCTCGGGCCGGCCGTCGGGCCTCAAGGCGATCACCTCCCCGTCGAGAATCAACTCCCGAGGACCCAGGCAACGAACCAGTTCGACGACTTCGGGAACCGCGGCCGTCACGTCGTTTCGGCTGCGCGAGAAGACGCGCACCTCTTCTCCGGACTTGTGGACCTGGATGCGCGCCCCGTCCAGCTTGAACTCAAAGGCGGCCTCTCCCAGCTCCTCGAGCGCCTCCTCAACGTCCGCGGCGGTCTGAGCCAGCATCGGCGCGACAGGGCGGAACAGGCGGATGGAGAACTCGGCCAGGCGGGCCTCGCCGCCCTCGAGCGCCGCTCGCGCCACCGGGCCGATGTCGCCGGCTACCATGACCGCGCGGCGAATCCGCTCCAGCCCAATTCCCGTGGCGCGCGCGAGCGCCTCCACCATCAGCCCTTCGAGGGCGCCCTGGCGGAGTTCGCCGAGCAACAGGGAGATCAGGAAGCGCTGCTCGGCCTCGGTGGCCTCAGCAAACAGCGACCGCAGGAGGCCGGCTTTGCGCTGCGCGGCGCCCGGGCCGCTGGCAGCCAGAATCGCCGCGAAGCGGCGGTCCACCATCTGGAGCGCCAGTTGCGGCTTCTCGGCAGGCGCCGTAGCCGCCTCGGACAACAGCGCCGGGCCGATGCCCAGCCGGCCCTGGCGGATCGAGCCGCTTAGGAAGGCGATGGCGATCTCGATCTCCTCGCCTTCCAGGCGTCGCAACAGCTCCGCCAGCAGGTCGATCTTTTCGAGGCGCCTCGAGGTCCCGGCCACCCGCCGTGAGGTCTCGACCAGCTCGGCCAGGAGCATGGCGGCCCCTCTAGATGGCGCCGTCGGCGTGATAGGAGCTCCGCACCAGCGGCCCGGATTCGACATGGACGAAGCCCATCTCCAGGCCCAACCGGCGGTATTCGGCAAACTCCTCCGGCGGGACGAAACGCATAATCGGAAGGTGTCGAGCCGTCGGGCGCAGGTATTGTCCGATGGTGAAAATGTCGACCTGATGCCGGCGCAGATCCCGCATCACCTCGACCACCTCGTCGGCGGTCTCACCCAGACCCACCATCAGCCCGCTCTTGGTGGGTATGGCCGGCGCCATCCGCTTGGCGGCGGCCAGAAGATCGAGCGAACGCTGGTAGCGCGCCCCGATCCGCACCTGGCGATAGAGGCGCGGAACGGTCTCGATGTTGTGGTTGAGCACGTCCGGCGCAGCCTCCATCACCATCGCCAGGGCGGCCTCCGAGCCCTGGAAGTCCGGTATGAGCACCTCGACCTTGCAGCCCGGCACCCTCTGGCGGATTGCCCGGATGGTGAGGGCGAACAGCTCGGCGCCGCCGTCCTTGCGGTCATCCCGGTTGACGCTGGTGATCACCGCGTAACGAAGGCCGAGCGCCGCCACGGCTTCGGCCACCCGGCGCGGCTCGTCGTAATCGACCGGCAGGGGAGCGCCCTTCTGGACGGCGCAGAATCCGCACCGGCGCGTGCAGACGTTGCCCAGGATCATGAAGGTGGCCGTGCGCCGGTTCCAGCACTCGCCCACGTTCGGGCAGGCGGCGCTTTCGCAGACGGTGTGCAGCTTCAGGCGGCCCACCAAGGCCTTGAGCTCAATGTAGTTGGCGCCGGCCGGCGCGGGCGCGCGCAGCCACGCGGGGCGCCTCGGTTGCGGGCTTTCGATGCGGACCAGCACTTGTTTCTATTCTGGCAGACTACGGATCACCGAACGCCGCCTCCAGGCGCTCTTCGAGGACGTGGTCAATCCCGTCCACGGGGTAGGGCAGCGAGGCGAGCGGCTCGAGCGCCGCGCGCGGCGCCAGCCCGACGACCTCCGCACGGGCCACCGCCAGGCCCAAGCGTGCGGCCTCGCCGGCGACGGCCTCGAGAACCCGGCCCGGGGGCGTCGCTTCCCAGTCGGTGAGGTTCATGGAAACTTGCGCCACTCCGCGCGAGGCCAGCCACACCCCCATTGCCTTGACCCCGGGCAGGCCGCCGGAGGAGGAGCGGATGCGGGCGGCGATGGCGCGCGCCGTGGCGGGATCGGCTCCGGAAAGCTCGACGTTGAAGGCGATAAGGATCTTGCGAGCTCCCACTGCCACCGCCCCCGCCGTCGGATGCAAGGCGGGACCGCCGACGTCCGGCCAGCGGGCCGGATCCTTGAGGACCTTCTCGCGGAGGCGCTCGAACTGGCCCCTGCGGATCGTTGCCAGATTCCGCCGGTCGGGCCTTCGGGCTGCGGCTTCGTAGAGATACGCCGGAACCTGGAAGCGCCGCCAGATCTCATCGGCGGCACGCACGGCAAGCGTGGCGCACTCCTCCAGCGTGACCTCTTGCAAGGGGACGAAGGGCAGCACGTCGCAGGCGCCAATGCGCGGGTGAACTCCCTGGTGGCGCGTCAGATCGATCCGCTCAGCCGCCGCGCCCGCGCCCGCCACGGCGGCCTCGAGTGCCGCCTCCGGGGACCCGGCGAAGGTGACGACCGAGCGGTGATGGTCCGGATCCGCGTGTACGTCCAGAACTTTGACTCCGGAAACGGCGCCGATCGCCGAAGCCACCGCCTCGATGAGGGCCGCGCTGCGCCCCTCGGAGAAGTTCGGCACGCATTCCACCAGCGGCCCTCTCACTCAGAACTCCATCCGCGGAAAGAGCACCTGGCCGCGCTTCATCACCATCGCCACCAGATTGACTCCGAACTGATAGGTTAACTCGCGGTAGTCGCCGACATTGAGCATGATCAGATCGGCATCCTTGCCGTATTCGAGCGAGCCCAGGCGCCCGGCGCAGCGCAGGGCGTGCGCGGCGTTGATGGTGGCCGCGGTAAGCGCTTCGGCGGGCGTGAGCCTCATCTGCTGGCAGGCGAGCGAGAGGATGGCCGGCATGCTCAGGCTGGGACACCCATCTGGGCTGAGACCGGTGGCGAGTGCGACGGCGGCTCCCGCCTCGATCAGCGCGCGCGCCGGGGGGAGTCGTTCCAGGCGGCGGTGGAAGGCCACGCCGGGCAGTAGCGTGGCCACGGTGAACGATCGCGCCAGCAGATCGACCTGCGCCGCCGTGAGGCAGTCCAGCCGGTCGGCGCTGGCTGCCTCGACCTCCACCGCCAGTTCGACGCCGCCGTCCGGGCCCCGCTCCCCCGCGGTCACCTTCGGGATCAGCCCCAGAGCGCGCGCCGCCGAGAGGATCCGCCGCGCCTGGCCGACCGGGTAGCCATCCTCGCCGACGCGCACCTGGACAAAGCGGGCCAGCCGCCGGGTGCGCAGCCGGGGAAGCATCTCCGCGCACAGCCAGTCGACGTACTCATCGAGCGTGCCTTGTGCGTCCGAGGGCAACACTCCCAGGTAGTAGGTGGCGAAGACATCGAGCGGCTTCTCATGCAGCGCCTCGAGCACGCGCAGAATCTTGAGATCGGTTCGCGCGTCCACTCCCCACGGCGATTTGGCTTCGAGCGATGTCGTGCCGTGCCGGATGAGCAGCTTGAGGGTTTTCCGCGCCAGCAGGCCGAGCTTCTGCTTGGAGGCGGCGCGCAGCTCGCGCAGGCCGGGCGGAGCGCCGGCGGCGATCTCCCAGTCCGCGCCCAGCTTCTCAAGCAGGCGCGCTTCATATTCTTCCAGCCGCGAGTCGCCACCCACCAGCCGGGTGTGCGAATCGATGAAGCCCGGCATTACCACGCGGCCGTCGGCGGCAATCTCGACGGCGTCGCGCGCGGCCGCCAGGTTCTCCACGCGCCGGCTGGGGCCGACGTCCTGGATGATGCCGTCGGCGATCAGCAGCGCGCCGTCGGGGATGATGGCAAGTTCGCGCATGGCGGCGCCACGGCGGGGGCCGCTCGGGCCGCGCAACGTGACCAGTTGGCGGGCGCCGCGCAACAGGATGGGCGGTGGCATCGATCCGAGGGAGGCGCCCTTGGGGGGCCACCCTCTCGACCCGCGCCCGTTATTTTAGCAACTGGACGAGGAAGTCCAGCCGATTCAATAGCCTTTCTGCTTATTCACGACGTTCAACAGCGGTTCGCCGGCCAGGAACCGGCGCAGGTTCTCCTTGTAGAGCTCCAGACGCCTGCGGCCCACGCCGTCAGAGCCGCCTGCCACGTGCGGGGTGATGACGACGTTAGTGAATTTCCAGAGCGGGTGACCCTTGGGCAACGGTTCCGGGTTGGTCACGTCGAGCCCCGCGCCCGCCAGATGCCGCGAATCGAGCGCCTTGACCAGAGCTTCGCCGTCGAAGAGCCGCCCGCGGGAGACCGCGACGAAGTAAGCCCCCTTCTTGAGGAGCTCGAACTGGCGCGGGCCCATCATCAACTCGGAGGCGGGCGTATGCGGTGCGGCGATGAAGACGACATCGGCGCGCGGAAGCACGGCGTCCAGCCGGTCCGGCCGCACCCACTCGTCGACGTGCGGCACGTAGGGAAAGTCCTCCGGATCGACGCCGATCACCTTCATCCCGAACGCCTTGGCGCGGACGGCGATCTGCATGCCGATGCCGCCGACGCCGATAATGACCGCGGTCTTGTCCTTGAGCTCGATGAGCGGCGCTCCGCCTCGCACCCACTCCTCCTGCTTCTGGACGTCCCGGTAGTGCGCCACGCCGCGCGTCAAGGCCAGCAGCAGCGCAAAGGCATGGTCGGCAATCTCCGGACCCTGAATGATCTTGCAGTTGGTGAGCACGATGTCGCTCTCACGCAGCTCTGGCGAGGCCAGGTGCAAATAGCGTTCGACGCCCGCGCTTGCCGTCTGCACCCATCTGAGCTTCCTGGCGGCCCGGACCGCCTCCGGCGTGATCGTGCCGATCACCGCGTCGGCATCGACAACCTCGTTTACGAGCTCCTTGGCGGTCACCGGGACGAGGCGCGCCTGGGGCGCGGCGGCCTGGAGCTCGGCCACCTGCTCGGCCGCCAGGCCCGTCACCAGAATCTTTTTCTGCTGGGCCGCGAGCGTTCCCAAACCCGCCAGCGCGAAACAGAGGCACCCGCGCAGCCACTTTGCTCGGATCCCTGGCGTTCTCATGAGGGGCATTGTATCCTAGAACCGCCAAAGCGCCCGGTCGGCGGCGCAATCCACTATAATGACTGCGGGTGTCGCCGCAAGGGCGCGCCCGGGAAACTATGGAGGAAAAACTCAATATCGCGGTCTTTGTGGACTACGACAACATCGAGATCGGCCTGAAGTCCACCCTCCGCCGTGAGTTCGACGTCTCGCGCACGCTCGATGCCCTGCGCGAGCGGGGCGACATCGTCGCCAAGTTCGCCTACGCCAACTGGAGCCGCCACGAGCAGGCGACGCGCCAGATGGCGGAAAACGCCGTGCAGATGGTGCAGCGGAACCCCTCGCCGCGTGGGGACAAGAACGCCGGGGACATCAATCTGGCTCTGGACGCCCTGGAGATGGCCTTCACCCACGATCACATCAACGCCTTTGCGATTGTGAGCGGCGACAGCGATTTCATTCCCCTGGTGAACAAGCTGCGCGAATACGGCAAGACGGTGTTCGTCGTCGGGGGCAAGGCGTTTACGAGCACCATCCTTCAGAAGAACTGCCACGAGTTCATCAGCTACGAGTCGCTCATCGAGGACGCGCCGAAGAGCCAGCCCCAGAAGCCGGCGCAGGCCGATCAGCGGCCGCCCGCACAGAAGCAGCCGCGCAAGCGGGCGACGCTCGATCTCGAACAGGCGGTGCCGCTGGTCGAGCGGGCGCTTCAGGTGCTCGAGCGGCGGAACCTGCGGCCCCAGGCCGGCCTGCTCAAGTCCACCATGCTGCAACTGGACTCGCGCTTCGACGAGCGGGCCTACGGGGCGCGGAGCTTCTCGGAATTCATCGACAAGCTCCGGGAGGCCGGCTACGTCCATGTGACCGGCAGCGGCGGCCAGACCATGATCGAAGCCAAGAAAGCTGCCGCACCCGAGCGGGCCCTGGTGGATCCCGAGCAGGCGCTGCCGCATCTGCGCGACGTGCTCGAGACGCACCGCATGGAGCTCGAAAACGGCTGCCTGGCCGAGGAGCTCGAGAACTGGATGAACGAAGAGGTACCGGACTTCGACGTGCGCAAGTACGGTTTCACCGAGTTTGCCGAGCTGCTCAACTACGCGCAGGACAAGCTGGTGGTGCGGATCGAGCCCGATGAGGAGGAGGGCCTGCGGGTCTTTCTCGGTCCGGAGTTCTACCCGCCGGCTTTGCCCGAGGGAGCGCCGGAGCTGCACACCAAGGTGATCTCGGAAGAGATCGTCAGCGAGGCCGCCGCGCCCAAGAAGGTGCGCCGGCCGCGCAAGCGCAAGGCGAGCGTGCCGTAGAATCGAGGGCGGCGTGAGGCGGCGCGACTTTCTCCGCAGTGCCCTGTTGCCCTTGGCGCGGGCGGCGCAAGCGGCGCCTCCGGCCCGGGTGACGCGTGTGGAAACCTGCTACTGGCCAAGCCGGGACGATGCCCCGTTCTGGCCGCACTGGGTCTGGCTGCGCCTTCATACCGACACCGGCCACGTCGGCCTGGGTGAGACCTATCCTTACGGGGAGGTGGAGGCCTCGCTCGTGCATACGCAGGCGGCCCGCACGCTGCTGGGCGCCGATCCCCGGGACATCGAGCGCATCTGGGCCGACCTCTACCACACCTTCGACTACCGCATCAGCGGCGGCGCCGAAATGCGCGTCTTGAGCGCCATCGATCTGGCGCTCTGGGACCTGCTCGGCAAGCTGCTGAATACGCCCGTCTACCGGCTGCTCGGCGGCAAGTCCAACCCGCAGGTTCGGCTCTACAACACCTGTTTCCCCCTGCGCTGGGACTTCCACAAGGAGCCGGAGAAGATCATGGCCGAGGTGCTCGAGCGTTACGGCATCCGCGCCATTAAGATCTGGCCGTTCGACGTGGCGGCCCGGCGCAACCGGCGGCAGTTCATCACCCAGGCGGACATCGACGAAGCGCTTGCGCCGGTGCGCCGGCTGCGCGAAGTCTACGGCGAGAAGATCGAGATTCTCATGGAGTTCCACAGCATGTGGAACCTGACCGCGGCCATACGGATCGCCAGGGCGCTCGAACCCTACCGGCCGATGTGGCTCGAGGACATGCTGTTGCCGGGCAACTTCCACCAGTACCGCCAGCTTGCCGAAGCCACCTCGATCCCGCTCACCATCGGCGAGCGCATGGCCGGCCGCTACCAGTTCCTGCAACTTCTGGAGGCCCGGGCCGCCAAGTTCGTCATGTTCGACGTCTGCTGGTGCGGCGGCCTGAGCGAGGCGCGCAAGATCGCCGCGATGGCGGATGCCTACCAGCTCCCGATCGCCCCGCACACGGCGGGCGGGCCGCTGCTGTTTTACGCTTCGCTCCACCTCACCACTGCGGCCCCGAACGTCTGGATCCAGGAGAGCTGCCAGCGCTTCTTCGAGCGGGACTGGCCGGCGATGCTCGAAAACCCGCTCCAGCCGCGCGACGGGGCCATTTCGGCCCCTGAGCTCCCCGGCTTCGGGATGGTGGTCAAGCCCGAAGTGTGGCAGCACCCGAAGATCGTCCGGCGGGTCACCGAGGCGTAGACTCGATCGGGGGTGAGAAGGGTCGTGGGTCAAATGCCCCATCGGCCCGACGTGCGGGTCGGCGGCGAGAGCTATGCCCCACTTGGCTCGGGCAAATCGGATGCCAAACCTCAGCTAACACCTTCAATCCGCAATACAAATCTGGCCGCTAACTGGTGGAACGAAAAATGCCCTTACGTTCGGGCTAACCGGCAAAGACCATGCAAAGGCGTAAAGTCACCATCGACGGCAACGAGGCGGCGGCCTACGTCGCCCACAAAATCAACGAGGTCATCGCGATCTACCCGATCACACCCTCCTCTCCCATGGGCGAATGGGCCGACCAGTGGTCTGCGGAGGGGAAACCGAACATCTGGGGCACGGTCCCGACCGTCATCGAGATGCAGAGCGAGGGCGGCGCTTCGGCGGCCCTCCATGGCGCCATTCAGGCCGGAGCGCTGGCCACCACCTTCACCTCCTCCCAAGGCCTCCTGCTGATGATCCCCACCATGTACAAGGTGGCGGGCGAGCTCACCCCGACGGTCTTCCATGTCGCCGCCCGGACTGTGGCGACTCACGCGCTGTCGATCTTCGGCGATCATTCCGACGTCATGGCGATCCGCCAGACCGGCTTCGGGCTGCTGGCTTCCGGCTCCATCCAGGAGATCATGGACCAGGCGCTCATCGCCCAGGCGGCTTCGATGGAGTCGCGCGTCCCCTTCGTGCACTTCTTCGACGGCTTCCGCTCCACGCACGAGGTCAACAAGATCGAGCAGTTGACCGACGACGACCTGCGGGCGATGATCGACGAGGAGTTGGTGCGGCGCCATCGCGAGCGGGCCATGACGCCGGACCGGCCGGTGCTGCGCGGCACCTCGCAGAATCCGGATCATTTCTTCCAGGCGCGTGAGGCATGCAATCCCTACTACCTGGCCTGCCCCACCATCGTGCAGAACGCGATGGACAAGTTCGCCGCCCTCACCGGACGCCAGTATCACCTGTTCGATTACTTCGGGGCGCCCGACGCCGAGCGGGTCATCGTGCTGATGGGTTCAGCCACCGAGACCGCCCATGAGACCGTGGAATATCTGACCGAGCGGGGCGAAAAGGTCGGCGTCGTCAAGGTCCACCTCTACCGGCCGTTCTCGGTCGAGCACTTCATCAAGGCGCTGCCGGCGACCGTGAAGGCCATCGCCGTTCTCGACCGCACCAAGGAGCCCGGCGCGATCGGCGAGCCGCTCTACCTGGACGTCATCACCGCCCTGCACGAGGGCCTCGACGGGCGGCCGATGCCGCGCGTCATCGGCGGCCGCTACGGCCTCTCCTCGAAGGAATTCACGCCGGCCATGGTCAAAGCGGTCTTCGACGAGCTGGCCAAGCCAAACCCGAAGAATCACTTCACGGTCGGCATCTACGATGACGTCACCCACACCAGCCTCGAGTGGGATCCGGAGTTCTCCACCGAGGATCCGCGCACCGTCCGCTGCCTCTTCTACGGCCTGGGCGCCGACGGCACCGTGGGCGCCAACAAGAACTCGATCAAGATCATCGGCGAGGAGACCGACAACTACGCCCAGGGCTACTTTGTCTATGACTCGAAGAAGGCCGGCGCGGTGACCGTCTCGCACCTGCGGTTTGGGCCCAAGCCGATCCGCTCCACCTATCTGATCAACAAGGCCAACTTTATCGCCTGCCACCAGTTCGTCTTTCTCGAGCGCTTCGACGTGCTCAAGGCGGCCGTGCCCGGCGCTGTCTTCCTGCTCAACAGTCCCTACCCGGCCGACCAGGTCTGGGACCACATCCCGCGCAACATCCAGGAGCAGATCATCCGTAAGAAGCTCAAGTTCTATGTGATCGACGGCTACGAAGTGGCCAAGCAGACCGGCATGGGGCAGCGCATCAACACCATCATGCAGACCTGCTTTTTCGCCATCAGCGGCGTGCTGCCCCGCGAAGAGGCCATCCAAAGGATCAAAGACGCCATTCGCTACACCTACGGCAAGCGGGGCGAGGCCGTCGTTCAGAAGAACTTTGCCGCCGTCGACGCCACTCTCGATCATCTGCACGAGGTCCACTATCCCGAGCAGATTACCGGGCCGGAGCCGCCGCCCACGGTGTCGCCCAAGGCGCCCGAATTCGTGCAGAAGATCGTGGCTCCGATCATCCGGGGCGAAGGAGACCAGATCCCGGTGAGCGCCATGCCGCCCGACGGCACCTTCCCGACCGGCACGGCCGCCTGGGAGAAGCGCAACATCGCGCTCGAGGTGCCGGTCTGGGACGAGAACCTGTGCATCCAGTGCGGCAAGTGCGTCATTGTCTGCCCGCACGCCACCATCCGCAGCAAGGTCTACGACAAGAGCGCGCTCAACGGCGCGCCGCCCACGTTCAAGGCCGTCCCGGCGCGCTGGAAAGAGTTCAAGGAGATGCTCTACACGCTCCAGGTGGCGGTGGAGGACTGCACCGGCTGCGCCCTCTGCGTGGCCGCCTGCCCGGTCAAGGACAAAACCAACGTGAAGCGCCGGGCGATCAACATGGAGCCGCAGATCCCGCTGCGCGAGACCGAGCGTGCCAACTGGGACTTCTTCCTCAAACTGCCCAGCGTCGACCGGGACCTGCTCAAGCCCAGTGTCATCAAGGACACCCAGCTCTTCCAGCCCTTGTTTGAGTTTTCCGGCGCCTGTGCCGGCTGCGGCGAAACGCCGTATGTCAAGCTGGTCACCCAACTGTTCGGCGACCGGGCGATCATCGGCAATGCCACCGGCTGCTCGTCGATCTACGGCGGCAACCTTCCCACGACGCCATACACGGTGAACGAAGAAGGGCGCGGCCCGGCCTGGAACAATTCGCTGTTCGAGGACTGCGCGGAATTCTCGCTCGGCTTCCGTTTGGCTATCGATCAGCACAACCAGCACGCGCGCGACCTGCTCGCACGGCTGGCGCCCGAGATCGGCGAAGGGCTGGTGAAGGCGCTGCTCGAAGCCGACCAGTCCACCGAGGCCGGCATCCGCGCCCAGCGCGAGCGGGTGAAGCTCCTCAAAGAGAGGCTCGCCACGATCGATGCGCCGGAGGCACGCCGGCTGATGCTGGTGGCCGATTACCTGGTCAAGAAGAGCGTCTGGGCCTTCGGCGGCGACGGTTGGGCCTATGACATCGGCTACGGCGGCCTGGACCACGTGCTCTCGACCGGGCGCAATATCAACATCCTGGTGCTCGACACCGAGGTTTACTCCAACACCGGCGGTCAGATGTCCAAGGCGACGCCGCGGGGCGCGGTGGCCAAGTTCGCTGCCGGCGGCAAGCCCAGCGGCAAAAAGGACCTGGCCATGATGGCGCTCCAGTACGGCAATGTCTATGTCGCCCGCGTGGCCCTGGGCTACAACGACGCCCACACGGTGAAAACCTTCCTCGAGGCGGAGGCGCACGACGGGCCGAGCCTCATCATCGCCTACTCGCATTGCATCGCGCACGGCTACGACATGGTCTACGGCCTGGACCAGCAGAAGGCGGCGGTGCAGAGCGGCCACTTCCCGCTGTTCCGCTACGACCCATCGCTGCTCGCTCAGGGCAAGAATCCCTTCCAGCTCGACTCGAAGGCGCCGTCGATTCCGCTGGAGAAATACGCCTACAACGAGACGCGGTTCACCATGCTGGCGCGCAGCGATCCGGAAGCCGCCCGGCGGCTGCTCGAGGCCGCGCAGCGCGACGCCCAGCTCCGCTTCAAGCTCTACGAGCACATGGCCTCGATGCCCTTAAACGGATCGCGCAAAGAGGAGCCGGTCAAGGAGGAAAAGCATGCCTGATCTCACCACCACCTATCTCGGTCTGAGGCTCCGGAGCCCCCTGGTGGCCTCCTCTTCGCCGCTGTGCCAGAACATCGGCAATATCCTGCACATGGAGGACGCCGGCATCGCCGCCGTCGTCCTCCACTCCCTGTTCGAGGAGCAGATCCTGATCGAAAGCCAGTCGCTCGACCGGCACCTGTCGGCCGCCGAGGAAAGCTATGCCGAATCGCTCAGCTACTTCCCGGACCTCCGGCGGTACAACATCGGTCCGGATGAGTACGTCGAGCACATCCGGCGCGCCAAGCAGGCGGTCGACATCCCGGTGATCGGCAGCCTCAACGGCGTCTCCACGGGCGGCTGGATCCGCTACGCCCGGTTGATCGAGGAGGCCGGCGCCGACGCCCTCGAACTTAACATTTACCACCTGCCCACGAACCCCTCCATCGACGGCGCCACCGTCGAGCAGCAGTACGTCGAGCTGGTCCGGCACGTCAAGGCCAGCGTCCGCATCCCGGTGGCGGTGAAGCTCGGGCCCTACTTCAGCTCGATTCCGAACATGGCCGCCAAGCTCGATGAGGCCGGCGCCGACGCCCTGGTGATGTTCAACCGCTTCTATCAGCCGGACTTCGATCTGGAGGCGCTCGAGGTGGTTCCCAACCTGGTGCTGAGCAACTCGAGCGAGCTGCTCACCCGCCTGCACTGGGTCGGTCTCCTCTATGGGCGCATCCGGGCCGACATGGCGATCACCGGAGGCGTGCACACCGCCCCGGACGTGCTCAAGTGCATGATGGCAGGGGCGAAGGTGGCGATGATGACCTCGGCGTTGCTGCGCCAGGGCATCGACTACGCCGCGCGGCTCGAAGAGGACCTCATCCGCTGGATGGAAGAGCACGAGTACGAGTCGATCCGCCAGATGCAGGGCTCGATGAGCTTTCAGCGCGTGGCCGATCCGGCCGCCTTCGAGCGGGCCAACTACATGCGCGTCCTCTCGAGTTACGAGCTCCGTAGCCGGCCGGCAGCGCATTGAAGCCGGCGAAGAGGGCGCCATCCGGCGCGGCTGATGGGCGGGAGGCCGCCGGCGTCACTTACTGCGGGCGAGCAAGCAGGGCAATCTCCGCGGGGTCGAGCGCACGTCCATAGAGGCGGACATCGCCCAGCCGGCCGCGCAGTACATCCTGGTCGCCGGCGCCGAGGAGAAGCGGCGCGCTGTTGGTCAGATCATAGTCGCCGGGTGAAAACGGCTCCGAGCACGCCACCTCTCTTCCGTCCAGGTAGAGGCGCAACCGATCGCCGCTGCGAACTGCCGCCACATGATGGCGGCCCGGCGCAAGTTCGTGATCCCAGGTGGCGCTGCGTCCCGCCTCCATTGACCAAACGCGCCCCGAAGGCAGCGTGCCGCAGAAAAGCCTCCCGCGGAAGACGGCCATCGACCAAGCGCGCCGGTAGCGCACCCCCGGCGTCGAATCCAGTTGAGCCAGGCGCGTCCAGCGGTCCTCGCCTTCATAGCGGTGCACCTCGGCGTGAGGCAGCGTTCCGACGTAGAGTTTGCCGTTGTAGACGGCCAGGGCCATCGATTCTTTTTCCTCGCCCGGGCGGCCCACCGGCGTCCACCGGCGGTCGCCTTCGTAGCGAAACACGGTGGCGCTCGGCCAGGTCGAGACGTAGAGCTGTCCCCGGTAGACGGCGAAGCCGTAGGTCTGGGTCGTATCGGGCAGCTCGCCGACGATCTCCCAGCCGGCGCCCTCGCGGTATCGGTAGACGTGACCCTTGTCGTACCCGGTCCCGTAGAGGTGGCCGTCGAAGACGCCCATGGCCACCACACGCAGTCCCCGCGGCGTCCCGCAGGGCGCCCACCGGTCGCCTCCTTCGTAGCGGTAGGTACCCGCCGGAGCGTAGAGCGAGCTGGCATAGAGCCGGCCCTGAAACACGGTGAGACAGGCAACGGCGGTGGACTCGCCGATCCGCCCGCAGTCCCGCCAGCTACCGTCGTCCTCCAGCCGGAAGATGCGTCCGCCGGGGCGCGGGTTTGCCGATTCGGGCAGAGCCGAGCCTGCCAGGCGGTACTTGGCCGTACCGGCGTACAAATGTCCCTTGTAAGACGCCAGCGCGGAGACGGCGTTCGAGCGGTCCGGGCTGCCGCAGTCGATCCACCGCGCTTTCCCCGCCCAGCGCCAGACGCGGCCCGCCTCGCCCTCTCCGGGTTCGCAGGTTCCGGCATAGAGCTCGCCCCGGTGAACGGCCAGCGCCATGGTGAAAACCGAACGGCCGGGCCGGCCTTCATCGGCCCATTCAGTGCCGCCGCAGCCGTCGTCGATGCCGAAATGGAGATTCCGGTGGTTGGCCTGGGCCGTCGTCACTGGGTTGTCCCGGATCGCCAGCACCAGCCCGCGCCGGCGCGCCGGATCGTACTTCATGAGAATTCCGCCGGCCAGATCATCCAGATCGGGCCCGAGCTCGAGCTGGGCGGTGATGGTAAAGTCGCCCGTGCCCAGCTCGAGCGCGGGCGAGCTCGGAACTTCGATGCGCGAGCTGCGCCCGTCGAACTCCGCGCCCTGGCCGGTGAAGCGGACCCCGCGCGCCACCCCGTGAAGACCATTGCCGGAGGCGTCCCGCGCGTCAGTATCGAGCGGCCAGTGCGCCAGGAGCGGGCGGGCGGCGGGCGCGGCGAGCGAAAGAAGAAAAGTGCGGCGATTCATCTGGCTATCGTCCCAGAATTTCGAGCAGCTTGAGCGTGATGGCAGGTACGTAGGTGATGAGCAGCACGCCGGCGAGCATCACCATCAGGAACGGGAACGAATCCCGCCAGATGCGCACGAGCGGCTGGCCGAAACGGTAGGCGGCCAGAAAGAGATTCATCCCCACGGGAGGCGTCAGGTAGCCGAGCTGCAAGTTCGCCAGAAAGATGATGCCCAGATGCACCGGATCGATGCCGAAGGCCTCGCCCATCGGCGTGATGAGCGGCACCACGACCAGGATGGCCGAGTAGATGTCCAGCAGGCAGCCGACGATGAGCAGAAAGCCGTTGAGCGCGAGCAGGAACAGCCAGCGCGACTCGATATGGGCGCGCACCCAGTCCACGGCCCGCTCCGGGATCTGGGCGTCGATCAGGTAGTTGGTGAAGCCGAGGGCGACGCCCAGGATCAGCAGCACGCCGCCCACCAGGGTGACGCACTCGGTGACGACCCGCAAGGTGTCCCGCCGTGCTTTGAGGTCCCGGTAGACGAAGCACTCGATCAGGAAGGCGTAGAGCGCGGTGAGGGCCGCCGCCTCCACCAGCGTGGCGAGACCTCCGAAGATTCCCCACAGCACAATGACCGGAAGCAGGAGCTCCCACTTCGCGGCTCCGATGGCGGCGATCGCTTCCCTCAGTCGGAAGCCGCCTGCTTCGGTCCGGACCCTCCGCCCGCGCCACATGCACCAGCCCGCCGTCATCAGGACCAGCAACAGGGCGGGCACGAGCCCGCCGATGAACAGCCGGTCGATCTGGGTGTGCGCGTAAACGCCGTAGAGGATGACGGGGAGGCTTGGCGGGAACAGCACCCCGAGCGAGCCTGAGGCCGTCACCAGCCCGAGAGAAAAATTCTCCGGAAAGCGCGCCTTGATGAGCACCGGCAGAAGCAGGCCGCCAAGCGAAAGGATCGTCACGCCGGAGGCGCCCGTAAAGGAGGTAAAGAAGGCAAACACCAGCACGGTCAGCACGGCCGGTCCGGCGGGCATCCAGCCGACCAGGGCCTCGAAGGTGCGCACCAGGCGTTGGCTGGCGCCGCCCTCGGCCAGGAAGTAGCCGGCCAGGGTGAACAGCGGAATCGCGGGCAACAGCGGCGAGGCGGCCAGCCGGTAGGCCTCCACCGATACCGCCGCCACGGGGGTGCCGCCGCTCCAGAAAAGCATGAGCGCCAGCCCTCCGACGGCGGCGAAGATGGGCAACCCGAGCAGCGTCGCCGCCAGGATGACGATCAGCGCCGGCGCCACCAGGCGCTCGCTTCCCATGGGCGCCGCCTGGTAGAGGATCAACGGCAGGGCCAGGCCGAGGGCGGCGATTGTGCGGCCCGACCAGCGCGGCGAGGCCCGCCAGACGACGCGCAGGGCCACAGCGGCGAGGCCCAGAGGCATGATTGCCGCCACCAGCCAGATCGGAATCTTCGCCACCAGAATGGTGCCCGCCTCGCGTTCGGCCTGGATCAGCCCGATGCTGGCCCAGGCGAGCGCCGCCGCCACGGCCGCAGTGAGCGACCCCGTGAAGGCGCGTACCGGAGCGAGCCATCGCGGCGGCAGGAAACTCACCGTCGAGAGCGCCAGGAGCTTGTCGTAGCGTGCCGCCAGGGCGGCGCCGATGAAAGCGACCCACAAGGTGAGGTGTTGCACCACCGGCGCCGTGCCGGGCAGGCCGCGCCCGACCGTCTTGCGCGCGACGATCTCGGCCAGCGGCAGCACCGTCATAGCGGCCATCGCCGCCAGTGCGATCCAGCTCTCCAGGCGCCCGAGCGCCGCCCATCGCGCTTTCATCGGGGATTCCCGCGGGCCTTGCTGCGGAACTCATCGCGCAGCCGGAGGACCTCGTCGAAGAGCTCGGCCGCCACCAGCCGGCCGCGCAGTTTCGGATAGGCCTCTTCGACCTCGCGCCGCCATTCGGCGACGGTCGCCGCATCGAGCGTAATCACCTTCAAGCCCCGCTTCTTCATCGCCTCGACGGCGTCGTCGCCCATCTTGCGGATCTCGCCGCGCAGGCGCAGGCCCGCGGCGCGCGCCGCCTCGAGCATCCGGGTCCGGTTGGGTTCGGGAATCCGATCCCAGGTTCTCTTGCTGACGATGGTGGCGCCCACCAGCGGCGCCCACTTGATGTCGATCATGTACTGGGCCACGCCGAACCACTGGTTCAGCATGGCCAGAAGCGGCGGCACGTCAAAAGCGTCGATCAGGCCGGTCTGGAGCGCCGGCAGCATGTCGGTGGTGGCCAGCGGCACGGGCCGAAAGCCGGCCGATTGGTAGAGCTCGAGGGCGTCGGCGTCGCCCGCCATGGTGAACAGTTTCATGCGGCGAATGTCGTCCAGGCGGCGGGCCGGCGTCTTCGTGAAGAAGTGCACCCAGCCGGCGTCACCCCAGTTCAGAACGAAATAGCCCTTCTGCTCGATCGCCTGCTCGAGTTTGGGCGCCATCCGGTCACGCACGTAGTCGAGCTCTTCGTAGGACTCGATGGCCAGCGGGATCTGGAGACAGGCCACCGCGGGCTCCAGGCGCGACAGCCCTGAGCCGGACAGCGCCACGGCCTGGAGCTGGCCGATGCGCATCTTCTGGATCATGTCCGGTTCGTCGCCCAGAACGCCGCCCGGGTAGATGCGCAGTTCGACCTGTCCGCCGGAGATGTTGCGCCAGTGCTGGCCCATCTGCTGGAGGATCTGATGCCAGGGCGAACCTTCCGGCGCGACGGTGCCCATCTTGATCAGCACGCGCTGGGCGCTCGCGGAAAGGCAAACGAACAGAGCAGCAGCTACGGCCGTCGCCAGGCGGTTCACTTTTCGACCTCCCTCTCTTCCCGCGTTTCCTCCTCCTCGAGAAACAGCTCATCGATGCGGCTGAGCAGCCAG
Source organism: uncultured Bryobacteraceae bacterium (assembly GCA_938003835.1). Classification (GTDB taxonomy): domain Bacteria; phylum Acidobacteriota; class Terriglobia; order Bryobacterales; family Bryobacteraceae; genus CALKXJ01. The sequence goes on along the minus strand of CALKXJ010000009.1, from coordinate 20,276 downwards.
CGGGCCCGCCGCTGCGCGATCAGGTTCATCAGCCGGGTCCGCTCGTCCTTGTCCGGGTCGATCTCGAGCGCCCGCTCGAGCATGCGGCGGAACTCGGCCCGTCTCTGCTCCTTCACCAGGACGCTTTCGGCGTAGCCGACAAAGGCGCTCGCCTTCTGTCCGCCTCCCAGCTCGACGGCGCGCTCGAAGTGCTTGCGCACGCGCGCCGCGTCGAAAGCGCCCGCGGCGGGCCGCGTGCCGGCGAAAATGACCTGGAACTCGTGCAGAGCGCCGCCGTTCCAGCTCTCATCGAGCGCCAGCGCGCGGTCGATGAGCGCCTCCACCTCGGGCAGCCGCGCTAGCATCGCCGCGTCGCCGCGAGCCGCCGAGATCGCCAGCCCCAGGGCCGCGGCGTTCCAATAGAGCAACGGCACGTGCCGGGGATCGCGGACTGCCGCGACAGCCCGCGCCGGGTCCTTCTCCAGGGCCTGGCGGATGCCGGGATACCTTCTCTCCAGGGCCCGCAGGCCGTAGCCGCTCGCCCGCTCGAGGAGCCGCCGCGCCCGCCGGCGCAGCTCGTTGGCGCGCTCGAGGTCCTCGGAAGCGAGCCGGTCGGCCTCCTGCTGGACATAGCCGTAGGAGTAGAGCGTGAAGCCGCGGCAACCCGCCAGCAGCAGTCCCTCGTGTTCGGGCGATTCCGCCAGCAGGCTTTCGATCAATTTCAGGCCGAACGGCAGCGCTTCGCCCACGAGTTCGACGTCGCTATCGGTCTCGAAGGTCGAGCCCCCGGTGGCCAGGGCGTCGCCGATGCGGTTGACGGCAAACCGGCGCATCGAGCAGCCCGAGCTCCAGCAGGCCGCCGCCACGACCGCCGCCAGCGCCAGCGCCCGCACCGGCATCGTTTCCCCGGTTCTTAAAATACCTCAATCCCGGGCGGCGGCCAAACGTGTTAAAAAAGTTCGGGCGGGGCGAATCGATGAGGACACGCCGCGAATTCCTCTGGGCTGCCGCGGGCGCCTCTGCGGTCCGGGCGCGCCCGCCGGCCCCGGCGCTGACGCTGTTCCTCGCCGGCGACGTCATGACCGGTCGCGCCGTCGATCAGATACTGCCGCACCCCTCGAACCCGCGTCTCGAGGAGCCTTTCATGCGCTCGGCCCTCGGCTATCTGCGGCTGGCGGAGCGGGCTGCCGGCCCGATCTTCCGCCCGGTCGATTTCGCCTACATCTGGGGCGACGCGCTGGCCGAACTCGAGCGCCGCAAACCCGACTGGCGGATCGTGAATCTGGAGACCACGCTCACCACCAGCAACGACTTTGCGCCCAAGGGCATCAACTACCGCATGCACCCGAAGAACGCGCCTTCTCTGGCCGCGGCGCGGATCGACTGCGCGGTGCTCGCCAACAATCACATACTCGACTTCGGCGCTGCCGGCCTGGTGGAGACGCTCGAAACCCTCGCCGCTCTCCGGATCCGCACGGCGGGCGCCGGGCGCAACCTCGGCGAGGCTCAGGCGCCGGCTGTGCTCGAGCGGCCGGGCAGGCCCCGGGTGCTGGTCTTCGGCTTCGCTACGCCGGGCGCCGGCGTGCCGCCGCACTGGGCGGCTGCGGAAACGCGCCCCGGCGTGAACTTTCTTCCGACTCTGTCGGCCGCCACCGCCAAGGCGGTCGCCGCGCAGGTTCGCGCCCATCGCCGGCCGCAGGACGTGGTCGTCGCCTCGATCCACTGGGGCGCTAACTGGGGCTACAGGGTTCCGCGCGAGCACCAGGAGTTTGCCCACCGCCTCATGGACGAGGCCGAAGTCGACGTCATTCACGGCCATTCCTCGCACCATCCGATCGGCATCGAGGTCTACCGGGGCCGGCCGGTCCTGTACGGCTGCGGCGATTTCATCAACGATTACGAGGGCATCGAGGGCTACGAGGAGTTTCGCCCCCACCTCGTGCTGATGTACTTTGTCACGCTGGAGGCGGCTTCGCGGCGCCTCCTCAGTCTCCAGATGACGCCCCTCAAGATCCGCCGGCTCCGCCTGGAGCGGGCCAGGCGCGAGGAAGCGGTCTGGCTCCGCAACATGTTCACGCGCGAAGGCAAGGCATTCAACACCTCCGCCGAACTCAATCCGGATTTGACGCTCACGCTCGGATGGCGCGAGGTGTCGCGTGGCTGAGCCGGCCGCCCTCGGTCTGGCGCTCGTGCTCGTCGCCGGTCTGCTCCAGGGCAGCTTCATGCTGCCGAGCAAGTTCATGCGCGGTTGGGCCTGGGAGAACTACTGGCTCGTGTTCGCCACCACGGCCTACCTGATTTGCCCCTGGCTCCTCGGCCTGCTCACCGTGCCCCGGCTGGCGGAGGTTTACACGGGGGTGCCGGCCGGAACGATTGCGCAGACACTGGCCTTCGGCGCTGGCTGGGGATTGGGCGCCCTGGCCTTCGGCCTGGCTATCGATCGAATCGGCATGGCGCTCGGCTACGCCGTGATCATCGGGATCGCCGCGACGGCCGGAACGCTGATCCCGCTGGCGGTGCTGCGCCAGGAGGGCTTCGGGCCGGCGCGTGCGGTGCTGACCGCGGCGGCGCTCATGCTGATGCTGGCCGGCGTCGCCGTATGCTCGTTGGCCGGCCGGTGGAAGGAGGCCGATGACCGGAAGGTGCGGCCCGGCGCCTACCGGCGCGGCCTGGCCATCGCCGTCGCTTCGGGTCTGCTTTCGGCCTGCGGCAATTTGGGCTTCGCTTTCGGATCCCCGATCTCCGCGCGCGCCGAGCTGCTGGGCGCCTCCCGGGACCTGGCCACCAACGCCATCTGGACGCTGCTCGCCCTGCCGCTGTTCCTGCTCAACGCCGGCTATTCGCTCCTGCTGCTCCGCCGCCACGGCACGCTCAGTCGCTACCGCGCGACCGGCTCGCACCGCCGGACCGTGCTGGCCGTCTCAATGGGCCTGATGTGGATGTCAGGCATGGCGCTCTACGGGGCGGGCGCGCGGGCTCTCGGCCCCCTCGGGCCGTCGTTCGGCTGGGCGATTCTGATGTGCTCGATGGTGCTGGTCTCGAGCGCGCTTGGCCTGCTCACCGGCGAGTGGCGCACCGCCCCGATCGCGGCTCACCGCCGGCTCCGCGCCGGCCTCGCCCTGCTGGTCGCCGCCATCTGCCTGCTCGGAGGAGCCAACCATTGGGCCGCTCGCGGGTAGGTTGCCCGCGCTGTGATAGAATCGCCACACCGAGGAGGCACCTGCCACGATGAAACGCTCTCCGGCGCGATGGGCTGTCGCCTTTTTCGCACTCGCCGCCGCGCAGGCCGTCGCCGAGGTCAGAGTCTTCGAGAATTTCACGCTGATCGACGGCACGGGCCGGCCGCCGGTCGCTGGCGCCGCGCTGGTCGTGCGGGACGGAAAGATCGAGTACGCGGGGCCGAGCTCCGGGATGCGGGCGCCCGCGGGCGCCGAGCGCCTCGACCTTGCCGGCCGCTATGTCATACCCGGCCTCATCGACCTGCACGTGCACCTGGCAAACGTCAAAGGCCTCGTGCAGGATCCGAAGTTCTTCACCCGCGAGAACCTCGAGGAGCAGCTCCGCACCTACGCCTGGTACGGAGTCACCGCCGTGGTCAGCATGGGCTCGGACGCCGATCTGGTCTACCAGGTCCGCGCCGAGCAACGAGCCGGCCGCCCCTCGCTGACGCGCATCTTCACTGCCGGTCGCGGCTTCACCGGCAAGAACGGCTACCCGACCAGCGCTCCGGGGATGCAGGGTGTTCCCTACGAGGTCGAAACGGCCGAGGACGTCCGCCGCGCCGTGGCGCAACTGGCCGACAAGCGCGTCGACGTTGTCAAGATCTGGGTGGACGACCATCTGGGCAAAGAGCCGAAAATCCCCATGGAGCTCTGCCGCGCCATCATCGAGGAGGCCCACCGGCATAAGCTGAAAGTCGCGGCGCATATTTTCTATCTCGAGGATTCCAGGAAGCTGATCGAGGCGGGGGTCGATGCTCTGGCACACAGCGTGCGCGACCGGCCGGTCGATGCCGGGCTCATCTCGCTGATGAAGAAGCGGGGCACCTGGCAGATTCCGACCCTGACACGCGAGCTCTCCACTTTTGTTTACGCCAGGCCGCATCCGTTCCTGGACGATCCCTTCTTCACGCGCTGGGTCGATCCGCAGGTCATCGCCACGCTCAAGAGTCCCGAATATCAGAAGAAGCTCCAGGCCGACCCGAATCTCGGCCGCTACGAGGAGTTCCTGCGGACCGCGCAGAAGAACCTGAAGGCGCTGGCCTCCGCCGGCGTCAGGGTCGGTTTCGGCACCGACACCGGTCCGCCGGCGCGCTTTTCGGGCTATTTCGACCACTGGGAGATGGAGCTGATGGCGGAGGCGGGCGTCTCGCCGATGGAGATTCTTCGCTCGGCCACCGGCCGGGCCGCCGAGTATCTGGGCGCGAACGATCTGGGAACGCTCGAGAAAGGCAAGTGGGCGGACCTGGTGGTGCTCACGGCCAATCCGCTCGACAACATTCGGAATACGCGCGCGATCGAGAGCGTCTGGATCGCCGGCAACCGGGTCCGCTAGGAGAGCCGGCTCGAGCAGCGCGGGGGGCTGGGGTGCGACCGACAAGGAGAGAATTCCTCGCCGCGGCCGCAGGCGCCGCGTTCGCAAGCGACGCGACACGCTATCGCGTCGGCATCACCACGAACACGCGCGGCGGCTGGGAACACGACGTCTTCGCCTCTTTCCGCGAGGCGCGCGAGGTCGGCTACCGCTGGGTGGAGACCTTCATCCACTACTTGACCGATTACTGGGAGAAGCCCGGCCAGCTGCGGGCGCGGCTCGAGGAGATCGGCGTCGGCCTGGTGACGATCTCCAACGGAGGGCCGCTCGAGATGCGCTTTCATGAGCCGGAGCGCCATCCGGCGATCCTCCGGGACCACCTGCGCCTGATCCGCTTCATCCGCCACTTCGGCTGCACGCATCTCAAGATGAATCTCGGGCCACGCCGGCCGGAGGGAACCACCGAAGAAGATTTGCGCCAGATCGCGAAAGTTCTGGGCGAGCTGGGACGCCTGGCGCGCCAGGAAGGCGTGAAGATCGCGCCTCATGCACACATGTGGTCGCAGCTCGAGAACCGCCGTGAGATCGACTTCGTCATGGAGAACACCGACCCGCAGGACGTTCATTTCGTGCTCGACACCGGTCACGTCACGCTGGCCGGCATCGATCCTGTCGAGCTGACGCGCAGGCTGGGGTTCCGCATCGTCGAGTTTCATCTCAAGGACACCAAGCCCGAGACGCGGGGAGGAGCCAGCAGCCGCCTGGAGCGGCCTGACATGATGAGGGATCCGCCTTTCTTTCCGCTCGGCCACGGCGGTGTGGACTTTCCCGCGCTCAAGGCGGAACTGGACCGCATGGGCTGGAGCGGTTGGCTGACCGTCGAGCTCGACTCCTCGCCCTGGCGGCCGCCAAAGCAGAGCGCCCGTATCAGTCGCGACTATATCGAGCGGACGCTCGGCATTCCGGTGGCCGCTTCCTGAAGTCCCCGCGGGAAATTGTCGATGAATGAGCGAGACACCGGTCCGATCCGGTGCTATGCTGGAAGTGGCCCGCAGAAGGGGGCTTGACTTGGACGAGCAACTGAAGCGGTTGATGCAAGAACTCGGGAACGCGATCAACGAATCGCTCTCGGACTCGGACCGCATCGCGGCGGCGATCGGGGAGATCAAGCGCGCCGGCTACGACGTCTTCCTGGTGCTGGAGGCGACCATCGGCTTCAACAAGCGTACCGAGGAGGACGATGAGGCCGAGGCAGCGGCCGAAGAGCCGCCATCCAGCCATACGCATCAGACAGCGCGGCGGATCCGGTGGACCGCACAGGACCAGAAATTCCTGCGGGCCCTGAAGATCTCCGTGGACGAAGAGTCCGACTAGCCGAGCAGCTCTTCGTAGACGCGGCAAGTTGCTTCGACGGCGCGCCGCCAGGGGAATAAGGCAGCGCGAGCGAGGCCCCGTTGGGCCAGCGCCCGGCGCAAGCCGGCATCCAAAGCTAGTTGCTCGAGTGAGCCGGCGATCGCTTCTTCATCCTCCGGGTCCACCAGCAATGCCGCGTCTGCGGCGACTTCGGGCAAAGCCGACCGGTTCGAGGTGAGAACGGGCAAGCCGTGGGCCATGGCCTCGAGCACGGGCAGGCCGAAACCCTCATCGAGAGACGGAAAGGCAAGCAGGGCGGCGCGCCGGTAGAGATCCTCGAGACGCGCCGGCGTCACGTATCCTGTCACCTCGATATCACCGCGGCGCTTGCTGCGCGCGATCTCCTCGAAGACCTCCGAAGCGCCGAAGCCGGCCGATCCGGCGAGCACCAGTCGCCAGCCTTGCGGCAGGCGCGAGAAGGCGCGCACCAGCCGGACAAGGTTCTTGCGTTTCTGGATGGCGCCGACGTGCAGCACGATCGGCTCGCGACCCTCAGTATCCTGCGCTGCCGCAGGATGGACGCCGTGCGGGACCACGCGAATGCGACCCGCCTCGACGCCCAGCAGGTCGCGCACCTGGGCGGCGGTGAAGTGCGAGACGGCGATGATCAGGTCGCTGCGCTCGGCGGCGCGCCGGGCCTGCTCGGCGAAACGCCGACGGAAATCGGCCGTCGAGTACTCGGCCGTGAGAACGAACAGGTCGTGAAAGGTGCAAACCGCGCGGCGGAAGCGCCGCCGGGGCAGGCGCTGATTCAGGCCATGGAACAGATCCGGCGCGCCGCCGAGGCCATGCTCGAAAAGGATCCGCCGGCGGCAGTTCGCCGGCAGCGGCGCCCGCAGGCTCCTCAGGAAGCGGTGCGGGCGGTAGCAGGCGAGGAACCTTGTCCCCGGCCAGGCCGAGGCAACCCCGCGCACGATCTCGCGCGAGTAGACGCCGATGCCCGTGGGCTCATCCTCGAGGCTGTAGGTGGCGTCGAGGGCGATCGTCCAGCGCGAGCGCATGCGTGAGCGGACCGGCTCTGCCTGGCTCATTCTCGCACAGAAGCTGCTCGCAGGCGTCGAGGACGTCTTCCAGGCAGGCGCCGGGATCGGGCGGCCAGGCGACGGCGGCCGCTCGAAAAGCCACCGCGGTGAGCCGCTCCGCCGCCAGGCGGGCCGGGTCGATCGGCTGCTCAGAAACGGCGAGAGCTACCAGCCGGGCTGGCGCCGTGCGAGCCACCAGTCCGGTCTCGCTGAAGAGTTCCGTGAGGACCTCAGCGGCGCGCAGGAGGTCTCCGATCTCGTTTTCCCGCTCCAATTCGACCACCAGAAGCTGGACCGCGCGGCCGGCAGCCAAGGCCAGGCGGGCATGACGTTCGGCAAACTGCGCCAGACCCGCCGCCGTGAGCAAGCCCGTCAGTTCATCGAGCAGGGCGAGGCTTTCGAGCGCATTTGAGAGCCGCTGCCGCTCCACCGCCGCGCGGAGCGTCCGCGCCAGCGGCAGGCAATCGATTTCCGGTTTGAGCAGGTAGTCCTGCGCGCCACGCCGCAACAGGCTCAGGGCCTGAGCCTCTTCCCCAGGCTCGGCGAGCACGATCACAGGCAGCTCGCGTGCGGCGGCGCGCAGCCGGGCGAAGGTTTCGAGGACCCGGCCGTCCAGCAGCGAAGCATCGAGCAGGATGACATCGAACGGCTCGGCAGCGAGCGCCTCCGTCGCTTCCTCCAGCCGGTCCACCGGGACGAGCTCGCACCTCGGAATCCACCCGCGGCTGTAGCGCACCTCCTCGATTTCGGCGAAAGCCTCCTCGAGCAGCGCGATGGTGTCCAGATCGCCAGTGATGAGCAGCGCTTTCAGCGGTTTGTCCGCCATGATGCGCCTCCACTGGAATAGTACTGGCCGGGGCGTGGTTCTCTCCCGGCAGCCTACGGAACGACGAGGCTCGCGACGCGCTGGTTGTCGAACTGATCGGTGACCCGCACGGCGATGGTCTGCTCGCCGGCGCCCGGCTCGTTGAGTTCCACGGCGAAGTCCAGGCGAGGGGAGTCGGTGAGGCGGCCGGCGGGTTCGGCCAGGCGCCACTCGCCCCCGTTCACGGAATACTCGCCCTTCTGGATCGGCGAAAGCGCGTCGGAGGCCGCCCACTGGATGCGGATCGTGCGGCTGCCGCGCGTGGCCGCAAGCTGGCTGATTTCAGGCGGCGTGTTGTCGATCACGAACGGCTCGCTCACCAGCTCGGCCGAAAGCGCCTGGTCCGGGGCGTTGCTCTTGCGGTCCGAGACGGTGACCTTGAGCAGATACTCGCCGTCCGGAAAGGCGGTCGTGTCCCAGGAGAGGTAGGGCTCGGAGAGGTCGTCCTGCAAGAGCTTCCAGGCCGACTCGGCCGCGCCGCGAATCTCCACCTTGTAGGTGAGCTCGTCACCGTTGTCGTCGCTAGCCAACCACCGCGCGCTCAGGTATCCCTTGGCGTACTGCACCGACTGCGCCGGCGCCACCGGAACGGGCTTGGGCGGCGCCGGCGTGCGGGCTTCGGCCAATGGCGGCAGATTCAGCGTCTTGGGGCTGCTCACGGTCAGGCTGCGCGGCGGGAACCGATAGTTGGGCGGCGCCAGCGCGATTCGGCTGATCTCCGGGGCGACGTTGCGGTTCAGATAGGCGATTTCGACGCGGCGCACCTCCGGCGAACGACCGCCCGACGCGGTCAGCGTCAGGCGATATTGCAGAAAACGCGCGGGGGGAGACGAGATGCGGCCCGAGGCGTCGGCCAGCTCGACCTTGGACCAGGGACTCCAATTGCGGTGCGGCCGGTCCAGATTCCCGCTGCGGGTTTCGAACGCAATCGAGCCCTGATGGCCGGCCCCGGTGTACCGCAGCGCGCCCCAGTAAGAGAAAAAATCGGCGTTGAGCACAGGGCTCTCGAAGGTGCCGCGCTCGGTGAGCTTGGCGCCGAACTGATAGACGCGGCCGACGTTGCCCGTGGCGGCGAAGATCCTGCCGTCGGCAGCCGTCACCAGGGCGGTGATCTGCTTGGGCGGGATCCTGGCGAGCAGCGTGTACAAGCGCGGCGCTTCCAGCCGGTACAGCTTGCCTTCGTCCCCGGTGCCGATCAGCAATTCCCCGCCCGGCGCGACCGCCAGCGAGTAGACGATTTCTCGCGAATCGGTCCAGACGGTGCGGGGGAAGCCCTCCGCATCGATGCGGATCACTTCCGAGCCCCCGGTGACGGACGGCCGGATCAAAGGTGCGGGCGGCGCCGCCGGGGCTTGCGAGCGCTCGAGCGGTGTCGTGGCCTGCGCGGGAGCGCCTCCGGTTTGCGGCGCCTGCGTCGTCGGGGCGGGCGGAACCGGCTGGAGCGCGGGCGGCGTCAGGGGTTGCTTGTCGCCGACGGCGGCCGCGTAAACAAAGCCATCGCGACTGGCGACCACGGCCGTCACCTCGCGCTTGGCGGCCTGGTGCAGCACGAAAGGCGCGCCATCGGAAGCGATCCGCAGGATCAGACCGCCCGGCTCGGTGCCCGCGATCAGGTTGTCCGCGGCATCGAAGGCCAGCGAACGCACATGCGTCTCTTCGGTCTCGGCGAAAAGTGCACCCTGGCCGGCAGGCGTTACGCGGTGGATCTGGCCCGGCTCGCCGGTGCCGATGTAGAGTTCGCCCTTGCTGTTGACCGCCAGCGCCCAGATGTACTTGGCCTTGGGCTCATAGAGCACTTCCGGCTTGCCGTCCCGGCCGATACGGTAGACTTTGCCGTCCGGAGAAGTGGCCGCGTAAAGCCGGTCCTGGCGATCGACGGCGAGCGCCTGGATCTCGAACCCCTCGATCTCGGCGAAAGTCTCCGTGCTGCCGCCGGGCGTGATCTTGAAGATCTTCGCGGCGCCGCCGCCCGGACTGCCGCCTCCCGCATAGAGATTGCCTTTCGAGTCGGCGGCGAGCGCCCACAGGTAAGCGGCCGAGGCATCGAGAAGCTGCCGCACCTCGGGCGCCAGCATCAGGCGCCCGTCGCTGCGCAGGGCTAGGCCTTCGAGCGTTCCTTTGTCGAAGTCCGCCGCGGAAGAATGCTCCCAGAAACGTGTCTCCACGGCAGCAAGACCCGCCGCGAGCGCTGCCAGCGCAGCGACAGTTCGGATCAGAAGGGTCATCGAGGGCGAATTACCTCACTTTGATGGCGAGCGCGTAGCTGCCGGTGATCACCTGGTCGAAGGGAATCGACATCTGCTCCTGGACGCTTTCGCCCCAGGCGACGAAGCGCCGGTTGCCCGTGCGGCCCGTTTGCATGACGTTGGCCACGCTGGCCGGCAGGCTGGGCATCGATTTGTCCTCGTAAAACAACGTCGGGCGCGCCTGCACCAGCGACACGTAAAGCTTGTTATTGCTGCGCTCCTGATTGAGCAGCGAGACCGTTTCCGGCAGGTCCATGAAGCGGCTGGCCATGGCCGCCGCGCTCTGCATGCGGTTGAGCGTTTCGGCGTCGCTCAGCAGGATCTTGTGGGTTCCCTGGGGAAGCCCGGCGGGAATCCGCACTGTGAAGTCCCGCTCGATGCGCTCGCCGCGGTACGGCTGGAGGAAGACCTTGACGGGGACCTCCGAGCCGGGGGCCACTTCGGTGAGGGCGGCCCAGGCGGTTTCGATGGTCGCCACGCGCCGCTCGGGCAGCAGATCGATGGTCGCGTTGACGCGCTTCAGGCGCGGCGTCTTGATCGCGTTCAGAAACAGCCGGTTGAACTTTTCGCCCCACCATCCGGCCAGCAGCATCGGCGCGGGCACGGGCAACTCGCTGGCCGCCTGCATGGTGGCGAGCGAGAGGCTCTGCTGGCCGTCCAGCTCGACCTCGCCGCTCAGCCGGTAGGTGACCTCCTCGGCGAATTCATTCAGGCCGGCAATGGAGTTGAACAGAGTCACCATCATCAGGTAGGGCGTCCACTTCTGCTGGATGAAGACGTGGAAGCGCAGATCTTTCTCTTTCCGGACGGCGCCCTGGCGGTCGAAGGCGCGGACCTTGACGTTGACGGGAATCATCGGCGCCCGCTCGCCGAGCAGGCCCAGAATGGCGCTCCGCCGGTCCTGGCGCAACGCGCCCACGATCTCGGTGGCGTTGGCGAACTTGTTCGGCTGATAGGCCGACGAAAGCACCATCAGCACCTCGGCGCGGCTCATGGGCATATCCACGGGGCCGAGGTTGAAAAACGAGTGGCCAAAAGCGAGCACCCGCTTGCCGTCGTTATAGGTGACCGTGCCCAGCCCGGAGATGCTCATGTCGCCGGAGACGAGCACGCCGGCGACGGCGTCGCCCGGCTGGAGCGCCCGCTCCCAACCCGGCGCCGGGGTCGGATCGGCCAGCGCGCCGCTGGCGCCGCCTTGCACCGCGGTCAGCCCGAGCTGCTCGAACAGCGGGCCGAACTCCCGCAGCACCGAGGGGTGAAAGCCGGAGAAGGTGAGCGGCGTCTCGATCGGCACCATCAAGGGATTGCGCCTGGGCAGCTCCGGTGAGGCGCCTGCGGCGACCGCCCGGGCCAGAAGCTCGCCGGGCACCTCCACGGCGGCGCGCGCCTGCGCCTTGTCGGGCGTCCGGGCATCGTCGGGGATGGAAAAGTCGAAGTCGTTGACCTCGAGCATCAGCTCGATGGGCGTGATGCCGCAGATGGCGTCCGGAGAAAAGATGCTCATGCGCAGGGCGATGGCGCCGATGAGCTTGCCGTCGACGTAGACCGGGCTGCCGCTCATGCCTCCGGCGACGTTCGTGCGCTCGGCCTTGCCTCCAAGCTTCGCCAGAATGACGTCCTGCCGCGGACCCCAGGCGTTTTTCCACAAGCCGATGATCTCCACCGGCACCGGCTCCGGCCGGCCGCCCTGAAAGACGGTCCAGGCTGTTCCCTTCATGCCGGGGCGGATTTCGGACGTTTTCAGGATTTCGACCGGGCCGGCTTTTGGCGGCACCGGATCCGGGGAACCCAGGGCGGCGACTGCCACAAGCAGCAGCGCGGCATATCGGGTGATCATCAGGCCTTTACCCTCAAAGACAAAACTTCGGCCTTCCAGGATTCTGGGGAAGCGCGTGTCTTCCTTATTATAGCTTGCGGATTACGGTTTCCGGCGCCGCGTCAGCGGATCCGCGCGGCGCGTTTCCCGCCCCGGTCGATCAACTGGACGTCGAATTTGGGCACGCCGTTGACGGTGAGGCGGATCGGCCGGTCGATCGCATGATCGAAGGCGATGACGTCGCCGGCGGCCAGCCGCAGAATCTCCTGTAGCCGGAGGGGACCGGCGTCCAGGCGAACGTCGAGCCGCAGCGACGCTCCCTGCACCAGATCGAACATCCGCTGCTCGTCTTCGAGCGAGCCGCGATGGCGCACCGAAGCCCGTTCGGCGAACTTCTGCCGGAGCATTTTGATGATGAGCGACGGCACGGCCAGGTTGATCGTTCCCGTGTGCTCCGCCAGCTTCGCCTCCATGCAGACGGCCACGACGGCCTCGTTGGGCGCCAGGAACTGGACCATTTGCGGCTCGGTCTCATGGCGCAACAGGCGGAAGTTGATCTCGGTGATCATCCGCCAGGCCTCCTGCAAGTCGTTGAGCAGGATTCGGCAGACGCCGCGCAGGACATTGGCCTCGATTTCGGTGATCTCCCGATCAGGGATGGTGACGTTCTTGCCAGATCCGCCCAGGGCGATCTCCAGGATAGGAAAAGCAAGCCCCGGGTTGATTTCAAGCAGCGCATTGCCTTCGAAGGGCGCCATCTCGAGCAGCATGAGAACGGTGGGAGAGACGAGCGTCTGGCTGAACTCGCGGTAGGAGATCTGCTCGAGCGAGATCAGCGTGACGCTTACGTAGGCGCGGAGGTAGGCCGAGAGACTGGCGCCCAAGGCGCGGGAGAAGTTCTCGTGAAGCTGCCGGATCGTTCGGAGCTGATCGCGTGGCATGCGATCGGCGCGCCGGACATCATAGAGTTCGACTTTGGGCGCCGGGCGCCTCGAACCCCGCTGCGCGGTGCCGGAGAACATGCGGTCAATCTCTTCCTGTGTCAGCAGCGGATCTCTCGCGGCCGTTCTCGCCTGTGGGCCCAAGGGCACCTCCCGCTACTTGTTCTATCGGAGAGCGGCGGGCGTTCCTGCATAGCCGGCGCCTTCCGGTGATATGCTGATCGGGAAGAAGGAGTACACTTTCATGGCGAGACGGTTTTCATGGCTCATGCTGTTTGTGCTGGTCTGCGCCGGGTGGGCGGCGGCGCAGGACAAGCTGCTGGCGCGGGCACAGCGCGCCTTCAAACCGATTCCCGAAACCCCGCCGGCGCTGGCGGACAACCCGCTTACGCCCGAGAAGATCGAGCTGGGCAAGATGCTCTACTTCGACCCGCGGCTGTCGGCAAGCTGGTTGATCAGTTGCAACACCTGCCACAATCTGGGTCTGGGCGGGGTGGACCTGCTCGAGACCTCGATCGGCCACGGCTGGCAGAAGGGACCGCGCAACTCCCCCACGGTGCTCAACGCCGTCTTCAACGTGGCGCAGTTCTGGGACGGTCGGGCCAAGGATCTCAAGGAACAGGCCAAGGGGCCGGTGCAGGCGGCCGTGGAGATGAACTCGACGCCGGAGCGAGCCGTCAAGACGCTCAAGAGCATCCCCGGGTACGTCGAGCGCTTCCAGAAAGCCTTCCCGGGCCAGGCCGATCCGGTCACCTTCGACAACATGGCGCGCGCCATCGAGGCCTTCGAGGCGACGCTCCTGACGCCGGACGCGCGTTTCGACCGGTACCTCAAAGGCGACGCGGCGGCGCTCAACGCCGAGGAGAAGCGGGGCCTGGAACTGTTTCTCAACAAAGGCTGCGTGGCCTGCCACGGCGGGGTGAACCTGGGCGGGACCGGCTACTTCGCCTTCGGCGTGGTGGAGAGGCCGGGCGCGGACGTGCTGCCGCCCGACGACAAGGGCCGCTTCGAGGTGACCAAAACGGCCACCGATGAGTACGTCTTCAAGTCGCCGTCGCTGCGCAACATCGAGCTGACGCCGCCCTATTTCCATTCCGGGCGTGTCTGGGATCTGAAGCAGGCGGTGGCGATCATGGGCTCGGCGCAGCTCGGCGCGACGCTGACCGACGAGGAGGCGACGCTGATCACGGCCTTCCTGCGGACCTTGACCGGGCGCCAGCCTCGCGTCGAGTATCCGATCCTGCCGCCGCACACGGCCGCGACGCCCCTGCCGATGACCGACGTCAAACGCTAGAAATTCGGTGACAGTATACTCAATCCCCAATTTCGGCTCCTGCCCGCCCCTTCGCTAGAATGAAGGCAGGGCGATGTGGCGCGCGGCGGCGGTGCTGCTGGCGGTTTCCCTGCCGGCCCTCGGGGCGACAATTCGGCTGTATCTCACCGACGGAAACTACCACTTGGTCCGCGACTATGAGGTCAGGGGCGACCGGGTCCGCTATTACAGCATCGAGCGGAGCGAGTGGGAGGAGGTGCCCCTGGAGCTGGTAGACCTCGAGCGCACGGAGAGCGAGCGCGCCGCGCGGGAGAGCGAACGAAAGAAGGAGCTCGAATGGCTGGCGGGCGAGGAGGAGGCCGAGCGGATGGAGCGCCGCGAGGTGGCGCGCGTGCCGCGCCAGCCGGGCGTTTACCTGATGGAGGGGGGGCAAGCCCGGGCGCTGGCCCAGGCCGAGCTCGAGGTCATCAGCAGCAAGCGGCGCACGGCGCTCAAGCTGATTACGCCGATCCCGGTGGTGGCCGGCAAGGCCACGGTTGTGACCAAGGGCCCCCGTTCCGCCACCGTGCTGACGCACCCGGCGCCGGAGTTCTACCTGCGCATGGTGAATCCCCAGCGGTTCGCCATCCTGCGCCTGAAGCCGGCCAAGGAGCACCGCGAGGTCGAGCGCTGGGCCGTGGCCCCGGTGACCAACGAGATCTTCGAGGAGCACGACGAGGTGGAGAGCTTCCGGCGCCAGATGGGGCCAGGTCTGTACAAGATCTGGCCCAAACAGCCGCTCGAGCCGGGCGAGTACGCCGTGGCCCAGTTTTCGCCGGGGCAGGGCAACATCGAAATCTGGGACTTCAGTTACCGGCCGTCGCCTTGAGCTGACAGCGGGCGGCCGAGAAAGCGAGAGAATGAGGAGTTTCTTGTTATTGCTTGCCTTGGGGGCGGTGATGGCGCCGGCCGCGGGGGCCGCCGAGAAAGCCTTTCCTTACACCTATGATCAGTACGATCTGGCCAACGGGCTGCGCCTCATTGCCGTGCCGACAGACTTTCCCAACGTCGTTTCGGTGTACATCGTGGTTCACGCCGGCTCGCGAAACGAGGTGGAGCCGGGCAAGAGCGGCTTTGCGCATTTCTTCGAGCACATGATGTTCCGCGGCACCAAGCGCTACCCCAAAGAGCGCTATGAGGCCGTGCTACGTGATGCGGGCGCCGCCTCCAACGCCTATACCACCGACGACCGCACGGTTTACCACACGACCTTCTCGAAAGAAGATCTCGAGACCATCCTCGAGATGGAGGCTGACCGGTTCCAGAATCTCGAATACAGCGTCGAGGACTTCCGCACGGAGGCGCTGGCCGTGCTCGGCGAATACAACAAGAACGCGGCCTCACCCATGGTCAAACTGCACGAGGTGCTGCGCGCCACGGCGTTCGACCGGCACACCTACAAGCACACCACGATGGGCTTTCTCGAAGACATCAAGGACATGCCAAACCAGTACGCCTACAGCCGGCAGTTCTTCGACCGCTACTACCGGCCTGAGTACACCACGATCATCGTGGTGGGCGACGTCGAGCCGAAGGCGGTGCGGGCGCTCGTCGAGAAGCACTGGGGCGGCTGGAAGCGCGGCAGCTACGAGGTGCGCATTCCCGCGGAGCCGCCGCAGACGGCGCCGCGGAGCGCCCACGTCGACTGGCATTCGCCGACGCTGCCCTGGGTCTGGGTGGCCTTCAAAGGCGCCGCGTACTCGGACATCGAAAAAGACCAGGTGACGCTCGATCTGATCAGCTTTCTCGGCTTCTCGGAGACCTCGCCGCTTTACAAAAAGCTGGTTCTCGAGGAGCAGAGCGTCGATCTGCTGGGCGCTTCGAATCCTGACCGCGTGGATCCGTATCTTTTCACCGTGATGGCGCGCGTCAAGAAGGCGGAAGACGTCGAGCGCATCCGCGACGAGATCCTCGCGACGTTTCGGAGTTTCCGCGATCAGCCGGTGGATGCGGCGCGCCTGGAGGCTGTCAAGAGCCATCTGCGCTACGCCTTCGCGCTCGGGCTCGATAACTCGGCCGCCATCGCCGCCACGCTGGCCGAGTACGTGGGCCTGCGGCGCACGCCGGAGACGATCAACCGTGTTTTTGAACTCTACCGCCAGATCACGCCTGAGGATGTGCAGGCGGTAGCGCGCAAATATTTCGTCGATAGCGGGCGGACCATCGTCACGCTGAGCGCGCGAGGTGCAAAATGAGGACCCCACTGGTGCTGGCGATGGCGGCGGCGATGCTCGGCTGCGGGCGCACCGGCGAGCGAATCCGGACGCTGGAGCTGCCGGGGACCTCTCCGCTGGTGAGCTTCCGGATCGTGTTCCTGACCGGCGCGGCCTCGGATCCGGAGGGCAAGCAGGGCCTGGCTCATCTGACGGCGGCGATGCTGGCCCAGGGCGGCACGCGCGGGCGGAGCTACCAGCAGATTCTCGATGAGATGTTCCCGATGGCCACCGCGGTGCGCTTCCAGGTGGACAAGGAGATGACCACCTTCTCCGCGGTCACGCACGTCGACAACCTGGAGCGCTTCTACGGGCTGCTGCGCGAGATGCTGCTCGAGCCCGGCTGGCGCGAGGAGGATCTCAAGCGCCTGCGCGAGCAAACCATCAACTTCCTGCGCGTGAGCCTCCGCGGCAACAACGAGGAGGAGCTTGCCAAGGAAGTGCTGTACAACGAAATCTACCGCGGCCACCCCTACGGGCATCACAACGCGGGCGCCGTGGCGGCGCTCGAGCGGATCACCCGCGACGATCTCCAGCGCTTCTACGCGGAGCAATACACGCAGTCGCGGCTGATTCTGGGCGTGGCGGGCGGCTATCCCAAGGATTTCCCGGCGCGGCTGAAGCGGGACTTTGCCCGGCTGGCGGCGGGGACGCCGGCGCCGCGCGAGCGGCCCGCCCCGGCTAAAGTCGAGGGCGTCCAGGTTCGGCTCATCGAGAAGGAGACGCGCTCGGTGGCCTACTCCATCGGGTTTCCGATCACGGTCAAGCGCGGTGATCCGGACTACCTGCCGCTGCTGCTGATGCAGGCCTATTTCGGGCCGCACCGCACGAGCGGCGGCCGGCTCTTCCGCCGCATGAGGACCGAGCGGGGCCTCAACTACGGCGACTACGTCTATATCGAATACTTCCCGCGCGGGATGTTTCAGTTCGAGCCCGACCCGAACCTGGCGCGGCCGCAGCAGATCTTCCAAATCTGGATCCGCCCGGTGGAGCCGGCGACAGCGCACTTTGCCTTGCGGCTGGCGCTGTGGGAGCTGGACAAGCTCATCCGCGAGGGGATCCCTCCGGAGGAGTTCGAGCAGGCGCGGCGGTATCTTGCCAAGTACGTCAACCTGCTGCTCAAGACCAAGGACGCCGAGCTCGGCTATGCGATCGACAGCCTCTATTACGGCACGCCGGATTACCTGAGCTATGTGCGGGACGGCATCAACAAGCTGACGCTCGATGAGGTGAACGCGGCGATCCGGCGGCACCTGCGCACGCGCGATCTGTACATTGTCGGCGTCACGGCACGCGCCTCCGAGCTGGCCGACCGCCTGGCCTCAGAGGCTCCCTCGCCGATGCGCTACAACGCGCCCAAGCCGCCCGAGCTGCTCAGAGAGGACAAGGAGGTGGAGCGCTTCCGGCTGGGCATCGACCGCGCCAACATCCGGATCGTGCCGGTGGAGCAGGTCTTCGAGCAGTAGGGCCGGCCGCCGCGCGCGGCGCTACAATCAGGGAGGGAAGGGGCCCTTAGCTCAGCGGTTAGAGCAGCGGACTCATAATCCGTTGGTCGCTGGTTCGAATCCAGCAGGGCCCACCAGGCTCTTCTCTCAGGCGCGGGCCTCTTCGAGGAAGAACCGGCGCAGGCGGCGCGCCGCCAGGATCTCCTCGCCGTCCTCCATCGTGCGGGTCTGGATGGTGCCGCCGCGGTCGTCCTCGTAGTAGACGATGCGCGGCTCGCCCGCCTTCAGCCGCTCCTGAACCTGGCGCGGCGTGAGCGGGATGATCTTCTGGTCCCACTCGAAACGGACCTCGCCGAAGCCGTAGGCGTTGATCCGGTATTCCGCCCTCAGACCCGGGATGTCCTGAAGCTGCTCGGCCATCCAGCGCGCCTTGCGGTTCCAGGTCTCCATCACCGTCTCGTGATCGAGCTTGAGATAGCGGTTCAGCGCGACGATCAGGCCGACGATCTCCTCCTTGCCCACCTTCATGCCGCGCCCGATGGCCGTGTAGGGCGAGTGGTTCAGCGTCGCCGCCTCGACGAGATCCTTGCGCCCGAACAGCAGCCCCGTCGATTGCGGGCCCAGGATGCCTTTGCCGCCGCTGACGATCACCAGATCGGCGCCCATCTTGACGTAGCGGGTGAGCGTGTCGACCGGCGGCAGCTCGGAGGCGGCGTCGACGACCACCGGCACACCGTGCTGTTTGCCGATGGCAACGAGATCGGCGGGCATCAGCAGGCCGGGCGGCGGATTCTTGATGCGCTCGACGCTCGCCAGCACGCCGATGAACGCGGTGCGGTGGCTGATCTTCGCGATGAGCTCTTCGCGGGTTTCGGCCTCGACGATGGTGGCGCCGCCGGCGCGAAAGGCGCAGTCGTAGCCGAAGCGATGGGCCTTCTGCATCAGGCATTCGCGCTTGTCCCAGGTGGGGTGGGGAAGCTGCGCGATCTTCTCCGGGTCCTTGCCGGTCAGGCAGGCGGCCGCGGCCAGCACCATCCCGGAGAAGGAACCCGCCGTCACCAGGCCGGCTTCGGCGCCCGTGACCTCGGCGATGCGGCGGCCGGCGGCGGCGTTGAGCTCGTGCATGTCCACGAAGTACTCGTTGGCCTCGGCCATGGCGCGGAGAACCTCCTCGGGCATGCGCGAGCCGCCGATGACGGTGGTGTGCGCGCGGCAGCTCAACAGCGGCCGTATGCCGAACAGGCGGGTGTAGATGCTGTCGTGGCCGAAGGGAAGTGAGGGATCCTGGAGTTTGGCGGCGGCGGCCGAGAGCGCGGAGGCGAGGCCGCTGAGCGCGGCGACCAGTCCCCGGCGGGTCAGTCCCATGGGACGGGCAGACTCGGAAAGCTCTAGCATCCTCATGGCAGTGATCCTACACGAGCGGCGCCCGCGCGTCAAAGGCGGTACGGGCGCTCAATCACGGAGCGCGCGGATGAGCCAGTCGCTTGCGTCGCCGGGTTGCCGGCGGAGCAGGATGCGTGCGGCGGCGCCCGCCCGCGCGTAGCTCTCGCGCGCGGCCTCGAAGGCCCGGCGTGCCTGGCCCTCCTCCAGCAGGATGTTGCGCCCGTTTACCGCGCCTTCGATCAACAGCGCCCGCGGCGCCAGTTGGGCGGCGATATCGGCGATGTCGCCGGCTTTGAGAAACCCGTGCACGATATCCTCGATGGGCACGTAGGTGATCGGGGCTTCGAGTACCGTGAGGTAGCCCGCAAGCCCACCCCGCGCCACCACGGCGCGAACACCGTCCTCGTACAGCGGCGCGAGCAGCGCCAGGTGTGCGCCCATGGGCTCGGCGCGGCACTGGATTTCGGGGCCGCCGGGAAACTCGACCTCGTCAAGCCACACCCCGGGCGGATTGGGGGGCGAGAAGGAGTCGCCCCAGAGGGCGAGCCTCGCCGGATCGATCTCCGGGCGGCCCCTGAGATGAACGAGCACCGCCCGCAGGTCTTTGAGGCGCGAGCCGAGCAGGCTCCGGCCCAGATCGAACTCCATCTCCGCGATGGCGTGGAACGGCCCGCCGTCGGCGCGGTCGGGCGAGGGGGCGGTCTCGCCGGTAGCGCGCACGTCCGCCAAGCAGACCGCGATGCCCGCCTGGACGAGCCGGGCGATCTCCCCGGCGCGGTCGCTGAGGAATCGCTCCTTGCCCGCCTGCGCCACGGCAACCACGGCGGGGTGGGGTCCGGCGCCGCGCGGCCGGATGAGGAGCGCCGGGACGCGAATCCCCTCTTCGACGGCAAGGCTGAATGCCTCGACCTCGGCGATCGAGAGGTTGCGCGCCCAGAACACCTCGGCTTGGGGTGAGCCCGGCGGGTCGATCTCGCCGAGTAGCGGGCGCAGCTCTGCGGCCAGCGCCCGGGGCCGGCTCCGTGCCGCCTCAAGTTGGTGGGCGGCCATTTCGTGGACGAGCCGGTGCATCGGGCGCCGCTCGATTGCGGCCCAGACCGAGGGAGGC
>CALKXJ010000008.1 GCA_938003835.1 uncultured Bryobacteraceae bacterium | reverse complement strand
CAGTAGGGACACTCGCGAGCCAACTGATTTCCGCGACCAATTGGTCGCGGCCCCATTGAAGCATCCTCTCGGATCACGATCTCGGTTGCGGCCGGCAGCATTTCCGCGACCAATTGGTCGCGGCCCCATTGAAGCCCCCATACGTCGCGCGCAAGCCATTGACGTATAGCGTCATTTCCGCGACCAATTGGTCGCGGCCCCATTGAAGCAGCAGCCTGGATGAAGCCCGAGCGCCGACTACTCAGCGAGGCGAATGCGTGCGATGGCGTAGACGAGGAATTCCGGAAGACGGAACCGAAGCCGCCCCTGGGCGAATTCGTGGGCCAGCTCCACCGGCTCGGGCGCCTCCGGCGTGACCACCTCGACGCGCACCGGCCGGGCGCCCTCCGGCAGCAGGAAGTCCACCGCGACGCCGGCAACGGGTAAGGGCCGTTCGCCGGCCGCTCCTGGTGGCGCAGGCGAACTCTCCTCGCGGGCGTAATTGACAAAATGCAGATCGATCTCGCCTCCGGCGGCCGGGCGACTCGCCGAGACCCGGACTGTGGCCGGCGCTTGGAAGCGGCTGAAACTTTCCCACCGCTCGAGCGCCAAATGGTCACGCGAGGAGACCGTGAAGACGCGCCGGTAGTGCGCCAGCTTTGCAGCGCTAGCGGCCTCGTCGGGCAGCACGTCAAAGAGCACATGCCGGTCAAGCAGCGTGCGTCCCACCTGTTGGAAGGCGCTCATCGCCGCCTGGAACTGGCCGGCATGAATCAAACTCCTCGGGTGCAGCAGCACGGCCTCGGCATAGGAGCGGTTGGCGCGATAAAGCGACTCGTAGCGCCGGAGAAAGCCGTAATAGCGCACGAAGATCTCGCGCGCCGCCGGATCAGTGAAGTCGGCATAGCGGCCCATCGGAGCGCCGCCGTTGGCTGCCAGTTCGGCAATCGAGCTGCGAATGCGAACGCGCTCGTACTTGCCCACCGTGTAAGGCTTGTCCTCGAAGGCGCCGCGGAAGTAGCGCAGTTGCAGGGTGGGCTCGGCCTGTCCCGGCGAGTACCACAGGTAATCCTCGCCCCGGCCCCAGAGCTCGGCGGGCAGCATCGCGCGCTCGTCCACCGAGCCGGCCGGCGGATCGGCGAAATCGGCCGAGCTGTGCAGCCACTGCGCCGCGATCAGGCCCGGCTTGAGCCGGCGGCCATAAACCAGAAAGATTTCGTCAAAGGCGCGCTTGTTTGAGATGTCGGAGAAGCGCCACATCTCCAGACGCAGCGGCGTCGTCGCGCGCCAGTCATGGCGCGAGACCAGCTCGGCGAATTCGTGCCGGTCCAGGTTGTCTATGCCGAAGCGCCGGCGCAATTCGGCATCGCTGTAGCGGGAGCGCAGGTAAGCCTTGAAGCCCCGCCGGCAATGCCCGCACAGGCAGTTGAGCCGGTAGAAATAGTTGACGATGAAGCCGTCCACGCCCATGTCAATGCCGCGCCGGACGAAGGCTTTGAGCACGGCCCGCCAGGCAGGGTTGGCCAGGCACCCGTAGTAAACCTGGAAGGGCCGGGCATCGTCGTCGTCGGTGGTGATCGGAGCGCCCGAGGCGTCTCGCTGGAGAAGCTCCACGGGATCGGCCACCGGCCGGGGACCGAGCTCCTTCTCGTCCCAGAGGTCGCGATAGAAGCGGAAGAAGCCCCCTTCCGGCCCGTTGGGGCCGGGCCGGCCGAGCAGATACTTGGCGAGGGCGATGTGGCCGATCACCTTGACGCCGCGGCGGTGAAGCTCGGCGTTGAGCTTCCGGAAGTACTCGGTGTTGGCCGCCAGCCGCTCGAGCTCATTCCCACCTCCGGCGACGCCGGCGTGCGTCGGCAGCAGCGGCCCGGTGAGGCCTTTGCCCTCCGGACCGAGATGCGCCAGCGAGAAGAAGTCCGCGCCATAGAAGCCCACCTGGACAATCTCCGGCCGGATCTCCTCGATGAATTCGAGGTAGCCCGGGCGGACGTAGTCCTGCCAGTGGGCCACCAGGCGGGTGAATTCGAGCGGCTGGCTGGGCGGCGGCGCCTGGCGGGCACAGCCGGCCAGAAGCAGGCAGGCGATCCAGGAAGCTGCGCGCATGGCTTCTCTTCCCCTTTCGTTCAAGGCTCGAACGGCCGGCCGGTGCGCCGCAGGCTCTTCGGAATGCCGATCTGGCAGGTGACGTAGGCACGGTCGTTGCGAAAGCCGCGGTTGTTCATGTTGCCGGCGGCGTAGCCGGGCACGGCGTCGCCGATGGTGCCGACGATGCGGTTGGCGTGCTCCGCCGTGGTCTGGTGGAGGTGGGCCACAAGCGCCACCGCCTCCGCCCAGGCGATCTTGAGGGCCTCCTCCCAGTTGGCGCCGATGCCGAAGGTGAACCATTTCTCCTCGGTTTCGACCACGGGCCCGCCGGTGGGAAAACCGTCAGCCCGGTCGACGCGGAGCGTCACCGTCGCGTCGATCTCGACGCCGGTGCCGGTGAGCTCGCCGTCGCCCTGGTAAGCGTGCGTGTCACTGACGGTGAGCAGGCCGCCGTCGAGCTGCGCGCGGATGTAGACGGTGCTGCCGGCGCGCACGGAATTGCAATCGAGGTTGCCGCCGTGGTCTCCGGCTGCGCTGAAGGGCGCCGAGGCGGATTCGAGATAGATTGTGCCGATCATCGGCCGGATGGGGATGACGAAGTCCGGAGGGAAGTGCAGCAGCCCGTCACGAACCGGCGCAACGGTGCGCAGCGGCCCGCGGAACGGGCCGTAGTTGTTGTAGTAGCCGTAGGGCCCGGGCTCGACCGCCAGGATGCGGATTGCCACCCAGTCGCCCGCGCGGATGCCCTCGATGGCGAAGGGCCCGCCCCGGCGCGAGAAGCGCGGTTTGGTGACATGCGGGTCGGGCACCACGCCGGGGCCGAGTTCGGCGTCGGCGCCGCCGGGCACCTCGATGATGACGGTCTCGCCGAGCCGGAGCGTGCCCCGGATCTGGTTCCGCTCGGCATCGTCGGGACCTTTCAGATACGGCGTGCGCGGGAAGCGGCGGTAGGATTGGGCCTCCGAGGCGCCGGCGAGCGCCAGGCCGAGCACGAGGAGCGCCAGCACTCTCATGGCGCCAGCATCATATCAGAACGCGCGGCGCAACGACGGACCTGCTAGGATGAACGCGGAAGACGGGAGGTGAACCTATGGAACAGACCCGGCGATCGTTTCTGGCGGCGGGCGCGGCGGGACTGGCGGCGCGCGAGACACTGGCTCTCGATGGCGGCACACCGGCCGTCACCATGCCCGCGGCCCGGCAGGCCGAGCTCAGCCGCTGGCCGCGCTACGGCGAAGAGGAGAAGCGGGCGCTCCTTGAAATGCTCGACAGCCAGCGTTTCTATCAGGAGATTCCAATTCTCGAGGAGGATCTCAAGCGCCACCTGGGCGTCCCCTACGCCAAGGCCCACATGAACGGCACCAGCAGTCTGATTTCGGCCTTCTTCGCCATCGACGTACCGCGCGGCAGCGAGGTGATGGCGCCCTCCTACACGGCCTGGGCCACCACGGCGCCGCTGCACCTGTTCGGCCTGGTGCCCCTGTTCATCGACATCAACCCGCGCACGATGACCTTCGATCTCGAGGATGCCCGCCGGAAGCTGAACAGCCGCGTCAAGGCCGTCGTACCCATGCACTCCTTCGGCAATCCGTGCGATATGGACGAAATCTGCGCCTTTGCGCGCGAGCACGGCCTGGTGGTGGTGGAGGACGCGGCGCAGGCGCAGGGCGCCTCGCTCCAGGGCAAGCAGGTGGGCACCTGGGGCCAGATCGGCTGCTTCAGCTTTCAGACTTCGAAGATCCTGCCGGCGATCGAGGGCGGGGCGGGTGTTTACCAGACGCGCGAGCTTTACGAGCGGGCCACGATGTTCGGCAACTACGAGCTGCCGGCAAGCTTCCCCGAAGACAGCCCCTACCGCAGCTACGCCGGCACGGGTATGGGCCCGAAGTTCCGCATACATCCGCTGGCGGCGGCGATCGCCAGGCGTCAGTTGCCCAAGATCGACACGCTCAACGAGCTGGTGGACCGCCAGGTGAAGCAGCTCACGGACCGGCTGGTCGATCTGCCGGGACTGTCGCGGCCCTACACGCGGCCGGATGCCCGCCGCGTCTACTGGACCGGCCACATGCTCTTTCTCGACGAAGTCAAGGCGGGTTGCCCGAAGGAGAAGCTCGTCAAGGCGCTTCAGGCCGAGGGCGTGCGCGTCTCACCGGGCAAATACGACGAGCAGCACCGCTACCGGCTCTACTCCGAGGCCAAGTGGTGGCACCATCCGGTGGTGATTCCCGAGGATCTGCCCGGCACCACGCAGGTCAACAAGACCTCGATCAAGCTGCCGGTCTTCTACGAAGAGGCCGGCGAGCTGATCGAGCAGTACGTCAAGGCGTTCGAGAAGGTGTGGGCGAAACGCCCCGAGCTCGCCCGGTCGTAGCCGGGCGGCAGGCCGCCGCATAGACGCGCAGCACCTGCGCGATGCGGTGCTCGATCAAGGCGAGCGGGTCCGCCGTGAGCTCGCCTTCGCGCAGCGCCTCGTACTGAGCGGGGAGAAACTGGCTGATCAGGGTCGCAGGCGGCGGCGCAGCGCGCAGGTTGCCGAGCAAGCGCTCGACTTGCGCCTGTACCTCCGGAACAGCCCAGTAGTAGCGGACGCGGTCACTCAAGGCGTACTTGCGAGCCAGGCGTTGCTCGTCCTCAGTCCCCGTGTAGTAGTCGCGCCAGTGGCTCGGATCGGCCAGCATGGCGGCTTCGAGCGCCTCCCAGACGCGCGAGAGTTCCACGCCACGGCGGCCGCCGAGCCACTCCTGCTCGATGGCCGCCAGCGCCAGCACAGCCTCGCGCAGGGCGAAGGTCAGCCACGGACCGACCTTGAGGATGGCAAAGTGGTCCTCGACCATTTCGCGCAGCGCTCGGGGACGCTGGTAGTCGGTCGAGTGAGCTTCGTAGACCAGCTCGGGCGTGGGCGGCAGGCTGTCGCGCAGGGCGGCGGCGCGGGGGCGCTGGTAATCGTGGACGGCGCTCGCTGAGAAGTCGACGCCGGGCTGGACCACCAGCCCGATGACGCGCTCGAAGGCCTCCTCGAGGCCGCGCCGGGCGAACGCCTCCCAGTGCAGCTCTAGGGTGGCGCGGGCATCGTCGGGGCTCGTGACGGCAAGAGGTTCAGCGGCCGTCTGCTCGCCGCCGGGCGCGGGAACCTCGGTGCCGATGACGTAAAGCGGCCGCGGGCCTCCGCCGCGCTCGCTCGAGGCCTGCTCGGCAGCCTCGCAGAGTTCAGCGGCGCGCTCGGCGGCGAGCTCAGGATCGATCCGCAGGCCGTCGTCGGCGCAGGGCATGCTGGCGTCCAGGTGAATCTTGACGTAGCCGGCCAGCACACAATCCCGCACCAGCCGGCAGGCTTCATCCATGGCCTCCCGGGCCGGGCGGCGCCGCCACGGGTAGGGTCCCAGATGGTCGCCGCCCAGCAGCAGGCGATCCGGCGCGAGACCCACCTCCGCAGCCAGCCGTCGGAGCGATGTGGCGAAGGCCGCCGGGGTCTGTCCGGTGTAGCCGCCGTGCTGGTTCACCTGGTTCGAGGTCGATTCGATCAGCGCGAACGTGCCGTCCCGGCGCGCTTCGGCAAGCGCGGCGGCGAGCACCCAGGGATGCGCCGAGCAGACCGAGCCGATGCCCACGGCTTCGCCCCGGCGGTTGGCTTGGACGGTCTGGCGTAACATCTTGCCCGTACCATACCATGAGGAACCATGAGCGACTCTCGACGAATGAGCCGCCGCGTGTTTCTCGCCCAAGCCGCAACCGCCGCGGCAGCCAAGCGAGACCGGCTGATCATCGATACGCACCTCGAGGTCTGGACGCAGGATCCGCGCTTCCCCTTTGCGCACCCGGAGCGGCCAGGCTTCCGGCCCAAGGACTCGGCGCCGATCGAGAATCAGGTCGAGCAGATGCGGGACTTCAACATCCGCTACGCCGTGCTGATCAACCCCCGGTACTACGGCTGGGACAACTCCTACATCGCTCACTGCCTGCGCCGGTATCCGAATCTGTTTGTCGGGCACGGATTGATCAACCCGGAGGATCCCAAGGTGGCCGAGCGGCTGCGCTATTGGGTCCTCGAGCACGGCTTTCAAGGCATGAGGTTCAGCCCGATCTACCACCCGCAATCCACGTGGCTGAATTCGAAGGAACACTACCCGCTTTGGCGCGAGGCCGAGAAGCTTGGAGCGGTCTTCAACTTTTACATCCTGCCGCATCAGATGCCGATGCTCGAGGATATGGCAGGGCGGTTCCCGGGCGTGAAGATCGTCATCGATCATCTGGGCAAGCCGGACCTGCGGCTCGCCGACCCTTGGCCGGAGTTCCGGAAGATGTTCCGCCTGAAGCGGTTTCCCCAGGTCTGGGTGAGCGCTTCCGAACCCTACGAGCTTTCGATCACCAAGGAGTACCCGTACAAGGACACGTACCCGTTCTTCAAGGCCGTCTATGAGGAGTTCGGACCGAAGCAGCTCATCTGGGGTACGGGTTATCCGCGGCCGCGCTGGGAGCTGCCGATGGACAAGGAACTCGAATTCGTCGACGTGCACCTGGACTTTTACACCGACGAGGATCGCGAGCTGCTGCTCGGCAAGAACGCGCTGCGGATCTGGAAGTTCCCTACCTGAGGCGCTCGCCGCCGGCGATCTCCATGCCGGTGATCTTCCACGCCCCATCGACGGCCTTCACCGTCAGGGCTGCTTCATAGCGGTTCAGCCTCTGGTGGATGTGGCCCCAGTGGCCGATCGAGGCCGTGACGTTCCAGACGGCACGGGCGCGGAAGCCG
The DNA here is from genome assembly GCA_938003835.1 of uncultured Bryobacteraceae bacterium. GTDB lineage: Bacteria > Acidobacteriota > Terriglobia > Bryobacterales > Bryobacteraceae > CALKXJ01. Next base: position 477,146 of record CALKXJ010000008.1, on the reverse strand, counting down.
GCTTCGCCGGGCAGCGGCTCGGGCTCGACGCGAACCATCTCGACATGTTTAACCTTGGCCGTGGCGCCGCCTTGATGGCGCAGCTCGAGCGCGCTCCGCGTCTCGAGATACACCTTCCGCAACAGATCCCCGGCGACGCTCGCAGCGAGCAGATCGTAGACGGTCTCCTCGTCGCGGTAGTCGAAGGCGCGGTAAGTGTTGAAGAGCAGGCCTCGCAGGATCGCGGCAGCCCGCTCGGAGTCGATTCGCGAGCTCCGGGCAGCGGTGAACGCGCCCCCGGCGGCGACAAGCAGAAGAAAGCAAGCGGCGAGGCCTCCGCGCGAGAGGGGGTCGCCGCGCCGCGCGCGCCGCAGCGTCACCAGGAGCGTGAACGCGGCCGTTGCGGTCAGGGCCGCTGTCGCGACGGACCACAACCAGGCAAACCGGCCCGGGGGAGAGGCGATAGGGACGAGCGGCGCCGCTGCGGAGTAGCGGCCGAAATTTTCCCAGCGGAGAACATTGCTTTCCGGGCGGAGCATGGCCGGCCGCGGCCCAGCCTCGTCGGCGACCGAGGCGGCCAGGCGGGTTAGCGGCGGGTCAAAGCGCATCCATTCGAGCGTGGCCTGGCGGGGATAGCCGCGCAGGGGCGCGACAAAGACGGCGCCCAGTGTCGCCGAGGCGGCGGCGAGCTCCTCCGGCGGCTCGATGACCGTGCTCGTCCACAGGCGCCGGCGCAGGAAATAAACGCGGTCCAGGCGCAACGTTGTCTCCAGCCCGTCGACCCGAAGACGACATGCGGAACCCAGCAGCGCAACGACGCGTTCCTTGATTTCCGCCTGGGCCGCGACGGGAAGGGTGCTCGAAGGCCAGGGGATCAGATCCACCGGGCGCGCGAGAACTTCCACGCGGATCTCGTACGGCTCGATGTACACGAAGACGGCGGCGCGCGCGTCGTAGAGGCGGCGCAAACGCGTGGAGGTGAACCGCGAATTCCAGGGATCGCGCCAGTCGAGCCGCAACTCCGCGTCGCCCTCGAGATAGTGCAGGTCGATCACGGGGAGGCCGAGGTGGTAGACGATGAAGCCGATGCGCGGCCCCGAGAAACGGAGCGAGGAGGGCCGCCCGGCGAACGGGTATTCGAACACCGCCCAGGTGATCATCTCCGGCGGCGTCTCGCCCGGCGGCAGCGGCTCGCCGGTGACCTCGTCGCGGCGAATCCTTTGACGCTCGGAACGCTCGAGGAGGCGGGCGGCAAGCGGCACGCCGCCGGCAACCAGGCGGAGCTCGCGCCAAAGCTCGGGGTCGCCCGCGCCGATCTCGGCCTCCACCCGTACGCGATCCTTATCGATGAAAACCTCGGCGATGGTCGAGGCCTCGAGAGCCCGCGTGGCGACGATCGCGTAGCCAGCGACGCGCGGCGCCAGCAACGCCGCCAGCAGCAGGCAGGCAGCCCGCATCAGGTTTCCGGCTTGTCGTAGGCCGCCGGATCGTCCGGGTCGAACAGCGGCCCGCTCTCACCCCAGGCCTCGAGCGGGAACATTCGCCCCTTGCCGTACGGCCCGTCCAGCTCCTTGACTGTGAAGCGGACGCTCGAACCCTTCACCCGCACCCAGACGTGATGGTAAAGGTAGCCGTTGCGGAAGCCTTCCGGATTGTTGCGTTGCGTTTCGATGTTGGCGCCGGAGCTGGCCACCATCAGGTATTGAATTCCGTCGCGTTCCAGGCGCACCAAGCGGTGGCCGTGCCCGCTGATGACATACGAGGCGCCATAGCGCCGCGCAAGCTGGTGCAAGCGGAACTCCCCGCTTTGAAGCTTGAGCGGGATCATCCAGTAGGGCTTATGGACGAAGATGAACTTCGGGCTCCTCGCCTGGTGCTCCTTCAAATCCCGCTCGAGGAAATCGAGCTGCTCCTCGTTGAGATCCGACGTGCGGCTGTTGTCGAGCACGGTGAAGTGGGCATTCTGGAAGCCGAACGAGTAGTGCGGTGGCCGACCGGTGCGTTTCCGGTAGACCTTCTCGGAGAAGTCCGAGAAGATGTCGTGATTGCCGGGCGTAAAATACAGCGGCAGGTCGCGATAGCGGGCGAATACCGGAGCGATCTCGTCCCACTGTTTCTCGACCAGCTCGTCGGCGCCGCCCTGGACGGTGTCGCCGACATTGATGACGAAGTCCGGCCCCAGCAGGCTCACTTCGCGCCAGACGCGTCCCCAGACCTCCGGCGTCGCGCGACCGGTACGGTCCCCGATGATCGAGAAGTGAAAGTCGTTGACCGGCTCGGGTGGGGCGTAGAGGGCCGGCAGGGCGAGCGCCGCCAGCACGAGCACGACAAGGAGGCCCAGCACACGTCGGTTCATGCTCCGATTGTGCCAGACTCAGCGGGCCCGCTCCGGACGCCGGAACCGAACCTCCCAGCGCGAGACGCCATCCAGGAACAGGCGCGCCGTCTGGCCCGCCAGTTTGTCGGACTCGCCTTTGGCCGTGCCGACGATCTGCGCGTACCAGCCGTTGTGAGGCTTCTCCGGCTCGGCGCGGACAGCTTCCTCACGATCCATGATCTTCACCGGCCGGCTCCAGCCGCGCGGATCGCCGAGCCGCCGGTTGACACTGACATAGACCCCCTCGGCGGTGAAGCGGGCGTCCTGCATGCGGTTCAGCGTCATGACATACATGCCGAGATATGTATTCCAGTGGATGGCCGGCCCCCAGAAGCCCTGTGCGTCTTTCTCGAAGACGTCCACGGTTTGAGGAAATATCGGCGTCGCGCGCCCGCCCAGGCCGGGTTCAGAAAACCGGCCGTCGTACCAGATGCGAACTTTGCCCCGCGGGGCATCGCGATCACGGAAGGCTAACCGCCCCAGGCCAATTCCCTGCTCGCGAAACTCGGGCGAGTAGTTCGAGAAGAAGATGTAGTAATCGCCCGAGTCGCGGTCCTTGTAAGCCACCGGATCGCCTGTGCCGCCCGCGAACCACGGACTGTCGGAAACGCACTTCAACTTGCCGGGCGCCGTACCGAGAATGTGGCCGAGATCCTCCCAGGTGGCGCCATCGTCGCGCGAACGCATCATGCCGACGCGGACTTCGACCGGGTAGCCGGGCAGCAATCGGACGCCTTCGCGCGGCGGACAGACATTCGGGATTTCATTGTGGTACCAGGCGTACATCGTCCCGTCGTCTTCCTTCCATACGGCCTCGAACCAGATCCAGCGCTCGTTGAGCCTCGCATCGGTGTAGTTGACGGGCGCCCCGCGCGCCAGCCGCGCCAGATCCGGCCCGGAGCCGCGCCAGGGCCGCTCCCAGGAGTTAAAGACATAGAGTGTGTCGCCGACCCAGACCGTCGGGCTGTTGGAATCGGCGTGAAAGTCGCGACCGCGGTTCGGATTGTGACCTCCCGGATAGCGAATAAGCGGCGCGGGAGAGATTTCGAGAGCCGGTCGGCCCGCACCGAGCTCGACCAGGCGGCCCTGGCCTGCCCCGGGGAGCGGAAGCGCCAGCGCTGCCACCAGCGTCAACCGGATAGAATCGGGGGATCGAAAGGGGAATCGACGCATGGAAAGACGCCATTTTATCGAGCAGACGCTGGCCGCCGGATTCGCCTTCGGTGGCGCGGTGCAAGAGCCCGCGCGCGAGTTCGTCGCCGGCGGCACCGGCAGCGTCTCCTACCAGGTTCAGGTCACCATCGAACGAAAGCAGCCGGGCAAGCCGCACAAGGGCAAGCGCCTGGCGGCCATTCAGCCGCACTGCGACGACATCCCGATCTTCGCCGCAGGTACCGTGTTGAAGCTTCTCGACGAGGGCTACGAGGGGATTCTCATCAACGTCTCCGACGATTCCATGGCGGGCGAGGGAAGCTCCTACGGCGACATCGTGCTCAAGAACGAGAACGACACCAAAGAGGTGGCCCGGCGCCTGGGACTCAAGGAGGTGATCTTTCTCAAGTACCCGAATCACAACATGGACGCCTGGCCGCTCGTGGAGATTCGCGCACGCCTGATCTTTCTGTTCCGGGCTTACAAGATCGACACGGTGATCAGCTATGATCCCTGGGCGCTCTACGAGCGCAATCCGGACCACTACATCACGGCGCGGGCGGTGGAGTCGGCCTGCTGGATGTCGCGCTCGGAGTGGGACTACCCGGAACATTTCAAGTTCGGCCTGACGCCGCACGGACCGGCAGAGAAATATTACTTTGCGCGGGGCCCGCAGTTGGTCAACCGGGTGGTGGACATCACGGACTACATGGAAGGCAAAGTCTACGCGAACCTCGCCAATGTCACCCAGGGCCCGGCGGGCAACTTGGGCGCGCGGCTGCGGCGCCGGCTGGCGGCGGAGGGCAAGAAGCTGGCGCTGCTCGGTAACGACGACGAGACGGCGAACCGAGCCTACACACGCCGGTTTGCCTTGTCGCGGGACCGGGTGCGGGGGCGGCAGTACGGGCTGGAGTATGCCGAGGTGTTTCACTACATCGGTCCGGATGAGAGCGAGGTGGAGGAGTACGTGCGGCGGAACGCAGAGCCGCTGTGAGCCCTGCCCCGGAGGACTCCGAGGAAGGCCGCCCGCCGGGCTAGGCGCCGCGCATCGCGGGCGAGAGTCCTTACGCCCAACCGACACTAGAGTACGTGGTGGAGTCTCTGCTCACCCACTGGCTCGGCCCGCTCGACGCGGTCGTCGCCGCCTCTCTGTTGCCGCTCGCCGTCTGGATCCTGCTCAGCGGCATCGACGACCTGGTGGTGCTCTTCGCTTTCCTGTACGGCTGGGCCTACCGTGGCAAGCCTCCGCCCCAAGCCTCCGCCCGGCAACCCGCCGAGCCCTTGATGGCCATCTTCGTGCCCTGTTGGCAGGAGCACGCCGTCATCGGCGACATGCTCACCCACAACCTGAGCGCGATCCGCTACCGGCGCTACCACTTCTTCGTCGGCGCTTACCCGAACGATCAAAAGACGGTCCAGGCGATCCAGCGGGTGGAGACCCGGCACGACAATGTCCACCTGAGCCTGTGCCCGCATGACGGGCCGACATCGAAAGCCGACTGCCTGAACTGGATCTATCAGAGGATGCTGCTTTACGAGGAGCAGCACGGCCTGCACTTCGACCTCGTGCTGCTGCACGATGCCGAGGATCTGATCCACCCCGAGGAGCTCGACCGCATCGCCGCCTACGCCGGCGACTACGACATGATTCAGTTGCCGGTGCTGGCTCTGCCCACGCCTTTGCGCGACCTCACGCACGGCCTTTACTGCGATGACTTTGCCGAAAGCCACACCAAGGACATGAACGCCCGGCAGGTCCTCGGCGGCTTCATCCCTTCGGCCGGCGTCGGGACTGCCTATTCGCGAACCGCGCTCGAGCGCCTGGCGGCGGCCGAATCCAACCGCCTGTTCGAGCCGGGCTGCCTGACTGAGGACTACGAGATCGGCTTCCGCATCCGGCAGCTCGGCCTGCGACAGATCTTCGTTCCGCTCGAGCTGGGCTCGGAGCTGCCCGTCGCCACGCGGGAATTCTTCCCACGCACCCTCCGCAGCGCCGTACGGCAGCGCTCGCGCTGGATCACGGGCATCTCCTTGCAAAGCTGGGAGCGTCACGGCTGGCGCGGCGGCTGGCGACAGCTTTACTGGCTCTGGCGGGACCGCAAAGGGCTGGTCGGCAACCCGGCAAGCCTGCTTTCAAACATCCTGTTCGGCTACGGCCTGCTGACCTGGCTGGCGGCGCAGGCGACCGGCGCGCCCTGGGGACTGGCCTCGGCCGTCACCACCACCGCGATGGTAAAGATCCTGGCGCTGACGCTCACACTGCAACTGATCCATCTCGGCGTGCGGATGGCGTGCGTGGCGCGCATTTACGGCCCGCCGTTCGCGCTGGGCGTTCCCGTACGCCTCCTCTATGGCAACCTGCTGAACTCGGTCGCCACCGGCATGGCTCTTTGGCGTTACGCCCTGGCGCGGCTGCGGCACCAGCCGCTCGTATGGGTGAAGACCGAGCATGCCTACCCGTCACGCGCCGCACTTCTGCCCCACAAGCGCCCGCTCGGAGAGATTCTGGTCGGCTCCGGCTACCTCACCGCCGAGGAGCTGGACCGGGCGCGGGCGACCAAGCCGGCCGGCGTCCTGCTCGGCCACCATCTGGTCCAGTGCGGCCTGCTGAGCGAGGAGGAGCTGTATGAAGCGCTCAGCCTCCAACTCGGCATTGACCTCGGCGTGATCGACCCCGAGCAGGTGCCGCGACAGGTGGCGCGCGCCCTGCCGGCGCACATCGTCCGCGAATGGAACGTGCTGCCGGTGCGGATCGAGTCCGGCAACATGTATCTGGTCAGTCCCAATCCCCCGAATGACGAGCTACAGCGCGCCTTGCGGCGCCATACGCGCCTGGAGATCCGCGTCCAGCTCGTGACGCCGAGCCACTTCCGCCGCCTCGCCGAATCGCTGCTTTAGACGGGCTCAGGTTCGGTACTCGGCATTGATGCGGATGTAATCCTCGGTGAGGTCGCAGGTGAAGAAGCGCGCGCGGCCCCGGTGGCGGCCCCGAATCACGAGGCGGATCGAGCATTCAGGGGCGCGCATCTTCTCTTCCACTTCCTCCTCGGAGAACTGGGCTGCCACGCCCGAACGGCAGACGGCGACGCCCTGAACGTAGATGTCGGTCCTGGCCGGATCGAATGGCACGCCGGCCTTTCCGGCCGCCATGAGGATGCGTCCCCAGTTGGCGTCAGCGCCCGCCACGGCGGTCTTCACCAGCGGCGAGTTGGCGATCGAGCGGGCGATCTGCGCCGCAGCCGCGTCGTTCAGCGCCCCCTCGACCTCGATGGTGATCAGCCGGCGCGCGCCTTCGCCGTCGCGCGCGATCTTGCGGACCAGATCCTCGAGCAGGCGGGTGAGCAGTTCCCTGAACAGCTTCTGTTCGCTGCGCGGGAGCGTCACGCCGGAAGCCCCGTTCGCCGCCAGCAAGATGGTATCGTTGGTCGAAGTATCCCCGTCCACGCTGAGGCGGTGGTAGGTCTGCTCGACCGCCGGCGTGAGCGCCTCCCAGAGCTCCACGGGCGTCATCTGGGCGTCGGTCAGGACGAAGGCGAGCATGGTGGCCATGTTCGGCTGAATCATGCCCGCTCCTTTGGTGAGCCCGGCGATGCGGATGTGCCCGCCGCGGAAGGCGGCCTCGGCCGTGGCGAACTTCGGCGTCGTGTCGGTGGTCATGATGGCGCGGGCCACGCGCTCGAAGCCGTCTTCCGAGAGGCCCGCCACCAGCTCCGGCAGTCGCCGCGTAATCAGCGAGGCATCGAGCTCGGCGCCGATCACTCCCGTCGAAGCGGGCAGGATCTGGTTCGCCGGCGCCCGGAGCAGGCGGGCCAGGGTGCGGCAGCACTCCCGCGCGACGCGTTCGCCGGTCCGCGTAGCGCAGTTGGCGTTGCCGGCATTGATCAGCACGGCGCGCATCTTGCCGCCGGAAGCTCTCAGGTGCTGTTCGCTCAGCTTCACTGGCGCGGCGCGGACGGCGTTGGTGGTGAACATCGCCGCGGCCGAGGCGGCGGGATCCGAGACGATCAGCGCGAGATCGTCCTTGCGCTCCTGCCGGATGCCGGCATAGCAGGTCGCATAACGATATCCCAGAGGGAGCCTCACCGGGGTCTTCCTCGCTCGGGGTAGTAACCCAGTGTATCGCGCCTGCTCAGTCCAGGTGGAAGACCTCTTCCAGCCGCAGCAGCCCCTCGTCCGGCCGGCGGCCGTCGAGCGCCTCGAAGAAGGGGGCCATCTCGCGCTGCCAGCGCAGGTTCACCTCGCGCGCCGCCATTTCGCGGCGCGCCCGCTCGAAATCGGGTGTCTCGAGGTACCCCACGAGCAGCCCGTCATCGCGCAGGAACAGCGAGTAGTTATGCCAGCCCGTCTCGCGCAGCGCCTCGAGCATCTCCGGCCACACCGCCTTGTGCCGCGCCTTGTACTCCTCGATCCGGTCCTGTCTCACCTTGAGCAAAAAGCAGACCCGTTCCATGCCGCTCCTTTCCTGCCGAACTCTCCTAAAATCAGAGGCGATGCCTTCCTTCAGCCGCCGCCGCTTTCTCGGCGCCACGGCCGCCGCCGTCGCCCAGGCCTGCCGGAAACCGCCCGGCAGACCGCCGAACATCATCTTCATTCTGGCCGATGATTTGGGCATTGGCGACCTGGGCTGCTACGGCCAGAAGCTGATCCGCACGCCGCATCTGGACCGCATGGCGGCCGAAGGGAGGCGGTACCTGAACGCCTACGCCGGCTGCACTGTCTGTGCTCCCTCGCGCAGCGTGCTCCTGACCGGCCTGCACATGGGGCACACCTCCGTGCGCAGCAATCCCGGCGGCGTGCCGCTCGAAGATGTCGACGTGACCGTCGCCGAACTCCTCAAACCGGCCGGCTACCGCACGGGCTGTTTCGGCAAGTGGGGCCTGGGCGACATCGGAACCGAAGGCGTGCCCTGGAAGCAGGGCTTCGACGAGTTCTTCGGTTACCTGCATCAGGTGCACGCCCATTACCAGTACCCGGCCTTCCTTTACAAGAACGAGGAGCGCTATCCGCTCGAAGGCAATCGAGGCGGCAGCCGCACCACCTACGCGCACGACGTCATCGCCGGGCAGGCGCTCGATTTCATTCGGCGCAGCAAGGATCAGCCTTTCTTCTGCTACGTCCCTTTCACGCTCCCTCATCTGGAGCTGCTCGTGCCCGAGGACTCGATGGCCGAGTACCGCGGCCGCTTCCCGGAGACGAAGCCCTACCGCGATCCGAGGAACCACTACGCCGCGCAGCCGGAGCCGCGCGCGGCCCTGGCGGGCATGATCACGCGCATGGACCGCGACGTCGGCCGGATTCTGGCTCTCGTCAGGGAACTCGGCATCGACGAGCAGACGCTCGTCATCTTCAGCTCCGACAACGGCGCGGCCACGCCGCTCTGGGAGGACGACTTCTTCCAGAGCACCGGCGGGTTGCGCGGCCACAAGCAGAATCTCTATGAGGGCGGCATTCGCGTCCCGTTCATCGCCCGCTGGCCGGGCAAAATCCCGCCGGGCACTACCAGCGCCCACCTGTGCGGCCTCTGGGACTTCCTGCCCACCGCCTGCGAGCTCGCCGGGGTGCGGATCCCGCCGCACACCGACGGAATCTCGTTTCTGCCCTCCCTGCTTGGAGACGAAGGCCGGCAGCGCCAACACGAATTCCTGTACTGGGAGCTGCCGCGCTATGACGCCGCCTCCGGCCGCTTCTATGACGAAGTTCCGATGCAGGCGGTCCGCCTGGGGCCCTGGAAGGCGGTGCGTCCGAAGCCCGGCGCGCCGCTCGAGCTCTACCACCTCGAGCGGGACCCCGGTGAAACCGCCGACATCGCCGCGACGCAACCGGCGGTGATGGCGCGCATCGAAGAGCTTCTCAAGAGGGCGCGCTACGAGCCTCGCCCGCAGACACAACCGGAACACGACTGGTGGAGGAGCTCAGGCTGAAGCCGCCGAGCCGCTAGAATCCGGACAGGAGGCCGCGATGAGAATCTTCCGCTTCGGCCGCGCCTTGCTGTGGATGGCGGCCGGCGCCGCGCTGGCTGCTGCCGGCTTCTTCTTCTACCTGCGCTCGATCACGCGCCCGGAGGCGGTCGCTCCGCGCATCGACCCGCCGAGCGTCGTGCAGCAAATCCGGCAGGCGAGCGAACTCGTCTCGGTGAAGTACACCGTGCAGAAGGTGGTCGGCCTCGAGGAGAAGAAGGTGCCGTTCGGGGCCGAGCGCATCCTGCTGTTCGTGCAGGCCGAGGTTTTGGGGGGTGTCGATCTGGCGAGCCTCGAGCCGCGCCACGTCACGGTGGAGCGCGATCGGTCAGTCACCATCTACCTGCCGCCGCCGCGCATCCTTCAAGTCGTCATCGACGATCATCAGACGAAGGTCTGGGATCGCCGAATCACCTGGTGGACCCCCTGGGTGCCTCACAATCCGGATCTCGAACGCCAGGCGCGGCTGAAGGCGCGCGAAGCAATTGAACAGGCGGCGATCGAAATGGGACTGGTCGAACAGGCGCGCCGCAACGCTGAGACGGTGATCCGGGTGCTGCTCGCTCCGCTCGGCGCCGCCTCGGTGACGATCCTGCCCGCCTCCTGACGCCCTTCAGGGCACCGCCACCACGGGCAGCACGATGTGCGAGGGGTGGCGCGCCGAATGATATACCGCCTGCCGGGCCGGGCGGCGCCGCGCGGAAGTGCCGAGATCCTCGCCGGTGTTGGGGTTCCGGTCGAACTGGGGGAAGTTGCTGCTCGTGACATCGACCCGGATGCGATGGCCCGGCAGGAAGACGTTCGCCGTGCCGCGCATGTCCACTTCGAGCTCGTAAACCTCACCCGGCTTGAGCAGTTCCATCCGGTCCAGCCCTCGCCTGAAGCGCGCCCGCAGGATGCCCTCGGCGATGTTCATCGCGAAGCCGTTCGGGTGGACGTCCACCAGCTTGACGAAAAAATCGGTGTCGGGGGCGTCCGTCGAGACGTATAACTTCGCCTTCACCGGCCCGGCCACGGCCAGCGGCTCTCGCAGGATCTCGCTCGTGTAGACGAGCACATCGCTGCGCGCCTCCACCGGGCGCTGGTCGATGGGGCCGATCGGAATGGGAGCGCCGCAGCAGTCGTTGCCGCCGAGCGTCGGCACAGCGTTGTCCGGATCATAGACGTAATGATCGGCTTCGGCGCCCGCAGGCCGGCTTGTATTCAGCAATCCGTCGCCGCGCAGCGAGTTCGCCTGGCCGCCGCTCGAGAAGTAGTAGGGCGTGACCTTCGTGCCGGGCACGGGCCAGTCCTGGTGGTGCACCCAGCGGTTGATCCCCATGTAAAAGATCTCGACCGGCGGCTCGCGGTCGATGCCGTTGTCTCCGCCTTTGAGGTAATGGTCCATCCAGCGCAGGTTGCGCTCAAAGGGAACGCGGTCAGCCTCCGGCCCGAAATCGACGTCACCGAACTTCCGGCTGGGCCCGTGTCCCCACGGTCCCACGGTCATCTTGGTTTCCCGTCGGGCCGCCTCCGTGCCGCCTTCGCGCCGCATGCCGGTGAAGCCGTTCAGGGTGCCGCCGAGCAGCAGATCGTACCAGCCACCCCAGACGTGCGCCGGCACTTTCACCATCGAGAAGCGCTCCTCGACGCTCATCGATCGCCAGTATTCGTCGTAGCTCTGGTGGCGGATCCAGTCCCGATAATGGCGGACCACTTCACCGGAAAGCGCCTCGTCCAGGGTGGCCAGCGGCAGGTGCCAGAGCAACCGGTCGTAGCGCCACTCCTCCGGAGCAAAGGTTTCGGTGTGCCACGTCTGCGGATACATCACCCGGCGCGGGTTCCGGGCGATGCCCCAGCCGGCCGCAAGCGCCAGCTTGAAGGCGCCTCCATGGTAGAAGCTGTTGTGGTAAAGGCTGGTGGAAGCCACCATCGGAAAGATCGCCACCAGGCTCGGCGGGCCTTCCGCCGCCGCCTGCCACTGCACGTTTCCCAGATAGGAGCCCCCGTAAGTGGCGACTTTGCCGTCGGAGAATTCCTGGCGCGCCGCCCATTCGATGGTGTCGTAGCCGTCCTCGGCCTCATAGCGGAACGGATCCCAGTCACCCTCGGACTCGAAGCGGCCGCGGGTGTCCTGAACCACCACCGCGTAGCCCCGCTGCGCGAAAGCGATCAGATCCCGGTGGATGCCCTCGCGCTGCTTGCCGTAAGGCGTGCGAACGACGATCACCGGGTAGCGGCCGGCCCGCGCCGGGCGGTAGATGTCGGCGTACAGGCGGACGCCGTCGCGCATCGGCACGGCGACGTTGGCGTGAACCTTGATCTCGTTCGTGATCGGCCGCGGCTCGGCTGAGGCAATCGAGGCGGCAAGGCACGCCGCGCTAATAACGACACTTCGAGTTATCCGCCTTGACATAGTATGGCCTCCAGTTGTGCGCCTTCCGGTCCATGCAGCCCACGAGATTGAGCAGTTCGACTTTGCGGAATTCGATCGGGTGGCTTTCACTCTGCAAGGCGATGTAACCCTCCTCGAGCAGCATGCCGTCTCGCTTGACTGCCGGGTCGAAATGATTCACCGCACCGCCGCCGATCTGGGGCTTCTCGTAAGCCAGCACCGTCTGGCCTTCGACGATGTGCTCCATCCGGTCGCTGCCCAGCACCTTCACCTCGACGCGAACCCACTGGTCGCCGTGATAGGTCTTCGAGCGGGACGGAATACAGTGCTGCTCGAGGAGCTTGCCGTCCATGACGACATGCGTGCCCGGCGTGCACAGGTTCGCCGTCGGGCGCTCACCCGAGCCGGTGCCGCCAAGCAACTGGACTTCGATCGAGATGGGGAAGTCCTGATCCCGGGTCATCGTCTCGGGCGGCTGGCAATGCAGCATGATGCCGCTGTTGCGCACCGCCCAGCTCGGCCCGCCCGGCGCCTGCTCGCCCACGAATCGATACTCCACCGCGATGATGTAATGCGAGAACTTGTCGCGATAGAAAAGGTGGCCGAACTTGCGGTCGAACTCCTGATAGCCGTCGTAGGAGACTTTGAGGACGCCGTTTTCCACTCGAAACGTATCCGCGAAATTGTCTCCCAGGTCGTGCCCGGTGATCTTCGGGGTCCACCCGTCGAGATTCTTGCCGTTAAAAAGCTGGATCCAGTCCCTGGGATCGGCCTGGATCTGGCCCCAGGCGGTGGAGGCCACGAGAACGGGAAGGAAGCCGCACAGGAGTTTCCAGTTCATGACTGGTAGCATACAGTGCGGCCGTACGCGGCGGGGCGGCGCGCGGAAATTGGGAATTGAGTATACTGTCCCCGGTTATCTTATGAGACGCCGTGAGTTCCTTCGCCAGGGCGCCGCTCTGGCTGCGCCGGCCGCCCTGCCGGCCGAGGCTCCGCCCAAGCTGCCGCAGATCCGGCTCGGGCCGCATTCGATCTCCCGGCTCATCTGCGGCGCCAACACCTTCAACGCCGGCTCGCACCTTTCCGTTTTCGTCAACTACGAGCTCAAAGCCTGGTTTACGCCTGAGCGCGTCCTCGCCATGCTGCGCCGCTGCCAGGAGGTGGGCATCAACTGCTGGCAGAGCGTCCTGGCCAATCTCGACTGGCACCGGCGCCACCGGGCCGAGGGCGGCTCCATGCACTTTCTGGCGCTCGACGCCGGCGACCGGGCGAGCATCGCCGAGCTGGCCCGCGGCGGCGCCATCGGCATCGCCCACCACGGCGAGGTCACCGACCGGCTCTTCAAACGGGGCGAACTCGACCGGATCCACGATTACCTCAAGATGGTGCGCGACGCCGGCCTGCTCGTCGGCGTCTCGACCCACATGCCCGATGTCGTCGACGCGGTCGAGTCCAAAGGTTGGGATGTCGACTACTACATGACCTGCATTTATGAGCGCCACCGCACGGCGGCCGAACTCGAAAAGCTCCTCGGGCAGGCCCCGATCCCCGTGGGCGAGGTTTACCTGCCGCTCGATCCGCCCCGCATGTTCCGCGCCATGCGGGCCACCCGGCGGCCGTGTCTGGCCTTCAAGATTCTCGCCGCCGGGCGGCTCTCGGAACGGCCCGAGTGGGTGGAACGCGCCTTCCGGGAGACGTTCGCTTCCATCAAGCCCAACGATGCGGTGATCGTGGGCATGTGGGACAAGTACAGCGACCAGCCGGCGCAGAACGCCGAGTTCGTCCGCCGCTATGCGAGCGCCACCTTGCTGCCTACGGATTGACGATGGCTCAGAACGGAAATTGGAAATTGAGTATACTGTCCCCAATTATCCCGATTCTCTTGGCGGGCGGGGCGGTCTGCTGCGCCGATCGCACGGGCACGCTCTCCGGCGAACTCAAGGTCTGGCACAAAGTGACGCTTACCTTCCGCGGTCCCTCCACCAGCGAGGACGCGACTCCGAACCCTTTCCGCGACTATCGCCTCAATGTAACCTTCACCCACCCGGCGACCGGCGCGCGTTACGTCGTGCCGGGCTACTGGGCCGCCGACGGCAACGCCGCGGAGACCTCGGCCACCAGCGGCAACCGCTGGCGCGCGCACTTCATCCCGGACCGCGAAGGGGAGTGGCGCTATGTAGCCTCTTTTCGGCGCGGCCCGGATGTCGCTATCAGCCTCGAGGCGGAGGCGGGCGCCGCGACCTCCTTCGACGGCGCCAAGGGCGCCTTTGAGGTCACCGCCTCCGACAAGCAGCCTCCTGATTTCCGCGCCAAGGGCTTGCTGCGTTATACCGGCGAACATCACCTCCGCCACGCCGGAAACGGAGAATACTTCCTCAAAGGCGGCGCCGACAGCCCGGAGAACTTCCTCGCCTACGCCGACTTCGACGACACCTGGGACGCCGACGCCGATTCGGCCAGCTACAAGGGCGTGGGCGCCTTCATTCATCGTTACGAGCCGCATGTGCGCGACTGGCGTCCGGGCGACCCCACCTGGAAGGCCGGTAAGGGCAAGGGCATCATCGGGGCCCTCAACTACCTGGCCTCGAAGGGCATGAACAGCGTCTACTTCCTCACCTACAACCTCGACGGCGGCGACGGCCGCGACACCTGGATGTGGACCTCGCCCGAGGTGCGTGACCGCTATGACGTGAGCAAACTCGACCAGTGGGAAATCGTCTTCGACCACATGGACCGCCTCGGCATCCTGCTGCATGTGGTGACGCAGGAGACCGAAAACGACCGCGCTTTGGGCGGCAGCGCGGGCTTGAACCCGATCCGGCAGCTTTACTATCGCGAACTGGTGGCCCGCTTTTCCCACCACCTGGCCGTCATCTGGAACTTGGGCGAGGAAAACAACACGCCGGACGCGGACCGCAAGGAGATCGCGCGCTACATCCGGGCGCTCGATCCCTACGCGCATCCTATTACCGTGCACACGCACAACAACCGCGCGCCGGGATTTTATGAGGGGATCCTCGGCGACCCCAACTTCGAGGCGGCGTCGATTCAAGGCGACATGGAGCGCTACAACGCCGATGCGATCGCGCTGCGCGAGCTCACGGCCAGGGCCGGGCGCAAGTGGGCGATCTTCGGCGACGAGCAGGCGCCGGCCAGCCACGGCGTGCTGCCCGATGCCGACGATCCGGATCACGACCGCCCGCGCACCCTGGCGCTCTGGGGCAACCTGATGGGCGGCGGCTCGGGCGTCGAGTGGTATTTCGGCTCGAAGTTTCCCCACATGGACATCAACTGCGAGGACTGGCGCTCGCGCGAAAGAATGTGGGACCAGACGCGTTATGCGCTCGAGTTCTTCCGGCAACACCTGCCCTTCTGGGAGATGACGCCCGACAACGCTCTGGCCGCGGGCAGAAACGCTCGGGTGCTGGCCAAGCCCGGTGAAATCTATGCGGTCTACCTGCCCGAGGGTGGAGCAGCCAGCTTGAGCCTGCCAAATGGCAGCTATGAGGTGGCCTGGTACAACCCGCGCGCGGGCGGGCCGCTGGTTCCAGGCAAGCCCGCCCGGGTGAGCGGTGGCGGACGAGTCTCCCTTGGCGGGCCTCCTGCCGACCCGCAGAAGGACTGGGCCGTGCTCGTGCGGCGGCGCTGAGGCCTTACAGAGCCATCCGGACCCCATAGTCCAATTTTCCTATTGACAGCTTTGGGGCGTCCGAGTATAAATACGAAATAGGGATCCGGTGACACGGTCCCGCTTAACCCGAACGCAGCTTGCAGGCTGCGGAGGAGGTGGTAATAGAACCGTACACCGATCGGGGGCGGCGGGGAGCCGGACGCGGAGCGAGATAGCGAAGGCGGTTCACGGCCGGAACAAGGGCGCCGCGTAGGGCGCTGCGCGGGAAGCGCGAAATGATGGCGGCGGAACCGATCTTCGAGCGAAGCGTCCGGTGAACCGCCGCCCCTCGTGTTTTGGCCCGGCTCGGCCTTTCGCGGTCAACTCAGCCGCCCGGTCTCCGGGTCCCACTCCACGCGCCGGCGCTCGCGGTAAGCCACGTTGGCCAGATGGCCCGCCGCGGCCGCATAGTGACCTTCCTCGGCCGTCTCGACGCTCGGCCGGTTCTCCCTCAGCGAGAGCACAAACAGCTCGTAGTGCGAAGGCCCGCGCTCGACCTGAATGGTCTCCGGTTCCGCCCCGCGCGGCCGCGGCGACTTAGGCCGGCCCTCCGGCGTGTAGCCGCGCTCCTCGAAATACCGCTCGCGCAGCCGCCTCGGCCAGCCCAGCGTGCCGTAGACCTGCACATCCGGCCGCTGCGGATGAGCGTAGAGCACCAGCCGGTCCGCGGCGACCTCGAGCGTTCCTTCGGTCCCCGAAATGAGCGTGTTCGGCGTCGGCGCGCCGCAGGCCAGGTGCACATACATGTCGGCGATGAAGCCGTCGTACTCGTAGACGGTCTCCATCACATCGGGCACGGTCCTTCCATCGAGCCACCGGTACAGACCTCCCTGCGAGACGGCGGCCCTGGGCGCCTTTACGTCCATGACATAGTGCAGCCAGGTGAGCAGATGGACGAACAGGTCCGTGGCGACGCCGCCGGAATACTCCCACCAGCAGCGCCAGCGGAAGAAGACCTTGGCGTCGAACTCCCGCTTCGGCGCCGGACCCAGAAAACGGTCCCAGTCGATCGTCTGCGGCGAAGCGTCCGGCGGCACCGGGTAGACCCAGGCGCCCTCGGGGCTGTTGCGGTGGTTGGCCATGCGGATCATGGTCACCTTTCCGAGACGGCCCGATTGCACGATCTCGCGCGCCTTCGCCGTAAGCGGGCTCGTCTTGCCCTGGCTGCCCACCTGAAGGAGCTTGCCGCTGCGCGCGACGGCGCGCAGGATCTCGGGCCCCTCCTCGATGCTCCAGGTCATCGGCTTTTCGATGTAGACGTGCTTGCCCGCCGCCAGCGCGTCCAGGACCATCTTCTTGTGCCAGTGGTCCGGCGTGGCGATGACCACAGCGTCGACGTCCTTGTCGTCGAGGACCTTCTCGTACGCCTTCGTGGTCTTGACGTCGCCGAGCTGCTCCTTGGCCCGCTCTAAGTAGCCGTCGTAGAGATCGGCCACGATGACGGAACGCACTCCGGGGATCGTCTGGAACTCCTCCATGAGCTGGGTGGCGCGAATGCCCGCGCCGATGTAGCCGAAGCCGATCTGATCGTTCGCCGACGCCGCGCGCAGCGAGAATCCGGAGTCCACCAACTGGTAGACCAGGCTGGCGCTGCCCGCCGCAAGAAATCTTCGCCGTGACTGTGCCATAGCAGACCCGCTTGGCGCATTATACGCCGCGGGCCGCATCCCACGCCGGTGCTATCATTGAAGGCCTATGCTCGGGCGGGCGTGGCTGGTTGTGTGCGCTTGCGCCGCACTCGTCGCGGCGCCTCCGCCTTCCGCCCATTTCGGCTTCGAGCCGGGCGCCGATTACAAACTCGCCGACTTCGCGCAGATATCCAGCTACTTCCAGAGGCTCGCCGAAGCGAGCGAGCGGGTCGAGTTGGTGCGCTTTGGCACGAGCCTGGAAGGCCGGCCTCTCTATTTGGCCCTGATCTCTGCTCCCGAGAACCTGCGGCGCCTCGACCGCTACAAAGAGATCAGCCGCCTGCTGGCGCTCGGCCTCGCCTCCCGGGACGAGGCGCATCGGCTGGCCGAGGAAGGCAAGGCGATCGTCTGGATAGACTCCGGACTGCACGCAAGCGAAGTCGCTCCGGCGCAGCACGCTCCCGAGCTCGCTTACCGGCTGGCCACGGACGATTCCGCCGAGATTCGGCGCATCCTCGACAACGTTATTCTCTTGCAGGTGCCGGTGATCAACCCGGACGGGCTGGACTGGATCGTGGAATGGTACCGGCGCAATGTCGGAACCCCATACGAGCTGGCGCCTCTGCCCCGGCTCTATCACAAGTACGCCGGGCACGACAACAACCGCGACTGGTTCATGATGAACCTCGCCGAGACCCGGCACGCGACGCGCCTGCTCTATCAGGACTGGTTCCCGCAGATCGTCTACAACCAGCACCAGCAGCCGGCCTTCCCGGCGCGCATCTTCGTGCCGCCCTATGCCGAACCGCTCAATCCCAACATCCCGGCGGCCGTCACCGCGGGAATTCATCTGATCGGCGCCGCCATCAAGGAGCGGCTGGCGCGCGAGGGCAAGTCCGGCGCGATTGCCTATCTCGGCTTCGACGGCTGGTGGAACGGCGGCCTGCGCACGGCCCCGGCGTTTCACAACATGCACGGCATCCTGACCGAGGTGGCGGCCGGCGTGTACGCCACGCCGCGCACCGACCGGCTCGAAGAACTCCCGCGACGATTTCCCAACGGCTTGCCCACCACCGAGCCGAGCATCTTCTACCCGCAACCCTGGCTGGGCGGGCGCTGGGGCGTGCGCGAGGCGATCGATTACATGCTGGCCGCCGATTTCGCGATTCTGGAACTCGCCGCCTCGCGTGCCCGCACCTTCTTACTCAAGGCGTGGGAGATGGCGCGCGCGGCGATCGATGCCGGCACACGCGGCAATCCATTCGCCTACATCGTCCCGGCCGACCAGTGGGACTCCTGGACAGCCGCCCAGATGCTCGAGCGCCTGGCTGCCGCCGGCATCCAGATTCACCGCGCTAGCGCCGAGTTCGAAGCAGGCGGCAAGCGCTACCCCGCCGGAAGCTTCGTCCTTCTTGCCGCCCAGCCCTTCCGCGCGTACTTGATCGACCTGCTCGAGCCGCAGCGCTACCCGGACATCCGGCAGGGCGCCACGGGCGAGGCGCGGCGGCCCTACGATGTCGCCGGCTGGACGCTCCGGATGAGCATGGGCGTCGAAGTCGACCGGATCGATGCCCCCTTCGAGGCGCCGCTCGAGCGGCTCGAAAAGATCCCGAGCCCGCCTCCCTCCCTCGAGCGCCGCACCAACGCCTGCTTCCTTGCCCTGGCGGATCTGCTCGAACGCGGCGCCAAGGTACGCTGGGGCGAGCACGGCCGCCTCCTGGTGCGCGGTCAGGCCGCGCCGCAAGAGTACGAGCGCGCCCGCTGGGAGCTGCGCCGCCCGCGGGTGGGCCTCTACCGGTCCTGGATGGCGTCGATCGATGCGGGCTGGACGGAGTGGCTGCTCGACACCTTCGCCGTGCCGTACCGCCTTCTGCATAACGACGACTTCGCGCGCGGGCGTTTCGATGAGCTGGACACGGTGATCCTCGCCTCGGAGAGGCCGGAGGCAATTTTGAACGGCTGGCGCGAGGGCGAGCCCACGGCGCGGAGGAAGCCCGAGCTCGATCTGAAAGCCCTTCAGCGGCCCGAATACTGCGGCGGCATCGGCCTCGCCGGCCTGCTCAATCTCGAACGCTTCGTGGCGCAGGGCGGCACGCTGGTCGCCTTCGACGAAGCCACCGAACTCGCCATCCGGTACTTTCCGCTGCCGGTGCGCAACGCGCTGGCCACGGCGTCGCCGCGCTTTGAATGCCCGGGCTCGCTGCTGCGCGCTACGGTCGACACCGCGCACCCCCTGGCCGCGGGCATGCCCCAGCAAACGTTTGTCTTCTCGACCGGCGGCAAGGCCTTCGAGTCCACGCTGGCGGGCAATGAAAGCTCGATGCAGGTCGTGGCGCGCTACAGTGCCGGAGAACTGCTGGCGAGCGGTTGGGTCGCGGGCGACGCCGCCGCGCGCGGCAAGCCGCTGCTCGTCGAGGTGCCCCACGGCAAGGGCCGCGTCATTCTCTACGGCTTCCGGCCGCAGTTTCGCGGCCAGACGTTCGGGACATTCAAACTCGTGCTGAACGCCATCTATCTGGCGTCGGCCAGAACGCTCTGAGAGATGAAACCTGTCTTCCGCATCGGCATCACCCCGGACTTCTACACCGACGTGAAGGGGTTGTTCGAAGAGGAACTGGAACGCATGCTCGGCGGACAACCCGGTGTCGAGTATGCTCCCATGCCGCCGCAGCCCGGCAAGCTGGCCACGCCCGAGGCGCTGAACGAGTTCGACGGCGTACTCGCCCTCTCGCTCCGCTTCACGCGCGAGAGCCTGCGCGGCGTCGAACGGCTCGCGGTGGTGGCGCGATGGGGAGTGGGCTACGACAAGATCGACGTGGCCGCGCTGACCGAGGCCGACGTGGCGCTCGCCATCACGCCCGGCGCTGTCCGCAGGCCGGTGGCGGAGGCGATCCTCACCTTCGTCTTTGCCCTGTCGAAGAACCTGCGGCAGCTCGATGCTGCTACGCGCGCCGGCCGCTGGCGCAACGCCCTGCCCGGACCGGCCTTCGATCTGGCCGGACGCGTGCTCGGCTCGCTCGGCTGCGGCAATATCGCGCGCGAGATGTTTCGTCTGGCGCAGTCGCTCGGCTTTGCCCGGCTCATCGCCACCGATCCCTTCGTACGCCCCGAAGAGGTGGCCGAGCTGGGCGTCGAGCTCGTCGATGAGGAGACGCTGTTCAAGGAGAGCGACTACCTGGCCGTGAACATTCCGCTCGACGAGGCCACGCGCGGGCTCATCGGCGAGCGCCACTTCCGGTGGATGAAGCCGACGGCGTTTCTCATCAACACCGCGCGCGGCGCCATCGTCGATCACCCGGCGCTGGTGCGGGCGCTCCGGGAGCGCTGGATTCGCGGCGCGGGCATCGACGTCTTCCCCGCGGAGCCGCCGCCGCCAGACGACCCGCTGTTCGCGCTGGACAACGTGATCCTGGCGCCGCACGCCCTGGCCTGGACCGAGGGCCTGCTGCGCAACAACACCCGCGAGGCCTGCCGGAACCTGCTGGCCGTCGCCCAGGGCAGAGCGCCCGAGAGCGTCGTCAACCGGGAGGTGCTCGCCCGCCCGGGCTTCGAGCGGAAACTCGCTCGCTTTCGAGGAGACACATGAAACCGAATCAGCTCAAAATCGCGCTCGAGGCGGGCCGGATCCCGATCGGGCACATGATCTGGGAGTTCGCGACGCGCGGCATAGCGAAGATCGTCGAGGCCGCCCAGCTCGACTTTGTCGTCATCGACATGGAGCACAGCGGGCTGGATGTCGGCCGGGTGGCCGACCTGCTCGCCTGGTTCAAAGCGACGCCGATCGCTCCCTTCGTACGCGTGCCGCAGCCCGAGTATCATTTCATGGCCCGGGTGATGGACGCCGGAGCGCTCGGCGTGATGGTGCCCAATGTCGAGACGGCGGAACAGGCACGCGCCATCGTGGACGCGGTGAAATACGCGCCGCTCGGACGGCGCGGCGTGGGACTGGGCACCGCGCACACCGACTTCGCCCATCCCGATCCGGTCGCCTACTTTGACGAGGCGAACCGCAACACGACGGTGATCTGCCAGATCGAATCTCCGCTCGGCGTGCGCAATCTGGACGGCATCGCCGGCACGCCCGGCGTGGACATTCTCTGGGTGGGGCATTTCGACCTGTCGCAAGGAATGGGCATCCCAGGCCAGTTTCACCACCCGGAATTTCTCGAAGCGCTCGCTCGCGTCACAGCAACCGCGCAGGCACACGGCAAGGCCGCCGGCATTCAGCCCGGAAGCCTCGAGCAGGCCGAAGAATGGCGCCGCCTGGGCTTCAATGTTTTCTCCTGGAGCGCGGACTCGGTCATCTACCGGCGATTGCTCATCACCGAAGTCGAGGCCTTGCGCCGACGCCTGGCCGCGCCCTCCGCTAGCGGCGCGTGATCATGACCGAGCGCCAGGCGACGTTGCCGGCCGCGTCATAGGCGCGGATCGTGATGGTGTTCGTACCCACCAGCAACGGAATGGGCGGAGTTCTCCAGTGCGAGGTTCCTTCGGCCGCGCCGCTGCCAGAGCCACTGCTCGTCCAGGTGACCCGCGCCACGCCGACGTTGTCCCGCGCCGTGCCCCGCAGCACGATCGCAGGCTCGGCGGTGACCGCCGTCGGACTCGCGGGCGAGGTGATTGCAAGCGACGGCGCCACGCGATCCTCCGCCGGCACATCGGGCTTGGGTGAAGGCGGCGGCTCCGGCGCGGGGACAGGCGTCTCGGGTCCTGGCACGGGCGTCTCCGGCGGAGGATCGGGATTCCCCGGACCGGGTAGATCCGGAGCGGGAGCCTCCCCCTGCCTCGCCGGCGCATAAAGTAGCCGGATGGACGCGATATCGAGCTCCGCCAGTCCCGTGACCTGCCGGTAATAGGGGTACATCACGGCCGTGGGATCATCGGCGTGGCCGAGGCCCAGCGCATGACCGAGCTCATGCAGCACCACACTGAACAGGTCCACATGAGCGCCCACGCGCCAGGTCTCATCGTCGTCCAGATGCAGGTCACCCGCGATCGGCTCGGGATTGGGCGGAGCAGGATAGAAGGTATGCGCCAGATGCCGCCCCGGGCCGTCGAACGGATAGCCGTCGCCATGATCGGCGCGGGCGAACAGGAAGTTTAGGTTGCGCGGCGCCCGGGGATTCGGGCCGGGCCTCAGTCGCAGGTCGACATAACGTGCCCACTCGCCGATCGCCCGCCAGATCTCGCGGATCACGTCTTCGGGCGGCAGGCGCTCGGTGAGGCGCTCGAAGGTGTAAGTCAATTCCGCCGAGCCGCGACCGGGACCGTCCCAGCCGTCGCCCACGGTGAGAATGTACTGGCCCACCGGACCGGCGTCGGTCAGCGCGCCACCACAGGCCACCACCGGAATGCCCTGACGCAGCTCCCAGGATGCCGGGAAAATATAGGCGACTTCATCCCACTCGGCCAGCCGCTCGGCTTGTTCGCGGCTGGCGCGCACCAGCAGGTGATCGGAGCGCAGGTCCGGATTGGCGACGAGCGTGGCCCCCTCGCGCGCGACCACGCTTTCGGCCTCGCCGCGGTCCACATCGGGGTGAAACTCGACGAGGAAATATTCTGAGGCGCCCCGCCAGCTTAACCACCGGCTGAACTTCTCCTCGGGGGCGAACATCGCCGCCCGCCGGCACCCCATCGCCGCCAAGTCCGCTCCGGCGGGAACCGAAACCAGCCAGCCGCCGTCGGGAATGGGGCGGAGGAAGCGCACGCCGCGCTGGGCCAGCCGCCGCCGCGACCGTTCTCCGGCGGAGCGGTCGAGTTGGACGAGGACATGGACGCGGTTGGGATCGAGCCGCTTGAGCTGATCGGTCCGGTGCGGCAGGTATTCGATCGAGCCCGCCCGGGCCGACTTGAACCGCGGAGCCGCGCCCTCAGCCGCAATCGCAGGAAAAATCAGTATGAATCCGAGCAGAAATCGAGGGTTCACATCGGCCCTTATCGCGCCGCCGGAGAGCTTCTTGAAGCCGAGAGCACTTAGTTGGAAGGGAGTAGAGACCTTATGCGGGCTGGCGCCGCCCTCCTCGTATCGACCACTCTTGCCGGAGCGCTGGTTGCCGCTCCGGGGCCCTCCTACGTGATCGAAACCGTCGCCGGCGCCGCAGATGACGGCGGCCCGGCGACCGAGATCGCCCTTGGCGGCCTGGAAGGCGTCGCCGCGGACCGCTCCGGCAATCTCTACCTGGCCGACGCTGTGGCCAACCGCGTCTGGAAACTCGATCTGGCCTCGCGCACGCTCGAACCGTTCGCGGGCACAGGCGCGGCCGGCTTTTCGGGCGACGGTGGCCCGGCACGTGAAGCCCGGCTCGACCGGCCCTACGATGTCGCCATCGACGCCCGCGGCAACGTCTACATCGCGGACTTTGGCAACGGCCGCGTACGCCGCATCACACCGGACGGGCGCATGGAAACCGTCGCCGGTGGCGGCTCGACTGCACCGGCCGATGGTCTCGCCGCGCGCAACGCCCGCCTGGGCGGCCCGCGCAATCTCACCGTCGATTCCGCCGGCGCCGTTTATTTCTCCGACTTCCTCGAGCACCGCGTCTGGGCATTGACCCCGTCCGGCGTGCTTTTCCTTCTCGCGGGCGTGGGAATCGCCGGGTATGCGGGCGACGGCATTGCCGCCCAGACGCTGCTCCATTCCCCCGCCGGGCTCGCCCTGGATGGGACAGGCGGCCTTTACATCGCCGACAGCGGCAATGGCCGCGTGCGCCGCCTCTCGGGCGGGCGCATCGAGACCGTGCTCGAAGGTCTCGCTTGGCCGGTCTCCCTGGCGCTCGATCCGGCCGGCGTGCTCTACGTGGCTTCAGCGGGAGCGCGCGCGGTCGTGCGCCTGCCGCCGGAGGGGCGCCTGGAGCCTCTTCCGGCCCCGATACCGCTTGAGGACCTGCGCGCTGTGGCGTCCGGGCCGGACGGCGCTCTGTGTGTGGCCGACCGGCGCCGCCTCTGGCTCGTGAACTCGCGCGGGGAAGTGCGCCGTCTCGCGGGGATGGATGCCCTGGATCCGGGCGCCGTCCTCGCCACCCGCACGCGCCTCGTTGGGCCGATCGGCGTGGCGCTCGACGACGCCGGAGACCTGCTGATCGCCGAAGAGGGCCGAAAGGCGATCCGCAAGCTCGACGCCGCCGGCCTGCTATCCACCGTGGCTGCGGCTGGGCTGTGGGATCCGGTGGCGGTGGCCCCGGCGGGCGCGGGCGATCTCTTCGTGGCCGACTATCTGGGCCACCGGGTAGTGAAGATCACCGCCCGCGGCGCCGTGGTGCCGGTGGCGGGTACCGGGGAAGCGGGCTTTTCCGGCGACGGCGGGCCGGCCCTGGGAGCGCGGCTTGACCGGCCGCGCGGCCTGGCCCGCGACAACCAGGGCAACCTCTACGTCGCCGACAGCGGCAACCACCGGGTGCGGATGATCACACCGGCGGGCAATATCGCCACCGTGGCCGGCACGGGCACGCCTGGCGGCCGGGGCGACGGCGGACCGGCGCGCGAGGCGCAGCTGGATACGCCCGCCGGCCTCGCCGTCGATGCCGAAGGCGCTCTCTACGTCGCCGAGCGAGGCGGCCACCGCATCCGGCGAATCGATCCCGCCGGGCGAATCGCGACGGTTGCGGGCGACGGCCGGCCGGGCTACGGCGGCGACGGCGGCGCCGCCCGGGAGGCCCGGCTCGACTCCCCAGCCGGCGTGGCCGTCGATCGCGACGGGAATCTCTATATCGCCGACACGGGCAATCACCGCGTGCGCCTCGTGGGCCACGATGGCATCATCCGGACGATTGCGGGCGATGGCACGGCCGGCTTTGCTGGCGATGGCGGCGCCGCCCACCTTGCCCGGCTGAACTCGCCTGCCGCCGTCGCCGTCGATCCGCAAGGACGGATCTACGTTGCTGACCTCGACAACGGTCGCATACGCCGTCTCACGCCGCTCGTCGCGCCCCCGGCGCTCGAGGACGTCACGGAATGCGTCGCTGTGCACGCCGCTACCCTGAAACCTGGCCCGGCGGCCCCCGGTCAGTTGGTGACTCTGTTCGGCAAAGGCTTCGGTAGCGAGGTGCGCATCGGCGGCGTGCCAGCGCCCGTTTTCTACCGGGACGACGGGCAGATCAACACCCGCCTGCCTGCCGGGGTCGAGCCCGGTTCGACGGTCGAGATCGAAGTCCGCGAAAACGGCCGGCCCCGGGCCCGCTGCCGGCTGAGCGTGGTGGCGGCTGCGCCCGGTATCTTTACGCTTGCCGGCGGCGCCGGACAGGCCGCGGCGGTGAACGAAGACGGCACGCTCAACTCGCCCGAGCGGCCCGCTCGCCAGGGCTCCGTGCTGACTTTCTACGCCACCGGCGAAGGCCGTACCACGGATGAGCCGCTGCCGAAGCCGCTGCTGCCCGTCGCTGTGCGCTTGGCCGGCCTGCCCGTCGAAATCGAGTATGCCGGCCAGGCGCCCGGCTACCCGGGCTTGATGCAGATCAACATCCGGCTGCCCTCGGGGCTTGTGCCGACGGGCGTGCTGCCGCTCGAGCTGATCGTCGGCGGCGTCTCCAGCCAGCCCGGCGTCACCATCGCCATGCGCTGAGCGGTGGCGCCTCAGACCATGTACATGCCGCCGTTGACCTCGATCGTCTGGCCGATGACGTAGCGCGAGGCGTTCGAGCAGAGAAAGACGACCACCTCGGCCATCTCCTCGTTGGTGGCCAGGCGCCCCAGAGGGGTCTGCGCCACCACGCGGTCGAGCATCTCGCGGGTGGAAAACTGCCGGTGAAAATCGTTGTCCACCGTGCCCGGGCTGATGGCGTTGACGCGCACGCCGTGCGGCGCCAGCTCGCGCGCCAAGCCCTTGGTCATGGCCGAAACCGCCGCCTTGGCCGCCGCGTAAACGGTCGCGCCCGGACCGCCGCCGTTCCGCGCCGCAATCGAGCTAACGAAAACAATCACGCCGCTGCGACGTGCCACCATGCCCGGGGCGATCGCCTGCGAAATCCGCCAAGCGCTTTTCACGTTTAGGCGCATCACGCGGTCGAACAGATCGCTCGGGTATTCCGCGAAGCTGACGCGGCGCACGAGCGAGCCGGCATTGTTGATGAGCAGATCCACCTCCGGCGCCACCTCGGCCAGAGCCGCGAGGCAGGCTTCGATGCCTGCCTCCTCGCCGAGATCCGCCTGGATGGCGGCCGTCTCTGCCCCGGCGGCGCGGATGGCCTCGAGCGTGGCCTCGGCGCCTTCGCGGTAGGAGTTGTAATGGATCACCACGCGCGTCACGCCGGCGCGCGCCAGCGCCACGGCCGTGGCCGCCCCGATTCCGCGCGAGGCCCCCGTGACGAAGGCCGTCCTGCCCGAGAATTCCTTTGCCGTTTCCCAACTCACGAACACCAATATAAAATGTCTCCGACATGCAGCCTTTGCGCGTCCTGATCCTGCTTGCGGCCGCGCTCGCCGCCCAGGCCCAGAACCGGCCGGAGCGCCTGGAATGGTTCCGCGATCTCGGCTTCGGGCTGTTCATCCATTGGAGTCTGGACAGCCAGCTCGGCTCCGTCATCAGCCATTCGCTGGTGGGGGCCGACGCCGACTACGTGCGGCGCTTTTTTGTAGACCTGCCCCGAACCTTCCATCCGCGGAAGTTTTATCCGCGCGATTGGGCCGTGCTGGCGCGCCTGGCCGGCTTTCGCTACGTGGTCTTCACAGCGAAGCACCACTCCGGCTTCTGTATGTATGCCACCGCAACGACTCCCTTCAACATCATGGAGACGCCGTTCCGCCGGGACATTACCGCTGAGGTGCTCGCGGCCTTCCGCGAGCAGGGCATCGCACCAGGCCTCTATTTTTCCCCGGACGACTTCTGGTTTCTTCACCAGAACGGCCGCCGGATCGAGCGCGACACCGATGCGGTAAATCCGGCCAAGTTCCCCGCCCTGCTCGACTACGACAAGCGCCAGCTCGGCGAGCTGCTCACGCGCTACGGCCCGATCGACGTCATCTTTTTGGACGGGCCGGCCGAGGGTCTCCGTGAGGAGTGCTGGCGGTTGCAGCCCGAGATCGTCGTCACGCGCGGCGCCATGGAGACGCCCGAGCAGTTCATCCCCGGCGAGCCGGTGGAGGGCCCCTGGGAAGCCTGCATGACGATGGGCACCCAGTGGCAATACAAGCCCACCAACGAATCCTACAAGTCCGGAACCGAGCTGATCGGGATCCTGATTGAAACGCGCGCCAAAGGCGGCAATCTCCTGCTCAACGTCGGTCCCAAGCCCGATGGAGAGCTTCCCATCGAGCAGGAGGAGCGGCTGCGCGAGATCGCCCTGTGGATGTTCGTCAACTCCGAGGCGATTCACGCCGTGCGGCCCTGGATCACCACAAACGAGGGGACGATCTGGTTTACGCGGAAACGGAACGAGAACACGGTTTACGCCTTCGTGACCGGCCCGCGCTGGAACTTCGGCGCCTGGAGGGAGTTCACCCTCCGGTCGGTGCGCGCCACCGAGCGGACCCGGGTGAGCATCCTCGGGCAGTCCGACGAGGTGCTCGAATACAAGCCGGACGTGATCCCGCGGACCACCTGGCGCCAGGACGCCGAAGGGCTGCACATTCGCGCCATGCGTGCCCAGCGGCTTTACAACGACCGGACGTGGCCCAATCCGGTGGTCTTGAAGATCACCCATGCCGAGCCTGGGGAGATCGCCCGGCGCGCAAGGGAGGGAGGCAAGTGACCAGGAGAACGCTGTTAGCCGGATTCTTGAGCCCGGCGGCGCTTCGAGCCGCCGAGCCGCCCAGGGTCGTTCGCCATCTGGTTGTCTATCGCGAGGCGGGCCGCTTCGGCGGCTGGCCGGCCAACCACGGCATCTGGTCCTGGGGCAACGAGATCGTCGTCGGCTTCGAGCTCGGCTACTTCGAGAAGCGCGAGACCGGCCATGCGATCGATTACAGCCGCCCGGCCGAGCATGTGCTGGCGCGCAGCCTGGACGGCGGCGAGACGTGGACGCTCGAGCGGCCGGAGGGCTTGCGCCCGCCGCCCGGTGAGAAGGTGGCGGGAGTGCCGACGGGGACAGAGGGCCGTGAGCCCGTGGACTGTCCCGGCGGAATCGACTTCACCCACCCGGATTTCGCGCTGACGGCCCGCATGACCAGCATCCACGCGGGCAACTCGCGCTTTTACTATTCCTACGACCGCGGCCGGAGCTGGCAGGGACCTTTCCGCCTGCCGAACTTCGGCCAGCCGGGCACCGCCGCGAGGACCGATTATCTGGTGAACGGCAGGCATGACTGCACGCTGTTTCTGACGGCCGCGAAATCCAACGGCCGAGAAGGCCGCGTCATCG
The DNA here is from genome assembly GCA_938003835.1 of uncultured Bryobacteraceae bacterium. Lineage (GTDB taxonomy): Bacteria > Acidobacteriota > Terriglobia > Bryobacterales > Bryobacteraceae > CALKXJ01. Next base: position 448,718 of record CALKXJ010000008.1, on the reverse strand, counting down.
CGGTGCGCACGCGCGATGGCGGCAAGACGTGGAACTTCGTCTCCTTCATCGGCCCGGAGCCGCAAGATTACGCCATCATGCCCTCGTCGGTGCGGCTCGGACCGAAACACATCTTCACCGCCATCCGCCGCCGGCACTGGATCGACGCCTGGCGCTCTTTCGACGATGGCGAATCGTGGCACTTTGTCGGGCAGCCGGTGGTGGTGACCGGCGGCAATCCCCCCTGCCTGACCAGGCTCGCCGACGGCCGCCTGGTGCTGACCTACGGCTTTCGCCAGTCCCCGTACGGAATCCGGGCCAAGATCAGCACCGACGAAGGCCAAAGCTGGGGCGAGGAGATCATCCTTCGCAAGGATGGCGGCAACTGGGACCTGGGCTACGCCCGCACCGTCCAGCGACCCGACGGAAAATTGGTGACAGTATACTATTTCAACGACTCGGCCGACTCGGAGCGCTACATCGCCGCCACCATCTGGGACCCGGGCCGCTAATGGCGCCCGGCCCTTCACTCCGCCATAGGGGCGGCCACCAGATACGCCGGCCGCGGGGCGGGCGCCGGGGAAGAAAACGATCGGTGGTTCGTGTGGTTGTAGTAGGCGACGCCGCCGAAGACGCCCGCCATGGCGAAATTGGCGATGGCAGCGTGCCTGGCCGCGCCAGGGTTCTTCCGCAGCATCAGGTACTGGGCGCCGACCACACCGCCCGCGATGGCCGCCTTGATCGCAACCGCCTTCATGCCGAACTCGCCGTTGGCGCCCCGGAGCACGGGGTTGAGCTCCTGGCGGCCCCAGGAAGAGTGGGCGTCCAGGGCCGAACCGGCTACCACCGCCGCAACGCTCGACCACCAGAGCCTGCCGAGACCTTTCCGCTCGGCGCCATCCTGAGCCTGAAGCGTCGAAGCCGACAATGCGGCACAGAGCGTCAAACCAGCCATCATCTTCTTGATTCCGTTCATCTTTCCTCTCACCTCCGCCCGCCTGGGGCGGGCCTTACTCCTCTCTTTCCCAACAGGGATAAGGCTCTGCCGGGAGTTTGCTCCCGGCTTCGGGCTTAGGCCACCGGGCTTTTGGGTCCCGATCGCCTCAGGTGCGCTCGGAAGCTGTCTTAAACGTATCAGGGGAAAGCAGGGGTGAAAATGGACCGAACCACCTAGGTACTGCTAGAACCATCCCGGCAGTTCTCAAGTATCGTAGGGCCGGGTTCCCCAGGGAGTGCGCAACCTCCTGAACGTCAAAGCGTCTGTTATACTTAGGAGGAAGAAGGGGGCTCTTGGAGCAAAACCCTGTGAGACATAGCCGGTCGAAACTGATCCTGATCGCCTTCTCCGCGGCCCTGGTGCTGTTCCTGATGCTCGGAACGCTGCTAGGGCGTGGCGCCGGCCCGGAAAACGTTTATAGCCACCTGTCGGTGTTCACCGAGGTGCTTTCCCGCATCAAGAGCGAGTATGTCGAGGAGCCGGACATGCAGGACGTCACCCTCGGCGCCGTGCACGGCCTGCTCGAGGCGATCGACCCCTACGCCAGCTATCTGAACCGCGAGCAGTACGAGCAGTACACGCGGATGATGAAAAACAACGGCAAGGGGAGCGTCGGGCTGATCCTGTCGCGCCGGGTGGGCTACGTGAGCGTCGTGGACGCCATTCCCGGCTCGCCGGCCGCGCGCGCCGGCATCGACACCGGCGACATGATCGAGGCCATCGACGGCGTAGCGACGCGCGACATGCCGCTCGCCTTCGCCGAGATGCTTCTCAAAGGAGCGCCTGGCAGCGAGGTCCGGCTGAGCGTTCTTCGCGTCCGCGAAAGCGCCGAGCCGCAGGAGATCCGGCTGGTGCGGGAGGAGGTCCGCTATCCGCCGGTCCGCTCGGAGATCATTCAGGAGGGAATCGGCCACGTTCGGGTGCAGAGCCTGGAGCCCGGCAAGGCCGCCGAGGTGGCGCGCCACCTGGAGTCCCTGATGAAGCAGGGGGCGAGCAAGATCATCCTGGATCTGCGCGACAGTGCCGCCGGCGAGCCCAAAGAGGGCCTAGAGCTTGCCGATCTGTTCCTGGACCAGGGCACCCTGAGCTCGCTCCGCGGGCAGAAGGTGGAAAAGCAGGAGTTTACGGCCAGCCGTGAGAAGACCGTCTGCCGTCTGCCGCTGGTGGTGGTCATCAACCGGGGCACGGCGCGCGGCGCGGAGCTGGCGGCCGCGGCGCTGCTCGAGAACAAGCGGGCCGAGGTGGTGGGTGAGCGCAGCTACGGCGATGCGGCCTTGCGCCGTCCGGTTCCGCTCGATGACGGCGGCGCGGTGATCCTCTCGGTAGCTAAGTTTTATTCGCCGGGCGGCAAGGCCGTCCAGGACACCGGCGTCACGCCAACGGTGGTCGCTATGGCGCGCGAGCCCGTCTCCGAGAGCGAACGCGCCATCGAGCCGCAGGCCGAGCTGCCCCTCAGTCAGGACACGGTGTTGCAGAAGGCGATCGAAGTGCTCACCAAGGGCGCACGCCTGGTGGCTCAGGACACCAGCGGCGACGAGGGCGTCTCGGGGCGCCCGCCCCATCCGCTCCCGGTGCCGGGCCCCCGTCCTTAACTCGTAACGCCAACTACGGGATGACGAGCTATGCCACTCTATGAATACCGTTGCGAGTCTTGCGACCAGGTGATCGAAGTGCTCCAGAAGTTCTCTGACGAGCCGCTCAAAGAGTGCCGCACCTGTGGCGGGAAGCTCGAGCGGCTGCTATCGCCGCCCGGTCTTCAGTTCAAGGGCACTGGCTGGTATATCACCGACTACGCCCGCGCGGGGCAGAAGCCCACCGACGGCAAGGCGGAGGGCAGCGACAAGAGCGTCAACGGCAAGCCGGAGAAGGCAGCCGCCAAGGCGGAGTCGAAAAAGGCGGACTAACCGCGACTGAGGAAAAACGGGGACAGTATACCCTTTTCCCAATTTCACGCTCCGGGCGGCGACCGGAAGAATTGGGGATTGAGTATACTGTCCCCGATTTCTAGCGGCGGCGGGTTACGGCCATCGCTGCCAGGCTGATCACCGCGGCGGCCACCGCGTCCACCGCGTAATGGTAGCGGCCGTAGACGGTGGCCAGCGCGATCGACACCGCCAGCACAAGAAGCAGCCGGCCGGGCCATTTCTTCTCCTTCAAGGCGCGCATCATCCCCAGGGCGAGCGCGAGCGAACCTGCCACATGCCCCGAAGGGAACACGCTGGTGCGGATGCCTTGGCTTTTGAGCATCGCCGCGTTGAATCGGCGCGGCCACGTTTCGTAACTCGGCAAATCCGCTCCCGGGAAGACCGTCCAGGGTGGTTCCGACGGGAAGTAGGGATAGAGCGCATAGGTGAACAGCACCGCCAGGGTAAACGGGAACAGCAGAGCGTCGCTGCGCCGCGGTCGCTGGCAGGCGTAGAGAATGGCCAGAGCGATCGGCGGCATCGCATAGACCAGCGTGTAAGACAACTCCAGCCAGACCGGCAGCAAAGGGCCGAACATCTCGATCGCCGCGCGCAAGCCTACCTCGCCTAGTAACCAGCGGTCCCAGACCACCCAGGTCTGCTCGAAGGCAGGCGAGGGATGCGGCAAGGCGAACCAGCCCATTTCCCGGTAGGCCAGAAGAATGAGTGGCGGGATGTACCAGTCGCGCAGGCCGCCGAGCAGGCTGCGGCCGCGAAGCGAGTGCGCCCAGACCACCAGCGCCAATCCGCCCAGCACCACGGCATTCATCAGGACAGTGGCCCGCCGGACTTCGAGCGATACCGGGAGCAGGAACGCCAGGACCGTCGTGTAGAGGAAATAGACCACGACGACCGTTTCGGCGCCGCGCAACTGTGCCAGGCGAGGAGGCGACAAATTCTTTACGGTACCATGTCGGATATGTTGCGGCTGCTCGCCGTCACCCTGCTGGCCTCGGCGACATCAGCCGCCGAGCTGCCCATCTCGGGAATCGCCGGCGTAGGTTTCCGGGTGAGCGATCTTGCCGCAGCACGGTCCTTCTACACAGGCGTGCTCGGCTACGAAGAGGCTTTCCGGGTAGAGAGGCCCGGGCAGGCCCTGATCCACTCCTTCAAGGTGAACGACAGCCAATTCATCGAGATCACGCCGGATCTCAAGCCCGGCGAAGAAGACCGCCTGACGCACCTCAGCATCGAGACGACCGAGGCGGGCCGCCTGCGCCGCCTGCTGGTGGAGCGCGGCTTGGAGCCGACCGCGTTGGGCCGAGATGCCGACGGCAACCGGAGCTTCACGCTGCGCGATCCCGACGGGCACCTGCTGCGATTCGTTGAGTACCTGCCGGGCTCACCGGCAGTGAAGAGCCGGGGGCACCATCTGAGCGAGCGCCGGCTTTCCACCCACCTGCGCCACGTCGGCATCGCGGTGGCCGACGAAGCGCGGGCCATGGCGTTCTATCGTGACAAGCTCGGCTTCGTCGAGATCTGGCGTGGAGGCAGCGAACCGGGCCGCACGCAATGGGTCAACATGCGGATGCCGGGCGCCCGCGGTGACTACGTCGAATACATGCTCCATACCGGCCGGCCGACGCGCGACCAGCTCGGCTCGATGCATCACATCTGCCTGGAGGTGCCGGACGTTCAGGCCGCCTGGCGCGCCGCCATGGAACGCGGGGTGCCCGATGCGGAGCGCTTTCGCCCCCGCGTCGGCCGCATTCGCAAGTGGCTGTTCAACCTCTTTGACGCCGACGGGACCCGGACGGAGCTGATGGAGCCGAGCCCGGTGGACTGAGCTCAGCCGCGGCGCAGCACTTCGTTCAGCGAGCCTTGCCGGTAGCCCTCGAGATCCAGCGTCACGTAGTGGAAGCCGAGCGGTTTGAAGATCTCCACCAGCCGGGCGGCCATCTCGAGATCCAGCGCGCGGGCCAGCTCCTCACGGGCGAACTCCAGCCGCACCAGCTCACCGTGATAGCGGACGCGGAACTGCCGAAAACCGAGCGCGCGCACGGCCTCCTCGCCGCGCTCCACCGTCTTGACCCGCTCCGGCGTGACGGCCGTCCCGTACGGGATCCGCGAGCTCAGGCAGGCGGCCGCGGGCCGGTCCCAGAAGGGAAGGCCCGCCTGCCGCGCCAGCTCGCGAATTTCGGCCTTGCTGAGGCCGGCCTCCACCAAGGGCGCTTTCACTTGGTGACGCTTCGCAGCCTGCTGGCCCGGGCGGTAGTCGCCGAGGTCATCGCAATTCACTCCGTAGATGATGTGCTGGTAGCCGCGCTGGCGAGCCACCTCCTCGAGACGGGTGAACAGCTCGTCTTTACAGTGGTAGCAGCGGTCGGGGTCGTTCCGGACGTAGTCAGGGTTGTCGAATTCGTAGGTAGGGATGAACTCGTGGCGGAAGCCGCAGATCCGCGCGTACTCGGCCGCGTCGCGTTTGTGGGACTCGGGAATGGAGGGCGAATCGGCCGTGACCGCCAGAGCCCGGTCGCCGAGCACCTGCGAGGCGGCCCAGGCCAGAAAGGCGGAATCGGTGCCACCGGAGTAGGCGACGAGGACGCGATCGAGCTCGCCGAGGAGGGCGAACAGTTTCTGTCGCTTTTGTTCCAGCCGCTCGGGGTCGATCGCGGGCTTGGTGGTGCCCAGCGCCACCAGGGTGGTCATGCTCGCATTATACCGGAAGCCCCGAAGAGTTCTCGCCGAACAGCGCGGGCGTGCCGTTGCCGGCTGCCTCCGCCTCCCCGTTCGCCGTCTCCACGACGGCGCAGGCCGCCGCGACATACGCGCCGCGGCTGAGCCTCACCAGACGCACGCCGCCGGCCCCACGGCCGGCCTTGCGGATCTCGCCGGCGTCGATGCGGATGATCTTGCCCTTGCTCGTCACAATGAGCACCTGGGTCTCCTCGCCAACCGGAAGCACGGCGAGGACCTTGCCGGTCCGCTTCTTGACCTTCACGTTGATCACACCTTTGCCGCCGCGCGACTGGAGCCGGTAGCTTTCGAGCGGCGTTCGCTTGCCCAGGCCGAGCTCGGTAATGGTGAGCATCAATGCGCCCGGCCGCGTCACCTCCATCGCAACCACCGAGTCGCCCTCGGCGAGCGTGATGGCGCGCACGCCGCGCGCCTGGCGGCCCATCGGGCGGACGTCCGTCTCCGGAAAGCGGATCGCCTGCCCCTGTTCGGTGGCGATGAAGACCTCGTCGTTGCCGCTCGAGATGCGGGCCGAAATCAGCGTGTCGCCCTCGTCGAGAGCGCAGGCGATGATGCCGCGCGCCATGGGATTGGAGAACTCCGAGAGCGCCGACTTCTTAATCACGCCCTTGGCCGTAGCCATCACCACGTAACGGTCCGCGCTGAAATCCTCCACCGGCAGGAAGGCGCGGACGGCCTCGTCCGGTTGCAGGTTGACCAGGTTGCGAATGTGCTTGCCCTTTGCGCCCGGGCCGGCCTCGGGAATCTCGTAGATTTTCAACCAGTAGACGCGGCCCTGGTTGGTGAAGATCAGCAGGTAGGCGTGCGTGTTAGCCACCACCAGGTGTTCGACGATGTCCTCGGCTTTGAGTTCCACCCCCTTTTTGCCCGAGCCGCCCCGCGATTGCCGGCGATAGGTCTCAAGCGGCGTCCGCTTCAGATACCCGTCGCGCGTCACGGAGACGGCGACATCCTCCTTCTTGATGAGGTCCTCGAGCTGAATTTCGCCCGGATCGTCGACGATCTTCGTGCGGCGCTCGTCGGAAAAGGCCTGCTTGACTTCCTCGAGCTCGCCGATGATGACCTGGCGCAGAACCTGATCGGAACCCAGAATCTTGAGATACTCGGCGATCTTGCGCTGAATCTCGGCCAACTCGTCGAGGATCTTCTGCTGCTCCATGCCGGTGAGGCGCTGAAGCTGGAGCTCGATAATGGCCTGCGCCTGCCGCTCGGTGAACTCGAAGCGGCCCATCAAGGCCTCGCGCGCCTCGCGCGGCGTCTTGGAGGCGCGGATCAGCGCGATCACCTCGTCCAGGTGCCGGAGCGCCTTCTCGAAGCCGAGCAGCACGTGCTCGCGCTCGCGCGCCTTGCGGAGCAGATAGTCCGTGCGGCGGCGCACCACCTCCGCCCGGTGATCGATGAACCGGCGGAGCATCTCCACCAGCGGGAGCTCGCGCGGCTGGCCGGCGGCGATCGAAAGCATGATCACGCCGAAGTTCGTCTGCATCTGGGTGTGCTTGTAGAGGTTGTTCAGCACCACCTCAGGGTTTTCGCCGCGCTTGAGCTCGATGACGACGCGCATGCCTTCCCGGTCACTTTCGTCCCGGATGTCGGCGATGCCCTCCAGCTTTTTGTCGTTGACCAGCTCGGCGATCTGCTCGATCAGCTTGGCCTTGTTGACCTGGTAGGGGATTTCGGTGACGACGATCGCTTGGCGGTCATTGTTGAGCTTCTCAATGGCCGCCTTGGCCCGCATCTTGATCGAGCCCCGGCCGCTCGCATAAGCCTGCCGGATGCCTTCCCGTCCCAGGATGTAACCGCCGGTGGGAAAGTCCGGCCCTGGCACCAGCTTCAAGATCTCTTCGAGCGGTGTGGCCGGATTGCGCACCAGCGCGATGGTCGCGTCGATGATCTCGCCCAGGTTGTGCGGCGGGATGTTGGTCGCCATGCCGACGGCGATGCCCGAGGCGCCATTGACCAGCAGATTCGGGAACCGGGTCGGCAGAACCTCCGGCTCCTGCTCGCTGTCGTCATAGTTCGGCCGGAAGTCGACCGTTTCCTTGTCGATGTCCTCGAGGAGCGTCTCGGCGATCCGCGCCAGCCGTGCTTCCGTGTAGCGCATGGCCGCCGGCGGGTCGCCGTCGATCGAGCCGAAGTTGCCCTGGCCCTCGACCAGCGGGTAGCGCATCGTGAACGGCTGGGCCAGCCTCACCAGCGTGTCGTAGATCGCCGCGTCGCCGTGGGGATGGTATTTGCCCATGACCTCGCCGACGATCTTGGCGCACTTGCGCGTGGGGCGGTTGGACCGCAAGCCCATCTCGTGCATCGTGTAAAGGATGCGGCGATGGACGGGCTTGAGTCCGTCGCGGATGTCGGGCAGCGCCCGGCCGATGATTACGCTCATCGCGTAATCGAGATACGACCGGCGCATCTCGTCTTCGATGTTGATGGGGATCTGGTTGCCGCCAAATGCGCCGAGCGGCAGTTGCTGCTCGCCACCCGGCGCCGGGCGAGGGGGCAAATCTTGCGGACCGGCCACGAAAACTCCTTTTCTTACGCCTTATCTTCGCCCGGTGGGAAGGCCCGGGCCTCACCCTTCAATTTTAACACAAGTGATTGGTATTACGGTAGGTTAGTGGATTCCTGGAGGAGGCCGGAGCCTACTCTTTCAACAACTCCGACACCAGCTTCCGGATATTCTCTTCTTCGTTTTTGAAGAAGTCATCTCCGCCGCCATACTGCGCCCGGATATTGCCCTTCTTGTCGACGATGACGAGTTGGGGCATATACATGGTGAGCATCACGGGATGTTGCAGGAAATCGACCACCTTGAACCGGTCGCTCAGCCCGACCGGGTAGGTCAGCCGGAGCTCCCGAACGTAGCCGGGGATCAGCTCGGAGGCACCCTCGTTGATGGCTACGCCCAGGGGCTGGAAACCCTTGTCGCCGAACTGCTCGTACACCCGCTGGAGAGCCGAGGAGGCTTTCTTGCAAGCGGGGCACGTGGTGAGCAGGAACTCGATCGCCACGACCTGACCCTTGAAGTCGGTCAGTTTCAACTGCTTGCCATTGGGCAGCGAGAACGAAAAGTCGGGGGCCGGACGAGGCACCTTCGCCGCCGGCGAGTGAACGGTCGCCACAGCAAGCATGGCAGCGGCTAGCAAAACGCTTCGCATGAGCAACCAGCCTCCTTCACCACTTTCTCTCGTCAGTTTATCGTACGCAGCGCGGCTGCGGTCGCTTGCGGCCATTCCAGGGGCGCGCTGAACCCCTCGAAACAGTAGACGTACGCGCCGTCGCGCCGTAACAGGAAAAAGCCGTCATCACCCCGGCCGGCCAGTCGCCCCGGAGCCTCCGAAGAAGCTTCGAAACGCTTCCACTTGCCTTCGAGCACCTTGCGGTACGCACCGACGAAGGCCTGGGCGTCGCGGTCGCTCTCCCACAGGGAGACCTGCACGAGCGCCGTGCGCTGCTCTCTTCTGTGCTCGAGCAGCCGGTAGGCGCCTCCGCGCCAGGCGGGTGCGATCCGGCGCGCTGCTTCCTCGCCCACGTACTGGCGCAACAGTACGGCGTAGTCAAACTCACCCACAGTTCCTTCGGCCAGCTTCCGATACGAACGACGCGCCGCGAGTTCCGGCGGGGCGAGGCGCACGGCGGAGATACCGCTGAGATACTTCTCCGGGTGCAGCACCTGCTGGGTGGATTCCGGCGGGCGCCGGAAGACCTCCCGGAAGCCTTCGCGGCCCTTTTTCTGGATCACCGCGTGCTGAAATCGCATGCCGGCCGTGTAAGGGAACAGCAGCGACTCCCGAAGATAGAGCGGCGACCGGTCAAAGACGGGCGACTCGCCGGGCGCCGCGCCGATCATCCGGCTCATCAAATCGAGCAGTTCGGGCGAGTTCTCGAGCGACTGGCCGAGGTTGCGCGCGGTGAGTTCCGCCATCAGATACGAAGCCTGCCCTTCCATCACCGCCAGGCGGGCCAGCGCGCCGTCGTCGTTCGGGCCGGCGCGCTGGAGAAACCGGTGGAGGCGAAAGTGTTGGTCCGCCAGGGCGTGCGCCAGCTCGTGAACCAGCGCTGCCTGTTGCAGCGCGGCGTCGTCGGACTCCAGGATGAACAGCTTGCGCCGCTTGAAGTCATAGAAGGCGGCGGCTTGCTCGGTGTAAAGCTCGATGGTCGTCCTCTTGAGGTCGAAGTCCGGGGGCACGAGCCCGAACTTCTTGAGCAGCATCTCTTCGATCCGGATCTCCTCCGGCTTGACCTCCTCGTGGATGCGGCGTTCCAGAAACGCTCTCAGCTCCCTCCGGTTGATCATCGCGTAGGGAACCGCGCGGCGCAGCCCAAAGCCGGTGATTTCGCTCAAGCTCCGCGTGAGAGCGTCGATCTGTCGGAAAAGCGGGTGCTGCGAGTCGGCCGCCGGCGCCGCCAGCGCCGCCATCAGTAGCGCAAGGGCGCGGAACTTGATCATGAACTTGCCTCCGAACGCTCCGCCGCCTGCCGGATCAGACCGGTCAGGCGCGCGTAGCCGAGCGCTCCGGCCAAACCCAGCAGTCCTGCGAGGAGGACCGTGGCGCGCGCGCCCACCCGCTCGGCAATCGCTCCCCCGACAAGCTGGCCGAGCGGCATTACCCCGAGCACGGTCATCGAGAACAGCGCCATCATGCGGCCCCGGTATTCATCCGGAATCAGTGTCTGTACGAGCGTGTTCGTGGAGGCGTTCTGCCGCATCTGGCTGTAGCCCAAAAGCGCATAGGCGGCGAGCGCCAGTCCATACCACGGCGCCCAGGCGAACAGCACCAGACACACGCCCGTGATGAGCAAGCTTGAGAGGACAACGCCGGGCAGGCCGGCAGTCTCGCTACGTCGCGCCAGATCAAGCGTTCCCGCGACGGCGCCCAGCCCGGCGGCCGCCGTCAGCACGCCCAGGCCTCCGGCGCCTCTGCGAAAGATCGCGTCGGCGAAAAAGGGCGCCAGCGCCACAGCAGGCGCCCGCGCGACGTTGGCCAAGGCATTGGCGACCAGCAGGGCGCGGACCGGCCTGTGACCTTGAAGGTAGCGCCAGCCGTCGCGCAAATGGCTCCAGGGCGAGGCGGGACGCACCCGCCCCATGGGCGGCAACCGTAAGGCCATGAGCGAAGCGATCACCGCCAGAAAGGTCGCCGCGTTCAGCAGGAAGCAGGTTCCCTCGCCCACGGCGGCGATCATCAGGCCGCCGATTGCCGGCCCCACTACGCGCGCGGTGTTGAACACGACGGAATTCAGAGCGATGGCGTTGAGCAGGTCCTCGCGGCCGACCATGTGGATGAACAACGCCTGCCGTGCAGGGACATCGAAGGCGTGGACGACACCCCAAAGCGCCGCCAACGCAAAGATCTGGCCGGCCGTCACCCGCCCGGTGAGCGTCACAAAGGCGAGCAGAAGCGCCTGCGCCATGAAGGTGATTTGCGCAGCCAGCACGATCCGAAAGCGCGAGAGCCGGTCCGCCGTCATCCCGGCCAGCGGACCCACCACGAGCACTGGCAAATGGGAAAAAAAACCGACCAGGCTGACCAGCAGCTCCGAGCCGGTCAGTCGATAGATGAGCCAGCTCTGCGCCACGTTCTGCATCCAGGTACCGATCAGCGAGACGGCCTGCCCGCTGAGGAAGATCCGGTAATTGCGATGGCGCAGGGCCCGGAACGTGAAAAGCCAGCCGCGCGGCAGCGCAGGCCCCGTCTCGTCCGGCTGGGCGACGATCGCTTGGTTTTCCGGCGGCGTGGGCAAAGCCCCCGGCCCGGCGGCGGGCTCTGGCATCGAGGTACATCTCAGGATACAACGCGGTCCGGCAGCGCCTGCCCCCAAGCCCTCAATGGATTCAAATTCAAAGCCGACAGGGAGGCTGCGCCAACAGCTACCTGATCCGCGTGCTTTCCACCGCCGGCAAAGTGGGTCCGCAGGCGGCCTTAGCGCTTCTTCGCCAGCTCGAGCACCGCCAGGCTCATCGCCTTCACCCCGGTCTCAATCGTCGGGTGAATGGCAGGCCAGTACTCCGACGAATGGAGCGCGGGCAGCCGGACGCCGTTGGCCTGCGCCGCTCGCATTCGCTCGGCGTCGATGGTGCCCAGCCAGAAAATGAGGATCGGAACCTTCTCCTCGGTCATGCCATAGCGCGAGAAGTCTTCGCCGCCCATCACCGGTTCGACCTCGAGCACCTTGTCGGCGCCGAAGAACTCGCGCCAGACGGGCGCGAGGCGATCCACCAGCGAGGCGGTGTTGTGAGTCGCCGGCGTGAACTCGTGCTCGGCGTAGCGGATGGCGGGCTCGCGGTCCTCGGGCACGCCGGCCGCCCGGGCCAGGTTCCGCGTGATGCGCTCGATCGCCTCAAGAATCTTCTTGCGTGCCTCATCCGTGTAGGAGCGCACCGTGAGCTGGAGGTGAACCTCGTCAGGGATCACGTTGTGCTTCGTTCCCCCGTGAATCGAGCCCACCGTGACGACCGCGCTCTCCAGCGGATTGAGCTCGCGGCTGACGATGGTCTGAAGCGCCAGGACCACTTGTGCGGCAATCACCACCGGGTCTTTGGTCATATGCGGCCAAGCGCCATGACCGCCCACGCCGCGGATGGTGATGTCGATCGTGTCGACGCTGGCCAGCACGGCGCCGTAGCGGTAGCCGATGCGGCCCGCCTCGAGATGGGGCGCGGCATGAAGCGCCAGGGCATAGTCCGGCCGCGGGAAGCGCGTGAAGAGGCCGTCGCGGAGCATGGCCAGGGCGCCGCCCCCGCGCTCTTCGGCAGGCTGCGCCACCATTACCAGGGTCCCACTCCAGCGGTCCCGCAGTTTGGCCAGCATGCGCGCCGTGCCCACCCACGAGGTCATGTGCATGTCATGGCCGCAGGCATGCATGACGCCCACTTCCTGGCCGGCCTCGTCGCGGACCTTGACCGTGGAGGCGTAGGGCAGTCCGGTCTTCTCCGTCACCGGCAGAGCGTCCATATCGGTGCGCACCATCACCGTCGGCCCGCTTCCGTTGCGCAGCACACCCACGACGCCGTGGCCGCCGACGCCCGTGGTCACCTCGTAGCCGGCCCGGCGAAGCTCCTCCGCCAGGCGCGCCGCAGTCCGCTCTTCCTGGTAAGAAAGCTCGGGGTTGGCGTGCAGGTGTTTGTAGAGAGCCTCGAGCGACGCAAGCTCGGGCCGGATAGCCGCCTCGAGCGCCGCCTGGAGCTCCTGCGCCGCCGCCGGCCAGCACACGATCAGGACGATCAGATACCGCAGAGGCATAACAGTCCAGTATCTACAATCGCTCAAGCAACCCCTTCCACCGCTCCCAGGCCTGCTGGCGCGCCCGCCGGTTCTCGGCCGAGGCGTCGGGCTCCTCGCCCGTGCGCATGAAGCCGTGCCCGGCGCCGTCGTAGATCACCGGCTCGAAAACCTTTCCCGCCGCCTTCATGAGCTCTTCGGACTTGGGGATGGTGGCGTTGACGCGTGCGTCATTGCCGCCGTAGAAGCCGTAGACGGGGGCGCGGATGCGCGCCACCGCCTCGGCGCTGTCCGGGCCGGTGCCATAGAAGACGTACACGGCAGCCAGGTCGGCGCGGTTGGTGGCGAACCGGAAGGCTTGCGCCCCGCCCCAGCAGAAGCCTGCGACGGCGACCTTGCCCGTCGCCGCCGGAATCTTGCGTGCGTAGTCGACAACGGCGTGCAGATCGGCCGTGACCTGCTCCGGCGTCAACCGGGAGATCCCCTCGCGGGCGGCGTCTTCGCTCGCAAAGTCGCTCGTCTTGCCTCCGCCGGGCGCCATGCCCGAGAGCAGATCCGGTGCGATGGCGATGTAGCCGGCCTCGGCCACCTGGTCGGCCACGCTGCGGACCCAGTCGGTGAGGCCGCGGTTTTCGTGGATGATGACGATCACCGGCGTCTTTTCCTTGCGCTCCGGGTAGACGAGATAGGCGTGGACGACGCGGTCGCCGTGCTGCACGCGGACCCATTCGTGATGGCGCGGTGACTTCTCCAGGCGCTCGCGGACGTGAGGCTGGGCGAAGGCGCAGGCGGCGGCGACGAGCGCCGCCGGGTAAAGAACGATCTTGCTCATGGTCCCAGGGGTGCCCCTCTTCGGTGTTGCTGAGCCTCAATTGTAACGCGAGCGGCGCCGCTTGTTGCTAGGCTGGTTATTCGCTATGCGAGTCTTCGAGCTTCGACAAGCTACCGGAATCGACTCTCTCACCCTTACCGAGCGGGCCGACCCGCGTCCCGGGCCCGGCCAGGTGCTGGTCCGCATGCGCGCGGCCTCGCTCAACTATCGTGACCTCATCGTCGTCACGGGCGGCATGGGCCCGGGCCTACCGCTGCCGCTCATTCCGCTTTCCGACGGAGCGGGCGAAGTCGTGGAGGTCGGCGCCGGCGTCAAGCGCGTCAAGCCGGGCGACCGGGTCGCCGGGACCTTTTTCCAGCGCTGGGTAACCGGACCGATCACGGACGAGGCCGCGGCGACCGCGCTCGGCGGGGCCATCGACGGCGTGCTCGCCGAGCTCGTCGTCTTCGAGGAGGACGGCGTGGTGCACGTTCCCGAGCACCTCGGTTGGGAGGAGGCCGCCTGCCTGCCCTGCGCAGCGCTGACGGCCTGGAACGCCATGTTCGAAAGTGGCGCGGTGCGGCCTGGTGAAGTGCTCCTGACGCAGGGCACCGGCGGCGTGAGCGTCTTCGCGCTTCAGTTCGCGCGCCTGGCAGGCGCCACTGTCATCGCCACAACCTCGAGCGACGCCAAGGCGGAGCGGCTGCGCGCGCTTGGGGCCGCTGAGGTGATCAACTACCGGACGACCGCCGAGTGGTCGAAGCCCGCGCGTGCGTTCACTGCCGGCCGCGGCGTCGATCACGTCATCGAGGTGGGGGGCGCGGGCACCTTCGAGCAGTCCCTGCGCGCCGTCCGCCGCGGCGGCACGGTCAGTTTCATCGGCCGCGTCGCCGGGGCGGGCGAGTTCAATCCGAACTGGATCTTCATCAAGAGCGTGCGCGTGCAGGGCATCTACGTCGGCTCACGCGAGATGTTCGAGAACATGAACCGCGCCATCGCCGCCTCCGGCCTGCGGCCCGTCGTGGACCGCGTCTTCGCCTTCGAAGAGGCCCGCGAGGCGCTGCGGTATCTCGAAAGCGGGGCGCACTTCGGCAAGGTGGCCATCCGCTTCGCCTGAGTCATCGCCTGAGCGCGCCGTAGCGCTCGAGGATCGCCAGCGTTTCCTGGATCGGCAGCGCCGGCACCGTGCGCCCGTTGCCCGTCATCGTCTTCGCGCGAAACAGCGAATTGACGATCGCCTCCTCCGTGGCTTCGACGACAGCGGCAAACAGAGTGGTGAGCACATCCGGCGGCGGCTCAGCGCCGCCGCGCGCAGTGGAGAAGGCGATGGCGTAGTCGCCGCTGCCGTGCGAGCCTAAGGAGCCGACGCGCCCCAGGGCAAGCGCGGAGCGGGCCGCCAGGCGCCGCAACGTCTGCGGGCCCAGGGCGGCGTCCGTGGCTATGACGATGATGACGCTGCCGTCGCCGGCGGGCGCGGGGCGCTCGCGGCCGAGCTCGCGTCCCACGGGCGCGCCGTTGATGCGCAGATCACCGCCGAAATTGGTCTGCACCAGCACGCCCACGGTCAAGCCGGCCGCGCGGCGCGAAGCGGTCCCGATGCCGCCTTTGAAACCGAACGCCGTCGTCCCCGTTGCCGCGCCGACGGCGCCTTCCTCCACCGGTCCACTGCGGGCCGAGCGAATGGCGGCGAAGACCTCCTCGCGCCCGACCGGACGGCTGCGGATGTCGTTCAAAGCCCCGTCGTTGGTCTCGGCCACCAGGGGATTGATCGAGCGCACCTGCTCGTTGCCCGGCAAGGCCAGCATGTAATCGACGAGCGCATCGGCTACCCGGAAGACGTTGAGCGTCGAGGTGAGCAGGATCGGCGTTTCGATTTCGCCGAGCTCGTTGACCTGGGTGGAGCCGACGAGCTTGCCGAAGGCGTTGAAGACCCAGACGGCGCCTGGCACCTTCTCGCGGAACAGATTGCCGCCATGAGGCAGGACGGCGGTCACCCCGGTGCGCACCCTGTCGCCACGAATCAGCGTGGCGTGACCCACGCGAACGCCGGCGACGTCGGTGATGGCGTTGAGCGGGCCCGGCTCGAGCTCGCCGATCACCACGCCGGCCTCGCGCGCCCTCGGCCGGTGTTCGTCGTCGCCAAATGCACTCATCGCCAGCAACAGTGCAGGCCAGACGCGCACGCCGCCTCAGCTCCCGCTCACGAGCGGCTGCGGGCCCACCCGCTCCTGTTCCTGATACTGGAGCTGGTAGAGCTTCCAGTAGATCCCCCGCCGGGCCAGCAGCTCCTGGTGCGTGCCGGTCTCGCGCAACTGGCCCTTGTGCATCACAAAGATCCGGTCGGCCCGCTGGATGGTCGACAGCCGGTGCGCGATGATGAACGACGTCCGGCCTTCGACGATTCGGGCCAATGCCGCGCGCACGCGCAGCTCCGTCTCGGTGTCCACACTCGAGGTCGCTTCATCGAGGATCAAGATCTTGGGATTATGGGCCAGCGCGCGGGCGAAGCTGATGAGCTGCTTCTGGCCCGTGGAGAGTCCGCTGCCGCGCTCGCGCACCGGATGGGAGAAGCCCTCGGGCAGTGACCGGATGTATTCGAGCAGATTGGCCTGCTCGGCGGCCGTCACCAGATCCTCTTCGTCGATCCAGGGGGTGCCCAGGCGAATGTTGTCCTCGATCGTGCCGGTGAACAGATGGGGATCCTGCAACACCACGCCGAAATGCCGCCGCAGCTCGCGCGGATCGAGATGGCGCAGGTCGATGCCGCCAACGCGGATCGCCCCGCGCTGGACATCGTAAAAGCGGAGCAGTAAGTTGATGAGCGTCGTCTTGCCCGCGCCCGTGTGGCCGACAATGGCGATCGTCTCGCCGGGCGCGACCCGGAAGCTGACGTCCTGGATCACCCACTCTTCGTCCCGGTAGGCGAACCAGACCCTTTCGAACTCGATCTCGAGCGGCCCTTCGGGCAAACGCTTCGGCTGGGGCGGCGCTTTGATCTCGACCGGTGTGTCCAGCAACTGGAAGATTCGCTCGGAGGCCGCCACCGCCGCCTGGAACAGGTTGTACTTCTCGCTCAGGTCCTGCACAGGGCGAAAAAAGCGCATGCCGTACTGGAAGAAGGCCAGCAGCACGCCGAGCGTGAGGGCGCCGTGATGAATCTGATAACCGCCGTAAGCCAGAAGGCTCGCCACAGCCACCATGCCGATGAATTCGATGACCGGGAAAAACCATCCGTAGGCGATGATCGCCTTCCGATACGCGTCAACGTGGGAACGGTTGATCTCGGCGAACTCTTCCCTGCTCCTCTCCTCCCGGTTGAACAGTTGCACGACGCTCATGCCGCTGGCCCGCTCCTGCAAATAGGCGTTGATGCGCGCGATGGCCACGCGGATCTCCCGATAGCTTTGCGCGGCCGCCCGGCGGAACTGGACAAGCGCGAGAAGGACGAACGGCCCGGCGCAGAGGAGCAGCAGCGTCAGCCCGACGCTGAGGTTCAGCATCGCCGCCAGGACGAACACGAGCACGAGGATGTCGGCGAGCGCCGTAATGAAGCCGGTGGCGAACAGGTCGTTGAGGACGTCGACGTCGGTGGTGACGCGCGTCACCAGCCGGCCCACGGGGTGGCGGTCATAATAGGCGATGTCGAGCCGCTGAAGGTGATCGACCAGGTCGCGCCGCAGGTCGAAGGTGGCCTGCTGGCCGAGCCACTGCATCAGATAGCCC
Source organism: uncultured Bryobacteraceae bacterium (assembly GCA_938003835.1). Classification (GTDB taxonomy): domain Bacteria; phylum Acidobacteriota; class Terriglobia; order Bryobacterales; family Bryobacteraceae; genus CALKXJ01. Next base: position 431,327 of record CALKXJ010000008.1, on the reverse strand, counting down.
TGAACGTACTGGATTCCCAGCCCGACCAGGATCACGGCCAGATAGAGGCCGCCGATCTGGGCCAGTCCGGTGCGGGGATCGGCGGAAAGCCAAGGCTCCCAGGGCGCGCTCGAATGGGCCGGAACGGGCACCAGGTAGCGGTCCACGGCGCTCTTGGTCAGCAGTGGGCTGACGATCTGCAAGCCGGAGGCCAGGAATACGAGCACGAGGGAGATCGCCGCGACGCGCCAGTAGGGCTTCATGTAGGCGGCCAGACGGCGCAGGAGACGCCCGTCGTAGACCTTCCCCTCGACCACCTCCCGGTACATCCCTCCCAGTCTACCAAGGCAAAAATTGGGGACAGTATACTCAATCCCCAATTTGCGGGGGTCGGCTCGAGAAATCGGGAAAAGCGTGTAATGTCCCCAATTTCCCATGGGGACATGACTTCCGAGTTTGGACCGTAGTCGTCCACCCTGCGGATGCCGAAATTGGGAAAAGAGTATACTGTCCCTGATTTGTGGCCCTTCCCGCCCCTGTTCGGCTATCGCTGAGCGCCGCCGGCGCCTCAGTGAAAATCTCTGGCCTCGACGGCGGCGGTGGCCAGTGCGAGCGGCTCGATTTCGACGGCCCGCACCGAGACCGTCCCCTGCTCGTTCTGGAGAATGCCCTCGACCAGCAGGAAGGGCTCGCTGACGATGGTGACGCGCTGCGCGGCGAACAAATCCGGCCGGATGATGATGTTGGCAATGCCGGTCTCGTCCTCGAGGCTCAAAAACACAAAGCCCTTGGCCGTTGCCGGCCGCTGGCGCGTGATCACGCAGCCGGCCACGCGCACGCGCACGCCGTTTGCCAGATGCTTGAGCTCGGCGGCGCACCGCACGTCCAGGCTCTCGAGGCCCTGGCGATAGAAGCGGAACGGGTGCGGCCCGATGGTCAGATGGGTGGTTTCGAAATCGGCCACCAGGCGTTCCTCCGCCGCCATGGGGGCAAGCGGCGCCGGCTCACCGGCGTGCGCCTCCTCGCGGTAGAGTTCCCCGGCCGGCCGCGCCGCGCGCACCGCCTCCCACAAGGCCGCCCGCCGGTGCCCGTTTTCGCCCAGGAGCGCGTTGAGCGCCCCGGCGGCCGCCAGCACCCGCAGCTCGTCCTTGCGCAGCGCCGGCACACGGTCGACCAGGTCCTGCACGCTGCGGAACGGCCCGCGCGCCCGCGCGGCGACGATCGCCTCGGCCGCCGCCGCCCGCAGCCCCTTGACATAGTTCAGCCCCAGCCGCACCGCGCCCTCCTCGACCGTGCAGCGCACGTCGGAGACGTTGACATCGACCGGCCGGAAACGCAGGCCGTGCCGCTGCGCATCCTTGACCAGCGTCGCCGGATGATAGAAGCCCATCGGCTGGTTGTTCAACATCGCCGCCAGGAAGGCCGCCGGATAGTGGCACTTCAGGTACGCGCTCGCATAGGTGATCAGCGCGAAGCTGGCGGCGTGCGATTCGGGGAAGCCGTAAAGCGCAAAAGAGGTGATCGACCGCACGATCTCCTCCTGCGCCTTGCCCGTAATGCCGTTGCGCTCCATGCCCCGGCGCAGCTTGGCCTCCACCTCCTTCATGCGGCGCTCAGAGCGCTTGAAGCCGAAGGCGCGCCGGAGCTCCTCGGCCTCGCCGCCAGAGAAGCCGGCCACCGTCATCGCCATACGCAAGAGCTGCTCCTGAAACAGCGGCACACCCAGCGTCCGCTCGAGCACCGGCTCAAGCGACGGGTGCGGGTAGGTAACCGGCTCCAGGCCCTGACGCCGTCGCAGGTACGGGTGCACCAGATTCCCCACGATCGGCCCCGGACGGATGATGGCCACCTCGACCACCAGATCGTAGAACCGCTGCGGCTTCATCCGCGGCAAGCAGGACATCTGCGCGCGGCTCTCCACCTGGAACATGCCGATGGTGTCGGCTCGCTGGAGCGCCTCGTAGACCGCCGGATCGTCCTGAGGCAGATGGGCCAGATCCAGCTCTTCGCCGTAGGCCGTGCGGATCCACTCGAGCGACTCCTCGATTACCGCAAGCATGCCGAGCCCGAGCAGGTCCACCTTGATGATCCCCATATCGGCGCAGTCTTCCTTGTCCCACTGCACCACGACGCGGCCGGGCATGGTGGCCGGTTCGAGCGGCACGATCCGGTCGAGTTCGCCGGCCGAGATGACCATGCCGCCCGAGTGCTGTCCGAGGTGACGCGGCAGGTCCTGCACCGCCTCATAGAGCGCGCAGAATCTCTTCACCAGCGGATCGCCGAGGTCGAGGCCCGCGTCGCGGAACCGTTGCGTCACACCCTCACCAGGATCCTCCCAGGCGAAGCCGTGCGCCAGCTTCGACAGGCGCGCGAGGGTCGCCGGGTCGAAGCCGAGCGCCTTGCCGATGTCGCGCGCCGCCGAGCGCTCCCGATAGGTGATGACATTGGCCGTCATCGCCGCCCCGCGCTCGCCATAGCGCCGGTAGACGTACTGGATGACGCGCTCGCGCTGCTCGCCGCTCGGCAGATCGAGATCGATATCGGGCCACTCGCCGCGCTCCTCCGAGAGGAAGCGCTCGAACAGCAGGTCCATGCCTACCGGATCGACCGCCGTGATGCCGAGCGCATAGCAGACGGCGCTGTTGGCCGCCGAGCCGCGCCCCTGCGCCAGGATCTTCTGCTCGCGGCAGAAGCGCACGATGTCCCAGACGATGAGGAAGTAGCCGGCCAGATCGAGCTTTTCAATGAGGGCCAGCTCGCGCTCGATCTGCTGCCGGGCGCGCTCGTGATAGGGCCGGTAGCGCTCGCGCGCGCCCGCCTCCACCAGCTTGCGCAAGTAGGAGTTCATCGTCTCGCCCGGCGGCGCCGGATAGCTCGGGAACCGGTAGCCCAGATCGGCCAGCGTGAACTCGATGCGCTCGGCCAGCTCGCGCGCGTTCTCGAGCGCCTCAGGCAGATCGGCAAACAGCGCCTGCATCTGGGCGGCGTCTTTGAGGTGCCGCTCCGCATTGCGCGCCAGCAGGCGCCCGGCTCGCTGGACGGTCGTTCGGTGGCGGATTGCGGTGAGCACGTCGGCCAGCTCGCGCTCCTCGGGCCGGGCGTAATCGACGCCGTTGGTGGCGATCAACGGTACGCCGAGCCGTCGCGCCAGCTCGATGACGGCCTGGTTGCGCGCTTCCTCGGCGCGGTCGTAGTGGCGCTGAAGTTCGGCATAGACGTTGCCGGGACCGAAGATGCCGGCGAGCGTCTCCAGGCAAGCGCGCGCCTCCTCGAAACTCTTCCGCAGGGCCAGCGCGAGCGGTCCTTCGCTTCCGCCGGAAAGCAGGACGAGTCCCTGCGCATGCTCGGCCAGATCCTCAGCCGTGGCCGCCGCTTCGCCTTTCTTCGCCCGGAGCTTGATCTTGCTGATCAGCCGGCAGAGGTTCCCGTAGCCGGTGCGGTTCGCCGCCAGCAGGGCGTAGCGGGCGCCGTCGACGGCGGTGATCTCCGCGCCGATCAGCGCGCGCAGGCCGAGCTTTTTCGCGGCCAGATGGAAGCGCGGCGCGCCGGAGAGGCTGTCGCGGTCGAGCAGGGCGACGGCCGGGATCTCGAGTTCGGCGGCGCGCTCGGCCAGGCGTTCCGGCAAGGAAGCACCCTCGAGGAAGCTGAAGGCGGAGCGGGCATGGAGCTGGGGAAGGGGGCCCATTTTCGCTTTTTATTCGCCATGACCATTCTCGCTCACCCCGCCTGCGTTGTCAACCGCCCGCCCCGGCAACTCACCCTGCGGCCGAACGCCGAAGCTCATGCAAGCGTTCCAGCAAGGACGGATCGGCCTTCAGTTCCGCCAGCTCCCGCAAGTGCGACTCGATATAATCCCAATCCAGGCGTTCCTCCCCCTGGCGGGCTATCACGGACCCTGCATCCCGCAGGTCCGTTTCCCGGCCGGCGAATAGCTTCATGACGATCAGGTCCTCGGGCGAGCACAGGCGAATCAGGCTTCCCGGAAGCATCTCCACGGGGACGGCGCGGCCGATCGCCGTCTCCTCATAGGGAAGCGCAGCGAGCGAAACATCGATGCCCACACCGCTGTGGGTCTTGATCAGCAGGACGCGGCGAGCCAGCGCGAACTCCCGCGCTCCGGCAATCCGAGGCGGGTAGGCAGCCAGCAACGCGTCGACGTAGGCGGCCTCCCCGCCGAAACCGGTCAGCAGGGCGACATCCAAGTCTCGCGTGAGGCGCGGCTCACCCCAATGCAGAACGGCCAATCCGCCGATAAAGCAGTAGCGCCATCCCCAGGAGTCCAGGAACCCCTGCAAGCGGACCGCTTCCGCGATCAGATCAACCACGTTCCAGCCGCTCCCGCCAGCGCCGCATGTAGTCCTGCCAGACGACCAGGCCGGAGGAGGGCCGCGGCGGCAGGTCCCGCAATGCGATGCGAAAGGCTGAATCGAACAATCGAATCGAGGCTGCCGTATCGGCCTGGCGGATCTCCTCGTCGCGCACTTTTTCGAGCCAGGAGCGATTCTCCGCCCAGATGGCCACGTAGCGCTTTGCCTGCTCGATATCCCCGGCTGCGCTCACGTGTCAATCATAACCGTGTCAGCCCGCCGCGGGCAGTTCGAGCAGGCGCAACACGAGCGCGATCTCGGCCTCGAGGCGTGCCTGGTCCCAGCCGAGCCGCACTGCCACGGCCTCGGCCAGCGGCCGCAGCGCGGAGGCGTCCCAGCGGCGTTCGTAACCCCAGTAGGTGGAGACGAACATGAGGTCGGCCAGCCGTTCGACCATCTCGTGCTCGATGGCGAAGTCCGCCACCGCAGCCTCGAGCCGGCTCAAACCTCCCGGCGGCGCTTCCGGCAAGTATTCGAGGACGGCAGGAGCGAGCAGGCCGTGGCTGCGGATCAGCCGTTCGACCTCGGCCTTCTCCAGCCCGTAGAGAGCGCCCAGATCCCCGGCGCAGGCCCGCAACTCCTCCAGGGCCTGTCGCGAATTGCCGCCGAGGGGCAGCTCCGCCGTCCGGCACAACCCTTCCAGCGACGGTGCGATCTGGCGGGCCACGGCCTCGGCGGCCTCCTCGCTCATCCTGCGGTAGGTCGTGTACTTGCCTCCGGCGATACGCAGAACGCCATCGGGCGAGTGCCAGATGCGGTGCTCCCGGCTGGTCTCGGTCGCCGAGGCCGCCGCAGCGCGAACCAGCGGCCGGAGCGAGCTGTAAGCGCAGATGGGGCGCACGGGCAGCGCCTGCGGGAACAGCTCCCCGAGCACCCGCTCCATGTATCGAACCTCCTCGGCCGAGATGCGGACCTCATCCGGGCCGGCGTCGTGATCCACGTCGGTGGTTCCGACGAGCGAGAGCGACTCGTCCGGACCCCACGGGATCACGAAGAAGATCCGCCCGTCGAAAGCGAAGTGCGCGATGGCGTAGCTGCTGGTGTTAACCTTGGGCAGCACTAGGTGCGAGCCGCGCACCAGGCGCAACTCCGAAGCAGGCTGCCAGGGGCCGGTGGCGTCCACCAGCTCGCGCGCCTGAACTTCAAAGCGCTCCCCGCCGAGCTGATCGGCGAGCATCACACGAAAACCACCATCCTGGCGCCCCACGCCCTCGGCGCGCACATAGTTCGCAATGACAGCTCCCAGGCCGGCGGCGTCGAAGAGGTTTTCGAGCACCAGACGGGCGGCATTCACCCGGCAATCGTAGTAGACGCCCGCGGCGTTGAGCCCGTCGCGCCGCAGGGCGGGCTCGAGTCGCTCGACGGAGGCGCGATCGAGCACCCGGTGCCTGCCGACATTCCTCCGTCCGGCGAGCAGATCGTAGAGCACGAGCCCGGCGCCGTAGTAGAGCCGCGCCAGCCGACCGTAAAACGGAATCAGAAACGGCAGAGGCTCCACCAGATGGGGTGCGATTTCCAGCAGGGTGGCGCGCTCCTCGAGCGCCTCTCGGACCAGACGGAATTCGAGCTGCTTGAGATACCGCAAGCCGCCATGAATGAGTTGCGAGTTCTTGGCGCTGGTGCCGGAGGCGAAATGCCGCTGCTCGACCAGGGCAATCTTCAAGGCGCTGCCCGCCGTTTGCGCCCGCAACGCCAAGTCCCGCGCCAGGCCGGCGCCGTTGATGCCTCCACCCAGGATCAGCACGTCAAACGGCTCGGCGCGCAAGCGCTCGAGCGCCTGGCGGCGGCTGCGGCGGCTGAACACAGGCGGGCGGCTGGGCGCCCTCATACGACCTGGCTCCGCGACTCATCGGCCGGAGACGGCGCCGGCTCGCCCAGCAGCGCCGAGACGCGGTCGAACATGAGTTGGGTGAGCCGCGCGCGGTCCTTGAGCCGGTATCCCTCGACCGGGATCGGCTCGCCGAAGACCAGCTCGACCGGGCCGCCGCGCACGAGGATGCTGCCGATGGGCAAGATTTCGCGCGTGCCCTTCAGTGCGAAGGGGACCACCGGGATTCCCGCCTTGATGGCGATGTAGGCCGCTCCTTCTTTGAATTCCTCCATCGGACCTCGCGCGCGCGAACCCTCGGGAAACAGAAGGATCGAGACTTTGCGCTCGCTCACCGCGCGGGCCGCCTCGGTCATCGCCTTCATGGAGGCGCGCACGTCCTCGGGCTCCACCGAGAAGTGGCCCGTCCTTCTCAGATGCGTGCCGAGAAACGGCAAGCGGACGTATTTGGCGTTGACCAGAAACAGGAATCGGACGGGAATGTTCGCCAGCACCACGGGCGTGTCGATCAGGCTGCGGTGGTTGCCCACAAAGACATACTGCTTGTCCGCTTCGATGTGCTCCAGGCCCCGGACCCGCACGCGGACACGCCCGACCTCAAGCAGCAGGCGCGCCCAGAAGCGGGCGATGCGATCCGTGAAGCGGTTCTCGCGGTCGAAGAAGGAAACGAGAACCGAGACGGTGCCCAGCAGAACGGTCAGCAGAACGATGAGCGGGGCTTTGACGATCAAAGCCGCGAGGCGATCCATGACGCTTGCGCCCGAAATTATACCAGCAGGGTCGACTCAGCGCGCGCCGGCCAGGGAAGCTCGGACCGATTCGGCCAGGCGCGCGCGGTCCTCCAGGCGCAGGTCAAGCGTGGGAATGGGATCGCCGATCTCGATGCGTATATCCGCCTTCCGCACGACCCAGGAGCCGGGAGGGAGTGCGGCCTCGCTTCCGCGCAGCGCCACCGAAACCAGCGGCACGCCGGCCCGTATCGCCAGGTAGGCGGCGCCATCGCGGAACGGCAACGGGCCGGCACCGTGGAGGCCAGAGGCAAAGACCACCACCGCCGCGCCGCGCTCGGCGATCTGCCGCGCTGCGGCGGTGATCGTCTCGAGCGACTGCCGCGCCGTGGCGGTGCTGATGGGCAAGTGCCCGGCGCGACGCAAGTAAAAGCCCGCGACCGGGATTGCGAAGTGGCGTTTGTCGACCAGGAACCGCACAGGTACCGGGATATGCGCGAGCAGGCACAGAAGATCGAGTCGGCTGGCGTGATTGGCCACAAGCACGTAACTCGCGCCCGGGGCGATCTTCTGGGCGCCGGCGACCTCGACACGCACGCCGGCGATCTCCAGCAGCAGGCGCGCCCACAGCCGCGCCAGACGCCACGTCTGCCGGCCCCCGCGATCAAAGAGGCAGGCCAGAAGCGAAACGCCGCCCGCCAGGGCACTCACCGCGGCGCAGAGCGGCGCCACGAATACGGCCGAGCGCAGGATCGTCCACCACCTCGCCATGAGGACAACATCCGCCGGCCCGCAGGAGGGCGCGGATCGCCCCATATTGTAACCCAGCCTTGAGCTGCGCCCCTCGCTCAATCCCCGTCGCGAAAGGCAGCATGGAGGCGGCGCCAGGTGGTGTGAAGGTCCTCAGGCAGCACCCGCGTTTCGCCGACCGTGGTCATGAAACTGACATCCCCCGGCCACCGCGGCAACATGTGCAGGTGGATATGGCCGGCTACGCCTGCACCCGCGCACTGGCCGAGATTCATGCCCAGATTCATCCCGGCAGGCTGGTAGAGGCGGCGCAGCACCGCCTCGGCCCGGCGCGCCAGCAGAATCATCTCCGCTAACGTCTCCTCCGCCGCTTCACCGAGCGTAGCCACGTGTTCATAGGGCGCAATCATGATGTGGCCGTTAGTGTAAGGGTAGAGATTTAGCAGAATGAAGTTACGCTCGGCGCGGTAGACGACCAGGTTCGCTTCGTCATCGGAGGCGGAGGCTTTCTCGCAGAAGATGCATCCCGGCGCCGCGGCAGAGCTGACGTAGCTGTAGCGCCAGGGTGTCCACAGCCGGTCCATGATCAGGGCGCCGGCGTCGCACCTTCCGATGGCGCGGTCTCAGCGGCCCCGGCGCCATGATTGACGAGGTCCTTGAGCTCCTTGCTGGGCTTGAAGTAGGGAATCCGCTTGGCTGGGACCTCGACACGATCGCCGGTCTTCGGGTTGCGTCCGATGCGGGCCTGCCGCTCGCGGGTGCGGAAGCTGCCGAAACCGCGAATCTCGATCTTATCGCCGCTACGCAAGGCGCGTACGATGCTGTCAAAGACGGCTTCGACGATCACTTCCGACTCCTTCCGGGTCATTTCGACGACCCGGGAGACCTCCTCAATCAGGTCTGCTTTGGTCATGATTCCTCCCCATGGAACATCATCCTGATCCTGAACTTCACCCGCCTAGCTTAGCGCGCATCGCCGCGATTCTTGAGGTGGATCACCTCCTCGATCGTCATCGTGGCGGCCGCCGCCTGGCGCTGGTACTCCTCCAGGCGGGTGCGCTCCTCATCGTCAGCCACGGCCCGGAGGCTGAGCCCGATCCGCTTGTCGGCCTCGTGCAGCTTGATGATCTTGAAATCGTACTCCTGGCCGATGGCCAGGGGCGGCTCACCGGCGATCCGATCGGCAGAGGGCGGAATCTCGGAGTTGTGACACAAACCCTCGACGCCCGGAGCGAGTTCGACAAAGACGCCGAAACTGGCCGCGCGCGTGACGCGCCCGCGCACGATGTCGCCCACTTGATGGGAGCGGAAGAAGGTTTCCCAGGCATCGGGCTCCAGTTGCTTGATGCCGAGCGACAGGCGGCGGTTGTGCGGGTCGATCTGAAGGATGACGGCCTGGGTCATCTGGCCTTTCTTGAGCACCTCGGAAGGGTGCTTGACCCGCTTGGTCCAGGAAAGATCCGAGATGTGAACCAGACCGTCGATGCCCTCTTCGATCTCGATAAAGGCGCCGAAATCCGTCAGCTTGCGGACTCGCCCTTCCACCACGGAGCCGACGCTGTAGCGGTCGGCGACCGTCGTCCACGGGTCAGGCTCGAGCTGCTTGATGCCGAGCGAGATGCGCCGATCGGCAGCTCGGACGTCCAGCACGACGGCCTGTACCTGATCACCGACCTTTACCACCTTCGATGGGTGCTTCATGCGCCGGCTCCAGGTCATCTCCGAGACGTGGATCAGGCCCTCGACGCCCGGCTCGAGCTCCACAAACGCGCCGTAGTCGGTGATGCTGACCACACGGCCGATGACGCGGCTGCCGAGCGGGTAACGTTCCTCGACGCTCTCCCAGGGATCCGGTTGAAGCTGCTTCAAGCCGAGCGAAATCCGCTCCCGCTCCCGGTCGAGCTTGAGCACCTTGACGGTGATCGCCTCCCCTTCGGCAAGGATCTCGGAGGGGTGATTGATCCGCCCGTAACTCATGTCGGAGATGTGCAGCAGGCCGTCGATGCCGCCGAGGTCGATGAAAGCGCCGTAATCGGTGAGATTCTTCACTAGCCCGGTCACGATGGCGCCCTCCTCGAGCAGCTCGAGCGTGGCGCGCTTGCGCTCGGCGAGCTCTTCCTCGAGCGCGGCCTTTCGCGACACGACGACGTTGCCGCGGCGGCGGTTGAGTTTGAGGATCTTCACCGGGATGTCCTGGCCGATGAGGCGATCCAGATCGTGGATCGGACGCAGATCCGCATGAGAGGCGGGCAGGAAGGCCTCGACGCCCACGTCCACCACCAGGCCGCCTTTGGTCCGCCGGAGCACGTGGCCGGAGACGAGCAGACCCTGACGGTAGGCCAGGTCCAGATTCTCCCAGGCGCGCAGGCGCACCGCCCGGGTGTGGGACAGCAGGATGTACCCGTCGATCTGCTGGCCGTGGCGGTCGATCATGACATCGATCTCATCGCCCGGCTTGACCGTCACGGAGCCGTCAGGAGCCGTGACCTGGCTGATGGGAACGATGCCTTCCGACTTGAAGCCGATGTCTACGATGACCTCGGTCGGCGTGACCGAGAGCACCGTGCCGCGGAGCAGCTCCCCTTCGGCGGGCGGCGCGAGATGACTGTAATCATCGATGAGTTGGCCGTAATCTTCGGCTTCCGGCCACATCGGGGTTGGTTGCAGCCGCTCATCTGATGAATTCGTTGCCATAGCCAAGTCTCCGCGTCGGCTGACCCATCAACGGCGGTTTGCCGCCCGGCGGCCCCTCGAAGAGACGGCCGGCCGGGGATGGCAAACGACTGCGGGAGGCTCGGGAGGATCCACTCGCGGCAAGGAAAAGTCGCCGCTTGCCAGCGCCCTGCGACGGATTGCGAAACGCCACCGACAACTCGTTGACAGACCAGTACTTCAAGAACTATAGCGGAGCCGGAGGTCGATGTCAACCCGGATGTAACTTCCCCGGAGCGCCGCCTCAGGCCGCGCAGGTCTCCGGAGCCGAGGCGCGGGCCAGCACATAGGGGCCTTCCGGGATGACGGCGATGGTGGCGCCCGGCTCCAGGCCCGCTGTGAGTGCTTCGACGGCCTCGCGGGCGGTTGCGAAGGCCCTCCCCCAGAGCGTGGGATAGTAGTCGGCGGCGAGGCCCGGCACGTAGAACAAAACCTCGGCCTTTTGTACCACCAGCGCCAGCTTGTCCAACTGCCACTGGTCGATGATCACCTCCGCGTCCTCGGTCTCCTTCAAGTACTGCTCGGCGCGCCCGTAGCGCTTGAGCAGTTCACGAAATTCCGGCGCTCCCGGACCCTCCTCGCACGCCGCCACCAGCAAGATGCGCCCGCCCGGCTTGACCACGTGCGCTGCCGCGCTGGCGCCCTTGATCGACTGGTAAAAGGTGAGATCTAGCGGATAGCCGGCCGAGCTGGTGATGGCAGCGTCCGCCGGCGCGTCCATCTCCTCGAGCAACGCCCGCGAGACGAACTCCACGCCCCGGCGGTGCGCCTGAACGGGCTCGCCTGCCCACAGGCCGGCGATCTCGCGGCGGCGGTTCAGCGCCACCTCGACGCTGAAGTCATGCCGGGCCATGGAAGCGATCTCGAGCAATTCCTCATGGAGCGGGTTGCCTTCGACGAGACCCTCGGCGGAGCGGGGATCGCGGATGAAACGCGGGCTGTGCAGGACCACAATCGTTTCCCGGGCGGCCAGGCCGGGAGCCACCAGCTTGCGCCCGCCGGAGAAGCCAAGCATGAAGTGCGGCTCGATCAGACCGAGAGAGAGGTGCAGATCGGCGTCGAGGAATCGCGCGTCGATATAAACCGGCGTTCCCGATTTCGTCCGGCCGAGGTAGCGGTGCGCCTCGAGGTCCCGGGCGAAGTGGTTCTCCACCCGGTAACGCGCCGCGATCTGTTCGCCGACAATCTCGCGGATCTCGGCATCCGTGGCCGGACGGTGAAGGCCGGTGGCAATCAGGATGGTGATTCCCTCGCGCGGAATGCCGGCCGCTTCGAGCCGTTCAAGCACGGCCGGCAAAACGAAGGAGTTGGGCGCCGGGCGCGTGATGTCCGAGACCGAAATGGCCGCCGAGCGCCGCCCGCGCGCGAGTTCGATGAGCGGGGGCGAACCGATGGGATCCTCCAGCGCCTGTTCGAGAGTCCGGGCCGGGTCAGGCAGCGCCTCGGCCGAGCGGGCCTCGAGAATTCGGTAACGGAATCGATCTGGAAGCTCCAGCTCCAGACCCGTCTTGCCGAATGCCATCTGAACTCGCATCAACCCCGAGCGTATCACAGCGATGCCGGAAGAAAAATGTGACCCAGACACTAAAGGGTGCGTCCACTAAACCGATAAGAGTTGCGGGCGAGCATGCGGGCCGGGCGGCGAGAAGAACTTCCCGGTTTGGTCCTCGAATTGCTCCCCTTTCGATAGAACAAGGGAGTTGGGCCATGTTGATGACGGCGCTGATCCCGGGGTTATTGATCATCGGGTTGTTTTTCTCGATGCTGGCCTGGTCGCCGCGCGCCGGCCGGAAGTGACATTTCGACACGCTTTGAGGTGCGTTCCGCCTCAACCTGAGCTGCCTGAACCAGCCTTCCCCTACGCGGCTCAATCCCGTTCCGCTCCCTGAAGCCGTCCGGTAGCCTAAATTGGGGATTGAGTGTACTGTCCCCAATTTGAGCGCGAGTTCTATGACCGGGTCTATGCCGCTCACCTGGCGCGGCCGGACCACGAGCTCGTTGTCAATCGGGTCGTCCTGCTTGACCAAATGGATAACCCGGCGGCGCCGGCCTACGAGCGGCGGCGCCTCTATCGCGCGGCCCTGGATAGCCTGCTCGCCGAACCGCTCGAGGGGCGAAGCGTCCTCGACTACGGCTGCGGCCCAGGAGATTGGGGCGTGCTGCTGGCCACCGAGGGCGCGAGCGTGACCTTGCTCGATCTCTCACCCGTCGCCATCGAGCTCGGGCTGCGACGGGCCCGCGCCAGCGGCGTCGCGGATCGCGTTCGAGGCGTGGCCCGCGATGCCAGCGATCTGGGCTGTTTTGCCGACGGTGAGTTCGACCTGGTTTTCGCCTGCGCCTCGCTCCACCACACGCTGAAATACCCGGCGGCGTTCGCCGAGCTGGTGCGTGTCATCAGGCCGGGAGGCAAGCTCGTGCTGGCCGAGACATTGGGCAACAACCCCCTGCTCAATGCCGCGCGGCGGTGGCGGGCGCGCCTCGAGCGCGAGCCGGTCGAACAGGGGGAGGGGATTGTGCTTTCCGATGCCGAGATCGATCTTCTGCGGCGACACTTCCGGCAAGTGGAAATTGTTCCGATGAACCTGCTGGCGATGGCCAAGCGGCTCTTCCGCGGCCGGTTTACCTTGCCGTGGGTACGGCGGCTGTTGGGCGGACTGGAGCAGGCGGACGCCTGGCTGCTGGCCTGGAGGCCGGAGCTGAAGCGTTACTGCGGCGAGGTGGTCATCACGGCGGTGAAGTAAGGTGCCGGGCATTGACAGGAGCGGGCGGATGAGGGAGAATGGTATAGGCGAACAAAAGGAGAAAATACCATGGCCGCCCTCCTCTCCGCCGCCGCGCTCTCGATCACTTCCCCCAACCGCCAGGACTACCTGCCCCTGGCTCTGCTCTCTCCCCTGCTGCCCGGCCTGCCTCGCGGAGCGCTAACCCTAATAACCGGTGCACGCTCCTCGGGGCAAACTTGCTTTCGCGATGCCGTGCTGGCGGCGGCCACCACACGGGGCGAGTACGCCGCCCTGGCGGATGCCGGAGATCATTTCGATCCGCAGGCGGCGGCGCAGGCGGGCGTCGTGCTCGGGCGGCTGGTGTGGGTTCGGTGCGGGGGCAACGTCGAGCACGCGCTGAAGGCGGCTGATCTGCTCGTTCACGGCGGCGGTTTCGGGGTGGTGTGCCTGGATCTGGGCGAGGCGCCGGCGCGAGAGCTGAACCGGATCCCACTCTCTTGCTGGTTCCGCTTCCGCACGGCGGTTCAAGGCACGCCGGCAGTCTTCCTGTTGATGAGCCGGCAGCCGCTGGCCGTCTCTTGCGCCGCCTGCTCGATCGAGTTCCGCCGACGCGGCGCCGTCTGGAGCGGCTGGCGGCCCTTCCGGCTGCTCGGCGGCCTGCGCATCGAAGCGGTGGTGAGAAAACCCGGTCCGGAACGGGCGGCACGGTGGGAAGCGGAGGCTGCTTGAGGTGTACGCCTGTCTCTACCAGCCGGGAGCCATCGAAGCCCTGGTGGAGCTGGCGGATTCGTTCTCGCCTGAAGTGGAGATCACCGCGCCGGGCACGGTGGTCTTTTCGATCGAGGGGCTCGGGCGGCTGATCGGCCCGCCGCAGGAGGTCGCCGCCGAGATCGCCCGGCGTGGCGCCGAGCGCGGGCTCACGGCAAACCTGGCGATCGCTGCGACGCCCGACAGCGCCGTGCTGGCGGCGACGAATTTCCGCGGCGTGACGATGGTGCCGCCGGGCCGGGAAGCGGCCTGCCTGGGCGCCATTCCGCTCGAAGGCGTTCCGATGAGCGAGGAGTTGCGCCAGACCTTCCGGCTCTGGGGCCTGCGAACGCTCGCCGATGTCGCCGCGCTGCCTCCGATCGGCCTGGCGGAGCGGCTCGGGGAGGAGGGAGTTCGAATCTACGAGCTGGCCTGGGGGCGGCTGAGGCGCCCGTTGCGGCTGGCGCCTCCGGCCGCCGGCTATCGCGAACGCCGGGAGCTGGAGGAGCCGGTCCATGATCTCGGCTCGCTACTGTTCGTGCTGGGGCAACTGCTCGGCGAGCTGTGCCGGCGCCTGGAAACCCATTCGATGGCCACCCGCCGCCTGACGGTGGAGTTGGAGCTTGAGAGCCGGCCCGCATGCACGCGTGTGCTCGAGCTGCCGGTGGCGCAATATCGCATGAGGCCGCTTCTCAAGCTTCTGGAACTCGACCTGGAAGCGCACCCGCCGCCCGCGCCGGTGCGGGCGGTGACGCTCGCGCTCGAGCCGGCGCCGCCTCGCCGGCTTCAGGCCGGTCTGTTCGTGCCGGGCGGGCCGGAGCCGGAACGGCTTCAAGTGACGCTGGCGCGCATTCGGGCCATGGTGGGAGAGGGCAATGCCGGTTTTGCGGAGCTCGTCGACACACACCGCCCGGACGCCTTCCGGATGAAGGACGTCCCCCATGCGAGCCCCCGGGAACAAGAGGAGCCGGCCAGCCCGGCGGCGCCACGGCTGGGCTTCCGGCGCTTCCGCCCGCCGCTGGCGGCCCGGGTGAAGACTTCAGGCGAGAGGCCCGTGCACGTGGCGGCGCCCAAGGTCACGGGCCATGTCATGGAGGCGGCCGGCCCCTGGCGCAGCTCGGGTGACTGGTGGACCGAGGCGGCCTGGGCCCGCGAGGAGTGGGACGTGGCGCTCACCGACGGCGGGCTCTACCGACTGTGGCGCGAGCCGGCCAAAGGCGACTGGTTCGTCGAGGGCGAGTATGACTGAACCGGCGACCGGTTTGACAGGCCGCGCTGGTTCCGTCACGATGAAGCAGGCGAACCATGAAAGAGACCGACTACTGGCACAGGACGGACCGTCTCGAGCGAAAGATCGAGCTGCTCGGACAGGCCTGGGCGAAGCGGGATTTCCGGCTGGCGCGGGCGCTGGCGGCCTCGATCCGCGACACCGCGATCTTTGCCCAGCAGGAAGAAGAGAGCCTGGGCGAACCTGTCTTGCGGGCTCAAGACTTCCTCGCCGTCAACCAACTGCCCGAGCCCTGGCGGCGGTGGGCCCAGCCCTGGCGGTGGGTCAAGGTGCTCGTCCTCGATGAGACGGTGGCGCTCGAGCGCGCGGGCGAACCGGTCGAGCTGGTGGCGGCCTTTCCCGCCGACCAGGCCGATTCCCTCGCCCGCGAGGTCCGGCTGGCGCGCGTCGAGCCCAAAAGCGGCGTCCTGCGCCAGATCCCCTGCCAGATCTCCGAAGAGCAGAGGCGCGGCGCCGAGCGCGTCTGCCGCCTCGCCTTTTTGGCCGATGCCCCGGCGCATGCCCGGACGCTGTATCTGGTCTTCTATGGCAACCCCGACGCCGAGTTGCCCGACTATCCCACCGACCTCAAAGTCACCGGCGAAGGCTATGCGCTCGAAATCGAGAACGATTACTACCAGGCGAAGCTCTCGCCGCAGATGGGCCAGCTCGAGCGGCTGAAGCTCAAGCGCGAGCACGGGCAGGAGCTGTTCGCCGGAGGGGAGGGCCACGGCGAGCCGCCGTGCATCGACTGGGCGCACGATTACGTCACCTCGAACAATTTCCAGAAGATGCGCGTCACCAACTGGGCCGCTTGCCCGGATTACGAGGTCATCCGCGGCCCGGTGTGCGTAAAGGTGCGCCGCTGGGGCTTTCCCCACTCGCCCGTCCATCCGGTCTTCACGCCAAGCCGGATGCACATCTTCGTGGAATATCGTTTCGTGGCCGGGGCGCCCTACTTTTTCAAGCACGGCACTATGGAGATGCTTCAGGAGATCGAGATCGGCTACCTGCGCGACGACGAGTGGGTCTTCTCGGGCTACTCCTTCACCGACACGGTCTGGATGACCGACGACGGCAAGCTGCGCGTGGGCCCAGTGGAGAAAGAGGTCCAGGAGAATCTCTGGGCGGTGGGCTTCTTTCACCGGGTGAGCCGCGACGCGTTCATCGGCCTGTTCCTCGAGCATGCGGCCGAGGGCGTCCAGGGGCTCAAGCACACGGGTGCGCCGATGCTCCACTACCGCTGGCACGGCCCGGTGTGGAGCCGGGCGCTTTTTCACAACTCGGTTCTGCCCGCCGGCGCGAAGCTGCGGCAGAGGAACGCCTACCTCGTGCTGCCCTTTGCCGAGGACGGCGGCGCGGAGCGCGTCGAACGGATCCGGCACCAGCTCATGAACCCACTGCTTACGGCGGCCGGTGAGTTGCCGCGCGGTTTGCGTGCGGAAGCACCCGCCGGGCGACTGGCGCGCCCCGGCGAGGCGGGCGACTCTCCCATCGACAAGCGGCGACTGTGGGAAGCCTTGGCCGACTGCCGGGACGAGCAGCTCTATACGGCAAACGCCAGTGTCGTCGATCTCGGGCTGATCTACGATCTGCGGGTCAGGGGAGACACGGTCCAGGTCCTGATGACGACGCCCCACCGTGGGCGGCCGCGCTTCGGCTACTACGCCTGGGGCTCGGGCGGCAACAGCCAGCCGGTGCGCGACCGCTTGCTCAGGGTGCCGGGCGTGCGGCGCGTCGTGGTGGAGCCGATCTGGGATCCGCCGTGGAACTCGAGCCGCCTCACTGAAGCCGGCCGGCGGGCGCTGGGCTTAAAAACTGGGGACAGTATACTCAATCCCTAATTTGTGTCTGCACCCCTCGCCCGTGGAATTGGGGAAAGAGTGTACTGTCCCCAATTTTCGATGGTGGGGAGGACGCAAGAGGTTCTCCCGCTCGCCGGGCCGGCCACCCGCAAGATCGATCTCAAGGGTTGGACCGTCTTGCCCGGCATCATCGAAAGCCACACCCACCCGGAGATGGCGGCTCTGAGCGAACGCGACGGCCCCGTGCCGGTGATGCACACCATCGAGGAGGTGCTCGCCTACATCAGCGCTCAGGCTGCGCGCCTGCCACCTGACCGGCTGATCTTCGTGCCGAAGGTCTATTCGACACGGCTCAAGGAGAGGCGTTATCCGACCCGGTATGAGCTCGACCGGGCGGCGCCCGGCCGGCGGGTAATGACGGACAACAGCTACGCCTCGGTGCTCAACCCGGCGCTGCTCGCCGAGCTGGGAATCACGCGCGAGACGCCCGAGCCCGCCGACGGCAAGATCGTCCGGGACGAGCGCGGCGAACCGACCGGCTTGATCCTCGGCGCACCCGGGCTGCTGGCGCCCCTGCGGGGGAGCCGCGCCTTCAGCGAGAAGGACCGCTTCTGGGCGCTACGGACCATGCAGAGGAAGTACAAGAAAGGTTCGATCGAACCGGGGAAGCTGGCCGATTTGGTGGTGATCTCCAAGGACTATCTCACCTGTCCGGAAGACGAGATCGCCCAGATCGAGGCGCTCATGACGCTGGTCGGCGGCAAGATCGTTTTCGAGCGCTGAGGCCTCGGCGGCGAGTCATGGCACGGGGGCAGGGCGCTCTCCTGCCCCCACCATTCTCGCCGACTAGAAGAAGATCTTCAGGGCGAACTCGGTCTGCCGGCTCAGGTTCGCCTGGTTGAAGATGCGGCCGAAGCTGGCGTCACCGAAGGTGGTGTTGGGCGCGGAAAAGACCGGGTGGTTGAGCAGGTTGAACGAGGAGGCGCGAAAGTCGAGCTTCCACCGCTCAGTGAGGGCGAAGGTCTTCGACAGGGTGAGATTGAGGTTGTTCATGCCAGGCGAGCGTACGGTGCCGATGCGCGGGCTCAGATTCCCGAAGGTGAAGTCCGGCGGTTGCGAGAAGGCATTCGTGTTGAAGTAGCGGTTTAGGCGCTGGACGATCGGCCCGCTGATTCCTTCCCTGGGGTCGCCGGCGGCGTTGGGACGATTGCCGCCGGAGCCGGCGGCCGCACGCGCCAGGCCGAAGGCGAGCGGGAAGCCTTTCTGGAAGGTGTTGAAGGTCGACAGGGTCCAGCCGCCGATGGCCAGATCAGCAGCGCGGGAGATGCCGGAGAGATACCGCCGGTTCCTGCCGACCGGGATCTCCCAGGCCGCGGTGATCGTCAGCCGCTGCGGCACGTCCAGGTCCGTTAGGGCGCGCTCGGCCCGGCGGTTGTAAGCGTTCTGCGCATTGCTCATGTCGCCGATGTTCTTGGCAAGGGTGTAGGAGATGAGCGCGGTCACGCCGTGGGAGAGCCGCTTCTCCAGGCGCATCTGAGCCGAGTGATAGACGGTGTTCAGGAAGGCCGGCCCGAGCCGCGTCACGCCGGTGAACTGCGGGAACGGCCGCAGGAGCTGGGCCTGCTGCACGGTCCGGCCGCCGAGAGCGCCGCTGAGGATGCCGAAGAAAGGATTCGGCACGGCGCGCAGCAGCTCGGTCCCCATCGCCAGGTACTGCGGGTGGAACTGGTTGACGTTCTCGTTGATGGCGCCGGTAAAGTCGCTGCCGAGGGCGGCGATCTTGATGCCGCGGCTGCCGACGTAGGCGATTTCGAACAGCGTCAGCGGCGCGACTTCCCTCTGGATGTTGAACTGCCAGTTGTGGAACATCGCGATGCGATCGGCCGGCTCGACGAAGGAGATCGACTGGCCGACCAGCGTCATCAGCCGCTGCGAGTTGCCGACGATCGGCAGGTGGCCTTCCGGAAACGGATCGCGGAACAGGCGGTAGGGCGTGATGCCGTCCTGCGTACTCACCCACGGAGTGGAGACGCTGTAGCCGACCGGATAGACGCGGCCCACCGGAAAGATGTAGAACAGCGCGTAGCCGCCCCGGAACACCGTCTTGTTGTTGAGGCTGTAGGCAAAGCCGAAGCGCGGGGCGAAGTTGTTCCGGTCGGGATTGTAGATGCCCCGGGGATTGTTGTCTACGCCGGCATAGAGCAGGCCGCCTCGCAGCGTGAGTCCGGGCACCTGCAAGGGGCTGGGCGTGTTGTAAGCGAAGCCGCGCGTGGTGCGGTTGTAACGCTCGGTGGCCGGCGACTCGTACTCGTAGCGGATCCCCAGGTTCAGGGTGAGCTTGCGCGTGATGCGGAAGTCGTCCTGGGTATAAAGGGCGTAGTAAACATTCTGGATCGAGACGCCGTTGGAGAAGTCGATCGACCCGGTGCCGTAACCCGCCAGGAAAGACGCCAGGCCGAAGCCGGTGCCCGAGGAGGGCGTATCGGCGCGCGGGCCGCCCGTCTGCGCCACGCCGAACGAGAAGCTGCCGGAGGGGTTCGAGTTGTTGAAGAAGTTGCCGCGGACCAGCCGGATCTCGCCGCCCGTCTTCCAGAGATGGCGATCGCGTTGGGTCGAGAGGCTCGACTGGAGCGAGTAGGTGTAGCCCGGCTGCTCCCGGTAGCCGCTGCCTGCCAGACCCTGGATGCCCGTGATGCGCACGGTGGGGAAGGCTGCGGCCTGCACCATGCGAACGAACGAGGGCGAATAGCCGAGCGAGGCCAGATCGAAGCCGTAAGAGTAAGGCCGCTGCTGCTCCTTACCGAAGGTGTAGGCCAGGCGCGTGTCGAGCACCGTGCGGGGGCTGACCAGATAGGTGTCGCTCAACGTGAGGCCGCTGTTGGGCCGGTTGACGACGTTGCGGCCCGGCGTGGCGATCCCGTCGAAGTCATAGTTGAAGTTGAAGAAGGCGTCGCCTTTGTTGAAGCGCAAGTAGGTTTGATGCTTGGCCGTGAGCTGGTGATCGACCTTGAGGACGCCGCCGTCGCGCGTGTGCGGCCACTTGCTGCCCTGCACGAAGTTCTGCACCCAGGGGGTGGCGGGGTTGACGTTGGGGTTGTTAGGCTCCGGCCAGTACTTCATCATGTTGCGGGCCACCGGGTCCTGGAGCGAGTCCGGGATGATGTTGTTGGGATAGGGCTGGCGGATGGGGGCGCCGTCCACCATCCGAACCGAGAACGGATCGTAGATGCGAGCCGACACTTCGGAGAAATCCCCGCGCCGCATCTTCGCGGTGGGCACGTTGGTGGTCGTGCTCTGGCCGTTGCCTTCCCGGCCGCCCTCGTAGTTCAAGAAGAAGAAGGTCCGGTTCTTGCCGTTGTAGAGCTTGGGGAAGTAGACGGGCCCGCCCAGGCTGAAGCCAAAGACGTTGATGCCGTATGGAGTGAGCTTCTGGCCGCGGCCGCGGGGGAAGAACTGGTTGGCGTCGAGCGCCGAGTTGCGGAAGTACTCGTACATGGAGCCGTGCAGCTCGTTGGTGCCGCTCTTGATGACGATGTTGGTGAAAGCGCCGCCGGAGCGGCCGTACTCGGCGGGCAGGGTGCCCATCTGGAGCTTGAACTCGGCCACGGACTCAGTGCTCGGCACCCAGGCCGAGAGGTTCAGGCCGCGGCCGACGTTCACCATGTTGGCGGCGCCGTCGACGGCGACGTCGCCGGTGGCCACCGGCGAGCCGTTGGCAGTGAACAGCACGTTGGTTCCGGTGTCGCTCGGCCGGGCATCCTCCCAGTACCGGTTATTGACCACCCCGGTCACCAGGTTGAACATGAAGAGGCTGCTGTGGCCTTTGAGCGGAAGCGTTTCGATGATCTGGCGGTTCACCACGGAGCCGAGCGAAGAAGTCTGCGGCTGCACCACCGCCACCTCGGCGACGACGGAAATGGTTTCGCTGGTTTCGCCGAGCGGCAACTCGACATCGAGGCGGATGTTGTCGTTGAGGCTGAGGACAATGCCGCTGCGAACCGTCGTCTTGAAGCCGGGCGCCTGTACGGTAAGGTTATAGCGGCCCGGCATGACGTATTGAAAGATGTAATGGCCGGTCTCGTCGGTAGGCACCGTGCGCTCGATGCCGGTCTCGACATTCCGCAGGATCACCGTGGCGCCGGGAATGCCCGCCTGAGACGGATCCACGACGCTGCCCTGAAGCGTGGCGCGAAACTCCTGCGCGGCGCCTGGGAGGGCCGCTAGCAGGATCAGGGTGAGAACTCCTCGCAGGATCATGAAAAAGACCTCCTCCGGCCTTCCGGCCGGCAAATCGTTTTTCCAAAAGCGATACCTACTATACATCCGAACTCGAGGCAAGACAAGGGCGGCCGAAGCACGGAGTTGAGGCATTGGCCGGGCCGGACCCAGGTTCGGCCCCCGCCCACCATGAGGTGAACGCCCGATTGGCAGCGCCCGCCGGCCCGCATAACATGTAAGTGGCATTCCGAGCATGAACGGTGCGTTCGAGGAGGCGGTCGAGTCGCCGCGCGTGGTCACAGTTCTGCTGGTGAGCCCGGAAGAGCGCGATCACCGCTATTTCAACAGCGTCTTCGCGCGGACGAACTGGCGGCTGCGCCGGGCCTACACCATCGAAGAGGCGCTCGAGCTGCTGGCGCGCGAGCCGATCGGCGTCATTGTGGCGGAGGAGCGCCTGGCGGGCGGCTCCTGGCGCAGGATGCTCCGGGCCATGGCGGATCTCGCCTTCCCGCCGAAGATCGTGCTTGCCGTGCCGGCCGCGGAACTGGAGCTTGCGGCAGAGCTGCTCGAGGGTGGCGGCTGGGATGTGCTGGCGCGGCCCTTCGAAGCACACGAGATTATCGAATGCGTCAGCGCGGCCTGGCTGAGCTGGAAGGCCGAGCGCGAGCGTCTGGTTGCCCGCCCCGCCCGATGAGCCTTCGGCGATAATGGTCAGGGCGGGGCATGGAGTTCGTCGAGCGGCTCAAGTCCGCGGTCGACATCGTTCGGGTGGTCTCCGAATATGTGCCGCGCCTGGAGAAGCGCGGCGCCCGCTACGTCGGCCTCTGCCCCTTCCATAACGAGAAGACGCCCTCGTTCACCGTGCACGCCACGCACCAGTTCTATAAGTGCTTCGGTTGTGGCGCCGGCGGCGACGTGATCCAATTCGTGATGGAGATCGAGAACCTCACCTTCTATGAGGCTCTCAAACACCTGGCCGAGCGCTACGGCATTCCGATGCCGAAGCAGGAGCGGCTCAGCGACGCCGAAAGCCGGCTGAGAGGCGCGCTGTATTCGATCCACGAGGTTGCCGCGCGGCTCTATCAAGCGGCGCTTGCCTCGAGCGCGGGTGCCGCGGCCCGGGAATATCTCCGCCAGCGAGGGCTTCCGGCCGCGTTGGTTGAGGAGTTCGGTCTGGGCTACGCCGAGCCCGGCGGGCAGGCGCTCATCCGGCGGCTCGAGCGAGACGGATTCGCACGCGCCGAGATCGAAGAGAGCGGCCTGGTCATTCCGCGGCAGGGTGGCGGCTGGTTCGACCGCTTCCGCGGCCGCCTGATGTTCCCCATCCATAACGAGTCGGGCAAGGTGATCGCCTTTGCCGGGCGGGCGCTCAGCGAGGGCGATGAGCCGAAATATCTGAATTCGCCGGAAACCCGCATCTACAAGAAGAGTTACGTGGTCTACAATCTGCACCGCGCGCGGAAGGCGATTCGGGAGGCCGACGGCGCCATTCTCGTGGAGGGATACATGGACGTGATCGGCCTGTGGGGGGCCGGCGTGCGGCAGGCGGTGGCAAGCTGCGGCACGGCGCTCACCGTCGATCAGGTGCGCCTGTTGCGGCGGCACTCCGACAAGCTTGTGGTCAACTTCGACGCCGACGCAGCCGGCGGCGAGGCCACGGAACGCTCCATCCAGTTGCTGCTCGAACAGGGAATGCGGGTGCGGGTGCTCGCGCTCGGGGAAGGACTCGATCCGGATGAGTACGTCCGGAAATACGGAGCCGAGGCCTATCAGGCGCGGCTGCGCACGGCGCCGAGCTACTTTTACTGGCTGGCGGACCGGGTGCGGACCCGGTTCGACATGAGGAAGGTCGACGAGCGCGTGGAGGGACTGCGTCTGCTGTTGCCCGCCATTCAGAGGATTCCTGACAAACTGGAGCGCGCCGCCGTAGCGGGAGAGGTCGCTTCGTACCTCGGGGTCGAGCCCGGGCTGGTGCTCGAGCAGTTCCAGAGGGCTGCGGCGCAGCGCAAGCGGGAACCCGAGAGACGGCCGCGCGAGCCGCTCGCGCCCACCGAGCTGGTGCTGCTTAAGGCGCTGGTCGCCGACGCCGAAGCGCGGCGCCAGGTGCTGCCGCGCCTCGTGGGCCTGCGATCGCTCGAAGGACTTCGGAGCCGGCCGCTTTTGGAGGCGATGGCGCAACTGGAGTCGGGCGGCGCCGGCTTCAGTTACGCGGCGCTCGAAGCCCGTCTGGCCGAATCCGACAAGGCGCTACTCGCCTCGGTAGTTTTTGCCGATGAGGAGGATCAGGAACCGGATGCGCTCGCGCAGGCGCTGGCCTGCCTGGAGAGTCTCAAACAGAAGGATCGCGAGCTGCGGCGGGCCGAACTGCGG
Source organism: uncultured Bryobacteraceae bacterium (assembly GCA_938003835.1). Taxonomy (GTDB): domain Bacteria; phylum Acidobacteriota; class Terriglobia; order Bryobacterales; family Bryobacteraceae; genus CALKXJ01. The sequence goes on along the minus strand of CALKXJ010000008.1, from coordinate 407,833 downwards.
GCGCAAGTGAAAGCGGCCGAGCGTGAGGGCCGAATCGAGGAAGCGCTCCGCCTGGCCGCCGAATTGAGCCGGGCCGAGTAAGGGCAGCGGCGGCGTGCCATGCCGCGCTATTGTACAATGGCAGGGACGCGGAGCCTGGGGTTTTCGTGACGCCGGACGATAAAGAAATCCGCTTGCGGCAGCTCGTCGAAGCCGGCCGGGAGAAGGGATTTTTGCTCTACGACGAGGTCAATGATCTGTTGCCGGACGACCTCGGTGAGGGCCACGACCTGGATGAGTTGCTGACGAATCTCGAAAGCGCCGGAGTCGAGGTCCTCGAGGAGCCGAAGGTCGATCTCGGCAAGCGCGCCGAGGCGGCCGAGGAGGAGGTGGCCGACCTCGATCTCGGCATCGAATACGAGGACAAGACCAGCGATCCGGTCCGGATGTACCTGCGCGAGATGGGCACCGTACCCCTGCTGTCGCGCGACGGCGAGATCGAGATCGCCCGGCGCATGGCTCGCGGCCGGCAGGCGGTCTTGCGCGCGCTCTCCCGGTGTCCGCTCGTGGTGCGGCAGCTTCTGGCGATTCGCCAGGACCTGGCAAAAGACGCCGTCTCGATCCGCGAACTGATCTCGGTTCCCGAGGCCCTTCCCGATGAAAATGACCTCGAGGACCGGAAGAAATCCTTCCTGGCGAAGTTGGCCGAAATCGAAAAACTCTACCGCAAGACGCAACAATTCCGGCAGAAGCTTTTGTCTATCTCGCGCGGGATGAAGCCCAAGCAGTACCGCAGCCTGCGCTTCAGCCTGGCGCGCACGACGGTGAAAATGTCGCGGCTGGTGCGCTCGCTCGACTGGAACCAGCAACAGATCGAGCGCTTCGCCGAGGAGGTGCGCCGCGCGGTGGAGGCCTTCAAGCCGATCGAGCAGGAGATCGCCACCGCGCAGCGGCGCTTCGAGGAGGCGGGGAACAATCCGGCGGCCTGCCGGGAGCTGCGCAAGGAGCTCAAGCAGAGCAGCCAGCGGCTCCAGCAGCTCGAGGAAGAGTTCGGAGCCACGGCCGTCGAGCTGCGCCGCACGCTTCAGGTCGTCGAGCGCGGCACGCGCCAAGCCGAGGAGGCCAAGCGGCAGCTCATCGAGGCCAACCTCCGCCTGGTGGTCTCCATCGCCAAGCGCTACACCAACCGCGGGCTCCAGTTCCTGGACCTCATCCAGGAGGGCAACATCGGGCTGATGAAAGCGGTGGAGAAGTTCGACTACCGTCGCGGCTACAAGTTCTCGACCTACGCCACCTGGTGGGTGCGGCAGGCGATCACACGCGCCGTGGCCGACCAGGCGCGCACCATTCGCATCCCGGTGCACATGATCGAGACGATCAACAAGCTGGTGCGCACGCAGCGGCTGCTCCAGCAGGAGCTGGGGCGCGATCCGACGACCGAGGAGCTGGCGCGCCGGATGGAGATGCCCGTGGGGAAGGTGCGCAAGGTGCTGCGCATCGCGCAGGAGCCCATCTCGCTCGAGACGCCCGTGGGCGAGGAGGAGGAATCGCACTTGGGCGACTTCCTGGTGGACCGCCGCATGGTCTCTCCCTCGGAGGCGGTCATCAAGATGAACCTGCGCGAGCAGACCGCCGAGGTGCTCAAGACGCTGAGCCCGCGCGAGGAGAAGATCGTCAAGATGCGCTTTGGACTGCAGGACGGCGGCGAGCACACGCTCGAGGAGGTGGGCCAGCACTTCGCCGTCACGCGCGAGCGGATCCGGCAGATCGAGGCCAAAGCGCTGCGCAAGCTGCGGCACCCCAGCCGGAGCCACCGGCTCAAGACCTTCCTCGACATCGGCACACGGGACTGAACGTTTCGGACTTCAGCCTGTGGCTAGGAAGATCAAACAGGAAGACGACCACGGCCGACGGTGAAGCCTGCCCGAGCCGCAGAGCCTCTCACCGTCAGCGGCCCCCGAATTCCGATGAGTCGGCTGACCCAACCGGGACGTGCGCACCGGAGCGAAGCGTTACACCGCTCGATAGATAAGCCGCACCAGATCCACGATCGATTCCGGCACCAGGTGTTCCCATGGATGGCCGGCCGCGATGCGCGTGCGCACTTCGGTCGCCGAGATCTCCGAGTAGTCGGTGGGCAGCGGCAGGCGGCGGATGCGCGCGGCCAGATCCGGCGGCGGCTCGTACCGGCCGCCGCGATCGGCAACCAGCAGTCCGAACTCCTCGAGCATCTCCTCGACGGCGCCCGGCCGGCCGTAGTCCCAGTTGAGGATCCGTTCGGCGGCATCGCGGCCGCAGACGAACCACAGTTCCACTTGCTGCCCGTAAGCGTCCCGGCACTCGCGGGCGATCTCGATGAACAACCCGCCCTCGGAGATGCCGACGGAGAAGCGCGGCTCGCCGTCCGTGGCCGCCGCCACCAGGCGCGCGCGGTCCGGCAGGCCGACGCCTTCGTACTGCTTGTGGGGGAAGGCGCGCGGCAGCACGAAGAGGACCTCGTCCACCTCGGCGAGCGCCGTTCGCGCCAGGGCCAGGTGCGCGCGCGTGGGAGGATGAAAAGCTCCGGGGAGGATTCCCAGCTTCGACGGCCGCCCCGGCGCTCGGCGCAGGAATTCCATCGGGGTCAGTCCAGCCTCTTGTGGAAGCGCAACGCGCTCAGGCCGAGCACCGCCGAGCCGAACAGGAAAAGGCTCAGCATCTCGCGCCAGAGGGTCTCGACGCCAACGCCCTTCAAAAACAGCCCTCGCACGATCTCCATGGCATAGCGTACCGGGTTGAGCAGCGTCAGGTATTGCACGGCCACGGGCATGTTGCGGATAGGGAAGGCAAATCCGCTCAACATCATGGCGGGAGCAAAGAAGAAAAAGCTGGCCATGGCCGCCTGTTGCTGGGTCTCGGACACGGTGGAGATGAGCAGGCCGGCGCCGAGCGTCGTCATCAGGAACAGAACGGCTGAAAGCAGCAGCACCAGCGGGCTGCCCCGAAAGGGCACCCGAAAGATGATCAGGGCGGCCAGCGTCACCAGCGTCATCTGCACCAGGCCGACGGCGGCGAAGGGCAGCGTCTTGCCGAGCATCAGCTCGATCGGCCGGAGAGGCGTCACCATGAGCTGCTCAATGGTGCCGATCTCTTTTTCGCGAACGACGGCCAGGGCGGTCAACAGCAGCGTGACCAGCGCCACGATGTTGACCACGACGCCGGGCACGAAGTAATTCCGGCTGCGCAGGTCCTCGTTAAACCAGACCCGCGGGGCTGCCTCGAGCGCGGGCACAGCCAGGTAACGCGGGCCGTCGATGCCCGTCGAGGCAATCACCTCCAACAGGAGCGCGCGCTGGCGCTCACCCAACCGGTCCGCCCCGTAGCGGGCCACCACCTGGGCGGCGTAGGCGGCCACCACCGCGGCGGTGTTGGAATTCGTGCCGTCCACCAGGATCTGGACGGGCGCCGTCTCGCCGCGTTCGATCCGGCGGTGGAATCCCGGCAGGACGGCGATGACACCCAGCACGTCGCCCGCATCGAGCAGGCGGCCCGCCTCATCCGGCGAGCCCGGTTCCGCCACGATTGCGAAGGAAGGCGAGCCGGCGAAAGCCGCCCGCAGCTCGCGGCTGGCAGGCGTGCGGTCCTGGTCCACCCAGGCGATGCGGCTCAACTCGACGTCCAGATTCACCGCATAGCCGAAGATGATGAGTTGCACCACCGGGGGCAGAAACAGCAGCACGCGCATGCGGGGTTCCCGCAGCGTCTGCCGGATCTCTTTGCGCAAGATTTCGCGAACCCGCCGCATGCTTCAGGCCACCTTCTGGCGCAGCTTGCGAGTCGCCACCAGGAAGACCAGGGCGGCATAGGCTGCCAGGAGAGCGAAGTCGCCGGCGAGTATGCCGAGACCCACCCCCTTGAGGAACACTCCCTTGAGGATGGTGATGAAGTAGCGGGCAGGCACCAGATAGGTGACGAGCTGGATCGGCCGCGGCATGGTTTCGATGGCGAAGACGAAGCCGGAGAGCAGGAACGCCGGCAGGAACGACGTGATCATTCCGATCTGGTAGGCGAGCAATTGCGAGCGTGCCACCGCGGAAATCAAAATGCCCCAGAACAGCGCGCCGGTGAGAAACAGGATGCAGGCGGCGCCGGCGGCCACCGCGCTGCCTCGAAACGGAACGGCAAAGACGAAAACTCCCACGAGGATCGCCGTGACGGTGTCGGCGACGCCGATGGAGAAATAGGCGAGCATCTTGCCGATGATGATTTCCGCGGGGCGGAGCGGGGTCGCCAGCAACTGCTCCATCGTGCCCGTCTCCCACTCGCGGGCAATGGTCAGCGAAGCGAGCAGCGCGGCAATGATCATCAAGATGACTGCGATCAGGCCGGGGACCACGTAGTTCTTCGATTTCAGTTCGCTGTTGTACCAGACGCGGAGCCGTGCCTCGACCGGGGGGCGGAGGATGCGTCCGACGCGCCGGTTCTGGGCTTCGGCGCGCACATCCAGCTCATACTGGGCGAGCAACGCCACGGCGTAGTTCAGGGCGATCGAGGCGGTGTTGGAGTCGCTGCCGTCGACCAGGAGCTGGAGACGCGGGCGGCGCCCGGCCAGCAAGTCCGAGGAAAAATCGGGCGGAATCACCACCGCGAGCAGGGCCCGGCCGGCATCGATGCGAGGTTCAATCTCCCCGTAACGGCGGGTGTGGCCGGTGACCTCGAAGAAGCGTGAACCGTCGAAGCGCGCGATAAGCTCGCGGCTTTGCGGGCTGCCGTCCGCGTCGTAAATGAGCGTCGGGATCCGGTCCACATCGAGCGTGAGGGCGACGCCGAACAGCAGCAGAAGCAGCACCGGGATCGCCAGCGCCATGGCGAGGCTGCGCGGGTCACGCAGGATGTGGAGGAATTCCTTTCGCGCGACGGCGAGCGTCCGGCGGCGGCTCATCTCCCGGCGGCCTCCTCGGCCTCGATGGCGGTGACGAAGACCTCCTCCAGAGTGTCGAGGCCGCGCTCGCGCTCGAGCTCGGCCGGCGGGCCGAGGGCAATGAAGCGTCCCTGGTACATCAACGCCACGCGGTGGCAGTACTCGGCCTCCTGCATGTAATGCGTCGTGACCAGGACCGTCTGCCCACCCGCAGCGAGCTCGTAGATCAGGTCCCAGAAGGCCCGGCGGGCGATGGGATCGACGCCGGAGGTGGGCTCGTCGAGAAACAGGATCGGCGGCTCGTGCAACACGGCGCAGCCGAGCGCCAGCCGTTGCTTGAAGCCGCCAGGCAGGAGCCGGGTCAAGGTGCCGCGGCGCGCTCCCAGATCCGCCAGCGCCAGGACATATTCTTTGCGCCTCCTCAACCGCTCTGCCTCGACGCCGTAGATACCGCCAAAGAAATCGATGTTCTCCTCGACGGTGAGGTCGTCATAGAGGGAGAATCTTTGCGACATGTAGCCGATGTGGCGGCGGACCTGCTCGGGCTCGCCGGCGACGTCGAAGCCGGCCACCCAGGCAGCGCCTGCGCTCGGGCGGAGCAGGCCGCAGAGCATGCGGATGGTGGTGGACTTGCCGGCGCCATTCGGCCCGAGAAAACCGAAGATTTCTCCGCGCTCGACAGTGCAGGAGATGCCGCCGACGGCGACGAAATCTCCAAAACGTTTCACCAGCTTGTCGACGACGACGGCAGCCGGCGGGCGGCTCATGGCTGCTGCCCCAACTCCTCCTGCACCAGGGCGATGAAGACGTCCTCGAGCGACGGCCGTTCGGGCCGCACGGGCTGGCGCGCGCCGACGCGGCGGACCGCCAGGCCGCGCTCGACGAACTCGCGTTTGAGCTCCGCGGGCGGGGCGCAGCGGATCAGCCGGCCGCGGTAGAGCAGGCCGACGCGATGACAACGTTCGGCTTCATCGAGGTAGGCGGTGGTGAGCAGGACGGTGACGCCGGATGAGACCAGCTCCTCGAGAATCGCCCAGAAGTCGCGGCGGGAGAGCGGGTCGACGCCACTGGTGGGTTCGTCGAGCAACAACAGGCTGGGCCGGTTGAGCAGCGCGCACATCAACGCCAGCTTCTGCTTCATCCCGCCCGAGAGCGCCCGCGCCAGACGCCCCCGGAACGGCCCCATGCGCGTCATGCGCAACAGCTCCGGCATCAGCCGGGCCGCCTCCTCCGCCGGGGTCCCGAACAGATCGGCGTAGAAGCGCATGTTCTCCTCCACGGTGAGATCCCCGTAAAGCCCGAACCGCTGCGCCATATAGCCGATCCGGTCGCGGACCTTCTCGGAGTGCCGCGCCACGTCGAATCCGGCGACGATCGCCTCGCCTTCGGTGGGATCGATCAGGCCCGCCAGCATGCGCAACGTCGTCGTCTTCCCTGCCCCGTCCGGGCCCACCAACCCGAAGATCTCGCCTTCGGAGACTTCCAGGTCCAGCCGGTCGACGGCGGTCAGGGGGCCAAAGCGGCGCGTGAGAAGCTTCGTGCGGATCATGCGTGTCAAGGCTCGAGCAGGATCTCGGCGTCGGCCGGCATGTTCAGCTTGAGTTCCTGGTTGGGGTTTTCGACCTCGATCTTGACGCGATAGACGAGCTTGACGCGTTCCTCCGGCGTCTGGATCTGCTTGGGAGTAAACTCGGCCTCGGAGGCGATAAAGGAGACGCGGCCTTCGTAAACCTTGCCGGGAAAGGAATCGGTTCTCACGCGAGCCTTCGAACCCAGGCGCACGCGTCCCAATTCGCGTTCGGTGATATACCCGCGCAGCCAGGGGCGCGCCACGTCGGCGATGGTGACGACGGTGGTCCCGGCGGCGATCACCTCGCCCGGTTCGGCCGCCTTGGCGAGCACGATTCCGTTGACGGGCGAGCGCGCCACGGTGTCCTCGAGCTGGGACTCGATCAGGGCGAGCTGGGCCCGCGCGCGCTCCACCTCGGCGCGGCGCATCTCGAGCTCCTGCTCCCGGCGGCGCAGCTCCAAGCGAAGCGCCTCCGTCGTCGTGAGCGCGGCCTTGGCCTGCTCCAGACGAGCCCGGGCGCCGGCGATCGTTTCCTTTCGGGGCCCTTCCTCGATGACCGCCAGGGCTTCGACCGCCTGACGCATCTGAGCGCGCGCAGCCTCGAAGCGGGCGCGCACCTGGTCATAGTAAGCCCGGGAGACGTCGCCGGTCCGCTGGAGAGTCGCGATGCGCTCGAAATCGCTGCGCGCGCGTTCGAACTCCGTCCGGGCCTCCTCCAGGCGCGCCCGGGCGCGTTCGATCTCCTGGGGCCGGGAGCCGGCCTCGAGCTCGGCAAGCTGCGCGCGGGCGGCCTCGACGGCGGCGCGCCGCTCCTCGAGCTGGGCGGCAAGCGTTGCCCGCTGGTAGTCGATGGCGGTCTCGAGCTGGGCAAGCTGCGATTCGGCGGCCTTGAGCGCGGCGCGCGCCTGATCGCGCTGGTGGAGCAACTGCTCCTGGTCCAGGCGGGCCGCGACGGCGCCTTTCTCCACCACGTCACCCTCATCCACCAGGCGCTCCGCAAGCCTGCCCGAGATCTTGAAAGAGACCTTCACCTCGGTCATCTCGATGTTGCCCGCCAGGTGAATCGAGCTGTTCGAGGAACCCGACCAGCGACGGCTCACCAGCAGCAGAATGACTGCGGCCGCCGCGAGAATGCCGGCGACTCGGAGACGGCGGGTTACCCCGGTCATCGTCTGGCCGCCTCCGTGCCGCGCATGCCGCCATCAGTGTACACGATTGGATTCTACGCCCGTTCCCGGCGCCGCCGAGGCCGGAGGGGGGAGCCTCCAGGATGGTCTGGCCTGTCAGTCGGCCCTGGCGAGGTAAGCGGCCAGGCGGCCGAGATTGCGGGCGAATTCGGCAGAGCTGATGATGCGCTGGCGCGGCGCCTCTGGGCCGAGAAAGATCTCCACGGTGTCGTTCTCGTGCAGCGGGATCAGTTGAGCTTCCGTCTCAGGTCCACCACGCGGCGCGCCGTCGGACGGGCCCCGGCTGATGCGCAGGATCATGTCGCGGGCGCTGAAGAGGAAGACCAGGCGGTCGGCCCGGCCGATGACCCCGCTGCGCGTCCAGGCGCCCCGCTCGTCCATCGCGTCGATGAGCCGGCGCACTTCGGCTGCCTCGGGCGGGGGCAGGGGCCGCTCGGCCCACGGGGAGAGGCCGCGCAATTTTTCCGGCCGGCGCAGCGATTTGGGATCGGCCGCAGCCAGGCGCTTGTATTCCTGCTCGATTTCGGCCAGCTCCCGCCCGCTGACCAGCACGCCGTAGTGCGTGATGACCGACTCGGGCGAGTAGCTGAGCTGGTAGCCGTCCACCAGCCGGCTGCCGAGCCCAGCGGCCTGCAAGCGCGAACCTTTGGTGATGTAGAGCGGGCGGTTCGTCTTGAGCTCGTAGAAGCGCGCCAGCACGGGACCCGGCGGCAGGCGCCGGAAGACTTCCGCATCGCCGCGCGGCACCTCGGATCGCTTGAGATAAGCCAGGGCCCGAGGGATCGGTTCGAGATACTTCCGGTCACCGGTTTCGCGATAGAGCGTGAGCAGCAGGCGCATGATGGCCTGCGATTCGCCGCCGGTGACCGAAGGCGGCTCGAAGACGCGCGCCCAGGCCGGATGCATGTCGGCGTCGTATTGCTGGGCCCAAGCCGGCTGGGGCTCCGGCATCTGCGCCAGCAGGATAAACTGGCCGCCTTTCTCGGCCGCCGCCCGGTAGCGCGGCTCCTTGTAGATCACAGCCGCTTCGAGCAACGCATCGATCACGTCAAGGATGGTGTTGTCGTTGAAGGTATAGTGTGCCTGGTAGTCCGGCCCCGGCCAGGTACGCGGCCAGGAGTCCGGGTAGGAGGCCCGCTTGACGGGGAACTTGGAAAAGTCCGGCGGCTGGCGAAAGCGCTGCGGCCAGGCCCCGATGGGGTACTGCGCGGCCAGCAGCTTGTCCAAAGCAAACAGAGCCGCTTCGTGAATCTTTACATCGGAGAAACCGAGCGCGCGATCGACGCGCATGAGCACGCGCAGGGCGCCCTGGGTTACGTTGTCGTCCAGATTGGTGACGCCGCGCTTGTCCTCCCCGCAGTTATTGTCGGCGCGGTACTGGTAGTTCTTGCGCTTTTCCGGATCGAACTCGATGAGATAGTCCCAGCCGCCGCTACAGAGCTGGCCGCGGACGAGCGCGTGCGCGGCGTCACGGGCAAAGTCGAGGAACTCGCGCTCGCCGGTCGCTTCATAAGCATCCAGGTAAGCCAGTGCCACGATGGGCGTAGCCTCGCGCTGCACCTCGATCTGAGTCGGACCCTCGGCCGACTCCGAGCGACCGTAGCTTAGGTCGGCGGTGTAATAGTAGTGGTAACCGCCCTCGGTGGAGACTTGATGGCGGTAGAAGCGGGCCGCCTTGCGCATGGCCGCGAGGACCTCCTCACGCGAGGGAGTCTCGGCGGCGCCCGGCCACGGCATGAGCAGCCACGCCGCGGCGATTGCGATCAGGTCTCTCATCACCACTCAAGTCTCAGCCCGGTTCGGAATGCCCGAGGGCCGGTCGTATCGAGCGGCTGCTCGCCCCCAGCCGAGGTGATGACGCCGGCGTTGGCAACCGAGGTGATGTTCAGCCCGGGGTTGTTGTAGTTCGGCGTGTTGGTCACGTTGGTCGCCGTCAGCTCCCAGCGCAGCCGCACCTGCTCGGTGAAGCGGAAATGCTTGGCCAGGCCCGCGTTGAGCGCCACCGATCCCGGCCCTTTAATGACGCCTTTGGCCGCGGTGCCGAAATGGCCCGGCTGCGGCGGAGCGAAGGCGCTAACGTCAAACCAGCGCCAAAGCGACCGCTGGTCTTTGGAGAGATTAGCATTGCGCAAATGGTCCGGGCGGATGGTCACCTGCGCGGGGGTGCGCGAGCTGGTGAAGGCGGTGCCGGTCGGATCGGGCCCGGTCCACTGCGGCGTCAGGAACTGGCCGGAGTAAGTGCTGAAGATACCGGAGAGCTCCCAGCCGTGCAAAAATGTCCGCCGAAGCCCGGAGGAAGCTCTGCCGAACGGCAGCTCCCAGATGAAGTTGCCGGTGACGCGATGCGTGGGGATGTCGAGCCAGACGGCGCGCTCGCGGGCGCGGTCGTAGGCGTTCTCCGGCGACTGGCCGCGCTCGAGATCCCCGATGTCCCGGGCCCAAACCCAGGAGGCTTGATAGGACAGGCCGCGGGCGAAGCGTCGTTCGACTTCGACCGTCAGCGAATGATACTGGTGGCCGGCGCCGTTCGACAGATAGGTGATGGCTGGATAGCGCGGGAAACGTCGCGGCTTGTCCACATAGAGGCGGTTGTCCGGCACGGGCTGATTGATGTTATAGCCCCATTCGCCCTGGCGCGTGTTCGTGCCGATGTAGGAGATGCGGAAGCCGGTCTCCCACCGCTGGTGTTCGATGGTCAGGTTGTACTGCATCGAATAGGGCGTGCGCAGGTCCTTGCGGATCGCGCTCGGCAGCGAAATCGTCGTCGGGCCGGCGACCGAGGTCGGGAAGACGACCGGAAGGATCACCGTCGGGTTCGGCGTCGGGTTGGTGAAAGTCGGCTCGTTGATGACAAAGGGCGCCCCGCCCGCCGACGAAGCGCGCGGCACGACGTCATAGAAAATTCCGTAGCCGGCACGCACCACCGTGTTCGGGCCGCGCGGTCGCCACGCCAAGCCGATCCGCGGCGCCCAGTTGTTCCACTCGTTGGTGATCAGCCGGGTCGGATGGTAGCCAAGAGAGCTCGCCTCGGCCACTTCGACATAACCGGTCGGCAGAAGCCGGCTCACCAGTTTGAGCGAGCCGTCGGGCACGACGATCTTGCCCGAGTCGATATCGAACAGGGCTTGCGCGCCGGCGACCTCCGTCCAAGCCGGATGGACTTCATAGCGGACGCCCAGATTGAGCGTCAGATCGGGCCGGACCTTCCATTCGTCGGTGACGAAGAAGTCCCAGTTCCAGCGCAGCAGGTCGATGTAAAGACTCGGCGCCGCCCGCGAGGACGAGGTCGGGATGCCGAGCAGGAAGTCGGCATAGGGGTGTCCGGTGAAGCGGTTGGAGAAGGTGGCCGCGCCGAACAGGTTGCTCGGCATCTGCCAGTCCTCGAACTTGGTGCGGCCGGCTATGACGCCCGCCTTGATGCTATGGCGTCCGCGGAACCAGCTCAGATGCTCCTGAAACTGCTGCGCGAAGTTCTTGAAGCCCGGGTGGCGCCATTGCGTCTGCGAGATGCCGGTGACGCCGAGCCCGGAGAAGGAGACCTGGAAGACGCCGTTGACGTCCGGCAGGTCTGGAACCAGCCCTGTCAGGCCGAGGTCACGCACCACTTCCAGGCCGCGCAGCGGACCATGGCGCGGATTGTCATTCCAGGCGTAGCCCCAGCGGAACTCATTGATCAGGTTGCTGCGCAGCGTCGCGGTGTAGGAAAGCTGCGTGGCGCGCGTATCGCGAGTCTGCCAGCGGCGGCCGATCGCCGGAAGCGGACTGTCGTAGTCCCGCGAATGCGACCGGTTCCAGGTGTAGCGCCCAAACAGAAAGTGCCGGTCGCTGAAGCGGTGATCGAGCCGAGTGGTCCAGTAGGTGTTCGGATCCCGCTCCCGAAGCAGTTGCAGGCGATGATTGTTGGCGCGAAAGAGCTCCGGATCGGGCTGGTTGGGCAGCGGGTAAAAGCGATCCTGGATCTTTCGCGACACGGGGTTGATCCGCGAGGCAGGAATGAGACGGTTGGGGAATGGTGCATTGCCTCCAAGCGGGTCGCGAATGGCCGCCGTCTCACGGCTGAAGTCGCCTGCGCGCCAGGAGGGGATCGGCACGGTGGCGTTCAATGTGGAAAGGATTTGGGATCCGCGCGTGGTCTCGAACGAGTAGAAGAAAAACGTGCGGTCCCGCCCGTTGTAAAGGCCTGGAATGTAGACCGGGCCTCCGATTGAGGCGCCCGGCGCGTGCGTCACGCCGGTGGGGCGCTGCGCGGCGAAGGTGTTGCGGGCCCGGAACCACGGCGTCGAGTAATAGTCAAAGGCCGAGCCGTGGAGCTGGTTCGTGCCGCCCTTGGTGACGATGGTCACCATGCCGATGCTGCCGTACTCGGCCGTGTTGTTGGCGACGTCCACACGCACCTCTTCGAAGGACTCGATGCTCGACACCAGCGGCGAAATCTGCGTCCCGTCGTACTGGTTCGAGTGGGTGATGCCGTCGATGGCCGAATCGGACTGGTTCAACCGCGAGCCGGCGAAGCGCCGGTTCGCCGAGCCCCCGCCGGACTGCACCACCCCCGGCGAGAGGCCGATGAAGCTCCAAAGCGACCGGGTATTGAGCGGCAGCGAGGCAAGCTGGCGCGAAATCTTCGAGTCCGAGATGCGCGCCGTTTCGGTTTCGATCAGCGCGGCGCCGGCGGTCACCTCGATGCGCGTGTCCACTGAGCCGACTTCGAGCTGCACATCGAGCCGGCGCATCTCGCGCGCCGCCAGGGTAAGCTCGGACCCCAGGTATTCGCGGAAGCCCGGCGCGGTGACGCGCACGGTGTAGACGCCCTCGCGGAGCTGTGCCAGCGTGTAGATGCCGACTTCGTTGGCGGCCGTGCTGTAGCGGTAGCCGGTGTCCCGGTGTATCGCCTCGATCACTGCGCCCGGAATCGCCGCCCCGGTGGCGTCGGTCACGGTGCCTGTGAGGGTGGCAAAGGTAGTCTGCGAGGCGGCGGGCGTCAACATCATCGTTAACCCCACGAGACAAACCGACAAGATTCTCCGTCCCATCCTGCGCCAAGACCTCCTCGCGGCCAATATATCAGCGACGCAGTAGCCGGTCAAATCCGATGCGACTTGCCGGACCGCCGAGTTCAGACTTCCAGCGCAATCTTCAAATCGCTTGCGATAGCCCGAATGCGCTTGATCGACTTCTGGTAGGCGCGGACCAGATCCGGCGACATGCCGAGATCGAGGCCGAGGTGACCCCGGTAGTTCATACGCTTGAGGACACGGAAGAACTCCATCCAGTCGATCACGCCATCGCCGATAGGCAGGTGGTCCGGGCTCACCGGATCGTTGTCGGCGATGTGGATGTTGGCGAACCGGCCGCGGAGTTTCTCGAGCGCCAGAACCGGATTCTCCCTTTGCGCCGAGAAGTGGGCCGTATCGAAATTCGCCTGGAAGTTCGCGCGATTGACGTGCTCGATCAACCGCAGCAGCGAGTCCACCGAACAGATCACTTCGCCCACGCGCGGCTCCATGATAACCGTCTTGCCGTACTCGGCGGCGATGTCCGCGCAGGCCTGACAGGAGGCCACCAGGGCATTCCAGACCCGATTCCAGTCGAAGCCCCGGGGAACCCGCACCCGGGACATGCCGGCAAAACGATAGCCTTTGTTGGCGCCGAGCTGGTAAGGCCGGGCGTCGAGGTAGTTGACCGGCGGCGCATAGCTGGCCAGATGGAGCGTTGGAGCATTGAGCTCGGCGGCGATCTCGGCTCCAAGACGGAACCGTGCGAGCGCCTTCGCCCGCGGGGCCGCATCGAGACTCACCAGGTTCGGATCGACCACGCAGAAGTTATGGACGTGGACGCCTGAATCCTTCGCGATGCGCACCAGCTCGGCGCGGCGCCGGTATAAAGCGAGCAGGAAGGGTGCGCCCAAACCTTCCATCTCGAGGAAACGGAATCCGAGTTTGCGAATCTCGGGAATGGACCGCAAGGCGTCATCGACGCGATGGGGATAGCCGTAGCGGAAGATGGTGTAGAGATAGGTGATTCCGAGTTTCAACTCCGGCGGGCTCCTTACCGCCCCGAGCCTATCTTTGCAGCGCTCGCGCCGCCCGGCAACCGGCCGCGAGTCCGACGCCCCGCCGGCGCCGCTCAGAACGAATAGCGCAAGCCGAACTGAAGGATCCGCGGATCGCCGGCCCCGGTGATGCGCCCGAACAGGCCGGAGCTGAAGTTCGTCGTCGGATTGCCGAGGTTGACGCGGTTGAGAGCATTGAAAAACTCGGCGCGGAACTCCAGCTTGTGGCCTTCAGCGAACGGCATGGGGAAGTTCTTGAAGATCGACAGATCCACTGTGGCGAGTCCGGGGCCGCGTTCGGTATTTCGCCCGAGCGTGCCGAACGTACCCGGCGCGTTCTCCTTGAACGCCGCCCGGTTGAACCACTGGAGAATCTTCTCCCCGCGCGGGCGGTCGCCCGGGAGTTTCCGATTGCCGATGATGTCGACGCGATCCTGGCCGATGCCGCTGAAGGAGTTATCGACCCCGGTGACGATGTTGAGCGGCCCGCCCGTCTGCATGGTCATCACCCCGTTGAGTTGCCAGCCGCCGAACAGCAGCCGCACCGGACCCGTGCTGCCGGCGAACGGCAGCTCGTAGGTGAACAGCCCGGTGAAGCGGCCGGCGCGATGGTAGTCCGAGACGCCGTAGTCGCGCTCGTGGCTGCCGTAGGGATGGGCGCTGGCGTTGCCTTCAAAGGCCGTACTCGAGGTGATGTCGAGCGACTTCTGCCAGCTATAGCCGGCCAGGAACGTCAGGCCGCGCGTCAGGCGCCGCTCGATGCTGACGATGAGCGCGTTGTAGTTGGTCCGCCCGTAGGTGCCCGAGAAAGTCAACTGGGTGAACTCGCGCCGGGGCCGCCGCTGGTTCGTATTGGTCCGATCGGCCCCGGGACCGTAAACAGCCGCGTTTTTGTCCGCCGCGTGAAACATCTTGCGCCCGGTCGAACCCTGGTAGGTGATGCGGGCGATCATCTTCTGGAACACGCTCTGTTCGATGGTGAAGTTCCACTGATGAATCGTCGGATACCGGAAGTCCGGATCGTAGGCGACGATGAGGAAGGGCATGGGGAAGGTCTGCGTCGGGGCGATCGGCCGGCTCACGGGGAACGGGTTCGTGTAGCCGCGGTAGGGGTCGCCGAAGCGGTCCGGCGCCGTGATGTCGACCCGGACGGAGTTGGGCGGCGAAGTGAGCTGGCGGTTGTAGGTGAGAGCGACGGTCTGGTCGTGGAAGCGGCCGTAGCCGGCGCGAATACTGGTCTTGCCGGTGCCGAAGAGGTCGTAGGCGAGGCCGATGCGCGGATCGAAGACCCCGTAGTAGGCGGGGACGCCCGAGCGCGGCACGCCCGGATCGCCCGCGGCGAGCTGGCCGGGCGGCAGGTTCGGGAAGCGCTGCGAGCGCACCCCGGCCCGGTACTTGGCGTCGTCGAAAATTGAAAGCTGGTTGGCCGGAACGTCGGTGAAGTGAATGAAAGGATTCCAGCGCAGGCCGAGATTCAGCGTCAGCCGGCGCGTCACCTTGAAGTTGTCCTGGACATAAGCGCCGTAGAGGTTGCGGACGAGGTTGTTGTAAAGCGGCGAGATCTGGGTGAAGGCGCTCGGCCGACCGTAGAAGAAGTCGACCAGATTGTCGCCGGAGAAACGGCCCGCGAACGTCGTCGAACCGTCGGAGAGAAAGTCCTGGTCGAGGATGCTCTGCTCGCGCAGCAGGTCGAGCCCGAAGTCGAGCTCGTGGCGGCCGAAGATCCACGTCCAGCCGTGCTGGATGTTGTACTGGTTGCGCGGCACGCGGTAGAGCGCGTTGTAACTGAAGCCGAAGTAACCGCTGACGCTCACGCGCAGCGTGTCGCCTTTCGAGAGAATCGGCACGTTCATCCCGACGGCCCGGTTGCCGGAAAAGTCTGGCCCGATCTGCACGTTCGAGGCCCGGTTGTAACTCAGCGTGGTGCTGTTCAGCAGGGTCGGGCTTACGGTAAAGGTGTGCGAGAGGTTGGCGCTCTGGCTCTGCCACCGCCGGTCCGGGATGGCGGTCAGACGATTGGAACGGTCGATGACGGCTGGGTTGTCGAGTTCGTCGAAGAAGTAACGGCCGGAAAGTCGGTGCCGGGTGCCGATCTGGTGGTCGGCGCGGGCAACGTACTGGTTGTCGGTCTGTTTGCTCGCCACGACGTACCGCAGCAGGCCGTCGGCGGCCGGCGCCACGGGAATCGTCTCGAGGATCTTCAGCGAAATAGGATCGAGCTGCGAGGCCGGAATGCGGTTGCCCGGGATGGGCTGGCGCGTCCGCGGGTCGACCAACTGGCGCGTGATCGAGGAAAAGTCGCCCGTGCGCTGCGCTGCCGTCGGTACCACCGCCGTGGAGGTGGGCGGGCGCTGCCGGATCTGGGTGCCCTGCCAGGAGAAGAAAAAGAAGGTCTGGTTGCGCACAATCGGGCCGCCGATGGCCACACCGTACTGGTTCCGCTTCAGGCCGTCGTCGGTGGCGGCGAAGAAGTTCCGGGCGTTCAGCTTGTGGTTGCGGATGTACTCGAACAGCGAACCGTGAAACTCGTTCGTGCCCGAGCGGGTCACCATGTTCACCACGCCGCCCCCGCGGCCGCCGAACTTCGCGGAGTAATTGTTCGTCTGAAAGCTGAATTCCTGAATGGCGTCGGGGTTTGGCACGACGTTCGCCACCTCGGTGTAGGGGTCCTCATGCACGCCCCCGTCCAGGATATAGGCGGTGGAGTTACCCCGCCCCCCACTGGCCGAGACCATTTGACCGCCCGCCTCCGGCCGTGTCGCCGCCTGGCTCCATGTGCCCGTGCCGATCAGGGTGCCGGGCGTCAGGCGCGTCAACTGGAGCACGTTGCGCCCGTTGAGCGGCAGGTCGGTGATCTGCCGCTGGTTGACCACCGTGTTGAGCGTCGCCGTGCGCGTGTCAACGGCAATCATCTCGGCGGTCACCTCGACCGACTCGGCCACGGCGCCGACCGCGAGCTCGACATTGACCGTGGCGTTCTGGTCGACCTGTAGCACGAGGTTGGAGACGGTCCGCGTCTGAAAGCCCGGTTTGGACACGGTTATGGAATACAGCCCCGCCGGCAATGCCGTCACGACGTAGTAGCCGAGTTCGTTGGAGCGTGCATGACGCTCGACGCCCGTGGCCTCATTGCGGACGACCACCATGGCGTCAGGAATCGCCGCCTGGGAAACATCCAGAATCGAACCTGCGAGGGAAGCGGTGGCGCGCTGGGCACAAGCTTCGCGAACACCGGTCGAGAAGACGAGCAAAACCAACAGCGGAGCCGCCGCTCGCGCGACGGTTGGACCATACCCCCACTGAGATCGCTGCATGGAAGTGAGCCTCCTCTGCCCGGGGATTTCTATTTCGAACTCCCGGGCAAGGTTACTATACACCACCTTCCCCACGTGTCAAGCCCCACATCGTTGTTATTTTGCGCGCCCCAGCTTCCTCCTGGCCCTCGATGGGGTGCTCCTGCCGCCTCCCGGCGCCTCGATCACCGAAAGTTACGCTCCGCAGGGGACTTCCGGAGATACCTGCCCGCTCTGCCCCGCCTTCGAATCCGGTTTGCTCCGCCCTGAGCCCGGCTATCCGGCGGGCGCCGCTACGGCCTCGATTCGGCGCACCATCGCCGCGAAGAGCCGGCCCCTCAGATGAGCCTCCGCCAGCAGGACCCAAGAGTACCGCGCGTGCTTGATCAACCGGCCGGCAGTCTTGACCAGCCGTTGTTACGGGCCGGTGAGCCACCCGTTGCCCAGACGCAGCCGCAGCAGCCGGGACACCACCTGCTTACCGTCCTTCTGCCGCCGCGCGGGTCGGTCAAGTGCTGTTCGCTGAGCTCGCCCAACTCGCGCACCACAATCAGGCTGCCATCGGAGGTGACTCACGATCCCGAAAAATTCACCTGCAAGTAACGACTGAAAGAAAGCGGAAACGGCTGACTGTGTTTCTCACCCCTTGGATTTGGCTCTCCAGAAGGGTTGGATCACGCCGGAACCAGCATGAAGAAAGAGGTTGAACGATATTACAAAGTTGCTATGAGATGTTGAAAGCGGAAATTTGAGATTATATGCCCGGCCGCCAGGCCGGGCAGGGGACCGTTAATTCGGGTAGCTCGCTCATACCAATTTAGAAGCGACTCGCTCGATCGCGCTTCGCAGCGTCTGCTGGATGCGGCGCATCTCTTCGTCGCTTTGGTAGCGCGTGCGCGGCCAGAAGAAACCCCGCAGGCCGTCTTTGGGGTTGCGCGGCACCACGTGCACGTGCAGGTGCGGCACACTCTGGCTGACTCGGTTGTTGATGCCGATGAAGGTACCCTTGGCAGCCAGGCCGGCCTCGATGGCGCGCGCAACCAGTTGCGCCGTTCCGAACACGCGGGGCACGAGCTCCGGGGGCAGATCGGGCAGCGTTTCCACGTGCCGCCGCGGGATCACCAGGGTGTGGCCGTAAAACAGCGGCCGGTGGTCGAGAAACGCCAGCGTCGCCTCATCCTCGAAGACCACCGGCGCCTGGTGCGTCCCGGCGACGATCTTGCAGAAGACACACTCCTTCATCAATAGAGGTTCGGCAGGTACTCGAGCGCTTCCTCGAACGGTTTGGCGCGCCCGGCGGCGACGTCGTAGAGCCGCTCGTGGCTCCGGATGGCGGCCGCGCACAACTCCTCGTAGGGCCGATTGCACACGTCGAGGAAGCCGATGTTGTAGTTCTCGCCGTCGAAGCGGCCGATGGCCGACTGGTCGTAGAGCGTGAACCAATGCGCGCCGACGCAGACAGGATTGGCGGCGGCGTCTTCGAGATAGATGCGATAGGCCTTGGCCCGCTCCTGCTGGTTCTTGAGATGCCCGATTCCCGAGGCGGGAAGGCCCACGTCGAGCGCTCCGAAGTGCCACTCGCCGATGACGACGGGCATCTTGAGCAGCTCGTGGATCTTCCGGGTGACGTCGGCAGGCACGCGCGGCCGGTAGCAGTTCATCGAGAAGACGTCGAAGGATTTCATGCCCTCGACGGCCCACATCGGGGGCGTGCCGGCCCAGCGCATGCCGAGATTCAGATGGTTGGGATCCACCTTCCGGCAGGCCTCGGAAAGCACCTGGAAGTAGCGCGTCGTCATCCGTATGCTGAACGCCTCGAGATCCTTGAGCGCCGCTTCGGTGAACGGCCCGTTCCATGGTCCTTGCCCCACGCGGTCGAAGGTGACCCCCTCGCCCCAGGCCTGGGCCAGGGCCGCCTCGTCCGGATAGCGGGTCTTCAAATAACGAACCAGTTCGTTGCGCGTCTCGCACGAGGGCGTCACGTAAAGCATCCCGGCGGCCGGCAGCTCCGAGGAGAAGCCCCATTCGGGCTCGTTCATCAGGAAGTAGCCGAGGAAGGCCGGGTCGTTGGCCGTGTCGGCAAGTTGAGAGGCGTAGTCGGCAGCGTCCTTCTCGAAGTCCGGGTGATAGACGTCGGGGAAGTCGCGATAGATGCGCGGGACGCGTTTGGGAGCAAAATGCATGGGCCGGACGTAGGGCACCTGGGCGCGCCGGGCGTACTCCCACTCGGACCAGTTCCCCACCGTGTTGAAGCGCAGGCGGCGGAGCTCGGCCAGGGCGATGGCAGCCCAGTTCTCGCGCCAGGCCTCCGAGCCGAAGGTGCGAATGAAGTTGGCCGCCAGGTAGTTAATAAACTTCCCTTCCCGGCCCTCGCGGATCGAGTGCGCATCCTTGAACTCTCCGGCAGCGTCCGGCAGCCAGGTGAGCGCGCTCTCCAGGCCGTCGTAGCGGGCCATGGTGTCGACACGGACGCAGTCCAGTCCCGCAGACCAGAAGGCGTAGCCGTCCGGATCCACCAGCCACCAGCGCTTGCCGTCGTAATGGGTGCGGAAAAAGCCGGGGGGCTTCATCAGGCGGCGCGCCTTCCAGCCGCCCCAGCGCGAGAAGCTCTCCGGCCAGGACTGCTTTGGCGCCTCGGCCAGTTGCGCCCGCAGCCGCTGCTGCAACTCGGCCACGCTACGCGTCTTCGCCGGCCACTCGTGCAGGGTGCTCTGGCCGAGCTCGTCGAGCAGCGGGCCCTTGGGGAGAGCCGGCTGGGCGAGCTTCTCGACCTCCCCGCTCGAGTACATCAGCTCGGTCATGCACCAGCGGGCGGGCAGGGGACTCTTGCGCGAGACGCGGAAAGTGAGCCGGTCCACCTTCGCCAGATCGACCCGGTCCCCCGCGCAACGCGGTTTGAGAAAGGCGCCCTCCCGCTCGATGCCCCAGCGGTTCTGATCCACGAGGCTCAACGGCAGGCGCATCCGGAGCCCGCACTGGTTGAGTCCGCCGAAACGGAAATGGAAGGCGCGGCCCTTTTCGCCCTCCTGAAGAGTGATGGTGAAGATGATGAGATGATTGCCGTCCAGGAGCATGTCGGCCACCAGATAGCGGGCGCCGGCAAGAGTGCCCGGGGCGAACCGGTACTCCAGGCCGTCGCCGACCTCCTCGGCCAAGAACCACTGCGCATCGGGAATCGGCGTCGGGCCGGACTCGCGCCTCAGCCCGCCCAAGACCGCCTCCGGCTTGAGCGGCTTGCCCAGCCGGCGGCGGCAAGCGGACGCCGGCAGCAAGATGGCGCCGGCGCCGGTGCGAAGAAAATCTCTGCGGTCGAGCATAAGTCTCACCCCCGTGATGCCGCAGGCCTGGCAGGCCGTCTTGCGGCCCGCTGCACCTGCCTTCGATCTCGGGTATCCGGGTCCAATGATACAGGCCGGCGAGCGAGCCCGGCAAGCGGGTGGAACGGCTCGGGGGCGACTGCGGATCGGTCAGTGACGGATCAACTCGTCGGCAAGGCCCGACTCAACAAAGATTTCCCGTCCTTTCCGGAAGACTTTGTCGAGGATGTCGATGGCGCGGTCGATGTCGGCCTCCGTGAGGATGTAAGGCGGCAACAGCCGGATGACTCGCTCTTGCGTGCAGTTGATGAGCAAGCCGCGGCTCAGGGCGTCTTCCACGAGGCTCTTGCAGGGGATGGCCAACTCGATGCCGATCATCAGGCCGTAACAGCGAATCTCCTTGACGAAGGCGTAGTGCCGGGCCAGATCCTCCAAGCGGATGCGAAAGTAGCCTGAAATTCGAGGGATAGATGGCAGGAGTTCATGCAGGATGTCAAGAAATTCCAGCGCCACCCGGCAGCTCAGCGCCCCACCGCCAAAGGTCGAACCGTGCAGCCCCGGCGGAAGCGTCGAGGCCGCCTTCTCGTTCGCGATCACAGCGCCAAACGGCAGCCCGCACGCTAGCGGCTTGGCCACCGTCACGATGTCCGGCAGTGGCGGCGGATCCAGCAACTGATAGGAGAAGAACTTGCCCGTGCGGCCCACGCCGCACTGAATCTCGTCGAACAGCAGCAGAGCATTGAACCGGTCGGCCAATTCCCGCGCCTGGCGGACAAACGCCGCATCGATGAGGCGCACACCGCCCTCGCCTTGAATGCCCTCGAGCAAGATGCCGGCCGTGCGGTCGCTCACCGCCTGCTCGAGTGCGCCGATGTCATTCGGCGGCACAAAGCGCACGCCGGCCAGAAGCGGCTCGAAGTCTTTGCGATACTTGGGCTGACCGGTGACGGAGATCGCTCCCAGCGTGCGGCCGTGGAAAGAATTGTCCAGCGAGACGATTTCGAACTTCTCCGGGGAAAGACGCGAGCCGTGGGCACGGATCATCTTCAGGCCGGCCTCCATGGCCTCCGCCCCGGAGTTGCAGAAAAAGCAGCGCTCCAGCCCGCTCAGCTCGGCCAGACGCTTGGCTAGCGGCCCTTGAAAAGGGTGGTAGTAGAGGTTCGAGGAGTGGATGAGCTTCCCCGCCTGATCCTTGATCACCTTGAGGATCCGCGGGTGGGCATGGCCGAGCGCGTTCACCCCGATGCCGGTGATCAGGTCGAGGTAGCGCTTGCCGGAAACGTCGTAGACATAGCAGCCCCGGCCCCGCTCCAGCACCACCGGAAGCCGGGCGTAGTTCTGCACCAGGTACTTGCGTTCGAGCTCGAAGATCTGCTCGGCTAAGGACTTCTCCGAGGCGCCGCCTGCTGGATCTCCCATAGTTTTCTCATGATACAAAACCGGCCGGCAAGCCCCTCAGGCGAGCACGTCCAGGCCCACGGGGTCGTGATCCGAGAGCGGCCGGCCTTCCTCGCGGAAGTCATGTACCACGACCGGATTAGAAACGCGGAGCCCGCGCGTGGCGAACCAGTCCAGCTTGAGCGGACAGCGCCCGTCGTGATTGCGCAGCGCCCAGCGGATGAAGGGGAAGCACCACTCCGGCACCCACTCGGAGAGCCCGCGGTAGGTGCGGTAGTCGGCGAAGTCGTAATAGACGGTGTACTCGCCCAGGCAATTCGCCTGCTTGTAGTCGAAGCCGCGGCTCTCGAGCAGCCGGAAGAGTCTGCGCTCGAAGCGCCGCTCGGGGTGCAGGTAGTGATTGCGGATGACGTTGGTGGGACCCATCATTACCCGCAGCCAGTAACCCATGATGGCGTAGAAAGCGCTCGAGGAGTTGTAGGTACTGGTGTTCCAGTCACCGCCAATGACGGCAGGCCCCTCGGGCGGAATCGCATCCAGGATGGTCTGCATCTGCTCGGCGCGGTGCCTCTGGCTCGAGTTAGCGTCCAGGTGCACCGTGACGGCGGTCAGCGTCAGGTTAGGAAAGAGGATCTCGGCAGCGACGGCCACCTGCGAGCCGATGCGCTGCTCGCGGCTGGACATCTTGTCGATGCCGTTCTCGAGCGGGATGGCGCGAACCCTCCGGAAGGGATAGCGGCTCAGCAAGGCGTTGCCATGCAAGCCAAGCTCGTTGTCGCCCTCCACGTCGCGTTCGACGCCGGAACCTTTGCCGAGGTTGAGATAACAGGGAACGAAGGCGTAATGCATGCCGAGCTCGCGGGCCAGCGTCTGCGCGACATCCCGGTTGCCCGAGCGCGCCATGCCGACGTCGGTCTCCGTGAGCAGCAGCACGTCGCAGGTCCTCAGATACGGATGCGAACGGAAGGCCTCAAGCTGGCCGTCGAGTTGAATGCCGCGCTCGATGTTCCAGGCCAGGAACCGGTAGGCCGCCTTCGCCGGGGGCTCCTGGGGGCCGAAACGGCCGATCTCGGGCGAGTCCATCACGCGGCGGATGATGGGCTCGAGGCTCCGGTAAAGAGGATGAGCGTGCAGCTCGCGGGTCGAGCGGCACCGGGCCAGCTCGGCAAAGTGCGGCAGAAGCCGGGTGCGAATCAGGCTGCGGATCTCTTCGGCAGTCCACTCGTGCGAAGTCGCTTCCAGCAACATTGCCCGGTGAGGTCAGAAGATGGCTTAGGCTATGATAGCAATCCGCGCCGGGGGAACCCCAACCCAAACGGCGCCGTAAAGCATAATGAGGGGAGCCAAAGATGCCGTACTGCTGCCAGTGCGGAGCGCAGGTCTCCGAAACGGACGCCTACTGCGCGCACTGCGGCGCCCGCCAGCCCGGTGTTCCGGCGCCGCCCGGGAAGATCTTCTCGGGCCTATCCGCACGCAACGCCGCGCTGCTGTGCTACCTCCCGGTGGTGGGCTGGATTGCCGCGATCGTCGTGCTCGCCTCCGAGCGCTTCAAGCAGGACCGGACCGTGCGCTTCCATGCCTTCCAGGGGCTTTACCTGTTCGTGGCCTGGCTTCTGGTGGATTGGGCCATCGCGCCGTTTCTGGGCATGGCGCCCTCCCCCGGGGTGCGTGCCGGCGTCGTCGGGCTGCTCAAGGGGCTGCTCGTGCTGGTCTGGGTCTTCATGCTGGTGAAGACCAGCCAGAGCGAAACCTACCGGCTGCCGGTGATCGGGGATCTGGCCGAGCGTTCGCTCGCCGAGCAGCGGTAG
Organism: uncultured Bryobacteraceae bacterium; assembly: GCA_938003835.1. Classification (GTDB taxonomy): domain Bacteria; phylum Acidobacteriota; class Terriglobia; order Bryobacterales; family Bryobacteraceae; genus CALKXJ01. Next base: position 384,332 of record CALKXJ010000008.1, on the reverse strand, counting down.
CCCGGGCTGTGTTATATTTATTCATCAGAGAGAATATTTAAACAGATGCGACGCGTTGGAGTGGTCGGCTTCCGCGGCTACAGCGGCGCCGAACTGGTCAAGATCCTGATGCGGCACCGCGGCGTGGAGCCCTGGTTGCTCGAGCACCGCTCGGACGCCACGGACCGCCCCCAGCCCCGCGGCCACCGCGCACTGCCGCGCCTGAGCGCAAGCGCCGAGGCGGTCAAAGACGGCGAACTCGAGCTGGTCTTTCTGGCCACGCCCGCCGAGGTTTCCATGGAGCTGGCGCCGGCGATGCTCGGAGCCGGGGCCAAGCTGATCGACTTGAGCGGGGCCTTCCGGCTGCGCGAGGCCGCGATCTACCGGAGGTGGTACCGCGAGGAGCATACGCACCCGGAGCTGCTTGCCGAAGCCGTCTACGGCCTGCCGGAATTTTACCGCGAGCGGATCCGCAGGGCGCGCCTGGTGGCCAACCCGGGCTGCTACCCCACTGCGGCGAATCTGGCGGTGCGACCGCTGGTCGACTCCGGAATCGCCGATCGCGCCTCGGGCATCGTTTGCGACGCCAAGAGCGGCGTGAGCGGCGCCGGACGCAAGCCGAGCCTCAAGACGAGTTTCTGCGAGGTGACCGAAAATTTCTCCGCATATTCGGTTCTCGACCACCGGCATGTGCCGGAGGTGTTGCAGAATTCGGGCCTCGAAGAAGCGGAATTCGCCTTCACGGCGCACCTGCTCCCGCTGGACCGGGGGATTCTCGAGACCATTTACTTCCGCACGGCGGACGGCTGCACGGCGGAGCGGATGCTCGGCGTCTACGAAGAGCGTTACGGCGCCGAGGCGTTCGTGCGGCTCTACGAGCCCGGCACGCTGCCCGATCTCCGGTGCGTCCAGCACACCAATTTCTGCGACATCGGTTTCAAGCTGGATCCGAAGACCGGGCGGGCCGTCGTGGTGAGCGTGATCGACAACCTGGTGAAGGGCGCCGCCGGGCAGGCGGTGCAGAACATGAACCTCATGCTCGGCTTCGAAGAGACGGAGGGGCTGTTGTGCGGGTGCTGATCAAGGTGGGCGGCACGCTGCTCGACGAGGCGGAGCCGCGCGAACGCATCAGTCGCCAACTGGCCGAGGCTTCCCGCGGCGGCGTGCGGCTGGTGGTGGTGCACGGCGGCGGCCGGCAGATGACGCGGTATCTGGCCGAGCGGGGCGTGGAGAGTCGGTTCGTCAACGGCCTGCGCGTGACGACCCCGGAGGTGCTCGACGCCGTGTTGAAGGTATTTGCCGGCACGGTGAACCACCAGTTCGTCGCGGCGCTCAATGCGGCCGGGGCGCGGGCGGTGGGGCTGAGCGGCATCGATGCCCTGTTGGCCGAAGCCGAGCCCCTCGCCGAGGAGCTGGGCGCCGTGGGGCGGGTGACGGCGTCCGACGGGAGCCTGCTCGAAACGCTGACCGAGGCGGGATATCTGCCCGTGGTGGCGTGCGTGGCGGGCGACCGCCGGGGCAACATTTACAACGTCAACGCCGACCAGATGGCGGTGGCCTGCGCGGCGGGTTTCCACGCAGAGCGTCTGTTTTTTCTTACCGACGTCGACGGCGTCCGGGGCGCTGCGGGAGAGAGGCTTCGGCGTTTGGCTTGGTCCGAGGCTGAACGGCTGATCCGCGACGGCATCGCCACCGGGGGAATGCAGGCCAAGCTCAATGCCGCAGGGGACGCCCTGCGGCGCGGCGTCGGCGAGATCGTGATTGCGCCCGGCTCGGAAAACGGCATCATCGCCCGGCTGCTGGCCGGCGATCCGGCCGGGACCCGGCTGGTGGCCTGAGGGGAAATGCGCGTCCGCAAGGCGACCATGCGAGATATCCCGGCTCTGCTCGAGCTGATCAACGGCTATGCGAGCCAGGGGGTGATGCTGCCGCGCACCGAATTCGAGATGGCCGAAAGCCTGCGAGACTTTCTGCTCGTCGACGACGACGGAGCGATCGCCGCCTGCGGAGCGCTGCACTTTTACACGCCGTCGACCGGGGAGATCCGCTCGCTGGCCGTGGCCAAGGCCTGGCAGGGACGCGGCTTGGGCAGCCTGCTCGCCACCCAGCTCGAAGACGAAGCACGCCAGAGCGGTCTGGAGCTGCTGTTTTTGTTCACCTATGTGCCGCGCTTTTTCGAGAAGCTGGGCTACCACGAGGTGGATCGATCCGAATTGCCGCTCAAAGCCTGGAAGGACTGCATGAGGTGCCCGAAGTTCCAGTGCTGCGACGAGGTGGCCATGGTGAAGTACCTGGACCGGCCGGAGGTGGTCGAGGCGGCGCTTCGGGGCGAGCTCGAGGCCTACCACCGGGATCCGGAAGCCGTTCTGATCCAGTTGCCCTCCGTCAAGAGCGGCTGAGACGGCGCCCGAGCGGACCTGCGGTGAACGCGCGGTCGGTACCCATCCCTTTAAAGTACTAGACATCCTCGGATCAGAGTAACTGGTTCGCCCCGAAATTCGGTGACAATTTCAACAAAATGAGAGGAATAACCTTGATTTCCCACTGAGGTGTAGTGTAAATAGGTAAGGAACCAGTACTCATATTACTCTGCGCTCGTTGGGAGAGTCACAATGAGGCCACAGACGGTCGATATCAGGGAGTCCGCTGGTCGCGTGCTTTGTTGTACGGTATTCCGTCCGGGGGGCAAGAAGTTATTCTCCAAGGGCCACGTCATCAGCGAGGAGGACATCAAGCTCCTCGAAATGGAGGGGATGGAACAGGTCTGGGTGACCGAGCTCGAAGAGGGCGAGGTCGGCGAGGACGAGGCCGTGCTCACGGTGGGCAGCGAGATGAGTTGCGGCGCTCTGGAGATCCGCCTGGCGGCGGGCGGGCGGGCGAACCTGATCGCCACGGAGAACGCCTGCGCCTTGATCGACGACGAGCTGCTGCGGCTGATCAACTACACGGCCAGCATCGTCATCGCCACGGTGCCGAATTTCCGCTACGCCCGGGCCGGCCAGCGCGTGGCGACGGTGAAGAGCGCGCCGTTTGCCGTGGCGCGAACGCAACTGGACGCCGTCATTTCCATCCTCCGGGACCGGGGCCCGATTCTCCAGGCGCGGCCGATCCGGAATCCCGTCGTCGCTGTGCTTTACAGCGATCCAATGAGCGGCGAAAGGGCGCGGCAACTTTTCGAGAACATCATGACCCAGCGGCTGGAGCGGCTGGGGGCGCGGGCGAATTTCGTCCTGGCGGTCACTGAGGAGGAGGGCGCGGTGAGCCGGGCGCTGGAGCACCTGCTCCGGGTTCGGCCCTCGGTGGTACTGATGGCCTCCACGACGGCGCCGGCCGGTCCGGAGGATGTCATCGGCCGGGCCATGCTGCGTGTGGGCTGTCACATCGAGAAGTTCCTCGCGCCCGTCGAGCCGGGCAACCTGCTGCTGTTGGGCTACCGGGATGACATTCCGGTGGTGTCGGCGCCGGGCTGCTTCCGCTCGGCCAAGCCGAACGTCGTCGACCTGCTGCTGCCGCCCATGCTGGCTCGCTACCGCGTCTCGGGCTGGGAGTTGGCCTGCCTGGGTCACGGCGGCCTGCTGGCCTGAAACAGACCTGTTGCGGAACATTTCGTTTCACTTCGGTTGACAAGGCCCGGCCGGGCGCAGAATCCTAATAGCTAATGCGAATCGAGAGCGTCCGGTCCTTCCTTCTCTCCTACGCTTTCCCCGAGCCGGTGAAGCTGACCTACTGGGGAGGGGAGCGCCTAATCCTGAAGCGCGACGCGATGCTCGTGCGCATCGAGGCGGAAAACGGCCTGGTGGGCTATGGCCCGGGCCAAGGGAGCGAGCGCGCGCACAGGCAAATCGAGCAGGCGATTGCGCCGTTTCTCGAAGGCCGTCGTCTGGGAGATCCGGACGCGCTGCGGATCCAGTTCCTCAAGGATCACGGCGCCGACGCCGAGCTGGTGAAGCTCTACGCGGGCGTGGAGCTGGCCCTTTATGATCTCTACGGCAAGCTGAAAGGGCTGCCCGTCTCGGAGCTGATCGGCGGGCGGGTGCGGGACAAGATCCGCCTCTACGGCAGCGCGGGGATGTACCAGCCGCCGGAGGCGTACGCCGAGGAGGCGGCGGGAATCGCCGGCCTCGGCTTCTCGGCTTACAAGATGCGCCCGGCGCTGGGACCGGAGCAGGACGTGGAGACGGTGCGGCTGATGCGCCAGGCCGTGGGGCCGGACATCGAGCTGATGGTGGACGCCCACACCTGGTGGCGGATGGGGGACCGCAGCTACGGCGAAGCCACCATCGAAGAGGTGGCGCGTCGCATGGCCGCCTACCGCATCGCCTGGCTCGAGGAGCCCATCCCGCCGGACGACCATGAGGCATACCGGAGGTTCCGTGAAAAAGAGATCGTCCCCCTGGCGAGCGGCGAGCACGAGCCGAGCGAGGAGCGTTACCTCGATCTCATCACGAACCAGTGCGTCGATTACGTGCAGATGGATGTCGTCTGCCAGGGCGGTTTTCCGACCGGGCGGCGGATCCTGGCCGTGATCGAACGCGAAGGCTTGCGATTCGCCTTTCATAGCTGGGGAACCGACCTGGAAGTCATCGCCGCGGCGCACTTGGGAATCTGCTGGCCGGAGTCGGTGGTCGAGTGGCTGGAGTACCCGGTCTACTCGACGGAGCGGCTGAAGACGATGTACCCCTTCCCGCTAGCGACGGAGATCCTCAAGAGGCCGCTCGAGATCGAGCGCGGCCAGCTCACCGTGCCGCGCGAGCCGGGCTGGGGTGTGGAGGTCGACGAAACGGTCATCGACCGTTACCCGTGGGTACCCGGGCCGTGGTCGATCTTCAGCCTGATTTCCCCGCCGGGAACCTGGAGCGTGACTGCCGATCACAGCCGGCCGTGGGCGGAGCCTGAGGCCCCGGCCGAGTCCTGAGCCCGCTCGGTCAACTTGTCCCGGGACTCCTTGGCGAACTTCCTGTCGGTGTGGGGACCGGCGGCGACCATGCTGCTGGTCTCCTTCATCAGTTACGTGGACCGTAACACGCTGGCCTTGCTGGCTCCGACGATTCTTGCTGAGACGCACCTGACGGCCGAGCAGTACGGCCTGGTGATATCGGCCTTCTCGGTCGCTTACATGATCGGCAATCCGCTTTGGGGCCGGGCGCTCGATGTCTGGGGCGTGCGCTGGGGGATGGTTCTGGCGGTCTCGGTGTGGACGCTGGCCTCGGCGTCACACGCGCTGGCCTCGGGCTTTGCCGGGTTTGCGCTGGCGCGGGCGGTGCTGGGCTTCGGCGAAGGCGCCACCTTTCCGGGCGGCCTGCGCGTGGCGGTGCAGACGCTGGCGCCATCGAAACGCTCGCGCGGCATCGCCGTGGCCTACAGCGGCGGCTCGCTCGGCGCCGTCGTGACCCCCCTGCTGATCACCCCGATCGCGCTCTGGTGGGGCTGGCGGGCAGCGTTCCTATTTACCGGGCTGATCGGCGCGGCATGGCTGGCGCTGTGGGCCTTCGTCAGCCGGAGGCCGGACATACGAGCGCACCCGCGCGCCGCGGACAGGACGGAAGGCGGCGACCGGATGCGCGCCTCGGACGTGCGCCTGTGGAGTTTCGGGCTGCTTTATGCCGCCGGAGCCCTGCCGATTGCGTTCGTAATCTACGGGTCGGCTCTCTACCTGAGTCGGGTGCTCGGAGCAAGCCAGGCCCTGATCGGCAAGCTGCTCTGGATCCCCCCGTTGGGCTGGGAGATCGGCTACTTTTTCTGGGGCTGGCTGGCCGATCGCGGCGCTGCGCGTCCCGGTGGCCGTGCGGCGCTGCTCAAGCGGCTGCTGGCGGCGGCCGCCCTGCTAGCCCTGCCGCTGGCGGCGGTGCCGTGGACGGCAAGCCTGCGCCTGGCGATGGCAGGCTTTTTCCTGGCCATGTTTTCCGCCGCGGGATTCATTATCCTCTCGATCGCCCACGCCACCGATCTGTATTCGTCGCGCTACGCCGGTCTGATTTCCGGCATCGGCTCGGCCGCCTGGTCGGGCGCCGTGGCCGTGATGATGCCCGTCTTCGGCCGCCTGTTCGATCTCGGGCGCTACGCGACGGCATTCGGCATCGCCGCGGCGCTGCCGCCCGCCGGGTATCTGGTCTGGCGAGCGGCGAACCGGCGCACCTGATTTGCGCAGGTCCCTCGCGGCGGCATACACTGGCGAGCTTGAAACCATGAGCGAAGATCTTTCGGCGCGTCCCGTGCGGGTGGGTCTGATCGGGCTGCGGCACCTGCACCCGAGAGCCTACATGGCGGCCTTCCGGGCAGCGGGAGGATGGCAGGTGTGCGCGGCGGCGGAGGCCGATGCCGAGCTGCTGGATGCGTTCGCCAGGGATTTCCAAGTTGCGGCCTACCAGGACTGGCGCCGGATGCTCGAGCAGGAGCAGATCGAGCTGGCAGCCATCTTTCTGCCCCATGCCGAGTGCCCGGAGGCGGCGGTTGCCTGCGCGGAGCGCGGCCTCCATGTGATGGTGGAGAAGCCCATGGCGGCCAACTCGCGCGATCTGGCGCGGGCGGTGCAGGCGGCGCGCAGGGCCGGCGTGATCCTGACGGCGCCCTATGTGTGGCGCTGCCACCCGGTAGTGCGCCAGATGAAACGCTTCGTCGAAAGCGGCATTCTCGGGCAGGTTGTGGGCTGCGAGGGCCGCTGCGCGGCCGGGCGCGTTCACCGCTACATCGAGGGCAAGGCCGCATGGATGCTGGAGCGGCGCCTGAGCGGCGGCGGTCCGATGTTCAATCTCGGCGTGCATTGGATCGACCTGTTCCGCTGGCTGCTCGAAGACGAGGTGGTGGAGGTCACCGCCAAGAACGTCAAGGTCAACCCGGCCTACGACATCGAGGACAATTCCTTCGCTCTGGCCGTCTTCGCGCGGGGGACGGTGGCGGCGCTCGACATCAGCTACACGGTGCCGGATGCCTACCCGCACGGGCGCGACCTGTATCTCGGGCTGCGCGGCACGCGCGGGGTGCTCGCCTGGAGCCCGTCGTTCGAGGGCGTGCGGGAGAAGCTGTTCGTGTGTAGCGACGCCGCCGAATTTGCCTGGGCGCCCAGGCGCGAGATCTTCTTCGAGCTCGAAGCTGTCGAGGGCTACGGGGGAGTGATGGGGGTGGACTACCTGCGCGCGCTCAGGCAGGCGATCCGCACGGGCGGGCCGCCGCCGGTGGCGGCCGAAGACGGCCTGCGGGCGATCGAAGTAGCCGAGGCGATCTACGAGTCGGCCGAAACGGGCCGCACGGTCCGGCTCGGCTCGAAAAAAGACCAAGGGGGCGCCGGAGAGGAATGAAGGTTGTCGTTACGGACTACATCGAGCCGGATCTCGAATGGGAGGCGGCCCAGATGGCGCGCCGCGGCATCGAGTTTGCCGCCTACCAGCTCAAGTTCACGAGCGCCGAGCGGGTGATCGAAGCCACGCGGGACGCCGACGTCGTGGTTGTCAACATGGTGCCGGTGACAGCGGAGATCGTCGCCGGCTGGGAGCGTTGCCGGCTGGTGATCCGGCACGGCGTCGGCTACGACAATGTCGATCTGGCGGCGCTCGAACGGGCAGGCATTCCCTGCTGCTACATCCCGGATTACTGCACCGAGGAGGTGGCCGAGCACGCCATCATGCTGATGCTGGCCTGCGCCCGGCGGATCGAGACGAGCCGGAAAGTGCTGGACGCCTCCTCGGCGCGCGGGCAGTGGGACTTCGCCGACGTGATTCCGATCTGGCGCATCGCCGGGCGCACGGTGGGCATCCTGGGCTGCGGCCGGATCGGCAGCCGGGTCTACCAGAAGCTTCAGTCGTTCGGCGTCGACTTCCGGATCGTGGATCCTTACCTGAGCGAAGAGCGCAAGCGCGAGCTCGGCATCCAGGTGGTGGACAAGGAGACGATGTTCCGGGAATCGGATCTCGTGACGGTGCATACGCCGCTGACGCGCGAGACGCGGCACATCGTCAACCGTGACACCCTGCGGATGATGAAGCCCACCGCGTGCCTGGTGAACACCTCGCGCGGGCCGATGGTGGACACGGTGGCGCTGGCCGAAGCGCTCAACAACGGCACGATCGCGGGCGCGGCGATCGACGTCTTCGAGCGCGAGCCCCCGCCGCCGGATCATCCGCTATTTTCGGCGCGAAACGTCATCCTGACGCCGCACCTGGCCTGGTACAGCGAGGACGCCGCGTGGCGGATCCGCGAGTTGATCGTGCTCGAGATCGACCGGTTCGTGGCCGGGCTGCCGCCGCGCTATGTGGCCAAGGCGGAGGCGGCGTGAGCCGGTGGACGCCGCCGTCAAGGAGAATTGAGGGATGACCACGGTGTCGATGGATCAGATTCGGGCGGCGGTCGAGGCGGAGCGCCGCTCGGCCGAGGAGTTCCTCTGCGAGCTGATCCGGTTCCCTTCCCTGCCCGGCCAGGAGTCGGCGGCTCTTGAATGCGCCGCTGAACGTTTCGCGCCGCTCGCCGAGGTCGAGCGCGTGCCGTTGAGCAATGCTCTGCGTCAGGACGAGGACTATTCGAACCCGATTCCGGATCTCGACTACGAAGGGCGGTTCAACCTGCGGCTGAAGCGGCCTGGCACGGGCGGCGGCCGATCGCTGCTCATGAACACTCACATCGACGTGGTGCCCGCCTCCGAAGGGCATGAGCGGCCCTTCGATCCTCGCATCGCCGGCGGGGAGATCTTCGGGCGGGGCGCTTGCGACGCCAAGGGGCAGATCGCGGTGATCTACACGGCCCTGAAGGCGGCCCGAGAGCTGGGCGTCGAGCCGGCGGGCGATGTGCTCGTGCATCTGGTGGTCGAGGAGGAGGTAGGCGGCAACGGGACGCTCGCGATGGTGCGCCGCGGCGAGACGGCCGACGCCTGCATCGTGCTCGAGCCGACCGCACTTCAGATTCTGCCGTCGGTGCGGGGCGCGGTCTGGTTCCGCGTGACGCTTGCCGGGCGGCCGGGTCACAGCGGGAGGGCGCAGGAGACGATCAGCGCGCTGAAGATGGCGGTGCGCGTCATGGAGATCTTCGAGCGGTATCACGCCCGGCTGCTTGCCGCCTCGCGCGGGATCCCGCTGTTTGACCGCTTCCCGAATCCGATGCCCATCACCTTCGGCAAACTCCAGGCGGGCAACTGGCCGGCGACGGCGCCTTCGCGGGCGGTGCTCGAAGGCATACTCGGACTGCTGCCCAACAAGACGCGGCACGAGGTGATGGCCGAGCTGCGGCAGGCGATTCTCGATGAAGGCGACGCCTGGCTCAAGCAGCATTTCACGCTCGAATTCATGTACCGCCACGACGCGCACGTGCTCGATCCCTCGCATCCTCTCGTAACCTCGCTTGCGGCCTCGGCGCGCGAGCTGGGCCTGACCGGAGAAGTGACGGCGATGACGGCCTCGTGCGATTCCTGGTTTTACAACAACCAGCTCAAGATCCCGACCGTGGTCTTCGGCGCGGGCGACCTCGGGGTGGCGCACTCCAACGAGGAGCGCATCGCCTGGCGCCAGATCGCTGACGCGGCCGCGGTCCTGGTGCGCCTGATTGAGACCTGGTGCGGGCGCGATTAAGGAGCAGGAAATGAAAGTGGGTTTCGGTCTGGTCGGCGCGGGCCTGATCGCGCCGTTTCACGCCAGGGCGATTCTCGCCTCGGGCAAAGGCGAGCTGGTGGGCGTCGCCGAGCCGGACGAGGCGCGCCGGGCGAAGTTTGTCGCGCAGTTTCCCTGCACGGGCTACGCGAGCCTGGAGGAACTGCTCGAGGACGAGCGCGTTCAGGTGGTGAACGTGCTGACGCCCAACCACCTGCACTTCGACGCGGTGATGAAGGCGGCCGGGGCGGGCAAGCACGTCCTGGTGGAGAAGCCCCCGGCGATGTCGCTTCGCGAGGTGGATGAGATGACCGCCCGCTGCCAGGAGGCGCGTGTTAAGGCCGGAGTCGTGCTCCAGTGCCGCACGCGCGCGGCCATTCAGGCGATGAAGCGGGCCGTCGAGCAGGGCCGCTTCGGCCGGCTGCTGCACGCCGACACCTACATGAAATGGTTCCGCGCGGCGGATTACTACCGCATGGATGCCTGGCGGCTGGAGCGGCGCTTCGGCGCCGGCGTCACCATCCAGCAGGCGTTCCACTACATCGATCTGCTGTACTACCTGGCGGGTCCGGTGGCGCGCGTCGAGGCGCGCATGAGCAACCTGGCGCATCCGGGCATCGAGCTCGAGGACACGCTGCTGGCCTTTGTCGACTACCGCTCGGGCGCCCAGGGCGTCGTTCAGGCCTCGACGGCTCTGTGGCCGGGCACCGACGTCCGCATCGAGCTGAACGGGGAGAACGGCACGGCGATCATGGTGGGAGAGCGGATCGAGACCTGGCGGTTCCGCGACGAGCGGCCGGAGGACGACCTCGTGCGCACATACGGCAGGGCGGGCGCGGCCACGGGCGCCACCGGCGCCGCCGACCTCGGCTTCGAGGATCATCAGCGGCTGATCGAAGACATGATCGAAGCCATTGAGACCGATCGGGAGCCGATGATTCCGTTCACGAGCGCCCGGGCGACGCTCGAGTGGGCTCTGGCGATGTATCAGTCGGCCAGGCTCCGGGCGCCCGTCGAGCTGCCGCTGGCCGACGAAGCGCAGGTCTGGTGAGCCGCTTCAGACGCTCTGGAAGAAGATGGCGCCCCAGTTGGACGGAACGCGATAATTCTCGAGCCGCCAGCCGGTCACCGTCACCGTCTCATGATTCAGCAGATTCTCCCAGGCGCCGTTGGCCGGAAACGGAATGTCCAACCACTGGTCCCAGTCCGAATAGTTGACCGCTATGATGAAGCGTTCCCGTTCATCCCACCGGTGATAAACGACGACGCCTTTTTCCGGAAACGCGCCGTAGCCGTCGGGGTGATTGAACGGGTAGGGGAAGAAGTTCGGTGAGCGCAGCGCGGGATGGTCGCGGCGGATCCCGATGAGCCGCCGGTAGAGGTCGGAGAGGCGCTCGCCGGCGAAGTCGCCGCTCCCGGACGCGCGCTCCGCCCAGCGCAGGGGCTTGGGCTCGACGCGGTCCGGACCCTCGTGCGGCAACCAGTAGTCCTCGCCGAACTCCTGGCCGTTGTGGATCATCGGGGTGCCGGGTGAAGTGAGCAGGGTGATGGCGGGCGCCTGGGTCTTGAACCAGCGGGAACGGCCGCCGGCCTCGGCGACGATGGTCGAATGGTCGTGGTTCTCGATGTAGGTGACCGGGCCTTTGCCGGGCGCAAAGTCCAGGCTTGCATTCAGCACGCGGAGCAGCCGCCCGTCGACGGCGCCGCCGCGGGCGCAGCGCTGCGATTCGAAGAGGAAGGGATCGAACCAGCAGGCGTCAGCCGAGATGCGATTGGTGTCGTCGATCGCCTGATAGCGGTCATCGGTAAGGTGCTCGAGAATGAGCGGTACGTTGAGCCGGCCGCGCTGGGCCAGGGCCTCCTTGAGCTCTGCCACCAGCTTGGCGATGCCCAGCTCCGGCGAGCCCCGGCGGAAGAAGCCGAGGGTGTAGTCGAAACGAATGCCGTCGACGCCAAAAGAGTCCAGCCAGTAGAGGGAGACGTCGCGGATGAACTCGCCGACGCAGCCATTGCGGTAGTCGAACTCTTCGAAAAAGCCGCCGCGTTCGAAGGGACCGATGTAGGGCGAATCGGCGGGATTCAGGTAGAGCCAGAAATAGGGGAAGCCGTGGTTGGGATCGAGGCCGGCGCGGACGTGGTTGAAGACGCCGTCCATGATGACATGGATGTTGCGGTCATGCAGAGCATTGATGAGGCTTTTGAGCTTGAACAGCTTGTCGGCGGGTGTCGCCGGGTCGTGCACATAGCGGTACTCGACGGCGAAAAACTGCACGGGATCGTAACCCCAACTAAAGCCGCCGCCCGGTGAAGCGGTCCAGGGCATGAAAGCCACGGCGTTGACGCCGATCTGTTCGAGGTAATCGAGTTTCCGGGCGACGGCATCGACCGGCGCGAGCGCGCCGCGGTACTGGGCGGTGAAGTCGTCGATCATCAACTCGTAGAGCACGAGATCCTTGAGCGGTAGCGGGCGTACGAGCGGGCGCACCGGGGTGAAATTGCCGCCGATGACGAAGGCGGCGTTTTCGTGCTCGTCGGCGCCGCCATAGCGGGTGCAGGGATCGGAGCACCAGCGGGTGGTTTCGTTCTCGAAGGTGACGAAGTACTTGTACTGGTAGTAACCCTCCGGGAGCCCGGCGATTTCCGCGCGCCAAAGCCAGCCGCTCGGATGGGGCTCGCAGCGCATGACAGGCGCGGTGGAAAAATCCCAATCGATTCCTCCGAGCGCGCGCTGGAAGTCGCCGCGGACGCGAATTTCGCGGATGTGGGGCAGGCCGCCGCGGACGTACTGGGACGGGTCGACGGCATTGTCGGGAAAGAAGAGCCGGAACTGGACGCGGGAGCCGTCGACGACGGCGCCGAAGGACTCATACATGGGAACCCTCTCCTCCGCCCGCAGGATAGCAGCAAAATCGGGGACAGTACACTCAATCCCCGATTTTGTCCGGACCGCGCGGTGGTTACAATGAATGCGTTGCCCGAGAAAAGTGGAGGAATGATGCATCTCGTCCCAGCCGTTTTCCTGGCGCTGGCACTTTCAGGCGCCATCCAGGCGGCCACCCTGCGCGTGCTGGTGATCACCGGCCAGACCGATTTGCCGTATCACGACTGGCGCGAGACGGCACCGTTTCTGCGCCGGGTGCTCGAGGACACGGGCCGCTTCGAGGTGAAGCTGCTCGAGGAGCCGCGCGGCCTGACGGCGGCGACACTCGACCCCTACGACGTGCTGGTGCTCAACTACAACGGCCCCCGCTGGGGCGGGGAGTCGGAGAGGGCGGTCGAGGCCTTCGTGCGCGGGGGCAAGGGCATGATCGCCGTCCACGGGGTCAGCTACGGGCGCTTCTTCGGCATGGAGTTCAGGGACGGCCGCTGGGTAGCCTCGTCGACGGGCGACAGCGGATGGGCGGCTTACGCTGAGATGCTGGGGGCGAGCTGGAAGCCCGAGAACATCGGCCACTCGGTGCGGCACGTCTTTCCGGTTAAATGGGTCGACCCAAATCATCCGATCGCCCGCGGACTCGAGCCCACGTTCCTGGCCAACGACGAGCTCTACCACAAACTGGACCTGCGTCCGAACGCGCGCGTCATCGCCTCGGCTTACAGCGATCCGGCCATGAAGGGGACCGGCAAAGACGAGCCGCAGATCTGGACCGTCAACTTCGGCGAGGGCCGCGTGGTCCATATGACGCTGGGGCACGATCTGGCGGCGATGTACCAGCCCGGCTTTGTGACGGCGTTCGTGCGGGGTACGGAATGGGCCGCGACGGGTGAGGTCACGATCGGCCCGGTGAGTGCGGCGGTGCGCGGGCCGGACAAGGACGCGGTACGGCTGCTCGTCGTCACGGGCGCGCACAGCTATCCGCTTTCCTTCTACACGCTGTTCGAAGGCCGGCGCGACATCCGCTGGGAGCACGCCACCTCGACCACGGAGGCTTTCCGGCCGAAGATGGCCGAGCGCTACGACGTCGTGCTGTTGCACGACATGCACCAGCAGATCGGCGAGGCGGAGCGGGAGAACCTGCGCGCCTTCATCGAAAGCGGCAAGGGCATCGTTTCCGTGCATCACGCGATCGCCTCCTATCCGGACTGGCGCTGGTGGCGCGAGGAGGTGCTCGGGGGGTTCTATTTCATCAAGCCGGCTGACGGGCACCGGGCGAGCGAATACAAAGAAGGCGTCGATTTCGTCGTCAAACCCGTGCCGGCGATGGCGCGCCATCCGGTGCTCCGGGGCGTGCCACCCCTGCCGATCCACGACGAGGTGTATCGCCACATGTGGCACTCCGAAAAGATCACCGTGCTCATGGAAGCGGACCATCCGCTGAACGACCGGCCGGCCGTCTATCTCGGACCGCACGCGAAATCGCGGGTGATCTACATCCAGCCCGGCCATAGCGACTCCACCATGCGGCACCCCGGCTTCCGCCGGCTGGTGCATAACGCGATTTTGTGGGCAGCGCGGCGGCTGGACTGAGCCGCCGGAGGCCGCACCGGAAACAACGGAAGCAGGCGAGGATGCGGCCTGTGCTATTTTCGGTGAAGACATGGCTGGGATCGAATCGGAGAAGACGATGTTCGAAGTGTACCGGGAGACCGCCTACAGCGGCCAGTACCGCGTCGTCTACTTCACCGAGCTCGACGAGCACAACAAGGAGATCGAGATCGCCCGGGCGCTGGCCGGGGAGCATTTCGTGGACGGCTTCCTGCGCAACTACACCAAAGAGGAGGCCAAGCGCGTCATCGACGAGCTTCTCGAGCGGCTGAACCGCGGCGAACAGATCAGCCCGCAGCGATTCTTGAGCAGCCTGGGCGACTATCTGGCCTGATCACCGGCTCCGGCTCAACTTCCGGTAGTACTCTGCTACGGCGTCGGCATAGCCGGGAGGGACCGGCTGCGCCGGCCCGGTGCGCGCCTCCGCCGACCCCTCGAGCTGGCGGCGCAAGCGGAGCTCGACGTGTTCGAGCGTCGGCAGCAGTTGCGCGCGTAGCTGTTCAACCAGCGCCGGGTTGCCGGGAAAGCGCTTCGGGTCGAGCCGCTGCATCTGGCGGATCAGCTCCTGAACGTCGGAAGCAAGCTCGGGGCGTTCGCCGAGCGCCTGCCGGAGCTCGGCCAGGTCACGCAGGCTCTGCCGGTAAGCCTGCTCGACTGCGCGCACGTCGGCAGCCGGGGGTTCAAAGCCGAACTCGGGCGGTTGGCGCTCGCCGGTGTTCATCGCCGAGAAAGAACGGAACGGCCCCGTACCGCCGTACTGGAAACCACCGGTCCAACGGTCACCGGGTCCGGGCGCCTGTCCTCCCTGCGGAGAGCCCCGCTGATCGCCCTGAGACTGAGAGCCCGGCTGGGCGCGTTCGCCGCCGCGAGTCTCCCCGGGCCGGCCCTCTGGGGAGCGTCCCATCTCGTCGGTGAGCCGCTGAAGCTGATTGCGAAGCTCTTCGAGGCGCGCCAGCGCGCCCTCGAGCCCCTCCCGCGATTTCGGGCTTTCGCCCAGCGCACGTTCCGCCTCGCCAAGCTGGCGCCGGAGGCGCTCCAGGCCCTCGGTCACCGGCGCCTCGCGCAGCCAGGCATACGCCCCCAGCCCGCGCCGGATCCATTCCGCCAGGTACTTCATGCGGAGCGCCAGCTCGCGCTGCTGCATCTCGGCCAAAGCCTCGCGCACTCTGGCGGAGGCGCTTTGTTCGGAGCCGGCCAGATCCCTCACCGCCCCTTGCATGTCGCGCTCCAAGCGCTGAAGTTCGTCCGCCATCTCTTTCTTTTCCTCCGCAAGGCGTGCCACCTGACGGGGATCGACGGCGGGCTGCTGGCGGCCGGGCGACGGCTGGCCGGTTATCGCCTGGTGATTGGCATAAAGGCTCTTGAGCTTGTCGGCGAACTCGCGCTGCTGGGCGGCGAGCCGCTCGGTCCGCTCCCGAATGTCACTGAGCTGGCGGCCGGCCTCCTGGCGCCGGAGGCCGCTCAACAGTTCGGTTGCTTCCTGCAAGCGCTCGGCCGCCCGGCGGGATTCGGCTGAAGCCTCGGCGGAGCTCCGCCCGGAAGCCGATGCCCGGCGCATCTCCTCGGTGGCTTGGCGAAGCCGTTCGAGCGCCTGCTGGAGCCGCGGCTCGCCCCCGGCAGCGCCCTGTGAGGAGCGTTTACCTTCCGGCGACCGGGAGGAGACCGCGCCGCTTTGCTGGGATCTCATTTCACGGGCCAGCTCCTCGATGCGGCGCTCGAGCCGCTCCGCTTCGCGGCGAAGCATCTCCTGCTGCCAGCGCTGCTCGAAGGACTGCTCGCGCCGCTGCTGCCGTGCAAGCTCCTGCTGGCGGCGGGCGAGCTCCCGCAGTCTCTGGAGCGCCTCGTCAAGTTCGCGCGACTGCTCGGCGCCGGAGGCGGCCCTCTGCCCGGTCTCGTACTGGTTCTTCTCGGTGTCGAGCTCCAGGTCGAACAGGTTCTCGAGATCCCGGCCCATGTTTCCACCACCGCCGCCCGCGCCGCCACGGCTGGAGCGGGCGACCTGGATCTGGCGGAACATCGACTCGGCCCGCAGCAGGTGCTGAAGCGCTCTCTGCTCCGGCGGGAGGGCTTCGCGCCAGCTCAGCGCCTTGAGTTTGTCAGCCGCCTCCGCCATGGCGGCCGCGGCCGCCTGCATGTCTCGCGAGAAGCGCTGGAATTCCTCGTTGGCGCCGGCGAGCTGGCGGGCCTGCATACGCCGGGCGAGCGAAAGCGCCTGCTCCTTGAGGGCCGATTGCACCTCGGACAGGAACTTGCCGTCCTCGGCGGCCTTGGCGCGGCTCAGATTCTGGTCGCGAAGGAGATTCCAGGTGGCGGCGATGATCTCCTTCTGCCGGGCTGAAATCTGGTTCTGGTCCTGCTCGCCGGAACCTCCCATGCCTCCGGACTGCTGCGACTGGTAATACTCCCGCTCGAAGGGCTGCGCCTCGATGAAGAACATGTCGGTGCGCGACGAGCTGCGGGCATCGCGGGCGACGGCATAAAGGCTCACCACATCCCCGGGGACGAGTTTGTGATCCTCAAGGGCAATAACCGTGTTACCCCGGGCCTCTTTCGTCCCCCGGCGCTCGAGCAGGTTCACTTTGCGCTCCGGCCCGCCGTTGACCGAGTAGAACAGGTTCAGTTCCTCGAGGCCGAAGTCGTCCTCAGCCTCGGCGACGACCGTGACCTCCTCGATCGGGCTGGCGCGATAGTCGCGGCCGGGCCGCCGGATGCGGACCGCAGGCGCGCGCTCCTCGATGGCCTCGATAAAGTAGTCTTCCGTAAGCCGCACCGAATCTCCGTCATAGAGACCGGCGATGTGGTAGACGCCGTCTTTCTCGATACGGAGGCGCCCGCGCGACCAGTTGGCTTTCGAGGGCTCGAGCCGGATCTGCGGGCCGTCGGAGATGACGATGGCGGCGCTTTCGAGCGGCCGGTCCGTCTCGATCTCGAGCTCCGCCTCCGTGCCCTGGACGGCGCGCAGGTCGCCGCCCTGCTCCTCGACAGCCGGCGCCAGGCGCGACCAGGCGGGGTAGCGATAGGTGACGCGGATGCGCTTGACGCGCGGCAGGTCGACCGCCTCGAGCCGAAACTGGCGGCTGCGGACCGCGCCCGCGACAACGTAATAGTCGACCGATTCCGGCAGACCCGCGAACAGGAATTCGAAGCCGGCTCCCTGCGAGGCCGGGCGCATGCGCACCTCTTCCCACTTCGTAGCGCCTTCGAAGCGTGCCATGAGGCGGACGTCACCGGACTCAAATCCGGCCAACCAAGCGCTGACGAGCTGGTCGGCGCCGCGGCGGACCTTGTGATCGCCGGGCACGACGCGAATGTCATAAAGCGGCGTTCCACCTCGGGCGGCGCCGGCCCACAGCAGGCTGGTTCCGTAACCGAGATAGCCCGGCCCGGAGACGGCCAGCCAGAAGAGCAGGCCCACGGCGATGCCGGCCGTTGCCAGCAGCGTGCCGATTCGGCGGAAACTCACGACTCGGCCGGGCTGGGCGGCCTGGGCCACCCGTAAGGCGTCGTCGGCGAGCAGCTCGAGGAAAGGATCCGGCTCAGCCCGACGCGCATTCTCGGCGTAGGTGAGCAGACGCTCTTCGAACTCCGGAAACCTCTCTTCGGCGCGGCGGGCGGCGCGGATCCGGTTCAGGCGCAGGAGCGGCAGGACGAGCCCGAAGAGGGCGGTCAGTCCCAGCGCGAGGAAGAGGACGATGCGCGCGCCCGTTACCAGGGCCGGCGCGAAGGCGCGCTCGTTGAGGATCACCACCAGCAGGAGCGTCAAGCCGAGTGCGCCGGCGCCCAGAGCCGCCGCCCCGCGCGAGGCTTCGCGCAAACGCAGTCTTCGCTCGAGCCGGACCAGGTAGTCGTTCAAGCGATCCCGTGCGCTCATGCCACCTCCCTTTCGATGCTCAAGTACCGGGCGGCGACGAAGGATTCGAGGAGCGCGGCCGCCGCCACCAGCAACATCAGGTACCACCAGAGATTCCAGGGCTGTCGAGTCGCGCCTGCCGCCTGGCTTGCCTCCGGCTTCCCCTCAGCCGTATTCTCCCAGAGCGCCAGGGTCTCCTGCGGAACCGGCGCGAGGTCGCTCTCGCGCCGGTCGGCGTTGACGGCAATCATCTCATTGCGATTGCTCGCCCGGCGCAGCTCATAGAATCCTTCGCGAACAAACTGAAAAGTCTGTGCCCGGGCCGCTTCCTCGAGCGAGAGGGCGCGGCTGGACTCCGGGCCGATGACCTCGACCGCCTGCCCCTGCTCGGCGCTCGACCGCAGTTCGACGAACGAGCCGACCACGAGGCTCGAAGTGCGCTGCTGGAGGCGGCCGAGGCTGTTCACCGTCTGTTCGACGAAGGGCACGAAGGAGGGGTGCAGCGGAAAGTCGTTGGCGATGTTGTCGAAGCTCGAGGCGAAGTAAATGACGCGGCCTTCGCCGAAGGCGCGGTCGATGATAAGCGGCGTCCCGTCGGCCAGGCGGGCGATCACGCGGCCGCCGGCGGCCTCGATGGGGACCACCTGGAAAAACTTCACCGCCTCCCAGCCCGCGGCCAAGCGCAAGGAAGGGTGCGCCGGATCGACGGCCGAAGCGGTCTGGAAGCGCTCGCCGGTGCGTGCGGCGTAACGCGAGGCGAGAATCTTTTCCTCGAGCACCGGCAGCCGCCCGCGGCGCGCCGTAGCCGGACCTCCGGCAATCAACAGCGCGCCGCCGTCGCGAATGTGTTGTTTGAGCTTTTGCTCGAAGGCCCCGGGGAGCGCCTCGACGTCGGAAAGCACGATCACCGGAAACCGCGCCGGGTCGAAGGAGGCGGCCTGATCGGCGCTCGCCGGCTGGAGGCGGAAGGCCGGCGTCTGGGCCGATTCGAGCGCCGAGCGGAAGTACAGCAGCGAACGGCTCTCGCGCGCCTCATGGACGAACAGCAGCGGCCGCGGGTCAGCGCGCTCGACGGCGAACTGGAAGCGGTCGTCGCCAGGCAGGCGATCGGCCGAATCGATGCGCACCTCGCAGCGGGTGAAGCCGTAGGGCACGGGGAGCGAGCGAAACTCGACGGTGGCGCGACCGTTTTCCGGCACCTCCACCGTTTGCGTCTCGAGCACCTTTCCGGCCGCTACCAGCGAGACGGTGCGACGTGCGCCGGGGCCGTTCAGACCACTGATTGTAGCCTGCACACGCGCCTTTGCCGGGTCGAAGATGGAGGCGGGCGCCATTACGCTCTCCACGGCGAAATTCGGTTCGGCGGTCTCGGCAACCGGGTGTAGCCGCAGCCGCACCCTGGATCCCAAAGCCAGGTCCGCGAAGCCCGGAGGCATCGAGGTGCGCTGCATGTCGCTCACCAGGTGAAGTTCGATTGCCGCGCCCGAGGAATCGGCCTGGGCGCGCACGGCGCGGGCGAGCTCTCCGAAGGAGCTGCGCTCATCGGTAGGCTCGATGGAGCGTACCGCTGCGGACAGCTCGGCAGCGTTCGTGGTCGGCTCGGTCAGCAGATGGAGTTGCGCGTCGAGCGCCGCCACCTGCGCCAGAGCCGCAGCAGGCCGCGCGCCGAGGACCGCGAGCGCCTCCTGGCGCGCGCGCTCCATCCGGTCTGCCGCCCGCATGCTGAAGGAGCGGTCCACTACGACGAGAAGCAGGCTCCGCTCACTCGCCGAGGCCACCGGGCGGAGGACGTACGGTCCGGCGAAGGCCAGCGCCAGAAGAATCAGCAGCGCCAGGCGAGCCGCCAGCAAGGCCAGATAGCGCAAACGGCGATGCCGGATCGAGCTCTGGGTGGAACGCTCGAAAAACATGAGGGAGCTGAACGGCCGCGGGTTGGCAAGCTGCTGGCGCAGCAAGTGGAAATAGATGGGGATGGCGACCGCCGCCAGCCCGGCCAGAAACCACGGCGCGAAGAAGCCCATCTACATCCTCCCCTGTCGGATGGTCAGGTATTCGCGCAAGGCGGCGTCGAGCGGCCGGTCCGTGGGCAGCAGGAAATAATCGACACCCGCGGCCAGGGCGCGCTCGCGAAGCTCGCGGAGGTGGTCCTCGATCCGCCGCTTGTACTCCGTGCGGGCGTATTCCGGAGAGACCTCCAGGCGGCGGCCGGTCTCCATGTCCACCAGAATGGCGGGCTCGCCGAGGCGAGGCGAGATCTCCTCGGGGTCGAGCACATGGAACAGGATGAGCTCGTTGCCGCGGAAGCGCAGCGGCTCGACGGTTTTGATCACCGTTTCGGGCCGCTCGAAGAGGTCGGAGATGACGCCGACAATGCCGCGGCGGCGCAGGAACTGCTGGAAATGCAGGAAGGGCTTGGCGAAGTCCGTACGGGCGCGCGCCTCGGCCTCGTTGATGGCATGAAGCAGGCGCGAGAGCTGACCCTGGCGCGTCGAGGGCCGCACGTACTGCCGGATCTCGTCATCGAAGACGATCAGTCCGGCGGCGTCACGCTGCTGGCCGGCCAGATGACAGAGCGAGGCAGCGAGGAAACGGGCGTAGTCGAGCTTGGTGATGCCGTGGGAGGTGTATCCCATCGAGGCGCTGGCATCCAGCATCAGGGTGAGCTGGGTGTTCGTCTCACCGCGGTAGCGCTTCAGGTAGCAGCGCTCGGTGCGGGCAAACACATTCCAGTCCACATGCCGGAGGTCGTCGCCCGGCGTGTACGCGCGGTACTCGGCGAATTCCTGGCTGAAGCCGAAGTCCGGCGAGCGGTGCAGACCGGCGACGAAGCCGTCCACCACGGTCTTCGCCACCAGGTCGAGGCCCGAAATGCTGGCCAGAATCTTCGGATCGAGGAACCGCTGGAGCATCACCCCTTCTTCCTTAGTTGCCGCGCGGGGCCGGCCGGGCCTCGAGCAAACGCTTGAGGATGTCGTCGGTGGTGAGGCGCTCGCTCTCGGCGTGGAAATTGAGCAGGATGCGGTGGCGGAAGACGGGAATGAGCAGCGCGCGGATGTCGTCGTAGGTGACATGGTAGCGGCGCTTCATCAGCGCGCGCGCCTTGGCGGCGAGCACCAGGAACTGCGCGCCGCGGACGCTGGCGCCGTAATTGACGTAGCGGCGGACAAAGTCGGGCGCGCTCGGATCGGTGTGGCGGGTGGCGCGGGTCAACTCGATGGCGTAGCGGGCCACCGAGTCGGCAATGGGCACCATGCGGACCAGTTGCTGGAAGCCCAGGATCTCCTCGGCGTTGGTGACGGGCTCGGCCTGCGCCTGATGCGTGGTGGTGGTGAGGTTGATCACCTGCATCTCCTCGTCGGCCGAAAGGTAATCGAGCAGGGTGTTGAACAGGAAGCGGTCGAGCTGGGCCTCCGGCAGCGGGTAGGTGCCTTCGAGTTCGATCGGATTCTGGGTGGCCAGCACGAAGAACGGCGCCGGAAGCTTGTAGAATTTGCCGCGCACGGTGCACGAGCGTTCCTGCATCGCCTCGAGCAGGGCCGACTGCGTCTTAGGCGGCGTGCGGTTGATCTCGTCGGCCAGCAGGACATTGGCGAAGATCGGCCCGGGCACGAAGGTCCAGGTGCGGTGGCCGGTGGTGGGATCCTCTTCGATGATGTCGGTGCCGGTGACGTCGGAGGGCATCAAATCCGGCGTGAACTGGATGCGCCGGAACTCGAGGCCGAGCGTCTGGGCCATCGTCCGCACGAGCAGCGTCTTGGCCGTGCCGGGCAGGCCGGTGATCAGGCAGTGCCCGCCCACGAACAGAGCGATGAGGACCTGTTCGAGGACCTCCTCCTGGCCGACAATCACCCTGCGGACCTGCCGGACGATCTCGTCCTTGACCTGCTGAAACCGGGCGATGCGGTCGCGGAGTTCCGCCGAGTCGAGTTGATCGGTCGCCGCAAGAAACGTGGCCATGGCTATTTGACTTCCTTTTCCTTGGATTGGGTCCGGCTGAGTTCGAGAAGCATTTTCTGCGCGGGCCGGTAGCCCGGCGCGGCTTCGAGCGAGGCGAGGACCTGCTCGAGCGCCTCCTCGCGCCGCCCCGCCGCCTGATAGGCTCGCGCCAGATGGAAGCGCGCCGCCGCCTGATCGAGCGGGTTCATGGCAATGACGGCCTCGTACTCACGAATCGCGCCGGCGTGCTCGCCGAGCTCGAGATAGAGCTCGCCCAGCCGGCTGTGGAGCTCTTCGTCGTTTACGGGGTAGATGTAAAGCAGCCGTTCGAGCGCTGCCACAGCGTCCCGCGTCCTTCCCTGCTCGCGGCGCAGCCGGGCGAGCTGCTTCAACGCGGCCGGGCTGCGTCCCCCCGCACGGGCGTAGCGTTCGAGCTCATCGGCAGCGGCCGCCAAATCTCCTTTCGCCTGGTGCGCCGCCGCGATCAGCTCATACGCGTTGCCCTCCTCGACGAAATCCGGGTACAGGTCGCGCAGCGCCGGGCCGCGCGCGAGCACCTCGTCGTGCCGCGCGGCCCTGGCCGCCTCCGCGAGCGCCTTCATCTGCTTTCTCCACTCGTCGAGGCCGTCAACCAGTTTTCGTGTCTTCGCGTCCAGCCAGGCCAAAAACCGGCGGTCGAACTCCTCGGGCGCCAGGCCGAGCTGTTGCTCGATGACCTGCGCGGTCTGCTTCCTGCGTCCGAAGGCCTCGATCATCTCGAGCAGTTTGGCGTAGCCCCACTGCTCGTTGATGAAGTCGCAGATACGGCCCGCCTGAAAGTAGGAGACCTGGACTTGGCCGGGGTAGGAAGGCCGCACGAAGCCCCGGTCGAGCGAGGTGACCGGAAGGAGTTTGCGTTCCTTGATGGCCTGAATGATCAAAGGGTCGATGCGGTCGCCCCATTCGGGGGAGACCGCCGTCTCCTCATGCACCGCCATGCCCTCGGTGAACCAGCGGGGCACGCGGTGCCCGGTGGCGGCCAGCACGAAGACGTGGCTGAGCTCGTGCCAGAGCGTACTGGCCCAGTGAAAAGTGCCGGGCTTGCGCCCGGAAGGAGAGTCCATGGCGACGACGTGACCGAAGGTGACGCCGAGGGCGCCCAGGCCGGGCATGCCGAGCGTGCGCACCGCGAAATCCTCATGGTCCGGGTAGACCTCGAGTTGAACAGGTTGCTTGAGCTTGAACCCGTACTTCTTCTCGAAGGTGGCAATGGCGCGTTTGAGTTCCGCCTCGAAATACGGACGCAGCAAAGCAGCCTCTTTCCTGTGCAGGCGCAGGATGGTGTTGGGGGTCTTGAAGGTTTCGAAATTCCTGTAGCTGTCGAGCAAGCGGAGCGTGTTGACCGTGGCGGGGCTCTGATAGCCGTTGGCGTAGCAAAGCTCCAACTGGCGGCGCGCCTCCTCCTCTCTGCCCAGCCGCATCAGGTTGACGCCCAGCTCCGACCGGGCTTTCCAGAGCCGCGGGTTGAGCTCGATCGCTTTGCGGTAGAAGGCAATGCCTTCCTCGTAGCGCCGATTCAGCACGAAGAAGTGGCCGGCTGTGGCATAGGCTTCGCCGTAGGCCGGATTGACAGCGAGAATCCGGTCGATCCACGGCGTCTCGGCCCGGTCGTTCATCCAGTCGATGGTGGCGCGGATCGCCAGGGCATCCAGCGCTTCGGCCGAAGTCCGGAGCGCCCGGTCCGCCTCCTCGATGGCTTTCGCCTCGTTGCCATCCTCGAGCGCCAAGTAGGCCAGCAGCTCGCGCGCCTCGACGAGCTTGGGGTCGACCTTGAGCGCCGCCTCGGCGAGCTCGACGGCCTTGGCCTCGAAACTTTGGGCAGCCACCCGCGCCAGGCCGAGCAAGGCGCCCGGATTCTGCGGTTCGATTTCCAGGGCCTCGCGGAACAGTTGCGCCGCATCCGCCGGCTGGTAGCGCTCCAGATACATGCGTCCCCAGCGGACGCGGTAGAGGGCGTTCTTCGGTTCCCTCTCGACGGCCAGACGGAACTGGTCGTTGGCCTCGCGGTACTGCTCGAGACCCCAGTGGCCTTCAGCGCGGTCGTAGGGATTCGGGCTGCGCACCAGCGCGGTGAAGCAGGCTCGCGCCGCTTCCAGGCGCCCGTAACGGCGATGTTCCTGGCAGGAAGCAGGGTTCTGGGCCTGCGCCGCCAGGAGAGTGAAGAGGGTGAGGATCGCCACCCGGAAGCCCATCAACGTTCCAGAGCCTCCTGAGTCTTGGCAAGTTCGAGCAGCAGCGCCGTGAGCTGCTTGCGGTACTCGGCCGTGGGCATCGCCGCCTTCTCGTACTTGAGCTTGTCGATCTGCTGCTCGAGCTGCTCCTTGCGGGCGAGCAGCTTGCGCTTGGCCGGATCCTGAAGCGCCCTCTGCGCCGCACCGATCCGAAGCAGCGGGAACTGGCCCGCAAGCAGTCCGCGGCCGTTCTCGGGCGAAGGCAGGCGCACGCCCTCGCCGGAGCCGGTGTCCTCGAGCAGCGCGTGTTCGGTGGCCAGCCGCTTCTGCGTGGCGTAAAAGTCCACCGTCTTGCGGTCCGCATAGAGGAACGCTTCGAGCGCGGTGATCACCTCGTTTTTGTCGGTGTCTGCCGCCGGGTCCTGCAAGGCCGCCACCCAGTAGCGGGCAAACACCACCGCGTTCTTCTCCGTGCCGCTCCGGGTGGCGGTGATCACGGCGCGCCCAGGGCGCTGAAGAAGCGGCAACGCGGCGCCGCTCGAGCTGGTCAGGACGGCCACGAGCTGGCGAGTCGCCCGGATCCGGTCAAGCATCCGGGCGAGCTCCTCGGCCGAGACGTCAGGGCCTGGGAGGTTCACCTTGTATTGCTCGCCGTCGAAGGAACCATGCCCGATCAGCAGCAGGACCACGGCATCCTCCGGGCGTGCTTGCGCCGCCACCTCGGCAAGAACGGCGCCGAGCCGCTCCCTGGTCGCCTCCGGGCCCCGAAGCGTGAGAACTTGGGCGTCACCGCTCTGGCTGAAGAGCCGCTCAAGGTCCGAAGCGAGGCCGTTGAAACGCTGCTCGTAGTCCGGCTCTCCGCCCAGGCCGGCCACGGTGACGTAAAAGGTGGTCGCCGAGAGGCTCGAGGCGAGTCCGGCAATCAGCAGCAGCAGTTTCATACCACCCCCCAGCGCCGGCGCAAGAACCATTCGGCCGATTTGAGCGCGAGCAGAGCCAAGAAGACGGCCGGCAGATTCCACAGCTGTTTGGTTTCCTGAACGGTGATGCCGGCCTCCGAATAGACGATCTCGTCGAGCAGGCGCCGGGCCTGCTCCGGGCGGTAATAGCCGCCGCCCGTTTGCTCGGCCAGTTTCTCGAGCAGCTCGCGATTCTGCTCGGCGCGGAAGTTCTCCGCCACGCCGTCCTCACGCCGGAAGGCGATGGTGTCGCGCCCGACCTCCTCGGCACCTCGAAAAGCGACGATTTCCGCCAGGTAGGCTCCGGGCCTCTCGGCGCGCCATTCGGCCCGGTACGTGCCGGGTTCGAGCGGATCCGGAGCCAGCTCGATGGCGTCGGTGAGTCCGGCCGGGCCCATCAGGCGCGCCTCCACGCGGGCATCGGCCGCCGGCAGGTACGTCCTGTCGCGCACCACGGCCTCCAGACGGACAAGGCTCTCATCAGCCAGCACCGGGCGCGGCGTCGAGCCGCTCACCAGCGACGGGGTGCCGCCGACCAGCCATCTGACAAGCTGCTGCCAGAAGATCTCGTGCGTCTGATCGGCGACCTCCTGCTGCATTTGCCAGCGCCAGCTTCCGCCGGTGGCGAAGACAGCGCTCCGGCCGCGACCATAGTTCTGCGTCACCAGCAGCGGCAAGGATCGTCCGGCGGGCGTACGCAACAGCGCCAACACGGTGGCGCCGGGCTTGGGCGCGGCCGTTTCCTGGTAGTCGGCCAGCCGCGGCAGCGCGCTCCAGCGTTTGGCATTGTCCCCGGCATCCTCGACCAGCCGGGTGATCAGGCTGTCGCGGCCTGCCGGCGCCAGTTCGACTCCGGCCTGATCGCGGTGAAACGTGTTCTTCTGCGCCGGGAGGGTGACGGGCAGCAGCTCCGCCAGCGGGGAGGCTGCCCAACCGCCGTCGGCCAGCGCCGCCCGGCCACCGAGGAAGAGAATCCCGCCACCACGCCGGTCGACAAACTGCCGGATCAGCTCCTGCTGCGCAGGGGTAAAGTAGCCCGCTTCGACCGATCCCAGGATGAGCGCCTGGTAGCCAAACAACTCTTCGACGCGCCCGGGAAAGCCGTCGGCGAGCTCCTCAGGGCTGTTCAGACCCTGGCGGTAGAGCTTGTTCTGCGTCGTGCGGAGAAGCGAGACGAGTTCGACGACGGGGTCTTCGGCCAGCGCGCGGCGGATGAACTTGTACTCCCAGCGCGGCTCGCCTTCAAAGTACAGCACCCGCGGCCGCGAGGCTTCCACCTGCACCAGGCGCAGCAACGCGTTGTTGCGCAGGTTCTCCTCACCCGCCAGCGCCTCGATCGCGAACTCGAGCGTCCGGACGCCCGCCTCGCCGGCATGGAACAAGACAATGTCAGTCTGCTGCGATCCCGCCTCGCCCAGGACGATTTCCTTTGCGGCGAGCGGCCGTCCGCCTTCGCGGACACTCAACCGCGCCTTCTTGCCGGCATAGCCGCTTTGCCGCAGCGTGACGGCCGCCGCCAGGCGCGCACCGGCCAGCGCGCGCTCGGGCACCCTGACATCACTCATTTCAATATCCTGGGCGAATCGCTCGCGGCCGAAGCCGATCGCGTGCACCGGCAAGCGCCGCCGGCGGATCTCCGCGAGCGTGGTCAGGTCGATGCCGCCGGAGTTGTCGGCGCCGTCGCTCAGGAGCACCACGGCGCCCAGGGGCAGGTTCGCCGCTTCGCGCGTCAACTCGCGCAGGCTCTCGCCGATCCGTGTCGCCGGGCGAGCGGCGCCGAGCTGGCCGACATTTTCGATTCGCTCGAGGCGATCACTCAGGCGGTACAGCCGCACCTGGAAGTTCTTGGCGAGACCCTCGAGCAAGCCGTCGTTGAGGAGGCGTACCACGTGGGCCAGGCGGGTCTCGCCTTGCTCCTCGATGGCCATGCTGCCCGAGTCATCCACGAGGAGTGCGATGACGTTTTGCTGCGGTTTGAGCACGGAGACGCGCAAGGCGGGTTGCCAGAGCAGGATCAAGAGAATCGCGATGAGGCAGACCTGAAGAAGCCACACAGTGGCGGTTCGCCACCGGGTAAGGCCGGAGGCAAGCTTCGAACGCTGCCTCCAGATCGCCGCGCCGAGAAGCAGCGCCGCAGCCAGGATCGCGACCGCCAGCAGCCACCGCGGGTAGGGGCCCAGCAGCACGAGCTCTCCCTTGCGGTACAGCGAAAAGGGAAAGCCGAACAGCGCTTCAAACATTAGGATGAAACCGCGGGGTGCCTCTCAGTGCGTCATGGCATAGAGAATGTAGTTGATTCCGACCCGGTAGGCGAGCGAGGCCCAGCGCTCGGGATAGCGCGGCAGATCGGCCCACTCCCAGGCGTCACCGAGATCCATGTTGTGGCAGATCGCTACCAGAATCCGGCCCTTGTCGTCATAGATGGCGCGCCAGCGCGGCTCGATGCCGTCCTGCTCGTAAGGCCGGCCAGAATAGAAATACTGGATGCCCGGCACCTGGAACCGTTCGTCGAGGTCGTAGACGACGTGAAAGATCTCGTCGTCGTCAGGGATCTCGACGATGGGGCGGTCGGGAAACACCCGCTGCATCGAGGCCAGGAACACATCCCATTCGTAGGTGCCGTGAAAGTCGTCGGTCATTAGAAAGCCGCCGCGCAGCAGGAAGTCGCGGAGCTTAGCCGCCTGCTGATCCGTGAGATCCCAGTGGCCCACCTCGACCGCGTAGACGAACGGCCAGTCGTAAATCTTGTCGCTGTCGAGATCGACCACCTCCTCGACCGACCGCGTGTGGATTCGGGTGAGCCGGCGCACGCCTTGGACGAACTGCCGGTCGGCTTTCGGATAGTCCGTGGTCCAGGAACCCCGCCAGCCCCAGTAGCCGCGACCGATGGAAGGGTACATCAGGCGGGCGAAAGCGAACTCGGTCTTCTCGTGGCCATCGGGGGGAAAGGGCGCCGGGTTGTCTTCAAGATCGGGGAAACGCAGGCGCTGGGCCGCGAGCACGCCGAAGCACGCCAGCGTGAGTGAAGCAAGCCAGAGAGTCCGACCGCGCAACGCCAATCCCCTCCCGCTTGCTTTCACGATAACACAGGCGCTGCGAGCCGCCGGGAGCGGGCGAGCTGCGGCGCCTCGCTACTGCCTGCCGGAACGCAGCACCATTACCAGCAGCAGAGCCGCCGCCAGGGCGATCAGGGGCACAAAGGAGAGCGGGATCATACGACGCCCTTCCTGGTAACCAATCGGGCGTTTGGCGGCGCCGGATGAGGTCCGGCTGGGCGACAATACAGTTGTATGACGGTGGAAATCGAGGGCGTTACCTTGCACCTGGCCCACCCGGACGAAATCCCCGTCCGGTGGGTGGGTCAGGAAGAGGTAATGCGCCAGCTTCTGGCCGCCTGGCTGGTGGTGGCGCCGGGGGACCTGCCGATGAATCCGCGCCTGGTCGGCAAGCCCGGAGTCGGCAAGACGTCACTCGCATACGCCGCGGCCAAGCGACTCCGGCGGGAGGCGTACATCTTACAGGCCACGGTGGACACACGGCCGGAGGATCTGCTCGTCACGCCGGTGATCGAGGGGGAGGGCCGGCTGCGCTACGTCGCCTCGCCGCTGGTGACGGCGATGGTGCGCGGCGGCGTCGCCATCCTCGATGAGGGCAACCGGATGAGCGAGAAGAGCTGGGCGAGCCTGGCGCCGCTGCTCGATACGCGGCGCTACGTCGAGTCGATCGTGGCCGGCATCAAGATCAAGGCTCACCCGGAGTTCCGCTTCGTCGCCACGATGAACGACGATGCCTCGACCTTCGACCTGCCCGAATACATTCATTCGCGGCTCCAGCCGCAGATCCTCATCGACTTTCCGGAACGCGACGAAGAGTACGCCATCCTGCGGGAGAACGTCCCCTACGCCGAGGACTACATCCTCGAATATGTGACCGATTTTCTCCAGCAGGCGCACGCCGCCGACGAGCGCTACACCGTGCGCGACGGCATCAACATCAGCCGTTTCGCCATGAAGCTGCTCGAAGCCGACGGCGCCGCGGGGGTGGAGGAGGCGCTGCGCGTGGCGGTGCTCGAAACCTTGGGGGAAGAGGCGCTGCGGTATGTCCGGCGCGTTTGAGCTGGAGTTTTCCGAAGCGGGCAGCCTCCGGCGCGGACGCTTCCGCTACGTTCCGGTCGCCGCGGGCCGGTTGGAGTTCGCCGCCGAGGTTCGCCGGGCGATCCTTGCCGAGCGGCCGCGAGTGGTGGCCGTCGAGCTGCCGGGGTGGCTCGCCGGCGCGTACCTGCGCGCGGTGCGGCGCCTGCCGGAGATGTCCGTGCTCGTCTATCCGGACCCCGCCGACGACGAGCGCGGCATCTACATCCCGGTGGAGCCCGCCGATCCGTTCACCGAGGCGGTGCGCACCGCGCTCGAGATCGGCGCCGAGGTCGTCTTTGTCGAGCCGGATTTCGGCGATCGCCCCCATCTCGCCGAGGCCTACCCCGATCCGTATGCGATCCGCACCCTGGGCTGGGAAAAGTACGTCGAGCTCTACCGGGTGCATCCGGCCGAGCGAAGCGAAGAGGTGACCACCCACGCTCGGGCGATCGCCTGGAAGCTTCAGGGCGCTGATCCCGAGGCGCAGGTGCTCGTCGTGGTTTCCTTGAATCTGCTGGACGCCGTCCTCGACGCGATGGAGGAGCCCCAGGAGCCTCCGCCGCGCCGCCGGCTCCCTCTGGTGGTGGACCTGGTGAACCCGCATCCGGACTGCCTGGCGGAGATCACTGTCGAATACCCGTTCTTGCAGCACCGCTACGAGCAGTTCCGCCAGAGGATGACGGAGGAGGAGCTGATCGACCGGCCGCGCGTCCAACTGGCGTTGTTCCGCGAGGCCGAGCGCGCCTACGAGCAGAGCACCGGCGAGAAGCTCGCGCACTGGCAGCGGCGGCTGCTGGCCCGGTACACGCGCAACCTCGCGGTGATCAACCGCGATCTTGTGGCCGGATTGTTCGACCTGGTCGTCGCCGCACGCTCGGTGGTGGATGACAACTTCGCCTGGGAGGTTTGGCAGACGGCCAACCGGTACCCGGCGCAACAGGAATCGAGCGATGTGCCCACGCACAATCTCTCGGGCGAAGAGGTCTGGCTCCACACCCGCCGCCTGCGCCTGCGGCGGCGCCTGCCCCGCCCCAAGCAGCGCCTCCGGCCGGTGGGACTCAAGCCGCGCAAGAAGGAGAAGTTTCCCGGCGAGTGGGCGCGGCAAATCGACGGCGACGCCATGTGCTCCTATCCGCCCGAGGATCTGGTGATCGAGGAGTACGGACGGTTCCTCAAGCAGAAGGCCAAGAGCATCATCTCGGAGGAGCGCCTGCGCGTGGAGCCGTTCACCACTTCGATTCTGGACGGAATCGACTTGCGCGAAACCATCCGGAACTGGCACAAGGGCAAGATCTACGTGCGCGAGTGCCAGAAGGTGGCGGGCGAAGTGGGCGCGGTGATTGTCATCTTCGACGAGGACAAGGAGGACCGCTACAACTACCTGATGACCTGGCTCGGCGAGCACCAGAACGAGTCGGATATGGCCTTCTATTCGACTCACCCCTGGGACCACATGGTAGGGCCGGGCATCGGCCGGGCCGAGTACGGGGGCTTGCTGATGACGCTGCCGCCGCGGCGGATGTGGGACGTCTGGGGTGACCCGGACTACGACTTCGCCGAGACCAAGCCCGAGCGGCTCCTGCTGGCCGGGCTCGATTACTCGGTCCACCGCCTGGTGGTCTATGTGGCGGCCCGGCCGCCCCGATCCATCTTCCGCTCGATCGCTGCGCGCATGGGCCGGTCGATTCTCTACGTGCCCATCGGGCAGCTTTCACCCACCAAGCTCAAAAAGATTCGCGTGGTGCATATCCTCGACAGCCACGCCCGCCGGCTCGAGGCCAAGGATTACATCTGGTAACCGGCCGGTCTTTGGCATACCCTGAAGAAAGATACGATGAGGGGACTGCGCACCGCTCTGGGACTCTTCCTCGGCCTCGCATCTTGCTTTGCAGCCGAGTGGCCGTATTATGGCGGCGACGCCGGCGGGATGAAATACTCCCCGCTCAAGCAGATCGACCGCCGCAACGTCGCTCAGCTCCGCGTCGCCTGGACCTACCACACCGGCGAGGTAAGCGACGGCACGAAGTATCCCGTCCGCAGCGCGTTCGAGACGACGCCGCTCGTCGTCGACGGCGCGCTCTACCTGACCACTCCGTTCAATCGCCTGGTGGCTCTCGACGCCGAAACCGGCCGCGAGCTCTGGAGCTTCGATCCGAGGATCGAGCTCGGCGCGCCGTACCCGATGCTGACCAGCCGCGGGGCCGCTTTCTGGAGCGACGAGCGCGACCGGCGGCTCTTTTTCGGCACGCTCGACGGGCGGCTCTTCGCCATCGACGCCGTCACGGGGCGGCCGGTGGAAAGCTTCGGCCAAGGGGGCTTTATCGACCTTCGCCAGGGAGTGACGGAGAAGTTTCCGGGCGCGGGCTATGGCATGAGCTCGCCGCCCGCCGTATACAGGAACCTGGTCATCTGTGGCTCATTCGTGCCCGACGGCTCGCCGCGCGGCCCGAGCGGGGACGTTCGCGCCTTCGATGCGCGCACGGGCCGACTTGTCTGGCGCTTCCACGTGGTGCCGCGTCCGGGCGAATTTGGGCACGAGACATGGGAGAAGGATTCCTGGCGGGACCGCGGTGGCGCCAACATGTGGTCCATCGCAAGCGTGGATGCCGAGCGCGGAATCGTCTATGTGCCCCTGACCTCGCCCGCCTATGACTACTACGGGGGCGACCGCAAGGGCGCCAACCTCTTCGGCGACTCCCTGGTGGCCCTCGATGCCGCCACCGGACGCAGGCTGTGGCACTTCCAGACGGTTCATCACAACATCTGGGACTACGACCTGCCGGCGCAGCCGAGCCTTGTAACCCTGCTGAGGGAGGGAAAGCCCGTGCCTGCCGTCGTTCAGGTGACCAAGACCGGCTTCGTATTCGTCTTCAACCGGGTGAATGGCAAGCCGCTATTCGACATCGAGGAGCGGCCCGTGCCGCCGAGCGAGGTTCCCGGCGAGCAGGCCCACCCCACGCAACCGTTTCCGCTGAAGCCGCCGCCGTTTGCCCGCCAGAGCTTCCGGCGCGAGGAGCTTACCGACGTGACCGAGGAAAGCCGGGCCTTCTGCGCGAAGTTGCTCGAGGGGGCGGTGATCGGCTCGCTCTACACGCCGATCGGCCTGAAGCCGACCATCCTGTTTCCCGGCACCAACGGCGGCGCCAACTGGGGCGGCGCTTCCTTCGACCCCGAAACGTACACGCTCTATGTGAACTCGATGGACGTGGGGATGGTCTACCGGCTGGTGGAGCGCCCGGAAGGCTCCGACGTGCCCTATCGGGCTCGGGGCGCAACGACGCCGAACTCCCGGTTCTGGGATCCGAACCT
This sequence comes from uncultured Bryobacteraceae bacterium, assembly GCA_938003835.1. Lineage (GTDB taxonomy): Bacteria > Acidobacteriota > Terriglobia > Bryobacterales > Bryobacteraceae > CALKXJ01. The sequence goes on along the minus strand of CALKXJ010000008.1, from coordinate 351,901 downwards.
CTATCCTTGCCAAAAGCCGCCCTGGGGCCACCTGACGGCCATCGATCTGAACACGGGCGAGTTCCGCTGGCGCGTCGTGCTCGGCGTCATTGACGAGTTGCTCGAGCGCGGGCTTCCGCCCAGCGGAACCTCGAACCTTGGCGGTTCCATCGTCACCGCCGGCGGCCTGGTCTTCATCGGGGCGACCAACGACAGCCGCTTCCGCGCTTTCGACAAAGATACGGGGCGCGAGCTGTGGGTGACGCGCCTGCCGGCGAGCGCGCACGCGACCCCGGCGACCTATCGGGGAAAGCGAACCGGCAAGCAGTTCGTCGTGATCGCCGCCGGCGGCGGCAACAAATACAACAAGGTCTACTCGGATGCGCTCGTAGCTTTCACGCTGCCCTGAAGGACCGCGAGGCCGGGACTTACTTCGGTGCCTTTGGCAGCTCCGGATTCGGCCGGTAGTAGTGGCCTGGAATGTAGGGGAACTTCTTGGCCAGATCCTCGGCCGAGCCGGCCAGCTCCACGCCAAAGCCGGGCTTGTTCGGCAGGTCCATGTAGCCTTTCTTGACCACCAGGGGCTCCTTGAAGACCTCCTCCTTGAGCGGGTTGAAGGTCTGGTTGAGCTCGAGCACCAGGTGGTTGGGAATGCCTGCCACCAGCGCCGCGTTCATCATCGTGGTCAGACCGCCGTGCCAGTTGTGCGGGCAGCAGATCTTGCCGTTGAGATGCGCGACCCGCGCGATGTGCCAGGCCTCGGTGATTCCAGTGGTGTTGGCGTCGGGCTGGACGATGTCGTAGCCGTCGCGATCGATCCACTCCTTGAAGTCCTGGCGCGTGACCATGGTCTCGCCGCCCGAAACCTTGACGGTCTTCATCGCCTCCCGGATCTTGCGATAGCCGTCGATGGCGCCCGGCTCCTGGCGCCGGATGGGCTCTTCAAACCAGAGAAACTTCAGCTCCTCAAGCACCGGGGCCAGCTCCAGACACTCCTCGAGCGTCAGCCGCATATTCGATTCCTGCATCAGGTCGAAATCCCAGCCGACGGCTTCGCGCATCTTGCGCAGGTAGGGAACGTACTTGGCGACGGTGATGCCGCTGGCCTTCCAGTCGGTTCCGATGCGGAACTTGAAGGCGGTATAGCCGGCTTCCTTATGCCGGACTGCCTCGTCGATGAGATCCTCGGGTCGCTTGTACCAGGCATATTCGACGCCGCCGCTGGCGTACATCCGAATGTGCGGGTTGGGTTCGTGATCGACGGCAAGCAACCGGTAGACGGGCAGGTTCTTGGCCTTGCCGATGATGTCCCACAGCGCGCCGTCGACGCCCGCCCAGGCCACCTGCTGGCCCCAGGGCGCCGGCTGCCAGACCGGCGTCAGATGCTCGACGTCGAAGGGATTCTTGCCTAGCAGGCGCGGCCGGATCTGCTCTTCGACGAACTTCTTGATCAGCTCCGGCCCACCGTATTGGGTGGATTCGCCGATGCCCACGATGCCCTGGTCGGTGAAGACCTGGATCAGAATCGCGTCGGTTTTCCAGCACTCGATGGCACCGGTGACCCAGATCTTGTCTTTCGGGAGTTCATAAGAAAGCAGTGTGACCTTGATATCCGTGATCTTCAGGTTCTCTCGGCTGACGCCGTCCAGCGGATGGTGTCGCACCCCGCCGGGCGCCGCGGCGCGCCGGCAGCCCGCGACCAGGCCGGCGCCAGCGGGTGCGGAGGCCAGGAAAGCGCGTCTGGAAATGCCCTGCATAGTCATTCCTTTCTCGGAGCCGGTTCCTGGATGAAACACCCGGCTCACTATCCAGCAGACTCTATCACGGCAGCGTTCGCGCCGCGACATCTGGTTCATCGATGCTGCGGCGAGGACCGGGCGCCGGGAGGACGCCTACGGCGTAGCCGGGGATTCCGGCGGCGTGGTGGCGTATTCGGCCATAGCGTGGACATTCGCCTCCGGGGTGTCGCGCACCACTTCGCAGCCGGCGCCGACGATGTAGCGGGGGCCGGCGGCGCGGTGACAGTCGGCCAGCGCCGCTTGAACCTGTGCGGGTGTGCCGTTGCGCAGAACCGCCACCGGGTCGATGTTTCCCAGCAAGACCTGTCCCGGGCGGCTCTGGGCGCGCGCCAAATCGAGCGGCACCATCCAGTCCAGGTCGAGAATGTCTGCGCCGAGGTGCCCCAACCAGGTTAGGAGCTTGGTGGTGCGGCCGCAAATATGCAATCGCACCAGGGCGCCCATCCGATGCAGGCCCTCGATCAGTTTCTTCTCGTAAGGCAACACATGTTGCTCGTAAAGCCGCGGGCCGATGAGCGAGGCGGCAGCGTCCCCGACGCCGATGAGGTCGGCGCCCGCCTCGAGTTGCGCCCGGGCGAAACGTAGCTCCATGGCGACGATGAACTCGAACAGCGCGCGCACAAAGCCGGGGTCATCCACGAGGTCGAGCATCAAAGTGTTGATGCCGCGCAAGTCGGCAGCCTCGGCGCAAGGGCCTTCGACCCAGCCTTCGACAAGCTTCTCCTGCCCGACCTTCTCCCTGAGCAGCGCCACCGCCTTCACCCGATCGTGCATGCGGCCGCCGCCCAGCGGGTCGGGCACCTCGAGCCGGTCGAGTTCGCTTTTGTCGGCCAGGCGGGCCCGCTCCTCGACAATCGCCGGCGGCTGGTCGTCGAAGTACTCGACCTCGGCGCCGAGATCGGCGGCCTCGCGTGCCGGATCCGAGATGGCCGAGACGTAATCGAAGCCGAACTTGCGCGCCGTGAAGACCTGGGCCTCAGCCAGAACCCGGTGATCGGTGGCGTAGTCCCGGTAGCGGGCGCCGATCTGGTCGGCGGCGAACATCATGGTGATGGGCATCAGGGGCAGGTGGTCGACCCGCTCTCCCTTCAAGTGCTTGAGAATTCGCTCACGGCCTGTCATCGCGTTGGCTCCCGGCGGGCGTATCAGGCGCGCCCACTGTCAGTGTATCTTTACTGGCGACACCGGACTCCGATATACTTTTTCTGACGACGTGAGCGAGTCCGGGGAGGCCGACTGATGGGCCGGATTATCGGCAGCGCCGGGGGCTGGAGAGCTGGTTGCGGCCTGCTGGCCGCCGCTCTAGCCTGGGGGGCCGCCGACGGGCCGTTTCCGCTCGTTTTCACACAGGCAAGCCCGGCGGGCAAGGCCGAGATGGCCCGGATCGTGCTGCTCCGGGAGCGCGCAACACTTGAAGTGCTGTCGCCAGGCTTTTACGCCGCGCGGGACCCTCACGTCTCCTTTGACGGCAAACGCATTCTTTTCTCCGGCAAGCGTTCAGCCGGCGACTACTGGCAGATCTACGAGCTGGATCTTGAGAGCCGGGCCACGCGCCAGCTGGTGCGGGCCGAGATGGACTGCCGCAGTCCGATCTACCAGTCCTCGCTCTACGTGCTATCGAGTGACCTGCCCTGGCAACAGGTAGCTTTCGTCGGGTCGGTGCCGGGAGCCGTTCCGAGCCTATATACCATCCGGCTGGACGGCAGCGACCTCACCCGGATCAGTTTTAACCCTTACGGCGATCTGGATCCGGTGATGATGGCGGATGGCCGCATGGTTTACGCCTCCCGCCAGCGCGACCGCCTGGAGCCGGGCCCGGCGGACCGCCTGGTGCTGTTCGGGCTCAATTTGGACGGGACCGATGTCGCCCTGTACGGATCGCTCGAGGGCGCCCCCTACAAGCGAACGCCCGTGCTGACTGCGGGCGGGCTGGTGGTTTTCGTCGAGAGCGAACGGCTCACCCCGGACGGCGCGGGGAACCTTGCAGCCGTCAGCCAGCGCCGCCCGCTTTTGAGCTATCAGCGACTGACGGAACCGTCCGACGCTCTATACGTTTACCCCTCCCCGCTGCCGGGCGGCGAGATTCTGGTTTCGCGCCGGCCCGCCTCCGGCAAGGGCACCTACGGCATCGTCCGGTTCGATCCGGCGACACGCCGGTGGCTGCCGGTGTTCGATGACCCGGCCTGGCATGATGTTCAGGCGCAACGAATCGCGCCCAGAGCGGTGCCCGACGGGCGCTCCTCGGTCGTCGAGCCCAAAGAGCCCACGGGCCAGTTGTACTGCCTAAATGCTTACATCAGCGATCTCCCGCAAGAGTCTTGGCTGGCGCCGGGCACGCCGATGCGCTTCCGCGTCGTCGAGGGGGCGCCAGGCGGCGCCCAGGAGAAGCCCGCCCCTGTGGCGAGACGCGTTCTTGGGGAGTTCCGCGCCGACCCCGATGGCTCCTTCAAGCTGCGCGTGCCGGCGAACATCCCCCTCGAGCTGCAACTGCTCGACCCGGGCGGCATGGTGCTGCGTTCCTGCCGCTGGATCTGGGTGCGGAACCAGGAAGCGCGCGGCTGCATCGGCTGCCACGAGGATCCCGAGCTGACGCCCGAAAACCGCTACGCCACCGCGTTGGCCCGCCCGGCGGTCGACTTGACGCTGCCGCCCGAGCGGCGTCGCAGCATCAGCTTCCGCCGGGACGTCGCGCCCGTACTCCAATCCAAGTGCGCCGCCTTGGCCTGTCACGGCGGCGCGGTGCCGCCGCGGCTGATGGGCAAGTCGGATCTGGCCGGTTACCTGGCGCCGGCAGCGCGGATCAGCCCGCTCGTCTGGCGGCTCAATGGGAAGAAGAGTTCGTTCCCCTGGAGCCAGCTCGACGGGAACGGAGCGCTCCAGCCGATGCCGCCGCCGGGTTCGCCGCCGCTCACGGAAGACGAGAGACTCACCATCATCGAGTGGATCGATCTGGGAGCCCAGCCATGAGGGTCACACTCGTGTTGCTGCCGCTTACCGCCTCGCTGGCCGCGGATCTGCCCGTGTTCACTGACGTCACGCGCGAAGCCGGCATCCAGTTCCGCCACAGCTTCGGGGATCATCACCTGGACAACATCGTCGAGGGCACGGGCGCCGGCGTCTGCGTCTTCGACTACAACAACGACGGCTGGCTCGATATCTACTTCACCAACGGCGCCTGGACCAAGGGCGTCAGCGACGTGCGTGGTCGCGACCTCCGTGGCAAGCTCACGAATCATCTCTATCGGAATAACGGCAACGGCACGTTCACCGACGTGACCGAGGAGTCGGGCACGGGCGACAAGACATTTTCGAGCGGTTGCTCCGCCGCCGACTATGACAACGACGGCGACGTCGATCTCTACGTGCTCAATTACGGGCCGAATGTGCTCTACCGGAACAACGGAGACGGAACGTTCACCGACGTTTCCAAGGCTTCGGGGCTCGATGATCCGCGCTGGAGCCTGCACGCGGTCTGGTTCGATTTCGACGGCGACGGCTGGCTCGACGTCTACGTGGCCAACTACCTTAAGTACGACGACGGCAAATTTCGCGATTTCTATCCGGCTCAAGGCTATCCCGGCCCCTTAAGTTACGCGGGAGAACCGGACCGGCTCTACCGCAACAACGGCGACGGCACCTTCACCGAGGTGACGGAACAGGTCGGCATCTTCATGCCCGACGGCCGCGCCATGAGCGTCACCGCCACCGACCTGCGCAATACGGGCCGCCTGGCGATTTTCGTGCCTAATGACGCCATGGAGAATTACTACTTCGAGCCGGACGGCAACGGGCGCTTCGTGGACAAGGCGCTCGAGTACAACCTGGCGTACGGCGAAAACGGCCAAAACGTGGCCTCGATGGGGCCGGCCATCGGCGACATCGACCGCGACGGCCTGCTGGACGTCTTCATCCCCGATCTGAATTATTGCACCCTGTTGATGCAGAGCCAGACCGGATTTGAGTATCGCACCGGGTCGGTCGGACTCGCCGTCGTCATGGGACAGTACACAGGTTGGGCGCCGGTTCTCTTTGACTACGACAACGACGGGTGGCTCGATCTGTTCACCACGCACGGCGCCGCGCACCACGAGTACGTCGAGGAGGATACCCTGGTGCGCAACAAGGGCGACGGCACTTTCGAGGACGTTTCGAAGATCTCCGGCCAGTACTTCCATGAAAAATATGTCGGGCGCGGCGCCACCCATTTCGATTACGACAACGACGGCGATCTGGACCTGGTGGTCGTGAATCTCAATGACGCGGCGCGCCTGTTGCGCAACGACGGGGGAAATCGGAACAACTGGCTGAAGGTCGAGGCGAAACTTCAATTTCCGACGGGAATGCGAGACGCCTTGGGAGCTCGCGTGACGGTCACCACAGGCAAGCTCAGGCAGGTCGAGGAGCTGATTCCGGTGCGCGGCTATCTCTCGCAGGCCGATCCTCGCCTGCATTTCGGCCTGGGAAAGGCCACGGCGGCTACGGTGGAGATCCGCTGGCCGGACGGGACGGTCGAAAAGCGGGAAAAGGTCAGAGCGAATCAGACCCTGCGGCTGGTTCGTACGGTCCGGGCCGGAGAGGCCAAGCGATGAGAGCCAGGGTTTTCTCCGGGGCCATTCTGCTCGTCGCCGTGGCCGGCGCCGCGGCATGGGTTCGGGCAGCCGCCGGCGAGCCGGTCTACGTGGGGGCTCGCGTCTGCGGCACCTGCCACGACGGAGCCGGCATGGGCTATCAATTCTCGCTCTGGTTGCACTCCAAGCACAGCCAAAGCTATGCGGCGCTGGCCAAGCCGGAAGCACAAAAGATTCTCCAACTGTCCGGGCTGCGCGGAGATCCGCAAGCCTCGCCGACGTGCATGGGTTGCCACGCTCCCGCGGCGCTGGCCGAACCGTGGCAGAAGGAAGAGAGCCTGCGCCTCGAAGATGGCGTCCAATGCGAGGACTGCCACGGGCCCGGCAGCGAGTATATGGCCGAGGAGGTGATGCGGAATCCCGAAGCGGCGCGGGCCGCCGGATTGAAAATGCCGACCGCAGCCGATTGCATGCGCTGCCACATCACGAAGGGCTCGCACGTGGCCGTGCTGGCGGTAGCGACCTTTGACTTTGAGAGCCGGATGAAGGCAATCGCTCATCCGACGCCGCAGAATGCGGCCATGGGCGGGCTCCGGCAGCCCAGCACCGACGGCGGCAAGAAGCGCGCCGGGCCGAAATATGTCGGTGTGGCCGCCTGCAACAAGTGCCATCGAGGCCCGGAAAGCGGGCACCAGGACAGCCTCTGGCGGATGAGTCCGCACGCCCGCGCCTGGTCGGTGCTGGCAACGCCCCGGGCACGGGAGCTGGCCAAGGCGAAAGGCCTCGACGGCGACCCGCAGCAGTTGCCCCAGTGCCTGGAGTGCCATTCCCCGGGCGCTCTGGCCCCGGCCGATGCCGTGCTCGCCTCGTTCTCCCCGGACGAAGGCGTCGGCTGCGAGGCTTGCCACGGCCCAGGCAGCGAGTACATGGCGGAAGCCATCATGCGCGACCGGCGCGCCGCTCGCGCCGCGGGGCTCAAAGAAGTGGGCAGCCAGACCTGCATGCCGTGTCACCGGCAGGCCCACGGCAAGCAGTACGAACTCAAAATGGAGGCGATCGCGCACCCGACGCGTCCGGCGAAGACGGCCTCCGCCGAGGAGCCCCGCTACAAGACGCCGGTCAGCCTGGCGCTCGATCCCCAGGGCCGCGAGCTGTATGTGACTTGCTCCGGCTCGGATTCGGTGATCGTGGTCGATGCCCGCGCCTGGGCGAAACTCGCCGAGATCCCCGTCGGCAAACAGCCTCACGGCGTCGTCTTTTCCCCGAACGGCCGGCGGGTCTTTGTCTCAAACGTCTTCGACGATACGGTTTCGGTGATCGACGCCGCCGAGCGGAAGGTGATGGGGACTCTGGAGGTGGGAGACGAGCCGCACGGGCTGATTACCGACCGGCAGGGCAAGTTCCTGTTCGTGCTCAACGCGGCCGGCGACGACGTTCATGTTTTCGAGCTGAATTCGCTGCGGCGGCTCAAGAAGCTCGCCGCCAGCCGGCGTCCCTGGGCAGCGGCGCAGTCGCCCGACGGCGCCCGGATCGCCGTGACCCACACCCTGCCGCGCTTGACGCCCTTCCTGACGCCGCCGGTGGCTGAGCTGACCATTATCGAGGCCGGGCGGGCCATCGTCGAGGACAGGGTTGTCTTTCCGGCCGCCAATCTCCTTAAAGGCGTCGCCTGGCATCCCAGCGGCGACTACGCGCTGGTGACGCTGAACCGCACCAAGAACCTGGTTCCGATGACGCGGTTGCTGCAAGGCTGGACCATCACCAACGGCCTCGGCCTGATGTGGGAGGACGGCTCCACCGACCAGGTGCTGCTCGATGAGCCGGATTGGGGCTTCGCCGACCCAAACGCGGTGGCGATCACGCCCGATGGGCGTTTTGCCCTCATCACCAGCGGCGGCCGGGACCGGCTCGCCGTGGTGGATCTCGACAAGCTCGTGAGCCTGCTGCGCCAGGCCTCGCCCTACGAGCGGCGCCATGTGCTGCCCAACCACTTGGGCAAGCCGACGGAATTCGTCGTCAAGCATATCCCGCTGTCGTACAACCCCCGGGACCTGTTGATCCTGCCTGACGGCAAGACGGTGGTCGTGGTAAACGGCCTGGATGACTCGTTGAGCGTGGTGGATCTGGAACGTTTTGAAGTCACCGGACGGATCGACCTGGGAGGGCCGCGCGAGATAACCAAGGTGCGTTACGGCGAGCGGCTGTTCCACAACGCGGGCATCACGTTTCGCCGCCAGTTCTCCTGCGCCACCTGCCATCCCGGCGGACACGTGGACGGGCTCACCTACGACATCGAGGGAGACGGCATCGGAGTCAATCATGTGGATAACCGCACGCTGCGAGGCATCCTGGACACCGCGCCCTTTAAGTGGAACGGCCTCAATCCCAGTCTGGCGCGGCAGTGCGGCCCGCGGCTGGCGGTCTTCTTCACCCGCATCCAACCCTTTACACCCGACGAGCTGTCGGCCGTGGACACCTACATCGCCAGCATTCTGCGGCCGCCGAACCGCTTCCGGACGCTCGGCGCAGAGCTCACTCCGGCGCAGCGGCGCGGGAGGGCCATCTTCGAACGAACCCGGACGAGCGACGGCCGCGAGATTCCCCGCGGCCAGCGCTGTGTGAGCTGCCATCCGGCGCCTTATTTCACTGACAGGCAATTGCACGATGTCGGAACGCGCAGCCCCTATGACACTGACGGCAAGTTCGACACGCCGCAGCTCAACAATATCTACGACTCCGCTCCCTACCTACACAACGGTATGGCGCATTCGCTCGAGGAGATTTGGACGGTTTACAACCCCGAAGACAAACACGGCGTGACGAATGATTTGACCAAGGATCAGCTCAACGATCTGATCGAGTATCTGAAGACCTTATAGGAGGGAAACATGGCCTGGGGACCGATCGGGCTCGGCCTCGTGTCGCTGGTGCTTGTGGCGCAGGCCTCCGCCCTGGACCTCCCGTATGTCTACACCAGATGGAAACAGTTCACCGTCGCCAATGGCCTGCCGGACGATCACATTTTCTCCGTGAAGTCCGACGGCTGGCGCCTTTGGGTGGGGACCGAAAACGGCCTGGCCCTGATTGACAAGCGCACCTGGAAGGTGGTCCGCACCTGGAAGGAGGAGGACGGCCTGCCCTGGCGGGTGATCACAGCGATCGACGTCGATCCCAAGACGGGCGATGTCTGGCTGGGCCTGTTCGGCGGAGGGCTGGCCCGCTTCTCCGGAGGCCGTTTCGATCATTTCCACCAGCTCAATTCGGGACTCGTCAACAACGTCGTCTACGGCGTGGCGGTCGAGAATGACAACATCTGGGCCGCTACGACCGCCGGGGCCAGCCGCTACAACACCGTGACCGGCGAGTGGACCATCTTCACCGAGAAGAATGCGCCCATGGAAGAGATCTGGAACTATGGCGTCCACTACCGCGACGGAAAGGTGCATCTGGCGGTGTGGGGCAGCGGCGTGCTCGAGTACGACGTCAAGACCGGACGGTGGAAGGAATACCTCGATCCGGACGGGGAGATGGAGATCGATCTGTACCGCGACGACGGGATCGTCCACGTGATCGTCACCGGCGCGGCCTACGTCGAGAACACCCTTTGGGCATCGAGTTACTTCGGCGCCTCACGCTACGACGGCAGGCACTGGCGGGGTTACTACAACCAGGACTCCGGTCTGCCGAGCGATTTCATCAACAACATCCGGGCCCGCAGCGCCAACGAGGCTTGGTTTGCCACCGACAAAGGCGTCGGCGTGATCACCGATTACCAGACGAACACCTGGGTGGCTTACACCATGGATCCGAAAACGCGCCGGGGGCGAGCCGAGGTCTATCGCGACCGGGAGTTACTCAGGATCGTCGATATGGAGGTTGGCATTCCGCACAACTTCATCATCAACCTGGACCTTGACGGCAACGACGTGTTCGTGGCGACGGCCAAAGGCCTAGGCGTCGGCCTCGGGGAGGATTATTACGCCGGGTTGCGCCCGGAGCCCCGTGCAGTGGCTGGAGGTGGGCAATGATCGCAAAATTACTTAGCGGCCTGCTGTTGTTGGCCGGAATCGGCCTGACCGAAGAGGATCCGCGGCTCAGAGAACTCATCGATCCAGACACGGCGGAGATTTTGCGGCGCATCCATGCGGTGGATGCCTATACGGTCCCGGATCTGGAGCTGCGCAAGGATCCCAACTACGCCCGGACGCCGGCCGATATCGAACCCTACAGCGGCGTGAGGCCTTACAAGGAACATTTTCTGCTCCAGATGCAGTACCACGGACCCGGGCGGGCCAAGCCCGAGCCGGAGCATGTGGATACGGTCAAGATCGGTTTTCTCGGGCCCATCATTCCCACCGTCTCCGTCGCCACCGGGGGCAAGAGCCATGACGAAGAGACAATCGGGATCAAAATGCTCCAGGGTGCGCAGCTCGCCGTCGAGGAGGCCAACGCCAAGGGCGGATACTTCCGCCGAAACATCCCTTTCGAGCTGGTGGTGAGCAACGACAACGGGCTGTGGGGCTCCTCCGGCGACGAGATCATCAAAATGGCCTATAAAGATCGTGTCTGGGCCATTTTGGGCAGCATCGACGGCGCGAATACGCACATCGCCATCCGCGTGGCCTTGAAGGCAGAACTAGTCATGATCACCAGCGGCGACACAGACCCGACCTTCATCGAGACCAACATCCCCTGGGTGGCCCGTGTCATCAGCGACGACCGGCAACAGGCCTACTTGCTCGTCGACTACATGATCCGCAAGCAGGACTACAAGCGCATCGGCATCATCCGCTCGAGCAACCGCTACGGCCGCTTCGGCGTGCGCGAGGTCAAGGACTCCTGTCGGCGTCTCGGCCGGCCGGTGGTGATCGAGATGGCCTACCGGCTGGGCCAAGACGACTACTCGCTGCAGATCGAGCGGCTCAAGGCGGCCAAACTCGACGCCGTCGTCCATTGGGGCAACCCCCGGGAGGGAGCGATCATCCTCAAGCAGATGCGCGCCATGGGAATGGATCAGCCGTTCTTTGCCTGCGATCGGACGATCTCAAAGATCTTCACCGACGCTGCCGGAGATCTGGCCGAGGGCGTCATCGCGGCCTCTCCCTGGAATCCGGATCGTCGCGATCCGAAGCTCGAACGCTTCCGGGAAGCTTTTCGGAAGCGCTTCAACGAAGAACCGGAGACTTATGCGGCCCATGCCTACGACGGCATGAATCTGCTCATTTGGGCGATTCAGGTGGCCGGGTTGAATCGAGCCAAGATTCGTGACGTGATCGCTGCACGCACCAAGCCCTGGCCGGGCGTGACTGGGGACATCCCCTTCAGCGCCGCCATGGACGATCTGGGCGAGGTCTTCCTGGCGCGCTTCGAAGGAGGTCGCTGGAGGTACTACTCTCGCGAGGACCTCCAGGTTCCCCGCGGCTACATCCCCCCGCGCGATCGCGTGAGCCGCAACCTGCCGACGGAAGACTGATGCGCGCCGCCCGCCGCTGGCTCGTGGCGGCGCTCGCCGTCTGGATAACCGCGGCACAGGAGATTCGCATCGGCTACTTCGGCCCGGCGGACCCGAGCCATCCTCTCGGCGGGTCGATCTGGCAAGGGGTCTCCCTCGCCTTCGAAGAGCGCGCCCCGGTGCAGTCCCTGCTCCTGATCCCCGCCTGGGACGAAAACCCGTGGACCGGAGGCGCAGGCAAGCTGGCCAGGCTGATTTACGAGGAGCACACCGCAGCTCTGATCGGCGGCATTGACGGCACCTCGACGCACCTGGCCGAGCAGATCGTAGCCAAGGCGCTGCTGCCGCTCGTGGATCCGGCGAGCACCGACCGCACGGTGAACGCCGCTTTCGTCCCCTGGATCTTCTCGGTGATGCCGGACGACCGCAGCCTGATGCGCGCGCTGGTCGAGGGCATGCTTGCCGGCGGGGAACGTCCGTCGTTCGTGCTGATCTCCTCCACCGACCACGATTCACGGATCACCCGGCGAGAGTTCCTTCTGGCCGCCGAAAGGCGCCTGCGGCCTCAGCGCGCCCTTGAATTCCATCCCGGCAAGACGAGCCTTCTGGCGGTGATCGAAGATCTCAAAGTGGAGGCGGCCGTTGTTCTCGCCGGGCCGGCTGACAGCGCCGCCGTCGTGCAAGAGCTTCGGCGGCTCAGGCCAGGTCTCACGATCTATTGCGGCCCGGCGGCCGGCAGCCGCACGTTTCTTGAACTCGCCGGCGACGCGGCCGAGGGTGTGCGCTTTCCAGATCCGCTGGGATCGTCGGAGCGGGCGCGAGACTTCGCCCGGCGCTTCGCCGCTCGCTGGGGAAAGCCGCCCGACCACCTCGCCGCGCACGCCTACGACGCCGCGGAGCTGTTGCTCGAAGCCGTCCGCCGCGCCGGGGCCGACCGCGAAGCGATCCGCGACGCGCTGCGCGGGCTTGCGCCATGGTCCGGCGTATCCGGCCGGATCGAATGGGACAAGCTCGGCCGGAACACGCGCCAGGCCGCCATGGCCGAGATCTGCCAAGGCGCTCCGCGGCCATTCGTTCGCATACAGTGAGCATTGTAAGTCGGTATGCTGCCGTCTCCTCCAGGCGTGGAAGATCCTGTAGTCGCGGAAGCGGTACGCCGTCTCGTCGAAGCGTTGGATCCCGATCAAATCATCCTTTTCGGCAGCCGAGCGAGGGGTGACCACAGGCCCGACAGCGATCTGGACCTGCTGATTGTGAAGTCCTCCGACGAGCCGCCACACCGCTAGGATGCGCGCGCCGACAGGGCCGTGGGAGTGATCGGAGTTCCGAAGGATCCGCTTTGGTATACCCCGGAAGAGGTCCAGATGTGGTCTCGCGCAGTGAACCATGTTGTCGCTACAACTCTTCCCGAAGGCCGGCTCCTTTATGCCCAGCGCGGCTGAGGATGCGCTACGACGCCTATCTCTATCCTGAGTTCGACGAGCTGGCAGCGGCGACCGAGTTAACCGGGAAGTTTCGCGAGCGTATCCTTCAACTGCTGCCCCTCAACGGGTGAATTCCTTGCCGTAAAATTCGGGAAGGCAGCTCACCCACCATGACTCTTTCGAAACGCTCCGAACGCCGGGCCGCGCGGCCCATTCATCGCGACAGCTTCATCGAAGAGTGGTTCGAGCCGGGCCTCGTCATCTCTAACAGTCCCGGCGATCCCGAGCCGAGCATCCGCATCGAAGCCGGCCGGGTGGTCGAACTCGACGGTGTGCCCGAGGAGCGGTTCGACTGGCTCGACCGGTTCATCGCGCGCCACGCCATCGACGTGAGCGTGGCCGAAGAGGCCATGGCGCTCGAGCCGGCAACGATAGCGAGGATGCTCGTCGATATCCACGTCCCTCGCAGTGAGGTGGTGCGCCTGGTGAGCGGCCTGACGCCCGCCAAGATCGTGCGTGTGGTCGACTGCCTGAACGCTGTCGAAATGATGATGGCGCTTCAGAAGATGCGGGCCCGGCGCACACCTTCCAACCAGGCGCACGTGACGAACCGGCGCGAGCACCCGGCACTGCTCGCGGCCGACGCCGCCGAGGCCGTCGAGCGCGGCTTCACGGAGCTCGAGACGACGGTGGGCGTGTCGCGCTACGCGCCGCTCAATGCTCTGGCCGTCCTGGTGGGTTCCGGCACCGGGCGCGGCGCCGCGCTGACCCAGTGCGCGGTCGAGGAATCGCTGGGCCTGAAGCTGGCCTTGCGAGGCCTGACAACCTACGCCGAGACTCTCTCCGTATATGGCACCGAGCGGGCTTTCCGCGACGGGGACGACTCGCCGTGGTCGAAGGCCTTCCTAGCCTCGGCCTATGCCTCGCGCGGCGTCAAGATCCGCTTCACCTCGGGCTCGGGCTCGGAGGCGCTGATGGGCCACTCCGAAGGCAGGTCGATGCTGTATCTGGAGACGCGCTGCCTCATGGCCGTCAAGGGCGCCGGGGCTCAGGGCGTGCAGAACGGCTCGATCAGTTGCATCGCCCTGCCGGAGTCCCTGCCGGGCGGTGTGCGGGGCGTCATGGCGGAGAACCTCGTTGCAGCGATGCTCGATCTGGAGCTTGCTTCGGGCAACGACGCGATGGCGTCGCATTCGGAGATCCGCAAGACGGCCAAGCTGATGCTCCAGTTCCTGCCGGGCACGGACTTCATCTTCTCCGGCTACAGCGTGATGCCGCGCGAGGACAATCTGTTTGGCGGCGGGAACTTCGACGGCGAGGACCTGGACGACTACAACGTGCTCCAGCGCGACATGTTGGTCGACGGCGGCCTGCGTCCGGTCGCCGAGGAGCGGGTGCTGGAAGTGCGGCGGCGCGCCGCCCGCGCCGTGCAGGCGGTCTTCGACGAGCTCGGCTTGCCGCCGATCCGAGACGAGGAGGTCGAGGCCGCCGTCTACGCCTACTCGAGCACCGACATGCCGGAGCGCGACGTGCCCGCCGATCTCGAGGCCGCGACCGCTCTCCTTGAAAGCGGCGCGAGCGCCCTCGACGTGATTCGCGCGCTGGCGCGGCGTGGCTTCATCGAGATCGCGCAAAACATTCTGGCGATCGAGAGACTGCGGATCTCGGGCGATTTCCTGCAAACCTCCGCTGTCGTGCTGCCAGGGGGACGCGTCCTGAGCGCGGTGAACGATCCGAATGATTACCGCGGCCCCGGAACCGGCTATCAGCTCACTCCCGAGCGGCGCGATGAGATCGCCCGGATCCCGCAAGCCGTGGATCCGCGCACCATCGGCGCCGCCCCGGCAGATGAGGAGCCGCTGCTGGTCGAATGCGGACCAGCGCAGCCCGGCCGGCAGACGGACGAGATCGTCATTGCAGTCGGACCAGCCTTTGGGTCGGCCTTGCGCGAGACACTCCTCGGTCTGCCGCACCGCCGGGTGCTCGAAGCCTTGATCGAGGGGGTGCGGCAGGAAGGGCTCGAACCGCGGATCGTCAAGGTCTATTCGACCTCCGATTGCGGCTTCCTCGGCTATCAAGGGGCGCAACTGAGCGGCTCAGGCATCGCCATTGGCATCCAATCCAAGGGCACCACGGTGATTCATCGCCGTGACCTCCAGCCGCTCGACAATCTCGAGCTGTTTCCCCAGGCGCCGAACCTGACGCTCGATTCCTACCGGGTGATCGGCCGGAATGCGGCCAAGTACGCCAAGGGCGAGCCGGTGCTGCCGGTTCCCGTTCAGATCGACAATATGGCGCGGCTCAAATATATCGTCAAGACCACGATCCTTCACCGGAGGGAGACCGAGCAGGTGGCGCCAGGCCGGCCAGCCGAGGAGGTACGCCTTGCCTGACTATCCTCTCTCGGAGAAGATGGCGGAACGCCTGCGGACGCCCTCGGGCCTGCCCTTTGAAGAGGTGACTCTGGAGGCGGTGATGGCCGGGCGGGTGACGATGGCCGATCTGCGGCTCACCGCCGAGGCGCTCGAGCTTCAGGCCCAGGTAGCCGAGCAGGCCGGCCGGCCGCAGCTGGCCGAGAATCTGCGCCGGGCCGCCGAGCTGGTGGCGGTGCCCGACGAGGAGATCCTGGCCATCTACAACGCGCTCCGCCCTGGCCGGGCCAGCCGCGAAGAGCTTCTCGCGCTGGCTTCGGAGCTCGAGGCCCGCTACGGCGCCTTCCGATGCGCCGCGCTCATCCGCGAGGCGGCGGCATCATAGTATCGATCGTGAAAACGACGCTCACACTCGACGACGATGTGTACGAGGCTGCCGCGTACCTGGCGCGCACCTCCGGGAAGCGGCTTGGCGCTGTCGCCTCCGGGCTCATGCGGCGCGGGCTAGCCAGGTATTTCACGCATCACCGAAACCTCGACAGGACCGCAATCGACTGAGGACGGCTTCAGCATCAACGTTTGAAACCCCAGGCGTTCGCCCATTCCTCGAAGACTTCGAGGCAGGCCTGCCACGCCGCCAACTGCTTGTCAGTCAATGGATCCCCCTCCTCAGGATGCGCAACACGATTCCTTCGATCACGCTTAAAGTCAAGCATGGAAGCCAGCCACGGAGGAAAGTTGGCGGAAGCGCGCTCGCCGAGCAATTTGATGAGCTTCGCTGCGTTAGTCTTGCGATCGACCTCAAACCCAAGTTTCGATGCGATGTCCCTCAAGATGCACCGAATTCCCTCGAACGCGTCGGGGATAGACTCACGAGAACAGACGAATTCGGCAGTTTCCTCAGACACCCCCTCGTCCCCAGCGGTGTCCCGAGCGGGCAGAGCGGGTGGCGGTGGGTTGGAACTCAGTTCCTTCGGCTGTGACGCCTTCCCAAGCTCGTAGCCGAAAGGTTTGCAAACGCCGCACGGCTGGAGCCCGAGCTGGAGCGCCTTTTTCCAGGACTTCAGTCGCTTCTGGCTAGCGCCGATCATGCCGGCCGCCCAGCATGACTCGCGGTGATACTTGACTGCCCCGGCAATACCCGGTTCCTCGTCGTAATAAGGCTTCCGCTCCCGTTTCGCTCCCATGGCCGCCTGCCTCCATCAAGACGGTCGAGACCAGACCTGATTCTGGGCGGACGTCTTGCCGAGCTCAACACAGCTTTCCGTACTCGCGCGCCGCGTCGCGGAAGTAACACAGGTTCTCCCAGGGCGTGCCGGCGGGTGTGGTGCAGCTGGAGGCGAAGAGGAAATGGCGCTTGTCGCCCATGGCCTCGAACAGCGCGCGCGTGTAGGCGTGAATGCGCTCTTCGGCGCGATCGGCGATCTCCAGATGCGGAGCGTCCATGCCGCCGTTCACCGTGAAGTTCTCATAGCCGGCCAGACGGCGCGCTTCCGGAAGGAGCACGTCGCCATTGGGCGGCGGTGTCAGCCCCTCCAGGCAGTCGATCCGCGAGCTGCCGACAAGCGGCAGCAACGCCTTGTTGCGCCCGCAGGCGTGCACGACGAAGATCTTGCCCCTGCTGTGGATGATCTCGGCCGCCTTCGCGTAGAAGCTCGCGCAGAACTCCCGGTACAGATACGGCGGATGAAAGGCCGAATCAAGATTGTCATTCGAGATCAGCACCTCGACCTCGGGCACATCCACCATACGCTCGATCAAGGCGAGCGCTTTGCGCTCGTGGATCCGCGCGAGCTCCTTCATCTCATCGAGATGATCGGCGATGAACAGGCTGGCGTTGGCGGCTCCGGCGAGCCAGTGGAAAGCCTTGAGCGGCGAAAAGGTGACGCTCGCCATGACGATGCCGTCCTCGCCCACGCGCTCCACCCAGCGGCGGAACTTCGCGGCATCGAAGCGCCAGTCGCGGGTCTCGAGCAGGAACCGCACCGCTTCGTATTCGCTCCAGTCCTTCCACCAGGGCTCGGACTCGAAGTCGGCGCCGGACTCCTCGGTCAGCACCCAGGTATTGGTGAGCGTGCCATGGGGCGTCCGCAGCGAGCGGCGGCGCACGCTCCGATGCGGCGGATAGATGTTGAAGGCGGTGACCATCGGGCGGTCGAAGCGCGATTCACCGCCGAACTCGTCCGTATAGTCGCCCTCAGTGAAGATCTCCTCGGTGGCGTACTGGGTGTCCCAGCGGGCGAGGATCTCCGCTCCGAGATGCCGCAGCACATCGAAGGGATGCTCGGCGGAGGCGATCTCCTCGGGCAGCGTGCCGCGCGCCAGGCGGTTGTAGAACCAATAGTAAAGGTTCGGGGCAAAAGGGACAAAGTCGGGCAGCTCGCCCCGGAAGGCCGCCAGCAGGCGTTCTCGGCCGGTCATCGGCTTCTAATATAATCCGCTGGATGCCCCATCTGAGGTGGTGGATCGCCGCGCTGCTCTTTCTGGCCACGGTGATCAATTACGTGGACCGCCAATGCCTGTCGGTGCTCGCGCCGGTGCTGCGCGAGGAGTTCGGCATGACGGCAAGCGACTACTCGCGCATCTTGTCGGCCTTCATGCTCGCGTACCTGATCATGCAGACCGGCTCGGGCCGGCTGATGGACTGGCTCGGCACGAAGGCGGGCTTCGCCATCTGCATCATCTGGTGGAGCGCCGCGGCGATGCTCCACGCGGCGGCGCGCTCGGCGATGCACTTGGGCCTCTTCCGGTTCCTACTGGGCCTGGGCGAAGCGGGCAACTGGCCCGGTGCGGTGAAAGCCATCGCCGAGTGGTTTCCCACACGGGAGCGCGCCTTCGCCATCGGCCTGTTCAATAGCGGCTCGACGGTGGGCGCGACGGTGGCGCCTCCGCTCGTGGCGTGGCTGGCGCTCACGTACGGGTGGCGCAACGCTTTTCTGATAACCGGCGCGTCGGGCTTTCTCTGGCTGGTGCTGTGGTTGATCCTTTACCGCCGCCCGGAAAAGCACCCCTGGCTGCGGAGGAGCGAGCTGGAGCTGATTCGGGCGGGACAAACGGACGTGCGCACAACCGAGAAGATCGCCTGGCGCTCGCTGTTTCGCTACCGCCAGGTGTGGGCCCTGGTCCTGGGCCGCATGCTGGCCGACCCGGTCTGGTGGTTCTATGTATTCTGGCTGCCGGAGTATCTCAAGCGGGAACGCGATTTCAGCCTGGCGATGATCGGCTACTTCGCCTGGATCCCGTTTCTGGCGGCCGACATCGGCAACCTGACCGGCGGCGCCGCCTCAGGCCTTCTGGTCAAACGCGGCTTCCAAGTGCTCCGGGCGCGCAAGACGGTAATGTTCGCCTGCGCGCTGCTGATGATGGCCGGCATCCCGGCAGTGCTGGTTCGGGAAGCCGGGGCGGCCGTGGCATTGATCAGCCTGGTCACCTTCGCCTATTCTGCCTGGGCCGCCAACATTCTCACCCTGCCCGCCGATCTGTTCCCCCCGCAGATTGTGGCCTCGGTCTCGGGCCTGAGCGGTACGGGCGCCGCAACCGGCGGCATGCTCTTCACGCTGATCATCGGCTACGTCGTGGACCGCTTCTCCTACGTGCCGGTCTTCACCGCGGCGGGCCTGATGCCGCTCGCTTCTTTCGCGATCATCCTTTGGGGCGTACGCCTCAGGCGCGCGTCCGGTTAGCGGCCTCGAAGACGCCCTCGCCGCGCCGCACCTGGCGCACCTGACTGAAATCGTTGCCGATGAGGCTTACCTCGCCGGAGCGCTCCGCCTCGAGGAACAACTCCGCCGGCCCGGCGGTCCGGCAGCCCCGCACCAGCGCCCGCCGGACATCACGCAGCCGCACGACTCTGCGGCGCGCCTCGAAGCGACAGCCGTCGAGCTCGAGATCCTCGACGTCATGGCAGACCAGCGCGGGCCGCACGTCGTCTTTGGCAAAGCGCGTCTCCACCCCAGCGAGCCGCAGATTGCGCACATGACGGCAGAAGAAGCCGTAAGCGGGCAGCGTGCCGAACATCTTGTATTCCGGATAGGCTTCCGGGTTCTCCGGCACGTCGTCCGGGGCCTCCGTGACGCCTCCGACAAAGAGGATCGATATGTCGCGCAGGATCACGTTCTCGATGTTGTGTCCGGGAATGCCGGAGACGGCGCAGCCGATGGCGTTCGCGCCAGTGGCCTTGACGTTGGAGATCTGGACGTTGCGCAGCGTGCCCACGCCGGGCCGGGCGCCGCCTTCGACGAAGGGCCGGGCACGGTTGCCCAAGCGGATGAAGATGGCGGACTGAACGTCTCGCATGGTGACATTGGACACCTGCACGCCGTCCAGAACGCCACCGTCAACCATTTCGATGGCGATTCCGGAAAGCCGCGTGTCATGCATGGCGCAGTTCGACAGCACGATCTCCTGGAAGCCGCCGTTCGATTCGGTGCCCAGCTTGAAGGCGTTGCAGGTGCTCGAGAGGACGCAGTTGGTGATGGTGACATCGCGCGTGGGGCGGTCCGAGGTGCTTTTGAGCACGATGGCGTCGTCCTGGGAATTGATCACGCAGTCGGAGACGCGCACCCGGCGCGAGCAGTCGATGTCCAGCCCGTCGTTATTCTGGTTGGCGTGGCTGTGCACGATGAGCCCGTGAATCAGCACGTCCTCGCAGTCCAGGTAGTGCTGCACCCACATCGGCGAGTCGCGCAGCGTGAGCCCGGTGACCGAGACGTTGCGGCAACTGATCAGGCGGATCAGATAGGGCCGGACCTTGTAAGGCCCCTTGAAGGCGCCGCCCCGCCCGTCGATGGTGCCCTCGCCGTGCAGGCCGACGTTCTCGAGTTCCTCGCCGTAGAGAAGGCTACGCTCCGTGTAGTTATCGGTGTAGGAGCGGATCTTCGGGACCGTCACCGGATAGTCGTCGAGGTGCGGGCTTCCCAAAAGCGTCGCACCGGCCTCGAGATACAGATGCACCCGGCTGCGCAGGCGCAGCCCGCCGGAGTTGTAAATGCCCGGCGGGAAGTAGACCACGCCTCCGCCCGCCGCCGCGCAGGCATCGATGGCCGCCTGAATCGCCCGCGTGTCGAAATCCCGGCCGTTGCGGACCGCGCCAAACTGGACGACGTTGAAGACGCCCTGTGCCGCAACCGTCTGGGCCGCCGCCGGCCGCGCCAGAAGGCCTGCGCCGGCCAGACCGGCCAGAAACTTCCGCCGAAGATTGCTCTCGTTCATATGGGCGAGATTTTATCATGACGTCTTTGGCAGGTTTCGGCCGATGAAGGAATGGGTCCGCCTCGTCGAACCTCCGCGCCGGTGCGCCTATCTGCCCACCCAGACCGCCTCGCTCGAGCTGCGGCTTGTCAGGCAGCTCGCCGCCGCCGAGTATGCCGACTTGCTGTCGCGAGGTTATCGGCGGTTCGGCTATCAGGTCTTCCGGCCGGCCTGCCCCACCTGCCGCGCCTGCCGTCCCCTGCGGGTCCTGGTGGACCGCTTCGAGCTGAGCGCGAGCGGCCGCCGCGTGCTCCGCCAGAACGCGGACATCGAGGTGGAGCTCGGCCGGCCCGGCGCCACCGACGAGCAGGTCGCCCTGTATAACCTGTACCACCGGTTCATGCGAACGCATCGGGGCTGGCCCGGCGAGCAAGCCACGCCCGCCTCCTACCGAGAAGGTTTCCTTGCACCTTTCGACTTTGCCCGGGAGTGGCGCTACCGGCAAGGAAGCCGGCTGGTCGGAGTGGCGCTGATGGATGAGGTGCCGGGAGCCATTTCCCTCGTCTACTGCTACTATCACCCGTCCTGGCGCAAGCGCTCGCCGGGCACCTTTTCGATCCTTAACCAGTTGCTCTTTGCGCGCGAGCGCGGCTACCGCCACGCCTATCTCGGCTACTGGATCGCCGCCTGCCGCTCGATGAGCTACAAGGCGCGCTTCCGCCCGCACGAACTCCTGCGGGAGTTTCCGGCTGATGAGGAAATGCCGGTCTGGGAGCCGGCAGACTAACGAGCGGCCGGTTCGGCCGGCGCCGCCGCAGCGGCCGGCGGCCTCAGCGTCGACGGGCGAACGCTGTCGCGAGCTTCGACATCGAGCAGGATGAAGATCAGAAAGATCGCCAGCATGACGGCGCCCGTCAGGAAGATGATGGCGTTGACCCGGCTGTCGTAGAGCAGGTGCATGAAAAACAGCGCGACGAGCGACGCCTTCGCCGTCGCGATGCTCAGAGCGACGATGACATTAACGGAAGGCGACCCGAAGTGGATTCCGGCCACGACCACCGTGATGACGGTCAGCACCAGCAACGCGGCGAGAACCGAGGCGTAGGTCTTCTTAGCTTGAGCGTAACTGTGGGCGGCCATCGTTGCTCCTAGGAGATCAGATACATCAGAGGGAATAGATAGATCCAGATCATGTCGACCAGGTGCCAGTACAGACCTACCAGATCGACGGGCGTGTAGTAGCGCTCAGAGAAGTCGCCGCGGATGGCGCGGCGCAACACCCAACTGATGGCGATCATTCCCGCGATAACGTGCAGGCCGTGCAGTCCGGTCATCATGAAATAGAAGCTGAAAAACATGAACTCGCCGGGCACCGCCTCGCCCTTGTAGGAGTAGAGCGCCCCCGGCAACAGCCCCTCGTGGATCTTGTGAGAGTATTCGAAATATTTGATCACGAGGAAGACGCCGGCGAGCGACAGCGTTGCCGTGAGGTAGTTGATCAGGTGGCGCCGCTTCCCGGCCTGAGCTGCGGCCACGGCCATGACCATGGTGAAGCTGCTCACCAGCAGCACAATCGTGTTCAGGGCGCCGAGCGTACGGTCCAGATGATGATGAGCCGAAGCAAAGGCCTCCGGGTGCTTCGAGTGCATGATGCCGTAGCCGACGAACAGGCCGCCGAACAGCAACACCTCGGTTACCAGGAAAACCCACATGCCGATCTTGGCCGCATCGACCTGCTGCGCGGGCTCGGCGAAGTGGTGCTGAAGAAACGGCTCGTGAACGTGCTCGGCGGGAGCGGCGGGATGGCTCATCGGGTCGCCTCCTGAGGGCTGTAGTCGTAGGGGCCGTGGGTGAGCACGGGCGTCGTTTCGAAGTTATGGGTGATGGGGGGCGAAGAGGTGGTCCACTCGAGCGTCTTGCCGCCCCAGGGATTGTCCGGCGCGTCGTAGGGTTTGCGAAGCGAGGCGAGCAAATAGCCGCCCACCATGAAGAGTCCGAGCGCCAGCACCCAGGAGCCGATGGTGGAGAAGACGTGGAGCGGCTGGAACTGCTCGAGGTAATTGTAATACCGGCGCGGCATGCCCCGGCTGCCCAGGATGAACTGCGCCAGGAAGGTCATGTTAAAACCGAGAAAGATGAGCAGCGCCGCCGGCCGCGCCCACTTCTCCGAATACATGCGCCCGAACATCTTGGGCCACCAGTAATGCAGGCCCGCGATAAAGGCGATCACCGTGCCGCCCATCATCACGTAATGAAAATGCGCCACCACAAAGTAGGTGTCGTGCAGATGGACGTCGACGGAGATCGTTCCCAGGAAGATGCCGGTCAGGCCGCCGATGGCGAACAGCAGCAGGAACATGATGGCGTAAATCATCGGGGCCTTCAGGTCGATGGAGCCGCGATACATCGTGGCCAGCCAGTTGAAGACCTTGATCGCCGAGGGGATGGCCACCAGGAAGGTCAGGAAGCTGAAGACCGCTGTCGCCAGATCCGACTGGCCGCTGGTGAACATGTGGTGGCCCCAGACCAGGAAGCTGATGAACGCGATGGCGACGCTCGAATAGGCAATGGCCTTATAGCCGAAGATCGTCTTCTTCGAGAAGGTCGGGATCACTTCGCTGATGATCGCCATGCCGGGCAGGATCATGATGTAGACGGCCGGATGCGAGTAGAACCAGAAGAAGTGCTGAAAGAGCACCGGGTCGCCGCCGAGCGCCGGGTCGAAGATGCCCACCTTCCAGACCCGCTCCATGACGATGAGCAGCAGCGTGATGCCGAGCACGGGCGTGGCCAGCACCTGGATGATCGCCGTCGCATAGAGGCCCCAGATGAACAGCGGCATGTTGAACCAGGTCATGCCAGGCACCCGTAGCTTGTGGACGGTGGCGATAAAGTTCACCCCGGTGAAGATCGAGGAGAAACCGAGAATAAAGGCGCCGAGAGTGAGCAGGCTCACCTTCGTGGTCGTTGTGGTGCTGTAGGGCGTGTAGAAGGTCCAGCCGGTGTCCACTCCGCCGAAGATCATCGACGCCAGGGCGAACAAAGCACCCGCGACATACAGGTAGTAGCTCGCCAGGTTCAGGCGAGGGAAGGCCACATCCTTGGCGCCGATCAAAAGCGGCAGGACGAAGTTGCCCAGGGCGGCGGGGATCCCCGGGATGATGAAAAGGAAGATCATGATGGCGCCGTGGAGGGTGAACGCCTTGTTGTAGGCGTCGGCGCTGATAATGGTCTCCTTGGGCGTGAGCAGCTCCATGCGCACGACCATGGCGAAAATGCCGCCCAGCAGAAAGGCCACCAGCACGCTCCACAGGTACATGACGCCGATCCGCTTGTGATCGAGCGTGGTGAGCCAGGAGAGTATGCCCCGCCGCTCGTTCAGGTAGTTCGGCTCGAAGTGGCGCCGGCCGACTTCGGGCGGTGCGGTCAAAACATCAGCCATCGTTTCGTCCCCTCCTCACTTCTGCGCTTTGATGAACTCGATCAGCGCGGCGATCTCGCGTTCGCGCAGCAGGCCCTGGAAGGTCGGCATGATCGCCTCATAACCGGAGCGGATCTTGGCCTGCGGCTCGAGAATCGACTCGCGGAGATAGTTCTCGTCAACCAGGACCGTGCTCCCGTCGCGCATGGCGTGCGACTCGCCGTAAATGCCTTTGAAGGTCGGGCCCTCGCGCCGGGTGCCGTCGATCGAATGGCAGGTGGCGCAGCCGCGGCTTTCGTACAACATCTTGCCGAGTTCGGCCAGGGGCATGGTCCGCATCCGTTCGTCGCCCTGCTCCTGCCATTCCCGGAACTTTGCCTCGCTGACGACGTGGATCTGCGCGAGCATGTCCGAGTGGCCGCGGCCGCAATACTCCGCGCAGAGCATGGTGTGAACGCCCTCCTCGATCGGATGAAACCACAGATCGGTGTAACGGTTCGGCAGCACGTCCATCTTCACGCGGAAGCTGGGCACATAGAAGGAGTGGATGACATCTTCCGAGGACATAACGAAACGCACCGGCCGGTTGACCGGAATGTAGATCTCGTTGAGCGTCCGCATGCCGTCCGGGTATTCAAACTCCCAAACCCAGCGCTTCCCGCGTACCTGGATCTCCAGCGCCTCGCCGGGTCCGACGCGGGCGTTCATGTAGCTGTTGAAGCCGAGAAAGAACAACACCACAACGATGATGAGAGGAATGACGCTCCAGACCACCTCCAGCTTGAAATTGTGGCTGATGTGCGGCGTCACCTCGTCGGCGCTGCGCCGCCGATAGCGCCACACGAAGTAGCTGAGCAGTCCGGCGATCAACAAGAAGAAGAAGGCGCTGATCCAGAAGATCAGCATGTAGAGGTCGTCGACCTCAGAAGCATAGGAGCTGCCCGGAGCGGGCATCATCAGGGAGCGGAGCCAGTTCATCTTACTTCCACCCAGTTTCCTGCCGCGGCGCGCCGCCGTTCCTGGCGCCACAAGCGTCCCAGGACGGCGGCCAGGATCAATACCACCATCACGCCCCCGGCGCGCATGATGTTGGTGGCGAACAGGGCGTAGGACTTCGACCGGGGGTCATAGTGATAGCAGAAGAGCAGGACGCGGTCGAAGGCGGAGCCGATCTTGCCCTCCGAGGCTTCCGTCAGCGCCAGGCGCAAATCGCGCGGGCGGTACTTGATCCCGTACAGATACCGAGAGACCACCCCGCTTTCGGTGAGCACCATAATGGCCGAGGCGTGGGCGTACTCGCGCCGCCTCTCGTCATAGCGGTAATGAAATCCGAGCTGCTCGGCGAGCTTCCGGACATTGCCCTGGTGGTCCACCAAGAAGTGCCAGCCAGGGGCCGGGCGCTCGTAGCTGGTCAGATACATCTCCTTCTTCTGGCGGGCCAGGGCGTAGGTCTCGCTGGGATCGATGCTGATGGTGACCACTTCAAACTCGGCGCCCGGCGTCCAAGGAATTTCCCGTAAGGCCTCCACCTGCCCGTTCAGGATCAGCGTGCAGAGCATTGGACAGGAGTAATAGACGAGATTCAGGATCACCGGCCGACCCTGACCAAAGAATTGACGCAGCGGAACCGGATAGCCGTTTTCGGCGATGAAAGTCAGGTCGAGATCGATCCGCGCACCGAGCTTTTCCTCGATGCCTACCCCCTCGAGCTCGGGCGGCAGTTGCTGGCCGTGGGCCACCAGCACCGCGGCCCACGCCAGAATGAGAGATCTAGCGCGCCGGCGCACGGTTTTCCTCCTGCGGTGTCGTCTCCGGTTTGACCGGATAGGGCTTCACCGGATAGAACGTCCTACCGGCCGCATGTTCGGCTGCCAGCAGTTGCATGGCGCGCTCAATGGGAAGCCGAACCTGTCCTTTCTCCCGGTTGATGTATTGGTACGTATGTAGCTCCTGGTCTTCGCGCGCCCGAAGGTCTTTGAGCGCCTGGGACTCCGGCTGAAGCACCTTGATGAAGATCTGTTGCTCTTTGACCCGGTCGTGATAGTACTGAATGCCGAGAATTACTAGCACCAGCACCACAATCAAGGCCGAGCCGAAAAGGGCGAGGAAACGGACATTGGGGTCGTGACGGTCGTAGCCGTCGCCCGTCCGGGATCCGGTGCCGAAATGCGCGTGCTCGGTCATCGGTTCAGGACATCTCCTACTGGTTTTGATGCGCGATGGAGGCGGCAAGCCGCAGGTCTCCCACGGGAACCATCGGATGACTGCGCAGCCGATACCAGAAGACCAGCCCGAACAGGCTGCCCACGCCCGCAAACGTGGCCACATCCAGCCAGTGCAGGTGAAAGCCATGCGGATGCACCGAGGGCAGGATCAGCCAGTGCAGGTCCATACCGTGCATGACCAAGATCCAGGCGGCCGTCAAGCCGAGCACCGTCAGGTTTCGTTTGGCGGCACGGGACAACAGGACCAGGAAGGGCAGCAGGAAGTGGCCCACCACGAGCAGCAGGCTGAGGTATCGCCAGCTCCCCTCGGCCCGGTGGTGGAAGAAGGCGGTCTCCTCTGGCAGGTTGGCATACCAGATCAACATGTACTGAGAGAAGGCG
Source organism: uncultured Bryobacteraceae bacterium (assembly GCA_938003835.1). Lineage (GTDB taxonomy): Bacteria > Acidobacteriota > Terriglobia > Bryobacterales > Bryobacteraceae > CALKXJ01. The sequence goes on along the minus strand of CALKXJ010000008.1, from coordinate 325,090 downwards.
ATATAGGCCCACCAGACGGTTAGCGCAAACAGCCACTTGCCCAGGTCGTGGTAGTGCTCGACAGTGATGACGTCACCCAGCGCGCCGGCCGCCCGCAGCGCGAGGGCCACCAGGATCAGGAGGGCGATGAAGGCCAGCGCCCCGCCGGAGAAGACATAGACGCCGAAGATCGTTGAATACCAGAACGGATCGAGCGACATCACCCAGTCGACGCCGGCCATGGTGACCGTGATGGTCAGCACGAGCAGCCCGGGCGCGCTCCAGGTCCGCGCGTCGGAGATCGACTCTTGGTGGTTGCCCTCGTCCTGCGTCACCGAGATCCGGTAGAGCACGAAGGCGAGCACGCCCCAGACGAAGAGATAGACGACGGCGCGGATCAAAAAGAACGGCGGATTGAAAAAGGCGCGCTTGAAGGCCAGGTCGGGATTGTGGGGATCGAAAAAGCCCGGGGCGGCCCACTTGTAGAGGACGTCCAGACCGAGCGCTACGGGAAGGAACAGCAGGGTCACCGGCGCCACGGTGATCATGATCGTCTCCATGAGGCGGCGCAGGGTGATGCTCCAGGTGGCGCTGGTCAGATGTTGGACCATCACGAAGAACATCGCCCCCCAACCGATGGTGAGGAAGAACATGAAGTGGACCAGGTAGGAACCGAGAAAGTTGTAGCGGTCCGTGGCCCAGCCGAACAGGCAGGCGGCCCAGGCGGCCAGCGCGATGATCCAGAGCACGTTCCGGCCACGCCGCCAGAGGGACTCCTCCAGGCGGTAGGAGAAGGCGGCCTGCGGTTGCGGGACGCTCGTCGTCGTCGGCATCGGTTTAGCGAAGCTCCCGTCTCAAGTCGGGCGGAACATCTTCGATCGTTCCGCTGGTGGCACGCTGGAGGGCGCGCACGTAGGCGACAATCGCCCAGCGGTCGCGCTCGGAGATTTGAAAGCGATAACCGGGCATGGTGCGCCGCCCGTTCGAGATCACGAAGTAGATTTCTCCGTCGACCATTTGCTTGATGCGATCATCGTGGAGGCTGTTGGCCAGCCAGAGGCTGCGCTGGCCGACAATGCCGCGGCCGGTGCCGGCGCGGTCGTGGCAGGGCGCGCAGTAGATGTTGAAGCGCTCCTGGCCTCGCGCGAGCACCGCCTCATCCAGCGGCAGCGGGTTGCGCCCCACGTACATCCCGTTGACGACGCCGGTGGCGAAGCCGGGATCTTCCTCGAGCCGCCCCTGCGCGACGGTGCCGGGCACAGGCATCCGGCTCGAGCGGCCGTCGGCGAAAAAGGCGGAAGGCTCCTGGGCCTCGAGCTTCGGCTGCCGCTTCATGTCTGGAAAGATTTCGATCGGCGGCTTCCGCGTGGTCTGGCCCGCGCAGCCGGCGAGCAACAAGGCAGCCGAAAAGGTGACGGCGGCTCCGGCGCGGCTCATGCCTTCTCCTCCACCGGCCGCACCGCCAGCGCGCCCAGACGCTCGAGGAGCGCGGGCGTCTCAGTTGCATGGAAGACCGGGTCGGTGGCCTCGACCGCCAGAACGAAGCGGTCGTCGCTGGCGCGGCGGAACTCTTCATCCTCGAACAGAGGATGGTAGAGGCGCGGCAGGCCGTTGAGCGCCAGCATGCCGAAGACGGTGGCAAAGGAAGCCAGCAGCACCGCCAGCTCAAAGGTGATCGGCACCGACGGCCATAAGGCGAAATACGGCTTGCCGCCCACCACCAGGGGATAGTCCACCGCTCCGGTCCACCACTGAAGCAGCAGCGCCGCCGCCACGCCGACGCCGGCCGCCGCCAGCGCGAACCAGCCGAGCGGAGAGCGCCGCAGCCCGAGCGCCTCGTCGAGACCGTGCACCGGAAAAGGCGTGCACGCCTCCAGGCGCGTAAAACCCTGCGCGCGCACCTTCCGCACCGCCTCCACGAGCGCCTCGGGGGAATCGAACTCCGCAACCACTCCGTACAGCCGCGACATCAGTGGCCTCCTTTGCCGCCGGGCGAGGGGATCACGCCCTTGACCTCGGAGATCGCGATCACCGGCAGGAAGCGCAAGAACAGCAGGAACAGCGTGAGGAACAGCCCGACGCTGCCCGCAAAGGTCAGCACGTCATAAATTGTCGGCGTGAAGTGGCCCCAACTGCTCGGCAAAAAGTCGCGGTGCAGCGAGGTGACGATGATGTTGAATCGCTCAAACCACATGCCCACGTTCACGATGATGGAGACGGCAAACATCACCGGAATGCTGCGGCGAAACATCCGGAACCAGAACAGTTGCGGCGCAAAGACATTGCAGGCGAACATGGTCCAGATCGCCCAGGCGTACGGCCCGGTGACACGATTGATGAAAACGTAGCGCTCATACGGGTTGCCGCTGAAGAAGGCTGTGAAGAACTCTACGGCGTAGGAGTAGCCGACGATGGTGCCCGTGGCCAGCAGAATCTTGCACATGTTCTCCATGTGCGTCATCGTGATCAGGTGCTCAAGCCGATAGACCCTCCGGGCGATGATCATGAGCGTGATCACCATGGCGAAGCCGGAAAAGATGGCGCCGGCGACGAAGTAAGGCGGGAAGATCGTGGCATGCCAGCCGGGCAGGATCGAAACCGCGAAGTCGAAGCTGACGATGCTGTGCACGGAAAGCACCAGGGGCGTGGAGAGGCCTGCCAGCAGCAGGTAAGCCTTCTCGTAATGGCTCCAGTGCCGGGCCGAGCCGCGCCAGCCCAGACTGAGGAGGCCGTAGACGAGCTGCCGGATCCTCGTCGTCGCGCGATCCCGCAGCGTCGCCAGGTCGGGGATCATGCCCACATACCAGAACAGCAGCGAGACCGTGAAGTAGGTGCTTACGGCGAAGACATCCCACATGAGCGGGCTGCGGAAGTTCTGCCACAACACCAGGTCCTGGTTCGGAATGGGGAAGAGCCAGTAAGCGCGCCAAGGCCGGCCGGTGTGCATCAGCGGGAAGATGCCGGCGCACATGACGGCGAAGATCGTCATGGCCTCGGCGGCCCGATTGATGGAGGTTCGCCAGCGCTGCCGGAACAGGAACAGGATGGCTGAGATCAAGGTGCCGGCGTGGCCGATGCCGATCCAGAAGACGAAGTTGGTGATGTCCCAGGCCCAGCCGACGGGCTGGTTGTTACCCCAGATGCCGATCCCGGTGCGCACCAGGTGAGTGAGCACCCCGAGCAGCACCAGCGTCAGGGTGCCGCTCACCGCCAGAGCGATGTACCAGAAGCGCGGCGGCCGGCTCTCCACCACGCGCGCGACATCGCGACTGATGTCACCGTAGGTCGGCTGGCCCTCGATTAGGGGCGTCTCGAGTGGAAGCGGTTGTCGGATCGCGAGGTCGGCCATCGGCTAGGCAAGCTCCGGGTTGGGATTGCGGATCCGCGCCAGATAGGAGGTGCGCGGCCGGACGTTGAGCTCTTCGAGCATCAGGTAGTTTCGGTTCTGTTTCTTGAGCTGAGCCACCCGGCTCGTCGGATCGTTGATGTTGCCGAAAACGATCGCCTCGGCCGGGCAGGTTTGCTGGCAGGCCGTGAGGATCTCGCCGTCGCGCAAGGCGCGGCGCCCCTCGGCTTTGGCCTGAATCCTCTTCTCCTCGATCCGCTGAACGCAGTAGGTGCACTTCTCCATGACCCCGCGCATGCGGACGGTCACATCGGGGTTGAAGACCAGCTTCTGCGGCTCCTCGAGCCCTTTGTGCCAGTCAAGGAAGTTGAACCGGCGGACCTTATACGGGCAGTTATTCGAGCAATAACGCGTGCCCACGCACCGGTTGTAGGTCATCTCGTTGAGTCCCTCGGGACTGTGCACGGTGGCCACCACGGGGCAGACGTTCTCGCAGGGCGCCTTCTCGCAGTGCATGCAGGCCACCGGCTGGAAGACGGCCTCTGGCGCCTCCTCGGCCCCGGTAAAGTAACGGTCCACGCGCAACCAGTGCATCTCCCGGCCGCGGGCGACCTCGCGTTTGCCCACGATGGGAATATTATTCTCCGCCTGACAGGCCAGGATGCAGGCATTGCAGCCGACGCACCGATTCAAGTCGATGGCCATGCCCCACTGGTAGCCCTCCGTGTACTGGTGTTCCGGATAGAGCGAGGTGAGCTCCGGCACGTGGACGGCGTGCTGCGCAAAATCCGGATGCTCGCGCCAGTAGCGCAACGTGGCCTCGCGCACCAGCGGGCGCCCCTCCATGGCGTGGTGGTCCTGAGCGCTCACCAGCCGGTAACGGCGACCCGTCGGCCGGACGTTGACCCCGACGAGGAATCCCGGCGTCCGGCCCGAGCGAAGCGGGTAGACGTTGTGCCCCACGCGGCGGCCCACGCGACCGCAACTCGAGCGCCCGTAGCCGAGCGCCACGGCGATGGAATCGTCGGTCTGCCCAGGCAGGATCCAGACGGGCACCTCGGCGCTGCGGCCTTCATGCTCGACGAGCACCACGTCGCCATTGGAGACCCCCAGCCTCCGGGCCGTCGCCGGACTGAGGAGCGCGGCATTATCCCAGGTGAGTTTGGTCATCGGCTCGGGCGCTTCCTGCAACCAGCCGTTATTGGCGAAGCGCCCGTCCCAGACCGACGGGCTGGGGTAGAAGACGAGCTCGAGGCCGCCGGCAGCCGGCGCCGTCCTTCGAGCCGCCAGCACGCGCTGGCGGTCTACCGCCGGAGTCTGCCTCGCCGCTGCCGTCCCTTCGATCAGGCCGTCGTGCAGGGCCTGCCGCCACCGCCGCTCGGCTTGCTCGGCGGGCCACCGCGCGGTCCAGTAGTTGCGCACGATGTCATAGGCCCTCTGGTCCTTGTAGCCGGAAATGAGGGCGAGCAGCTCGGCGGGTGTGCGGCCGTCATAGAGCGGCTGGATCAACGGCTGCTGAATGCTCACCGTGCCATCGGCGGCGCGCAGGTCGCCCCACGACTCCAGATAGTGAGCCGCCGGCACATGCCAGGTGGCGACGCTGCCGGTTTCGTCCGCCTCCAAACCGAGATGGATCGTCGTGGCCGCCTTGGCGAAGCTCGCGGCGAAATTCGTATCCGCGGGCGCCGTGAAAACCGGGTTCGCATCCAGCACCACGAGCGTCTGCACGCGACCGGCGGCTAAGGCCGCCGCCAGTTCTTCGAAATTCGCTTCACCAGGAGCGCTTTCGACGGCAACGAAACTCACCGTGCGGCCGAAGTTGCCGAGCGTTTCGTTAATTAGATGGATCAGCGCGTGAACCTCAGGCGGCTGTCCCGGTCCGGCGAGCACGAGCGAGGAGCCGCGATGCGCCGTCAGATCGCGGGCCACGGCCTCCGCCCACGAGTAGTTCACTGGCGGCACCGGCAACAGGCCCAGGGCGGCGGCCAGCGCCTCAACGGCACCCGCCATCTCCGAGGAGCGCACCCGGAAGCGGTGATCCGCCATCGCGCCAGTGATCGAAAAGCGGCTCTCGGCCACGTACAGCCGGCTCATCGAGTCCTTCTCGGAAGCGACCGCGCGGCGACGGCTGAACTCCCGGATGGCGCGTACACCCGGATTGTCGACTCCCAGGAAGTCGGCGTCGAAGGAGACGATGACGTCGGCCTTTTCGAAGTCGAAGAGCGTCTCCAGGCGTCGGTTGAAAGCGATCTCGGCGCCGCGCCGGGCCGCCTCTCGCGAAACCGGCTCGAACTCGACCCACCGCGCCTCTGGGAAACGGCCGAGCAGGTGGTTGCGGACCGCCTCGTAAGAAGGCGACGGAAGGGCGCCGGCGAGCAGCCACAGCCCCGCGCCGCGGCCCAAGTTTTCAGGCCGGAAATGTTCGCCGGCGAAGCGCATGAACTCTTCCCAGGAGCTGGGCCTGCCCTGCCGCAAAACGCTCCTGGAACGGTCCGGATCGTAGAGAGACAGCACCGAGGCCTGGGCGAAGGCGGAGCAGGCCCCCAGGCTCTCCGGGTGCTTCGGGTTCCCCTCGACCTTTGTCGGGCGGCCATCGTGCGCCTCCACCAGCAGGCCCGTGACCGAGCCGGCGATCTGCATCGCCGTCGCATAGTAGAGCGGCTTGCCTGGAATGTAATGCTCGACGCCCTTGCTCAGCGGCAGGATCTTCTCTTCGGGGCGGCGGCAGGCGACCAAGCCTGCCAGCCCGAAGGAGGCGGCCATCAGCTTCAGCAGCGCCCGGCGCGAGGAGGAGGAAAGCAGCTCGGAAGCGCCTTTCGGGAACTCCCGCTCCACCCACTGGCGGAATTGCGGCGTCTCGGCAAGCTCTTCCAGGCTCCGCCAGTAGCGGCGGCCCGTCTCGAGCGGCTTCGGCGTCGGATGGGAGATCTGAACCAGGCTCATCGATGGCACCCCGAACAGTTCACCGGAGGAGCGATTCCTTTGGCTTCGGCGATCTGGCGGCCAAGTTCGACCGGATCGCGGTCCGGCTGCCAAGCCATGTTCGTGACCTGATCGGCCGGACGGAGCCTCGGCGCCGGGTTGCGATGGCAATCCAGGCACCAGGCCATGCTCAAGGGCTCCACCTGCTTGACGACAATCATCTGGTCGATGCGCCCGTGGCAGCTCACGCAGCCGACCCCCGCCGCCACGTGCGCCTGGTGGTTGAAATAGACGTAGTCGGGCAGGCTATGGACCTTCACCCATGGAATGGGCTGCCCGGTGGCGTAACTCTCGCGAACCATCTGAAGCAGCGGGCTGTCGGCCTTTACCCGCACATGACAGTTCATGCAGACCTCGGTGGCCGGGATGGCCGCGTAGGCCGCCTGTTCGACACTCGAATGGCAGTAGCGGCAGTCCATGCCCAAATCCCCGGCATGCAGCTTGTGGCTGTATTCGACCGGCTGCAAGGGCGCATAGCCGGTCTCGCGAACCTGAGGATTGGCTAGATAGAAAGCGAGGGCAATCGTGGCGCCCGCTCCCAGCACCAAGACCAACAGACCAATCCGGATATACGCATCTGATGACTTAGAAAATATGGATGCCATTCACTTGCGATCCCAGTCACCCAGACCGAGGGCGGCGTAAACTGTCATCTTATACAACAAAGATCCGCGATTGCAATGCCACCGGAAAATCTACTGTCACGCAGTAGCGCGACACCCAGTTGAGATGCACCGGCCATGAGAAGGGTCGCAGCAAAGTTAGCGCGCGCCTTCGGGGGCCTGAAGGTCCGCTACAAGCTCATGATTCTACATAACTTGTTCTTTCTCGTCCTGGCCGGGGCGGCATGGTTTTCTCTCATCCCCGTTCTCGAGGAGGCGTCCGCGCGAGCCCGCGGGCATCAAGCCGGTCTCGCCGGCCTGTCCGCGGAGGAGCCGCGCGGCCTCCCCGAAACTTATCACGATCCCGGCCGGCGCGCCAAGCTCAACCTGCTGGTGGTGCTTGGCGGCGTTTACCTGCTCGGCGTGCTGTTGCTGGAGTTGTTCGTCATGCCACTGTACATCTACCGGCCGCTGCGCCAACTGCTCGAGGCCGATGAGGCCTCGCGGCGCGGAGACACCGAACGCGAGCTGATCCCTGAAGAGCTGATCCAGAACGACGAGCTCGGCCAACTGATGGCCTCGCGCAACGCCACTCTCCGGAAGTTGCGGCAGCACGAGCAGGAGCTCGAGCAGGCTCTCGACCGGCTCGAGCGCGTGGCCGAGGACCTACGGCGCAAAAACGAAATGCTCGAGACGGCCAAGCGGAACCTCGCCGACCAGGACCGCCTGGCCAGCCTCGGCCTGCTGAGCGCCAGCCTCGCCCACGAACTCAACACGCCGCTCGCGGTCCTGCGGGGCTCGATCGAAAAGCTGATCGAGACGGTCGAAGAGCCCGCGGCGCAGGAGCGACTGGCGCGGATGCTGCGCGTCACCGAACGCCTGCACCGGATGAGCGAGAGCCTGCTCGACTTTGCGCGCGTGCGGCGCCACCAGATCGAGCCGGTGGCCCTCGCGCCCCTTGTCGAGGAGGCCTGGCAGCTGGTGGCGATTGAAGAGAAGGCGGCTCAGGTGCGGTTTGTCAATGAGGTCCGGCACGATGACTGGGTGCTCGGCAGCAGTGACCGGCTGATGCAGCTTCTGCTCAACCTCATTCGCAATGCCCTGCTGGCCGTCTCCCCCGGAGGTCACATCTGGGTGCGGAGCCGGCGAGAGCGCGCCCCGGCTGGCGAGCTGGTCGTCATCACGGTGGAGGACGACGGCCCCGGAATTCCGCCGGACGTGCTGCCGGAGATCTTCGAGGCTTTCGTGAGCACGCGGCTGGACGCCCGGGGGACCGGCCTCGGCCTGGCGGTGGCGGAAGGCATCGCCCACCAGCACGGCGGCTCGATCAGTGCAGCGAACCGCGCCGAAGGCGGAGCACGGCTGGAGGTGCGGCTGCCCGCCGCGTCGCCTTCGCCCGCAGAAAGGTAATCGACCCATGGAGAACGACCGCCAGGACGACCCGGGTATGCTCCAGCCACTTATTGATGTGGCCGTGCTCGATGACGACCCGGACTTCCGCAACTATATCGAGGACTGCCTCAAAGACGAAGGCATATACACGGTTCGCACGTTCGCGCATCCGGAGGCGCTGCTCGAAGCCTGCATGCAACGCCTGCCGGACATCGTGCTGCTCGACATGAAGATGGGCGAGTACCGGGGCGACCAGGTGCTCGAACAGCTCCTGGCACGCTGGCCCCGGCTGTGCGTCATCATCGTGACCGGCTATCCCTCGCTCGAGGACATGCGGACCACCTTCCGCATGAAGGTGTTCGACTATCTGGCAAAGCCCTTCTCTCTGGTCCAGCTCCGCCAGACGCTCGAGAACGCCATTCAGGCCTACGGGCTGGGCCGCGCCGATCACGCCGTCCTGCGGGAGCGGCTCGGGCATCGCATCCGCATGCTCCGGACCGAGCGCGGCTGGTCGCTCAAGGATCTGGCGGCGGCGACGCGCCTGAGCATCTCGCAGCTTTCTTCGATCGAGCGCGGGGCGCACCTGCCGAGCATCGAGAGCCTGCTGGCGATCGCGCGCGCCTTCGAACTCCGTCCGTCCGAGATTCTGCGCGCCATCGACTTCTGAGCGCCGCGGGCGCCCCGCCAAGTCGTTTAATAGAGGGAAAGGAGACGGCTAGATGCGTGTCGGTTTTATCGGTCTCGGCATCATGGGCGCGCCGATGGCTAGCAACCTCATCAAGGCGGGCTTCGAGCTGGCGGTTCACGACTGCGTCCGGGAACGCACGGCCTCGCTTGAGGCGCTGGGCGCCCGGCCCGCGGACTCACCGGCCGCGCTGGCGCCGCTGGCCGAGGTCTTCATCACCATGCTGCCGGATACGCCCCAGGTCGAAGCGGTGCTGTTCGGAGAGGCCGGCCTGGCCGGTGCGCTGTCGGCCGGCTCCATCGTCATCGACATGAGCACCATCTCGCCCCGAGCCACCATGGAGTTCGCCCGGCGATTGGGCGAGCGTCAGGTGGAGATGCTCGACGCGCCGGTGAGCGGCGGCGAGCCGGGCGCGCGCCAGGGACGGCTTTCGATCATGGTGGGCGGCCGGCGGGAGATCTACGAGCGGTGCCTGCCGCTGTTTCAGGTTATGGGCAGCAAGGTCGTCTACACCGGGCCCAACGGGCACGGGCAGAAGACAAAGCTCGTCAATCAGGTGGTGGGCTCGCTCAATCTGCTCGCGGCGGTGGAGGGCATCCGCCTGGCGCGCGCGGCCGGCCTCGATCTCGCTTTGACGCTCGAGGCGGTGGGCGGCGGCGCCGCCGGCTCCTGGATGTGGTCGAATCTCGGCCCGAAGATGGCCGCCCGCGATTACGCGCCGGGCTTCATGATCAGGCTCCACGCCAAGGACCTGCGTCTGGCGAGCGAACTGCTCGCCGAGCTCGGCCTCGATGCGCCCGGCACCGAGCTTTGTCACGAGCTGTTCGAGAAGGCCGTGGCGGAAGGGCTGGGTGAACTCGGCAACCAGGGCCTGATCCGGCTCTGGGAGACGGACTAGCCGCCACCGGCCTCAGGCGATCAGGTCCCGGATTACCTTCGCTTCGTCGGTCGGCCCGATCAGGCGCTGGTCCAGGCCCTGGAACGGGTAGCGGAACTTGTAAGGGTCGAGCCCCAACAGCGTCAGAATCGTCGCCTGGAGGTCGTGCGGGCGTACGGGATTCTCGACGACGTAATAGCCGATATCGTCGGTGGCGCCGTAAACGAAGCCGCGCTTGACGCCGCCGCCGGCCATCCAGATGGTGAAGGCGTGCGGGTGATGGTCGCGGCCTATGTAGGGGCCGTAATTGCCGCCCCGGTTTTCCCGCATAGGCGTGCGCCCGAATTCCCCGCCCCAGATTACCAGCGTCTCCTCGAGCAAGCCACGCTCCCGCAGATCGCGCACCAGGGCCGCCACGGGCCGGTCGATCTCGGCCACCTTGCGGGGCAGGTCGTATCGCAGGTCGGTGCGCTCGTTGTTGCCGTGATGGTCCCAGCCCCAGTCGAAGAGCTGGACATAGCGCACACCGCGTTCCACCAGCCGGCGCGCCAGCAGGCAATTATTGGCGAAACCCATCTTGCCGGGGTGCGCCCCATAAGCCTCGAGCACGGCCGGGGGCTCCCTCGAAATGTCCATCGCCTCGGGGGCCTCCATCTGCATGCGGAAGGCAAGTTCGTACTGGCCGAGCCGGGCCAGCGTGTCCGGATCACCGAACTGTTCATACTGGAGCCGGTTGAGATCGCTGAGGGCGTCGAGCGTCGTGCGGCGCAGTTCACGGTCGATGCCGGGCGGATCGTTCAGGTAAAGCACCGGCTCGCCCTCGGAGCGGCATTGCACGCCCTGATAGACCGCTGGCAAGAAACCGGAGCCCCAGACGCTCTTGCCTGCGTCAGGGGTCTTGCCGCCGCTCACCAACACGACGAAGCCGGGGAGGTTCTGGTTCTCGGTGCCCAGGCCATAGGTCGCCCATGCACCGATCGAGGCGTAACCGAGACGCTGATTCCCCGTATGCATGAGAAGCTGCGCGGGGGCGTGGTTGAACTGATCCGTCGTCATCGACCGGATCACGGTCAACTCATCTGCCACCGTCGCCAGGTGCGGCAGCAGCTCGCTCAACCACAAGCCCGACTCGCCGTGCCGCCGGAACTCGTACTGCCCGGCCAGCATCTGCGGCACGCCCTGAATGAAGGCGAAGCGCTTGCCCTCGAGCAGTTCCTGAGGGCAAGGCTGGCCGTCGTATTTGCGAAGCGCCGGCTTGTTCTCGAACAGCTCGAGCTGCGACGGCGCACCGGCCATGTGGAGGTAGATGACCCGTTTGGCCTTGGGGGCGAAGTGCGGCCGGCGCGGCGCCAGCGGATTCGCCGCCGAGGGCTCCTGGGCGGCCGCCCGGGCCGCATAGCCGAGAAACTCGCCCAGCGCCAGCCCGCCCAGGCATACGGAACAGGAACGCAAAAAGTAGCGGCGCGTTTGGTTGCGAAGCAGCTCCCAGCGATCGCTCATTCGGCTTCACCTCTTGGTGACTGTCTCATCGAGATTCAACAGCACGTGCGCCACGGCCACCCAGGCGGCGCGCTCGGCGTCATCGGGCCGCGGCGGCGAAAGCGCCGGGGGGCGCAGCGCGGTCAATGCGACATCGATGTACTGGTCGCCGTCGCCCGCGGCGGTGCGGCGGGCGGCAATTGCAAGGAGATTCCGGCCGGGGCGTATCGTCGCGGCGGCCAAGGGCGCGACTTTGACCTCCAGCGGCCCGGCGGACTCTTCTCCGGAGCTTCCGGCATGGACCCCGTTGATCCAGACCTCAAAGCTCCCACGAAATTCCACCCGGAGGCGGAAGTTCTCGTAGCCATCCCCGGGCACCTCGAAGACACGCCGCAGCCACAGGCGCTCGGAATCCCAGCTCGTCCGCACGGGCGGCGGGTTGTAGACGAGCTCCTCCTCGCCTTCCTTGGGAGGCTTCTTGGGAGCGATGCGCCCGAATAAGGCCGCACCTTGCTCCCAGTGCCCGTCGTCGTAGCCAGGCTGTTCCCAGCCGGCGCCCGGGTCGGCCTGGCGAAAGCGCCACTCGACCGCTCCGGCAGCCGCCCCCGGCACGATCGCCTCCAGCCGGTCTTCGGCGTAGATGATCTTGGCGGGTTCGAGCAACTTGCTCGCCGCCAGCGGATCCCGGCTCAGTTTGGCTCGCGCCTCCTCGTAGAGCTTCGCCAGCCGGTCGAGCTCGGCCTGCTGCGGGGGCCGGATGAGAACCAGCCGGAAGGCGTGGCGCAGCCGATCCTCGAACCGCCCGCCGGCCTCCCGCGCCACCCGCGCGGCCAGGTGCGAGGCAGCCTCGAGCGCCAGCGGGTCATTGAGGTTCACCAGTGCCTGTAGCGGCGTGTTGGTGCGGACGCGCCGCAGCGTGCAGATCTCCCCCGAGGGAGCGTCGAAGGTCACCAGCGCCGGGTAAGGCGACGTGCGCCGCCTGAAGGTGTAGATGGCCCGCCGGTAGCGATCTTCTCCCGGGCTGGTCTCCCAGCGATCGCGGCTGTAGACCACCTGCCAGACGCCCTCGGGCTGGAGTGGCATCACGGGCGGCCCGTACATCTTCGGGCTCAGCAGGCCGGAGGCAGCCAGCATCTGATCGCGGACGATTTCGGCTTCCAGGCGCACGCGCGGCCCGCGGGCCAGGAGGCGATTGAACCGGTCGCGCTCGATGAGCTCGGGCGTGGCGTCGGAGCTCTGCCGGTAGGCGGCCGACAGGACGATGGTTCTGAGCAGCGCCTTCATGTCCCAGTCGAGGCGCATGAACTCCGTCGCCAGCCAGTCCAGCAGCTCGGGATGCGAGGGCGGCGCACCCTGGTTGCCGAAATCCTCCTCCGTTTCGACCAGTCCGGCGCCGAACAAACGCGCCCAAAAGCGGTTCACCGCTACGCGGGCGGTCAACGGGTTCCGTTTGTCGACGAGCCACCGGGCCAGCCCTAGCCGGTTCCGGGGCGCATCGTCAGGGAAAGGATGAAAAGCCGCCGGCACGTCCGGCTCGACCGGATCGCCCGGATCGAGAAAATTGCCGCGCTGGTGCACGCGGGTCTGGCGGCGCTGCTCCGGCGGAAGCTCCCGCATGATCAGCGTCGTCGTTCTGCCGTCGAGCTTCAGGCGCGGCCGGTCGTCGAACTGGTCGGAATCCTCGGTCTGGTTGAAGAAGGCGTAAAGCTGATAGAACTCGCGCTGGGAGAGAGGATCGTACTTGTGGTTGTGGCACTGGGCGCAGCCCCAGGTCAGGCCCATCCACACTTGGCCGGTGGTGGCGACGCGATCCTTGACGGCGGCGTCGCGAAACTCCTCATCGTCGGTGCCGCCTTCGTCGTTGGTCATGGTGTTGCGATGAAATCCGGTGGCGATGAGCTGGTCCTGGCTCGGCTCCGGCAGCAGGTCTCCGGCGAGCTGGAGTGTCGTGAACCGGTCGTAAGGGAGGTTGTCGTTAAAGGCGCGGATGACCCAGTCGCGCCAGGGCCAGATCGAACGCAAGCGATCCGCTTCGTAGCCCTTGGAGTCGGCATAGCGCGCCAGATCGAGCCAGACGGCCGCCCAGCGCTCGCCGTAGTGAGGCGAATTGAGCAGCTCCTCCACGAGGCGCTCATAGCTGTCCGGGCGCGTGTCGTTGACGAAGGCGTCCACCGCGGCCATCGGCGGCGGCAATCCGACGAGATCGAGGTAGAGGCGGCGGATGAGCGTGTAGCGATCGGCCTCGGGTGACGGCCGGAGCCCCTCGGCCTCTAAGCGCGCCAGCACGAAGTAGTCGATCTCGTTTCTCGGCCACGCCGTCTGTCGCACCCTGGGCAAAGGGTGGCGCACCGGCGGCTCGAAGGCCCAGTGGCTCTCGTAGGGAGCGCCCTGGTCGATCCAGCGTTTGACGAGCTCGATCTCCCGCTCGGAGAGTTTTTTGCCAGTTTCAACCGGCGGCATCGGCCGCCTGGGATGCGTGATGCGGATGACGGCGCGGCTGGCAGCGCTGTTACCGGGCACGATGGCCCTGAGCCCGCCCTTTTCGCCGGTGGCATAAGCACGATCATCGAGCCGCACCCCCGCCTGGCGAGAATGCTCGTCCGGACCGTGGCAGGCGAAACAGTTTTTGGAAAGGATCGGCCGGATGTCGCGGTTGTAGCGTACAGGTTCCTCCGCCACGCCCGGATTCACGCAGGATAGAAACAGGCAGGCCGCGCCCAGAGCAAGTCGTCGCCGCATCCCAGTAATCTCGTCCCATTATGCCATCGCTGGACCGTACGAGATCTCCTTGTCTGGTGGGTGAATTGCTCCGCTTTCCAGGGGTGTGTCAGGATAGGGTGGAGTTGGAGGGAGCCACCCCAGTTGAAACGGGCCGCAAGCCGCACCAGGCTGCGCCTGCACTCTCGGTCATCGTCGCCACGCGGAACCGGCCGCGGCAGCTCGAGGCGCTGCTCGACTCGCTCGCCCGGCAGGCGGGCGCCGGCGCCTTCTCCTGGGAGCTGATCGTAATCGACGACGCCAGCGCCGAGCCTGAGCGGCGCCGGATCGAGCCGGTGCTCGCGCGCTGGCGGGGAGCGCCGCTCATCCACGAGCGCCTCGAGCGGCGGGGCTGGCCGGGGCGGGCGCGCAACGCCGGCGCTGCCAGAAGCCGCGGCGCGGTGCTGCTGTTCTCCGACGACGACCTAATCCTCGGCTCAGGCGTGCTCGCCGAGACGCACCGCCTGCACACGCTGCACCCGGAGATCGAAGTTCTGAACGGCCGGCTCGCGAAGTGGCGCGACGACTATTACTCCGATTTCTGGCATTACTACTACGACGCCGTCTTCAACGCCAGGCAGCCGGTCAATGGACCCTATGCCATCCACCGCATCGGCGGGCTGGTGTCGTTCAAGCGGGGCGTGCTCGAACGCCTCGGCCCGCTCTACGACGAATCCCTGCCGGCGCGCGAGGATTTCGATCTTGCGTTGCGGCTTCGGGCGGTCGGCATTACGGCCTACAAGGACGACCGGATCGTCGCCTACCACGATTTCCGGCAGTCCTGGTGGGCTTTTGTAGCCCAGCGAGTCTGGTACGAGAAAGGCGAGTGGGCCCTCGAGCGAAAGTACGGTGCAGCGCGCCTGCAGGCGGTCTATCGTAGCGAGCCGCGCATACCGAGCAGATACCGATTTCTTCCCCTGTACCTGAGCAGTCACGCCGCGCGGCGGCTCTGGCGGCTGGGGCGGGGGCTCGCCAGCAGGTTTGCGAGTTGATGCTGTCGATTGTCGTGCTCACGCACAACCGGAGGGAGTTGCTGCGCCGCTGCCTGCGGAGCCTGGCGCTCCAGGACTGGCCGGCGGAGGAGTTCGAGATCATCGTCGCCGACGACGGCTCCTCCGATGGCACCCCGGAGATGGTGCGAAGCCTGGCCGCCTCGCAGCCGAATCTCCGCTACTACTGGCAGGTGCGCCGCGGGGTCGCCGGCGCCCGGAACCTCGGCCTCCGCCATGCCCGGGGCGCCTGGATCGCGTTCGTCGCCGACGATTACGAACTGGCGCCCGACTACATTCGGACCGTCATGCGGCTCTTCGCCGAGCGGCCGGAGCGGATGATCGTCCGCTTCAAGGTGGTCGGCGCCGGGTCGGATTTCGGCAGTCGGGCCGCCGGTCTCTACTACGAACTCGGCTACGTGCGGCGGCTGGCGGTTTGGGGGGTCGCCAGGCGCCCGGCGATGATCTTCCGGGCGCTCGCCGGCTATCAGGAGCGCGCCACGGCAGAGCACGGCCTCGAGCCCGCCGGCGGGGCCTGTTTCCGGCGCGAGGTCTTCGAGCGCGCCGGTTGGTTCGACGAATCCTTTGAACGCGCCGAGGACACCGAGCTCGGCGAGCGGCTCCGCGCGCACGGCATCCCCGTCTTTTATTACCCGCACCACGTGATCCGGCATCATCTGGAGCCGTTTCCGCGCGCGGCTCTCGCAAAAGCCTACCGCTCCGGCCGCTACCGCTGTCTGTACTACCGGCGTGTGGGCGCCTCCAGCGGGGGCGTCCGGTCCGGATGGTTCGCGCTGGCGGTGGAGAAAGCAGCCGCAGGGGCCGGTCTGCTGGTCTACGCCGCCCGGAGCAACCTGCTCGGCAAGCTCTTGCTTTACTCTCCCTGCCTTGCCGCCATCGAACTCGCCAACAAGCTCGGCTTTCTCCGCGAGGCGCTCCGCCGAAAGGAACCGGCGCCGGCAGCTCCACCCTCCCGTTGTTCCTATACTGAGGGGATTGAGGATCCTCGACGTCGGCTGCGGCCTTCGCAAGTACCCCGGCGCGATCGGCGTGGACCGTAACCCGGCCAGCCGGGCCGATGTGCTGGCCGATCTCGACCGCTTTCCCTACCCGTTCCGCGACAACGCCTTCGACGAAGTGCGCGCCGTTCACGTCATCGAGCACGTCGCCGACGTCGTGCGCTCGATCGAGGAGTTCCACCGGCTGCTCAAGCCTGACGGTCGCCTTTACGTAGTCACGCCCCACTACTCGGACTTCAGCTCGTTCTGCGATCCCACCCATCGCTGGCACCTGACGAGCTTCTCGTTCCGTTACTTCGGTCCCGACCACGGCGGCTTCGGCTACTACTCGCCGGCGCGGTTGCGGGAGATTTCCGTCCGCGTTCGCCTACTTGCCTTTTGGAGGTACCTCGGCTTGGAGCTGCTCGTGAACCGGTCGCGCCGTTTCCGGCTGTTCTGGGAGCATTACCTCTGCTTTGTGGTGCGCGGGAAAGTGATCGAGTTCCAGTTCGAAGCCGTCAAGTGAGATGCTGGGTCCGCTCTACCGGCTGGGGGACGCCTTACGGCACCACCGCCGCCTTCGCCGCTCGCATCCAGATCAGGCCGCCGGCCGCCGGGGCGAGGATCTGGCCCACCGGTTTCTTCAGAGCCGGGGCGTGATCGTGGTCGCCCGGAACTGGCGGGCGCGTTCGGGCGCAGGCGAGCTCGACCTGGTCGCCTGGGAGGGCGACACCCTGGTCTTCGTCGAGGTCAAGACGCGGGCCAGCGAGGAGTTCGGCGCCCCCGACCGCGCCATCGGCAGGGAGAAGACGGCCCACCTGTGGCGGGCCGCACGGGAATACGCCCGCCGCGCCGGGGTGGACTGGCAACGGGTCCGGTTCGACATCGTCAACGTTGTGCTCCGGGAGCCGCCCTCCATCACTTGGCTGCGGGACGTCTTTCCGGTCCGGCCGGAGCTATAATTCGATGATTGCCTGAAATCCGACGGGACGTAATCAGCGGACACTGGGTGATCGTGGCGCCCGAGCGAGCCCGCCGCCCACACGCCTTCGCAGGCGAGGGGCTGGAATCCCGGCAAGACGAGCCTTGCCCGTTTTGTCCCGGCAACGAACACGAGACTCCGCCTGAGGTGATGGCCATCCGGGACGCTGGACAGGCTAACGGCCCAGGCTGGCGCCTGCGTATCGTGCCGAACAAATTCCCGGCCCTCGCCCGAAACGCGCAGCCCGCGTCGCCGGAGAACGGTGCGCGCCGAGCCGGTGCGGGCGCACACGAGGTGGTCATCGAAACCGCCGAGCACGACGTCACCTGGAGCCGGCTTCCCATCCCGCGGCTGGCGCAGGTGCTCGAGGCGGTCCGGAGCCGGATGGCGGCCCTGGCGCGCGAACCCGGCATCGAGTACGTGTTCTTTTTCAAAAACCACGGGGAGGCTGCGGGCGCCACGCTCAGTCACCCTCACTCGCAATTGCTTGCGCTGCCGATGGTGCCGGCGCTGGTGGCCTCCGAACTTGAGGGCGCGGAGCGCTACTACGCTCGCGCGGGCCGGTGCTACTTTTGTGAACTCGCCGAACGCGAAGTTGCTCGTGGTGAGCGTTCCGTCCTGGAAGTCGGTTCGATGGTGGTTTTTGCGCCCCACGCGGCGCGGGCGCCGTTCGAAGTTTGGATCCTGCCGAAACGGCATCAGGCAAGGCTCGCCGACGCAGCAGAGGCGGAAATCGAAGCTCTGGCGGGGGCGATCCGGACTACGCTCGGGAGACTCGATCAGGCCCTAGGCGAGACAGCTTACAATCTGTTCCTGCACGAGACCCCGGCGCGGAGCGGTCCGCTCGCTCATTACCACTGGCATTTCGAGTTGATTCCCCGCGTGACCAGGCTGGCGGGTTTCGAGTGGGGCACCCGGATGTTCATCAACCCTATCGCACCAGAGGAAGCCGCACGCCGGCTGCGGGAGAGCGGGGCCGATTGAGCCGCAGTGCGAAGCCGCAGAATTCTGCTCGACAAGCGCCGGCGCAAAAGCTGAGCTTAGCCGGAGTGATCCTGGCCTCGTGCGCCGGCGCATTTGTGATTTATCGCAAACTTATCCTAAGCTCGGGACCGCTGAGCTGGGATGAGAGCGGCCACGCCCTCTGGGGGTTGCTCCTCGCCCATGACATCAGCGAGCGCGACGGGCTGAGCCTGATCTACGACACCTACCGGCAGGTCTTCTGGCCTCCGATTCACGCCTGGCTCACGGCGGCGAGCTTTTTCGCATTCGGCGTCAGCAACGCCAGTGCCCGGCTGGTAAGCGCGATCTCCTATGCAGCTCTCGGCCCACTGGTCTATCTGGCGGGCCGGCGGCTGGCACGGCATCGGCCGGAAGCGGCGGGATGGCTCGCCGCCGGCCTGACCTTGAGCTCGCCGTTTGTGATCGCCTGGGCCGGCCGCTCGATGCTCGACGTACCGGCTTTGGTCCCCTACGTGGCAACCTTGCTGATCTATTTCAAGCTGGTCGACGGGCAGTCGTCACCGCGCCGCTTCGTCTGGGTCGGCGTCCTCATCTTGATCACTTATTTCGCCCGGTCCAATTACGCCGTGCTTCTGGCGCTGGCGATCGGGCTCTCGCATGCGGTCGGAGGCCGCTTCCGCTGGAGGAGCCTGGTCGGCGGAAGGAATTTCTGGATTGCTCTGCCGATTGCGGCCGCACTTACCCTCTGGTTCGCTTATCCTCCCAAACTCCTGGCAACCTGGGAGGCGCTGGTCAACATTTCGCCGACTCCCGAGGAGACCTTCCGGCGCTCGGGCCTGCTGTTCTATCCCCTGGCTTTCGTGAGGGAGTCGGGTTCACCTCTGTTGTTCTCCCTCTACCTTTTTGCGATGCTGTCCGCCTTTCGGAGCTGGCCTGATGAGAAGGTTCGAGTCACCCTTTTGCTGATTCTCCTGCTTTTTGTTTTCGCGCAGTTGCACCACTCCAAGGCATCCCGTTATGTTCTCCCGGCCTTCCCTGCCCTGTTTCTGCTGGCGGGTCGTTTCGCGGCGGATTGGTGGGTGAGGCGGCCCCGGGCAGCCGCCTTGGCAACCGTTGCAGCGCTGGCTCACGCGTTCAGCCTGGTGGGGACGGTGTCGCCGTTCTGGCCTCAGCGCATCGTTGCGGAAGGCGATCTGGTGCGCTCCGCGGGCGAGAAATTCCGGCGGGCCGGCACCTCGATGCTTCTGGCCACCTGGGATTTCATGGATGCTCCGGCGCTCGATTGGCGTCTGGCGACCGAGGAGGGAGTCCTCTCGGTGGCGCACGCCGGCTTCCTTGGACAGGCCGAGCAGCGCATCAGGCTCGCCGGCGCCGTCCGAAGCCTCCGCCTGCCGGAAGCCGTTGCCGGCCCGATGCTCCGGGTCCTCGAGCGGATCGCGGAGCCGCACCGAAACTTTACGCGCTACCTCGGCGCGCTCGAGCCCGCCACGGTGAAGCTCATTTCCGCCGAGCTGATGCGCCCGGACATTGAGCAGGTGATCCTGATCACCTCGACGCGGCAGCGCACCACGACGAGATTTCTTGACGTCGACGCTCTGATCCGTCAATTCGGCTGGCAGCCCGCCGAGACAGAGTTCTATCCCTCTGCCGAAGCCCGTCTGAGTCTCTACCGGCGCACTTCCGGGGACGGGCGGGAAGCGAATGCGAGATGAAGCGCGGCCGCGGCGGGCAGGCCGGCGCGCAGAAGAGCTCCTGGCGGGTCAGCCGGCAGGCGGCGGGCGACCCCATCGGGTTTTGCGGTTTCGAACACACAAGTCCGGCGACCTGCCCGCCCTTCCAAGCGCACCTTGCCCTGCTGCCGGCTGACCCGGAAGACCATCCGCGCCCCGTGCTCGTTCCCCAGGGACTCGAGCGGCCAATCGCAGCCGGCCAACATTCGGATCTGGCCGGCGGGGCTGATCAGGATGGTCCAATCGGAAGCCTCGGGGCCGGCCTCCCGAGCACACTCCGCGGCGTGGAAGATTTCCCAAGCGTGCTCCAGAAACCGGCCCACACACCTCTTATCGCCCGCCCGCGCGGTGCTTTGAGCATAATTCTTCGCGCTGGAAAATGCGCCGCTACCGCTGGCTCAGACCGCCGTCCACGGCCAGCAATTGCCCGGTAACGAAGTTGGTCGCTGTGAGGAAATAGAGGACGGCATCGGCGACTTCCTCGGGCCGCCCGGGCCGGCCCGCCGGGGTGGCGCGGACCATCCCGACCGCCTCCTCGTCGAGGTCATCGAAGGAGATCACACCCGGGGCCACGCAGTTCACGGTGATCTCCGGCGCGAGCGCCTTGGCCAAAGCCCGCGTCAACATGATGACGCCTGCCTTTGAAGCGCAGTAGTGGACATGGGCGGCCCAGGGCCGGATGCCGCCGAGCGAACTGATGTTGACGATCCGCCCGCCGCCGCCCAATCGCATCAGCCGGGCGGCCTCCCTGGCGCAGAAAAACACCGCCTTGAGGTTCACGCTGTGGATAAAGTCCCAGTCGGCCTCGGTGATCTCGAGCGGATCGAGCCGGGTGAAGCGGGCGGCGTTGTTAACCAGTCCGTCCAAACGGCCGAAGTGCTCCCCGACCTGGCGGAACAGCGTTTCAATCTCCACAACCCGCTCCAAATTGGCGCGGAACAGCGGCGCGCCCCCGCAGTCGCGTGCGGTCTGGGAGGCCTCGGCCTCGGATCTGTAGTAATGGATCGCCACGCGCGCCCCCTTTTCGGCCAGCCGCAGGGCGATGGCTCGGCCGATGCGTTTGGCCGCGCCGGTCACCAGGACGACCTTCCCTTGCAGAGCTCCTTCAGACGGTTGGATGGTCATGAACCTCCACCTCCTCGCGCTCGACGCCCACCGCGGGCGGCTCCACCAGCCAACCCTTCCAATCGGCCGCCATCCAGATGAGCGCCGTCGTCGAACTGAGTATGCCGGCCACTGCGCCGATGGTACGGGGATCCCAGTAGCCGGACGCATAGCCGGCGGCCGCCATCGACACCATCATGACCGTCCAGACCAGCGTCTCGATGGTGGCGAACACCCGGCCGCGATAGGCGTCCGGCACGTGGCGCAGCAGAAGCGTCGTGTTGAGGATTGCCGCCACGCCCATGCCCGCGCGCGAGATTGCAATGAAGACCAGCACCAGCCAGAAGGGCCGCGCCTGGCTGAAAGCGATGTAGGCGAGGCCGTGAACGGCGAAACAGACGGCGATCAGCCGCTTGACCTTGCGGAAGGAAAGCCGGGCGCCGACGGCGTTGGCCAGGGCCCCGCCCGCAAGCAGGCCCACCCCGGCAAAGCCCCAAATCGTGCCCAGGCCCGCGGGTCCGTACGGGTAGACCATCTCGCCGAACAGCGTGAACAGGATCTGTGCCGCTCCTCCGCCGCTTGCCCAGCCCACGTGAACCAGGCCGATCGCTAGCAGCAGGGGTACCGAACGCATGTAGCGCAGGCCATCGATATATTCGTGCCAGGGCCGCAGGACCTGGCTCTCGTCGAGGGCCGTGCGAACAGGCCGGAAGCCCCGGGGCGTGTGAAGCCTTCCGATGCAGGCCGCCGAGAACAGGAACGAGATCGCATTAAAGACGAATGCTCCCTCGTAGCCGAACTTCATGGCCGCCGCCCCGCCGAGCATCGCCCCGACGGTCAGCGCCGTCCACTGTGTCGTCTTGGTAAGCGAATTGGCGGTGTGCAGCTCCTCAGGCGTCGTGATGGCAGGCAGGATCGCCGCCCGGCCGCTGGTGAAGAACGGCGAGGCGAACATCAGCAGCGCGCTCAGCAGGTAAAGCAGCCAGATCTGGTCCGGTCCTGTCGCCAGAACGAACAGAGCGGCGATGACGGCCCGCACCAGATCGCTCGCGATCATCAACCGCTTGCGGTCCATCCGGTCCAGCAGCACCCCGGCGAGCGGCCCGGCGAGAATCATCGGCAAGGCACGCGAGATCATCAAACCGCTCACCACCAGGCCGGAACCGGTGTTGCTCAGGGCCAGCGAAAAGACGGCGACGGTGTTGAAGTGGTCGCCCACCTCGCTGACGATCTGCCCGAGCCAGGTGTAGCGGTAGTTCCGGTTGCGGCGCAGGAGATCGACGAAGCCGGCCATCAGGCGCGCTCCGCCACCCAGACGCCGGCTAGCACCAGGGCGCCCCCGGCCACCAGCGCGCCCGAGACGCGCTCGCCCAGCAGCACGACCCCCATCAGCGTGGCGAGCACCGGCTGGAGGTAGGCCAGCGCGGCCAGCCGCGAGGCGGTCAGATATCTGAGCGCGGAATAAAAGATCAGGTAACAGACCACCGAGGGGAAGACCGCCATGTAGGCCAGCGCGGCCCAGGCCGTCGCACTCACCTCGCCCAGCGGGAACCGTCGTGCTTCCCAGGCAATCAGAGGCGCCAGCGCCAGCGCCCCGCCCACGTAGCCGATCGTGTTCATGGCAATGGAGCCGTAGCGGGCGGTGAACGGCTTGCTCAACACGGTGAAGAGGGCGAACGCGGAAGCCCCGGCGAGCACCAGCAGATCACCGGTGAGGGTGGCTCCTGCGGCGGAGGCGGGCCCCGCATGCAGAACCGCCACGCCGCCGAGCGCCACCAGCATTCCCGCCAGCTTTCTCGCTGTGACCGACTCCTGTCCGGCGGCGGCCGCCGCCAACAGCACGAGAATCGGGCTCAAGCCGAAGATCAGCGCCGCATGCGCCACCGTCGTGCGCTCTAACCCGACGAGAAAGAAGACCTGGTTCAGCGCGATTCCGCTGACGCCCAGCAGCGCCAGCCGGACCAGATCCGAGCGTTCAGCGAGCCGGCTCCGGCGCTCGGAGAGCGCGTAGATGGGAAGCATCAGGGCGCCCGCGCCGGCCAGGCGCAGCCCGGAGGCGAGCAGCGGCGGCAGTTCCCGCAGCACCAGCTTGCCGATGATAAAGTTCAACGACCACAGCACCACCATCAGGCCGAGCAGGCCCGGTAGCAGTCGCGGGCGCGCGTTCAACCCACCGACTCCCGCCGCACGGTGATCGAGTCGATGAACTCCCTGTTGAGGCTGTAGCCGAAGCCGGGCTCGTTGGAAACGACGATCGTGCCGCGCGGCGTGACCTCGATGGGCGGCGTGATGATGTCCCGTGCCCAGTAGCGGTGACTGGCGGAGACGTCGCCCGGAAGCACGAAGTTCGGCAGAGTGGACAGGGCCACGTTATGCGCCCGGCCCACGCCCGCCTCGAGCATGCCGCCGCACCAGACCGGGATGCCCGCCTGCTCGGCCAGATCGTGAATCCGCCGGGCCTCGGCGAACCCTCCCACGCGCCCCAGCTTGATGTTCATGATGCGGCAGGCGCGCAGCCGGATGGCCTGTTCGGCCTGGCGCGCCGAACGGATCGATTCATCGAGGCAGATCGGTGTGTCGAGCTTCGCCTGAAGCGCGGCGTGATCCACGATGTCGTCGTGCGCCAGCGGCTGCTCGAGCATCATGAGATAGAACTCGTCGAGCCGCTTGAGGTGGTCGGCGTCGGCCGGCGTATAAGCGCTATTGGCGTCGGCCATCAGCCGGATGTCGGGAAAGCGCCGCCGCACTTCACGAACCACCTCCACGTCCCAGCCGGGCTTGATCTTGATCTTGATCCGGTGGTAACCGGCTGAAAGCTCGGTCTCGATTTTGGCGAGCAACGCGGGGACGCTTTCCTGGATGCCGATGGAGACGCCGCAAGGGATCTCCGTGCGGGCCCCGCCGCCGATGTGACGGTAGAGGGGCCG
Source organism: uncultured Bryobacteraceae bacterium (assembly GCA_938003835.1). Lineage (GTDB taxonomy): Bacteria > Acidobacteriota > Terriglobia > Bryobacterales > Bryobacteraceae > CALKXJ01. The sequence continues at coordinate 301,298 of CALKXJ010000008.1, read as the reverse complement.
CCCGGCCAGCCGCGCCTCCAGATCCCACAGCGCCGCTTCGGCGCCGCCTCGCGCCATGTTGTGGCCCCGGATGCCCGCGGTGAGCTCGCCCGCGCGAGCCGCCTCGAGAGTCCGGCCGACCAGCGCCGGAGCGACGTAGTCGCGCAGGATCAGCCAGGCCGACTCGGTCCATTCCTCGTTGTAGAAAGGATGTTCCGGCGCCGTCACCTCCCCCCAGCCCGAGACGCCGTCGGAGCTTGCCTCCACCAGGATGACATTGCGGCCTGTCGTCCGCCCAAAGCTGGTCTCGAAGGGATGAACGAGTTCCAGGCGGAGCTGGCGCAACACGATTCGATCGATCTTCATGATTCCCACTCGCTCAACAGGTAGGTCCCGAACTCTTCCGAGCGCTCGAAGCCGGTGACCGCCAGGCCGCGGTCGAAGCACTCGAGGAACTGCTCGGAGACGGCTTTCTGAATCGCGCGCGCCCGGGCCACGTCCTCGCGGCGCAATCTGCCGATCTCGACGGGCACCGCGATGCGGGCCGTGACCGGCTCGCGCCGCCGCGGGCCGCCCTCGAGGATCGCGCGGGTGCGCGGCGCATCGAGGAACCACTCGGCGACGCAGCGGTCGGTCGGCATTCCGGCGTGCAACTTGCTGGTCGTCGTCCCGTACTGGTTGAGCACGTACCGCCGCACAATCACACCCAGGCGCTCGATGTTGAAATAGGCGTTGCGCAGCTCGAGCGGATCGAAGGTCCACTCGATGAGGCGAATGCCGCGGCGGAGAGCGTCTGCCCGCTGTTCGAGCTTAAGACGGCGTCCGACGCCTTGGTTCTGATACTCTTCCAGCACGGCCGCCATATGACTGTGCAGATAAGCTTCGCCCGTGCGTTTGATGCCCGGCAGCGACAGGCAGAAGCCGATCAGGCGCTCCCCTGCAAAAGCGCCGATGGCCTGGCCGCCGATCTTTTGGGCAAGCAAAAACAGGCGCGCGGGGACAATTTCGAGCTCGGCGAAGCCCCACACCTGGCGCTGCACCTCCACTGCGGCGCCGTATTCGGCGAAGCCTTCGAGCGGCCGGTAGGTAATCATTCGAGTCGCTTGGCCTCCTCCCAGAGCGTTTCCATCTCCTCCAGGGGGGTTGCCTCGAGCGCTTTGCCCGCGCCGGCGAGCTTGCGCTCGAGATAAGCGAATCGGCGGCGAAACTTGGCGTTCGCCTTGCGGAGCGCCTGCTCGGGATCGACCTGGAGATGCCGGGCGATGTTGGCGATCACGAACAGGATGTCGCCCAGCTCGTCCTCGATCTCCTCACGGGTGCCCTCCGAGGTGCGCGCCCGCGCGAGCTCGTCGAGCTCCTCGTGCAGCTTCTCAATCACCTGGTTCGTGTCGGCCCAGTCGAAGCCGACCCGGGCCACTTTCGAGGAGATCTGCAAGGCCTCCGCCAGGGCCGGCTGCGATCGTGGCACGCTGTCCAGCAGGTTCTCCGTCCCGCGCCCCTTCTTGAGACTCTCGACGGCCTTGATCCGGTCCCAGCGGTCCTTCACTTCTTCGGGCGTGTGCGCCGTGGCATCGCCAAAGACGTGCGGGTGCCGCCGGATCAACTTGTCGATGATGGCGTTGAGCGAATCCTCGATGCCGAACAGCTTCTGCTCGGAAGCCATCTGGGCGAAGAAGACTGACTGGAGCAGCAGGTCGCCGAGCTCCTCGCACAGGGCGGGCCAGTCGCGCGCGTCGATGGAGTCCAGGACCTCGTAGGTCTCCTCGAGCAGATAGGACTTGATGGTGTCGAAGTTCTGCGCGCGATCCCACGGGCAGCCATCGGGAGAGCGCAGCCGCGCCATGATCTCGACCAGGCGCTCGAACTGCTCCCCAGCCGTGGTTTTCTCCGGTTTTTCCATCGAGGAAGCGAGCGGACTTTTACTCTAACACAAGGCGTTTGGCGCTTAGGTCCGGCGGAGGCCGACGTGGTGGCGCTCGCCGGCTCCTGCCATGGAACGGCCGAGGGCCGGGGGCGCCTCCGGGAAGAACATCCTTGCCGGCGAATCTTCTCGCCGCGCCGCGCCCCCTTCCCCGGGCTGGATACCGCCCTGCAAACGGCCCTCAGCTCCGCCTGACGGTGGCGTCTCCGCCGGGGCCGCCCTGACGCCCCGCTGGCCGTTTAGCGCCGCCGAAGGCGCACCGCACGGTCGGTGCCGAGATTGGAAACGTTCAGTACAACGGCGCCGCCCGAATTCGCCGTCACCGTGGTGGTGCCGACCGGCTGGCCGGTCGCCGTGTCATACCAGATCGCCTCATAGGAGGCATTCGGTGCCCCCAGATTCACTGTGACCGTGCCGGAGACCGGCGGAATCGAAACGCCGTCGACAACGGCGCGCCAGGTGTGCCGCCGGTTGTCGATCCAAAGGTGCGCGTTCCCGGCCGTCGTGTCCTTCTGGCCGAAGACGCGCAGATCCGGATGCGACGTTTGGGCCGCGGCATCCACGTAGCGGCCGCTGGTGAGCGGGATGCCTTGCATGAACCGGTTCCAGTTGCCGTAGAGCCGATGGAGCCGGTAGTTGAAGATGTTGTCGGTCCACCAGTAGAGCGGGTAGACGCCACCGGGTCCCGTGCGCGCCCAGATCATCTTGTGTAACCACACGCCGTTGCGGTCGCGCGCCAGCAAGGGGTCTTCATCGTCGGTCGAGCGCGCGCCGTTGATGCCCTGCTCGCCCCAGGTGGCGGGCTTGCCCCAGCGCATGGCGAGCGAGGCGCGATCGTACTCGGCAAAGAAGCGAGCCGAATCGTTGGCGAGCTCCTCGCGCGGCTCGATCCAGCCCGCGCGGACATAGGCGTGGAAATCGACGTTGGAGATCGGCGCGCTGAAGGGCGCCCTCCAGGCCTCTTCGGCGAACGTCGCCCAGGTCGATGTCGTCGCCGGGTGCGGATTGCCGTCCTGTGCGGCCAGCGTCGCCAGATTGGCCGCCAGCCGGAAGTGAGGCGTCGGCCCCGGCGCCTCCTCGTTCACCAGCTCCCAGCTATGCAGCGACCGGTAGGCGCCGTAGCGGGCGAACAGGTAGCGCCAGTAATACTCATGCAGGCGCCAGGTCGGGCTCCCGGGACCGTTGTTGAAATTGCCCGGATTGGGGTCGATGAGCCCATCGGCACCTAGGTGGTTCAGCAGGAACTCCTGCTTCTCGCTGATCACCAGCCGGAAAGTCACGCCCGTCCGGTTGGCGGCGGCAAAGACGTGATCCAGACCGGCGCTACGGCGTGGATCGTAGGTCACGTGAGAATTGAACCGGGGAGTTTGCAGCAATTGCGGCCCCAGTTGACCACCGCTAAGGACTTCGTGCAGCGCAATCTCGTCGACGAACGCCCGGCCGCCGGTAGTGTTTTCGAGGATCACGGCGAGGTTCGGCAGAAGGTCGGCCGTCGCCGTAAAGTCGCCATAGCCCAGATGCCAAGGCGTGTCGCCGGCGACGTGCGGCACCACGATCGGGAACTGGGCCGTCTGGCCCGGCTCCGGCCAGGTGACGAATTTGATCACGACCCCGTAGGGCTGACCGGCCTGCCTGGGGCCGGTGACACCCTCGGTCCGCCACCGCACCCGCACGCGGTAACGACGCCCCGGAATTAGGGCCGCGTGCGAACTGGCAAACCCTTGGAACATGAGCGGATTGCGGTCATCCAGCCGCAGCGCCGCCAGGCCGTCGCCGTAAGCGCTCTCGAGTCCCAGCCCCGAGGGCGCCACCGTGCCTTCGTGCGAGAGCGTTCGCGAAGTCCAGGGCGCCCAGGCCGAGCCCCAGATCTGGCCGGCGATCCAGAAGCGGAACATCTGCTGATTGCCCGTTCCGATCTCGTTGAGCTGCCGCTCCATGTCGTAGGAGAAGCGGAAATGGTCGATCCCGATGCCGTGGCCGCCGCCCAAGAACGGCGTGCCGTCGGCGTATTCGAAATAGCGCGTGTCGCGGCTCGAAACGCGCACGGGGCCGCGGTTGAGCGGATCGGTCGGCGGGTTGATCGTGAGCGTGCGCTCGGCCGAGCGCGCCGTGCCGCGGGCCTCGCGCACTTCGATGCGGTACTTCCAAGTGCCTGCTTCGGGCGGCGCGAACCGCACCGTCCAGACCGGCGTCCCTTGGGGATACATCCACTCTTCGTTGCTCTTGAGCGCCCGCTGGTAGCGCTGCTGGAGGAAGGCCGGGCGGCGCAGCGAGGTGACCCAGTTATCGCGCGTGAAGTAGGCATCCACGCTGATGCCGTCCACCCATTCGAGACCCCGCGGCCGATTTGCCTCGTACGGCAGTTGCGGGTGCGTGGCAGCAGAGTTGTTCACCTGGAAGCGGATCTCGACCGGCTCCCATCGCTCGAGCTTGCCGGTAACCGAGAAGTTGCTGATCGACAGCGCGCTGGAGGGCACAAAGCGCACCCGCCGCTCGGCCGTCCGCACCCGCCCCTGCGTGTCGCGCACCTGGGCCAAGATGCGGTTCCAGCCGGGCTTGAGCGGCAGCGTGGCGCTCCAGGAGGCGCCGCCCGAAGCGATCGCCATGCTGTCGCGATCGGTGCTCACCAGAATCTGGGCAATGCTGCCGCCGGCCGCTCCCTGAACGATGGTCGACGAAGTACTCACCGTCGCGCCTTCGGCCGGTTGATCGATACGGATCCAGGGCGACCCGCTCGGCGCCCGCAGCCGCCAGGCAAGATTGACCGTGACCACGTTGCCGTCGTCATCGGCGGCCTTGAAAACGGCCGTGTAATCGCCGGGGACGGCTACGCGGCGACTGCCGGCAAAGGCTTGGGAACGGGCGCCGTCGCCGAAGCTCCAGTTGACGCGCACAATCGCCCCGTCGGCGTCGTCGCCTTCGAAGCCATAGTTGAGCGTCGCGGCGCCGGAGCCGTTGTCGTTGACCACCGTAAGGCGCGGAGTGATCTGGGGCGGAAGCCCCGAACCGGTCTTCTCGAAGACCGCCAAATCGTCGGCATAGGCCAGGATCTGTTGGTTCGGCCCGCCGAAATAGCCGATTTGGATGCGGCTCTGGGAGGTGGCCGCGGTGAAGCTCAGCGCATATTTCGTCCAGCCGCTGCCGGCCGACTCGAGCGTGATCCAGCCGGAGAAGGCAAGCTGGCGCCAATCAAAGCTCTGCACTTCGATGCGAAAGCCGCCCCAGTCGTTGCCACTCTGGCTGGCGATGCGGACCCAAGCGGTCAGCTTGTAGGTTTTGCCCGGAGTCGTGGCAACAACCTGTTCGAGCGATCCGTTCGTGAAACGGGCCGACCAGGAGCCGCTTCGCCTGTCGGCTTGGGTTACCTGCGCCTGGCCGGACCACCCGTTGAGGTTTCCCGTCTCAAAACCAGGATTCACGAGCAGATTCGCCCCCGGGGCCGGCGGCGGGTTGCCGCCTCCCGGAGGCGGTGGCGGCGGAGCGTTCACGGTGATGGTGACGGCCGCCGAAGTCGCCGTGGCGCCCCGGTCGTCAACGGCGCGCGCGGCGAGCGTGTAGGTACCCGCAGCCGACAACGTCACCGTGTAGGAATACGGGGCGCTGGTGTCGGTGCCGGCGACCGAGCCGTTCACCAGAAACTCGACCCGAGCCACGCTCCCGTCGGGATCGGAGGCGTTTGCGGTCATCGTCACGCTTGCCGGGGCCGTGAAGGTGGCGCCGTTCGACGGCGCCGTCAGCGCTACCGTCGGCGGTTGATTGGGAGGTGAAGTGCCCGGGTCGGGTGGGATCGGCTGCTCGCTGACGGCGAAGTCGTCGGCGCTCGCCTCCCATCGACCGGTGCCCGTGAAGCTTTCGTAGCTGATGCGCGACTGCTCGGTCGTGGCGACGAAACTCAGATCGATGCGTTTCCACGTCCCAGGCGGCGATGTCGCCGCACTGAGGGTCTCCGCCGCGAGCTCGTTCCAGTCGTAACTGGTGATCTGCACGCGCAGACCGCCCCAGTCGGGCCGGACCAGCTCGCGATCGATCCGTACCCGTGCCATCACGTAGTAACGCCGGCCAACGACCGTCGGGAAGGTCTGATCGATTCGCCCGCCGGTCATCATCTTGAGGCCGTAGGCGCCGCTGGCGGCGGCCTGCGGCGACACCGTCAGCCCCCAGAGCAGATACCAACCGTCGAGGTTGCCGGTTTCAAAGCCGCCGTTCGTGAGCAGATTCGGAACCGGCGGCGGCGTGCCTCCGCCCGGCGGAGGATCGGCCGGGGCATTCAGGGTGATTGTGACGGCAGCCGACGTGGTCGCCGCCCCCTGGTTGTCCACGGCCCGCGCGGCCAGCGTGTAGGTTCCCGCGGTCGACAACGTCACCGTGTAGGAATAGGGCGCACTGGTATCGGTTCCGGCAACCGATCCGTTCACCAAAAACTCGACACGGGCGATGCTGCCGTCCGGATCCGAAGCGGTGGCGGCCATCGTCACCGTGGCCGGAGCCGTGAAAGTCGCCCCGTTGGCCGGCGACGTCAGGCTGACCACGGGTGGCTGGTTGGCGGGCGGCGGGCTGCCGCTCACCGGAGCCCACCGCTTGCTGCCATAGGCTTGAATCGCCGCCGTCAGTCGGTGCAGGTGCGCGAGATCGCCCACACAATAGGGAACGTCGAGATAGCGCACCAACTGCTCACCCGGCTCGTTGTAGACGTAGGCGTGAATCATGAACAGGGCCCAGGGCGTGTCGGGCGTAACCATGTGGTTTTCGCCGTAATGACCCGCCCACTTCTCGATGGGCGGATAATCGCCCCGATAGAGATACCAGTGCGGCCAGTGCGCCTCGATAGCTTTCGGCTGCCCCGGTTCGTTCTCGCGCGGATTGAAACTCACGCGCCGCCGCACGTCCTCGAGCGCGTGTTCGGCCAGGAAACGGCCGATCTCGGGAGCAAAGTGGATGCCCACGGCATTCGAGTCGCGATGAAAGTGGAAGGGCAGAAATGCCCAGTCGTGCTGGCGGCTGCCGATGAACCGGTTGAAGGCCGTCTGGAGGAAACCGCTGAAATTGGCGCCGGCGGTCAGGCCGGCCCGCACCTTCTCGAGAGCGGCACTGTAGCTCGGATCGTTGGAAAGGCCGTAGCGTTCCAGCAGGCGCAGCCAGCCGATCGCTCCGACGACCTGGCCATACCGGTCCGGCGTGGCCGGGATCGCTTGGAACAGATTCCGCAGCCGCTGCCAGCGCTCGCCGGAAGGCGGCGTAGTCGTCGAGATGAAGTTCCAGTCGCCGGTCAGATCCGCATAACGCCAAACGATGTAGATGGTTTCTGGCGGCACCTGTGGCGGCGGCCAGATATTCGGCCGCAGCGGATCGGGATTGGGCGGGGCGGGCAGGAGGTAGAACTCGCGCCGGTTGCCTGAAAGCTCGCACGGGCCCCAGCCGACCTCACAGTGCTCGAAGCCGACCGTGGTGGGATCGACAGCGCGCACCGAGGCCGCCAGATAGTTGCGCAGGCGCTGCCGGGTGGCGCTGGACACGTACGGCAGCGCCTCCGTGAGAAAGTACAGCGATTCGGCCGGGTTGCCGTGCAAAATGTAGCTTCCGATGATTCCGGTTTCGAAGTAAACCGGCGCCAGCCGCCCATTCCGCTCGGAGGAATCGAGGAAGCGTTGGACCTCGACCTCGAGTTCAGCGCGGAGCGGATCGGCGGCCGAGGAGACGTTGTCGACCACCAGCCGCTCGAGCGCGTAGCGGCGGGCCTCGGTGGCATCGATAGCGAGAGCCGGCCAGGGCAGGGTGATCGCCAGCCAGGAAATCAGAGAGCGCCTCATCATCGTCGTCACCTCCGCGTGCCTCACTGGGATCTGCGGTAGCACTTGATCCCCTGCGTGTCGCGAACCAGGACGCGCCCGTTGGCGATCACTGCGCCGACGTGCATGCCGTAGAGCCCGGCCCCGCCCGTGTCGTCGGTGCTATAGAAGCGAATGTTGAACGTCCGCTCCGTCGCCAAATCGACGCCGCCGACGGAGACCCAGTTCGAGACGACCACCCCGTTGCGGGCGCCGGTAAGAACCTCAAACTCATCGGAGATCTTGTGAAAGTCCTCCCAAGAGATCTTGCAGCCCGACTCACCCCGGCAGGCGAAAAACAGCAGACCCAGGCGGCTCTCCGGCGACCGGCCATCGGCGTAAACGGTTGGGTCAAAATTCAGGTTGAGCTTCATCAGGTCTCCGTAGCTGCGAACGCCGAAGCCATCAAAGCGGGCATAAACGGAGCGGGCCGTGATCCAGGCCCGGCCGCCCGTGTCATCCACCACCGGGGGCGCCGGCACGTCGCCGCTGCCGCCTGTGTAGAGAATCGGCATCGGCTGCGAGTAACGGTCCGCACCGTCGCTCGCGCGCAAAACGAAAAACGATTGCCGGTGAGGATTCGACGCCAGGCGCTGGCTGATGGCGCGCTGCTCGACAAGCCAGTCGCCGGGCGTCCCCATTGGATTGCCGGCGGAGGTACGGCCTGTGGCTTGCTCGAGAAACCATTCGTCGTCGATCAGAACCTGCGAGAACTGGTAAACGGGCGCTGTGCGAAAGATCACCACGCCTCCGGCCTGGTTGCTGGCCACCGGCCAGAGCTGACCGAAGGTCTGCCCGTAGAGCCGGCGCCGCCAGAGACGGACTCCCGTGGTCGCATCGAGCGCATAGGCGTACATGTTCTCCGCGCCGAAGAAGACGCGATTGCCGAGCGCGGCCGCCGAAGCGAGAATCGGAGCCCGCTCGGCGCCGGCGTCGGAAACTCCGCCCACTTCAAAGACCCACACCGCCTGCCCGCTGCCCAGATCGAGCGCATGGAAGCGACCGTCCTTCGAGCCGATATAGATGCGGTTGTTGGCCACCGCCGGCGAGGCGGCGAAGCCCTTGCGCCCTCCCTGATACGTCCAAACCCTTTGCCCGCTCGCCAGCGCCAGCGCCACCACCTCCCCCGCCTGCGTGGCTGCCAGCACCTTGTTGTCGGCGATGGCCAGCGTGCCGAGGACAGGCGCTCCCACGGAGACGCTCCAGCGCTGCGCCCCTGTCGCCTCCTCCAGGGCGAAGACGCGCCCGTCGACGGTGGCGATCGCCACGATCCCGCCGGCGACGACCGGTTGGCCTGAAAGCGGGCCGGGCTGGTTCCAGGCCCAGGCCGGCGGCCCATAGCCCGGCGGGGACGTGCTTGTCGTGCCGCCGGTGTAGAGCGTTTCAGCCGGCTGAAAACCGCTCCGAGCCGCATCGCGCTGGAGCTGAGGCCAGTCGGCCGCCATCAGCGGCCAGGCCAGAACAAGGATCAGTAGCTTTCCCATTACAATGCGATGTAAGATTTTCATACGAAGATCCCGTTACAAGATTCCAAGTCTCAAACTCTGAGCAGCTCGCCGGCCAAACGACCAAGCCAGCAGAGGCCCGCCGGCGCCGAGGTCATGACTCAACTCACAATTCCGCCGAATAAGTGCCATGCGTCCAGCAAATTCCGATCGACTCCCCATTCTACGCTGCCCTTTGTGTGCAGGGAATGAGAAAATTACTTAATTCCTGAAATATTTTGCTTGCCCTTCCCCATCAGGGAAAACTTTCCAAGATGCCGATGACAAAACTACAGTCCCAGGCTTCCGACGAGCAGGCCGCTGGTCTGTCGCGCCCGCTGCGGAGCACAGCGGCCGCGGGCCGGCGACAACCAACCGTGCTGTAACGCTTGCGCCCGATTCGGCGGCGTCCCCGCTGAGCCTCAGCTCCATCCGTCCAGGCGATCCCCGGAATCCCGCCTGCCGGGTCCCTGAGCGCCAGAAGCGGCTCTGCGGCTCCCCGCGGCGTCGGCTCGGATGAGGGCGCTCGCCCTCGTCAACGGGCCGCAACGGCCCTCGAGGTAAATCGACAAAGAAAGGAAACGGCCGACAAGATTGATAAAATCCACGGCTGCGCAGTGCCTGCGACGCGGGCCGCCGAAGGCGTCGGGAGCAGCTAGAGTAGACTTGGCGACGCAAGTGGCCGTGAGAATTTTCACGCAGCTGTGACACATTACCTGAGTAGCAGTTGAAAAACTCCTCGGAGGGCATGTGAATGCAGCTAAAATCGTTGATTGTGGTTGTTCTCACCCTGGGTCCCCACATCGGGCTGGCGCAGCCAACCGCCCGGCGAGTCCCGGAGCTCGCCGATGATGATTGCAGAGAAGCCTACGTGACACCGGAACCCCAGGGTCCAGTGCTTCACTGCACAAGAAAGGGGTGGTGCGATTGCTTCATCCGACCCACCTGGCTTGCTGCCGCGCGACTCACGGAGAACCATGATGCGACGCTCAGTGAGGCGACGGCACAGATCAACCGAATTCTGAACTCTCTCACGCCGCCGCAGGGTAAGAAGTTATGCCTTTACCGAAGCCTCTACGGTCCCGTCCTGCTGTGGGCGAAGACCGGGGCCGACCTCGCCGAACCGACGCCTCGGCCTGCCCGTCCCAGCTTGGCCGCGGGCGCAGCCCGAGCGGGTGCGGCGTCGCCTCGGGGGGGCCTTTCCGACGTTGAGAAGGACCCGCAAAGCCCTCGACCGACCCGCGATCCGCAGGCGATTGCGAATCTCTTGGGCATTCAACCCTCGGGCCGAGCAGCGGGCGCGACGCGCCTTGCTGAGGTCTTCTGGCCCTACCCGGGAGGGCCAGAGTTCTGGAAATGTGTCCGACCGGGCAACGACTGCGAGGTGTCCCCGCGGCTCAACGCCGCAGCGCGAACAGCTTCACATGACGAAAGGCTGGCGGCGGCCACGGAAGAGATCAACCGGATCCTAGAACAGGCAGCTCAAAAGTCTCCCGGATCGGACCGGAGCCTGTGCCTGCTGTTCACCCCCGACGGACCCATGCTGACCTGGACCTTTACGACGGAGCGTCCCGGTCGCGTGGTGGGTCCCGACGATCCGAGCTTCCGGCGAGTGGCCCGGGAGGCGCTGGGTCTGGCACCCTGAGAACTGAACTCATCCGGCCGACCGGGGGCTCACAGAGCCAGCCGCTGGCCCACTGGCCCCCGCGGTCCGGCCTGCCGGCTCGGGCCGGCGGGTCGAGTTTGCCCTCAGTCCGGCTCCGGCACCGGCCTGGGCGTGAGCAACTTTGGCCGGCTCGCCGCCTCGGCGAGGTTCCAGCTCAATTGGTGAACGAATCGGGCGATCCGGACTGCTTTGGCGTAGTCGATCTTCTCCGGCCGGTCGTACGGTGTGTGGTAGTCCGGGTGGAGGCCCGTGTGAATAAAGAGCGCGGGAACGCCGCGCTGAAGAAACGGCCAGTGATCGCTTCGGCGCAACAGATTTGACCGGTTGTTGTCATAGCGGAAGCGAAGCTCGAGGTCGACGCCGCGGTTCGCCACTTCAGCCGCCTGCCGAAGCTCCGGGCTGAAGCTTGAGCCGATCAGATTCACCGCGTTGGCATTGGCCGCCGCTGTCTGAACGGGAAGGCCGCGGAAGCGGGGGCCGCCGCCCTCGGGCACCTCTTCGCTGCGGCCGATCATGTCCAGGTTGAGGACCGCCACGGTTTTCTCGAGCGGCCACCAGGGATGCTCGGTCCACGCCCAGGCGCCTAGCAACGGACCGCAGCAGCGCTCCTCAGAGCCCCAGGCCGCGAAGACCACCGATCGGCGGGGGCGCTGGCCGCCGCGGGCCGCCAGCGCATACGCCTCGGCGATCTCTAGCAACCCGGCCACGCCGGAGGCGTTGTCGTCTGCGCCGGGAAAGATGCCGCTTGCGTCGGCGCCGTTGTGGTCGTAGTGGGCCCCGATCAATACCGCCTCCTCTCGGAAAGCGGCATCAGAGCCCTCCAAGGCCGCGACGACGTTATGGTCATCCAGGTAGTGCCGCCGCAGCCGGGTCTCGAGCTCGACCTCGATGCCGGGCAGAGCGATCGCCGGGAATCCCCCGGGACGGCGTGCCTCTTTGACCAGCTCCGCCAGACGCCGCTCGCCGAACAGTGTTTCCGCCAGAGCCGGGGCCACGGAGGCCACCGGAATCCGAACAGCGTCGGCTTGGGAAGCCAGGGCGAAGCGTCTGAGGCGCGGCGGCGTCTCCGGCCACTGACTGCGCGCCTGAGCGGCAAAGCGGTTGACGCCCTTCTCTGCGTGTGCCGGATCGACAAAGAGGACGCCGGCGGCGCCGCGCCGCTGAGCGTTGAGGATCTTGCGCAGCGCATCGGCGTGAATCGAGGTGACCAAGCCGTCGAAGATGCTCTTGGGATCGTCCGGGTCCGGCTCGCCTTCCAGTACCAGCAGGATCCTGCCGGCGACCTTTTCTCCGGCCAGATCGTTCCAGCCGAGCTCCGGCGCCTCGATGCCGTAGCCCGCAAAGGCGACTCCGGCACAGGCACGGGCATTGGCGGTGAACAGCGAGGGCGCGAACTCGTCGAGCAACCTCCCCTCGCGCTGCCGGCCCTTGCCGAAATCGATTCGCAGCCGATTGGGCTCAGCGAGCTCCGCCCACCAGAGGGTGAAGGCATGCAGGAAGCCGCCATCCGGGCCCAGGGGCTTCAGTCCCAGTCGCCGGAAGCGGGCCTCGATGAACCGAGCCGCCAGGGCCGCCTCCACGGAGCCGGTTAGGCGGCCCTGCATTTGCTCGGAAGCCAGAAATCGGACGTCGGCTTCGAGCTCCTCGCGCCGGATCGAGTCGTTCCACGGCGCTGGTGTTTGCTGGCCCGCCAGCGGCACCAGCGCCAGCGTTGCGTAAAGAGTGAGGCGGACGAACATGGTCTCTTTGCGGCTGACCATCGTAACATGCGGCTCTGCGCCCGCCGCAGGCGGCGACGATAGAATCATGACTATGGCTCGCATCGTTGGCCTGCTTTTGTTGGCCGCCGTGGCCATGCCGGCGCAGAAGGCGCCCTTCACCGTGCGGGCGTTGATGGAGGTGAAGCGGATCAGCGACCCGCAACTGGCACCCGACGGCTCGAGCGTCGCCTTTGTGGTGCAGACCGTGGATCTCGAAAGGAATCTCAGGCCGAGAAACATCTATGTCGTGCCGGTCCGCGGCGGCGAGCCGCGGCGGATCACCTGGGCCGGCACCGCCAACCATCGGCCGCGCTGGTCGCCCGATTCGCGCCGCATCGCCTTCATCTCCGACCGCAGCGGCTCCTCTCAGGTCTGGATCATGGACGCCGACGGCGGCAATCCTAAGCAGGTCACCAACCTGGCCACCGAGGCCGACGGTGTGCTGTTTTCTCCCGATGGCGATACGTTGATCTTCACAAGCGAGGTCTATCCCGACTGCGCGGACGATGCCTGCAACCGGCAGCGGCTGGAAGCCGAGCGCGCCTCGCCGGTCAAAGCGCGCATTTATGAGGCGCTGCTGTATCGCCACTGGGACAGTTGGAAATCGGCCCGCCGGAAGCATATTCTGGCCGTGTCGATCGCGAGCGGGCAGGTGCGCGACCTCACGCCGGGCCAGCTCGATGTGCCGCCGTTTTCGCTCGGCGGACCCGACGATTACGCCGTTTCGCCGGACGGCAAGGAGCTTTGCTATGTCGCCAAGCCGGACCCCAATCCCGCCACGCACACCAACACGGAGCTGTTCGTCGTCCCGATCGAAGGAGGCGCCCCGGTACGCCTGACGCAGGCGCCGGGGGCGGACAACTCGCCTTTGTATTCCCCGGACGGAAATTACCTTGCCTGGCGAAGCCAGATGCGGGCCGGCTACGAAAGCGATCGCTGGCGGCTCGTGCTGATGAGGCGCAAGGCGCCGCCGCCCGCCTCGCCCGGCGCCGCCGAGCCTCCGAAGCCGGAATGGGATACCGAACAGGTGACGGTTCTCACCGACGCGCTCGACCGGCCAGTGACGAGCTTCACCTGGGCGCCGGACTCTTCCCGGCTGTTCTTCACCACCGAGGACCGCGGTCGCTCGGCCATTCACATGATCGCGGCGACCGGCGGCGCCTCGCGCGTCGTGGCCTCAGGCTCGAGCACGCTGGGCGACCAGCAGCTCAGCCGGGACGGAAAGACGATGGTCTACACGGCGCAGAGCGGCTCGCGCCCGGTGGAGATCTATGCCGCCAGTTCGACTGGCGGAACTCCGCTCCAGCTCACGCGGCTCAACGACGAGCTGCTCGAGCGCTATCAGCTCACGCCGTTCGAAGAGTTTCGCGTCGATGGCGCCCAGCAGACGCCCGTGTACAGCTTTCTGGTCAAGCCGGCCAACTTCCGGCCCGATCAGCGGTATCCGGCTCTGTTTCTGATTCACGGCGGACCGCAAAGCGCCTGGACAGAGAGCTGGCACTATCGCTGGAACGCCCAGGTCTTCGCCGGCGCGGGCTACGTGGTGGTGCTTCCCAACCCCCGCGGCTCGACCGGTTACGGCCAGCGGTTCACCGACGAGATCAATGCCGATTGGGGCGGCAAGGTCTACGAAGATATCATGGCGGTGGTCGATCATGTCGCCAAACTCCCCTACGTCGACCCCGACCGGATGGCGGCGGCCGGCGGCTCCTTCGGCGGCTACATGGTGAACTGGATGATGGGACACACGCAGCGGTTCCGGGCCTTCGTTTCTCACGCCGGCGTCTTCGACCTGCCCAGCAAGACGCTGGAGACCGAAGAGCTTTGGTTCCCGATGTGGGAGTTCCAGGGCATGCCCTGGGACAACCCAGAGCTGTACCGGAAATTCTCGCCCAGCCAGTATGTCAAGGACCTGTTCACTCCCACGCTGGTCATCCACGGCGAACTCGATTTCCGCGTGCCCTATGGGCAGGGCTTGCAGCTCTTTACCGCGCTCCAGATGCAGGGGGTGCCTTCGAAGCTCCTGCTGTTTCCGGACGAAGGGCATTGGATCCTGAAGCCGCGCAACAGCATACTCTGGTACGAAACCTTTCTGGATTGGATCGACCGATGGACAAAAACAGCCCGCTGAAAGCGATTCCGCGGCGAGGATTCCTCGCGGCGGCCGTGACTACCGCCTTTGGCTGCCGTGGCCGGGCCCGGCAGATCCTGCATGTGGTCCCGAACCTCCACCCGGCCTGCATGGGTTGGTTGGCTCCCTATTCGGTGGAGCGAAACTACTGCCTGTACGGCTATCTGGACCATCAGGATCACGCCATTCGAGATGCCGAGTATCGGTATGTCTTCTCCGAGATTCCGCATCTGATCACCATGCTCGAGCGCCATCCCGCGCGCGTGACCGAACTCCAGCGCCTAGTGGCCGGCGGCAAGGCGGAATTGGTGAATGCCTTTGTCGTCGAGCCGACAGTGAATCTTTCCGGCGGCGAGGCGCTGGTGATGCAGGGCGTGCTCGGCCTCGAATGGTACCAGCAGGTGATGCGCGTGCGCCCTCGCCATTGCTGGATGATCGACATCTGCGGCTGGCACGAGCAGATGGCTCAGATCGTCCGGGGTTTGAACCTGGAAACATTCGTCTACTGCCGCTACAATCCCACCTCTCCGCCGGAGGCGACGGCGCAGGTGGCCGATCCGATGGAGTCGGTCCATTGGATCGAATCGCCCGACGGAAGCCGGGCGCTGGCCGTCAATCCGGGGGGCTATGCGGAGGCCTTGCGGGAAGTGATGCTGGCCCAGGAGGCGCTGCCGCCTGAGGAGGTCCTCAAGCAGGTCGGCGCCCTGGTGGAGCGCCAGCAGGCACGCTTCCCGAAAGGCGCCCCGCTAGTGGCGCTGGCCGGACAGGCTGACTATTCCCTGCCCTTCCTGTACAAGAAGTATCCGCAGGAGCTTCTCGAGATCTGGGAGGCGAGCCGGCCGCAGGTGGCCCTGAGGTTTTCTACGTTCTCGCAATGGTATGACGAGTTTCGTCGCGCCAACTTCCCGCTGAGGACGGTGCGCAGCGGCTCGCGCATCTATGGCTGGAGCGCCTTCTGGGTAAGTGCGCCTCCGATGAAACAGCGCTTCCGCAGCGCGGAACACTCGCTGGCTGCCGTCGAGGCGCTCGCCACGGTTTCGAGCCTCCGGCGGAACACGGCCTATCCGGCGCAGGATCTGAGGAACGCCTGGCTGCTCCTGGCCCTGTTAATGGACCGCAACTCGCTCTGGGGCGCTGCGGTTCACGCGGTCTGGGAGCATCCCACGAGCTGGGACATTCGCGATCGCTTCGACACGCTCGAAGAGATCGCCCGGCGAACGCGGGAGGAGGCGTTCGCCGGCGCCGCACGCGCCGAAGCGCTCGCCGTGTTCAACCCGGTGAACTGGAAGCGCCTGGCCCCCGTCGAGTTGCGCTTGCCGCCGGGGCGCACCGTCGCCGAGGGCTCAGCCCAGCTCCTCGAAGACGGCCAGACGGCTCTCGTCGAGGTTCCGGCCGCGCCTCTCGGCTGCGCGACGGTCGCGCTCAAGGCCGGAGCCCCGACCCCGTCGCAGGCCGGAGCGCTTCCGCCAGTGATTGAAACCGAGTTCTACACGGCGCGGGTGGATCCCGCCACGGGCGCTCTCACCAGCCTGCGCCTCAAGCCCAATGCCCGCGAGCTCTTGAGCGGCCCGGCCAACGAGGTGGTGGCCGAGCAACGCGGGGAGAAGCACGCTAAGCAAGTCTTCGGCCATGAGATTCCCGAGCGCCCGGACCGCGTGCCGGTGCGGCGCTCGGGCGAAGCGCCGAATCGCATCCGGGTCTTTCACGGCCCGCTGGCCGTCATTGTCGAGAGCACCTGCCCGTTTCTGAAGGGCTCGCTTCGCCGCGTCACTCGCTTTCACACCCGTGTGCCGCGGATCGACTTCGTCACCGAGGTGGACAATCTCCCGGACGGCATCATCCTAAGCGCCCTGTTTCCGCTTGCCGGAACCGTCACGGAAGTTCGCCGCGCCATCCCCTACGGCTTCTCCCACGGCGCCTGGCCGGAGCCGACGGAAACGCTGGCCGGGCGGAACCGCGGGATTGTGCCGGTGATCCGCTGGTCCCACTACACGCTCGCCGACGGAGGGGGCGTGGCGCTGCTCGATCGCGGCGTCACGGGCCGCGAGCTCGACGGCAACACGGCCGTCGTGCTCCTGCACAATACGTTCCGCACCTACTACTGGGACAAGAACTGCCGGTGGACGACGGGCGACGGCCTGCACCGGTTCGAGTACGCGCTTGTGGCGCACGCGGGCGATTGGCGCAGCGTGCGCATTCCCCATCTGGCGTTCGAGTACAACAGTCCCTTGCTCGCCGCGCCGGGCCAGTGGCCGCCCGAGATGGAAGGCGCCGCCCTGGAGACATCGGACAATCTGATCGTCGAAGCGCTGCGCCGCATCGAGGACGAAATCGAGATTCGGGCCGTAGAGGCATTCGGAGCCGCCGGCGAGGCCTGGATCCGCCCTCGGCTGCCCCATTCGGAGGCCGCCTGGACCAACCTGACGGGCGAGCAGCGCACGCCGGTGGAGGCTGCCGGAGATTCCGAGTACCGCATCACGGTGCGGCCACAACAGATCCTCACCCTGCGCCTGAAAACGGCGCGCAGCGTCGGGCCGATCACCGCGCTCAGAACCTTCGACCCGATCATTCCGGAGCGCAAGCGCGCCGGTACGCGTGGATTTGACCGCCCCGACCTCAAGGGGCACCCGCCGCGCGAGGGCGCTCAATATTGAGCGACAGCATAGAATAGCCGAAGGCAAGGGGGCAGCGAACGTGTCGTTGAAAGACCGCACGGTGATCGTCACGGGGGCCGGTTCCGGCATCGGGCGCGGCATCGCAGAGCTGCTGGCGGCCGACGGGGCCCGGGTGGTGATTGCGGAGATTCATGAGCACAACGGCGCGGCCGTCGCCGAAGAGATCCGCCGGCAGGGCGGCGTGGCGGAGTTTATCCCGACTGACGTCGCCTCGGAGGCGAGCGTGAACGCGATGGTCAGCCAGGCGGTGGCTCGCTTCGGATCGCTTTACGGTCTGGTCAACAACGCGGGCATCGCCGGTTCCCAGTGCGAAGCCGAGGCGATGCCCACCGAGGAATGGGACCGTGTCCACGCCGTCAATCTCCGCGGCGCCTTCTTTTGCGCCCGGGCGGCGATCCCACACATGAAGCGCTTCGGCAAAGGCAGCATCGTCAACATCGCCTCGGTGCACGCGCAGTTCTCCTTCGCCGGCTGGGCGCATTACGACTCGAGCAAAGGCGGTCTGGTGTCGCTCACCCGGACGCTGGCGCTCGAGAACGGCCCGCACCAGATTCGCGTCAACACGATCTCGCCGGGCTACATCGATACGCCCCTCTGGGACGCCTGGCTCGCCCAACAGCCTGACGCGGCCGAGATCGAAGCGGGCACGCGCTCCTGGCATCCCCTGCGCCGGCGCGGCACGCCCGCCGACATCGCCAAAGCGGCTCGCTTTCTCCTCTCCGACGATTCCGAATGGATCACCGGGATCAACCTGGTGGTCGATGGTGGCCTGAGCATTCGATATTTCGGCCGGTGATGGGTGCGAGGCGCTCGGCTAGAATAGCCGCTTGAAGCGGCGTTCCGCCTCTCGCAATTACGTCGAGTACCTGCTGGCGCAGCTCATCCTGGCAAGCCTTCGCTGGGCGCCCTTCGGGCTGGCTCGCCGGCTGGCGTGGCTGTACGCGGCGATCCTCGACCGGGCGGTCCCTCGCCTGCGCCGCATCGCGTACCGGAACCTCGAGCTGGCGCTGCCGCAGCTCACCGCCGACGAACGCAAACGGATCGTCGACGGCGTCTTCGCATCGATCGGGCGGCTGCTTCTCGGCTTGGCCCGTTTCCCCGAACTTAACCGCGACAACATCGGCCGGTGGATCCGTTACGAGGGCTTCGAGCATTTCAAGGAGGGCTTGCGCCGCGGCAAAGGGGTCCTTTTCGCCACGGCCCACCTCGGCAACTGGGAGCTGAGCGCCTTTGCCCACGGGCTCATGGCCGCCCCGATGCACGTCGTGGTCCGGCCGCTGGACAATCCCCGGCTGGACGCTCTGATCGGGCGACTTCGCACGCTGGGCGGCAACCGCATCATCGCGAAGAAGGATTTTGCCCGCGGGATCCTCCGCGCCCTGGCGCGCAACGAGGCCGTGGGCATCCTCATCGACCAGAACACCAGTCTCGAGGAAGGCGTCTTCGTCGATTTCTTCGGCGTGCCCGCGTGCGCCAACCTGGGCTTTGCCAAGATCGCCTCGCGCAGCCAGGCGACGGTCATCCCCGGTTTCGCCCTTTGGCTTGAGTCCGAGGGCCGCTATGTCTTGCGCTTTTATCCTCCCGTGGAAATGACCGGCGACGCGGCAGCGGACACCCAGCGGCTTCAGAAAATCCTCGAGGAGGTCATCCGGCAGTACCCCGATCAGTGGCTGTGGATCCACCGCCGCTGGAGAACCCGCCCGCCGGGCGAAGCCTCGCTTTATGACGAGGCCGGCTGACTTCTCCGAACTGCAACATTTCTGTAGCGCTTCTTTGACATCGATTCGCTAGGCTCGTCATAGATCGTTTTGAAGCCCGTCTCAGAGTCATCTTCAAAGGGAGTTTCTTGATCAGGCGGCAGTCCTGCCGCCGTATGGGAGGTGTAGGAATGCGAATCTGGTTCGGATTTGGCGTCGGCTGTCTGGCCATGAGCTTGGGCCTTTGGGGCCAGACCGATGCCAACAAAGGCCAAATCAGCGGCACCGTCTACGATGCCGCGCAGGCCGTGGTGCCAAACGCCAAGGTCACCGTCCGGCGGGCCGAAACCGGTTTCGAGCGGGTCGTGCTCACCAATTCGGTGGGCCAGTACCGCGTGGTTCTTCTCGATCCCGGCCTCTACACGGTGACGGCGGAGAAGACGGGGTTTGCGCCCCGCACGGCCGAGGGCGTGCCGGTGACGGTCGGAGCCAGCGTGGGTGTCGATTTCGTTCTCGAGGTGGGTGCTGCCGCCGAGACAATCCAGGTGACTGCCTCGGCCGTAAATGTCACCCTGCCGGCCCCTGCCTCGACCTTGAACTTGCAGGCGATCGTGAACCTGCCGATCAACGGCCGCCGCTTCCAGGATTTTGCCGTCCTGGCGCCGACCGTGCAGGTCGACCCGCAGCGAGGGCAGCTCTCCTTCGTCGGCCAGCGCGGCATCAACTCCAACGTGATGCTCGACGGCGCCGACTACAACCAGCCCTTCTTCGGCGGCATCCGCGGAGGAGAGCGCTCGAACTTCATCTTCACCGTGCCGCAAAGCGCCATCCAGGAGTTCCAGGTGGTGACCTCCGGCTACTCGGCCGAGTATGGCCGCTCCACCGGGGGTGTGCTGAACGCCATCACCCGCTCCGGAACCAATGACTGGCGCGGCGATGCCTTCTATCAAGTGCGGCACAAGGAAATGGGCCTCAAGGACCCCGTACAGAGGATCGCGTCGCTCGAGACCCAGCATCAATGGGGTCTGAGCGCCGGCGGTCCGCTCCGCCGGGATCGCCTCTTTCTGTTCACTGCCTTCGAGCGCCAGGATGCCGCCACGCCGCGGCAGGTGTTCTTCGCCCAGCTCCAGGGCCGCACGCCGAATGACAACACGCGGGAGGCTTTCGAGTTTTTCCGCAGCGAGGAGAAGCCCTTCACGCAAACCAACGATGCCTGGGCCTACACCGTGCGAGGCGACTATCAAACTACGGCCGGCCACCGGCTCACGCTTCGCTACAACGGCTCGAGCGGGGTGGCCGAGAATGCCGTCTCCGTCGGTGGCGCCCTGAGCCCGTTCACCAACCGCACCATCAGCAACGACGGCATTGAAAAGGATCGCACCCACACCGGAACGGCGCAGTACACGCACCTGTTCTCGCCCACGGTGTTGAACGACCTGCGCTTCTCCGGCACCTTCGAGGAACGCCCGCGGCTATCCAACTCCACGCTGCCGCAGGTCTCGACCGTGATTGGCATCTTCGGCGCCAGGAACTTCCTGCCCACCACGCAGGACGACCTGCGGGTTCAGATCGCCGACGGACTCTCCCTCACGGCGGGGCGCCACACGGTGAAGCTCGGTACCGACTACAACTACGTCACCACCAGCCAGGTGTTCGGTTTCAACCAGTTTGGTTCCTTCAGCGTCTCCGGTTCCAATGTCGAACAACATCTGGACATCCTCTCCGTCGGCGGAGCTATCCGGAACCGCTTCGATGACCGCTCGGTGATTTACAGCAGGCAACTCGGCAATCTCCTCGCCGCTTTTGACATGCACCAGCTTGCCTTCTATGCGCAAGACAGCTGGCAGGCTCATAGCCGTCTCACGTTCGACTTCGGGCTGCGCTGGGAGGGCCAGTTCAACCCCAGCCCGGAGACCAACAATGACGAGCTGGTTCGCCTCGTGCGCGGCTTCCGCTTCCCCAACGGTTTGACGCTCGATCCGACCCTCATCCCCGACAGCAAGGCGCAGTGGATGCCGCGCCTCGGCTTCGCCTGGCGGCCTTTCGGAGGGCTGCGCACCGTGGTGCGCGGACACGCCGGTTACTTCTACGCGTCAACGCCGATGCTGGTGATGGCCGGCCCGATGAACAATTTCCGGCTGCCGCCCGCCGACGTCTCGATCTCGCTCACGCCGACGGCCACGCAGACCGTCTACCAGCAGCTATTGGCCGCCGGCGTCGATCTCAACCGCAGCCCGTTGAACAACCTGCCGGTAATCCCGGTCGAGACCGTGCAGCGAGCCGCCTCACTCGCCCTTGGCGGGCAGACCCGCAGCCCGTTCGCCGGCGCCAACCTCATCGCGATGGCCTCAGATTTCCATAACCCAAGGTCGCTTCAGGCCGGTATCGGCTTCGAGACGGAACTGGCGCGCAACTTCATCACGGGCGTCCAGTTCCATTACGTCAACACGGTGCATCTGCTTCGGAACCACGACTACAACCTGCCGGCGCCCGTCATCCGGCCGAATGACGCCACACGGCGACCCTTCTACGGGCTGCGCAGCGGCAACACGCGGCCGATTCCCACGCTGGGTTCCATCTGGGTCCGGGCCTCCTCGGCGCGGTCGATGTACCGCGGCGTGAGCTTCAATACGCAGTATCGCGGCCGGCGTCTTCAGCTGGGCGCCACCTACACCTGGGCGGAGAACTTCTCTGACGATGACAGTGAACGCGACGCCACCGGCGTGAACGCCGCCGATCCGTTCAACCTGCGCCTGGATTACGGCTACTCTCGGCTCGATGTGCGACACCGCCTCACCAGCTACTTCCTCTACCAGTTGCCGCTGGGCTTCGAGGCTTCCGGCACCCTCACGGCGCGCAGCGGCCTGCCGGTGAATGCGCTCACCGGAGCTGACACCAACGAGGACCTGGCCTCCAACGACCGACCCTTCCTCGCGCCTGGGGTGGTGATGCCGCGCAATTCCTTCCGCAACCGCGGCATCGTCACGAACGACTTCCGCGTGCTGAAGAACTTTGGCTTGGGCGAGGCGAGGCGGTTGCAGTTCTCCGTCGAGTTCTTCAACCTGCTCAACCTGGACAATGTGGTCTACTCCGGTCCCAACGGAGGCATCTTCGGCGGCATCTACGGTCCGGGCTTGAATCCGGACGGCAGCCCGGCTCCGGTCGATCCGCGCTTCCGTCGGCTGAAGCTAGCCGACGGCAGCTACGATCGCAACAACGTGCAGGCCGGCACGCCGCTACAGGTGCAGGTGGGCCTGCGGTTCTTCTTCTAAGTCACGCCTAAGTCACGCGCGGCGCGTCCGCGGAGCCGTCAGCGAAGCACCTTGTTCCTCTTGACCCAGTCGATGACGGCTTCGCGGACATCCGGCCCCTGCCGGTCGAGCCTGGCGCCGGCTGCGCCCCACTGCTCGGCGATGAAGTTGTTCGTCGCCAGCACGTAGCGCCGAGCGGGGTCGACTGACCGGCCCCGCAAGGCTTCCACCGGGATTTCAGCGCCGGCGAGCTCTCCGTAGACGATCACGTTATCGAAGGGCATGATATTCCAGATATGCCGGACGAGAATGGTGCCCTTGGCCAGCCCGTCCCGCACGCCGCCCGGATTCATGTACGCCAGGTCCGCGCCCGTCGCTTCCAGCATCGCCGCCTCGATCAGTGCCCCGACTTCGCGGCGGTCGAAGTCGCGTTCCGCCACGCCGATCGGCACATCGACCAGCGTGCGGACCTGGGCCTCCCAGGATTCCACCAGGCGGGCAACGTCGGGCGCCGCCGCATACTCATCGGACCGGATCCGGATCCGCCGCCACTGGTATGCCGCGATGCGGCGAGCGCGCCGGTCCACTTCGAGATCAAGGCGTCCCAGCTCCCGCCCGTAAGCCTCCACCTTCACCAGCAGGCGGTCTTCCACTTCTTTCACGGCATCCTGACCGCCGTGAGGATGTCCCGTGACGATGACGCTGACCTCGGGCACCTGCCGGAGCAGCGCCTCCTCCTCTTCGCCGGTCAGGTGGCCGAGCACGACGATCAGATCGGCGCGCGGGCGCAACATCGGCACAAGGTTGCGGACGGTCTCGACCACCGGGGCGGCGCGCCACGGCCCGCGCTGCCGCTCCATCGTCAGTCTGGGAAGGGTTTCCGTCAGGACGCCGATCACGGCCACGCGAAGGCCGTTGACTTCGCGGATCACGTAGCCGTCGCCGGTCAACAGCGTGCCGGCCTCGTCGACCACGTTGGCCGCCACGATCGGAAACCGGGCCACTCGCAGGTATTCGCGGATCTTCTCCCAGCCGTAGTCGAATTCATGGTTGCCGAGCGTGGCGACGTCGAAACCTAGCAGATTGGCCACCTCGTAACAGGGCACTCCCTGAAAGATCGAAGACACGGGCGTACCCTGGACCAGATCGCCCGCAAACAGCACGAGCGCGGCGTCCGAGCGCGCCTTCTCGGCTCGGATGGCGGTGGCAAGCTGGGCGAAGCCGCCGCGCCCACGCTCGTCGGGCAGAAAGCGTGCGTGCAGATCGTTGGTGTGCAGGATGGTGATCCGCCGCAGATCCTGCCCGGCGATGTTGCACGCGGCCGCCGCCAGGGCAAGGGCGACGATCAGGCTCTCCAGGATTCGCTTTCCCCAGCCCATCATTTTTCGAGCTTACCAGCCGCAGGCGGCCCGCCTCGCGCTCCCGCTATGATGGTGATCTGTTTGACTGATCATCACGTCCATCCCCCGTATGGAAGAGGCTCTCGAACAATTTCTCTCCGGCCTGCACTGGAGTCTTCTCGGCATCATCATCGTCGCCAGCTTCGCCGTTCTGGCCCGCTCGGGCGACTGGCTGGTGGACGAAGCGGTCGCACTGTCCGAGCGTTCCGGCATCTCCAAGACCGTCATCGGCGCCACGATCGTGAGCCTGGGCACCACCACGCCCGAAACCGCCGTCTCCGTGATGGCGGCCATCCAAGGCAACCCCGGCTTGGCGCTCGGCAATGCCGTGGGTTCGATCATCTGCGATACCGGTTTGATTCTGGGACTGGCCTGCCTGATCGCACCGCTGAAGCTCGACCGGCAGGTGACCGGCCGTCAGGGCTGGATCCAGGTGGGCTCGGCCGTTCTCCTGATGCTCGCCTGCACGCCCTGGCATGATCCGCTGAGCGCCTTCGCAACCGGAGGCCGCCTGCCGCAGTTCGCCGGATTTCTGTTTCTCGGGGCCCTGGTGGTCTACATCGTCAAGTCCATCCAGTGGGCGCGCAACGATGCGCTCGGCACGGCGGTCGAGGCCCACGAGCGCCACGTACGCGATCCCCTGGCGCTGATCCTCCTCCGGTTGGTAACCGCCATCGCGCTGGTCATCATCTCCGCCCGCGTGCTGATTCCCGCTGTGGCCGAGCTGGCGCGCCGGCTCGACGTCCCCGACAGCATCATCGCCGCCACCCTGGTGGCGTTCGGCACCTCGCTGCCCGAGCTGATCACGGCGGTTACCGCAGCGCGGCGAGGCCACGGCGAACTCGCCGTGGGCAACGTCGTCGGCGCCGATATCCTGAACGTGCTCTTCGTAAGCGGCGCCGCCGCGGCCGTCACACCCGCCGGTCTGGTTGCCGGCGCCTACTTCTTCCGCGTGCTGTTCCCGATCATGCTGAGCATTCTGATCATCTTTCGGATCGGGGTGCTCTTCTCGGGCGAGGCCTTGCGGCGCCCGTTCGGCTTTGTTTTGCTCGGCGCGTATGCCCTGAACCTTCTCCTGAGTTACCTGCTCCCCGCCGGGCGCGGCAGCATGTGACGGGACGGCCGCCCGGCTCGAGGCGATAAATTTCTCCGGAGCCGGCGCAAATTTCGCGCGAAAATGAGGATGTGGGACAGGGGCGTTACGACCGGCTCCAGCGGATTGGGCTGCTGGCTGTTCTTGCCCTTCTGGCGGCTTTGACGACCATCGTCTGGCTGTCTCGGAACGGCGGCCCGGCGCGCCGGATGCGGTCGAGCAGCTCCGCGATGCCCGCCGGCGCGCCCGCAGAGGTCCGCGCCGGGAGCCTGTTGGTGGCGCGTCGCGACCTGCCCGATCCGAACTTCGCCCGCAGCGTCGTGCTCCTGCTTCGGCATGACGAGCGCGCCAGCATGGGCCTGGTGATCAATCGCCGGGCCCACCTGGAGGTGGCCGAGCTGTTCCCCGATCAGAAGAACAACCCCCGCGGCGCGGACCCGGTCTTTTGGGGCGGACCCGTGGGAGCGACGGGAGTCCTGGCGCTGCTGCGTGCCCGTGAGGAGGCCGAGGCCGAGCAGGTGCTGGCCGGCGTGTACCTGGTCTCCACGAAGAGCCTTCTCAAGAAAAAGCTGGCCGAGGTTGGCCAGGCCGATCGCCTGCGGCTTTATCTCGGCTATTGCGGCTGGGGACCCGGCCAGTTGCTGCGCGAACTCGAAATGGGCGCCTGGCACGTCATGCAGGGCGAAGAGAAGCTGGTCTTCGATCCGGAACCCGAGACGCTCTGGCAACGCCTGATCGCGCGCACCGAGCTGATCCTGGTCCGGGCCGCGCAGGCGGTGACTCTCCGCACGGGCGGCTAGTCCCGCCCCAAACGGGTTATCATCAAGAGTCCGAGGAGGTGTGAACGCATGAGAGACGCCCGCCCATTTTCGCGCTTGTTCCGCACGCGGGTGCCCCTGTGTTTGTTGCCGGCCGTGCTAGGGCTGGCCCCCGCTTTCGGCGCGGACGATCCGCTCGCCGGAGCGCGCCTAAGGCGGTTCAACGAAGCCAAGTTCGGCATGTTCATTCACTGGGGCCCGTATTCGGTGGCCAGCGTCGAGGCTTCCTGGCCCATCATGCGGCCCGACCGCTATCCGGGAATCAGCGAGGCCGAATACCGCCGCCTGCCGGAACGCTTCAACCCGGTGAAGTTCGACCCCGAGGCCTGGGTGCGCCTGGCGCGCGCCGCCGGGCAGCGCTACATGGTGATCACGTCCAAGCACCATGACGGCTTTTGCATGTACGACTCCGCCTACACGAGCTATAAGATCACCCGGACGCCCTACGGCAAGGACATACTCGCTCAACTTGCCGAGGCGGCGCGCAAGTACGGCATGCCCCTCGGCTTTTACTACTCGCCTCCGGACATGCACCACCCGGGCTTCCGCGACACCTCGAAGCCCTCGGCCGAGAACTGGCGCGGCGAGCCGGAGCGGCCGGAGTGGCCGCTGTATCTCGACTACATGGAGCTCCAGCTCCGCGAGCTGCTAACCCGCTATGGCGACGTCTTCGTGATCTGGTTCGACGGCCTGGGCAACCAGCGCCAGTACGACGGCCTGCGGTTTCACCGGCTGATCCGCGAGCTCCAGCCGATGGCGCTGATCAACAACCGCATCGGCCTCACCGGCGACTTCCTGACGCCCGAGCAGCGGATCCCGCGCGGCATTCCCGTGCGCGGCGCGGCCGTGGGCTACACCGATCCGGCCGACAAGGGTCTGGTGGAGTTGCCGCAGTCGCCCGAGCACTTCCAGCCGTGGGAAACCTGCATGACGATCAACAACACCTGGGGCTACAACAAGAACGACCGCGCCTTCAAGAGCGCCACCGAGCTGGTGCGCCAGTTGATTGACGCCGCCAGCAAAGGCGGCAACTATCTGCTCAACGTGGGACCGACGCCCGAGGGGGAGATCCAGCCGGAATTCGAGGAGCGCCTGCGGGCCATCGGCGACTGGCTCGCCCGCAACGGCGAGGCCATTTATGGCACCACCTACGGCCCGCTTCAAAATCTCGCTTTCGGCCGGACGACGGCCAAGGGCAAGACGATCTATCTCCACGCATTTGATCTGCCCGCCGGCGCGCTCGAACTGAGTGGCCTGAAGGCCAAGGTGCGCAGTGTGCGCCTGCTGGCCTCTGGCCGCAGCCTGCGCTTCAGCCAGAACGGCGAGCGGCTGAGCATTCCGCTCGACGGAGTCCAGCCGGATGCGCACGCAACGGTCTTCGCGCTGGAGACGGAATGAAAGCCCCCAGGCGTGTCGGCCGCGCGCCGAAGCATCTCAACCACGCCGGTCCGATCGGGGCGAACTGGAGCGACAACCTGCTCTGCGAGCGGGCCCCCGGCGAAGGCTGACCATTTGGGCTCGGTCGGCTCGAATCGGCTCGTCCAGGAGAGCGAGCAGCGACGCCGGGCGGCGCGATGGCTGGATCCTGCTCCTCCGGGCCGCCGCGGGCGGATAATATCAAAGCATGAATGCCACTGCGCAAACCACCACCCGCCGCGCCTTTCTCGGCTCGAGCGGCAAGGCGGCGCTCGCCGCCCTGGCATGGGGCACGGGCCACGGGCAAGGCAGGGCGGCGACCAGGATGCGTCTGGCCATGGTCGGCACCGGCTCGCGCGGTACGGAAACCTGGGGCCGGAGCCTGATGCGCACCCACGCCGACTATGTCGAACTGGTCGGCTTCTGCGACATCAATCCGAAGCGCGCAGCCCGCGCGCCCGCCTATTGCGGCGTCACCGCGCCCGTCTACGAAGCCCGCGACTTCGACCGCATGGTCAAGGAGACCAATCCGGATGCGGTCATCGTCACCACCACGGACTGCTTCCATGCCCAGTATGTCGTCCGCGCCCTCGAGCTCGGCGTCAACGCCATCTGCGAGAAACCGCTCGCCACGGAGGCCGAGCAGTGCCAGGCGATTCTCGAGGCCGAGGCCCGCACGGGCCGGAAAGTGATCACCACCTTCAACGCTCGTCATGGCAACTCCTCCGAGGAGATCAAGCGGATCCTGATGAGCGGCGAGTTGGGCCGGATCCTCTCGGCGGAATTCCACGAATATCTGGATATCGATCACGGCGCCAGCTACTTCCGGCGCTGGCACGGCAAGAAGCGCTTCTCCGGCTCGCTGCTCTGTCACAAGGCTTCGCACCATTTCGACCAGATGAACTGGTGGCTCGACGCCGAGCCGGCCGAGATTCACGCTTACGGCCGCGTGGCCTTCTACGGGGCCAACAATCCGTTTCGCTCCACCCACTGCCGCGCCTGTCCCTTCACCAAGCAGTGCGACTTCTACTGGGACATCACCAAGGACCGGCGCATGACGGAGCTGTATGTGGCGGGCGAGGAGATCGACGGCTACCGCCGGGACGGCTGCGTCTGGGACAACGCGATCGACACCTACGACACCATGACCGTCGAGGTGCGCTACGCCAACGACGTGCTGCTCAACTACAGCCTCAACGCGTATCTGCCTTACGAGGGCCAGACGATCGCCTTCAACGGGCAGAAGGGCCGGCTGGATGTCCGCGTCTATCAGGCCCAGCCGTGGAAGGTGGAGGGCGAAGCGGAATTCCGCCTGACGCTCAACTTCAAGGGCACCAAGACCTGGGTGGTGCAGTCCGAGCGCGGCGAGCACGGCGGCGCCGACGCCCGGCTCAAGGACCTGCTTTTCAAGCCGGGTACACCGGATCCGCTCGGCAAGGCAGCCGGCAGCCGCGCCGGCGTACTGTCGAGCCTCATCGGCATCGCCGCCCGCAAGTCGATCGAAAATGGGCGCCGTTACCGCATCGATGAGCTGATCCGCTTCCCGCTCGTCTGGGCTTGAGCGGGTGTGGCAGGCGGAAGCTTCAGTCTTCCGCGCCCACCTTGAGCACCGACAGGAAGGCTTCCTGCGGGATGTCGACCCGGCCGATTCGCTTGAGCCGCCGCTTGCCCTCCTTCTGTTTTTCGAGCAGCTTGCGCTTGCGCGTCACGTCGCCGCCGTAACACTTGGCGAGCACATTCTTGCGCATCGCCGGGATCGTCTCGCGCGCGATCACCCGGCTGCCGATCGCCGCCTGGAGCGCCACCTCGAACATCTGCCGCGGGATGAGTTTCCTGAGCCGCCCGATCAGCTCCTTGCCGCGCTCGTAGGCGAAGTCGCGGTGGACGATGATCGACAGCGCGTCCACCGGTTCGCCCGCCACCAGAACGTCCAGCTTCACCATCGGCGCCGTGCGGTAGCCGGCCAGGTGGTAGTCGAGCGAAGCATAGCCGCGCGAGGCGGACTTGAGCCGGTCATAGAAATCGAGCACGATCTCATTCAGCGGCAGTTCATAAGTCAGCATCACCCGCCCGGCGCCCAGATACTCGAACTTCTTCTGCACCCCTCGCTTCTCTTCGAGCAGCTTGAGGATCTCGCCCAGATATTCGTCGCGCGTGATCACCGTGGCCTCGATGATCGGCTCCTCGACCGATTCGATCTCGGCTGCGCTGGGAAACTTCGTCGGGTTATCCACCTCGATCACTTCGCCGCCGCGCGTGTGAACGCGATAGCGCACGCCGGGCGCGGTGGTGATCAGATCGAGGCCGAACTCGCGCTCCAACCGCTCCTGGACGATCTCTAGGTGCAAGAGACCGAGAAAGCCGCAGCGGAAGCCGAAGCCCAGCGCGGCCGAGCTTTCCGGCTCGAAACTGAAGGAGCTGTCGTTGAGCCGGAGCTTTTCGAGCGCCTCGCGCAGCTCGCCGTGCTGGTGGCTTTCGACCGGATAGAGGCCGGCGAAGACCATCGGCTTGATCTCTTCAAAGCCCGGCAGCGCCTCCGGTGCGGGATCCAGGTCATCGGTCACCGTATCGCCGATGCGGGCGTCGGAGACCGTCTTGATGTTGGCGAACATGTAGCCCACCTCCCCGGCGGTGAGCTCCTCGCAGGGGACGCGCTTGGGCGACTGGTAACCCAGCCCCTCAACCTCGAAGCTCTTGTTGTGCGCCATCAGCCGGATCTTCTGCCCCACGCGGATCGTCCCGTCGACCACGCGCAGCAGCGTGATCACGCCCCGATACGGGTCATACCAGGAGTCGAAGATGAGCGCCCGCAGAGGCCCTTCCGGATTGCCCCGCGGCGGCGGCGCCCGGTGAACGATCGCCTCGAGCACCTCGTGAATGCCGATGCCCTGCTTGGCGCTCACCTCGAGCGCGCCGGCGCCGTCCAGGCCGATCACCTCCTCGATCTGCTGCCGGATCCGCTCCGGCTCCGCCGCCGGCAGGTCGATCTTGTTGATCACCGGGATGATCTCCAGGTTGTGGTGCAGCGCCAGATAGGTGTTTGCCAGCGTCTGCGCCTCCACGCCCTGCGTGGCGTCGATGACCAGTAGAGCCGCCTCGCAGGCCTGGAGACTCCGCGCCACCTCATAGGTGAAATCGACGTGCCCCGGCGTGTCGATCAGATTGAGCTGGTAGGTCTGCCCATCCTCGGCCATGTAGTTGAGCCGCACCGCATGGGCCTTAATGGTGATGCCCCGTTCGCGCTCGAGATCCATCGAATCGAGCACCTGCTCGGTCATCTCCCGCTCTGAGAGCGCCCCGGTGGCCTCGAGCAGCCGGTCCGCCAGCGTCGATTTGCCGTGGTCGATGTGCGCAATGATGCTGAAGTTACGGATGCGGGAAGGATCCATGCGGTAAGATGAAGCTCAGAATACAATTATCCCATGCGGCGCGCGCCCGCCGCCTCGAAAGCGCTTATGGGCCACAACATCATCGAAGGATCGCTTGACGCCAGGGAGCTGAAGTTCGCCATCCTGGTGAGCCGCTTCAACAGCTTCGTCACCGAGCGGCTGCTCGCCGGCGCTCTCGATGCGCTGAACCGCACCGGAGCGGATCCCGCCAACATCGAGATCGTGCGCGTGCCCGGCTCCTGGGAGCTGCCGGTGACTGCCGCCGAGATCGCCCGCCAGAAGCGGCACGACGCCATCATCTGCCTGAGCGCGGTGATTCGCGGCGACACGCCCCACTTCGACCACATCGCCGCCGAGGCCAGCAAGGGTCTGGCGCAGACCTCGCTCGAGACCGGCGTGCCGATCGCTTTCGGCGTGCTCACGACGAACACGCTCGAACAGGCCATCGATCGTGCGGGCGCCAAGAGCGGCAACAAGGGCTTCGACGCCGCCATGAGCGCCGTCGAGATGGGAAATCTGATGCGCCGGCTCCGCGCCGGCAGCTGATCCGGCCATGCCCTCCCGTCACCGGTCCCGCCAGCAGGCGCTCCAGATCCTCTTCGTCTGGGACATGCGGCGCCAGCCGGTCGAGGATATCCTCCGGTCAGTTCCGAAAACGATGGCGGACGAGGAGACCAAGCTCGAGCCCCAGCCCGACCCCTTCACCGAGGCGCTGGTAAGGGGCGCGGTCGCGGAGATCGAGCAGATCGATCGCCACATTCTCGAGCACTCCGAACACTGGCGACTGGAGCGCATGTCGGTGGTGGATCGCAACATTCTGAGGCTCGCCATCTACGAGATGCTGCGGGGCGAGACGCCCCATCCTGTGGTCATCGACGAAGCCCTCGAGCTGGCCCGGCTCTTCTCCGGCGAACAGTCGGTGCCATTCATCAATGGCGTGCTCGACGCCGTGCATCGCGCCCTCACCGCGCAGGCGGCCGGCGCTTAGGAGATGCCCATGAGCTTCCGCTACCTGATGCGCGAGCAGGAGGGTGAGACCGCCATCCTGACGCTGAACCGGCCCGAACGGCGCAATGCGCTCTCGCTCGCCCTCATGGAGGAGCTCATCGCCGCGCTCGACCGGATCGCCGCCGATGGTAGCGTGCGCGCTGTAATCCTGGCAGCGAGTGGGGAAGTGTACTGCTCCGGGCACGATCTCAGGGAGCTGCGCGGCGGAACCGTCGCTGGCTACCGGCGTCTATTTGATACGTCGACCCGATTGATGAGCATGATCCAGGCGATTCCGCAGCCGGTGATCGGAGAAGTACAAGGCCTGGCGACAGCCGCCGGTTGCCAGCTGGTCGCCACCTGCGATCTGGTTGTGGCGGGCGAGCGCGCCGCCTTCGCCACGCCCGGCGTGCGCATCGGCCTGTTTTGCACCACCCCCATGGTGGCGCTCACCCGCGTCATCGGCCGCAAGCGGGCGATGGAGATGCTGCTGACCGGCCGCCTCATCGACGCGCAAACCGCCGCTGACTGGGGCTTGGTCAACCGCGTAGTGCCTCAGGAGCGCCTGCGCGAGGAAAGCTTGAATCTGGCGGCACAGATCGCTCAGGCTTCGGGCCTGGTCACCTCGCTCGGCAAGCAGGCTTTCTACGCCCAGATCGAGCTCGACCAGGCGCGCGCCTATGCTTATGCCAAAGAGGTCATGACGATGAACGCGCTGGCCGCCGACGCGCAGGAGGGCATTGCAGCCTTCCTCGAAAAACGTGCCCCGTGCTGGAAATCGACTTAGATCGCACGCGAGCGGAATTGGGGATTGAGTATACTGTCCCCGATTTCCATGCGCCGCTTGTTCCTCGCCCTTCTGGTTGCGTGCGCCGCCCTACCGGGCGCCGCCGACTGGCGGAACATCCGCGAAGGCCGGGAGATTCCGACGCTGACTTACGCCGATCAGCCCTACGTGGTCAAGACCGATGACGGCGCCTGGCTGGTCTGCCTCACGACGGGCGCGGGACGCGAAGGCGAGCCGGGCCAGCACGTCATCACGATGCGCAGCACCGACCAGGGCAAGAGCTGGTCGGCGCCGGTCGCCGTCGAACCTCCTGACGGTCCCGAAGCCTCCTATGCCGTGATGCTGAAGGTGCCTTCGGGCCGCGTCTACATCTTTTACAACCACAACACCGACAACGTCCGCCGCATCATCGCCGACGATCCCCCCTACAAGGGCGGCTTTGCCACGCGCGTGGACAGCCTCGGCCATTTCGTCTTCAAGTACAGCGACGACCACGGGCGGAGCTGGTCCGCGAAGCGCTATGACATCCCGATGCGCGACTTCGAGATCGACCGGAAGAACCCCTACCAGGGCAAGCTCAAATATTTCTGGAACGTCGGCAGGCCGTTCAGTCATGCCGGCGCGGGCTATGTGCCGCTGCACAAAGTCGGCGGCATCGGCGAGGGCTTCTTCACCTCGAGCGAGGGCGTGCTGCTGCGCAGCGACAACATCCTCACCGAGCGCGATCCCGAACGGATTCGGTGGGAGACGCTGCCCGAGGGCGACGTCGGGCTGCGCACGCCGCCCGGCGGCGGCCCGGTGGCCGAAGAGCAAAGCTTTTCCCTCTTGAGCGACGGTTCGCTGTTCGTCGTCTACCGGACCATCGACGGCCATCCTGTTTTTAGCTACAGCCGCGACGGCGGGCGGAGTTGGGAGCCGCCCCAGTACCTGCGTTACGACGACGGCCGGCTGGTCAAGCATCCGCGCGCGGCCACTTTCGCCTGGCGGTGCGAGAACGGCAAGTTCCTTTACTGGTTCCACAATCACGGCGGCCGCTTCATCCGCGAGCATCCCCACCGGCGCACCATCGCCTATAACGACCGCAACCCCGTCTGGCTGGCCGCGGGAGTGGAAGCCGATTCGCCCCGCGGCAAGATCGTCCGGTGGAGCCAGCCGGAGATCGTCCTCTACGACGACGATCCCTTCGTTCGCATCAGCTACCCGGACCTGATCGAGGAGGGCGGCCGCTACTTCCTGACCGAGACTCAGAAGGACATTGCGCGCGTGCACGAGCTCGACCGGGAGCTTCTCGAGGGGCTCTTCGGCCAGTTCGACAACCGGACCCAGGCAACCCATGGCTTGCTGCTCGATCTCGGGGCCGGCGGCACGCCAGTACCCATGACCGCCCCGGCGCCTGAGCTTCCCGCCTTCCTGCGCCGGTCCACACGGCCCGACTACGGCGTGGAGGATCTGCGTGCGGGCATCACGCTCGACCTGTTCGTGCGGTTCGCCTCGCTCGAGCCCGGCCGGACGCTTGTCGACAACCTGAGTCCCGACGGCAAGGGCTTCGCGCTGCGCACGGCCGCCGGGGGCGCGCTGGAGCTCAGCCTGAGCGACGGGCGCACCGAGAGCCGCTGGCGAAGCGAAGGGGGCTGGCTCCGCGCAGGCCGGACACACCACATCGCCGCCATCGTCGACGGCGGCCCCAAGCTCATCCTTTTCGTCGTCGACGGCAAGCTGCTCGACGGTGGGGATCAGATCCAGTTCGGCTGGGGCCGGTACAACCCCAACCTGATTTCCGTCAACGGCGCCGGGGTGCTGCGCATCGGCAGCGCCGGCGCCGTCGAAGTGCGCCGCCTGCGCATTTACGGGCGGCCGCTGCGCATCTCCGAGGCGATCGGCAACTGGCGGGCTTCTCTCTAGAAGGGACCCGCCGGAGCTTGACGTGCCGCGCCGGCGTGAAAGAGACTGTTAAGGTACAGTTTGAAATCCTATTCCAGGGGTGAATGGAAATGCGTCGGGTAACTCAGGTGTTCTACGCCGGGCTGGTCATCGCTGCCCTGGGTGCGCTTGCTCCACTTCGCGCGCAGACCATCACCGGCACGATCCTCGGCTCGGTGAGAGATCTCTCGGGAGGCGCCATCGTCGGCGGCACGGTGACCATCACCAACGAATTGACCGGCGCACAGTTCCGCACCGAGACGAACGAGGTGGGCGACTTTGTCGCTCCGAACCTGGTCCCAGGCAGCTACACCGTCACGGCGGAATTCGCCGGCTTCAAGCAGGCCGCCGCCAAGGGTATCCGCCTGCTTGCGAATCGCGCCGTGCGCGTGGATCTGACGCTGGAGCCGGGCACGGTGACCGAGGCGATCGAAGTGCAGGCCTCGGCGCCCGTCATCAACTCGGAGAACGCAACGATCGGCAACATCCTCGAAGCCAACGTCATCACCGCGATCCCGCTCAACGGCCGGAGTATCGATCGCCTGATCCGCATCTCGGCCGGCGTCACCACCGACAGCGCGGCCAACCCGCGTGTTGCCGGCAGCGGCTACTGGGGCGGCATCCAGTTCAACGTCGATGGCGTCACTTACAACGACACCGGCAACGGCGGCGGCGCATACTCGTACCGGCACGGCCTGACCACCTTCCCCTCCATCGACTCGATCAGTGAATTCAAGATCGACTCCAACAATCAGAAGGCGGAGTTCGAGGGTTCGGTGGCCGCGACCATCGTCACCCGGAGCGGCACCAATGAGCTGCACGGCTCGCTCTTGTGGTTCAACCGGAACAGGGAGTATGCCGCCAAGAACTTCTTCGCCACCGGATTGCCCAAACCGCCCTTCAACCGCAATGAGTTTGGCTATGCGGTGGGCGGCCCGATCGTCAAGAACAAGACCTTCTTCTTCCACTCTTACGAGGGCCTGCGGGAGCGCACTTCGCCGACCTATACGCTCTCGGTGGCGACGGCCGCCATGCGGGAGGGCGATTTCTCGGGCCTGCCCACGATCGTCGACCCCTTTACGGAGCAGCCTTTCCCCAATAATCGCATTCCCGCCACACGCATCGACCGCCGCTCGAAGGCGCTGCTCGAGTGGGTGCCGCTGCCGAACCTGCCCGGGACCGGCCCGGCCGGCACCATCTCCAACTTCGTCTTCAACAACAAGAACATCGCCGACATCAATCGGTACCTAGCGCGCATCGATCACCGCTTCACCGATCGGGACTCCATCTGGGTGAATCTTAATTACTCGAAAGGCGACCCCTACTTCGTGGCCCAGGCCTACCCGCCGCGGTATGGCTCTTGGCAGAGCGGGGGCTACTCGGTCCAAAGCGCCAACGGCACCTACATGCGCAACTTCAGCCCGACGGCGCTCAACGAGTTTCGCTTCGGCTTTCTGCGCCAGGTGAACTATCGGCTCGGCATGAACAAAGAGTTTGACCCGCGCTCGCTCTTCCCCGATCTTTACCCGGTTCCCTATGGCGGCCTGCCGCAGATGAACATCACCGGGCACGTCTCGATCGGTGATTACGGCGTAGGGCCGGAGGGCGCCAATCCGCGCCGCACGCGCCAGATCACGGACAACTTCACGCTGATCCGCGGCAAGCACACCCTGAAGATGGGAGTCGACATCGCCAATCATCGCGCCGGCGGCTTCCCCTCGACGCCGGGCCTTGGCGGCTGGGCCGCCAATCAGGCCGGACTGGGGCGGTTTGCCTTCAACGGACGTTATACCAACGACAACCCGGCGCGCGCCGCCCAACCCGCTCACGCCTTCGCCGACTTCCTGCTCGGCTATCCGAACTTCACCTACCGTTCGACGTCGAGCCCGCCGCTTGGGCTATACTCGACGCGCTACAGCGCGTTCCTTCAGGATGACTTTCAGGTTTCGCCGCGCTTGACACTCAACGTGGGCGTTCGCTACATGGTGCAGACGGCCTGGAAGGAGCGCGACCGGGCCATGGCGAACCTCGACTTCGCCTCCAGTCGCTTGGTCCTCTCCGGCGAGCGCTTCTCGTCGCTGGCGATCCCGCGCTTAATCCAGGCCTACCCCATCGTTCTCGCGAAGGATGCCGGCCTGCCCGAGAACTTGATCGAGACCGACTTTAACAACATCGGCCCGCGCGTGGGCGTCGCCTTCCGGCCCTTCCGCGACAACCGCACGGTGATTCGCGCGGGCTTTGGCACCTATTACAACTTTCTGCCGGTCTTCATCGGCTACCTCCAGCTCGGTTTGAGCAATCCGCCGTTCCTGCTGGCGGAGACCTTCGAGGCCTCGCCCGGCCGTAGGCCGTCGCTGACGCTCGAGCGGCCGTTCCCGGGCGGCGGCGCCATCTCGCCCAACCCAAGCATCTTCGCCGTGGAGCGCAACGCGCGCAATGCCGAGTCCTATCAATGGAACTTCACCATCGAGCGCGAGA
This sequence comes from uncultured Bryobacteraceae bacterium, assembly GCA_938003835.1. Taxonomy (GTDB): domain Bacteria; phylum Acidobacteriota; class Terriglobia; order Bryobacterales; family Bryobacteraceae; genus CALKXJ01. The sequence goes on along the minus strand of CALKXJ010000008.1, from coordinate 264,621 downwards.
TTCGGCCGCGCCTGGGCGTGCGCGCCTCCTACGTGGGCAACAAGTCGACCCACCTGCCCTACTACCAGGCCGAGATCAACCTGCCGCGCGTGCAGCAGCCCGGCGCGATTCAGCCGTTACGCCCCTACCAACCTTGGGCCGGCGTGCAGGTGCTGGCCACGGGCGGCGACTCCAACTTCCATCAGTTGCAGCTCGAAGCGATTCAGCGCTATTCGAACGGCGTGACCTTCCAGATCGAGTATTCCTGGAATCGCGGTCTGGACAACGTCCCCATCGTGGGTGGCGCGCAAAATCCGCACAACGTCCGCGCCGACCGCGGCAACTCCGAGCAGGTGCGCCGGCACATCTTCACCGCCGCCTATAGTTACGAGCTGCCCTTCGGGCCGGGCAAGCGGTTTGCGAACATGGGCGGCGCCGCAGGGCGCCTCTTCGGCGGATGGCAGATTGCCGGCATCACCTACCTGCGTACCGGGCCGCCCTTCTCGGTCAGCTTCAGCCCGACGCTGCCCGGCTGGCTCGGCGGGCGCGCCGACGTGCTGCGCGATCCCAAGCTGCCCCGCTCGGAGCGCTCAATCTACCGCTGGTTCGACCCGACGGCCTTCGCGCCCCCGGCTCCCTACACCTGGGGGAACTCCGCGCGCAACATGCTCTTCGCACCGGGCGACATCGTCTTCGACGTCAGCGTGCTCAAGGACATCTCGGTGACCGAGCAATGGAAGGTGCAGTTCCGGGCCGAGTTCTTCAACCTGCCCAATCACGCCAATTTCGGCGGCCCGGGCGCCAATATCTCGGTGCCGGGCAGCGTCGGGCGGATCACCAGCGCCGGCTCGCCCCGGGAGATCCAGTTCGGCTTGAAAGTCCTGTTCTAGCGGGCTTGTTGCGGGCAGCTCGCGCCCGCAGCCCGGTGGGATAATGGGCTGGCCATGCGCGAGCTCGCCCGCATCGTCGGGGTCTTCTGGGACCCCAAGCCGGTCTTCGAGGATCTGGCCGCCCGCCCCCGCTGGTGGACGCCGCTCATCCTGGCTAGCGTGGTCTCGATTGTTTTCACCGCCGCCTTCTCGCACCGGATCGGCTGGGACCGCTTCCTCGAGCAGGAGATGCGCACCAGTCCGCGGCTGGAGCAGCTCACGCCGGAACAGCAACAGGCGATCATCGCGCAGCAGGCGCGCTTCGTCGGCATGTTCAGTTACGCCGCGGCCGCCGCCGGCGCCGCCTTGAGCTACCTCGCCGTGGCTGCGGTGCTGTTGGGCGTCTTCCGCCTCTCGGGGGCCCGCGAGATCCGCTACCGCCAGGCGTTCTCCATCACTGCATATTCGTTCCTTCCCATGGTGCTCGCCTCGGCGCTCGCCATCGTGGCGATGCACCTGGCCGATCCCGAGAGTTTTGACGTGCGGAACCCGTTGATGCTGAATGCCGGGTGGTTGGCGCGCGGGGAGGGCTCGCCGGCGTGGCTTCGGGCCTTAGCCGGATCCGTGGATCTGTTTTCGATCTGGGTGATGCTGCTATTGGCCCTGGGCTTTTCGGTCACCTGCCGGGGACTCCGCTTCCGAGGTGCGCTCGCCCGCGTCGCCGCAGTCTGGCTGGTTTATGTGGGTCTCAAAACCGGCTGGGCGGCGCTCGTCGGCTGAGGGAGTCAGACGCGGTATTCCTTGGCGCTCGACGCCGTGCCGAGTAGCAGCTTGCGGTCCGGAACCGCCGCCCGGAGCATCACGATCTCATCGGCGCCGCCTTCGAGCGGCAGCGCCACCTGACCGCCTGCGGCCGCCGAGCGGCACATTGCCATCATGATTTCGAAACCGCGCCAGGCGCTCTCAAACCGGCAGGGGTGAGGTTTGGCCTCATCGTCCAGCCAGTCGGCAATCTCCGGAATATAGGGCGGCATGTCGAGGTCGTAATGCATCGATCCGCCGCCGGAGAACGCTCCCTCGCGGGTGACGGCGCGCCAGCCCCCGCCCGTCATCACCTCGGCGAAGCCGCCGGTCCCCTGCGCGCCGATCCGGCACTTGCGCCACCAGTAGTCGACCTCCGGCACGTCCCGGGCGCCCGCGCCGCACTCCACTACGCCGTGCACGCCATTGGCGAAGTGGATGAAACCGGCGATGTAGTCGGGCGAAGGATGGGCGTCGTTCAGCTTGCTCCGACCTGCCGCCTGCGCGATCACCCATTCGGCTTCCGCCTCGCCGTGGTACCAGCGCATGTAATCGATGAGGTGCGAGAGCATGTGCATCATCCAGCCCGTCGCCGTGCCGTAGACAGTGTGGATGCGTCCCACTGCACCGCTCGAGATGACCTCCTTGACCCTCCGGTAATGCTCGCCGTAACGGTGCTGGCGGCTCACGACCGCTTTGACCCCGGCGCCCTCAGGCATCTTGCGGATCTCGAGACCTTCGGCGCTGGTAAGAGCGATCGGTTTCTCCGTGGCGATCAGGCGCGCTCCGGCCTCGATGCCGGCCCGAATCAACGGAAGGCGGACATTCGGCAGCGTGCAGAAGCAGAAGACGTCAGGTCGCAGGCGGCGTTGCGCTCCGAGTTGGGCATCGGCCCGGCGATGCGCGCCGGTTTGCCCCACGGGTAGCCGGCCTGCTGATGGATCGCGATCGGGTAATGGCACTTGGCGTCGATGCCGTTCCGGTTGAGGAAATCAAGGAGAACGTCGCGCTGCTCGGGCCGCTTGGTCTCGATGACATAGAGGTGATAGACGTGGCGGTAGCCCGGCTTCTCGTAGGGCAGCGTGATGTGCTGCGCCTCCTTGAGCCCCTCGGAGTACCGCGCCGCCCATTTTCGCCGCAGGTCGTTCCACCGGTCGATGTGCTTGAGTTTCGCGCTCAGCACGCCGGCGTGAATGTCGTCCAGGCGGCTGTTGTAGCCCATCGAGTGGCAGGAGCGCTTCTCCGAGCCGTGGTTGCGCAGCCGCCGGATGGCCCGGTCGACGTCCTCCCGGTTGGTCACCACCGCTCCGCCGTCGCCGCAGGTCCCCGGGTTCTTCTGGGTGATGAAGCTGGTCGTCGCGGCGTCGCTCAACTCCCCGATGGGGAAGCCGTCTCCGTGCGCGCCGATGGCCTGGGCGTTGTCCTCGATCACCAGCAGGTCGTACTTGTCGGCAATTTTCCGGATGGGCTTCATGTCGGCGCACTGCCCGTAGAGGTGCACCGGCACCAGCGCCGTCGTCTTTTCGGTAATGGCCTCTTCGATCCGCGCCGGGTCGATGCAGCTGGTGCGCTCCTCGGAATCGACGAAGACGGCAGTGGCGTTCGCGATCCAGATGGCCTCGGCGGTGGCGAAAAACGTATTCGTGGTGGTGAGGCACTCGTCGCCGGGTCCGATACCGAGCGCCAGAAAGGTGAGCCAGAGCGCATCGGTCCCGTTGCCGACGCCCACGGCATACTTCATGCCGTGATAGTCCGCCGGCTCCTGCTCGAAGCGCTTGAGCATCGCCCCATCACATATTGGCCGCTTTCGAGCACCTCGCGGATGTTGGCGTCGATTTCGGCCTGGATATTGTGATATTGCCGGACATGACCGTAGAAGGGCACATGCATCGTTGAAGATCTCCAGAACTGAAATGGATAAGTGAGCAGTATCGCAACCGCGGCGCGCCCTACCGGAGCCGCTGCTCCAGGGTGAGCGCCTCCCAGGCCTTGAAGAGTGCCTCGAGCTGCTGTACTTCGAAAGGTCTTTCTTTGGCGAGGTTCCGGAGCTCGGTCCCGTCGGCCTCGATGTCGTAAAGCTCCCAGGGTGCGCCCTCGGCCGAAACCAGCTTCCAGCGCTCGCGCCGCACCGCCTTGCCGCGCGCCCACTTCCAGAAGAGCGCGTCGTGCGGCCGGCGCCGCTCGCCCTCGAGCACCGGCATCAGCGTCGAGCCGCACATCTCGAGCACCCTCCGGCCCTCGAAAACCCGCGCCGGGCGGACGCCGGCCGCGTCCAGGATCGTGGGCGCGACGTCGATCACATGCGCCACCTGATCGGTGATGGTGTTGGCGCGAACGCGAGCCGGCCAGTGAACGATGAGAGGGGAACGGATGCCGCCTTCGTGGTCGTACTGCTTGAACAGCCGGAAGGGCGTGTTGCTCAGGTTCGCCCAGCCGTAGCCGTAGCTCTGGTAGGTGTCCTCGCCCCCCGGCATGAGCTCAGGCAGATTGCCCGGCCGCACCGGGCGGCCGTCGCGCGTCCGCTCGGGCAGATGCGGACCCTTGCGATTCGGCGCGTACTCGACGTAACAGGCCCCGTTGTCGGACTGAAACAGGATCAGCGTGTTTTCCAGCTCGGCGGTCTCCTCGAGCGCGCGGACAATCCGCCCGATACCCTGATCCATCCGGTCGATCTGCGCCGCGTAAACCTCCATGCGCCGCTCCTGCCAGGCCCGATGCGGCGCCCGCTCCCAGGGCGGCACGTTCGGATCCCTGGGCGAAAGCGGCCAGTCGGGATGGACGACGCCCAGCTTCTTCATCCGCTCGTGCCGCTCGCCGCGCAGCACGTCCCAGCCCCTGGCAAAGCGCCCGCGGTATTTGGCGATCTCCTCCTCGGGGGCGTGCAGAGGCCAGTGCGCAGCGGTATAGGCGACGTAGAGGAAGAACGGCTTCTTGCTCGCGCTTGCCTCCCGGACGAACGATTCCGCCGCCTCGCTGATCGCGTCGGTGTAATAGAAGTCCGGCCGGTAGGCCTCCGCCTCGATGCTCCGATCGTTCCGCATGAGCGAGGCGGGGGCAAAGTAACTCCCTGCCCCGTATAGCGTGCCGAAGAACTGCCCAAAACCACGTCCGACCGGAAACGCGGATGGATCGTCCGGGCGCGCCAGGTGCCACTTGCCGGCCATGAAGGTGAGATAACCGGCCTGGCGGAGCCACTCGGCCACGGTCACGGCCTCACGCCGCAGGCGCATCTGGCCCTCGCCGTCCTCGAGCGCCAGCGTGTGGTAGATGCCGGTCAACAGGGAAGCGCGCGTGGGCACGCACATGTTGCTCGTGTAAAAGCGCGTGAAGCGCATCCCGCCGCGCGCCAGCCGGTCGAGCACCGGCGTGTCGATCTCACCCCCGTAAGCGCCCAGGTCCGAGTAGCCGATGTCGTCGCCGACGATCAGTACGACGTTCGGCCGCGTGTCTTCGACTTCGCGCGCAGGGCCGCAGGATAGGGCCGCCAGCGCCGCCGTGATTCCGACAGCAGCTTTCATTCCCATGGGTTTCAACCGGTGCGAACAACGGCCTGCGCTAAGATGAGAGCGACGAATGTCCGCGCCCGAACTCGCCAGCTTCGCCGGCCGTCCGTTCTCATTCTATCCCCCGATCCTGGGCGTCGAGCACAACGAATGGGTCTTCCAAGACGAAACCTGGAGCGAGGTTCGGGTGGCGAACACCAAGACGGACCTCCAGGTTTGGGTGCCGCGGCGCTACCTGGGCGAGGTTTCCCAGATCGACAAGCCCGTGATGATCGTCGGGCTCAAGCAGGAGCTCGAATACAAGGGCGGGGCGCTCTGGCCTCATCACCGCCGCGTAATCGAAATCCCCGCTGCGGCGCGACCCGCTGCGACAACCCCGCCGCCTCCACCGCCCGCCCCGACGGACTCGCCCACGGAACGGCGCATCGGCCGCCTCATCCTGACGTCGCTCGTCACCGGGGTTCTGGCGACCTTCATTCTGGTGGCTTTCTTTCGAACTCACCAGCAGCCGAACCGCGTCAGCTTCGAGACCGTTCTCCAGCAGGATCTCGGCCTCACCGCCCAGGACAACTACCACACGATCGTGAGGAGATTCGGCCCGCCGGCGCGGGAGCACTGGAAATCCGAGGAGGGCGAGCGGCAATACCTGGCGCTCGAATACCCCAACCTCTCGCTCACCCTGATCCTGATGGGCGCCGACCGCAAGGAGGTCACCTATATCGGCGCCAAGGACCGCAACTGGAGGACGGTGCACTCGGTGGAGCTTCCGAGCGGCGTCTCGAGCGACTCGATCCTGCGCGCGCTGCCCCGCTTCTAGACCGGGCGCAGCGCGGTCAACTCAGGCGAACCAGGCACTCTGCGGATTCTGCTACGTCCACGCCCGCCAGCCGGACGGCCGCCCCGACGACGTGAAGGCCGCTCGCGCCCGGCGGGGGTGCGAGCTCGACGGGGAACCGGGTTTCGCGGCGCGGCGCGAGCGTCGCACGAAACGCGCTGCGGCCCGCGCGCCAGCCCTCGGGCAGCTCGAGGCTCAGCGCACATTCAAGCGGCCGCGCGGCGTGGTTAAGAACTGCCAGAGAAAGGCGCACCGGCGCGCCGCCGCTCCACTCGTAGGGATCGAAGCGCACCCACTGGTCGTCGACGGCGAAGCTAGGATGAGGCCAACCAGTAAGCTCTCCGATCGCGGCGCGGCGCCGTTCGAAGGAAGCCTTCATGAACTCGATCTGCGCCCGCGTGAAGCGGAACATCGGCTCGACATGCTGGTTGACGAGGAACGTACCCGCCGGCAGTTCTTCCACCAGCCGTAAACAGCGCAGGTAGCCGTCGTCGTCGCCGAGCAGGCAGCGGTTGCGCAAACAGTAGTCGTCCATGCCGGATGGCGTAAACGAGTCGCCGACAAAGCAAACGGTTTCGCGGCCGCCCCGCCGCACCAGCAGGGCGCTGTGGTAATAGGTCTGGCCGGGGAAGTCCAGAAAGGTGAGCTCGTATTCCTGCCATTTCATGCGGCTCGAGTGGCGCCGCGCTTCGAGCCGCCGCACCGGCTCCGTAGTCAGGCAGGGCAGATAGAAACGAGAAGGCTGTTCCAGCACCGCGCGCTGGATCTCCGTCGTGTAGACCGGGCAGGAGAAGCGCCCGGCGCACTGCTCGACCCTGTCGGTGTGATCGTCATGATAGTGCGTGACGAAGATTCCCACCAGGCGCGTGATCATGTCCTGGCGGCGCAGCTCCTCGAGCTCCGCGATGACCTTGTCGTAGCCGCAGTCCACCAGCAGCGCCTCGCCGCTTTCTGAAACGATCAGGCGTGAGTTGCCGATCGCCCGGATCCAGCCGGGCAACGGGGCCGTTTCAGCCATCGGCATGGGCTCCGGCGCCGCCCCTTCGAGCAGGCGCCCGGCCCGCTTCTGCCAGTGCTCGTCGCCGAAGTACCAGCGAAGCGCATCGGTGGAGAAATGCTCCTGGAAGACGCGCTTGAGCCGTGCGATCAGCGCCTCGATGGCGGCGGCCGGCTCGAGAATCGCCTCCCCGCGCGAAGGCACCAGCACGTCCGGCCGGCGTGCCGCGAGTCGGCGGAGGCTGGCGATCAACTGCGAGGCGCGGGCTGCATAGCCGTGGTAGGCGCGGAGCTTGAGCTCCGGGATGGCCTCCTGCAAACTATAAAGATCCGGCAGCCGGCCGCCGGCGAGGATCAAACCGCCCGTGTAGGCCACGCGCCTGTCGTCGAGCTCCACCAGATAGGAGACCGCGCCCGGCGTCCAGCCCGGCGTCGCCACCACCTCAAAGCGAAGGCCCTGCCATTCGATGCGGTCCCCGTCGCGCACCTTGCGGCTGACGCGCACCGGCTCGATTGGGACCTTGGTGTTGATCGCGGCGTAATCGTGGTAGCGTCTGGCGAGGAACGCCATCCAGAACTCTTTCGGCCGCTCGAGCAGATGCGCCTCCGCCTCCGGCGCCACCACGTCCGCCTTCGAGCCGGTGCGAAGCTCGATTGCATCGCGCCGGGTATCCGTGAGCAGCACCAGCTCCGAACCCTCCGCTTCCCGGTAGAACGAGAGGACCCGGCCGTTGCGCTCGATGCGGCGCCAGTCGGAGGAGGCGCCGAACCACGGCATCACAGCCGAAATGAGCAGATCGCGTCTTCGCATCCCGGACTATTCTACGCCGATAGGTCCGGCGCGGCTTGCGTATCATGTGGAGCATGGACTACGCGATGCGCATCGGCGGCGAATGCGTCACCACGGCCGCGAGGCAGCCGGTGCTGCTGCCTTACGACGGCTCCGAGATCGGGAGGGTCTTCCGTGCCTCCGCCGCGGAGGTGGACCGCGCCGTGTCGGCGGCCGGCCGGGCTGCGCCCCTGATGCGGCAGATGACCCTGGCCGAACGCGCCGCCATCCTCCGCAAGGCCGCCGCGCGGCTCCAGGCCGAGGCCGAGGCTTTCGCCCTCTCCATCAGCTCCGAGTCCGGCAAGCCGATCAAGGAGGCCCGCGTCGAGGTCGAGCGCGCCGTCTCCACGCTCGAATTCTCGGCGGAGGAGGCTCGGCGGCTGGCCGGCGAAGTCGTGCCGATGGAGGCGGCGCCGGCAGGCAGGGGGCGCATGGCAATCACCGTGCGCGAGCCGCTCGGCGTCATTGCCGCCATCACACCCTTCAACTTTCCGCTGAATCTAGCCATGCACAAGATCGGGCCGGCGATCGCGGCCGGCAACGCCGTGGTGCACAAGCCCGCCTCCACCACGCCCATCACCGCCCTCCGGATGGCGGCGCTCTTTGAGGACTGCGGGTTACCCGCCGGCGCGCTGAACGTCGTCACCGGGCCGGGCGGCGAAATCGGCGACCTGCTGACGACTCATCGCGACGTCGCCATGGTGACCTTCACCGGCAGCGCCGAGGTGGGCGTGCGCATACGGAATCTGGCCGGGCTGAAGCGCGTCACGCTCGAGCTCGGTAACAACTCGGCCGTCATCATCGACCGGGACGCCGATCTCGACGCGGCCGTGCCCCGTTGCGTCATCGGCTCTTTCGCGAACTCCGGCCAGGTCTGCATCTCGATCCAGCGGATCTACGTCCACGAGGCGGTCCGCCAGGAATTCACCGAACGCTTCGTCGAAGCCACCCGGCGGCTCGTCATCGGCCACCCGCACGAGCCGGCGACGGACATCAGCTCCCTGATCACGGAGAAAGACGCCGATCGGATCGTCGCCTGGATCGAGGAGGCCGTCCAGGCGGGCGCACGTCTTCTGACAGGCGGTGAGCGGCGGCTCCGGGCCACGGTCACCCCGGCCGTACTCGCCGATGTTCCGCCGCACGTGCAGATCTCCTGCAAGGAGGCCTTCGGGCCGGTGGTGGGCATCAATTCTTTCAAGACGCTCGAGGAGGCGATCGCACGGGTGAACGACTCGGAATACGGCCTTCAGGCCGGCATCTACACGCGCGACATTCACCGCGCCTTCGAGGCGGCCCGCCGCATCCACGTCGGCGGCTTCCTGATCAACGAAATCCCGCAGTACCGTGTCGACCACATGCCCTACGGCGGCGTCAAGATGAGCGGCTTCGGGCGCGAGGGTCCCAAGTACGCCATCGAGGAAATGACCGAGCTGAAGCTGATCTGCTGGAAGCTGTGATCGCCATGCGCATTCCGCTCTGCTCGCTGCTCGTCGCACTGTGGTTGGCGCTGAATCTCTGGAGCCAGTCGCGCCCGTGGAATGTCGTCCTGATTGTCGCTGACGATTTGGGCTGGGCCGACCTCGGCGTCTACGGATCCGATCTTCACCAGACGCCCAATCTGGATCGCCTGGCGGCGGAAGGCCTGCGCTTCACCCAGGCCTACGCCTCCGCGCCGGTCTGCACGCCGACGCGCGCCGCGCTGCTCACCGGCAAGTATCCGGCGCGCCTGCACATGACCATCTGGCGGGAGGCGTCACGCCGGCCGCCGCGCGACCGGCCCCTGGTTCCGCCTGTCACCGCAAGCGACTTGCCTCTGGCCGAGGTGACCCTGGCTGAAGCGCTCCAGCAGGCCGGGTATCTGACGGCGCACATCGGCAAGTGGCACCTCGGCGACGCCGACCATTACCCGGAGAACCAGGGCTTCGACGTTCACATCGGCGGCACGCACTGGGGCGCCCCGCAAACCTACTTTTTCCCGTATCGCGGCAACCGGCTCTACGGCGGCGAGCCGCGGTACGTCCCCGGCCTTCACTTCGGCCGGCCCGGCGAATACCTCACTGACCGGCTCACCGACGAGGCGCTCGCTGTGCTGGACCGTGTGGGGGACCGGCCTTTTTTGCTCAATCTCTGGCACTACACGCCCCACACACCCATCGAGGGCAAACCGGAGCTGGTGGAGCACTATCGCCGCCTGATCCGCCCGGGGCTGCGACACCGCAACGCCGCTTACGCCGCCATGGTGCACAGCCTGGACGAGAGCGTGGGGCGCATCCTCGGCCGGCTGGCCGAACGCGGCCTGGACCGAAACACGCTCGTCATCTTCACCTCCGACAACGGCGGCTACATCAACGAATTTCAAGGCGAGGTGGTCACCAGCAATTTCCCGCTGCGCTCCGGCAAGGGGTCACTTTACGAAGGCGGCATCCGGGTGCCGTTGATCATCCGCGCGCCGGGACTGGCGCGCCCGGGTGCGGTTTCCGATGAGCCCGTCACCTCCGCCGACCTGTTCCCGACCATCCTGGAGCTCACCGGCGCCCCGCACAGTGGCGACATTGACGGTCTCAGCCTGATGCCGCTCCTTGCCGGCGCCGCCTCCCGCCTGAGGCGAGACGAGCTGTACTTCCATTACCCGCACTACTACGCCACCACCACGCCCGTCGGCGCCGTCCGCGTGCGGGACTGGAAGCTCGTCGAGTACTTCGAAGACGGCCGCCTCGAGCTTTACAACCTGGCCCAGGATCCGGCCGAGGAGCGCGATCTCGCCGCGTATCTGCCTGAACGAGCCCGCGAACTCGCCGCAAGGCTGGCGCGCTGGCGCAGCGAGGTCAAGGCGCAGATGCCCACAGCAAACCCGCATCGCAAGTGAGAGCGTGTATCATAGCGTTGTCATGCGGACGCTTCAGGTTTCTCTTCTGATTTTGGCTTTCACTACGGCGGTCGCCGCGCAGCGCCCGCCCCTGCCCGGGGAGGACTGGGTGAGCCTGTTCAACGGGAAGGATCTGACGGGCTGGGTCGAGGTCGGAAAAGAGAAGTGGGTGGTCGACGAGGGCACGATTCACGGCCAGGCCGTCACGAAAGCCTACGGCTACCTGCGCACCGAGAAGAAGTACAAGGACTTCGAGCTCGGCATCCGGTTCAAGTGCGAGGGCGACGGCAACAGCGGCCTGTTCTTCCGCACCGACTTCGAGCCCGGCACTCCCAACGTCACGCAGGGGCTGCAATTTGAAATCGACTGCCAGATCAACCGCCACACCGGAGGCATCTACGGTGACGGCCGCGGCTGGATTGTCTGGCCGGCGCCGGAGAACGAGGCAGTGGTGCGGCAGCGCGACTGGAACGACATGCAGGTGCGCGTTGTCGGCAACCGCTACGTTTCGCGGCTCAACGGCGTTCTGATGGTGGACTTCACCGACCCCAGACCGAAGTCCTTCGACGGCTACATCGCCCTCCAGCTCCACTCCGGCGGCGAGGGCAACATGCGCTTCAAGGACATCTACATACGGGACTTGAGCGTGCGGTAAGAGGCGCGGGCGCCGGAGTCAGAGCGGCGCCACCCGCAGCTCGTTGATCACTTCGACGACGCCCTTCACCTTCTTGGCGAGCCTCTCGGCCCGCCGGCGGGCCTTTTCCTTGTCCACGCGGCCGCGGAGCGTGACCACGCCGTCCTTGACGTCGACCTCGATGGCCATGCCCCGCACATCGCGGTCGCTCGCCAGCCGCAGGCGCACTTTGTCGTAGATCTCGTCGTCGGAGACCTTCTGCTGGCCCGCCAGGGGGGAAACGGTCAAAGCCGCAAAAAGGAGAACCGGAATGAACCGCCGTCGCGACATCGGGCCACTCCTCTTTCTCTCAGGATAGCCCCTCCCTGCCCCGCCAGTCGATCGCATTCACCAGAGCGGGATCCTCGCGCCACTTCGGTCGCACTTTGACGAACAGCTCGAGATAAACCTTGCGCCCCAGCAGGAATTCGAGCTCCTGGCGGGCGAGCGTGCCGATCTTCTTGAGCATCGAGCCCTGCGCGCCAATGAGAATGGCTTTCTGGCCCTCCCGCTCGACATAGATGACCGCGCCGATTTTGATCAGACGCGGCGTTTCCTCCCAGCGCTCCACCAGCACCAGTACCGCGTGCGGAACCTCCTGCCGCGTCTCCTGAAGCACCTTCTCGCGAATGATTTCCGCGGCGAAGAAGCGCTCCGGCTGGTCGGTCAGATAGTCCTCCGGATAATATTGCGGCCCTTCGGGCAGGCGGGCGAGCACCGCCTGCCGCACCTCGTCGAGCCCCTCGCCGGTGAGCGCCGAGACCGGGATCAGCTCCTCGAAGCGTTCCAGGCGCCGGTACTCATCCATCAGGGGCAGCAGATCGGCCTTGTTGCGAACCAGATCGATCTTGTTGAGCAAGAGCAGCGCCGGTGTGTCCACGCCGTCGAGCACGCGGATTGCTTCGCGATCCTTGTCGGTAAACGGCTCGGTGGCGTCGGCCACGAACAGCACCAGATCGAGCCCGTCCAGCGCCGCGCGGACCTCCTTCATCATCCGCTTGTGGATCAGGCTCTCCGACTGGAGGATGCCCGGCGTATCGAGAAAGATGATCTGGCCCCCGTCCAGGTGCAGCACGCCCTGGATGCGGGTGCGCGTCGTCTGGGGCTTGTCGGAGACGATCGCCAGTTTGCGGCCCAGAAAGGCGTTGAGCAGCGTTGACTTGCCGACGTTCGGCCGTCCCAGGATGGAGACGAATCCCGAGACGTACCCCTTCGGCGTAGAGACCGGTTCACCGCGGGCGGCCATTGGTCCGCAAGGCCTCAGGTTCCTCAGCGGGTGCGCCGCGCGAGACGCGCACCAGCGAGACGCGCCGCTCGTCGCCCTCGAGCACCTCCAGGCGGATGCCGCTCCGCTCGATCACTTCACCAGGCGCCGGTACGCGCCCCAGCCATTCCGTCACTAATCCCCCAACAGTCGTCGATTCGGCATCCTCGTCGCGCCGGAACTCGAACAGCTCCTCCAGCCGGTCCAGATCCACCTCGCCCGGCATCAGGTAGACGCCCGGCGCCTCTTCCCTCACATCGGTCGCCTCGTCGTGCTCGTCGCGGATCTCGCCGAAGACCTCTTCCATGACGTCCTCGAGCGTCACCAGGCCGGCCGTGGCGCCGTACTCGTCGATGACAATTACCATGTGGGCGTTTTCCCGCTGCATCTCCCGCAGCAGCTGCGTGATCGGCTTGGTCTCCGGAACGAAGCGGACGGGCCGGAGGAACTCCCGCACGCGCCGCCGCGAGCGCATGGCGTAGTCCAGCTTGAGCAGGTCGCGCACGTGGATGAAACCGACGATATCGTCGATCGAGTCCCGGTAGACCGGAATCCGCGAGTAGTTCTGCTCCACCACCAGGCGCCGCAAGTCCTCCATTGTCGCATCCTGGTGAATGGCGACGATGTTCGGCCGGGCGGTCATCACCTCGCGCGCGGTCTTCTCACCGAGCGCCACCACGGACTCGATCAGCTTCCGGTCGTCTTCGTTGATCAAGCCCTCGTCGGCGCCTGCCTCGATCAGCGCTTCGAACTCCTCGGTCGCGTTGCCGTTCTCGGAAACCTCACCTTCCCTCTGGCCGATCTCCGCCACGGACGTGAAGAAATCGAAGGCGGCCACCAGGGGCCTGACCACCAGCGCCGCCAGGCGCAGGCCCGGAACCAAAGGCAGCAACCAGCGGCCTTCCGTCTTCCGGTACAGCGTCTGGGGAATGATGTACGCGCATACCAGCATCAGGGCGAAGGCGGCTAACATCGCCTCGAGGAAACGGGCCCAGCCGAGAGCGCCGCCCGAAAGGGTGAGCGCGCAAAAGATCGCCCCGATCGCCACCAGCAGCCCATGTTTGAGAACCGAGAAGCTGAAGGCGCCGTGTTCGGTCTTCATCCCGAGCTTCTCCTCGAGGCTCTCCTTGAAGAACTCGAGCGCCCGCTGCTCGCGCGCCCGCAGCCGCAGCGCCTCCAGGTACAGCAACTGGACAAAGGAAACCAGCGCCAGCACCGGCGCCATCAGCGCGGCCAGAATCCACAGGCCAACGGTCATGACCGGCTCCTTGGCGCCGCAGGACGGTGTACGGCCAGAGTGCGCTCGATCAGCCCATCGGGCAGGCCGAGCAGGCGGCGCCAGTGTGCCTCCGCGCGGCGCATGCGGCCCCGGTCGCGCTCGTGGTCGAAGCCGACCAGATGCAACAGGCCGTGCAACATCAGGATGGCCAGTTCCTCTTCGAGGCTGTGGCCGTAGCGCGCGGCCTGCTCGCGCGCGCGGTCCACCGAGATGGCGATCTCACCCAAAAACTCCTCGCCTGCCGGGAAGGAGAGTACGTCGGTGGGATAGTCGCGGCCCAGAAACTGGCGATTCAGGCGGCGCAGCTCGCGGTCGTCAGTGAGAAGGCAGCGATAGGGGCGGCCTCCGGCCAGCTCGCGCCGGAGGCGCTCCGCCAGGCGAATGAGGTTGCCGCGGCCGAAACCGCGGCCTGCGCGGCGGCAAATCAATATGGCGTCGTCGGTCTCCATGCTGTCGCGGCTGCCCGGCGACTTGGCGAGGTCGGCCTCAGGGAGTCCCGGCCGCGTTTCCGTTGCCCGGCGACCGCTCCGGTTCGCTCCAGCGCAAACTCAATTGACGGTTCCGCCCCGTCGCCTCGTCGTAACGCTCGTAAGCCTTCACGATCCGCTGCACGAGGTTGTGACGAACGACGTCACGCTCGTCGAAGTAGACAAAGCTGATTCCCTCGACGTTGCGCAGGACCTCGATGGCCTCGAGCAGGCCGCTCTTCTTGCCCGCTGGCAGGTCGATCTGGGTCACGTCTCCGGTCACCACCATCTTCGAGTTGAAGCCCTGGCGGGTGAGCACCATCTTCATCTGCTCGGAGGTGCTGTTTTGCGCCTCGTCGAGGATGATGAAGCTGTCATTCAGCGTGCGCCCGCGCATGAAGGCGATGGGCGCCACCTCGATAACACCCCGCTCCAGGTGCCGCTCCACCTTGTCGGCCTCGAGCATGTCGTAGAGGGCGTCGTAGAGCGGCCGCAGGTAGGGATCGACCTTCTCCTGAAGGGTGCCGGGCAGGAAACCCAGCCGTTCGCCCGCCTCGACGGCCGGTCGCGTCAGGATGATGCGGGCCACCTTCTTGTTCACGAGCGCCGAGATCCCCATGGCCACCGCCAGATAGGTCTTGCCCGTGCCCGCCGGCCCGATGCCGAACACCAGATCGTGCCGCTCGATGGCGTCCAGGTACACGCGCTGGTTAATCGTCTTCGGCGTCACCAGCTTCTTGCCGAAATTCCTCGCCCGCCCGCTCTCAACCAAGCCGCGAAGGCTGGCACCGGAATCGGCCATGAGAATCCGGAGATAACTGTTGAGGTCGCCGTTGGAGAACGACTGCCCCTGCTTGACCAGCGCGACGTAATCCTCGAGGATGCTCTCGGCGCGGAGTACCGCGGCCTCTTCCCCTTCGATCTCCAGAGAGTCATCAAGCAGGCGAGTCTGGATGTTCAAGCCATTTTCCAAGACACGAATATTCTCGTCGCGGGTCCCGAACAGGGATTCCAGACCGCGACTGATCTGCACACTAACTCTCATGGTCTGGGGATGATTCTTACCTCCATGCGAAGACGGTGGGGTTTCGGTGGCGGGCCTTCCGCGGGCGCGGAATCATGAATGCCATCCATTTGGAGTATACCAGAACCGGTTGCCCGGAGCAATGCAATTCGCGAAGAATTAACGAGTTAAGGCGAATTCACCGGACGCCGGCGCCGCCATCCGCTTCAGTTGCCCGCAGGCGGCGAAGATGTCGCGGCCGCGCGGCTTGCGGATGAAGCAGGGCAGGCTCCGCCGCAGGATCCGCTGAAAGGCCAGCACCCTCTCGGGCTCCGGGGTCTCGAAGGGAATACCCGGGCCGGGATTGAGCGCGATGAGGTTGACCTTGGCGTTCAGTTGCGCCAGCAGCCGCACCACGCGCCTTGCGTCCGCTTCACTGTCGTTGACGCCCCGCAGCAGCACGTACTCGAACGTCAGCTTCTCCCACGGGCGGAGCGGATAGCGCCGGCACGCCTCGAGCAGATCCGCCAAGTGGTACTTGCGCGTGATGGGCATCAGCTCACGCCGCTGCTCCTCTGTCGAGGCGTTGAGCGAGACGGCCAGCTTCGGCCGCACCGGAGCCTGGCCGAGCTCATCGATCTTGGGCACGATGCCCGCCGTCGACAGCGTGATCCGGCGCTCGCTGAGGCCGACGCCTTCCGGGTCCACGAGAATGCGGGTGGCTTTCAATACGTTGGGCAGATTGAGCAGCGGCTCTCCCTGGCCCATCATCACCACGTTCACGCGGGCATCGCCTGGCGACAGGCCATTGTCGGCCAGCGCCACCAGCACCTGGCCGACGATCTCCCCGGCCGTGAGGTTCCGCTCGAGCCCCATCAGCGCTGTCAGGCAGAACTTGCAGTCCACCGGGCAGCCGACCTGCGTGGAAATGCAGATCGTGTTGCGCCCCGCTTCCGGCATCAGGACCGTTTCCACCGTCCGGCCGTCCGCGAGTCCCAGCAAATAGCGCCGGGTGCCATCGGCCGACTCGTAGCGGCGTTCGATGCTGGGCAGGCCCAGCGGGATCGCCTCGAGTCGTCGCCGCAGCTCAGCCGGCAGCGTCGTGACCTCCGAGATCGAGCGGACGCGCTGCCGGTAGAGCGCCTGGTAGAGCTGGCGGGCACGATAGGCCGGCTCATCCGGTCCGATGAGCTCCCGGATGTCGGCCACTTCCGAACCGAGGAGCGCTGCGTGCATCCCCTTCTGATTCTACCAGTCCGGCAGTTAGGTAAGTTGTTGTGATACAATGACATTAGGGAAAATTTGCCCCACATCGCCTTGTCGCACCAGCCGATGACGTCCCGCGAGGTTCAGTCCACCAGGTTGCCCAACGGCATCCGCGTGATCACCGAGACCATGCCGTATGTGCGTTCGGTCTCGGTCGGAGTCTGGATCGGCGCCGGCGCCCGGCACGAGCCCCAGGAGCACAACGGCATCTCGCATTTCATCGAACACATGGTCTTCCAGGGGACGGCGCGGCGCTCGGCCGAGGAGATTGCCCGGTCAGTGGATTCCATCGGGGGCAATCTCGACGCCTTCACCGCCAAGGAGCTGGTCAGCTTCAACACCAAGGTTCTCGACGAGCACCTGCCGCTCGCCTTCGACGTGCTCGCCGACCTGGTGCTGCGGCCCCTGTTCCGCGAGCAGGACATCGAAAAGGAAAAGGGTGTCGTGCTCGAGGAGCTGAAGATGGAGACCGACAGCCCGGAGTACCTGGTTCATGAGCTGTTCACCGGCCGGTTTTGGAAGAACCATCCGCTCGGCATGCCGATTCTCGGTACGCGCCGGACCATCCGGAGCTTCAATCGCCGCGTGCTCGAGGACTATTTCCACAGCACCTATGTGCC
Source organism: uncultured Bryobacteraceae bacterium (assembly GCA_938003835.1). Lineage (GTDB taxonomy): Bacteria > Acidobacteriota > Terriglobia > Bryobacterales > Bryobacteraceae > CALKXJ01. Next base: position 247,371 of record CALKXJ010000008.1, on the reverse strand, counting down.
CGCCAACATGATCATTACCGCGGCGGGCAATCTCCGGCATGCCACGCTGCTCGAGCTGGTCGAGCGGGAGTTCGGACATCTCAAGGACAACGGGCGCCGGCTCGCCGTCTGGCTGCCCAACCCACACCCGCACCTGCTGCTCAAGAAGAAGCGGTCGCTCGAGCAGGTTCACCTGTGTCTGGGCGTGCCCTGCTACCCGATCGACCATGAACTCCGCTACGCCTGCTACATTCTGAACACGCTGCTCGGCGGGGGCATGAGCTCGCGGCTCTTTCAGAACATCCGGGAAAAGCAGGGTCTGGCCTATTCGGTCTTCTCCGAGCTGAACCTGTTCCGCGACACCGGCTGCCTGCTGGTGAGCGCGGGAACTTCGCTCGAGGCGGCAGGCAAGGTCGTCCACCTCATCCTCGAGGAGTTCCGGCGCTTCAAGAACGAACTCGTCGCGCCCGAGGAGCTACGGCGGGCCAAGGATCACCTGAAGGGGTCGCTGATGCTGGGCCTGGAGTCGACCTCCAGCCGGATGGCCAACCTGGCGCGGCAGGAGCTTTACTTCGGCCGCTTCTTCGACCTGGACGAGATCCTGGCCGGCATCGAAGCCGTGACCGCGGAGGATCTCGGCCGGATTTCGCAAGACTTTTTCCAGTCGGACAAGATCGCTCTCACGCTGCTCGGCGAGCTCGACGGGCTGCGCCTGAGCCGGAAGGATCTCGTCTGTTAGGCAGCCGTCAGGCTCGCCCTCGCCGTGACGCGGGTCTCGAACCTCCTGCTCAGCGGCCCACCCCGCTGCGGCAAGACCACGGTCGTTTGGCGTGTAGCCGAGTTTTTGAGAGACCTCTCCCTGGCCGGCTTTTACACCGAGGAGATTCGCGAACAGGGCCGCCGTGTCGGGTTCCGCGCTGTGGGCCTGAATGGCGGCGAGGCGATTCTGGCCCACGTGTCGATCGCGTCGCCGTTTCGCGTAGGCAGCTACGGCGTAGATCCGTCGGCGCTCGCGCCCCTGCTCGCCTCCGAACTGGGACGGGCGCCCGAAAGCGTCGATCTGTTCGTCATCGACGAGATCGGCAAGATGGAGTGCTTCAGCAGGGAATTCGTCGCCTCGGTGCGGCGCCTGCTCGATGGCCCCGCGCTCGTGCTGGCCACGGTGGCCTTCAAGGGAGGCGGGTTCCCGGCCGAGGTGCGCGCCCGCCGAGACGCCGAACTCTTCCTCGTGACGCCGGCAAATCGGGACGCGCTGCCCGGCGAGCTGGCGGCGCGGATCCGCCGGCTGCGGGCGAGCCGCTGACGCCGGTGGCCAGTCCTCAGTCGGTCGCAGGGCTCTGGGGCGTCCAGCGCCGCGCCGCCTCCACCGAGAGATACCAGGGGAAGCGCTGCGAGTGGCGAAAGTACTGGGCGAACAGCTTGAGACGGTCCGTAACCTGCCCTTCCCTGGTCTGCCGCTCGAACGCCTCGTAGGCCAGATCCCAATACTTACGCTCCCCCGTCACCTCGGCGATGTAGGCGAGTCCCGGCGTCAGCATGATCGCCAGGTCCTGGTAGCGGAAAAAGATCCGGCGGGCGGGATCCCACTCCTTGGGGTTCGCCAAGATCCAGTCCGCTGCACGCCGCATGTAGGCAGGCATGTCGGCGCGTCCCAGCATCCAGGCAGCCTGCGCCATGCCTTCGAGCGCGATGCCGTACATCCAGGATTGGTGGCTGTAGCCGCCGCGAAAGATCGGATCCCAGACGGCGCGCCGGTTGAGCTGTTTCAGCCGCTCTACGTCGCCGTCCTGCCAGGCGTGCACGCAATCGATAATCCAGTGCGCCCGGTCCAGATACTTCTTGTCGCCAAAGACCTCGTAGGCCTTGAGCATGGCGAAGAGGCCGTGCCCGATCGAGCGCGTGTTGCTTTGTAGATCGAGGCCGTTGTAGGTGACCCCGAAATCGGCCGAAAGCCGCGCCACGTCGCGCGACCACAAGTCGCCGGTCAGCAGCCAGCGATCGAACAGCCCTTCGTTCTTGTAAAACGCCCAGCTCGTCGAGGAAATGAACACGCCGTTGGAATACCGGGTCCAGTGGTTCAGGCCCGGCCCGGTGCGCGGCGCGCCGTCGCGGCCCGGCTCCACCTCGTGATGGGAGATATCGACGTCGGCCAGATGCGCCGCCGCCTCGATCGCCATGCGGAACGACTTCATGTCGCCCGTGCGGAAGAAGTGCAGAAACAGCGCGTGCGGGAAGTCGTAATACTCGTTCTCCCAGTGGATGCCGTAATCCGGCTGGCTGTCATCGGTGATGAGCTTGTGCATGGCGTCGCCGAAGTTGAGCATGCCGTATTCGTCGTAGCGGCGGCCCTGGAAGACAAAGCCGCGGTCCCGCTTGGCGCGCACCGCCTCGCGCGAGGCCACCAGCCACCGGTCGTAACGCTCTACCAGGGGCCAGTACTCGGGCAGCATCGCCTCGGGCGAGGACTCGACCAGCCGCCCGAGGGCGCGCGTGTCCCGGGTGTACCATTTCGGAGGCGCCACCGCATGGAGAGGCTCCTCGAGCTGCTCCCAGCGGGACTTGCCGTCGAAGGCAAGCATCAGCTCGTGGGTCTTGGCCACGCCGGTGTAAATGTTCTGAGCTCGCGCGGTCTCCGGAAAGAGCTCCAGGCGCACCAGCCCGCCTTCGCGCACCTGGAAGCCTTTCGGATAGAGCTGCCAGAACCAGCGCAGGCCGAAACCGATGCCGCCCGCCTCGAACCAGCCGCGGCGCCGGGGCTCAGCGGAGAGCTGTTCGATGACCACGGGCATGGCCGGCTGCTCGAGACGGCCTTGGAACCATAAACCGTCGAGCCTCACGAAATCACTCATCCGCTCGCCCTGGCGGTTGACGAAGCTGTATACGATGCGGACGGCGGGTTGCCCCGCCCAGGCGATGATGCGAACGACGTAGTCGAGCGCGCGGTCCTTGCCGTCCACCCAGCCGTGCGAGCCGGTGCGCTTGAGCACCAGCTTGAGCGGGCTTTCCTGTTCGACGGCAAGTTCAGAAGCAGCCCAGTTACTGAGCTTGTAGATGCGCTCGTCGGAGCGCAGGAGCACATCGAGCGAGCGCAAGCCGGGCCCGTCGAGCAGCGGCCCGCTGCGGTGCACCGTGAACCGAATCGGGCCGGTGTCGACCTGGATTCCCTCGGCGGTCCTTGAAACCCGCAGTGTCGCGGGCGGCGGAGGCGGGGCTTCGTCGGATATCCGCAGGCGGTAAACCGCCCGGCCGCCGGCCTCGACATCCGCAAAGAAATCGCCATGCACCCACTGAATCGAAGCGACCTGGGCGGCAGCGTCGTCCCACCAGCGGTTGACCACGCGGAAATCGGCCGCCACGGGCTTGCCCCCGGGGCCGTAAAGCCGCAGCCCCGCGACGTCACGCAGCAGCCCCTTTGGCAGTGGGACGCCAAAGGTCACCGGCTCGGCCGCGCGCCGGAAGCCGGCACTCTCCTCGAGCGTCAGGGGCAGATCGAGCGCGGGGGCCGTCGCCAGAGCAAGCAACGTCAACGGAATCATCGACTAATTCTACAGCGGACGGCGTGCGCGGCACAGGCAAGTTGACAGGGGCCGGTTTTGATGATACCGTGCCTAAACAATTGAACGTCGCCACGAAGGAGGCCGCCTATGAGGAGGGGTTGCATCCTCTTGCTGGCTGCGCTCGGGGCCCAGTCGCTTCTGGCGCAGTCCACCTTTGGAACCATCAACGGCGTCGTCACCGACGCCTCCGGCGCGCTCGTTCCCAACGCCAGGATCACCGTCCGGAACGAACTCACCGGAATTGCCAGGGAAACTACTTCCGACACGAGCGGCTACTACGAAGCCAGCCACCTGCAACCCGGCCGGTACACCGTCGTTGTCGAGCAGACCGGCTTCCGGCAATTCGTCAAGCAGGGCCTGCTGCTCGAAGCCGGCCGCATGTTGCGCAATGACGTCGTGCTGGAAGTGGGCGAGGTCACCACCCAGGTGATCGTCGAAGCCCACAGCCCGACGATCGAAACCGAAACGGCACAGCTTTCCTCGATCCGCACGAACCGCGAGATTCAGTCCCTGCCGATGAATCTGCGCGGTTCCTGGGACAGCTTCCTCTACGATTTCCTGGCGCTCATCCCCACCGCGCAGTGGGGCCAGGGCTCGGCCTTCAGCATAGGGGGCACGCGCGGCATGCAGAACAACTTCACCGTGGACGGCTCCACCACCAACTCGCCGCTGTTCGGCAACTCGATCGGCCCGGCGAACCCCAGCATGGAGAGCGTCGCCGAGATGAAGGTCGATCTCAACAACAACTCGGCCGAGTACGTGCTGCCCGGCACGGTGCACGCCATCAGCAAGGCCGGAACCAACGACTGGCACGGCAGCCTGCTCTACTACCACGACAACGGCGCGCTCAATGCGCGGAACTTCTTCGCCACCCGGACCCCGTTCCGCATCCTCCACGACTATGGCGGCAGCCTCGGCGGCCCGGTGCTTCTGCCCGGCTACAACGGGCGCAACCGCAGCTTCTTCTTCTTCGCCTACGAAGCCTTCCGCGACAAGACGCAGGCGGTGCTTTCACCCAACGTGCCGACGGTGAAGTTCCGCCAGGGCGATTTCTCCTCGGTTGCGAGCGTCGTGCGCGACCCCTTTTCCGGGCAACCGCTACCGGGCAATCGCATTCCGGCCAGCCAGCTCAGCCCCACCTCGATCAAGATCCAGGAGCGCTTCTATCCGCTGCCGAACTACGGCGACCCGGATCTGGTGGTCGCCAACTGGCGCGATTCGCTGCCGCAGAGCCTCGACAAGGACATGTTCGACATCCGCGGCGATCACCGCTTCAGCGACCGGCACAGCCTGTTCGGGCGCTTCTCCTGGATGCAGGCCGCGCCGCTGTATGTCGAAGGGGGCTTGCCCACCATCGGGTTGCGCGATCAGCTCCGGCGCACCCGCTCGCTCAACGTCTCCGACACCTTCATCTTCCGGCCCAACCTGATCAACGAATTCCGTTTCGGACTGGTGCGCAACTTCAATCCGCGGCAAGGCCCGATCCACGGTCCGACGATCGTCCGCGAGCTGGGCCTGGAAGGGTTGCCCCCGAATCTGCCCAACATCAATTCGCTGCCTACGATCTCGATCACCGGCTTCCAGACGATCAGCCAGATCGCCTATCTGACACCCGAGGAGATGATCTTCGAGTATCGCGACACGCTGAGCTGGGTCCGGGGCCGGCACTCGCTGCGCTTCGGCTTCGACCTGCGGCACAACTGGATCGCCAGCGAGCCGTCGTCGCCCTCGGGCGCCTTCGGCACCTTCAGCTTCCAGAACACCTTCACCGGGCACGCCTACGCCGACTTCCTCTACGGGCTGCCCCGGACCTCCTCGCGGCTGAATCCGGCGCCGCGCTACAAGGCGAGCAACGTCGACTCGGGCTTCTTCATTCAGGATGACTTCCGCCTGACCAAGAACCTCACGCTGAACCTGGGCCTGCGCTACGACCTCAACCCGCCTTATGTGGAGCACAACGACCGGATGTTCAGCTTCGATCCGCGCGCCGGCGCGCTGGTGGTGCCCTCCCCGGCGGCCCTCCAGGCGGTCAACCCTCTATTTCCCGCCTCGATTCCGATCGTGACGGCCGACAAGGCCGGCCTGCCGGCCTCGCTGCGCTATGCCGACAACTTCAACCTGGCGCCGCGTGTCGGCTTCGCCTGGCGCCTGCGCTCCACCTCGGTCATCCGCGGCGGCTATGGCATCTACACCGATTACTCGACCGGCTCGTTGTTCGCCGCGCAGGTGGGCGGTCCGTTCCAATCCTCGGAGTCGTTCACCAACTGGATCACCGGTGGCGTGCCGCGCTTCCGCTTCCCCCTGGCCTTCCCGCCGGGCTTCGGCACGCTCGGGGCGCAGAACGTCTCCTTCAACGACCCCTACTTGCGCCTGCCCTACATCCAGCAGGCCAACTTCACCATCGAGCAGGAGCTTTTCCGCAACTGGGGCCTGCGCCTGTCCTATATCACCACCGCCTCGCGCAAGCTCACCTACAGTCGCAACATCAATCAGCCGCCGCCTTCGACCGAACGCTTCAGCCAGGACCGGCGGCCCTGGCCTGCGCTTCAAAACATCGTCATGCGCGATGACGGCGGAAATCAGACCTATCACGCCTTGAGCGTGGTCGTCGAGCACAAGTACCGCAGCGGCCTCTATCTCCAGTCCGGCTGGACCTGGGCCAAAAATCTGACCGATGTGCAGAGCGACAGCGAGGCGGGCGCCACCATCGAGAACCAGTTCGACCGCCGCCGCGACTACAGCAATGTGGACTACACGCGCCGGCACCGCTGGATCAGCAACGTGATCTACGAACTTCCCGTCGGTCCCGGCAAGCGCCTGGGCACGGATCTGCGAGGTCTGGCCGGGCATCTGGTGGGCGGCTGGCAGGTGAGCGCCATCCTGCTGTTCCAGACAGGCGGCTGGCTCACGCCCTCCTTCTCCGGTGTCGACACTTCCAACACGAATACGATCGGAGGGCGGCCGGACCGGTTGCAGGACGGCAACCTCCCACCCGCCGAACGAAGCATCGAGCGCTGGTTCGACGCCTCAGCCTTCGCCGTGCCCCGGAACGGTTTCTTCGGCAATTCGGCCCCGACGATTATCGAGGGCCCCGGCACGGCGAATATCGACCTTGGCCTCTACAAGTTCATCCGCGTGCGCGAGCGACTCGCCTTCCGGCTCGGCGCTTCCTCCACGAATGCCTTCAACCGCCCCAACTTCGGGAATCCCGACATGAACATCTCCTCGCCCGGTACCGTCGGCAAGATCCGCTCGCTTCAGAGCCGGGATGTGGCCGGGCCGCGGACAATGCAGCTCAGCCTGCGGCTCGACTTCTGATATCGTGAGGCCGTGGTGAAACGAATCATCCCGGTCGCCGTCCTGGCGGCGGTCGCCGCCGCCCTGCTCAGCCAGTCCCCGGCGGCCTCGCGCTTCGAGGCCGTCTGGGGACTGGATGCGCTGCACGCAATCCTTTCGGACGAGGCCAACGTCCGGATTCCCATCGATGAGTGGCAGCTCGAAGGCTTCGAGCGCGATCTGGTGACCGAGTACCGGGCCGACTCAGTTCGGCGAACCGGCCCCGGCGGCCGAATCCGGGCCGTCGTGCCCGTGACCGGCGAGTATTATCCCGGCTTCGTTTTCTATGACGGCGCAGGGGCCGAGCAGATCGAGCTGGTCATAAACGGCCGTTCCCTCGGAACTGTACTCGCCGGCGCTGACGACAACCGCCAGAAGTTGTTCTTCCTGGCCGAACGGGTACGCTTCTCCGGCGGGGAGGCGATCGAGCTCAAGGCGCTCGCGCCCGCAGGGCAATACCGCACCGAGAGCCTGCTGCTGCTGGCGCGGAAACCTGCCGCGCGCAAGCCGCGCTACACGATCTCGGAAGTGGAGGCGCGGCGCCTGGAGGGCGGCGAGGTCTCCTTCACCTGGATCACAAGCTGGCCCGCGGCCTGCACCGTGGAGTGGTCCGGCCCGCGCTCGGGCAGCCGCAAGGAGGCGGAGACGGCCAACAATCACCGCCTCCGCCTCCCCGACCCTGCCCCGGGTGAAGCCTTCCGGTTTCGCGTCACGGCGCAGGCGCCGGACAGCAGCCTGATTGCCAGCGCCTGGCATACCGTGGAGAGAGCGCCGGAGATGCCGGCCGCGGGCACCGCGAAACGGGAGCGGATCGAACTGCGCGCTCGCGATCCCCTGGGCCGCGCGCAGCGTTCCGAGGGGCTCTGGCCGCTGACCTCCGGCATACCTTTCCCCAAAGGTGTACTGGCTTCCGACGCCCACCTGCGCCTCATCGACAAGCAAGGCAGGGAGGTTCCGCTACAGGCTCGCACGCTGGGCCGCTGGGACGACAGAACCGTGAAGTGGGTGCTTCTCGATGCTCAGGCGCCGGCCGCCGGCGGCGATTATGCGCTCGAGTACGGAAGCGAGGTGCGCTGCGCCGCCGTCCCGTCTTCCCTTGCGGTGCGCGAAGGCGCCGAGGGCGTGGAGGTGATCACCGGCCCGCTGCGCGCGGTCGTAAGCAGGAGCCGTTACGGCTTTCCCGCCGAGCTCTGGTTCGATGAAAACGGCGACGGCCGGTTCGAAGACGCCGAGCGCGTAACGGGCGCCGAACCGGGCGCCTTCCTGCTGCGCGATCTTGCGGGCAACGATTACACCAGCGCCGCCCGGCCGGAGGAGGTTGTCGTCGAAGAGCCCGGCCCGTTGCGTGCCGTCATTCGCGTCAGCGGCAATCACGAATCCGCGCGGGGGCGCCTGTTCGGTTACACGCTCCGGCTACACTTCTTCGCCGGCCAGCCCTATCTTCGTGCCGCGCACACGCTGGTCAACAATGCCGAAGCCGACGAATTCACCACGATCGGGAGCCTGACTCTCCGGCTTCCGCTCGCCGGACGCGGGCTCGGGGAGCCGCTACGCCTGGCCCAATTTCATGACGACCGCTACAGCTTGACGCAGGGCGGCCGCACCAGCCAGGGACAAAGAGCGGACGGGGTTGTCCGCTTCCGCGCCGGGCGCCGCACCGTGACCCTGGCGCTGCGCGACTTCTGGCAGAACTACCCGAAAGAGGTGGCCGTCACACGGGAGGGTTTCGAACTGGCGTTGATGCCGCGACTCACGCCGGAGACGTACAAGGAGTACAAAGGCAGGGTCGATGAGCACCGGCTGCTCTACTTCTTCCAGGAGGGTGGCTACAAGCTGCGCCAGGGGGTAAGCAAAACGCACGATCTCTGGCTGGCACTCGGCGCGGGCGATCGAGAGGTCGATCCTCCGCTCACGCCACTCCGCCTGGTGGCGCCCGCCGACTGGTACGCCCGCTCGAAGGCGCTCGGCGAGCTCGCTCCCGTCACCAAAGCCGGCATCCCCGCCGATTACGACGCCGCCTTCGCCACCTCCTTCGGCAACTATCTCGCCATGCGGGAGAAGAACCGCGAGTACGGCATGCTCAACTTCGGCGACTGGTGGGGCGAGCGGGAGATTAACTGGGGTAACAGCGAATACGACACGCAGCACGCCTTCCTGCTCCAGTTCGCCCGCACCGGCGACCTGCGCTACTTCCGCGCCGCCGAAGAGATGGAGTGGCACAACCGCGACGTCGACACCGTGCACCACCACCGGGACCCGCGGCGCATCGGGGGCGTCTACCTGCACTGCGTCGGCCACACCGGCGACTACTATCCTGCCAGCCCGGTGCCAGGCAAGGGCATCAACGAGGGCCGGTTCAGCATCTCGCACACCTTCATCGAGGGCCACCTCGACTACTACTTCCTGACCGGCGACCGGCGGTCGCTCGAGACCGCGTTGCGCACCGCGGACCGTCACAACACGCTCGAGACGCGCAACTACGACTTCACCAACTGCCGCAATCCCGGCTGGCACCTGATTCTCGCCATGGCGGCCTACAACGCCACCGGCGACCCGTTTCACCTCAATGCGTCCCGCATCATCGTCGAGCGTGTACTCGAACGGCAGACCGAGGACGGCGGCTGGCGGCGCCAGCTCGTTCCGGGCCATTGCCACTGCCTCCCCCGCCACCACGGGGAGGCGGGCTTCATGGTGGGCATCCTGCTAACCGGGCTCCGCTATTTCTACGAGGCCACGGGCGATGAGCGTGTCGCGCGCTCCATCGAGCGCGGCGCGCATTATTTGATCGATGACATGTGGGTGCCCGAGGTCAACGGCTTCCGTTACACCAGTTGCCCGCGCACGAACGCCGGCGCCTGGTCGAACTTTCTGCTGTTCGACGGCATCGTCTTCGCGCACCGGCGCACGGGTGACGCCAAGCTCGGCGAAGTGCTCCGCCGCGGTACGCCTGCGGCCATCAAAACCATGCAAGGCTGGGGCAAGGGCTTCACGCAATATACTCGCGTAGCGCCGCACTTCCTGGGCTACCTCGACGGCCTCCTCCGCGCTGAGCGGGCGGCCCGCTGAGCTTGGCCCGCGCGCCCCGCGCATGGAACAATAGGCAGACAGAGGATTTCTACCGATGAAAGCGAAACGACGTGAGTTCATGAAGCGGGCCGCCGGCGTCGGCGGCGGAGCGGCGCTGGCAGGCATGGCCGCCCTGGCGCAGGGCACCGGCGGGGGGAAACCGGTCCGGGCGCCCGGCGGCATGCGGATCGGCAATCTCTATTTCTCGAGCGGCCTCACCGGCGTGCGCGAGGAGGCCCGCAAGAATCCGCTCGCCTTCGGCGGCGACATCAAGGAGCAGACCGAGCGCATCCTCGAGATGCACAAGAAGAATCTGGAGGCCATGGGCTCCTCGCTCGAGAACGTCATCAAAGTGACGGTCTTCCTCGCCGATGTGAAGACGGAGAAGAACGCCATGAACGAGGTCTACGCCCGGTACTTCCCGAAGAATCCTCCGGCCCGCTCGGCCGTTGGCGCCGACTTTCCGGATACGGCCACGCGCGTGGAGATCGAGCTGGTGGCCTGGGTGCCCTAAAATCGAAAATCGGGGACAGTATACTCAATCCCCGATTTCCGCCGCCGGAACGCTTTACGGGCGGATGCCGAGCTTACCCAGGATCTCCGGATTGGATTCCTCAACGGCCAACAACTCATGGCAGGCGCTGCAATCCTGACTAATCGTCCTGCCGTCGGCGCTCTTGTGCAGGTCGTCGTGGCAGCGGAAGCAGCCGATGAAGTCGGTGTGGCCGATGTAGTCCGGATAGGTGCCCCAGGTGACCTTCATCTCAGGGAAGACGTTACGCTTGTAGATCTCGAGCAGCCCTTGGGCGGACCGCTCCACCGCCTCGCGCCGTGCCGCATAGATCTCCGGATGCTCCTTCTGGTAGTACTCGATGAGGGCCGCCGGAATCTGCTGCTCGGCCTCGGCCGTCGTCGCGTATTCCTTCTTGAGGATCTCAAGCCCCTTTCGCTTCACCCAGGGCAGTGAAGGGTCGATCCGCCCGAGAGACAGCGCCCCATCCATGGCCCGCTCGGGAAGCTGGAACTGGTGTGACGGGCGCGTGTGACAATCCAGGCAGTCCATCGTGCGGCGCTCGTAGTTGCCCTGATTTTCCGGCGTCCAATCCTCGGTCTGATACTCGGTCGCGTTGCCCTGCGCATCCACGTAGCGTACCCAGGGAATCTCGGTGCGCTTGGGATTGGCGGCGTATTCGATGACGATGCCGGGTGCCACATGAAAGCCGTGGATCCCGGTGGTCATCGAACCGCCGCCGATGCGCATCACCAGGACCGACTTGGACGGGCTATTGTGCTCGTCCTCGGCGAACTTGTCCCAGACTCGGAGTCGGTAGCCGCCGAACTTCTGCGGCCAGTGGCAGTTCTCACACGTTTCGCGAGCCGGCCGCAGCGTCGTAACCGGCGTCGGGATCGGCCGCTCGTAGCTATCGAGTATCATGGCCACCAATTGCCCGGCTCCGCGCCACTTGCTCTCGACATTGGCGCGCGCCCCGGCGCCGACGTGACAGTCGACGCACGGCACGTTGACATGCGGCGAATCCAGGTAGGCCGTGTACTCCGGCTTCATGGTGTGGCAGGTCACCCCGCAAAACCCGCTCGAGTCCATGTAGGTGACTGTCGCATGGCTATAGTAGCCCCCGATGATGACGTTGAAGGCCGTCGCGACGCCGAAGAACTGCACCAAGCGGCGGAAATCCCGATTCTGCCAGGTCAGCGGAGGCAGGACCTCAGGCAGCAGGTGCCGGCGCCGCTCGCCCCGAAGTCGTAACCAGATACCCACCGGCACGAGCAATAGCCCCAGAAAGAACGTCGCCGGCAGCACCACAAAGGAGAAGATGCCGAGATAAGGATGCTTAGCGCCGGCGCGGATCTCAACTGGAAGAATGAAGAAGAACGCCACTCCTGCCGCTGTAAGTAGAAAGACTCCGACAAAACTGATTGGGTTATTAGTCAGGTGCACGAGTGGCTGAAGCCAACCTCGCGCACCGCCTAGATATTTTTCAGTTTTCGTCATAAATTACTCGGAAAAATGTTTGTAAAGAGACCAGGTAACCCACAAAGCCACCAAAAGGATGACGCCCGGAATCAGGATGCCCCAGAGAGGCCCGCCAATGCGTTCCGCCGCCGCGAAGATCATCCCGGTATTCACTTTCTTTTATCCCTCCGGTGGCGTCGATAAGAGTACCAGGCCAAGAGCATGCCGAGGAAGGAAGCCAGGTAGGCGATCGACATGCCCACTACCATGTAAAAGCCTTTATTATCCATGGCCCGTCTCCTTCCAGCGCGCGGCCCGCTCGAGCTCTTCCAAATACTGCCGTTGCTTCTTTTCGTACTCGCCGGAAATTACTTTGAGCTTGGGATCAATGATCCAATGCATGAGGAGCGTCGCCAGAATCCCAAGGCCGAGGACGGCAAACCCGGCTGGAAATAGCAGGAGGCTGAGCGCCACGCCCACCATGAGCAGGATGTAGGCGAGAGGCGAAATCACAATCGTGTACCAATCCTCCCGGGTCCACTCGTCGGCCGCCGCCGGTGTCCAAGTTCGTCGAATCCACGCCATCAGCCGGATCTCTCTTTCATCTTGCCTCAGGACGGAGCAGTCCTCGCCGCTCGGCCTCGCGCCGAACCGGTCCCCACCAGCCGATGGGTCGCGACATCACGTAGTAGCGCACCAGCTGATCCATGTCGTCGGGCTTCGTCAGGAAAGTGATGGGCAGGTAGATCAGCGCCCCGAGCACCATCAGAACCCAGAACTGCTGGTAGTCCGGCAGCTCCGGCAAAAGCCCGAAGCTCGGCAGCACCCAAACCACCAGCCAGCTTAGACCGAGGTTGGCGATCCAGGAAGCCAGATATCCCCAGGCGTTAAAGCGCCACCAGACCACCTGGAGGATGTTCGGCAACCAGACGCCCGCGGCCATGATCCACAGAGCGAAGATCAGCCAGGAGGTGATCTCCTCCATGATCAGCCCATAGAAGAACGAGCCGACAAGCAGCACGAGCGTCGCCACCCGGCCCACCCAGACCAGTTCCCGTTCCGAGGCGGTCTGCTTCCAGTAGTGCAGGTAGAGGTCGCGCGTGAAGTACATCGCTCCGAGGTTCAGCACAGCCGAGATGGTCGAGATATGGATGGCGATGATGCCGGCAAAGAAGAAGCCGAGCATCCCTGCGGGCAAATAGTCAAAGCCGATGCGGAACCAGGCCATTTCATAATCGGCGGTGTCGGGGATCCGCGGGTAGAGCACATAGAAGCCGAGAATCGCCACCGCCCAGATGCTGTTGCGCATGAGAACGAGCGCGGTGCCCCACCAGATGGAGTAGCTCGCATCGCGCACGGTCCGGGCGCTCTGGATCCGCTGGGCCTCGACATACCAGTCGATGGATGTGCCCATGCCAAAGCCGCCGAGCAAAGCAATGAACAGCATCGTCACGAACCAGGCGATCGGGAAGTCACCGGTGAACCAGCCGCTGAAGGCCAGAGGATTCAGCCGCCAGCCCTCGCCCATCTCCTCGAGGCGAGAAACGATCGCCGAGGGTCCCCCGGCGGCCACGACTCCCCAGACGGAGACGATCAGAATCACGGCAAAGGCGACCACCCCCTGGAGGAAATCCGCCATGATCACGCCCCAGTAGCCGGCCGCCATCACGTAAACGGCGCAGACCGAGGAGAAAACCACCAGACCGATCCAGGTGGGCCAGCCGAACACATACTGGCAGACCTTGCCCATGGCGATGCCCACCCAGCCCAGGATGAACATCGACATGAAGACCTGCCAGCCCGACATCCAGCCCCGCAGCAGCTCCGCGCCGAGGCCGCTAAAGCGCACGGTGTTCCATTCGGCCTGGGTGTAGGCGAGCGAGCGACGGAAGATGCGCGTCGAGACGAAGGCGCTGATGGCGCACCAGCCGGCGAAGAAGGAGTACCACAGGCCCGCCAGCCCATGGCGATAGATGACGCCGCTCACCCACATCGGCGTGTCCGTGGCCGTGTGCGTGGCATAGACGCTGGCGGCAGGCAGCCACCAGGGCAGACCCCGGCCCGCCAGAAAGAAGTCGGACTCACTCCGGCGGCCGAGCCGGTAAAACAGCACCCCGGCGCTCACCATGATGAGCAGGTAGAGGACGATCCACAGCCAGTCGAGAAATCCAAAGGCGACCATCGGCGCTTGACCCGGGCCCGCCGCCGGGCGAAGTTTCCAGCATAGCCGCCTTCAGAGGCGCGGCACAACCGGGCTTGCGGCGCGGCGCCGCCTTCAGCTCAGGGCGCTCACAATGCCGCGCGCACCCTGAAGCAGCATCCCCGTCTCAGCGCCGCAGCCCAGGAATCGCATGCCCCGCTCCTTCCAGAACTTCGCCAGCTCGACGGTGCGCGTCTGGATGCCGGGGGCCACGCCGTGGGCGATCGAACTGTCGCGCACCTTCTCGATCGCCTCGACCATCCTGGGGTGAAAGAACTCGCCGGGGACGCCGAGCGAAACCGACAGGTCGACGGGGCCGATCATCACCGCATCGATGCCCGGAACCGCCAGCAGCTCCTCGCGGCGCTCGATTGCCAGCGCCGTCTCGATCTGGAGGACGACGAGCGTGTTGGCGTTGACGTGCTCGGCGATCTCGGAGATGGTGGCGTTCTCGTATTCGACGTGGGTGGGCGTCAGGCCAAAGCCGCGCACACCGACGGGCGGGAACTTGGTCCAGCTCACCGCCTCCGCCAGCCGTTCCGGCGACTCAACGCGGGGAAAGATGATACCCATCGCCCCGTTGTCGAGGGCGCGGGCGATGAGAGCATATTGCAGATCGGCGACCCGGACCACCGGACACAGGTTCCATTCGACGGCGGCGCGGCAGATGTCCTGCACCGTCTCGATGCCGAAATTGCCGTGCTCGGTATCGAGGTAGGTCCAGTGGAAGCCGGCGACGGCGAGGATCCGCGCCACCTCAGGGCAGCGGAACTGGGCGAAGGCGCAGCCGAGCTGAACTTGCCCTTCGGCCAGAGCTTTCTTGACACGGTTGACACGCATGGCTCCGCCCATTTTGAGCCACGGCGTCGAGACGAATCAAGCCTCTTCGGGGCGGACGAACTCGTAGCGTTCGAGGGTGGCGGCGATAGCCCGCAAGTGCTTTTCTGCGTTCGGGCCTCGTGGGCGTTCCAGCCGGATCACCTTGCCCACACAATGCAGCTTGACCTTGTGTCCGTCGGGGCCCGGCAGGGTGATGATGTATTCGATGACATCACCCACCTCCACCTCGTGGTCCGTGACGAAGAGCACGCCGCCGGAGCTCAAGTTGCGGGTCTCGCCCCGCCCGCTCAGCGGTTGCGAGCCGGCACGAACCAGCTCGAAGGGCAGGTGGAGCTCGAAGCGTCTGAACCGGCGCTGGTCTCGCCTTTCCATCATTCTCACTTTCACTGTAGTGTGGGCGGCGGCGAAGGTCAACAGCGGAGAGCCGTTTTTCGGTAAAACTCGTCATAGTACCTTCTGGTAGTCGGGCGGCTGGAGGGTCGGATGCTAGACTGGCAAGTGGGGAGCTGATGCTGGGCAAGGCGGCACGCTTGGGTGGCGGGTTCCTGCTCGTAGGGCTCGGCGTGGCCGGACTGATTCTGCCCATCATGCCGGGCTGGGTCTTTCTGATCCCCGGCCTGCTCATCCTGAGCGAGTTTTTCCCGCCCTTACGGCGCCTGGTCGTCTGGGCGAAGGCGAAGGCCAAAGCCGCCCGGGAGAGCGCCGGGGGCCGCGGTTGACGTAGCGGGCACCGGTACGCTATCCTAACGCTTAACATTTCCTTCACCTAGGAGCGAAGCTCGCAGGATGGCGGAGCATTACTCGGCTCTCAAACGGGCAAGGCAGATCAAGCGCCGGACGATTGTCAACCGCGCCCGGAAGTCGCGACTGCGCGGCCAGATCAAGGCCCTGCGCAAAGCGCTGGACAAGGGCGACCTGACGGCGGCGGAGCGGATGCTGCCCAAGACCTTCTCGATCATCGACCGCGCCGCCAAGTGGGGTATCATCAAAGACAACACGGCCGCCCGTTACAAGAGCCGGTTGCACGCGCGGTTCCGCAAAGCTCTCGCCGCCTGAGGGCCACACAGCCCGTCTGAGGGGCTCGGGGGCCGATGCTGCTCGGTGAGGCGCTCCGGTTCAGCATCGAGGCCCTCCGCGCCAACAAAATCCGAACATTCCTCACCGCCCTCGGGCTGGTGATCGGCAACGCCTCGATCATCCTGGTCGTCACGATTTCGCTCACCAGCCGCGATTACATCCTCGAGCAGATCAGCGGCGTCGGCAGCAACCTGATCATTGCCTATTTCGAGACGGGCACGCGCGAGGCAGCCACCGTTGACGCTGACTTCTTGAAGCTCGCCGACGTCGAGGCCGTGCGGCGCCAGCTCGGCCCGAGGATTCGTGCGGCCACCGGAGTCATTGCCAATTATGACAGCCTCCTGGTGGCGGGGCAGCCACGGGACGTGCTTATTCTGGGCACCGACGAGTACTACGCCGGGGTGCGCAACCTAGTCCGGCTGGCCGGGCGGTCGCTGGTGGCAAGCGACGTCAGCCTGCGCCAGAGGGTCGCCCTGCTTACCGAGCGGCTGGCCAACCGCATGTTCGGCTCGCAGTCGGCCGCCATCGGCGAGAAGGTCAAGATTTTTGGGCTCGAGTTCACCGTGGTGGGCACCTTCCGCGAAAAGGTGGAGAGCTTCGGTCTGTCGGAGCTCGCGCGCGAAACGATTCTCATCCCGGTCACCGTGATGCTCTATTTCACGCCTTACGAGCGGATCGAACCGATGTACGTGCAGGCGCGCGAGGCGGCCGAAGTCGAGCAGGTGACGCGGCAGGTGCGCCTGATCATCGAGGGGCGCCACCGCCGCGGAGCGAACTACTACGTTGGCAATCTGACGGCGATCCTCAACGCGGCCAAGAACATCGCCCTGATCCTGACCGTCGTGCTCATCCTCATCGCCGCGATCGCCATGGTGATCTCCGGCATCGGCATCATGAACATCATGCTGGTGACGGTGACCGAGCGGACGCGGGAAATCGGTATCCGCCGGGCGATCGGCGCCCGCGCCCGCGACATCCAGCAGCAGTTCCTGACCGAGGCGGTGCTGATCAGTCTGGGTGGCGGCCTGGCCGGCATCCTCCTCGGCGTGTCGATCCCGATCGCAGCCCGCCGGCTGGTGGAGGGCCTCGAAATCAGCTTCTCGTGGCTCTCTGTGTGGATGGCCTTCGGCGTCTCGTTCGCCGTAGGCGTGATCTTTGGGCTCCTGCCGGCAAACCGGGCCGCCAGGCTGAACCCCACCGAGGCGTTGCGCTACGAGTAGCGCGGCGTCTTACGGGGCGGCCTTCTCGAAAACCAGCGCGGCTGAGTTGATGCAGTAGCGAAGGTTGGTGGGCGGCGGGCCGTCCGGGAATACATGCCCGAGATGGGCGCCGCAGCGCTTGCAGAGCACCTCTTCCCGATACATGCCGAAGCTGAAATCCGCCTCCGTCTCGATGTTCTCCCGCGCGATCGGGGCAAAGAAGCTCGGCCAGCCGGTGCGGGAATTGAACTTGTGCTCGGAGCTGAAGAGCGCCGTGCCGCAGCAGACACACCGGTAGATGCCCTTTTCGTAGTGCTTGTCGTAAATGCCCGTGCAGGCGATCTCCGTGCCTTTCCTCCGAGTCACCTTATAGGCGAGCGGCGAAAGCTGCTGTTTCCACTCCTCGTCCGTCTTGACGACCCGTTCGACCTCGACGGTCCCCAGACGTTTGCCATCGGCCGAGAATTCGACGATCTTGACCATTTTCGGTTTCCGCGATCGGGCCGGCTCCTTCGCCTGACCTCCGCCGCAGGCAGTCAAACCTGCCAGGCCGGCCAGCAGGGTCGAAAAATTGCGGCGACGCACATGTCCCTCCTTGCTACCTCCTTGGATGCTCGATTGCAGCCGCGGTTGCATGGGGGATAATGTCGGGAAGGATGAACGTGACCTACGCCATTCGCCTGTTGCTCGCCGGCGGCGCTATTTGGGCTTTGGCTGCCGTCGGCCCGAGCCGCGCCGTCCAGGCCCCGCGACTGAACTGGTACAAGGGCAACCTGCACACGCACACGCTGAACAGCGACGGCGATTCGACGCCCGCCGAGGTGGCCGCCTGGTATCGCGCCAATCGCTACCACTTCCTGATCCTGAGCGATCACAACTATTTCACCGAGGTGGACGGGCTCAATGCGGTCTACGGGGCCAAGGAGCGGTTCCTGCTCATCCCGGGCGAGGAGGTCACCGACCGCTTCGGGCAGGCGCCCGTCCATTTGAACGCCTATAATCCGCGCGGACTGGTCGAGCCGGCCGGCGGCTCGACCCTGGCCGAGACCGTCCAACGGAATGTCGACGCCATCCGGCGCGCCGGCGGGCTGCCGGCTCTCAATCACCCGAACTTCGGTTGGGCCTTTCGGTCGAAGGACCTGCTCGAAATCCGCGACCTGAGCTTCATCGAGGTTTACAACGGCCACCCGCTAGTGAACAATTTCGGCGGCGGGGGCTTCGAGTCGCTCGATGAGATGTGGGACGCGTTGCTGACCGCCGGGCGGAAGATCTATGGGGTGGCGACGGACGATGCGCACCACTTCAAGAACTGGGGACGGCAGTACTCCAACCCCGGTCGCGGATGGGTGATGGTCCGTGCCCCCGCCCTCACGGCGCAGGACATCCTGGAGGCCCTCGCGGCCGGCAATTTCTACGCCTCTACCGGAGTCGAGCTGGCCGACGTGCAGGCGTCCGAGACCGAGCTGCGGGTCGACATCAAGCCCCAGAGCTCCCAGCGTTATACTACCTACTTCATCGGCCCGGGCGGCCAGACGCTGGCCAAATCGGTCGATAACACCGCGGTGTACAGGTTCCGCGGCGAGCGCTACGTCCGGGCGCGCGTCGTCTCCTCGAATGGAGACATCGCCTGGACGCAGCCGGTCTTCCTTGCGAACTGATCTCTGCGGCTGGACGGTGCCGCCCGTCCCCGGCTTTGACCTGAAGGAGAGTCGATAGTGAGCGAAAAGTGGAGAACCTCCGTGGAGTTATTGGAGCGGGCGAGGCGCTCGCTGGCCGGCGGCGTTAGCAGCCCGTTTCGCGCCAAAGCTCCGGTGCCTTTGTACTTCCGTCACGGGTGCGGCTCGCACCTGATCGATGAGGACGGCAACGAGTACATCGATTACGCCCTAGCCTGGGGTCCGGCCATCCTGGGCCACTGCTACCCGAAGCTGGTCGACGCGCTTGCCGAGCAGGCGCGACGACCGGTTGCCTATGGCGCGCAGCACCGGCTGGAAATCGAGGTGGCCGAACGGTTCCAGGCCGCCGTGCCGTGCGCCGAGCGGCTCATTTTCACCTCGAGCGGCAGCGAGGCCGTCCAGTGCGCCTGGCGGCTGGCCCGGGCCTTTACCGGGCGCAACCGGATCGTGAAGTTCGAGGGCCACTACCACGGCTGGTTCGACTCGGTGCTCATTAGCTACAAACCTCCCGCCGACCGCGTCGGACCGCTCGAGGCGCCGAACGCCGTACTCGAATCGCGCGGTCAGGTTCCGAACTCGGTCGATAACGTGATCGTGCTGCCGTGGAACCGGAGCGATCTGCTCGAAAAGACCTTCAAGCAGCGGGGCGAGGAAATCGCTGCCGTCATCATGGAGCCGGTGCTGTGCAACAGCGGCTGCCTGATGCCGGCGCCGGGCTATCTCGAAGCTGCCCGCGACATCACCCGGCGCTACGGGGCGCTCCTGATCTTCGACGAGGTGATCACAGGATTTCGCATCGCTCCGGGCGGCGCGCAAGCTCATTTCGGCGTGACGCCCGACCTGGCGACATTCGGCAAAGCGGCGGGCGGAGGCATGCCGCTCAGCGTGATCGCCGGCCGCCAGGACATCCTCGATCTGCTCTATACCGGAGGAGTGGCTTACGGGGGCAGCTTCAACGGTAACCCCGTATCGCTGACCGGTGCGAAGGTGGCGCTCGAAGAGCTCACGCGAGACGGCGGCGCCCTGCTCGAGCACGCCAACCGGATTGGGCGCACCCTGATGTCAGGGATCGCCACGGCCGCGCAAGAGGCGGGGATCGATCTGGCGGTGTGCGGTTTCGGCGCCGCGTTCGCGATCCACTTCACGAAGAAGGCCGCACTGGTCGACTACCGCGACACGCTCGAAGATGACCGGGCCCGGCTCGCCACCTTCATCCGGTTAGCCCTCGAGGAAGGCCTGTACCTGCTGCCCGACGGCCGCTTTTACGTCTCCGTCGTCCACACCGAGCAGGACGCCGACGATACGCTTCAGGCGATCCGGCGCATCTTCGGGCGCATGGCGGCCTAGGCCGGCCTCAGTAGAAACGCACGCGGTACGTAAAGCGCACGCCGCGGCCAATCTCCGGCGCCAGATCCTTGAGGAAAGACGAGTGGTTTCGGTAGAGTCGGTCGCCAAGGTTGAACGTATTGACGGCGAACTGGTGGACGAAATGTCCCCGGGTGATGATGTATGACGCCGTCAAGTGAAAGACGGCGTAGCCTGGCGTTTCGGTCTCCCCGGTGAAGGTGCGGTCCTGACGGGCGGCCACGATCAGCTCAGGCTCGATCCGCCAGCCCTGCCAGTTCCATTCCAGCCCCGCGCGGCCGCGCAGCGGCGGAATCCGCGGCAAGGAGATCTTTTCTCGCTTCTCCTGTGCGTTGACGTAGTCAGCGCCGAGGTGCAGCCAGAGGTAGCGGTGGAGCCCCAAGCCCAGGTTCAGCTCCGTGCCGTAGAAGCGGCTGTCGGCTTCGGCAAACCGGATGACCTGGAAGCCCTCTTCCCGCTCGCCGGTGGCGAAGGGAAAGACGAAGTTGCTGAAGTCGTAATAGAACAGGTTGAATTCGCCCTGTGCGCGGCGGCTGCGTTGGCGAAGCGAAAGGTCGAGACCGTTGCCGGTTTCGGGCTTCAGGCGCGGATTGCCGATCTCGTAGGCGAGGTTGCCGGCATGGGGCCCCCGGTTGTAGAGCTCCTCGAGCGCCGGGGCGCGGAAGGAGCGGTTGTAATTGGCCAGGAAGACCCCTCCCTGCCACAGCCCGACCTGGATGCCCCCCGAAGCCGCCACGCCGGTGAAGCTGCGGTTGGGAAACGGCTCTTCGGCTTCGCCCGGCGTGTACCGGTTGTGCTCGAGGCGCCCGCCAAACTGGAACTTCACGCGCTCCAGATTCACCTCCTCCAGAGCGAACAGGGCAAAGGCCTGCTGATCGACCGGCGGCGCCAGCGCCTCCTCGCCCGTCGCCCTGTAGTCGCGTACCATCCCCCAGAAACCAAAGCGTCCGGATAGGCTGCCCCGCCGGGCCTGCTCGAACGTGCCACGCCAGACGAACTGGCGGTTGTCAAAGCGCGTGCCGGTCTGGCGGTGACCATCGTCGAACAGCTCGACTTCATCGTGACGCCAACGGCTGTAGTTGAGGCGCAATGTAAAATTTTCAAGCGCCTGGAGCGGGTTTCGGACGCCCCAACTGAACTGATACGCCTGCCGGTTGCTGTCCAGTTCCGTGCGCGCCAGCTCGTGCTCGTGATCATGTTCCTCGGCCCGCACCGGCGCGGCCGCTTTCCCTCGGCTGCCTTGCGCCTGCTGCTCCGGCTCGTGCTCGTGCCCGTGCAAGAGGTTGGAGAACGGCACACCGTAGAGTCCGCTGTCGTAAGTTGCGTTGAGGCTAAAGAAGTGTCTGTTCCCGTAGCGCCCTAGGCCCGCGTAGCCGGTCGAAAGCCGCGTGTCGGAGTTCGGGATTCTGCCAATCGGCGTCCCGTAATCGCCGCTGCGCTGCCCGCCTCCTCCGCCCCACACCATCCAGTTCTTGAGACCGTATTCGAAGCCGCCCGAGCCGTTGGCGAAAGCGTTGGCAGAGCCGCCCGTGCCGGACAGATATCCTCGCAGGCCCCGGTGAGGATGTTCGTGAAACGCATGGTGGCGGGTGATGGCGTTCACCACGCCTCCCATGCCGCTGCCCCCGTAGAGCAACGTGGCCGGGCCCTTCACCACCTCCAGACGGTCAAGGCCGGCTGTGTTGATCAGCTCGGCGTGATCGCCCGATTGGGAGGAAAGCGTTCCAGTCGGGATGCCATCCTGCAAGATCAGGACGCGGTCGCCGTCGAAGCCTCGGATGATCGGACGGCCCGAGCCCGGTCCGAAACTGCGCATGGCGACGCCGTTTCCCGGCCGGTTGGCGAGCGTCTCGCCGATCGTGGGGGAGATCTGTGTGGCCAGATCGAAGGAGTTGCGGGCATCCACCGCCTGAAAGCTTTCGAAGACGCTCTGTGGGACCCCCGTGGCCGTGACCGTCACCCTCTCCCGAACGGTGGCCAGATCCAACTCGATCTTGACTCGGGCCGTGCCGCCGGCAGCAACGGTCACCGTCTCGGCCGCCTCCGTCAGGGCTATGTCCGCATGGGCGTGGAGGCGGTACTCTCCCGGGGGCACGTTGTCAAACGCGAAGCGGCCTTGATGGTTCGTCTGCGCCGTACGGCCCAACTCGTCCAAGTGAACCACGGCATTATGCAACGGGTCGCCCGTACGTTTTAGGAGAACCTCGCCTTCAATGCGCCCCCCTTGTCCCCAAAGCACCGCTGGCGAACACGAAACAAAAAGTATCAGGCCGAACAAAGCCGTTCGAATCAATCCTTGCATGAAATCCTCTCCTTTAACCCATTCACAGCAAGACGCCTAATCTGGGAAGAGTCCCGCATTCCGCCCGGCGTCTCCACGGGCGCGCTGACTCGATACAGAGAAAAAGCGAAGGAGAAGAAACTACGCGGGAGGAGAGCGGGGGGAGCGCCACAGAAGCGCGGCCTGTGGTGCAGCTTTGACCGGCCCGGCAGGCACAAGGCTCGTGCCCTGGATGGAAGGAGCTCGCAGGCCTCCCGATGATGGCTTGACAGCAGCGCTTTGCCCGAGCTGACAAAGCTCGCAGCGGTGCGTTGGGTCCCCGGAGTGGGCAATCTCGAGCGCGGGCAGGATACTGGTCAACCAGACCAGCACGAGCGCACCGGCCAAGGCAAAAACAGGCGCCGCCAGCCGACCGATATGGCGCTTTAGCCCAGCCACCGGGTTTCCTTAACTTGAACAGGATATCATACCGGCTGACCATGCGTGGACGAGTTGCGAAAGTCTATCGCGCAGTGCTAGCATCGCGGACCGGGTCGGAGAAACCTGTCACAAGGAGGAATCCATGCTCAGAGAGTTTCGCGAGTTCGCCATGCGGGGCAACGTGGTGGACATGGCGGTCGGCATCATTCTCGGTGCGGCTTTCGGCAAGATCGTCAGCTCGTTCGTCAACGACGTGTTGATGCCCCCCATCGGCATGCTGCTCGGCAAGGTGGACTTTTCGGAGCTCTATCTCAACCTTTCCGGAGGCAGCTATCCCACGCTGGCTGCCGCCCGGGAAGCCGGCGCCGTGGTCATCGCCTACGGCGTCTTCATTAACACCATCATCGACTTCCTCATCGTCGCCTTCGCGATCTTTCTGGTGATCCGGCAGATCAACCGGTTGAAGCGCGAGCAGGAGACTACTCCGGCGCCGGTCGAGCCCCCGCGGCAAGAGGTGCTGCTGGCCGAGATCCGCGACCTGCTGAAAGCACGGTCCTGAATCGGCCGGACGATATAATCGGGGTGTGGCAAAAGTAACGTTTTTGCCGGCAAACGTTCTCGTCGAATTCGAGCTCGGCCAACTCCCCTATCGCCATCACGGCAAACCCGGCTCGCTGCTCGATGTGGCGCTCAACTTCGGCATCCCGCTCGAGCACGCCTGCGGCGGAAACTGCGCGTGCACCACCTGCCACGTCATCGTCCGCCAGGGGGAGGACAATCTTTCTGAAATCGAGGAGGACGAGGCTGACCGGCTGGACCTGGCGGCCGGTTTGACGCTCCACTCCCGGCTCGCCTGTCAGTCCGTCGTCCGCGGCGACGTGGTGGTGGAGATCCCATCCTGGAACCGCAACTGGGTGCGTGAAGCCGGCGGCTCGATCAATCTGGGCGAAGCGGTGCCCGCCGGACGGCGTCCGGGAAACGAATTCTAGACCCCTTTTTCCAGTATGGCGGTATAATGAGGGTGTCAGAGCGGGAGGGCCTTCCATCATGCAGTCGCGGCGCGAATTTGCCGTCAAAGCTTTCGGAGTGGGGCTTGTGTCGATTGCACCTCTTGAAGGCTGCCAGGGCACCGGTAAGGGCGAACCGCTCCCGGTGATGCGCCGGAAAGATTTCAAACCGGCCTATCTGAAGCTGGCTCGTTCCGGAGAACTCGACAAGCGCATCAAAGCGCTCAAGGAGATTTACAAGAGCTGCCGCCTGTGCCCGCGCGAGTGTGGCGTCAACCGGGCGCGCTGGGAGACCGGCGTATGCCGCTCGACCTCCCGCGCCAAGGTCTACTCCGCCCATCCGCACTTTGGCGAGGAGCGGCCGCTTGTGGGCCGCGGCGGTTCGGGAACGATCTTCTTCTCCTATTGCAACCTGCGCTGTGTCTTCTGCCAGAACTGGGAGATCAACCACCGCGGCGACGGCAGCTATGTCTCGGACGAAGAGATCGGACGGCTGATGGTGCGCATGCAGGAGATCGGCTGCCACAACGTCAACCTGGTCACACCGACGCACGTCGTCCCGAACATCGTCAGCGGCCTGCGCACCGCGATCAGTCTGGGCCTGAACATTCCACTGGTTTACAACTGCGGCGGCTACGAATCGCTCGAGGTGATCCAGCTTCTGGACGGCATCGTGGATATCTACCTGCCCGATTACAAGTACACGGACGGCGAGATGGCGGCCAAGTACTCTGCGGGAGCGAGCGATTATCCGGAGGCCGCGGCCGCCGCCATCAAGGAGATGCACCGCCAGGTGGGCGAAGTGGTGGTGGATGAGCGCGGCATTGCGCTGCGCGGGCTGATGATCCGCCATCTGGTGATGCCCGAGAACATTGCCGGCACCGACAAGTTCGTCCAGTGGGTGGCGCGCGAACTCACCCCCGGCACTTACGTCAACATCATGGGGCAGTACCGGCCCGAGCACGAGGCCCACAAATATCCCGTTCTTTCGCGGAGAATCACCGCCGCCGAATATCAACAGGCGATTCGCTGGGCTCTCGAAGCCGGCCTGACGCGGCTGGACGGCGTCACCGTCTGAGCGAACCGGCAACCGGCGTGACATACTCGTAGGGATGCATCCCGCCACAAGCCTGCCTGAAGTGCGCAACTACATCGGAGGCGCCTGGCGCACGCCACGGACCCGGGAGTGGGGTGACATACACGACCCGGCCACGGGCAACCTGCTCGGCCACGTTCCGCTGGGCGACGCCGGCGACGTCGCTGCGGCCGTCGAAGCCGCTGCCGCCGCTTTCCCCTCCTGGCGCGCCACGCCCCCGGGTGAGCGCATCCAATACCTGTTCCGGCTCAAGCAGCTTCTCGAGGACAATCTCGAGGAACTCGCCCGCACCATCACCATTGAAAACGGCAAAACGCTGGCGGAAGCGCGCGGGGAGTTACGCCGCGGCATCGAGAACGTCGAGACGGCCTGCGGCATTCCGATGCTCACGCAGGGCTACAACCTCGAGGATGTCGTCGGCGGTATCGACGAGATGATGATCCGGCAGCCCCTCGGCGTCGTCGCAGCAATCACGCCCTTTAACTTCCCGGCGATGATCCCGCTCTGGTTCCTGCCCTATGCCATCGCCTGCGGGAACACCTTCATCGCCAAGCCCTCGGAAAGAGTGCCGTTCACCATGCAGAAGGTGATCGAGCTCATCGAGAGAACCGGACTCCCGCCGGGAGTCATCAACCTGGTCAACGGCGGCCGCCAGACCGCCGAGGCCCTGATCGACCATCCCGGGGTGCGCGCCATCAGCTTCGTCGGCTCTACCGGCGCGGCCCGCCAGGTCTACGCGCGCGCCGCGGCCAACGGCAAGCGCGTGCAGTGCCAGGCGGGAGCGAAGAACCACGTCGTCATCATGCCCGACGCGGAAATCGAGGGGGCCACTCAGATCATCAGCGACAGCGCTTTCGGCTGCGCAGGCCAGCGCTGCCTGGCTGTCTCCGTGGCGGTCACCGTCGGCGCGATCCACGAGCGCTTCCGCGACTCGATCGCCGCCCGCGCCGCCTCGCTCAAGGTCGGCTCCGGCCTCGACGACACCGTCGAGATGGGGCCCGTGATCTCCCGCGAGAGCCAGCGCCGCATCGAGGCGCTGATCGCCGAAGGAATCCGGGAGGGCGCGCGCGGCATCGTCGACGGCCGCGGCGCCGTCGTCGCTGGCTACGAGGACGGCTTCTTTGTTCGCCCCACGGTGCTCGAAGGCGTTCCCTTGGAAAGCCCACTCACCACGACCGAGATCTTTGGTCCCGTGCTGAGCCTGGCGCACGCGCGCGACCTCGACGAGGCGATCCGCATGATCGCCGCCAATCCCTACGGCAACGCCGCCTCGATCTTCACCGCCAGCGGCTTGGCGGCCCGGCGCTTCCGCTACGAGGTCCCGGCAGGCAACATCGGGGTGAACGTCGGCATTGCCGCGCCGATGGCGTGGTTCCCCTTCAGCGGCTGGAAAGACAGCTTTCTCGGAACCCTGCACGGGCAGGGCTGGGATGCCGTCGAGTTCTACACTGACAAGAAAGTGGTCATCGAGCGCTGGCCCAGGGAGTGGACCCGCCGGTTCTGATCAGATCTCGGTCTTGGGAAGGGGTTTGGGCTTCTCCAGGGCCTGCTTCCACAGCTCGCGCACCTTTTCGTAGCTCGACTGGAAGGCGTCGTGCAGCTCGCGCGGCGCAAGGCTCGCGCAGGCGCGCGCCGCCCCCACCAAGTACGGCGCCCACCGCGACTCCACCACGGCACGCGGCGGCGGCTCAAGCGGAAAGGCCAGCAACAAGAGCACGATCGCCACCGCGACGACCAGGCCGCGCAGCAGGCCGAAACCGGTGCCCAGCATCCGGTCGAACCAGGAGAGTCCAGCCCATCGGAGCAGGGCCGCGAGCAACCGGCCGAGCAGCGCCCCGGCAAGTACGCACAAGCCAAAAACGATCCAGAAGCCGATGAAGTTGGCGACCGCCGGAGAACTGACATAGGGGCGCAGGAAAGCCCCTGCGGTCCCGTAAAACCAGATGCCGCAGAGCAGACCGGCCGCAGCCGCCGCGAGCGCAATGCCGGTGCGGGCGAATCCCTTCAGGAAGCCCGCCACCACCGAGGCGGCGACCAACACCGCCAGCAAGTAGTCCAGCCAGTTCCAGTTCACAGGGACTTGCCGGTCAGCAGCCGGTAGGCTTCCAGATACTTGGCGCTGGTGTTGCGCACCACTTCCTCGGGCAGGCTGGGCGCCGGCGGCTGCTTGTTCCACCGGATCGACTCGAGATAATCCCGCACGTACTGCTTGTCGAAGGAGGGTTGCGGACCTCCGGGCCGATAACCGGCTGCCGGCCAGAAACGCGAGGAGTCGGGCGTCAGCACCTCATCGGCCAGAATCAGCTCGCCGTCGGCAAAGCCGAACTCGAACTTCGTATCGGCAATGATGATCCCGCGCCCGCGCGCATAGCTCGCCGCCCGGCGATAGATCTCGAGCGTCAGATCCCGAACCCGCTCGGCCACCTCGCGCCCGATGAGCGCCGCCGCCTCCTCGAAGCTGATGTTGATGTCGTGCCCGGATTGCGCCTTCGTCGCCGGCGTAAAGATCGGCTCCGGCAATTCCGCGCTCTCCTCGAGTCCCGGCGGCAACGCAATGCCGCAGATCGAGCCGGTGGCCTTGTAATCCTTCCAGCCCGAGCCGGCGAGATATCCTCGCGCGACGCACTCCACCTCGAGCATCTGCGCGCGGCGCACCAGCATGGAGCGGCGCTCGAGCTGGTCGCGGTAAGCGGGGAGCGGCTCGGGGTAGGCTTCGACGCGGGCCGTGATCAGGTGGTTCGGCACCACATCTTTGAGGAAATCCAGCCAGAACAGCGACAGTTGGGTAAGGATTTCGCCTTTGCGGGGAATCCCCGAACCCAGGATGTAGTCGAAGGCCGAAATCCGGTCGGTGGCGACAATGAGCAGCCTGTCGTCCACCCGATAAATGTCGCGCACCTTTCCGCGTGCGTAGAGCTCCACGCCCGGAAGGCGGGTTTCAGTAAGAACCTTCTGATTCATAAGCAAACTCGGACGGCGCGGGCGTCAATCTCGCCTCCGAGCCGGTCGAGCGTCTCGCGCGGCAGCTCCCGCTGGATGCGCTCGAACAGCCCCTCTTCCTCACGCCGGATGTGGCCCCGGAGAAGTTCGAGAAACTCCTCGATCGTCTCCAGGCGCGGCCCGGCGCGGAGCTCTTCGACGAGCGCCTCCATCCGCCGGTGTTCCTCGACGAGCGGGCCTACCAGCTCCGGCGGGCAGGCCGGAAACAGGACCTCCTCTTCGATCGCGAAGTGATTGGTGAGCTCGATCTCATAGCGCTCGACGATGCGGCGTGCCTGCCGCTCGACGTTTTCCGGGCCCGCGTCCTCAGCCAGTGCACGCCGAACCAGCACGCCCAGCGCCAGGCCGTTGTGGTGCTGCTGCGAAAGCGGAATCAGGCTCTTGTCGCGAAGCATCGGGGCCTCTCAGGCGGCCGAGATCTCTTCCCAGCTCACCTCGCGCCCGGTGACGCAGGCGTGAAGCGCCATCACCGCCGTCAGCGTGCTTTCGGCCGCCGCCACGCCGAAGTTCTCGATCATGCCGCGGCGCACGCCCTCGACGAACTCGTTCACCGCGTCGATGGTGATGTCGTATTTGGTTTCCACACGCACCTCGGGCGCCTTCTCCCGCCAGATGGTGTAGCCGCGGCGGGAAACGTTCAGGGCGCCGTGCTCGCAGATGAAGGTCTCCGAGACGTCGGAAAAGCCCGGCGTGCGGAACTGATTGGCGGAGTAACTGAACAGCCGCCCATCATCGTAGGCAAAGGTGCAGGCGACGTTGTCGAAGATGTTCCCGTAATGCCGTACCTGACGGGAGCCGTAACCGGAAACCCGCACCGGGTGCTTTCCCAGAAACCAGTTCACCACGTCGATGTTGTGGCAGTCCTGCTCCACCAGAATGTCGCCGGAGAGCTCCCGGTAGAAAAACCAGTTCCGCACCCGCTCCTGGTCCGCCGGATGGCCGGTGGCGATCGGCGGCCCGCCGCCCAGCCAGGAGGCGCGCACCATCTTGATCTCGCCGAGTTGGCCCCCGGTGACGATGCGGTGCGCCTCGCGGTAATCCTTGCCGTAGCGCTGCTGGAAATCCACCGTGATGCGCTTGCGGGGATCGGCACGCAGCGCGGCCTCCCGCACGCGCCGGCAGCCGGCCGGATCGACCGCCGCCGGCTTCTCCATGAAGATGTGCTTCCGCGCCGCCACCGCGGCCTCGAAATGCTCCGGGTGCAGGTAGGCCGGCGTAGCGATCAGCACCGCGTCCACATCCGAGCCCAGCAGATCCTGATGGCTCTTGAAAACACGCGCCCCCGAATACTGCTTCCGGGCCGCCTCCAGCCGATCCTCGTAGATGTCGCAGACCGCAGCCACGCGCGCGAACTCGTTCTTGGCAAACAGCCCGGAAACATACATGCCGCGGTTGCCGCAGCCGATCACGCCGACCGAGACGGCGGAATTGGCTTGCGAACCGCGGACCGATTCAGGTTTGAGGATCCAGAACGCCGTTGCGGCGCTCGCGCTCCCTACGAACTTGCGGCGAGTCGATGCTTTCTCCACGAGCTGACCTCCCGGCCGGCGCGGTCTTCGCTGGGCGAAGACGGCCCCGGCTCGTGTCTCATTATACTGGCTGCCAGGATCAGGTCCGCGCCATTGGCGCGCCGCGGCCGTGCTCCCGCCACCAGCGCCAGGTCTCGGTAATTCCTTCCCGCAGCCCGATCCTCGGACGCCAGCCGAGCGCAAACAGGCGTGAGACGTCCAGCAGCTTACGCGGCGTGCCGTCGGGCATCGATCGGTCGAAGAGGATTTCCCCGCGGTAGCCGACGATCTCCGCCACCAGGCGCGCCAGTTCGGCTATCGTGAGATCCTCGCCGCAGCCCACGTTGATGATCTCCTCGCCCGTGTATCGCTCCATCAGGAAGAGCGCCGCATCGGCCAGATCGTCCACATGGAGAAATTCGCGTCGGGGCGTGCCCGTGCCCCAGAGCGTCACCGAATCCTTGCCCTGCTCGCGCGCCTCGTCGAACCGGCGAATCAGCGCGGCAAGCACGTGGGCGGTCTCGAGATCAAAGTTGTCTCCCGGCCCGTAAAGGTTGGTCGGCATCAGCGAAATGGCGTCGAAGCCATACTGGCGCCGGTAAGCCTGGCACATCTTCACCCCTGCGATCTTGGCGACGGCATAGGGCTCGTTGGTGGGCTCGAGCGGACCGGCAAGCAGCGCCGACTCGGGAATCGGCTGAGGCGCCAGCCTCGGATAGATGCACGAGGAACCCAAGAAGAGCAGCTTTCTGACCCCCCAGCGGCACGCGGCGTGAATGACGTGCACCTCGATCGCCAGGTTCTCGTAGATGAACTCGGCCGGCCGCGTCCGGTTGGCTTGAATGCCGCCCACGCGCGCCGCGGCCAGAAAGACATATTCCGGACGCTGCTCGGCAAAGAAGCGCTCCACTTGGGACTGCGAGAGCAGATCCAGCTCCTGGCGCGTCCGGACGATCAGGTTGCGGAAGCCCGCCCGCTCCAGCCGGCGGCAGAGTGCGGAGCCGACCAGGCCGCGGTGCCCCGCCACATAGATGCGCGAGTCCGGGTTCACATCCTGCCCCCAGGCGTCACCGGAAAGCCGCTGGCCTTGAGCATTGCCTCGCGCCGCGCCAGCTCCAGGTCATGCTCCACCATCATGCGCACCAGCTCCTTGAAGCCGACGGTGGGCTGCCAGCCCAGCAGCCGCCGGGCTTTCGAAGCGTCGCCGAGAAGCGCATCCACCTCGGTGGGGCGCAGGTAGCGCGGGTCGAGCTCCACGTGACGCCTCCAGTCCAGCCCGACCAGCCCGAACGCCTCCTCGGCGAACTCCCTCACGGTGTGCGCCTCGCCGGTGGCGATCACGTAATCGTCCGGGGCCGGCTGCTGGAGCATGCGCCACATCGCCTCCACGTAGTCGCCGGCGAAGCCCCAGTCGCGCCGCGCCTCCAGGTTTCCCAGATAGAGCTTGCTTTGCAGGCCGTACTTGATCCGCCCGACCGCCCGCGTGATCTTGCGCGTCACGAAGGTCTCGCCGCGCTGGGGCGACTCGTGATTGAACAGGATGCCGTTGGCGATGAAGAGATTGTAAGCCTCCCGGTAATTGACCGCATACCAATGCGCCGCGACCTTCGATACCGCATAGGGGCTCCGCGGAGAAAACGGAGTCGCCTCGTTTTGCGGCGGTGGTGAGGCGCCGAACATCTCTGAAGAGCCGGCCTGATAGAAACGCACCTGCTTGCCGGTCGTCTCGACATACTGCCGGAAGGCCTCGAGCAGCCGCAGCGTTCCGAGCGCCACTGCGTCGGCCGTATACTCCGGCTGCTCGAAGGAGACCTTGACGTGCGACTGCGCCGCCAGATTGTAGATTTCATCCGGGGCCACTCGCTCGAGCACCCGCCGGAGACTCGCCCCGTCGGCCATGTCGCCGTAATGCAGGAACAGGCGCACGCCCGGCTCGTGCGGATCCCGGTACAGCTCGTCGATCCGGTCGGTATTGAAGGTCGAGGCGCGGCGGATGATCCCGTGGACGACGTAGCCTTTCTCGAGAAGCAGGCGCGCCAGGTAGGAGCCGTCCTGACCCGTTATGCCGGTGATGAGAGCCGTCCTCATCGTCGCGGTAGGTGAACTTCAGCCGGATTATAACAGGCGTGTCGCCTTGTAATCGGAATTCCGGCCAGCTATCATCGGGTGGACTACCATGGAGGTCTATGCGGCGGCGTGACTGGTTGACCGGTTTCGGCCTGGGCCCTTACGCCCTAGCGGTCTTTGCCGACCAGCTCCCCCCTCGCCCGGAACCGTCGGCGGCCGACATCAGCGAGGCTCTTCAGAGCTTGGCGCCGGCGGGAATCCGGCCGGGTGAGATTCCTGCCGAACCCCACATGCGGCTCGTCGAGCTCCAGACCGACGTTCTCGTCGCCGGCGGCGGTCTGGCCGGAGTCTGCGCCGCTGTCGCCGCGGCCCGCCACGGCGCGCGTGTGGTCCTGGTCCAGGACCGCTCGCGGCTCGGCGGCAATTCCTCGAGCGAAGTGAAGATGCACGTCGTCGGCGCCTCCTGCCACAAGGGACGCCCCGGCTGGCGCGAGAGCGGCATCATCGAAGAGCTGCGCCTGGAGGACGCCGTCAACAACCCCCAGCGGTCCTTCGAGCTGTGGGATCTGCTCCTGTACGACAAGGTGGTGAGCGAACCGAACATCACCTTGCTGCTCGACAGCACCCTCTTTGCCGCGCACCGCGAGGGCGACCGCATCGACCGGGTGATGGTCCGCTCGGACTCCACCGAGCATCTCTACCGGATTCGCGCCCGCATCTTTATCGACGCCACCGGCGACAGCCGCCTGGGACTGGAGGCCGGCGCCGAAATGCGCACCGGACGCGAGGCGCGGGCCGAGTTCGGCGAATCGCTCGCCCCCGAGCAGGCCGACGACCTCACGCTCGGCTCGAGCATCCTCTTCACCGCCCGCGACTACGGCCGGCCGATGCCGTTCCGCCCGCCTCGTTGGGCTCGGAAGGTGACCAGCGAGCACCTGCGCTTTCGCCCCATCCGATCCTGGGACTACGGCTACTGGTGGATCGCCTGGGGAGGCGACCGGGACACGATTCACAACCAGCAACGCATCCGCTTCGAGCTCTTGTCCATCGTCATGGGCGTCTGGGATTACATCAAGAACTCGGGCGACCACCCCACGAGCGCCAATTGGGCCCTGGATTGGGTGGGCTTCCTCCCCGGCAAGCGCGGCAGCCGGCGCCTGGTCGGCGACTACATCCTCACCCAGCACGATCTCGAACGGGGCGACATCGAGGATGCCGTCGCCATCGGCGGCTGGCCTATGGACGATCACCCGCCCGAAGGCTTTGACCGGACCGACCTCGCGCCCAACCGCGCGATTCGCACCGCCGAGGTCTACAACATTCCGCTCCGCGCGCTCTACAGCCGGAACATCGCCAACCTGATGATGGCCGGAAGAAACATCAGTTGCTCGCACGTCGCCTTCACCTCCACGCGCGTGATGGCGACCTGCGCCGTCGTGGGGCAAGCGGCAGGCACGGCCGCCGCTCTGTGCGTCGAACGCGGCGTCTTGCCCCGTCACATCTACGAGGACAAGAGCCTGCTCGCGCACCTTCAGCAGCAGCTCCTGCGCGATGACCAGACGATCAGGAACCGCGTCAATGAGGATCCGCGCGACGTGGCCCGCCGGGCGCGCGTGCGCGCCTCCGATGAACACGCGGCCGCACCCGCGGCCTGCGTGCTGGACGGCCACCTGCGGGATTATCCCTCGAAGGAAGGCAAGCAGATTCACCACTGGGCCGCCCGCATGCGGGACGGTGGCGTCTGGCTGGAACTCGCCTGGGAGCGCCCGCAGCGTATCAGCGAGCTTCAGATCACCTTCGACACCGGCTTCGAGCGCGAACTCACGCTCAGCGCGGCGCAAAGCGTCAACCAGGGCATCATCCGCGCGCCTCAACCGGAGACCGTGCGGGACTACACGGTGGCGCTGCGCCGCGCCGGGCGCGACGATTACGAAACCGCCGTCGCCGTCACGGGCAACTATCAGCGACTGCGCCGGCACCGCTTCGAACCCGCCGAAGTTGTGGCCGTGCGCATCCACATCATGGCGACGAACGGCGACGACTATGCCCGGGTCTTCGAAGTCCGCTGTTACGCCTGAGAGCCACGCCGCAGGGCGCCTTCGAGATCTCGCGCGAATTCACGGAGAGCGGCCACTTCGGCGGCTTCGGCCCGGCGCTCATAACTCTTGGCTACAAAATACGGCTCCTCGCCGCGCCAGATGAGCACCGCCAGGCCCCGCTCCGTGACCAGCCCCGCGCTCCCGATCTGGCCGAAACCGCTCTCCGTGCGCTCGACGAGCGCCGCGAAGCCCTCCCGCGCCATGACGTAGTGGCTGCCGGTCGGCGAGACGGTCACAATGCGGATGCGGGCGGCCTCCAGCCTCTCCAGCTCCTCACTCATCGGACTCCGGCCGGCTCACATCTTGTAGCGCCCGAGATCCTCGTCGTTGAGCCCCTCGAGCCATCGGCGCAGCTCTTCGTTATTCACCTTGTCGGAGACGGTGCCCGCCATCTTCGAGGATTGCAGCACCGAGTCCTCCACATAGATCGGACAATCCGTGCGCAGCGCCACCGCCAGGGCGTCGCTTGGCCGGCTGTCGACGCTGATCAGCTCGCCGTTGCGCTCCAGCCAGATCATGGCGTAGAAGGTGTCCTCCTTGAGCTCGTTGACCACCACCTTGCGCACCGTGGCGTTCAGCCCCACCAGCAGCGTCTTGATCAGATCGTGCGTCATCGGCCGGGGCGTGGTGACCTTCTCGATCTCGAGCGCAATCGCATTGGCCTCATAGATGCCTACCCAGATGGGCAGGATGGCGCTGCCGTTGACATCCTTGAGGATGACGATCGGCATGTTCGTCACCGGGTCCATCATCAGGCCCCGGATCTTCATTTCGATTTCCATTCCGTCCCCCTAGCGTCCTTCCGCTTCTCCCCTCCATTCTCCCACCAGAGAGTTCGGCCCGGCGCGCGTGATCCGGACGGCGACGTAGCGCCCGCCAAGAGCATCGGCTGCTCCGCCCGGACTGGTGAAGTTCACCGTGCGGTTCTCGGCCGAGTGACCGACCCACTGGCCGGTGGCCGGGTTGTAGCGCTCCACCAGCACCTCCTGCCGCTCGCCCACCAGCCGGGCGTTGCGCCGGAGCTGAATCGAGCGCTGCTTCTCCTGGAGGATTACGAGGCGCCGGCTCTTTTCTTCCTCGGGCACTTGGCCGTCCAGCGCGAGTGCCGCCGTGTTCGGCCGCGGCGAGTATTTGAAGCTGAAAAGCGCGTCGTACTCGACCTCGTCGAGCAGCCTCAGCGTCTCCTCGAAGTCCTGCTCGGTCTCACCCGGAAATCCTACGATGATGTCCGTGGTGATGGCAATGCGCCGCCGCGCCGCCTTGATCCAGGCGATTCGCTCGAGGTACTCCTCGCGGTCGTACAGCCGCTGCATGCGGCGTAACACGCGCGTCGAACCGGACTGCACCGGCAGGTGCACGTGATTGCACAGGCGCTCGTTGGCGTCGATGGCGCGCACGATCTCGGCAACAAAATCCCGGGGATGCGACGTCATGAAGCGCACGCGCCGGATACCCTCGATCTCGGCCACACGCCCGAGCAGCGTGGCGAAATCCCAGCCGGCCGGCGAAGGATCCCGGTAGCGGGTGACGTTCTGCCCGAGGAGCTGAATCTCCGTGTAGCCCTCCCCGGCCAGGCGCCGCGCTTCCTCGAGGATCGCCCCGCTCATCCGGCTGCGTTCCGGCCCGCGCGTAAACGGCACGACGCAGTAGGCACAACTCTTGTCGCAACCCTCGATGATCGTGATGTAGGCGCGGTACGGGTTCTCCCGTCGCGTGTAAGGGGTCTCGAAGGTCGATTCCGCATCGAGTTCGAGCCCCGTTACGCGGCGTTCTCCAGCCTCCAGGCGCGCCACCAGTTCGGCGAGCCTGCCGTAGCTGGCCGAACCGCAGACCAGCGACACGTGCGGCGCCCGCTCGAAAACCCGCTCGCCCTCCTGCTGCGCCACGCAGCCCAGCACGCCGAAGCGCTTGCCGTTGCCGCCCTCCCTGCGGTGCTCCCGCAGCCGGCTGAACACCTTCTGCTCGGCCTTGTCGCGGATGCTGCACGTATTGTAGAGCACCAGGTCGGCTTGCTCCGGCCGGCTGACCTCACGATAGCCCAGCGCCGCCAGCGTCCCGGCCACCTTCTCCGAATCGTGGAAATTCATCTGGCAGCCGAACGTCTCGATGTAGAAGGTTTTCATGGAGAGACGGGTTAACTCCATTATAGCCCCCGAACCGGCTCAAAAACGAAAAGCCCGGCTGCTTGAGCCGGGCCCTTCGTTAAGGATCGGGCGACGTCCTACTCTCCCACACGGTTTCCCGTGCAGTACCATCGGGGCTGAGGGGCTTAACTTCCGTGTTCGGGATGGGAACGGGTGTTTCCCCCTCGCTATGGTCACCCAGAACTTGCTGAATATTGACGGCGCCTGGAGGCTGTGTCCGTAGTGAATTTTATGGTCAAGCCGAACGGGCTATTAGTAGCGGTAAGCTCAGTGCCTCACGACACTTACACATCCGCCCTATCAACGTCGTCATCTTCGACGGCCCTTCTCGAGCGGCATTACCCGCTTGGGAGATCTCATCTTGGGGAAGGCTTCGCGCTTATATGCGTTCAGCGCTTATCCTAACCGAACTTCGCTACCCAGCTGTGCCACTGGTGTGACAACTGGATCACAAGAGGTTCGTCCACCCCGGTCCTCTCGTACTAAGGGCAGATCCCCTCAAATCTCCTGCGCCCACCACAGATAGGGACCGAACTGTCTCGCGACGTTCTGAACCCAGTTCACGTACCGCTTTAATGGGCGAACAGCCCAACCCTTGGGAGCTTCTACACCCCCAGGATGCGATGAACCGACATCGAGGTGCCAAACCGGAGCGTCGATGTGAACTCTTGACTCCGATCAGCCTGTTATCCCCGGCGTACCTTTTATCCGTTGAGCGATGGCCCTTCCATTCGGAACCACCGGATCACTAAGGCCTGCTTTCGCACCTGCTTGACTTGTAGGTCTCGCAGTTAACCCGGCTTATGCCTTTGCACTCGACGGCGGATTTCCAAACCGCCTGAGCCGAGCTTCGCACGCCTCCGTTACCGTTTAGGAGGCGACCGCCCCAGTCAAACTACCCGCCTACCAGGGTCCCTCTGCCGGATCACGGCAGCAGGTTAGAACACCAGCATCATCAGGGTGGTATCTCACCGTCGGCTCCCCCAAGCCCGAAAGCCTGGGTTCAAAGCCTCCCACCTATCCTGCGCAGACAATGCCGAAGTTCACTGATAGGGTATAGTAAAGGTGCACGGGGTCTTTCCGTCTAGTGGCGGGCATCCGGCGTCTTCACCGGAACCACAAGTTCGCCGGGCGGGTTGTCAAGACAGTCGCCAGATCGTTACGCCATTCGTGCAGGTCGGAACTTACCCGACAAGGAATTTCGCTACCTTAGGACCGTTATAGTTACGGCCGCCGTTCACCGGGGCTTCGATTCAGAGCTTCGCCTTGCGGCTAACCCCTCCTCTTAACCTTCCGGCACCGGGCAGGCGTCAGCCCCTATACGTCGTTTTCGACTTTGCAGAGACCTGTGTTTTTGTTAAACAGTCGCCTGGCGCGTTTCACTGCGGCCCGCTTGCGCGGGCACTCCTTCTCCCGAAGTTACGGAGCCAATTTGCCTAGTTCCTGAACAACCCATCACCCGAGCGCCTGAGAATACTCATCTCGTCCACGTGTGTCCGTTTCTGGTACGGGCGCCCCGATTCCCCTTAGAGGCTTTTCCTGGCAGACGGCCCGGCGGATTTGCCTCTCCGGGCCTCCCTTCACCCGGGTTCGAAACCATTCCTCCCCCGGGCTTACGGGCTGCGTCCCCCCATCGGTCTTGATCGAACCGAGGCGGTCACGGAATATTAACCGTGTGTCCATCGGCTACGCCTCGCGGCCTCGCCTTAGGCCCCGACTAACCCTGAGCGGATTAACCTTTCTCAGGAAACCTTAGACTTACGGCGACCAGGGTTCCCACCTGGTTTCTCGCTACTTATGCTGGCAGAGTCACTTCCCCGCGCTCCAGCAGTCCTCACGGT
Organism: uncultured Bryobacteraceae bacterium; assembly: GCA_938003835.1. GTDB lineage: Bacteria > Acidobacteriota > Terriglobia > Bryobacterales > Bryobacteraceae > CALKXJ01. The sequence continues at coordinate 209,641 of CALKXJ010000008.1, read as the reverse complement.
CTGCCTTCGCCGCGGCGGGGAACGCTCTCCTACCATCCCGGCAGTGCCGGGATCCGCAACTTCGGTACTGCGCTTGAGCCCCGTTGGATTGTCGGCACCGAGCGGCTCGACCAGTGAGCTATTACGCTTTCTTTAAAGGATGGCTGCTTCTAAGCCAACCTCCTGGCTGTCTGAGCTGCTCGACTTCCTTTCCCACTTAGCGCAGATTTGGGGACCTTAGTTGACGGTCTGGGCTCTTCCCCTTTCGACAATGAAGCTTAGCCCCCACTGTCTGACTCCCGCGCTACACGTTCCCGGCATTCGGAGTTTGGTTGGATTCGGTAGCCTGGAAAGGCCCCTAGTCCATCCAGCTCTCTACCACCGGGACGGACCGCGCGAGGCTAGCCCTAAAGCTATTTCGGAGAGAACGAGCTATCACGGAATTTGATTAGCCTTTCACCCCTACCCTCAGCTCCTCCGAGCCGTTTTCAACCGACACCGGTTCGGGCCTCCATCCGCTATTACACGGATTTCACCCTGGCCAAGGGTAGATCATCCCGCTTCGCGTCTATTCCCGGCGACTCAACGCCCTGTTCAGACTCGCTTTCGCTGCGGCTCGCTTTCGCTTAACCTCGCCACCGAGAATAACTAGCCAGCTCATTATTCAATAGGCACGACGTCAGGCTTTGCCCTTGCGGGCCATAGCCCTCCGACTGCTTGTAGGCATGCGGTTTCAGGTCCTGTTTCACTCCCCTAGCAGGGGTTCTTTTCACCTTTCCCTCACGGTACTAGTTCACTATCGGTCGCAGGTGAGTATTTAGCCTTGCCGGATGGTCCCGGCCGATTCCCGCGGGGTTCCACGTGTCCCGCGGTACTCAGGGTCCACTCGAAGGCGCTTTGCGTTTTCGCGTACGGGGCTGTCACCCTCTCCGGCCAGCCTTTCCAGACCGTTCTGCTAACGCGCCACGTCCCTCTTTCTTGTGGCCCTACAACCCCGCACTCTCCTCGTCGGATCGCACGGTTTGGGCTGTTCCGATTTCGCTCGCCACTACTTTCGGAATCACGGTTGTTTTCTTTTCCTCTGGGTACTGAGATGGTTCACTTCCCCAGGTTCGCCTCCTGCCCCTATGGATTCAGAGCAGGATAAGTTCCGTTCCCGGAACTTGGGTTCCCCCATTCGGAAATCCCCGGATCACAACCTGTTGGCGGTTCCCCGAGGCTTATCGCAGCTGACCGCGTCCTTCATCGCCTACCTGCGCCAAGGCATCCACACGCATGCCCTTAGTAGCTTGACCATAAAATTCACTCCGGACACAACACGTCCGTTCGCGCTACGGCAACTTGCTGTTGCCCGTCAATATTCAGTTGTCAAAGATCTCCGCCGGCGGCCTTCCAGCCACCAGCGCCCGGCTCTCGCCTCCTGGCCCGGAAAGCCGGCCGCTGATCGCTGGCCCTTGCCCCAGCGCCTTTGGTGGGCCTGGGTAGAGTTGAACTACCGACCTCACCCTTATCAGGGGTGCGCTCTAACCACCTGAGCTACAGGCCCGGCCTGCACCCTTTTCCGGCCGCCGGTCCCACCGCCCGGGGTGGCAGGCTGGTGGAGCTGATCGGAATCGAACCGACGACCTCCTGATTGCAAATCAGGCGCTCTCCCAGCTGAGCTACAGCCCCATTTGCCCCGCCGTCGGCGCCCGGCGCCTCCGGCGCTCAGCTTCGAACGAGCGGTTCGAGGCCGGTTGGACGCGGCCGCCCGCACCCGGCAGGCGGCCTTCGGCTTGTCGCATGAACCTTCGAGAAGAGAGCTCCGGACGAATGGAGTGGAACGGCTGCCACCGGCCCGGCAGGCCGGGCTCCGAGGTGGCTCCACCCACGTTCTCTCTTAGAAAGGAGGTGATCCAGCCGCAGGTTCTCCTACGGCTACCTTGTTACGACTTCACCCCAATCATGGATCACACCTTGGGCCGCTGCCTCCCTCATCGGGTTAGCTCGCGGACTTCTAGTGCAATCCACTTTCGTGATGTGACGGGCGGTGTGTACAAGGCCCGGGAACGTATTCACGGCGCCGTTCTGATGCGCCATTACTAGCGATTCCAGCTTCATGCAGGCGAGTTGCAGCCTGCAATCCGAACTGAGACCGGTTTTTTGCGATTGGCTCCCCCTCGCGGGTTTGCAGCGCTTTGTACCGGCCATTGTAGCACGTGTGTAGCCCTGGACATAAAGGCCATGATGACTTGACGTCGTCCCCACCTTCCTCCAGCTTGTCGCTGGCAGTCCCCTGAGAGTGCTTCCCTTTTGGGGAGTGGCAACACAGGGCAAGGGTTGCGCTCGTTGCGGGACTTAACCCAACATCTCACGACACGAGCTGACGACAGCCATGCAGCACCTCGACTGTGGTCCCCGAAGGGAGGCCCCGTGTTTCCACAGGGTTTCCCCAGCCGTTCGAGCCCAGGTAAGGTTCTTCGCGTTGCGTCGAATTGAACCACATGCTCCACCGCTTGTGCGGGCCCCCGTCAATTCCTTTGAGTTTCAGCCTTGCGACCGTACTCCCCAGGCGGCATACTTAACGCGTTAGCTCCGGCACGGACCGACTGAACGGCCCACACCAAGTATGCATCGTTTAGGGCGTGGACTACCAGGGTATCTAATCCTGTTTGCTCCCCACGCTTTCGTGTATCAGCGTCAGCAGCGGTCCAGAGAGCCGTCTTCACCACCGGTGTTCCTCCTGATATCTACGCATTTCACCGCTACACCAGGAATTCCGCTCTCCTCTCCCGCGCTCGAGCACTCCAGTATTCGGCGCACCCTCCCAGTTGAGCCGGGAGATTTCACACCGAACTTAGAGCACCGCCTACACACCCTTTACGCCCAGTAACTCCGAACAACGCTCGCTGCCTACGTATTACCGCGGCTGCTGGCACGTAGTTAGCCGCAGCTTCTTCCGCAGGTACCGTCATGATCGTTCCTGCCGAAAGAGCTTTACACCCCGAAGGGCTTCATCGCTCACGCGGCGTCGCTGCATCAGGGTTTCCCCCATTGTGCAAGATTCCCCACTGCTGCCTCCCGTAGGAGTCTGGCCCGTGTCTCAGTGCCAGTGTGGCCGTGTGCCCTCTCAGGCCGGCTACCGATCATCGCCTTGGTAGGCCGTTACCCTACCAACTAGCTAATCGGCCGCGGGCCCCTCCTCCAGCGCCCGAAGGCTTTCCCCGACCAGGCATGCGCCCGGCCGGACGTATGCGGTATTAGCCCCGGTTTCCCAGGGTTATTCCCCACTGGAGGGCAGGTTACCCACGTGTTACTCACCCGTGCGCCACTTTACTCAGGGATTGCTCCCCTTTCTCGTCCGACTTGCATGTGTTAGGCGCGCCGCCAGCGTTGATTCTGAGCCGGGATCAAACTCTCGTTTGAACCGTTGGAGCTTTAGGTCGCCCGGATCAAAACTCGAAGTCCTGACGAATCAAGCCGTGCGTCCAACCAGATTGTCAAAGATCTCTCCGCAGCCCCCGGCGATCCGCTACCGGAAGACCGTGCGGCTGCGGCGGCCTCGAAGAAAGCCGGCCCTCCGCTGCGCCAGTGTCGACGCGCCGGACCGACCGGCAAACTCGGGAATCTCAAAAGAGCTTGAGGCGGCTGGCCTCCGGGGCTGCCTCACTCTCCGCAGCCCGTTTGCCTGCCTCTACCGAACTTTTGTCGCCATCGACCAGAATAACAGAACCGAACGTCTTGCGCAAGCCTTTTTTGCTTTTTTGCTTGCCCCGGTTCTGCTTCGGGTTTGCGGCTTCAACAGTAGCGTAACAAAGTTCCCCGGCTTTTGCAAGTCCAGCCGACGCCTAATCGTTTCTTCCTTGATTTCAATAGCTTGCACGCTCACCCTCCCAGCCGAGACAGCGGTCAACTCCGGCCAGAACCCGCGCCAGAACCGTCTCGGGGTCAACCCCCTCGGCTGCCACCACCTCCGCCAACCCCCGCCCCGTCGGCTGCCACCTCAGGAACATCCGCTCGCAAGGATAGCCCGCAAATACGCTCACGCGCGCCACTCCGCACGCTGCCGCCACGTGCTGGCCGGCCGAGTCGTAGCCCACGAACAGACGGCTCCGGGCGATCCGCCAGGCAAAGCCGGCAAACGAGCCGTCCCAGGTCCTGATCCGTTTTCCGGGCCCCGCCGCCGCCAGCGCCCGGTCGACCCGCTCAGCCTCTTCCCCGCCTGCCCCCCGGTCCACCAGCAGCGGCAGCCCCTTGCGCGCCAGGGCGGCCAGCAGCCGTTCCTCGAAGGGATCGGCCAGCCGCTTGGCTGGATTTTCCCCCACCCCCAGGCTCACCGCGATCCCCCGCTCGACCGGCCCGCCTTCGGGCAAGGGCGCGATATAGGGGACCGCGTCGGGGACGCCGAAGACTTCGGCCACCCACCGCATCGCCAGCCGCGACAGGCTTTCGCCCCCCTGCCCACCGTAGGCCCGGCTCTCGAAAAAGTAGTAGCGCTCCTCCTCCGCGAGCGGCAGCAGGCCGAGCTGACTCAACCGCGAATCTGGGTCGATGACGATCGCCCCGCTCGCCGTCAGCGCCTGGCGCAGCATCCGGCCCGCCGCGAGCCGCTCCCGCAAGCTCGCGCGCCGCCCGTAGACCACCGGCAGATGCGCGATGCGCCGGTCACCGGCAAACAGCTCCCACGCCTTCCTCTCTCCCACGAAGTAGATCTCCGCGGCGGGAAAACGTTTCTTCGCCGCATCGAGCATGACGCTCGTGACAGCGACATCGGCGCCGAGCGTCACCCGCGAGAGCACATAGACGCGCTCGGGAACTCCCGCCGTCGCGTCGAAGTGGCGGAAGCGGCGCAGCCGCTCGTAGCGCGCTTCGAGCTCCGGCGCCTCCCACGCCGGATCCACCCGCTCGAGCACGCGGCTGAAGACTTTCACGTAGGCTTCGCACAGCCGCGGCTCGAAACGGTCCGCCAACGGCTCCACCAGCCCGGCAAACAGCGCTCGGGTCGCCTCGCGCGCCGTCGCCTCATCAGGACTCAGGGCCATCTCAGCGAGCTGATCGATCCAGCGTGTCGAGATGGCCCCGCCCCGGAGACATTCCTCGAGCAGCGCCGCCGCCAGCTCCTCAGGCGAAGTACTTCCCAACGAGCAGCTCCAGCTTCCTGCGGGTCGCCTCCGGCACCCGGCTCTTCTCGGTGATGATGGCGTGGGCCAGCGCCGAGCCGCACTTGCAGCGCCGTTCAGCCGGCATGTCCGCCACGGCCTGGGCCACCACCCGGGCGGCGTTCTCGGCATTCCGCATGAGGTTATGCAGAATGTCGTTGACGCTCACGGCATCGTGCTCCGGATGCCAGCAGTCGTAGTCGGTGACCATCGCCACCGTCACGTAGCAGATCTCGGCCTCTCGCGCCAGCTTGGCCTCCTGTAGATTCGTCATCCCGATGACGTCCATGCCCCAGGCCCGGTAGAGGTTCGATTCGGCGAGCGTTGAAAATGCCGGACCCTCCATGCACAGGTACGTGCCCCCCTTCCGGACGTTGACGCCCACCTTCCGGCACGAGGCCTCGAGCAGATCCGCCAGTTGCGGGCAGATCGGGTGCGCGAAGCTGATGTGCGCCACCAGCCCCTCACCGAAAAACGTCGAGTCCCGCCCCCGCGTTCGGTCGAAAAACTGGTCTGGGATCAAGAAGTCGAGCGGCCGCAGGTCCTCCTTGAGCGAGCCGACCGCGCTCAAGGAGATGATCCGCTCCACACCAAGCTGCTTGAAGCCGTGGATGTTGGCCCGGAAGTTCAGCTCCGACGGCGAAATCCGGTGGCCTCGGCCGTGTCGCGCCAGGAAGGCCACGCGCCGGCCGGCCAGCTCGCCGACCACATATGCCTCCGAAGGCGCGCCCCAGGGCGTCTCCAGGAAGACCTCCTCCTGCGCGGCAAACCCGGGCATGGCGTAGAGCCCGCTGCCGCCAATCACGCCGATTGTTGCTTGCACCGTGTCTGGTTTGCTCATGTCTCCCACTGCGGAACGCGCGAGAGCCGGTCTCAGGCGGCCCTCATACGATCTCTCCGCGGTCCGGATCCCAGTAGACCGGGCGGCCCCGGTGCAGGCTCTCGAGCGCCATCCGGCACGCCACCGATACCCGGAAGCCGATCTCGAACGGGCACTCCGGCGCGCTCACGCCGGCTACGGCGTCGAGGAAGTTCTCCATGGCCGCGCGGGGGCGGGCCGGGCTCCGGCCCAGGCGCTCCATTTCGCCGGGCCGGTTCACCTTCTGCGGCAGGTAACGGATCTGCTGGCCGCGGACGATCGTTCCGTCGGTGCCGAGCACAAGCTCGCCCGTGCCCGGTTCGCTGTTGCCCATGCCGGAGTCCCAGCTGAACATCAGCTCCTCCTCGAACTCGAGCGTCACGCTCATCGTGTCCGGCGCCTCGCGGCCGTCCTTCCACAGATAGACGCCTCCCCGCATGGTGGCGGCGCGCGGAACCCCGAGATCGAGCACCTTGACCCAGAAGGCCAGCTGCTGGCTCATGCTCTCGAAAACCTGACCACCGGAATAGTCCAGGAAATAGCGCCAGTTGACGTAGCGGTTCGGATCGAACGGGCGCGCCGGCGCCTCGCCGAGAAATCCCTTCCAGTCGATCGCCGCCTCGGTCATGCCCGGGTGGGCCGGCCGGAACCAGGGCGCCTTGCCGCGAGGGGTGTTGCGGAAGGAATGTGCCCGGATGGCCGTCACCTTCCCCAACAGCCCGGCAGCGACCCATTCCGCTGCGTCACGCACCTGGCCGGAGCAACACGTCTGATGGCCGATCTGGACCACCTGGCCGGTGCGCTCCCAGGCTGCCCGCATTCGCCCGGCATGCTCCACCGTGAAGGCCATCACCCTCTCCTGGTAAACAGGCTTGCCGGCCTCGAGCGCAGCGACAAACTGGGAGGCATGCTGATGCGGCGGCGTGGCGATGATTACCGCCTCGACAGACGGGTCCCGCACCAGCTCGCGGTAGTCGCCATAGGACCTGGCGTCGGCAAAGGCCGCGCGGCATTGCTCGAGCCGCGCCGGGTAGATGTCGGCTGCCGCGACGAGCTTGCCCTTGCCGCTCGCCACCGCCTCCCGGGCAAGCTGCATGCCGCGCGCGCCCGCTCCGATCAGGCCCAACCGGATCCGCTCGCCGGCGCCCGAAACCGCACCTGGCGCGGCCAGGGCTCCCGCCAGCCCGCCGGCGAACTTCCCGATGAAGTTTCGTCGCGAATCCAAACCTCAGTCTCCCGCTGTTCCGGAGCTAACATCCTAACATCGGCCGCCCTGCGACGCGCACCAGGTGCTGTTGCGATACGATCGGGCTTTCAGGATTCGGAGGTCCTCTCGCTTTGCGGGAATTTCGGGTCGTCTTCTTCTCCCTCATGCTCGCCTTGGCCCTGCCCGCGATCGTCGGCCAGGAGCGCGCCCTCTCCCTTGATCCCGCACAGCCGCTCGAGCGGCGCGTCGAAGACCTGCTGGCGCGCATGACGCTCGAAGAAAAAGTCGGCTAGATGAACATGCCGTGCGTGTATCTGGCCGAGCTCGGCCGCGATGTCCCCTCCAAGCGCGAAAACTGCCGCCGCTTCGCCGCGGGCGCCTTCGTCGAAGGCATCGGGCCCGCCGGCGGCTTCTTCACCCTCGCCGACAACATCCTGCCCGGAGGCCCGCGCGAGCAGGCCGAATACTTCAACGAACTTCAGCGGATCGCCCTCGAGAAGACCCGCCTGAAGATCCCCCTGCTCCAAACCGAGGAAGGCACGCACGGCCTGATGTGCTCTGGCGGGACGATCTTCCCCGAAGGCCCGTCCCTGGGCAGCACCTTCAACCCGGCGCTCCTCGAGCGTATTTACGCTGCCGTCGCCGCCGAGGCCCGCATCGTGGGCATCCACCAGCTCTTCACGCTGGTCGTCGAGCCGATCCGCGACCCGCGCCTGGGCCGCAACGAGGAGGCCTACAGCGAAGATCCGTATCTGTGCGCCCGCTTCGCCGAGGCGATTGTGCGCGGCGTCCAGGGTGACGACGTCTCGGCCCCGAACAAGGCGATCGCCGGTCTCTGCCACTACCCCGGCCAGAGCCAGCCGGTGAGCGGCATCGAGCGGGGCGCGATGGAGATCTCCGAGCGCATGCTTCGCGAAATCTTCCTGCCTCCCTGGGTCGCCGGGATCCGGAAGGCGGGCGCGCTCGGCGTCATGGCCACTTATCCCGCCATCGACGGCATCCCCGCCCACGCCTCGAAGAAGATCCTCACGGACATTCTCCGCGGCGAGCTCAATTTCCAGGGTCTCGTGCTCGGCGAGGGTGGCGGCATCGGCACGCTCGTCTATGAGCGCGTCGCCGCCGACCAGAAACAGGCGGGCCAGATCGCCCTCCGGGCGGGTCTGGACGTGGGAATCTCTTTCGAGTCCGGCTACATGCGGGACCTGATCGACAGCGTTCGCGAGGGGCGTGTCTCGATGGCCGACATCGACCGCGCCGTGCGCCGCATCCTTCGCCAGAAATTCCGCCTGGGCCTCTTCGAGAGGCCGTATGTCGACCCGGCCCGTGCCGTCGACGGCGTCCCCCGCGCCGCGCACCGCGCCCTGGCGCTCGAGGCCGCCCGCGAGGGGATCGTCCTGCTCAAGAACCAGGGCAACCTCCTGCCCCTGCGCAAGAATCTCGCCTCGATCGCCGTCATCGGGCCCAATGCCGCTCACGAGCGCAACCTGCTCGGCGATTATGTGTCCCGCACCATCCTCCAGGAGGTGGTGACGATCCTCGAAGGCATCCGCGCCAAGGTCTCGCCGTCAACCCGGGTCAGCTACGTCAAGGGGTGCAACGTCATCGGCTCCGGCCTCGACGAGATCGGGAAAGCGCGCGAAGCTGCCCGCGCCGCCGACGTCGCCATCGTCGTGGTCGGTGAGAACGAGCGCCGCGCTCCCGACGGCACCAACGGCGAGGGCAAGGACCTCGCCTCGCTCGATCTGACCGGCATGCAAGAGGAGCTCGTCCGCGCCGTGCACGCCACCGGCACGCCCACCGTCGTCGTGCTGGTGAACGGCCGGCCGCTCGCCGTCCGCTGGATCGCCGAACACGTGCCGGCAATCGTCGAGGCCTGGCTCCCCGGCGAGCAGGGCGGCCACGCCGTCGCTGACGTCCTGTTCGGCGACGTCAATCCGAGCGGGCGCCTCCCGGTCACCGTACCTCGCCACTCCGGCCAGTTGCCGGTCTACTACAACTACCGGCCCTCCAAGGCCTATTGGATGAGCCGGAGCCACTATGTCGACATGCCGGCCACGCCGCTGTTTGAGTTCGGGCACGGGTTGAGCTACACCACCTTCGCCTATGCCAACCTCCACATCAGCCCGAAACAGATCCGGCCGGCCGGGGAGGTCGAGGTGAGCGTCGACGTCACCAACACCGGCCCACGCGAGGGCGCCGAGGCGGTGCAGCTCTACCTGGACGATGTCATCAGCTCGGTCTCGACACCGGTCAAGGAGCTGAAGGGCTTCGAGAAGGTCTGGCTCAAGCCCGGCGAGAGCCGCACCATGCGCTTCCGGCTGGCGCCGGAACACCTCTCTCTGCTCAACGAGCACCTGGAACCCGTCGTCGAACCTGGGCTGTTCGAGGTGATGGTCGGCAGCTCCTCCGAGAAGATTCACCTCCGCGGGAGCTTCGAGGTGGTGCCGTGAGCGGCCCGAAGCGGGCGGGCCGGCGGGTGGTCGCGCCATGACGCCGCCGCAATCGCCGGCCGCCGCCCCGGCCACCCGGCTGCGGCGCGAACTTTCACTCTGGGATCTGGTCTTCTACGGGATCGTTCTGATCCAGCCCACCGCTCCGATGCCGCTGTTCGGCGTGGTGGCCCAGGAGGCGCGCGGCCACGTCGCGACCACCATCCTCATCGCCATGTGCGGCATGCTGTTCACCGCCGCCAGCTACGGGCGCATGGCGCGCGCCTATCCGGCCGCCGGCTCGGCCTACACGTACGTGGGCCGGGAGCTTCACACCGCCCTGGGCTATCTCACCGGTTGGAGCATGGCGCTCGACTACATCGTCAACCCGGTGCTGTGCACCATCTGGTGCAGCAAGGCCGCACTCAACATCGCGCCGGAGCTTCCTTACGCCTTCTGGGTGGTCTTCTTCGCCTCGCTCTTCACCGGCTTGAACCTGCGCGGCATCAAGGCCTCGGCGCGCACCAACGAAGCCCTGGCCGCCGGCCTCGGCCTGGTTATCATCCTTTTCTTCGTTTACGCCATCCGGCACCTGGCAGCCGGGCCCGCCCTCGGGTCGGCCGACTTCACCCGGCCTCTCTACAACCCCGAAACCTTTGCGTGGAGCCACGTGCTCACCGGCACCTCGATCGCCGTACTGACCTACATCGGCTTCGACGGCATCTCCACGCTCTCGGAAGAAGTGAAGGCCCCGCAGCGCAACGTGCTCCGCGCCACCGTGCTCACCTGCCTGATCACGGGCATCCTGGCCAGCCTTGAGGTCTACCTGGCGCAGCTTGTCTGGCCGGACTACTCCAACTTCCCGGATGTCGACACCGCTTACGTCCACGTCGCCGGCCGCGTGGGCGGGCCCGTGCTCCTGCATATCGTGAATTTCGCGCTGCTGGTGGCTTCAGTGGGCTCCGGCTCCGGCGCCCAGCTCGGCGCGGCGCGCCTACTTTACGGGATGGGCCGCGACGACGCCATCCCCAAGCGGTTCTTCGGCGCGCTCGAGCCGCGCCGCGCCATTCCCCGCAACAACGTCCTGTTCGTCGGCGCCATCGCGCTCGTCGGCGGCTTCCTCATCAACTACCAGCTCGCCGCCGAGCTGCTCAATTTCGGCGCGTTCATCGCCTTCATGGGCGTAAATCTGGCCGCCTTCACGCGCTACTGGCTGCGAAGCCCTGACAAGCGCCTGCGCCATTTCGCCCCGCCGCTCGCCGGCTTCCTCATCTGCCTGTCCATCTGGCTGAATCTGCGCCCGGTGGCCAAGCTCGCAGGCACGGTCTGGCTCGGCGTTGGCTTGCTCTGGGGCGCTATCCGCACGCGCGGCTTCCGGCGCGAGGCGGTCCGTTTCGAGATCCCCGATTGAACCGGCGCGCTACCATGCCCGGTCGCGTTCCAGCCGCGACCGCCCCGTGCGGCTCACGCCCTTGACGCCGGCGTCGACGCCCTCGAGCTCCTCAAGGTGCGTCGCCACCTTTTCAATCGCCGCCAGAATGTCGTCGATGTCCTCCTCGCTTCCGAGCAGCAGGAAGTGCGGCAGCCAGACCGTCTCCTCGTAGGCAAGCCTTTCGGCTACCGGGCACCGCACGCTCCGGTAATCGACCGGCTCAGCGCGGCCAAAGGCTAGGGCCGGAAACTGTTCGGCCGTCGCCGGAAACAGGTCGCTCCGTGGCACCGATTCGTAGAAACGGCCCTCACAGGGGATGCCCTCCGCCTCGAGCGCCCGCACGAAGACGTCGCGGTGGATGGGCGTCTGGTCCGGCCGGAAACGGAACACGTACTGGTACATCACCTCCTCGGTGATGTCGGGATCGGGCTCGAGCGGGGCGACGTGCGGAATCTTCTCGAGACCGGCCCGAAGGCGCGCCGCCCGCTCCCGGCGCAGCGCGTTCTGCTCACCAAGCCGCTCGAGCTGGCCGATGAGCAGCGCCGCCTGGAGCTCCGTGATGCGGAAGTTGCCGCCCACCAGCCGTATGCCGTAGTCGTCGGTCTCGCCCACTCGCCCGCAATTCACATAAGCCTGAACCGCCTCGTGATACCGCGGATCGCTGGTAATGACGACGCCGCCCTCTCCCGCGGTCATGAGCTTGCTCGTCTGGAGGCTGAAACAACCCAGGTCGCCCATCGAACCCGCTCCGCGCCCCCGCCAGCGGCCCCCGTGCGCGTGCGCACAGTCTTCGATGATGACGAGCTTGTACCGCCGCGCAATGGCTGCCAGCGCGTCCATGTCGGCGAACCGCATCGCCAGGTGCACCGGAATGATCGCCCGCGTCCGCTCGGTGATCGCCGCCTCAACGAGCGACGCATCCAGGCACATCGTGTCCTCGCGCACATCGACGAAGACGGGCACCCCGCCCTCGAACAGCACCGCCGCCGCCGTCCCTTCCCAGGTGTAGGCGGGGACGATCACCTCGTCGCCGAACCGCAGCCCGGCGGCTCTCAACGCCACTTGCAGGGCGAGTGTGCCGTTGGCTACCGCCACCCCATAGCGCGCCCCATGCATTTCGGCAAACCGGGCGCCAAACTCCCGCGCCCAGGTGTTCGGAAAGGGAAAGCCACCCCAGTTGCGGCTCTCCACCACGCGAACAAGCCGCTCCAGATCCTCGGCGGAATACTGCGGCCACGGGGCAAAGGGCTTGCGCCGGAGAGGTCTGGCGCCACGCACGGCTAAAACAGACATCGATGACTCCTTCACCGGGAGCCTAACACGCACGGGCAGCGAACGGGGGCGGGCGCGCAGCGGTCGCGGCGCGCCGCCACCGGTGCGGCACTCACGGAATCACGTTCGCCGGGGCAACCGGTTCCAAGGTGAGGTGGAGAACCGGCGCCCGCGCGCACTGCCCCTGCGTCGTCGTGACGTCCCGCTCCAGCTTGTCGCCCGTCCAGCTTCTCTCGGTCACGCTCGCCTTGCGGATGGCGGCGGTCAGCTCGCCGCCCCGGTGGCGGGCGGTTGCCCGCACCAGTTCCCTCTCCGATAACGGCACCGGCCCGAGCTCGAGTTCCTGAACACTTTCCGTCTTCGTCGAGCTGAAGGGTCGGGGGTCCGAAGCGCAACATTCGGTCATGCGCCAGATCCGCGCCACGAAGCTCACGAGCTGCTTTCTGGCCGGGTCCAGAGTGCCCCGGATCTGGACCTCGCCGGTGTGGCGCACGCTTCCCCTCATCTGCACAAAGCGGCCCGGATCGGTGGCGAAGCTGTTGTCCGTCCACGGGATCTTCTTGACGATGCGCTGCGTGCCGTCACCAAAGCCAAAGGAGAAGAGATTGTTGTTCACCGTGAACAGGCCGCACTGACTCACCGCCCCACCCGGTGATGTTGTTCCTGGTCGTGATCCCGATCTCCAGGCCCACCGACACATGGTCGAGCCGCGGCCAGAGCGCCTCGGTGGTGACTTCGAGCTCGATGCCGGTCCTCCCGTTGTACGGGCTCTCGGAGTGCGGGTTGGCGATCAGAACGTAGAGCGATGTGCGCCCGTCCACCAGCGCTTCGGATCGTAATAGCTCTGGAAAAGATGTGGAAGAGTTCGCAAGCCACGGTGGCGCGGAACGCCTCCCGGTTCGTTCGGCAGGGATTGAGGTTCAGCGACAGGCCCATGTCGTCCCGGCCCCAGACCTCGGTCTCGGTCATCCCGGCAAACTCGTCGTCCAGCAGGAACAGCTTCCCTGCGGCCGGGGAGAAAGCGAAAAGTCGACGTCGATGGGCGCGGTCCGGAGGCTGTCGGTTTCGATGCCAATCGCCTTCAGCTTCGCGAGGGCTTCCTCGAGAATCCGTCTGGTGTCCTCGGCCGCCCGAAAGTCGCGGTCGTCGCCCCGCGGAACCCACACCGTGAACTTGCCTGCCGGCGATCGGATTGGCGAAAAACCTGCCATGCCCCACACGGTGGCGGTGAAATCCTTGGGAATGATCAGCGCCTCGCGGCGGCGTTCATCCTTGGAGGCCGCCCCGGAACCAGGCGGCGCCGTCGCCGGCAGCGGCGCCGAACTTTCGAGCGGCAGTCCCGCCACCTTCCAAACGCCGGTCACCCTCGACTCTGACGGGGCCACCTGCACCGCCGGAGTCGAGATCGTCAACTCCGCGTCTGAGCTCAACGCCCGCCGGAATCCTCACCTCCAGACCCGCGCCCGAAACCGTACCGCCGCTCGCGCCCACCGAAGCCGAACTGACGCTCTGCCAGACGGGCGCCCCGCCCGCCATCCAAACCTCGGCTTGCGAAGCGTTGCTCCCGGCAACGACCTGAATCGTGTGCCGGCCCCGCGGCAAGTGCCGCGGTAACCGGATGTTCAGCTGGTAGAGCCCCGCACAATAGGGCGCCAGGCCGGACCGGAGGACCTCCGCCCGGTAGCCGGCCACGAGCACCGCCGGGGCCAGCTCGGTTTCGTTGAGCAAGGCGCTGGGCTGCACCGCACCTCGTTGGAGATGCCGGCGGAGGTGCGCACCCGCACGGCGATCTCCGGGCCCGCCACCTCGTAAGGCACCTGCGCATTGATCTGGCCTGGCGAGACGAACACCAACCGCGCGCATCAGCCGCCATGCCTGGACCACCTCCACGCTCACCCCGTCGAGAACCTCCGGCAGGGGCGCCGTCTCGGCAATCTTCGTTGTCGCCGCCAGATTGGAGCCCAAAAACCGACATGTGCATTCTAGGGGCGAGCACCGGGGTGTAGTCGCCCGCGTTGACCACCCCGGATGTGGCAACCCGGGCCTGGTTGCTCTGCCCGATGAGAGGCGCGCCGAGCAGGAGCGCTAGGGAGAAGAAACGGGTCTGAATGAGACGAAACACGGAAGATCACTCCCCTTCTCGAAACAAAACGGCACCCCTTGCCGCCAAAAAGAGGTTTTAGGATTGATTTATCTTATTACTGCGTCCAGGGCACCAAGTCCCGGCACGAAGAGATCTCTGCGGCTGGCCAATCAGGTCAATCTGTCTGTTCTGCTGCGAACCAGCCCGCCGTCGCGGCCTGGGTTAGGAACAGGGACAAGCGCCCGGCGCGCGCTCGCAAAGCCACCTACGGACAGCTCGCCCTATAAACCCTAACGTACGGAATCGTCCGTCCGGCCATCCAGCTTCCCAGAGCAGCCAACAGCGGGCGCCAACTATCGCCCGCTCTGGTCCCAGGGAAAAGCCAGCGTAGGCCGGCGGGCGTAGCGCCGCATGCGGACCAGGAGCCGGTCGCCCGCGCCGGGCTCGAGCCGCACGCGAACGTGCGGGCCGCCTACCACAAGTGCACTCCCACCGAGGCTCACCGATTCGAACTCGTGCTCGGCGTAGGCGCCTGCTTGCACCACCAGCTCCCGCGCGTGGACCGGGTTTGTGTTCACCAGCACGAGGGTCAGCTCCGAGGCCCCGATCTTCTCCACCAGCGCGGCCACATCCTCGGCCAGCCCCGCCCGGCGGCGAACCGGATCGAAATAACGCAGGCGGCTGTGCAGGATGTTGCCCACGCTGCCCGGATCGTTCGCCCCGATGGTCAGGTTGAGCAGAGCCGCCGTCGCCACCGGGTTGTAGCGTTGCGGGTGATCGGAGGCGCGCGTGTCCGGCGTGCTCAAATCCGCCCGCAAGCCGGCCACGGCTCTCCGCACGCGCTCGAGCTCCGCCTGGAGCGCCTTCATCGGGTAGCCTGCGTTCTCGCCCGCCAGATAGGAGATCCAGGGATCGCGCGCCACAGGCCGGCGGTCGCTCTCTCGCATCGACCACAGGTACAGGTCGCGCTCCAGATCCGCATGACGGTTGGGCATGTAGCCGTACCAGCCGTTCTCGCCATACTTGTTGGGCAGCAGAACCCGCCCATCCTCGACCTTCGCCGCCCGGTACAGGTTCTCCATCTGCCGCCGCAACGGCTCGATGTAACTTTCGTCGGCCGTGAGCAGAAACGCCGAGCCGAAGGCGATCCGCGGCCCCCGCTTGAAGTAATTCCGCCCGCTCTCCTGCGGCCAGAAGTTCCAGCCGAAGACGCCGCCGTACCACTTGCCCTCCCATTCCCCGCCGATGCGCCCGTCGAGCCCGATATTGGTCGGGATGTTGCCCCCGTTGGCCATGACGCGGTCGCGCCAGGCGCCGGCATACTCGAGCAACCACTCGCGGTACTTTTCCTCGCCGGTGAGCAGGTAAGCGTTCATCGCCAGCGCGGTCGAGCAGAGGTTCAGCGGGTGATCGCCCCGGATGTTCGACGCCGTGCTGTAACGCTCCAGCCTCTCCGGCTCGCCGGCCACGGGCTCTCCGCCCCAGTCGTGGACCGTCGCCGGGCTGAGCTTCGGCCCGCGACTGCCGTTGTGAAGGCTGCGGATGATCTTGTGCCTGGGGTCGTAGTTCGGCGCCGCCGGGTCCTCGCCGGTGTAGAAGCCCGCATAGCGCCGCATCCGCTGAACGTAGGCTGCATCGTTCGGCCGGCCGAGACCGTAGAAGAGAAACGCCGCCAGCCCCTCGCCGTTATGCTCCCAATCGAAAGCGGTGATGAATTCGCGGTAGTACATTCCTCCGCGCGCCATCTCGACGCTCGGGGCCCGGGCGCGCGTGTACTGGATGAGATGCCCCTCCCAGGCCTTTTCAAAGAGCCGCAGCAACTCCTCCGGCGCGCCGAGCGCATAGGCCAGCGTCCAGTTGTGAAAATTCTCCATCGCATCGTCCGGGCCGTCGTTTCCGCCCCAACGCTCCACGCACCGCAGGAATCCGCGATCGTCAAGGTACTTGGCGGCGAACTCCGCCGCCGCCTCGGCGTTCGCCTTGAGCAAAGCGCGCTCGGCCAGGGCCCAGTCCGGTGCGGGCATCGGTCGCTCGATCACCACAGTGGGCCATTGGGGCCAGGCCGCCCTCGGAAGCAGGAGTACGGCACAGAGAATCCAAACCATCATGACGTCACCCGTTATACCCACCACCGCGGACAATCGCAAGTTCGCCCGATTCGCTGTGCTACATTACCCGCGATGGGGGCTGTCGCCTTTTTGGCGCCGGGGCTCGCTCTGCTCGTTGCGATTCCGCTGGCCTTGCAGCTCTGCGCTCTGAACGAGCTGCCGCTGCTCAGCCGGGACGCGGCGCTGGTCTTCGGATTTCTCTTCTCGGGTGCGCTGGCGTCTTCCGCGCTGTTTCTCGTCGTGATCGCTGCTGTCGGCTACCGTTTTCCCCGCCGGAGCCGGCCACCACGGCTGCCAACTCGACCGCTGTGGATTGCGGTGCTCGTTGTCGCCAGCCTGTCGGCTCTGATCTGGCGTCCTACCCTTCGCCCCGCCGAGCCGCCCGCCCCGAGCCTCTTCCCTGCCCCGCACCCGGGCCGTCTTCTCCTCATCGGCGTCGACGGCCTGTGCTGGGAGACCCTCCGGCGCTGGCGTAACCAGGAGCGAAACCAGGACCTCGAGTGGCTGCTCGACCGGGGCTACCTGGGCCCCCTGAAAACGATCACGCCGACCGATTCTCCCCTGCTCTGGACCACGATCGCCACCGGCGTGCCTCCAGAGCAGCACGGAGTGAAGAGCTTTCGCACATTTGAGTTTCCGGCCCTCGACCGGGCGCGCTTGGAAGTGCCGGCATGGCCCGGACGCAACTACCTGATGCGCGCCCTATTGCGCCTCGGCCTGGCTCAGCTCCGGCCCACCTCCAGCTTGGATATGCGCCGCCGGCCCTTCTGGGAAATTGTCTGCCGTCCGGAGCGGCCCTGTGATGTCGTCGGTTTCTGGGCGACCTGGCCGCCCCAACCCCTTTTTGGTCGTCTCGTCAGCGATCATTTCTACTTTGTCAAGAGCCGCGGCGGCGACACTTGGGAACGAACAATCGACCCGTACACCGCCTTCCCACCGCATCTGGAACGCCGCCTGGCCCCATTCCGCATCGCGCCCGAGGAACTCTCCCTCGAGCGGCTGCTCGAGTTCGTCGATCTCGCCGGGGCAGACTCGCAGGACGAAACGGTTCTGAGGGAGCTTCGCTACGGCCTGGCCATGGATGAGACCCACTTCGCGCTCGCCGAGCAGTTTCTCGACGACGGCGCCCGCAACGGCGTGTTCGCCTTCTATTTCCGGGGCCTCGACGTCGTCTCGCATCCGGCTTTGCCCTTCTCGGAGCTTTACCCGGAGGTTCCCGCGCCGGCCTCCGAACGCCGCCGCTTCGGAAAACTCGTTTCGCGTTACTACGCCTATGTCGTTTCGCGGATTCGACGCCTGATCGAGCGCGCGGGTGAGGAGACGCTGGTCCTCATCGCCTCCGACCATGGCTTCGAGCGCGAGAAGGAGGCCTATTTCAACCACCACTTCGCCCCGCCCGGCGTTCTGTTCGCCCTGGGTGGAGGCGCTCGTCCCGGCACCCCGCCGGTCGAAGCCGGCGTCTATGACATCGCGCCCACCATCCTGTGGCTCACCGGTTATCCGCCCTCGCTCGACATGCCGGGTCGGCCGCTGGTCGAACTGTTTGCCGAGCTCGACCGCAACCTTCTGGCGGCAGCCGCCCGCCCGCGCTCTTATGGATATCGCTGGAGGACTCCCCCGCTCAAGGCTCCCTCAAATACGCAGGGTGAGCAGAAGATGCTCGAGCTGCTTCGGACGCTCGGCTACGTCCGGTAATTGGGATCCACCAAGGGGTCGTACCGTAGAATGACGGCAGGCGGGGGTACAAGCGACGAATGCGACTCGCGATTCTCTCCGATCACATCCCTCCGCGCGAAAGAGGTGGCGCCGGCCTGACCGCCTTCGAACACGCTCGGGCGCTCGCCGAGCGAGGGCATGAGGTCAGCATCATCACCACATCGGACACTCAGGCGCATCCCTTGCGGGAGGAACTCCGCGACGGCCTGAGAATCTATGCCCTTCGCAGCCGCTACCCCGAGGCGCTGCGCTCCTGGTTCTGCCTGTACAACCCGCTCGTCGTGCCCGCCGTGCGGACTCTGTTGGACCGCCTGCGGCCGGAGATCGTGCACGCCCACAATCTGCACAGACACTTGTCCTTTTACGTCCTCAGCCTGGCCAAGGCCGCCGGCGCCAGGGTTTTCCTCACGGCTCATGATGCGATGCTCTTTCATTACGGCAAGTTCTGGGAATTCATCCCGCGCGGGCATCCACTCGTCGACGAAGCCAGTGTCGACCTGCGCTTGAGCGAATGGCGCAAACTGCGTCGCGCCGGGCTCCACTACAACCCCTTCCGCACCCGGATGATCCGCCGACGGCTCCGGGACGTCGACCGGATCCTCGCCGTGAGCGCCAGCCTCAAAGCCGCCCTGGAAGCCAACGGCATTCCGAACGTCGCAGTCTGCCACGTGGGCCGCGACGCCTCGCTCTGGATGACACCCCCGGATGCCGGGGAGCGGGAGCGTTTCCAGAAGACCTGGGATCTCGAAGGGCGTCTCCCCATTCTGTTTGCCGGCCGCCTCAGCCGCTTGAAGGGCTCCCTACAGGCGGTGAAGATTCTCCGTGCAGTTCGCAGCAAGATTCCCCAGGTGGTGCTGCTGGTTCTCGGCCGCGGCCCGGGCCTCGAGGAGATGCGCCGCCTGGCCGGCGCCCTCGACATCGCGGATGCCCTCGTGACGCCGGGCTGGCTCGAGCCCCAGCAGGCGCGTCTGGCATACTACGCTTGCCGGCTCGCTATCGTGCCGTCGCTCTATCTCGATCCGTTCCCCGCCATCAGCCTGGAAGCCATGGCCGCGGGCCGGCCGGTCGTCGGCACCTCGTTCGGGGGCACGAAGGAAATCGTCGTCGACGGGGAGACCGGATTCATCGCCAACCCGTTTGACGTGGACGGATTCGCCGCCCGCGTCGTCGCGCTCCTCGCGGACGCGGCTCTCGCGGACGAGTTTGGCCGCCGCGGCCGCGAGCGCTTCGAGCGCTTTTTTACAATGGATCAATTCATCGACCGGCTGCTGGCCCACTACGCGGGCCCAGCCGTGGAATCGCGAACATGAGGGCGCTTATTCTCGCGGCGGGGCAAGGCACGCGGCTCGGTTCACTCACCCGCGAGGTGCCGAAACCGATGCTCGCGGTGAACGGCCGGCCTGTGCTCGAGTACATCGTGCGCTGGCTCGCCTGGTATGGCATGGATGAGGTCGCCGTGAACCTCTTCCATGCGCCGGATGCCATCGTCGATCACTTCGGCGATGGCAGCCGGTTCGGCATACGCATCATCTACTCGCGCGAGCCCCGTCTGCTGGGCACCGCCGGGGCGCTCCGCCCGCTCGCACACTTCCTCACACAGCCCTTCCTGCTCGTCTACGGCGACGTTCTCACGGACTTCGACCTGCGCGCCCTGGTCGCCTATCACTTCGCACGCGGTGCTTCGCTGACGCTCAGCCTGGTGCGGCGCCCGCCGGCAGGTTGCGGCATCGCCCAGCTCGATGGCTCCGGACGCTTGCTTCGCTTCCTCGAAAAACCGGCCGAACATGAGCAGTTCTCCGACCTCACCAACGCCGGCATCCTCGTGATGGCGCCTGAGCTGATCGCCGAGGTTCCCGAAACGGCGCCGAGCGACGTGGGCCGCGATCTCATCCCCCGCCTGCTCGCCGCCGGCGTGCCCATCTTCGGCTGGATCCTGCCGCCCGAGAGCTATCTCATCGACGTCGGCACCCCGGAAACCTACGCGCGGGCGCAGCGTGAGTGGCCAACGGCAGCGGCCCGGCAATTCCTCAAGGAGCGCGCGCCGCGGCCATGATGCGAGTCCTCGTCACCGGCGCCGCCGGCTATATCGGCAGCATCGTCACCGAGCACCTGATCGGCTCGGGCTACGAAGTGCTGGCCGTGGACAACCTCTCGCACGGGCATCGCCGTGCCGTCCATCCGGAGGCGCATTTCTTCCAGGGGGATCTGCTCGAGCGCGATTGGGTCTTCTCGCTGCTCCTGCGAAGCGAGGTCGACTCCGTCGTTCATCTGGCCGCCGAAGCCTTGATCGACGGCTCGGTGCGCGACCCGGGCCGTTTCTTCCGCGCCAACGTCGTCGCCGGGCTGAACCTGCTCGATGCCATGGCCGCGGCCCGCGTCGCGCGCCTCGTCTTCTCCTCCACGGCCGCCGTCTACGGCGAGCCGGAGGTGACGCCCATTCCCGAAACGGCGCCCTGCCGCCCCGTCAATCCGTACGGCGAATCGAAACTTGCCTTTGAACGCATGCTGCCGTGGTACGAGAAGGCCCACGGCATCCGCTTTATCGCCTTCCGTTACTTCAACGCCTGCGGAGCGACCGAGCGCTTCGGCGAGGACCATGTGCCCGAGACGCATCTCATACCGGTCATCTTCGAAGCGGCACTCGGCAAGCGCCCGGCGGTCGAGCTGTTCGGCGACGACTACGACACCCCGGACGGCACCTGCATCCGCGATTACATCCACGTCGCCGACATCGCTCGCGCCCACGAGCTCGCCCTCCGGCGCCTCGACCAGGTTTCAGGCGGCGTCTATAATCTCGGCAACGGCCGCGGCTACTCCACCCTGGAGGTTCTCGAAACCGCCGGGCGCGTGCTGGGCAAGCAGATCCCGATCATCCGCGCACCGCGACGCCCGGGCGATCCGGCGCGGCTGGTCGCCGACCCGAGCAAGGTCCGCCGCGAGCTGGGCTGGGAACCGCTCGAGGACGACCTCACGGAGATGATCCGGAGCGCCTGGCGCTGGCGGCGCCGCCATCCCCAGGGCTACGCCCAATGATCCTGTCCCGCACTCCCATGCGCATCAGCTTCGCCGGCGGCGGAACCGATCTCGCCGCCTTCTGGCGGCGCGAACCCGGCTGTGTCGTCAGCTCGGCCATCGACAAGTATGTTTACATCGCCGTCAACCGGAAATTTGACGGGAAAGTCCGCGCCAGTTACTCGGTGACCGAAATCGTCGAGGAAGCCGGCGAGCTCCGGCACGAACTGATTCGCAACGCGCTCGAGCTCACCGGGATCCGGCACGCCATCGAGGTCGTCTCCATCTCCGACGTGCCGGCCGAAGGCAGCGGGCTCGGCGCCTCGAGCGCTTACACCGTCGGCCTGCTCAACGCCCTCTACGCCTACAAAGGGCTGCCGGCAGACGCCGAGCGCCTCGCGCGCGAGGCCTGCCACATCGAGATCGAGCGTTGCGGCAAGCCGATCGGCAAACAGGATCAGTACATCGCCGCCTACGGCGGTCTGCGCGCCATTCGCTTCCACCCCGACGGAGGTGTCACCACCGAAGCGCTCGCCTGCTCTCCCGATACTCTCGAGCGGCTCCAGGCCGGCCTCTTGTTGCTCCACACCGGGCTGCGCCGTTCCTCCGACGCCATCCTCCAGCGACAGACCGAGCGGACCGCCGCCAGCGAGGCTACCCGCGATCTATTGCGCGAGATGGGCCGGCTCGCCGAGCAGCTGCGCCTGGCCATCTTGAGCGGCGACCTGACTGCGTTCGGCCAGATCCTGGACGAGGGCTGGCGGCGCAAGCGGCAGCTTGCCGAGGGCATCTCCAACGACCGGATTGATGACTGGTATGCCCGCGCGCGGCGCGCCGGCGCGCTTGGAGGAAAACTCGCGGGCGCCGGCGGCGGGGGCTTTCTGGTGCTCTTTGCCCCACCCGAAAAGCACCCTGCCATCCTCCAGGCGCTTCCCGAGCTGCGACCGGTCCCCATCCGACTCGAGCCGGAAGGAAGCCGCATCGTCCATGCCGACCAGCCTGATGTTTTGCGCCCAACGCCATGAAGGTCTCCCTGCTCACCTCGACGCTCGACGTTCGCAAAGGCTGGGGGCGGTACTCCGCCGCCCTGTCGGTCGCGCTCGCGCGGGCCGGCCTGCCTGTCGAACTCCACGTCCCGGCCCGCGGCCGGGCGGAGCTTCCGGCGACACCGGGCCTGGAAGTCCGCAGGAGTCTGCCCGCCGCTTTCGTCACTTTCGGTTGGCGTCCCTGGCGGTTCCTATCCCTGTATGCCGGAAGCTGGGGCGTTCGCCCGACCGGCCGGCTGATTCACAGTCTCGTCGAGGTGCCGTACGCCTGCCCGGCACGGTGGTTGGCGCGCCGCTATAAGCTGCCGTATCTGGTGACGCTCCACGGTAGCTACGCCGTTAAGTGGAGCCGCCATCCTGCCGACCGCCTGCTGTTCGGGCCGGCGTTGCGCCACGCTTCGCTCCTGGTGGCCGTCAGCAGCCGTACCGCCGAAAGTGCCCGCTCGCGCCTTCCCGCGCCGCCTATCCAGGTGATCCCCAACGGCGTCGACGTCGCCGCCTTCGCCGGCGCTGCGGCTGCGCGCGACGCTGCCCGGGCGCGGCTCGGCCTGACCGGCAACGACAAACTCATTCTCTCGGTCGGGGCCCTCAAGCCGCGCAAGGGCTTCGACACGCTGATAGAAGCGTTCGCCATCCTCCGCCGATCGGTTCCGAGCGCCAGGCTGCTCATCATCGGCTCGGGCAATCCCGCCCCCTATCGGGAGCTCGCGCACCGCCTCGAAGTCGCTTCCGCTTTCCACATCCTTCAGAATCTCTCCGAGGAGGAGCTTCGCGGCTTCTACCACGCCGCCGACGTGTTCGCGCTGCTACCGAAAGAATTGCCCACCGGCGAGATGGAGGGCTTCGGACTGGTCTATCTCGAGGCAGCCGCCTGTGGCAAGCCCTGCGTCGGCACGCGCAGCGGAGGCGTCCCGGAAGCCATCCTCGACGGTCAGACTGGCTTGCTCGTTCCCGCCGACCGGCCGGAGGAGGCCGCTCGAGCCCTGCGCGAGTTGTTAGGGAATGCGGATCTCGCCTTGCGCCTGGGCGACAACGGCCGCCGCCACGCCGAAGAGCACTCTTGGGAGAAGATAGCCGCCCGTTACGCCGCCCTGTACGAAGCCGTCCTCCGGAAGTCCCCCTGACCTCAGCCGCCCACCGGCCTGCTCAGGATCTCCAGAATCTCGCGCAGTTCCCGCCGGATCTCTTCGAGGTTGGGAACACCCTCGGGCGCCGTCTCGAACAGCTCGCCCTGCGCGGGCGCTTTCGCACCCCGCGCCGCCTGGCGCCTGGCTTTCTGGCCGAGGTACTTTCGCGCCCCCTCGATGGTGAACCGCTCCTCGTAAAGCAGGCGCTTGATCTCGAGAATCAGCTCGACGTCCTTGCGGCGGTACAGCCGGTGACCGCTTCCCGACTTCTTCGGCGTAATCGCCGGGAACTCGGTCTCCCAGTAGCGCAACACATGGGGTTTCACTCCAGAGACGCGACTCACTTCCCCGATCCGGAAGTACAACTTGTCGGGAATCTCCGGATTCTCACCGCTCCGGGGAGCGTTGGATGCCCACATGTCTTTGATATTCCTCATCGTACGGGAATTCCCGGTCGCCGTCAACCGGCGCCGGCCGCCGTTGACGTCTGACGGGTGGCGTTCGACAATGGTTAGCGAGTCGGAAAGCCATGAAGCCACAAGCTGGACTTCTCCTTGCCGCGATGCTGCTCCCAACTCCCATCGCCGCTGCTCCGCCTTCGGTGACGAACCTCCGAACCGAGTACAAGGTCAATCCGATCGGCATCGACATCCGAACGCCGCGCCTGAGCTGGCAGCTCGCCTCGGGCGAGCGCGGCGTCGTTCAGGCGGCCTATCAGATTCAGGTCGCCGAAGACGAAGCGTTCAAATCGATCCTCTGGGATTCAGGGCGGGTCCCTGAGGACCGCTCGATTCACGTGCCTTACGCCGGCCCCGCTCTGCTCAGCGGCAAACGCTACCACTGGCGCGTGCGCGTATGGGAGGGCTCGGGCCAGGTCTCCGACTGGAGCGCCCCCGCCTTCTGGGAAATGGGGCTGCTCTCGCCAGCCGACTGGAAGGCTAAATGGATCACCCCGGACTGGGACGAAGACACGACAAAATCCCAGCCGAGCCCGATGCTCCGCGGTGTCTTCCGCATCGGAAAACCTGTGCGGAGCGCCCGGGCTTACGCCACCAGCCTCGGGCTTTATGAGCTCCACCTCAACGGCGCCCGCGTCGGCGATCAGCTCTTCACGCCCGGCTGGACCAGCTATCGCAAGCGCTTGCAGTACCAGACCTACGACATCACCGCGCAGCTCCGCCAGGGCGAAAACGTGATTGGCGTGATTCTCGGCGACGGCTGGTACCGCGGCTATCTCGGATGGCGCGACCGGCGGAACACATACGGGGACCGGCTGGCGGCTCTTGTTCAACTTCAGATCACGTTTACTGACGGCTCGACTCAGACGGTGATCACCGACGAGAGCTGGAGGGCCTCCACGGGGCCGATTCTCGCCTCCGACATCTACATGGGCGAAACCTATGACGCGCGTCTGGAGAAATCGGGCTGGTCCGCCCCAGGCTACGATGCCTCCGGCTGGCGTGGTGTCCGCGTGCTCGAGCACTCCAAAGAGATCCTGATTGCGCCGGAAGGACCTCCCGTCCGCCGCATCGAAGAGATCCGCCCCGTGAAAATCCTGCGCACGCCCGCCGGAGAGACCGTCGTCGACATGGGCCAGAACATGGTCGGCTGGGTCCGCCTGAAGGTGAGAGGTCCGGCCGGCACGACGGTGACGCTGCGCCACGCGGAGGTGCTCGACAAGGAGGGCAACTTCTACACTGCCAACCTCCGCGGCGCCAGACAGACCGTCCGTTATACGCTTCGCGGCGATGGCGAGGAGGTCTTCGAACCCCACTTCACCTTCCAGGGCTTCCGCTACGTCGCCGTCGACGGCTTCCCGGGCGAACTCCCGCTCGAAGCGCTCACCGGCATCGTCATCCACTCCGACATGCGCGTCACCGGCCGCTTCGAAACCTCCAACCCGTTGCTCAACCAGCTCCAGCACAACATCGTCTGGGGACAGAAAGGCAACTTCCTCGACGTGCCCACGGACTGCCCGCAGCGCGACGAGCGGCTCGGCTGGACCGGCGACGCCCAGGTCTTCTCCCGCACGGCGGCCTTCAACATGGATGTCGCGGCTTTCTTCACCAAGTGGCTCGCTGATCTGGCCGCCGACCAGAATCCCGACGGCAAGGTGCCGCATGTGATCCCGGACGTGCTGGGCGGCGCCGCCTCGGCCGCCTGGGCCGACGCCGCCACCATCGTCCCCTGGAACATGTACACGGTCTACGGCGACACGCGGCTGCTCGAGCGGCAGTACCCCAGCATGAAGGCCTGGGTCGAATACATGCGCCGCACCGCGGGCAGCTCCTACTTGTGGAACACCGGGCAGCACTTCGGCGACTGGCTCGCCTTCGCCACCACGCGTTCGGACTACCCCGGCGCCACCACCGGCAAGGATCTGATCGCCACGGCCTTCTACGCTCACTCCACCGAGCTGCTGGCCCGCACCGCGGCGGTTCTCGGCCGGCAGGACGACGCCCGTTTCTACGGCGCCCTTGCCGACCGCGTCAAGCAGGCCTTCGTGCGCGAGTTCGTCACCGCCAACGGACGTGTCGGCGAGAACACGCAAACCGCCTATGCGCTGGCGCTCCAGTTCGAGCTGATCCCCGAGAGCATGCGGCTGGAGGCCGCGCGGCGCCTGGTCGCCGACATCGACCTCCACGGGCACCTCACCACCGGATTCGTCGGCGCCTCCTATCTAACCCACGTCCTCACCCGCTACGGCCGTCTCGACGTCGCCTACCGGCTCCTCAACCGGGAGGCTTACCCCTCCTGGCTCTATCCGGTCAAACAAGGCGCCACCACCATCTGGGAGCGCTGGGACGGCATCCGGCCGGACGGCACCTTCCAGGATCCCGGCATGAACAGCTTCAACCACTACGCCTATGGCGCGATCGGCGATTGGATGTATCGCGTCGTGGCGGGTCTTGACGCGGCCCCGGATGGTCCGGGCTACAAGCACATCCTCATCCATCCGCGTCCCGGCGGGGGCTTGACGAGCGCGCGCGCCACGCTCGAGACCATGTACGGGACGGCGGCCTCCGGCTGGCGCCTAAAAGACGGCCGCTTCGAGCTCGACGCGCTGGTGCCGCCCAACGCACATGCCACCATAAGGATTCCCAACGCGACTCTCGAGCGTGTCACCGAATCCGGCCGGCCGCTCAAAGAAGCGCCCGGCCTGCGCAACCCGCGCCAGGACGGAGCCGACGTGGTGGTCGAGGCCGGCTCAGGAGACTATCGCTTCGTCGTTGCCCCTTGAGCCCGAGCGCGCCCGGCGAGCCTGCGGCTACAGCTTCAGGTACTCGCCCAGCACCTCGCTCAGCCGATCGGCCCGGTCGATTCGCAACACGTCGAAACCGGCCGCCCGGCCGCTGGCCTCGCCCGGTTCGGAGTCTTCGACCACCAGGGCGCGACGAACGCCCAGGCGCTGCGCCGCCACCAGGTAAGGCTCCGGTGAAGGCTTGTGCTGGTTCACATCTTCGCCCGCCACAATTGTCGCGAAGTAGGGCCGCAAGCCGCCCGCCACCAGCAGCGGCTCCACCTCCTGGCGGCCGCTCGAGGAGACCACCGCCAGTTGGTAACTTCGGCTCAGCTCGGCCACCAGCCGGCGCGTCGCTTCCGGAAACGGCGGACTGGCTGCCACGCGCTCGACATACAGGCGGCTCTTATGCGGATAGAGCGCCCATACCTGCTCGAACGTCACTGGCTGGCGCGCCCGGCGAGCCAGGAACTCCACCATGTCCCGGTCGGCCACGCCGATACAGTGGTCCCGGTAAGTCTCCCAGTCCAGGTCGATGCCGACCGGAAGGAGCACCTGGCGCCAGCAGGCGAAATGAAGCGGCTCGCTGTCGAGCAGCACGCCGTCGAAATCGAAGAGGATCGCTTCGTAGCTCCGCATCCGGCTAACGCGCCAGCCGCAGGCTGGAGAGCATCCTCTCGAAGGTCGGCTGGTGCGCCGGGTACTGATCGAGCGGGGCGACGAAGACCACATACAGCAGGCCGCGAGGATGCTCGACCGCGACCAGCAGGTCGGTCTCGCGGCCGCCGAAGGGAGAGTCGGATTCGAGCGTGGCGACCAGCGCCGGCCGCCCGTCCACGCTGGCGCGCCGCGACCGCCCAGTCTCACGAAGCGACGGGTTGGACCGCTTGAGCTCCTCGATCAGGCTTGCCGTGGCCCGCTCGAGATCCATCCGACCGCTCGAGGCCCGCAGGTTGGCGATCACCCCCAGGCCCACCTGCCCGTTCGAGACAATCCCTCCCTGCGGCGCAAACGTGACGGCCGCCGAATTGCGGTCCGGATACGCCTGCCAGTTGTCCGGATATGAGAGCGCGAACTCCCGCCCTTGGAACTCGCGCAGCTTCCCCGAGGGCTCCACGCGAGGCGCAGAGGCCGGACCGGCCTGCGCCTTGGGCGCCTCCTTCTTCGGGGGCGGCGGCAAGCCCTTCAGTATCGCCTGGATGCGCGCCAGTTGGCCCGTATCGGCGTCGTAGGTACGCTTGGGCAGAAACCGGATCTCCTCCTCCACCCGCTTCATCCGATTGCCCGGGTTCGGGTGCGAGGAGAAGAACTCCGCCACCCCGCTCCTCCGGCCGGTCTCCGCCTCGAGTTTCTCGAAGAACCGCGCCATTTCGATCGGATTGTAGCCGGCATGGTTCATGATCCGCGCCCCGAGAATGTCGGCATCCCGTTCGGCGCTCCGCGAGAACTTGAGCAGCACGGAGTTGGCCCCGAAACCGATGCCAAGCTGCGCCAACTGCCCGGAGAGCGAACCGCCGGCGAGACTCCCGCCCAGAATGGCCCCTAGGCCGATGAGGTTTGCCTTCGAGGCCTGATTGGTGCCGTGGCGAAGCGCCACGTGGGAGATCTCATGGGCAATGACCCCGGCCAGTTGCGCTTCGTTCTCCGCCGCCAGGATCAGACCCGTGTGCACGTAAGTAGGCCCGCCGGGCAGCGCAAATGCGTTGATGCTGTCGTCAAAGACGACTTTGAAGCTGTAGGGGTAGTTGTCCGCCTCCGGGGCGGAGGACAGCCGCCTGCCGATCCGCTCGATGTATTCGTTGACCTCGCGGTTGTCCACCAGGTTGATCTGCTTTTCGATCTCGGCGGCGCCTTCCTTGCCGAGCTGGATGTCCTGCTCCTTCGAGAACAGGTTGAAACCCGGCCGGGGAATCCGTTGTGCGTAAAGGGCCAAAGCGGAAGCGGCCAGAGCTGCTACAAGCAAAATGCCGCCTTTCAATCCAACCGAGCGACGCATGATCGTCTGCCTCCTTCTGGGCACCTCGCCTACACCGAGGAAGGATGTCCGGCGCGCCGGGGAGGTTGCGCCGGGTCCCTGGGCTATAATAGCGGAATGACACCCACCGAGAAAATCTGGCATAACGGTCGCTTTATCAATTGGGAAGATGCCAAGATTCATGTTCTCTCGCATGTGGTGAGCTACGGAAGCTCCGTCTTTGAAGGCATACGCTGCTACGAGACCGTCTCCGGACCGGCCATCTTCCGCCTCCGCGAGCATGTCCGGCGGATGATCGACTCGGCCAAGATCTATCGCATGGAGGACTTGGGCTTCACCGCCGCCGAGCTGGCCGAAGCGATGATCGAACTTGTGCGTGTCAACCGGTTGCGGAGCTGCTACATCCGGCCCATCGTTCTGCGCGGCTACGGCCAGATCGGCGTGGATGCCCGCAGGACGCCCATCGAGATCTTCATCGCCTGCTGGGAATGGGGCAAGTACCTGGGAGAAGAAGCGCTCGCCGAGGGTGTCGACGTCTGCTTTTCCAGCTGGTGGCGCATGGCGCCGAACACGCTTCCCTCGCTCGCCAAGGCCGGCGGAAACTACCTGAACTCGCAGCTCATCCGCATGGAGGCCAACATCAACGGCTATGCCGAGGGGCTCGCCGTCGACCCCTTTGGCTACGTCAGCGAAGGCTCCGGCGAGAACATTTTCGTCATCCGTGACGGCACCGTCTTTACGCCGCCCTTGAGCAACTCGGTGCTGCCCGGCATCACGCGCGACTCGGTGATCCGGCTCTGTCAGGACCTGAAGATCCCGCTGGTGGAGACCGCCATTCCCCGCGAGATGGTCTACATCGCCGACGAAGTCTTCCTTACCGGCACCGCTGCCGAAATTACCCCCGTGCGCTCCATCGACCGCATCCAGATCGGAGCCGGCCGGCGCGGACCCATCACCGAGAAGCTTCAGGAGGCCTTTTTCGGCATCGTCCACGGCACGGCGCCGGATCGCTACGGATGGCTCACCCCGGTCGAGCAACCGGTCGAGACCGCAAGCTGAAGGCGCGCGGGCGCCCCTGGGACGGATCAGAAAAAAGTTTAGGGCAGCCGGCCTGGCGTGCCTGCTGCCCCGGACCCGATCGGCCTTCGCACCTGCTGCGGCCACCTCCCCCGAGATCACACCGCCACACAGGCGTTCGGCCGGATCAGTTCCTCTTTCTACCACTGCCGAGCGCGCCGGCGCCAGTCGAAAAGCAGGACTTTGTCCGAAAATCAACAGATTTTTTCGCCTTATTGATCATCTTTCTACCGCTCATCCGTTGTGAGAAAGCTGTGAATAAATCGTTCGCCGCGCGAAATGTCGAGGGAGGCCCGGGCGGTCCTGTCGCTGTGGTAGCATGCGAGGGAACCAAATCCAACTGGAGGGGGTGAGCGGATGCAACTGTCCCGACGTCAAATTCTCGCGGGTCTCTCCACCATCCTGGCGAGTCCCCGCCCGTCTGCGGCGGCACCGGGCAAATTGGGCATTCCCGGTCCCTACCCCGGCCGCGTCATCGCCGTGCGCCATCCCGGCTGCATCGCCGGCGACGCCTATGAGCGCGAGGCCGTGCGCCAGATGGTTCACAAAGGCATGATGGAGCTGACCGGCGCGGAGACGCCGGCCGAGGCCTGGCGCGTCTTCTTCGAGCCGGGCGACGTCGTCGGTATCAAGCTCAACCCGGTGGGCCTGCCGCATATCATCTCGGCGCCCGAGCTCGTGCACGAGATCGTCGACGGCCTGCGCCTGGCGGGCGTCCGCCCGAACGACATCGTCGCCTACGATCGCTACCGGAGCCAGTTCCTGAAGGCGGGCTTCGACAAGTGGCTCCCGGAAGGGGTTCGCTGGATGGCCGCCACCGACAGGACCCATCCCCTTCAGCTCGACATGGACGGCTACGACCCTGACCAGTACGTCGAGATGGCGCTGGTGCTGCCGCAGGCCGACTCGAGCAACCCACATCACCGGCGGAGCTACCTGGCGCGTTTCTTGAGCCGCGAAGTCAACAAGATGATCAACCTGAGCGTGCTCAAGCATCACCAGTCGGCGGGAATCACGCTGGCGCTCAAGAACATGTCCCACGGGCTGGTGAACAACGTCAACCGCAGTCACAGCTCGAAGACGCTCAACGCCTGCAACACGTTCATTCCCGCTATCGTCGATCACCCCGTGATCCGCCAGAAGGTCGTGTTGCAAATTCTGGACGGCGTCAAGGGCGGCTATCACGGCGGCCCGGGCGGCAAAGTCGGCAAGTACATGTGGCACCACCAGACGATCTACTTCGCCACGGATCCGGTGGCGCTCGATCGCGTCGGCTGGAAGGTGATCGACGAGAAGCGCCGCCAGATGGGCCTGCTCCCGGTCGGCGAAGCGCCGCCCGATGCCGACAGCACCTTCTATCGCATGCAGCCCGAGCATGTCGAGATCGCCGGCGCCCTCGGCCTGGGCGTCTTCGACGAGGCCAAGATCGACCTCCGCACCCTCGAGCTCGCCTAAGCTCGAACCGGCCCGAGCCAGCATTCGGAGCGTCAAGGGACCGGACGGCGCCGGCTCCGGCGCAAGTCCGCTTCCCGCTCCGCCGCTAGGAGGGCGCGTAGGCGTCCTGCCGCCGCGCGTGCCTCCTCCGGGCGGCCCGCCCGTTGGAGCGCAGTCACCAACGTCGACAGGGCGATCTGGTCGGTGGGGTCGGCCTTTACCGCAATCTCCAGATGCTCGATCGCCTCACGCGGCCGGCCGAGCACCAGCTCCGTCTTCGCCAGCGCCGTGCGGGCTTTGGCGAACTCGGGTGCGCCTTCGATCGACCGGCCTAGGCTTCGGCGCGCTTCTTCGAAAGCCGGCGTGCCGGGTTCGGCGCCTTTCCGCAGGAGCGCCTCAGCGAGCAGATAGTTGAGCAGCGGATCGGCCGGGTTCCGGGCAAGCGAGCGGCGCGCTTGCGCGATCGCCTTGTCCAGCCGCTGTTGCCATTGCGTAGACGCGTAGCTCAGGCCGACGGTGCCGAGTTGCCGGTCGGGGCTGAGGCGATTGGCCTCTTCGAACTCGGTCTCGGCCTCATCGAACCGGCCGGCAAGCACAAGAAAGACCCCTCGCGCCACGCGCAGCGGGGCCGAGGCCGGCAGACGCCCGACGCCGGCGGCGAGCACATCCAGAGCGGCCGAGAGAGCCCCGGACTCCGCATGGAGCCGGGCCAGGTCGAGATAGTAACCTTCCTCCTCCGGAGCGAGCTCCAGCGCACGCTTCCATCTGACCTGCGCCTCCTCGGCCCTACCCGCCGCAGCCAGGCAATAGCCGAATTGATGAAGAGCACCCGCGTTTTCAGAAATCGCCGTTTCGGCCTTCTCAAAATGCGCCAGCGCCGTCCGACAGTCGCCCTCGGCAAAAGCCAGGCTCGCAACCATGGCATGGGCAACAGGGTTTGCCGGGCTCCGTTCGAGCAGGCGTCGAAGTGTCTCACGTGCGCCGGGCCGGCCGGTCCGATACTCGAGTTCCGCCTTGGCTTGGAGTGTGGCGAGCGAGCCCGGATCGAGCTCGAGCGCGCGCTCGTAGCAGTCCAGGCTTTCTGCCGCTCGCCCCAACCCCGCCAGCGCCAAGCCTTTCAGAGTCCAGAGCCGCGGATCCGCCGGAGATCGGCTTAACATCGGTTCGGTCAAAGCCAGTGCCGTGTCAAATTGCCCGTCTCGGATCCGTCGGGCAATCTCCTCCAGCTCCGAGCCCGCGCGCGCCTGGCCAACACAACCCACCGCGACTAGCACTACCGCCAGCGGGAAGATGGGCGCCACTGCCGCCCCAACCATCACTCCACGCGCCACTCGTAGATTCCGGCTGTGGCCCGTTCATCGACCTCGATTCTGAGGCGAATGCGCGTCGTTTCCACAGGTGCGAATTCGACGCTCGAGAAACCGTCCCTTCGAGTCTCGTACCCGCTGCGGGCCGTCACCGGCCGGAAGCGCTCTCCCGTCCAGACGAGCACCTGCCAGTCAGCGGGAAGCCGGCATTGGGGCCGTACCCCCTCGTCATCGGCCCAATAGACCTCCGCCCGGTGGAAGCTCCTCGGCCAGGGGTAGTGATACTCCACCCACTCGAGCAGCCCACGTTGAGGCGGGAAGTGCTGCCCGCCCGGGGCAAAAACGAACCGTGGAGTCTTCGCATCGGCGCTGCTGGCCGGCACCAAGCCGTCGGCAATCACCGTCGGCGGCTGGAAATGGCTTGCGTTCGAGGCCAGGATCACGGGCTGGTTCGGCTGCCAGCGCCGAGCGTTTACCCCTGCGCCGATCTGCGGGAACGCCGAGATGCGCAAGCGGGCGCAGCCCATCGGGATCAGGGTGATCTCCTCGGTCGGCTCATCGGAGAGCACGGGGCTCTGCTGAAGCTCGGCCACAAGTCCGGAAGGCTCCTGCCTCCACTCTGGGATGCGCTTGCCCCTAGCCTGCAACTCGATCGGCGCAGCCTCCGGCGTGAATGGCTGCTCGGCTAACGGTCCCGGCTTGCGCACAACCTTGATCGCAGCCGCCGGATTGGTCGGCTCGATGAGCAACCCGTAGTTCCAGGGCGTTTGCGGATAGACTTCAAATCCCGGCCAAGCGTCAGTGCCTCCGGCGCGCTGCCAGCGCTCGCCGATCCGCAGCGAAAAGGTGAGCGCGCCGTAGTGGATGGAGACCGAGTTCCGGTTGTTCGTCCAGCGAGTTGCCCGCAGCGTCATGGGAAATTCCAGCCGGACGGTGTCGCCACCCCGCCACTCTCGCTCCAGGACCATCCAGCCGCGCGCCGCCCGATCAAGCCGCACCGGCTGACCGTTCACCCACACCCGCGCAGCGTCGCACCAGCCCGGGATGCGAAGAGTCAGCGGGAAGCGCACCGGTTTTTCCGGGTTGAGAGCTAGCGTCACGTCCTCTCCGAACGGATAGTCCGTGGTCTGGCGGATCGTCACCCGCGTGCCATCGCCCACGCGCGCTGCGACCTCACTGGCGACGTAGTACACCGCCGCCAGCCCGTTGTTCGGCGTGGCCATCCAGGCATACTCGGCGAAATAGGGCCAGCCGAAGGCGACGTTATGCTGGCAGCACCGGTACTGATGCGGGTTGTAGGAGAACATGTCGCCCGCGTTCTGGATGAACGGCGCCTTGTTCGCCCGGTCCAGCTGGATCTGGTTGGGAGCGGTCAAATAGTGCAACCCCCTGAGGTCCGCCGTCATGGAAGCAGGCAGGGAGTTGAATGCCACCTCCTCGGCGCGATCGAACCATTTCCCTTCACCCGAAATCGCGCCGAGCAAGGTGTGACTGTACATGATCTCCACCATCGCGCAGGTCTCGGTTCCCTGCCGCGGGCCGGTGAAACCCGGCCGGGCGTTCTCGTCGGCCCCGTAAAGCCCCCCAGGCACCTGCCCGTAGATTTCGCGGACCGTGTCGTAGACGCGCTCGCTGGCACGCAGATAGCGAGCGTCTTTGGTTTGCTGGAAGTACTGCCCCGGTTCCCGGAAGCACTGCGCGATGTTGACGACATGCCACGTCGGGATCTGGCCTGTCCAGTCTGCGGTGCGTTCATGCGTGACTCGCGCCAACTCGAGCAGCCACGGCTCTCCCGTCTGGTTATAAAGCCAGTGGATCAGATCGAGATT
The DNA here is from genome assembly GCA_938003835.1 of uncultured Bryobacteraceae bacterium. Lineage (GTDB taxonomy): Bacteria > Acidobacteriota > Terriglobia > Bryobacterales > Bryobacteraceae > CALKXJ01. The sequence continues at coordinate 175,370 of CALKXJ010000008.1, read as the reverse complement.
GTCCCCGGCGCGCCAGTGCTGCCAGCTAAAAGGGATAAAGTACTCGAGCGGAATCGTCCTCTGCCAGCGAAAGTACCGCAGCATGAATTCCAGGATCCGTTTGTCTCCCGTCGCCTCATAGTAGGAGCGCAGCGGGTAAAGCATGACCATGTTGGGCCAGAGGTCAGGAACTCGACCCTGCATGGCCGGGGGCCAGCCGTGCGCCGCCGGCGCCGAAATTCGGCCGCCCTCCAGATTCGCCTGGCTGCCGAAATACCCGTTGGACCGCTGGCTGGCCAGCACCGCCTCTAGCCACAGTTGGGCCTCCTGGAGAATTCTCGGATCCTGGAGAATATAGCCGAGGTTGTAATAGCCCTTGAGCCAGTACGGCAACTCCTCCCATCCGTTGGCGCCCTCCCCTCGAGGATCTGCCCAAGCGCTGCCCTCGAACCGGCAAAAGGAGCTGATCTCCGAGAGGCGACCTGTGAATCCCTGGGCCATCCGGGCCAATTGCGCCCGCAACCAACCATGCGGCCTGACACTTCCGATCGGGAGCTTCACCAGAGGGTTTGCGGAAAGCGGGGGGCGATTGCCCGGATACAGCAAGGGCCCCCCGCTCCAGGGCAAGCGATCATGAACGCGCACCGGCTCACCGCCGGCGAGCCCAGCGCTTCCGGAAAGCAGAAGCGCCAGGCATGCCAGGCCCGCGGCGGGGGCAGGGACCTTTCTCCTCATCGCATCAGCTCCGTCGATTCCCGAACCTTAGAACATGATTCGGGCGCCGAGCTGGATGATGCGTGGGTCATACGTGGAGGTCGAGCGTCCAAAGGTCGAACTGGCCAAGTTGCCATCCACGCCTCGCAGGTTCACCCGGTTGGTGACGTTAAAGAACTCGAACCGCAATTGCAACCGGCCGCGCTCGCCCAGGAATGCCACCGGGATGTTCTTAATCATTGCCGCGTCCAGGTTGATCATTCCCGGGTTGCGGTACGGGTGGCGCTTGAGGTTGCCTTGCGTGCCTGGGCTCGGCAGCGGAAAATCGGCCGCGGTGAACAGGCCGGCGATGTACTGCTGGTTCGTGTAGGATTTGGCGAAATCCTGCGACGGCGCCATCGGATAGTCGTAGTTGTGGCCGTCGGCGTTGAAATCCCCGCTTCCCGGCCGATAGCCGATCACCTTTCCCGTCGCGTCGCGAATCGGGTTGAACGGAGCTCGACTGAGTACCATAAACGGCATGCCGCTTTGCAGAATCAGCGCGGAAGAGAGTGTCCAGCCGCCCAACACCGCTTTCAACGGCCCGCCGACCGGCGAGGGCAGGTTGTAAAGTCCGGTCATCGAAACTCGATGCCGGATATCCCAGTCTGCGGGCCCCTTGTAGAGCTCAAACTCGTGCTGGTCCGGATAATCGAAGCCGCCGTCCCGGTTGATTCGCGAGCCGGCCTGACCGTAGTCGGTGACTTTACCCAGCGTGTAGGAGGCCTGAAACAGACCCTGGTCGCCGAAATTGCCACGCAGGGTCAGAATCAGCCCGTTGTAGGTGATCTTGTTGCGGTTCCTCTCATAGATCATCGCGCCGAAACTCGGATTCAGGCGGTTGAGGCGCCCGTCCAGCAGGTCGCCGGCAAAACGGTTGAAGTCCGTTCCGTTGATGTGATCCCAACTGTAAGAGCCGCTGTAGGTGACGCCGCCCACCAGCCGGCCGACGAGTTGTCCCTCCACGCCGAAGATGTACGCCAGCGACGAAGGCGCCTTGATCGCCGGATCCACCCCGCCGGCGCTGACTTGAAGCCCCACCAGTCCGCCTCGCTCGTCCAGTCCCCGCGCCGGAATCGTCGGCAGCTTGTAGCCGAACGGGTAGGTCGTGCTCGTCCCCAGGGCGAAGACCGGCTTGATGTCTCCGTCGGCGCGGAAGGTTGGGAAGATGAAACCCGGCGGGTTAGCCCGAACGCGATTCTCCTCGCCAAGCGGAATCCAGTCCTTATAAAGGCCGATCCCTCCGCGCACGATCCAGCGGCCCCGCCGGCTGGGATCCCAGGCCACGCCCAGCCGCGGGGTGAAGTTGTTGTTCAACCGGTCGTAGTACATACCCGGCATCTGCCGAACGGCGGCGGTTGCAATCCGCTCGTCCATGTTCTGGCCCGGTCCGAGAATGATGTTGCCCAGCTTGGTTCCCGCAACCGGATAGGGGTTGCCGAAGTCGTCCCAGCGGATTCCCATGGTGATGGTGAGATTCGGCTTGGCCTTCCACTCATCCTGCACAAAAACCCCAAAGGTCGTCATCTTGTACCAGTAGTCGTACTTCGTCACCTGACCGGTCAGCGGATCAAAAGCGACGTTGCCCTGGCTATAAGGCTGCTCGAGCACCAGATCGAGAATATTGGTGAAAACATAGGAGGGCTTGGCGGCGCCTCCGTGGAAGCGGGCGTCGTCGTCGCCGTGCCAGGCCTCGAAGCCGAATTTGAGCGAGTGCGAGCCGCGCACCCAGCTCAGCACGTTCCGCCAGTTGTAGTTGTGCTGAATCCAAGTCTGCGGCCCATTCAGCCCGATCCCCTCTCCCTGAAAGCCGATGCTGATCGACGCCGGCAGCACCATGGCCGGCTGGTCGGTAAAGCGCCGCCGCCCCTGCATCCGGAGGTAACCGAAGCCCACTTCGTTCAACAGCGTCGGCGAGAAGGTGTGCGACCAGTTGGCCTGTAGCGCCGGAACGACGTCGTCATCCACGTAGTCCCGGATGCCCTGGCGGAGAATGATCGGATAGATATCCAAGATCTTCTTATAGTAGTTGACATACAACCGGTCCCGGTTGTTGTTCAGATATTGGTCACCGCGAAAACTGTACTGGATGCCGTTGCGGGGTATGCTCGGCTTGAACAGTCCGCTCAACACCATCGGCATGTCGCAGGGCAAACCATAGGTCTTGGGGGTGCCGCAGTCGGCGCCGAAAATGTCCCGCGCCGTACGCGAGACCCCGGTGACGGCGATGCTGCGCATCGGGTACTCGCTGAGAATCTTTGTGCCGAGCGAGTTCGGGAAGTTGCGCTTCGCCCATTCGACAAATTCCGGGCTTTCAAACGTTCGAACCGAGGTGGCCGCCGACGACTGCGAGCGCAAGGTCTCGACCGAGGCAAAAAAGAATGTCCGGTTCTTGAGCACCGGCCCTCCCAGCGTCCCCGTCAAATAATGGCGCTTGAACGGCTCGTACTGCCGCGTGAAGACGGTCCGCGCCGTCAGATCCTGGTTGGTGAACAGGTAGTTGCCGGTGCCGTGGAATTCGTTCGTGCCCGACTTTGTCGTCACCGCAATCTGCACGGAGCTGGCTTTGCCGTGCTCGACGCTAAACGTGTTGGTCTGGATGGCGATCTCTTCGATCGAGTCAGGATTGGGCGAAAGGTTCGCCGTCCCCTGCATGATGTTGCTGGTGACGTTGAGGCCGTCGACGACATACTGATTGCCGCTCAAATTCCGGCCCCCGGCGTTCACATCGATCATCCGCTCGTTGGCGAAATTGTCGGCCCCGCCCAGGCCCCCTTGCGCGCCGTAGCCGGTCACGCCGGGCGCCAGCGCGGCCAGACCCAGGCCGTCGCGCCCTTTGAGCGGCAGATCCTGAAGCTGCACCCGCTCGATGGTGGCCTGCAAGCGAGTCTCTGAAGTGTTGACGATGGGCGCGGCCGCCGTCACCGTGATCTGCTCGGTGGCCGTGGCGACGGCCAGCGTGAGGTTCACCGCCACCGTCTGCGCCGTCAGGAGTGTTACCTCCACCTCGGTGGTTTGAAAACCCTCCGCGGTGGCGCGCAGCAGGTACTTGCCGGGCGGGAGGCTGCTGAAGCGGTACACGCCGGCCTCGCTCGCCGTAGTCGAAACTTCGATGCCTGTCGCCAGGTTTTTCAGTGTCAATTTCGCATTGGGGATCACCGCAAGGCTCGCATCCTGGACGACGCCCTGCACATTGCTGCTGAACTGCGCCTGCGCCATTCCGCCCAGCAAGAAAACAATCAGCGCAAGGCGGAAAACTTGAACACCATGTGTGCCCATTGAAACCTCCAACTCGAGCTTATCGCGCTCTTCACTCTACCCGTAGAGAGTCTCTCTGTCAAGCGCTCTGGCGAGCTCCAGCCCGTTCGGTGGCCGCGGTGAGCCGCCGGCGGCCTGCCTGGCGGCAACAGAAGGAAGGACCTGTCGTCAAAAGCCACAGCGAGGCCCACGCCCTCTCCTTGCCGCCCCTGCTACACTTCATGGAAGACATGGCCGGGGAGGGGCAATCCCGCTACCAGCTCGCCCGGTCGTTAGGCCAGGGCGGTATGGGCCTCGTCTACGAGGCGCAGGACCGCCTTCTCGGCCGCCGCGTGGCCGTCAAATTCTGCGCGGTGAACTCCCCCGAAGCCAAGCAGCAGCTCGAACAGGAGGCGCGCGCCGCCTCGCGCCTCAACCACCCCAACATCGCCCAAGTTTACGACTACGGCGAGACCGCAGACGGCCGGCCCTTCATCGTCCTGGAATATGTCGACGGCCGGAACTTGAGCGAACTCATCGCCGGCCGGCCGCTCGCGGTCTCGGAAGCGGTGCGCGTCGCCAGAGAGGTCGCCCAGGCCCTCTCGGAGGCGCACCGGCATGGCATCATCCATCGCGACATCAAGCCGGGCAACATCCGCATCACCTCGCGCAACCAGGTCAAAGTGCTCGACTTCGGGTTGGCCCGGCTCGCCCCGGCAGCCCTCCATCCGATCGAGACTCTCCCCGAGGCTCCGCACTCGGTCGTCGGTCAGATCAAGGGCACTCCGGCCTTCATGGCGCCGGAGCAGGCGCGCGGGCGGCCGGTCGATCCGCGCTCGGACCTGTTCTCCCTCGGAGCCGTTTTTTATGAATGTCTGACCGGCCGGCGGCCCTTCAGCGGCGAATCGCTGGCCGACACCCTCTCCCAGGTGCTCCACCACGACCCGCCGCCGCCCTCTCGCCTGAATCCGGGCTGCCCGCTCGAAGTCGATCGCATCGTCATGCGCCTGCTGGCCAAGAATCCCGACCAGCGCTACCAGAGCGCCGAGGAGTTCCTGAGCGAGCTGTCTGCCTGGTCAGCGCCTTCGATCTCTCAAACCCTCGCCCTCTCCCCGACGCGCCCCGTCGCGACGCGGCCATCGCCCAGCCTCAGCCTCACCCTGACCCGGCGCAGCCTCTCTCTCGGCGCGGCCGCGCTGGCGCTCGTCGCCGTTTTCGTCTCCCTCGCTGTGTGGTGGCGCACCCGACCTTACCGGCCCGATCCGCGCGCTGCTCGCTGGTACGCACAAGGGATCGCCGCCCTCCAAGACGGCACGTGGCTCAAAGCGAGCAAGGCCCTCGAGCAGGCCGTTTCGCTCGATCCCGCATTCGCCGTGGCGCACGCCCGGCTGGCCGAAGCCTGGAATGCGCTGGATTATCCTGACCGGGCTCGCGAGGAGTTGCTACGGGCCGCCTCCCTGGGCACCGGGCGCATGCGCCGCGCCGACGCGTTGCTGGTGGATGCCATCCGGGCCGGCTTGACGAACGACCACGAAACCGCCATTCGCAAACTCGCCGAACGCGAACGTCTGGCTTCGACCGAGGAGAGGGCCCTGGCTGCCTTCGATCTGGCTCGCGCCTATTTCGCCGCCGAAAAGCCTGCCGAGGCGCTCCAGGCGCTTGAGCGCGCCAAGGCCGCCGACGAACAGTTTGCCGCCGCGCATTTACTCGCCGGCACGATACTGGCGCGCCAGCGCGACCGCAAAGCCGCCGAGGAGGCTCTCCGCCGCGCCGAGATGCTGTACGAGGCCTCGAGCAACCTCGAAGGCCGGGCTGAAGTGGACTACCAGCGCGCTCTGGTGGCCATTCGCGCCGGCGACACCGACCGCGCCGGCATCCAGGCGCTGCTCGAGAGGGTCATTGCCGCCGCCGCCACCACTGGCAACCAGCCCCAGAAGATCAAGGCGCAGCTTCAGATCGTGGGGCTGCTGCTCGATGCCGGCGAGACGCGCCGCGCCGAGCAGATGGTGACCGAAGTGGCGCGCCTGGCCCGGCTGACCGGCGTGGAGACGCTCTATATCCGGGCCCTGGTCGATATCGGCAATTGCTACATGGACGCCGGCAAGTATGCTGAGGCGGGCGCAGCCTACGAGGAGGCGCTCGTCGCCGCGCGCCGCCTGGGCAGCCGGCGAATGGAGGCGCTTGTCCGGGCCAACTACGGCAGCTTGCTGGTGATGTCCAACCGCTCAGTCGAGGCGCTCGAGCATCTTCGCGAAGCGGTCAGCTTCTACGAGTCCTCCCATGCCCGCTTCGCTCTGGTGACCGCTCTGGTGCTTCTCGGAAGAGCCCAGCGCAACACGGGAGATCTGGAGGCCGCCGCGGCCACCTTCGCTCGTGTACACGAGCTCGCCGAAAGCGGCGGCAACGCCCTCGAAATTGCTCAGGCCGAGCAGTCGGTCGCCTCCATCGAGGTCTGGCGGGAGAATTTTCTCGAGGCTCTCCGGCACTTCGAACGCAGTCGCGAGCTTTTTCACAAAGCAGGCAGCCGGATCGGCATTGCCTATACCGACCTGACGCGAGGCCTGGTGCTGGCGCGCCTCGGCCGCTTCGAAGAGGCGCTGGCCTCCTTCGCCGAAAGCGAAGCCTACGGCCGTCAGGAGAACTTGCGCCACCTGTTGTTTTCCACCGCTCAGGTCCGTGCGTGGACGCTCCTGTTCATGGGCCGGCTCGACGAGGCGAGGCGTCAACTGCCCCAGATGCGCCACTATCGCACAAGTCCCGCTGGCGAGATCTCGCCCGAGGAGGTGCAGCTCGAAGTGGCGATCGCGGTCCAGGGCGGAGCGGCGCGCGCGGCGCGGTCCCGCTGCGACGCCGTGCTGGCCGGCCGGCCCGCTCCCAGCGATCCGTTCCTGGCAGACGGCCTGAGCCTGCTTTGCGCCGAAGTGCTGCTCGAGACCGGCGAGACGGCCCGGGCCGCTGAGCTCGCCGCCCAGACCGCCGAACGCTTCGCCGCCCGGGGCCAGCGGGAATCCGAGTGGAAGGCTTGGGCGGTGCTGGCCCGCACCGGTCGCGACCGCCAGGAGGTCTCCCGCCGGGCCGCCGCGGCACTGGCCGCTCTCGAGGAGCGCCTCTCCCCCGAAGATCGCCTGCGCTATGGCCGCCGCGCGGATGTGTTACGCTTGCGCAAGTACCTCTGAGCGCTCAAGGACAACCATGCGAATCGTGACAGCTGCCGCTGCTGTGCTTGTGGCCGCCGGCTGGGCCCTCCCGCAGGACCTTCCCGTGCACCTTCGCGAGGGCACCATCGAGATCGAGTCGCCCGCCTTGGAATTCTCCAAATTCAACTTCTTCTTCGGCGCCGGCCAGACGCAGGACGACGCCCGTATCTGGGAGCATCCCACCTCGAAGACCATGCGGCGCATCGACGTGGACGGCAACAACCGCGCCGATTGCCGCGGCTCGGCGAGTTGCGCCGTCTATGCGATCTTCGACGACGGAACGCTCATCATTGTCGGCTCGACACAGAACAACGGTCGTGGGCTGCGCATCGTCTCCACGCGGCGCTGGGGCGAATACGAAAAGGCGAACGACGGCCGCCTCTTAATCTTCCGCGGCCCCTCGGGAGGCCCGAAGATCACGAGCGCTTGGCTGCTGGTCACCCGGGGCAACACAACCACCCGCACCGAGCTCTGCACGGCCAAGTGCGCTGTGCGCATCGGATACGAATGATCGCTCCTCAGGCGCCGGGCGCCCTCGCCTGGCCCCGGGCCTTGTAAGCTTCCCGGATCTCGAGAATCTGCCGCGCGTGCGCCTCGGCGTGGGCGGCCGCGCCCCGCACCAGGTCGAGCAGGCGTAACGGGCCGGCTTCGCTGTGCCGGCCCTGGCGCTCGAAAGCTTCCGCCGGCAGCTCCTTCAGCAACTCGTAGTTTTCCGCTCTCAGCCGCCGAAATGACTCGAGCGCGGCCGAAAACCTGCGCCCGCCGTAGCCGAGTCGTGCCGCCCAGGCATCCTGGTCGAAGGCTTCGAGCACGGGATTTTCCTCGGCGATCACACGACGCAGGCGCACGCCGGTCACCAGCTCGGCGTCCGCCAGGTGGCAAACGATCTGGCGGATCGTCCACTTGCCCGGCGCGGGCGAATAATCCAGTTGCGAGCCGGCCACGCCGGTAGCGGCCACCGCCACCACTTCCGGACCGCGCCGGAAACGCTCCAGCAATTCATCGAGCTCACTCATACGCGCGCTCCCCGCAAATAACTCCGCTCCAGCCGGCTGATTCCCACGCCCACGGCGACCACCACCAGGCAGCCCACCACGTTGTACCAGAGAAACGAGAGTCCGGTCAGATACGCCGTCAGGAAGATGGCCGCTTCCCCTGCCAGGACGCCATAGAAGGCGCCGTTGCCCGTCACCCCTCGGAAGTAGAAGGCCAGAACAAAAACACCGAGCAGGCCGCCGTAAAAATAAGACCCCAGGATGTTCACCGCCTCGATCAGCGCGCCCAGGCTCGAGCCGAACTCCGCCGTCACGACAGCGTAGGCGCCCCAGAAGACCGTCGCCAGGCGCGCCGCCTTCAAGTAGTGTGCATCGGTGGCCTCGCGGCGGAAGTGGCGCTGGTAGATGTCGATCACCGAAACTGTTGCCAGTGAGTTAATCTCGGCCGAGATGCTGGACATGGCCGCGGCGAAGATCGCCGCCATCACCAGGCCCACCAGCCCGGCAGGCATGTAGCGGGTCACGAAGCCGAGGAAGATATAGTTCGTGTCGTTGAAGCTCGGCTGGTTGCGTTCCTGGCGCACCAGCCGAAGCCCCTCTTCGCGCGCCGCCTCGAAAGCGAGCGAGGCTTGCCGGTACTGCTGGAGGCTTCGCGCCACCGCCGCCTGCTCGCCCTGTCGCCTCGCCTCGAGCAGTTGGCGCGCCGCCCGCCGGCGCTCCTCGAACGCCGCCTCGTAACGCGCGGCCAGATCCCGGTAGAATGCGCCCGATTGCTCCAGGCGCGCCGCCTCAACCGGCTGGAACACCATCGGCGGCTTCTCGAAGGTGTAGAAAACGAAAACGATCGTCCCGATGAATAGGATCAGGAACTGCATGGGCACCTTGGCGGCGGCGTTGAACAGCAGGCTCAGTCGGCTTTGCGCAATGGAGCGGCCGGTCAGATACCGCTGCACTTGCGACTGGTCACAGCCGAAATAGGCCAGGGCAAGAAACATCCCGCCGAGCAGCCCGCTCCAGAGGTTATAGCGATCATTCCAGTCCAGCCGCGTCACCACGGGGTTCAGCTTGCCCGCCGCTCCTGCCAGATGGACGGCATCGAGAAAACTCACCTCGCGGGGCAGCAGCCACACCGCCGTCACCAGGGCGGCCACCAGCCCGGTCAGCATCACCAACATCTGCTGGAAGTCAGCCCACGTGACCGCCTTGATGCCGCCGATTGTGGTGTAGAAAACCACCAGTCCCCCCATGACGAGCGTGGTCAGCCGGTCCGGCCAGCCGAGCAGCACGGTCAGCACGATGGCCGGCGCATAGAGCGCCACCCCGATGGCGAGGCCCCGCTGGATCAGGAAGAGTACGCTGACCAGCGCCCGCGTCTTGGCGTCGAAGCGCCGCTCCAGGTACTCGTACGCCGTGTAGACGTTGGCGCGGTGAAAGATCGGCACCGCCGTCGCCGAAAGAATCACCATCGCCAGCGGCAGGCCGAAATACAGTTGCACGAAGCGCATGCCGTCGACATAGGACTGGCCCGTGGTGGAAATGAAGGTGATCGCGCTCGCCTGCGTCGCCATGATTGAAAACGCCATGGCGTACCAGGGCATCGTCTTGCCCGCCAGCAGGTACTTGTTCACCGTCCCGCTGTCGCGCGAGCGCCACAGCCCGTAGGCCACCACCAGCACGAGCGAACCCACCAGGATGGTCCAGTCCAGCGGCCTCACGGCGTGAAGCGCCTCCCGAAGAGATAGAACCCGGTGATGAGCAATGCCAGATAGAGGATGACGGCGGCGTAGAGCCGGCCCCAAGTTCGCAGCAAGGGAGGCGGCTCCTCCTGGCCCTCCGGCTGCCGGTTCGGCGGCCTCACTGCAAGACCTTTCCTGCGCTCAAGAGATTCGCGAAGATCCGGTAGGCTCCGGGCACGCCCGCCGGAAGCTGGCGGAACCAGGCCAGCGCCGTGTAGATGAAAACGCCCTTGCCGTAGCGGGCCACCAGCGTTGCGCCCGCCAAGGGCTTCTCGCCCGGATCGGCGACCTCCCACAACGGCTCGTACCGGCCGTCCCACTGCTCGGCAAAGTAGAGCCCGCGCTCCTGCACCCAGCCTTCGAAATCCTCTGGCGAGATGCGGTTCGGCGTCGCCAGCAGCGGGTGCTCAGGCCGCAAGGGCCGCATTGCGGCCTCTTCGACGCTCACTCGGCCCCGGCCGATCCTGAGCGGGTAGGGACCGAGCCGCGCCAGCGGATCCCGACCGTCGCCCGCCGGGTGCTCCGAGACGTTGTACTGGACGATCAGCGTTCCTCCCGCCTCCACATAGGCGAGCAGCCGCTGCTGGTTGGCGCGCAGATCGGGCCGGACGTTGTAGGCGCGCACGCCCGTGACGATGGCGTCGTAGGAACTCAGATCGCCGCGTGAGAGCTCGGCCGGCTCGAGCAGCGTCACCTGGCAGCCGAGCTGTTCGATGGCGCCGGGCATCAGATCGCCGGCTCCCATCACATAGCCGACCCGGCGCGCCAGGGTCCTGACATCCACCGCGGCTAGCGCCGCCTCGGAGGCAGGCGCCAGCGTCTGCGGAAGAATGTGCGGATAGTCGACGGTTACAGTGGACGAGGCGATCTCCAAGTCCCCGAGGCGCGCCTTGGCCGTCAGCCGGCCCCGAGATGGCCCGGCGGGGGGACGGAGCTCGAAGCTGACCGTCGCCTGCTCGCCGACGAGCTCGAGCCGGAACGGCCGCCGCTGGGGCGACGCCCGCCACCCCTGCGGCGCCTCGAGCCAAACCTCCCCGGAGACGTCCGGCGTCTGCGCCGTCAGCTCGACCTCCACCTTGCCCACTTCGCCCACAGGAACCACCACCGCTTCGCGCGCCAGGCGCACCGACACCGGAGGCACCACGGCCAAGGGGCGAGTGAGCTCGCCGCGGACCCGATCCACGTAGCGGTACAGAACCGGCCGCTCCAGGACAATCTGCTCGGATCCCGCTCTCAGGCGGAAGCGCGCCGTGAGCACGGGTGGGCTATCGGCGGCGCCGATCCATTCCGGATCGTCGATCTGGTAGCGCTCGCCGGTGCGCCGGGCCCGCAACCAGAAGGGCCGCGTGTAGGGAAGATTCGCTGGCGCTCTCCAGGCCAGCTCCCTCCGGACCGGCTGGTTGTAAGCGAGCGGTTCTCTTTCCACGCTCTCGCCCGCCCCGTCCACTTCGACGGCCTCGAGCTCCAGCGGGAAGCTCGACCGATTGATGGCCACCGCCTCGATCTTCACCTCGCCGCCCGGGAGCACCCGGTAGCGGTCGGCAACCGCGTCGAGCCACAGCCCGGCAAGCAGCGCGATCGCTTCGTCGAGCTCGCCAAGCTTCAAACGGGCCCAGGGGTCGCGCAAGGCCGCCATCAGGGGCCGAGCCTTTATCAACGGAGGCAGAGCCTCCTCCGGGCGCTCCGGATCGAACCGCCGCAGCGCCTCTGCGATCAACGCCCCCACCTCGGCCCCGCCGGCAACGCGGCGCCAGCTCGTATCGATCCCCTCGAAGGGGTCCTGCGCGGCGGGCTCGCCGGCCACGAGCACCAGGCTGTTGCGCAGCGAACCGCGCGTCTCCGGCGCCCCGAAGCCCTGGCTGCGGTGCAGGCTCCGGCTCATGCCCGCAATCTCGGCGAACGAGAAGCCGAGCAGGGGGCTGTAACGCCCCGGATCGAGATCGATCCGCTCGGGCATGTCGCCTGCGTCGCTGAAACGGCCCCCGCGGAAGGAGAAGACATTCCAGAAAAGCCGCCGCGGCTTCCACGGCTCCACGCGGGCCAACTGTTCCGGGAAACGGCTCGGGTCGCCCGCCTCTTCGAAGGCCTCCTTGCCCAGAATCGCAGAGGCCTGGTGGTGGCCGTGACCGTCGCGCGAGGTGCCGGAGAAGCGCAGGATGACGACGTCCGGACGCAGTCGCCGGATGACCCAGACCACGTCGCCGAGGATCTCCTGGCGTCCCCATTTCGCCAGGGCCTCCTCGAGCGTCTTCGAATATCCGTAATCGATGGCGCGGGTGAAATATTGTTCGGCGCCATCCACCCGGCGGGCCGCCAGCAGCTCCTGGGTGCGGAGCACGCCGAGCAGCTCGCCTTGTTCCGGCCCGATCAGGTTCTGGCCGCCCTCGCCGCGAGTGAGCGACAGGTAGGCGGTGCGCAAATGCCGGCCCCGGGCGAAATAGGCCAGCAGAGCCGTGTTTTCATCGTCCGGGTGCGCGGCGATCATCAGCACCGTGCCCAGCACGTTCAGCTTTTCCAAGGCCAGTTTGGCCCGGGCCGCCCCAGCGAGCTCCCGCTGCGCCTGGAGTGCGCCGGCGGCCGCCAGACCGGCCACGAGCAGCAGGGTCGCCCTCATCCGCCCCTCCCGCAGAGACTCGCGCCTGCCGGCGCGCGCTCACTGCTCTTCGAGGTCGCCCTCCCCGAGCTGTTGCGCGAGGTACTTCTCCAGGCCCAACTCCCGGACGAGATGAAGTTGCGCCTCGAGGAAATCTATATGCTCCTCCTCATCCTCGAGCAGATCCTCGAACAGTTCGCGCGTACCGTTGTCGCCGGCCGCGACAGCCTCGGCAATGGCCCGGTTGAGCCGCTCCACCGCCTCCAGTTCGAGCGCGAGATCGTTTTCCAGCTGCGCGCGCACGTTGTCGCCGATGCGCAGGGGAAAAAGCTCGTGCATCCGCGGCATGCCCTCGAGAAACAGTATCCGTTCCATCAGCTCCTCGGCATGCTTCATCTCGTCGATGGACTCCTTCTTGACGATTTCCGCCAGCCGATGGTAGCCCCAGTGCTCCATCATCTCGGCGTGCAAGAAATACTGGCTGATGGCGGTCAACTCTGCTTTCAGGACTTCGTTGAGGCGTTCAATGATCTTGGGATCGCCTTTCACCGTTCGACCTCCAGAGGAACCTCGAGTTGGCCCGTAAATTGCTCCACTCGGGTCGGGGTTACGTCGCGCATGCCCGAGCCCACAGCGTCCGGATCCTCTCCGATTCTAACAGCCAAGCGCTACACTGTTGCCATGTCCGAGGCCCTGAGCGCCACCAATACGCGTGTGCTCATCGTCGACGACGAAGAGAATCAGCGCCGCGGCCTGGCGAGCATGATCGCCGCCTGGGGGTTCGCCACGGAAACGGCTGCTGACGGGCTGGAAGCGCTCGAGAAGCTGGCCGAGTTCGACCCCCATGTGCTCATCACCGACCTGATGATGCCTCGCATGGACGGCTTCGAGCTGCTCCGGCGCCTGGCCGCCCGCGGCGCCCGGGTCACCTCGATCGTGCTCACCGCTTTCGGCAACATCGAGAACGCCATCGCCACCATTCATGACCTCGGCGCCTTCTGGTTTCTCGAGAAACCGATCAAGGGCGACGTGCTCCGCGTGTTGCTGGAACGCGCCGCCTCCCAGAGCCGCCTGGCCGAGCAGGCCGAGCGGCTCCAGCGCCAGCTCAGCTACCAGGGCGTGTTGGGAGATCTGGTCGGCAGCTCCCGCGCCATGCAACAGGTCTATTCGCTCATCCGTCAGGTGGCGCCCACACGGGCGGCCGTCCTCATCACAGGCGAGAGCGGAACGGGCAAGGAACTCGTGGCGCGCGCCATCCATCAATACGGGAGCCGTAGCGCCGGCCCGTTCGTCGCCATCAACTGCGCCGCCCTGCCCGAGCCCCTGATCGAAAGCGAGCTGTTCGGTCACGAGAAGGGCGCCTTTACCGGCGCGCTGGAGCGGCGGGCCGGCTGCTTCGAGCTCGCCCAGCGCGGCACCCTGTTTCTCGATGAAATCAGTGAGATGCCGCTGGCGACGCAGGCCAAGCTGCTGCGCGTGCTCGAGGACTCCCGGGTGCGCCGCCTGGGCGGCAAGCAGGAGATCCAGGTGGATGTGCGCATCATCGCCGCCACCAACCGGCCCGTCGAGCAACTCCTCGAGCGGAATCTGCTCCGCGAGGATCTCTTTTACCGCATCAACGTCCTGCACATCGCTCTGCCGCCGTTGCGCGACCGCCTGGAGGACCTGCCGCAGCTCGTCGAAGCGCTGCTCGGAGACCTCAACCACAAGAACGGATGCCGCGTCACCGGCGTGGATGCCGCCGTGCTCGAGCGGTTCCGCCGCTACCACTGGCCGGGCAACGTGCGCGAGCTGCGAAACGTGCTCGAGCGCGCCGTCGTGCTCGCCGGCGAGGGCCTCATCACCCCGGAGCTGTTGCCGCCCGGCTTTGGCGGCGCCGAGGGCAATGCTCGGCCCATCTGCCAGGTTCAGGCCGGCAAGATCACCCTTCCTGTCGGCATCAAGGTGGACGAGGCCGAGCGCGCCCTGATCCTCTCCACGCTCGAGCACACCAACGGCAACAAGACCCGCGCCGCCGAGATCCTCGGCATCAGCCTCAAGACGCTCTTCAACAAGTTGAAAGAGTACAGCGCCTCCGGAAAAGGAGGACAATGAAGCCTATGGGAGGCTGGACGGCCGCAGCCGGCGGCCGGCAACGGGAAAGGAGATGATCTTGCGCATCCGTTGGCGCCCGGGGCGCGATTCCAGGCGACGCGAGCGCGCCCCGTCGCGATCGGTTTCGCTGCGCTTTCGCCTGCGTCTGTCTCTGGTCGGCCTGGTGGCCGCCCTGGCCGTCGTTCAGGCCGTCGCCACGCTCCGCCTGAGCGCCCGGGCCCAGTTCGACGATGCGATCGAAAGCGCTCAGTCCATCGCCTTCCAGGTGCGCAGCCTGCTGCTGGACTCGCTGAACCAGAGAACGCTCACAGCCAGCCCGCCGCCGGCCACGCTGGCCGAGACGGTCGCCCTGTGGACCTCGCTGGTCGAGCAGGACCCGGCCTGGAATGCCATCCTGGAAAAACTTTTGGCAAGTTCGCGCTCCGCCGTCGAGATCCAGATCTGTGATCAGACCGGCCGCATCCTCGCCTCTTCTTCCCCGGCGCGTCCCCGGGTGACGTTCCGCTCGACGGAGAATCTCGATGAGTGGCGCGGCCGTGGCATCTGGGACCGGCTTTGGGAAGTGCTCCTGCACTCCCGGGAGTACGCGACCGTGGTTCCGCTCGGGATCGCCGGCTCGGACCAGCCGCTGTTTACCATCCGGGTGATCGCCTCTTCGGTCCTGCTCCGGGCGGGCATCCTGCCGCAGATTCGCAGTCTCGCCGTGACCTCGCTCGTCGCGGTGCTGGGCGCGGTTCTCGTGGCGGTGGTCTTCTCCAACCTGGTGGTGCGCTCGCTCGACATTCTGGGCCGCCGCATCGATCGGATCGCTGCCGGCGAGTTCGACGCCACGGCGGAGACGCCCACGCGCGAATCCCGCGAGATCGCCGCCGTCAGCTCCAAGCTGACCCTGCTGAGCGAGCAGGTTCGCGGCGTGCGCGAGGATGCCACGCTGTTGCGAGGCAATGTCGACCAGTTGCTCGAGAGCCTCGAGGCCGCCGTTCTGATGTTCGACGCCGACCACCGGCTCGTGCTCGCCGGCCGGCGTGCCGAGTCCCTGCTCGGCGTCAGCCGCCGGGAGTTGATCGGTAAAAACCTCGAGGCCCTGTTTCCGCCCTCGACGCCGCTCGGCAGCCTCATCCAGGACGCCTTGAGCTTGCGCGTCTCTTTTCGCGACCGGCCTACCGTGCTGGCGCGCTCCGGCAGCCCGCTCCTGCATGTGCTGGCCAGCGTGGAACTTCTCGAGCGCAGGCCGGATTTGCGCCGCCTGGGCCTGCTCATCAGCCTGCGCGACGTCGAACCCCGCCGCTGGCTTCGCAGCCAGCTCGACGTCTCCAGCCGGCTGGCCGCCATCAATCGCCTCACCGGCGGCGTCGCCCATGAGATCAAGAACCCGCTCAATGCCATCGCGCTCCACCTCGAGGTGCTCAAGGCCAAGCTGGCCGAACCCAGCCTGGTGGAGAACGAACTCCGCGTCATTGAACGCGAAATCACGCGACTGGATCGCGTGGTGAAGACCTTTCTCGACTTCACCCGGCCCTTCGAGTTGAAGTTTGACACCGTGGATCTGGCCGCGCTGCTGCACGAGGTGGGCGCCCTGGTGCGGCCGGAGGCTGAGCGCAACGGCGTGCGGGTCGAGCTCGCGCGCCTGCCCGAGGGCGCTCTGATCCGCGGCGATGCTGATCTGCTCAAGCAGGCCATTCTCAACGTCATCGTCAACGGCATCGAGGCGATGCCCGGCGGGGGCCGGCTTGACATGGGCATCGAGCGCGACCAGGATGATTACGTGGTGAGCGTTGCCGATGAAGGCTCCGGCATCCCACCCGAAGTCCAGAACAAGGTTTTCAACCTTTACTTCACGACCAAGCAGGAGGGCTCTGGCATCGGACTGGCCATGACATTCCGCGTCATTCACCTGCACGGCGGCGCCATCGACTTCACCAGTGAGCCGGGCAAGGGCACGGTGTTCCGATTGCGTTTGCCCGTCCTCGAGGAAGCCGGCGTGGCCGAGGCGCAAGTGGATCCGGGCGACGGCTATTCGGTTGCGGTGGGAACCGCATGAGGCTCGGGGCGAGACGCTGATGCCGGGCCGCCTGCTGGCCGTCCTCTGCGCCCTGCTCGTGCTGCTGGCGCCCTCGTGCAATCCTTTCCGGCGCCAGCGACAGCCAAAGGTTCCTCCCCCGGTGGCGCCGACCTCGGCGCCGGTCAAGCCGGCTCCCGAAGCGCGTCCCCAGCCGGTGGTCTACGATTTTCCCGACCCGCCCGAAACGGCTTCCCTGCCGCCCGGAGAGATTCCGCCGCTTTCCGTGGGTGCCGAGCTCAGCGTCCCGCCGCCGCCGCGGCCGCCGGCGCGCCGAGAGGTCACCGTCAAGGCCGAGTCCGAGCCGGCGCCCGAAGCACCGAAACCGCCTGCCGTCCCCCGGCTGACCCAACTGCTTTCTCCCGAGGAGGAAAGAAAGTTCAACCAGGAAATTGACGAAAGCCTGGAACGGACCCGCCGTAACCTGGCGCTTGTCTCGCAGCGCCCGCTCAGCGCCGAGCAGCAAATCGTGCTCGAGCGTGTCCATGCCTTCCTGCAACAAACCATCGAGATCCGCCCGCTGGATCTGGTGACAGCGCGCAGCCTGGCGCAGCGGGCCGATCTGCTGGCACGAGACCTCGAGCGGACCACACGGTAGGCCACCGCACGGAGCGAAAAAGTGGCGCGGCGGCGTCGCACCGCCGCGCCTCGGGTGAGGGCCAGGAGGCACTCATCTTCCGGCCGGCATCTGAGAGGAGAACGGACCAAATGCGGGCCGACCGCTTGCGGCTGCCGATGAACCGCCGCGAGCGGGCAAGCAGGAAAGTTTTTCGCCGGCTGCGCGAAAATTCTTCCAGCCTTGCCGCCCTAAGTTGCTGTTCATCGCAGAGTGCCTCCGACGTTGTCCTTGAGCGGAGCAATCACGGTTCCAGATCGCCCGGTGCCGCGCACCTGCCGCCCCACGGAGAGCGAGACGGCAAGAATTCGCTTGCGGCGGCCGTTGCAAGCTCGGAAGGCTTGAGGTATACTTGCCGGTATGGAGAGGCCGGTCTCCAGGCTGAATCTGGCGAGCCTGAGGGCCGGACTGCGTCTCTCCATCCTCTCCGCCGTCGTTGTCATCCTCATCATTATTGAGGTCATCGTAGGCGGCCCCGCCTGACCGGCCGACCGGGATTCACGGAAAGGCCACCGGCGGGGCAAACAAAGTCCTGCGGTGGCCTTTTTGGTTTTCCGGCGCCCGGCCCACGGACGGCCGCCCGGCAAGAGGATTTCACGAGACGAGGTGATTTCGAGCATGCCGAACCTGATGAGCGGTTCTCAGATGCTTCTGGAGTGCCTGATGCGCGAAGGGGTAGAGTGCGTTTTCGGCTATCCGGGCGGGGTGATGCTGCCGCTCTACGACGAAATGTATGAGCACCCCTTGCGACACGTCCTGGTGCGACACGAGGAGAACGCCGCCTTCGCCGCCTCGGGTTACGCGATGGCGACCGGCAAAGTAGGCGTTTGCATGGCCACCTCCGGGCCGGGCGCCACCAATCTGGTGACCGGCCTGGTCAACGCACTTATGGATTCGATCCCCATCGTCGCCATCACCGGCCAGGTCTCCACCAAGCTGATCGGCTCCGACGCCTTCCAGGAGGCCGACACCTTCGGCATCACCCGCGCCTGCACCAAACACAATTACCTGGTCAAAAGCATTTCCGACCTGCCGCGGATCGTTCACGAGGCCTTCTACCTGGCCTCCACCGGCCGCCGGGGCCCGGTCCTGATCGATCTTCCCAAGGATGTACTCCAGGCCCAGGCGCACTACAGCCCGGTGTCAGCCATTCATCTTCCCGGCTACAAGGTTTACACCGACGGTCACGCCGGCCAAATCCGCCGCGCGGCGCAGATGATCTGGGAGGCCGAGCGGCCGTTCGTGTACGCCGGCGGCGGCATCATCGCCTCGGGGGCTCATGACGAGCTCCGGCGACTCGTCGAGCTGGTGGATGCCCCGGCCGTTTGCACGCTGATGGGCCTGGGCGGGCTGCCATCCTCACACCCCAACTTCATTAGCATGCCGGGCATGCATGGCAGCTACGCCGCCAATATGGGCATGACCAACTCCGATCTGCTCATCGCCCTCGGCGTGCGCTTCGATGACCGGGTCACCGGCAGGCTGGCCGCCTTCGCGCCGCACGCCAAGGTGATTCACGTCGACATCGACCCGGCGGAGATCAGCAAGAACCGCGCCGCCGACCTGCCCATCGTCGGCGACGCCAAGAGGGTCCTCCAGCGGCTGATCAAGGCCCTGGAAGAGCTGGCGCCCGAGGCGGCGTCGAAGAAGGCCGAGGCCCGCCGAGCCTGGTGGCAGCAGATCCGCGCCTGGCAGGCCGAGCACCCCCTGGTGCCGGAGGTCTCCTCCACCGAGATCAAGCCCCAGCACGTGATGGTGGAAATCGATCGGATTTCGGGCGGCGAGGCGATTATCTGCGCCGATGTCGGCCAGCACCAGATGTGGGCGGCGCAGTTCATTCGCTTCAACCGGCCGCGCTTGTGGATCAATTCAGGCGGGCTCGGTTCGATGGGCTTCGGCCTGCCGGCCGCCATCGGCGCCCAGTTCGCCTGTCCCGACAAACTGGTTTTTGCCGTCATTGGCGACGGCGGTTTCCAGATGTCGATCCCGGAGCTGGCCACGATCGCCTCCAACGGCTTACCGGTCAAGATCGTGGTCGTCAACAATGGCTATCTCGGCATGGTTCGCCAGTGGCAGCAACTGTTCTACAACAACCGTCTCTGTGCTGTGACCCTGGACTGCTTCCCGAAGGCCGAGAGCCTGGCCGCTGCCTACGGCTTTCCCGGCCGCACGGTGGACTCGCCCGCCGATCTGCGCCCCGCGCTCGAGCAGGCGGTCAGCGAACCCGGTCCGTTCCTGCTCGACATCAAGGTCTCTCCGGAAGAGAATGTCTATCCGATGGTTCCGGCCGGGGGCGCCATTCACGAGATGATTCTCCGGCCTCCCCAGCCCGTCAGCGTCCCCAAGTAGAGGAGATCCTTCGGGAACATGTTGCAAACCATTTCATTGCTGGTGGAAAACAAACCCGGCGCGCTGATGCGCATCACCGGGGTGCTCAGCGCTCGCGGCTACAACATTGACAGTCTCACCGTCGCCCGAACGCTCGATCCGGGTCTCTCCCGCATGACAATCGTTGTCGATGTCGATCCGCAACTGCGCCAGCAGGTGATCAAGCAAATGAACAAACTGGTCAATGTGCTCCAGGCCATCGACCTGACCGATCAACCGGCCGTGGCCCGCGAGATGCTCCTGATGCGCGTCCGCGCTCCGATGGAGTCCCGCACGGCCATCCTCAAGGAAGCCGAAATCTTCGGCGCGCGCGTGGTGGACTCCTCGATCGACGGCTTCGCGCTCGAGCTCACCGGCGAGGCGGAGAAACTCGAAGAGTTCATCGACATCATGCGCGCCTACGGGGATATCGACGTCACGCGCTCCGGCATGGTCGCCGTGAGTTTGGAGCCGCGCAAGCTGCGGCTTTCCCCGCCGGTCCC
Organism: uncultured Bryobacteraceae bacterium; assembly: GCA_938003835.1. GTDB lineage: Bacteria > Acidobacteriota > Terriglobia > Bryobacterales > Bryobacteraceae > CALKXJ01. Next base: position 155,241 of record CALKXJ010000008.1, on the reverse strand, counting down.
CAAGGCCGATCCCGTGCTGCAAGATCCCATGAGAAAAGGAGCTTGAATGGCTAAACGCTACTACGAGAAGGATGGAAATCTCTCTGCTCTAAGCGGCCTTGAGGTCGCCATCATCGGCTACGGCAGCCAGGGGCACGCCCATGCCCTGAACCTGCGCGACTCCGGCGTCAAGGTCATCGTCGCCGACCTGCCCGGTTCGCAGAACTGGACGAAGGCCGAGGCGGCGGGCTTGCCGGTCTACACCGCGGCGGAAGCCGCCGAGCGGGGCGACATCGTCATGATCCTGCTGCCCGATCATGTGCAGCCGGAGGTGTATGCGCGCGACATCGCGCCCCGGATGCGGGCGGGCAAGACGCTGATGTTCGCCCACGGCTTTAACATCCACTTCCAGCAGATCGTGCCTCCAGCCGATGTCGACGTCTCGATGATCGCCCCTAAGGCGCCCGGACACCGCGTGCGGGAGCTGTTCCTGGAAGACGTCGGCGTGCCGGCCCTGGTGGCCATCCATCAGGATGCCTCCGGCCAAGCCCTCCCCCGGGCGCTCGCCTACGCGCTAGGGCTGGGGTGTCTGAAGGCCGGCGTGATCGAGACCACCTTCAAAGAGGAGACCGAATCGGATCTGTTCGGCGAGCAGGCGGTGCTCTGCGGCGGTTGCTCCGCGCTCATTCAGGCGGGTTTCGAGACGCTGGTCGAGGCCGGCTACGCCCCCGAGATCGCCTATTTCGAGTGCCTGCACGAACTGAAGCTGATTGTCGATCTGATTTACGAAGGGGGCCTCTCCTACATGCGCTTCTCGGTGTCCGACACCGCCGAGTATGGCGACTACACGCGCGGGCCGAGGGTCATCAATCAGCAGGTCCGCGAGGAGATGAAGAAGATGCTCGCCGAAATCCAGTCTGGCGCCTTCGCCCGCGAGTGGATCGAGGAGAACCGCACCGGGCGGAAGAATTTTCTCGCCATGCGCGAGGCAGGGCGCGATCTGCTTATCGAGCAGGTCGGGCGTGAGCTGCGCCAGATGATGACGTTTCTCAAGAAAAAGAAAGAGGCCGGCGTCCCCGAGCAATAGCTCTCCGGGCGCGTTTCCGGACGGATCCTATGCGAATCTACACGTTCGATACAACGTTGCGCGACGGCACGCAGGGTGAAGCCGTCAACTTGACCGTCGAGGATAAGCTGGTTATCGCCCAAAAGCTGGACGATCTCGGCATCGACTACATTGAGGGGGGCTGGCCGGGCTCGAATCCCAAGGACAAGGAGTTCTTCGCCCGCGCCCGCACCGTCAGGTGGAAGCACGCCAAGATCACCGCGTTTGGCGCCACTCGCCTGGCCAAGTTCTCGGTCGATCGGGACCCCAGCGTTCTGGCGCTCGTCGAGGCCGGCACGCCGGCCGTTTCGATCTTCGGCAAGAGCTGGGATTTACACACGGAACGCGCCCTGCGGATCAGCGAGGAGGAGAACCTTCGGCTCATCGAAGACACGGTCCGGTTCCTTAAAGAGCACGGCAAGGAGGTGGTCTTCGACGCCGAGCACTTCTTCGACGGCTACAAGTCCAATCCAGCCTTCGCCCTGAGAACGCTCGAGGCCGCCAAGCGCGCCGGCGCCGACGTGCTTTGCCTGTGCGACACCAACGGGGGATCGCTGCCTGGCGAGGTAGCGGAGATCACCGCCGAAGTGCGGCGCCGTTTTGACGGCGTAATCGGCATCCACACCCACAACGATTCGGATGTGGCCGTGGCGAATGCGATCGCTGCGATCGAGCAGGGCGCCACTCACGTACAGGGATGCATCAACGGCTACGGCGAGCGCTGCGGCAACGCCAATCTGATTTCGATCATCGCCAACCTCGAGCTGAAACTCGGCCACACCACCATCGGCGCGGAGAAACTGGCTCATCTGACCTCCGTGGCGCGCTTCGTGGCCGAGCTGGCCAATCTGCCGCTGCGCAACGATCAACCCTACGTCGGCCAGAGTGCTTTCGCGCATAAAGGCGGCGTGCACGTGAGCGCCGTCCTCCGCGACTCGAACACGTACGAGCACATCCGGCCGGAGCTCGTGGGCAATCGCCAGCGCGTGCTCATCTCCGATCTATCCGGCCGCGCCAACATCCTCTACAAACTGAAGGAGCACGGTCTGGCCGAACGGCTCACCGAGGAGGCCCGGCGCGAGCTGCTGGAGCGCATCAAGCATCTCGAGTACGAGGGCTACGAGCTCGAGGCGGCCGAAGGGACCTTCGAACTGCTGGTGCGGGAAGCCCTCCACCCCAACCTCCAGCCCTTCGAGCTCGTCAGCTTCGAGGTCACCACGCGCATGACGCCGCAGCGCGGTTCGGTCTCGACCGCGACGGTAACACTGAAGGCGCAGGACGGCGTGCACTCCGCCACCGCCACCGGCCATGGCCCGGTGAACGCGCTCGACCTGTGCCTGCGCCAGTGTCTTTCCTCCCTGTATCCGAGCATCCGGGACGTCCGCCTGGTGGACTACAAAGTCCGCGTCCTCGACAGCCGTAAGGGCACCGCAGCCAAAGTCCGTGTCCTGGTCGAGTGGACCGACAACAAACGGAGCTGGACGACGGTCGGCGTCTCCGACAACGTCATCGAGGCGAGCTGGCTTGCGCTCACTGACGCCATCCGGCTCGAGCTGATGCGCCTGCTCGAGAAAGACGAGGCGCTCGAAAAAGCCGTCGAGGACTACTGCTGGGGCGTTTGAAGCCCAGTTGCGAAAAATTCCTGCGCCGAACCGGCCAGGAATTGCGCGTATAGAGGTAACAGGGCGGCGCTGCCCGGCCCGTCGAGGCCGGGCGAGCCGAGAGTTGCCACCCCGTTTCCGATGAGAGGAGAAGGGGGTGACTATGGAGCCCTTGGTCCTCGCCGGGCGTCCCGCAGATCCAGTACACGCGTTTCCAGGATCCCCGCGAGGGCGCCTTCTCGCTCGACGTCCCCGCCGGCTGGAAGATCAACGGCGGGCTCGTCAGGCCTAGTCCGACCGATTTCCGCGGTTTCCTGCATGCCGAATCGCCGGAGGGCGTCTTCGTCGGATTGAGCGACCCTAACATCCCACCCTTCATCGTCCCGAATCAGATGCTGCTCATGACCGGTTTTGGCGAGGGCACCTGGCATCCGCTGGCCGACGGCTCGCGCCTGCTGGTGCGCTCCTACGTGCCCGGGCCGGCCTTTGCGCGGGAGTACGTTTCCACCAGCCTGGGACGCGGGGGCGCCGTGGAGATTCTCGACGAGCGGGAGCGGCCCGAGCTGGCGCAGTCGATCCAGAGCGCCTTCGGGCGGCTCGACAACGCGTATTTCAATACCACGTTCACGTTCGGCGAAGTCTCTTTCCGCCTGGCTCGCTCCGGGCAAAATCTGGCCGGCTATTGCCTGGCGGGCTCGGAGCTGCACCATGCAATGGGCACCGGGATCTGGTTCGTGCGCCACTTGTATGTCACGCTCGCCCCGGAAGGCAAGACGGCGCTCGCCTCCGCCGTTATGGACCGGATGCTCAAGTCCTACGAGGTCAACCCTCAGTGGTTCGCCTCCCAGCTCCGCCTGACCGGCAACGTCAGCCGCATCGTCTCGGAAACGCACGGCTACATCTCACGGGTCCAGAGCGAGTCTTACTGGAACCGCCAGCGGATGCTGGACCGGACCTCACAACGCTTCTCCGACTACATTCGCGGCATCCAGCGCCCTCAGGACCCCAACACCGGCGAGGTGTACGAAGCGGTGGCGGGCAGCAATTATTACTGGCGTGCCGCCGGCGCCGACCGGCCCTTCGGCACCGAAACCTCGGACGTGCCGAGGTACATCGACGTCACCCCGCTGCTCAGGATCGACTGAGCCCGCGCATGACGCGCCTCAGCCAGCTCCGGGCGAATTTCCAGTCCCGCTCGACCGTCGCCGGCGAGGTCTCCGGGATTTCAGCCGTCTCCTCCGTCGTGAACCCGGCGAAATAGCGCAGCTCGACGACCCGGCACTTGCGCGGATCGATCTTCTCCAGGTGATCGAGCGCCTCGTTCAGCGCCTCGAAATCGATCTCCGGTGAGCCCGCCGGCGCGGCCAGTTCCGCGGGCAGAGAACAAACGAGTTCGGCGGCGCGCTTGGCGGCCTTCTTGCGTCGGGCGTGGTCCACCAGGATGCGGCGCATCAGGTAAGCAGCCAGGCCGAAGAAATGGCGCCGGTCGCGCACGCTGACTCGCCGCTGATCCACGAGCCGCAGGTAGAGCTCGTGAACCAGCGCCGTGGGCTCCAGCGTCACCGAGTCCGGCTCCTGTCGCATCATGGCCTGGGCCAGCCTGCGAAGCTCGGCATAGACGAGTGGCAGCAGCCTGTCGCGCGCCGCCGGATTCCCTCCGCTCCATTCGAGCAGCAAGCCGGTAACCGTGGACTGAACCGAAGCCTCCACCGGAATGCCACAAGTACGAATCAACCGCCGAGCATGCCTGGCTGCTGAGGGTCTCGCGCCTGAAGTTGCGCGATAATCCTTGGGAAGAGACGTGGCCCGCGCGGAGGGCCCGGGCCGGCCCGCGGGGACTGCCGTCCGGAGCTCAGCCATGGAGCCGGATTGTGCCTGGGCGGAGCTGGACCCGGCGGAGCGGGACCTCATCGAAGAGCTGTTTCACGCCGCGCTGGAGCTGCCCGAGCCGGAGCGCGCCGCCTTCCTCGAGGCGCAGCTCGCTGACCGGCGGAGGCTTCTGGTTGAGCTCGATCAGCTCCTGGCCCTGCACGACGAACAGGAGCTCAGCGGGAGCTGGCCTCAGCCCATCATCGCCGCCGAGGAGTTCGAGCCGCCTCCGGCAGGTCGGCAGGTCGGCGTCTGGCGCCTCGAACGCCTTCTCGGGGAAGGAGGCATGGGCGCCGTCTATCTCGCCAGGCGGACCGGTGCGGAATTCGAGCAGACGGCCGCGCTTACGATGATCGCCTGCCGCCTGGCCAGCCCCGCGCCACGGGAGCGCTTTCTGCTCGAACGTCAGATCCTGGCGCGGCTCGAACACCCGAATATCGCCCGCCTGCTCGACGGCGGCACCACCGAGGAGGGCGACCCCTATCTGGTGATGGAGTACGTCGAAGGGATCCCCTTCGATGAATACTGCCGTTCGCACCAGCTTCCGTTTCGCCGGCGGCTCGAGCTGTTCCTGGCGGTCTGCTCCGCCGTCCATTACGCCCACCAGCACCTGGTCATCCACCGCGACCTCAAGCCCGGCAACATTCTCGTGACAGCGGACGGGGTGCCCAAGCTTCTCGACTTCATAACCGCGAAGCTTCTGGCCGAGCAGCTCCAGCCGGAGGTGACGCAGCAGGGCTTGCGTGCCTTCACCCCAGTCTATGCAAGCCCGGAGGTGATTCTGGGTCAGGCGGTGACCGCAGCTTCCGACGTCTATTCGCTCGGCGTGGTCCTCTACCGCATCCTTACCAGAGCGGCACCTTACGAAGCCGGTGACCGGAGCGCCGGGGAGCTTTTCCGGGCCGTCTGCGAGCAGGAGCCGGTGCGGCCGAGCCTGGCCGGAGGAGGCCCCCCCCCGAGCTCGCGGGCGACCTGGACGCCATCGTGCTCAAGGCGATGCGCAAACGTCCCGCCGAGAGGTACGCCTCCGTCGACCAGCTCGCCGAGGACATCCGCCGCTACCTCGACGGCCGGCCCGTAACCGCACGCCACGGCAGCGTGCGCTACCGGGCGCTCAAGTTCATCCGGCGCAACTGGCTTCCGCTGGCGGCCGCCGTCGCGCTCACCCTGAGCCTGGCAGCGGGCCTGGGCGGCGTGCTCTGGCAGGCCGGCAAGGCCGAGGCGCGCTACCACGACCTGCGCCGCCTTACCAATAGCCTTCTGTTCGAGCTCCGCGACGTCATCCGGCCACTGCCTGGCTCGACTGCGGCGCAGCGGCTGCTGCTGACGCGTGTGCTCGACCACCTGGACAAGCTCGCCGGCGAGATCAAGGATGACCCCAAGCTCCAGGCAGATCTTGCCGAAGCCTATCTCCAGCTCGGGAATCTCCAGGGCAACCCCTACGAGCCGAACCTGGGTGATGTCGATGGCGCGCTGCGGAGCTTGAACAAAGCTCTCCTGATCGCGCGGGATCTGCGGCGCGCGCAGCCGGATCATGCCGGAGTTGCCCGGGCCACGCAGGCCATGAGCGAGGTGTTGTTTGGCGCAGGCAGGACCAAGGAGGCCGTCGAGCACTGCCAGAGGGCGTGCAACGCCTTCGAAGAACTGCTCGAGCGGGCAGGGGCTTCTGCCTCGCGAGTCTACGAGGCTGCCGCCTGCTATGACTCGCAGGGTGACCAGTTCGGGCAGGCCGGCTCGGCAGGACTCGGCGACCTCGCCCGGGCCCGGGCCAGCTACGAGCGGGCGGTCATGCTGAACCGGCGGGCGCTCGAGCTCGATCCCCACTTTTTCCGGGCACGCCGCGCCATTGCCATTAACCGCATGAAGATCGCCCAGTTAGTCCCGGAAAGCGACCCCCAGAAGGCCGCTTCCATCTTCCGGGAAGCACTCGTGACGATAGACGCAATGCCGGAGCCGGAGCGGCAGAAGCCGGAGAACCGGCGGGCCCGTTGGGTTTTGGGCAGGCGGGCAGCCTCGGCTATGTTTTCCCGCGGCGACTACCCGGCCGCCGTCGCTGAGTACAAGCGGGTGCTCGACTCCATGGAACCCTTCGCTCGAATCGATCCGGAGAACAGCCAGGCCCAGTATGACCTCGCCGTGGTGCTGAACGATCTGGCCGAGACCTACCGCGAGATGGGCGACACGCAGGCGGCACTGCGAGCGACCGAGCGGGTTCGCGAAGTCTTGGATCGTTTGCTGGCGCGCGATGCGGACAATGTCGTCTGGCGAGGGCATAAGGCTGAGCTGGACGTGCGGCTGGCGGGCCTGATCTCGGGCGACCGGACGCAAGCCGAGGCGCTGGCAAAGCAAGGCTTAGCGGCCGCCAAGGAACTGGCCGAGGCCCCCGGCGCGGGCCCGGTGGAATTGCACCGGGCCGCACAGGCCTTCAGCAAGGTCGCCTTGGCTAGCTAGCGTCAACCACGGCTGGCCGTCAGCTACGCCAAACGGGCGGTGGAGCTGAGCGGGGGCAAGGCCCCGGATTTCTTCCTCACGCTGGCGGTCGCCTGCCGGGCTGCCGGCGATCTCGAAGGGGCTCGCCAGGCGGCCAGGCAGGGTTTGGCGCAGCTTGCTCCGCTCAAAGCTGGGGCGCGTCCGTCTCGACTGCGCCGGCTGCTGGAGCAGGAAGCAAAGTAGGGCGCCTTGGGTACCGTCAGGCCGGGATTCTGCTATACTGACTTCAAGTTGCTCTGGAAGCTTTCTCTCTAATTGACTATGCTTGCGAGAATTCGGACGATGATCGAATAGCCCTTCGAAGTTTGTGCGCCGAACTCGCAGCGTGGCGCAACACCGGTAACGACTCTCAGATCCGCTGGGGCGAAAGCCCTGACCTTGCCCACCAGACCTTCCTCGCTGCATAGAGTCGGCGCACGCAGTCTCCCCAAATCTGAGGAGGTGAGCATGAGACGGATGCTATCGACAGGCTTTGTGTTATGGGTGGGAACCTTGGCCCTTCCTCAGGTGCAGGTGTCCGACCCCTTGGCCATCGAGCCACCCTGCCGCCCGGATATTCGCGTGGCGCGGCTGGAGTCGTTTCTGGCCGGCTACGGGAGCCCGGTCGCCCCGCTCGCCGCCGACTTCATCGCGGCGGCCGACCAGCATGATCTGGACTGGCGCCTGTTGCCCAGTATCGCCATGGTGGAGTCTAGCGGAGGCAAGTTTTACGCCAGGAACAACATCTTCGGCTGGGATTCGTGCCGTACCGGCTTTGGTTCCGTCCGGGAGGGCATTTATGTAGTGGCCGCCCGCCTTGCCAATTCTGAGCTTTACCGGGGAAAGGAAACCGAGGAGATCCTCCGCGTCTACAATCCGGCGCCAGACTACGACACCCGGGTATCCCGCTTCATGGAGCTCCTCGGCACCCCTTGAGCCCCCCGGAAACCCGCTGGCGCCTTGCGGGCGCGGCCTCTCCGGCCGGACTACTCCATCAACTTGATGACCATGTAGATGCCGCCGAGAACAAGGACCGAGATGACCCCGGCTGCCGCCCACTTAAAAAACCTCTCGCGCGGCGTAGTGGTGGCGGCATCGTCCGCCTTCATGTGGTCTTCCAGGCTCTCAAACATAGTCTGCAACCTCCCGTCTGGCGTTCGTTCCAGACTTCGCCCGCCGCCCGCCTGAGCGAGGCGCCCGGCGGCGCGAGCGGCCGCTTGCCGCTGTCTTGCCGGAGCGGCGTTGTACACTTGTAACCGCGGCTGAAACTATTCTAACCCCGTTCTTCCGAGAAATCACGCAAAATCGGCAAGCCTTGTTCGAGGCCCTGCCGGCGCTCCCTCAAAGCGGCTTTCTCTCTTGCGTTTTCAACACTTACGAGGATCCGCCGGATTGCGCGGCGCGCCAGCCGGTCTCGAGGAGGCACTCCCTTGCGGCTACGGCCGTGTTACAGTGAATCGCCACCGTATCGTCCAGTTTCTCCGCATAGCCGCCCGCCAACGTGACTGCCACTCCCACTCCGCGCGAGAGAGCCAGTTCGATCACCATCCGGTCCCGCTCCTTGAGACCCTCCAGAGACAGTGACAAACCCCCAAGCTGGTCCTGATAGTACGGGTCGGCGCCGGCGATGTAAAACAAAATGTCGGGCCGGAATCCCGTCACAGCCGCCTCATAAGGGGGATAGAGCTTGGTCAGATATTCCTCGTCGCCGACCCCGTCGGCCAGGTGAATATCGATCGAGGATGGGGGCTTTTCCGCCGGGTAGTTGTTGTACTGATGGATGGAGAGCGTGAGGACCGAAGGATCCCGGGCAAAAATCGCGGCCGTTCCGTTGCCCTGATGAACGTCACAGTCCACGACCATTGCGCGCCGGATCACGCCCCGCCTCTGCAAGGTGCGGATCGCCACAGCTACATCGTGGATCGCGCAGAAGCCCTCGCCGTGCCCGGGAAACGCGTGATGAAACCCTCCCCCGATGTTGAAGCCGACCCCGTCGCGGAGGGCGCACTCGCCGGCGAGAATCGTGCCGCCCGCCGCCAGAAAGAACGCACGGACCATCTGCCGCGAATAGGGCACTTCCAGCCGCCGGATGTCGAAAAAGCTCAAGGTGCCGTTCCTGAGCCGGTCGATCCAGTCCCGCTCGTGGACGAGCAGCAGCTCCGCCTCCGAGGCCGGATCCGGCTCGAGCAGGTCGTCTTCGGAAGCAAAACCGGTCGCCAGCAAGCGGTCGCGGATCAACCTGTATTTTTGCGAGGGAAAGACGTGAGGGCCGAAATTCAGATCGTAACCGTCGTGGTAGATGAGCTTGAACGGCAGCTTGCCGTTAGAGGTGGGTACGTCCATCGTGCTCCGACTGTAGTGCGGTAACGACTGCGACGGCGAAGATGTCCTCGCCCGAGCAGCCCCGAGAGAGTTCGTTGGCCGGCTTGGCCAAGCCCTGGAGGAACGGGCCGAAAGCCGCTCCGCGGGCGAGACGCTCAACCAGCTTGTAGGCGATGTTGCCGGAGGCGAGGTCCGGAAAGATCAGCGTGTTGGCCCGTCCGGCCACGGTGGAGCCGGGCGCTTTGGATTTGGCGATCGCCGGGATGAGGGCCGCATCAGCCTGGAGCTCGCCGTCTACGTTCAGCTCCGGCGCCCGGGCCCGCACGATGCGGAGCGCCTCGACGACGCGGTCGACCTCGGCGTGAGCGCCTGAGCCTTTGGTGGAGAAGCTCAACAGAGCGACCGCGGGTTCGGTTTCGAGCATCCGGCGCGCGCTCCCGGCGCTCGCGATGGCGATATCCGCCAACTGGACGGCCGTCGGGCGGATCACCACGGAACAGTCGGCGAAGATCATCAGCCCGTTGTGGCCGAAGCTCGGATCGGGAACGGCCATGACAAAGACGCTGGAAAGCGTCCTGGTTTCGGGCGCCGTGCCGATGGCGTGCAGCATGGCGCGAATGGTCTCGCGCGAAGTGTGCCTGGCCCCGCCTACAAATCCGTCGGCGTCGCCCGCCTCCACCATCAGCAGCGCGAAGTACAGCGGCTGCCGCGCGAGCGCTTCCGCCTCGGTTTGCGTGACGCCGCGCGCGCGCCTCTTCTCGAACAGGATGCGGGCGTATTGCCTGAGTTTCCCGGATTCCTCCGGTTGGATTCGGCGCACAAGCGAGCCGCCCGACGCCCCTCCGATCAGGATCGGCTCGGCCACCTCGTCCCGGAGCAATCTCTCGGCCGCCGCCTGTACCCTGGGATCCTCCCCTTCGGGAAAGACGATCCGCCGCCTCGGCCTGAGCTTTCGTACGCGCTCGAGCTGCCGGGCGAGGAACAGGGAGGCAGCTTCCGGCGCTGGCATAGAATTCAATTATTGTACAGGCGGGTATCATCAGGAGCCGCTCGCAAGGCGCCGTGGTGGCTCGTGGCGGGCTTGATCACCGCGTCCGTCTCCGGCGCCGCAGCCGATCCGGCTAATCCGAACAAGCGCTTGAGGTTCAACGCGGAGCTGAGGGGCCGCTTCGAGGGTTATACCGGACTCGGATTCGAGGCCGGCAACGAAGACGCCTACTACTTGCATCGCATGCGCCTCGGCTTGCGCTGGGAACCGTCGTCGTGGCTGCGCCTGAATGCGAGCGTACAGGACAGCCGCGCTCCCGGCAGAAGAGAACCCGTCCCCGCGAGCGCCGCCAACCCGTTCGATCTTCACGAGACTTACTTCGAAGCAGGCCGCCCGGGCGAAGGATGGACTGTGAGGGCAGGCCGCCAGGGGCTCTCCTTTGGCAACGAGCGCTTGATCGGGTTCTCCGACTGGTCGAACGTCAGCCGCCTGTTCGACGCCTGCCGCATCTCTTACCAGCGAGGTGGAGCACGCCTGGACGGATTTGTCGCCGCGCTGGTTCGGCCCGATCCGGAGCGCTTTGACCGCTTCCGCAGCGAAACGCAGCTCCACGGAGTTTATGCATCAGTGGCGACCCGTTCGGGCCAGGTGCTCGAGCCCTACCTGTTGTGGAAGAGGGCAGGCGGCGACAGCCTGACGCAGAATATCGTGACCACGGGTGCCCGGTTGGTCGGGCCGCTGCCCGAGCGCCTCGACTACGAGATCGAGACCGCCTTCCAGACGGGCCGCTTTGCCGCGGGCGTCGTGCGCTCCTGGGCCGGCTCCTGGACGCTCGGCCGGCGCCTCGGGGAAGCCGAAAGTGCTCCCCGGCTGTTCTTCGAGTATGACCACGCCGCCGGAGACCGGGATCCGCAAGACGGCGTCCGGACCACATTCGACCAACTGTTTCCGACCAACCACAGCAAGTACGGCATAGCCGACCGGATCGGATGGCGGAACATGCGCGCGACGCGGGTCGGCCTGAAGCTCCAGCCGGGCGCTCGCTGGACGGTGGGCCTCGATTATTACTCCTTCTGGCTCGCCCGCCGACAGGATTCCCTCTACGGCGCCGACGGCGTTGCCGTACTCCGCAATCCTTCAGCGACCTCCAGTCATGTTCATCAGGAGTTCGACGCGCAGGCGGATGTCCGACTGGCGGAGGCGCTGAGCTTGTCTTTGGGTTACGCCCACGTGTTTCCAGGGCGTTTCCTCAAGCAGGCCTCCCTCGGCTGGCCGCTCAATTTCGCCTACCTGATGTGTCGGCTCCGGCTGTGATAATCAGAGGGATAAGACCCTCTGCCATGAGCTACCGCCTGTTGCTCGCCACCACGCTGCTTGGCGCCGTTCTCGGTTGCCGGGGCCGTCCCACCGCAGAGGAAGCCCGGCAGTTCATCGAAGCGGCCGAGGCCAGGCTGCTCGAGCTTTCCAACCGCCAGGCGATGGCGCAATGGGTGCAAGCCACCTATATCACGCCGGATACAGAAGCCCTGGCGGCCAAAGCGCAGCAGGAGACCATTGCCGCCACAATGGAACTGGCCAAACAGGCGACCCGCTTCGACGGGCTGGCGTTGCCCGAAGCGATCGCGCGGCGGCTGAAGCTCCTCAAGCTCAGCTTGACGCTCCCCGCACCATCCGACAAGCAGGAGAGCGAGGAGCTCAGCCGGATCGCCGCGCGTCTGGAGAGCCTCTATGGGCAGGGGAAGTACTGCCCCGAAGGTGACCAGAAACGCTGCCTGGATCTTGAAGAGATTACCCGGATCATGGCGCGCAGCCGGGACCCCCACCAGTTGCTGGAGGTATGGAAAGGCTGGCGGACGATTTCGCCGCCGATGCGCGCCGACTACCGCCGGTTCGTCGAGCTGGCCAACAAGGGTGCGCGCGAGCTTGGCTTTGCCGACCTGGGCGCCATGTGGCGTTCCAAATATGACATGGAGCCCGATGCCTTCGCTCGCGAAGTGGACAGGCTCTGGGAGCAGGTCCGGCCCTTGTATGTCGCGCTGCACGCCTACGTGCGCCGCAAGCTGCGCGAGCAATACGGCCCGCTGGTAGCGGAGTCCGGCCCGATTCCGGCCCACCTGCTCGGCAACGTCTGGGCGCAGTCCTGGGAAAACGTCTATCCTCTGGTGCGGCCGCCCAACGCCGATCCCGGTTACGACCTTACCCGGATCCTCCAGGCGCGCAAACTGGATGCGCTCGAGATGGTCCGCTACGGCGAACGTTTCTTCACGTCTCTCGGGTTTGCGCCGCTGCCCGAGACCTTCTGGCAGCGGTCGCTCTTTGTGAAGCCCCGCGACCGCGAAGTGGTCTGCCACGCCAGCGCCTGGAATGTGGACAACGTGGAGGACCTCCGGATCAAGATGTGTATCGATGTCGACGCCGAGGACTTCATCGTCATCCACCACGAGCTCGGCCATAACTTCTACCAGCGCGCCTACAACAAGCAGCCTTTCCTGTTCCGCGAGAGCGCCAACGACGGTTTTCACGAGGCCGTCGGCGACACGATCGCCCTGTCGGTGACGCCGGAATACCTGGCGCGAATCGGCCTGCTCGACCGCGTGCCGCCGCCGGAAGCGGACCTTGGCCTGCTGCTCCAACGCGCCCTCGATAAGGTCGCCTTCCTACCCTTCGGCCTGTTGGTCGATCAGTGGCGGTGGAAGGTCTTCTCCGGCGAAGTCCCCCCGGAGCGCTACAATGCGGCCTGGTGGGAGCTGCGTCGACAGTACCAGGGGGTCGTGCCGCCCCACGAGCGCACCGAAGCGGACTTCGACCCCGGAGCCAAATACCACGTGCCGGCGAACGTTCCCTACACCCGGTACTTCCTCGCTCACATCTTGCAGTTCCAGTTTCACCGGGCTCTGGCCCGGGCAGCGGGGTGCGACGCTCCTTTGCACCGCTGCTCGATCTACGGGAATGAGGAGGCCGGGCGGCGCCTCCGGGCGATGCTCGAGATGGGCGCCAGCCGGCCCTGGCAGGAGGCGCTCGAGGCGCTCACCGGCAGCCGGGAGATGGACGCCACCGCGATACTCGACTATTTCGCCCCGCTCATGCGCTGGCTCGAAGCGCAGAACCGGGGACAGCCGGTAGGCTGGTGACCCTCAGTACGTGTCGGCCCGCACGATGGGTTCCGGATGCCGGCCCGACGGGTCGGTGTGGCTCGAGCGCGAACCGCAGTTGTCCGAGCCGAAATTGACGTTTTTCGGCTCGGCCCGACTCCTGAGTTCTGTGCGTACGGCCGAGGGGCTGGGCAGCGGACTGCCGGCCGCCAGCAATTTCGCCAGGTACAGCGCGGCAACGCCCGCCACATGGGGCGACGCCATGCTGGTGCCGGAGGCATAGGCGTATGCTCCGCCTCGATAGGTCGAATAGATATTGACACCCGGCGCACCAAGCAGCCGATTCAGATCGCTAGTGAGCGTCGCGTAATTGGAGAAGCTTGCAAACGTATCGTCCGCGCCATAGGCCGTGGCGGCGCCGACCCCACACGCCCTGCCGTCGGAATCGGCCAGCGCCGTCACGGCGATCACCTCGTCGTAAGTGGCCGGAACGGTGCTTCGGAGGTCCCGGCCGCTGTTGCCGGCGGCCACGACGTACGTGACGCCGGCGCGGACCGAGCGGCAGATGGCCTTGTGCAAAGCGTCGTTGCGAGCGTTGTTGCAGTTGGCGTCGCTGGTGCTGTCCTGGCCGCTGCCGCCCAGGCTCAGGTTGGCCACCTTGATCTGCGCCGCGTTGGCGGTGACGAAGTCGACGCCGCAGATCACCTGCGACCAGGAGCCGGAGCCATCATCGGCTAGTACCTTCACCGGGACGATCGCCGCCTCGGAGGCGACTCCGACCACGCCGCTTGAGTTGCTCCGGGCGGCGATGATGCCTGCCACGTGAGTGCCGTGACCGTTGCCGTCGTTGGGCGCACCGGTTCCGGCGCAGTTCTTGGCCAGCGTCGGATGGAGGTTGAGATCCGGATGCGTCAGATCCACGCCGGTGTCGAGCACCGCGACGTTGATGCCTGACCCGCGATTGTAGGACCCGGCGAACGGGCGCTCCGCGTTGATGCGATTGACACCTGTCGGCAGGGTCTCGGCGAAGGCCCAGACCCGGCGGTCCTCGCTGATGAAAGCCACGCGCGGGTCCCGCCGCAGAGCCTCGAGCCGGTTTGCGGGAATCGCCGCCGAGAAGCCCTTGAGCGCATGCTCATAGACGTGCTGGACGGCGATACCCGGCAGGCGCGCCACCTGCGCCGCTACCGGCAGGCTCTCCGGCACGTGGTCGCGGAGCACCACGATGTAGCGACCGGGAATCACGTCGGGATCGGATTGAGCTGAGGCTCCGACGTTCAACGCCAGCGCAAGAATCAGGCCTACCCACATTCTTCGACTCACGAACAAATGCCCTCCCTCGTCTGTGGTGAACACATTCTGAATCGGCCGAACCGGCCTTCCACTTTAAAGGTCCCCGTTTCCGCCAACCTCTCTCAGTGGTCAAAGCTCCCGCTCGTTCCCTGAAAGCCGCGAAGGGCCTGCTTGAGGACCCAGCGCAGCGCGCGGCGAGCGTCATAGCAGTAAGCCAGGTTGTGGTTGAGCGTCGAGAAGCAGTGTGGCTGGCAGGCCGTTTTCATCGCCTCCAGTTGAGCTCGATCAAAGCGGGGCTCCTCGACCGCTCCCCAATCGAAAGTCGCCGAATACATGGGGAAGCAGGGCGCCAGCGTCCCGTCGGTTCGGATGATGATCGAGTTGTGGCCGGCCCGGCAGCTCCAATCCTGCACCTTGCCGCGCATAAACGCCTTCATCTCGTTCAGCCGATAGACCGAGTTGACCATCTTATAGCCGCTCAGGTTCCTCTCGATGAGCCAGTCGATGAGCTCATCCACCTTCGGCCAGTCCTGCGGAGTGATAAAGGTGCTGTTGTCGGCGGCGTGTTGGAAATGCTCCTGCGCGAGCATCGGCGACTCATTGATATGGTAGTCCGTGGCGATCCCGTAGTCATGCGCGATCTCGGTCAGCCGGCGCACATCTTCGAGGTTGATGCGCGTAATGTTGATGTTGAAGAAGACGGCGTAACCGTAGGCGTGCTGCTTTTTCACCAGATACTCGAAATAGGGCCAGATGGGCTGGAGCGCCTTGGGCAGTTCCCTGCGGTCCTCCACCGAATCGACCGCCAGGTTGAAGACGGCCACGCCCGCGTCGCCAAGCCGGTCCGTCACGTCCGGACGCAGCAGTCGGCCGTTAGTCGGCACGTAGATCCAGAAGCCTTTCTTCGCCGCGTAGTAGCAGACTTTGTGAACGAATTTCGGCCGCAGGAGCACCTCGCCGCCCATCAAAGCGAGGACGCGACAGCCCGTCTCGTGCAGCCAGTCGATGGCGCGTTTCGCCGTGTCCTCAGTCATTCCTTTGACGCGATTGTCAAAGGCCCAGCAATAGTGACAATCCAA
Source organism: uncultured Bryobacteraceae bacterium (assembly GCA_938003835.1). Taxonomy (GTDB): domain Bacteria; phylum Acidobacteriota; class Terriglobia; order Bryobacterales; family Bryobacteraceae; genus CALKXJ01. Next base: position 139,444 of record CALKXJ010000008.1, on the reverse strand, counting down.
GTTACACTTCCACTCGGTAAACAGGTAGGCGATGATCGGGTGGAAGTCGCCCGGCAGCACGCGGGACTTCAGATACGGAAACAGCCAGCCGCGCATGGCGCGCCAGATGAGAGGCGCCGACCAGCGCCGCGCGTAAGGATTCGCAGGATCGACCGGCCAGACCGATCCGGGAAGCTCGATGTCGCCGGCGAGCTCCGGATGCTGCGGGAAGACGGGCTCGGGCAGCTTTTGCGGCTCGCCTCGCGGCTCGAGTCCGGGCCGCGCGGGTTGTCCCATCAAAACATCGTGAACCTGAACATCGATCCGGAAGTTTTTCTTCTCAATCGGAGCAGTTTCTCGACGTTGTGCGTCCATGCTGCAAGTAGCCCTCCTGGAGAAGGTGTAAAATGTCCGGGCTGACACGGACTGCCCACGATCGGCATTATAGCGCCGCCACGCGGGCAGCCAGTTGCCCACGCCCGGGGGATCGTAAACAATCTGGAAAGGAAACGGCTGCCGTTGCGTTATTGAGGAATGAGGGACGATGGCGGCCATCGAAGCGGCGGTTGCCCAAGTGAGTCGCGTCGAGGAAGAGGCGGAGTTCACTGAGCTCTTCGCGCAGTACCGGCTCCGCGCCTACCACTACGCGCTTCAGATGCTCGGCAATCCGGACGACGCTCTGGAGGTGACGCAGGAGGCCTTTTTGCGCCTGCACCGGCACTGGCGGCGGCGGGACTCCACACGCCCCTTCGCACCCTGGATGTACTCGGTCGTGCGCAATCTTGCCATCGATCTGCTGCGCAAGCGCGCCAGCCGCAGGGAGTGCGAGATCGAGGCGGCGCCGGAGGCGGCCCCCGTAGCGAGCCCCGAGCAGGATGCCGAACGGCGCCAGTTCAGCGAGCGGCTTTGGCGTGAGATCGCGCGGCTGCCGGAAGCTCAGCGGGAGGTGCTGCTGTTGCGTGATTGGCACGGCCTCTCCTACGCCGAGATCGCCGAGGCCACTGGGGCCAGCCTCACCACGGTGAACTCCCGGCTGCACGATGCCCGGTCCCGCCTGCGGGAGCGGTTGCGGAGGTATCTGTGAAGGCGGCAGACTCCCACGAGGCGATGGAGCGGATGCTCTCGGCTTATCTCGACGAAGAGCTCACGCAGGCCGAGGCGCAGAGGGTCGAGCTTCACTTGCAGGAGTGCGCCTCCTGCCGCACGGCGCTTGACGAGATGCGGCGGATCCAGCAGCTCACCGCCCAGATCCCCTTCCATCAGCCTCCGGATGCCGCGCTGGAAGCGATCGAGCAGCGTCTCTCGGTTCAGGCGCCCCGGCGCGGCGGCTGGGCGCTGCTCGTCATCGGCATCGCTGCCTGGATCGTTTACGGCCTCGTCCAAGTGCTCCGCCACCCTAGATGGCCGACCGTGCCGGAGCTGATCGCGGCAGCCGTCGTCATCGGTCTCCTGCTCCTGTTTGTCTCCGTGCTGCGCCAGCGGCTGCTTGAACGCCCTCACGACCGTTACCGGAGAGTCAAGAGATGATCGTCGTCACCACGTTCGAAGTCCCGGGCAGACGAATCGTCCGCACCCTCGGGCTGGTGCGCGGCAACACGGTCCGCGCCCGCCACCTCGGCCGGGACCTCCTGGCCGTCTTTCGCAACCTCGTCGGGGGCGAAGTCCACGAGTACACGAAGCTGATGGCGGAGTGCCGCGAGCAGGCGCTCGACCGCATGATCGAAGAGGCAAAATCGCTCGGCGCGAACGCCGTGGTGGGCGTGCGCTTTACCAGCAGCGAGATCCTTGCCAACGCCGCCGAGATCCTGGTCTACGGCACAGCGGCGATTATCGAGTAAGCTGGCAAGGTATGCGGCTGCCTCGCCTTGCCGTGCTAGTGTCGATACCGGTCCTGCCGCTTCCGGCGCACACCCCTCCAGGCCTTCCCCCTGACATCACCGTGATCGAGGCCAACGTGCCGGTGGCGGCGCCGAGCTGGGCCGTGCTGGAGCGGAAACTGATCGAAACGATGAGCGAAGCGGCCCTCTGGTACGCCGCGCGGCATGTGCGCAGCGGCGGCACGCTTATCTGGAAGCACGAGGGCAGCGCCTCGCTCGACGATCTGCCCGAGGCTTTCTATAACTTCCCGCTGCTTTACCTGCTGGGCGGCGACGAGCGCCTGCGCGAGCTGGCCTTCCGCCAGTGGGACGCCACTACGCGCCAGCTCACCTACATGTTCCCCGTCTACCATCGCGAGTTTCCCAAACACGGCGACTGGTTCCACATCGGCGAGGGCTTCATTTACTTTTACCTGCTCGCCCTGGCGGATCCCACCGATTATGAGCAGGTGGCGCGGGCGCGCCGATTCGCCTCTTTCTATATGGGCGAGGACCCCGAGGCGCCGAATTACGACAAGAGACTTCGCCTGATTCGTTCGCCCCACACCGGCAGCCTCGGCCCGCGGTTCGGGGATCCGGAAAAGGCCGCGCCGTACGACTACTCGCCGGGAATGTCTTCATACGGCTTGCCCCTTCAGGATGTGCCGGGCATCACCTCCTACGAGGACTTAAAAGACAAGGAAAAGGCTCGCCGCATGGGCCGTGAAATGGCCGCGCGCCTCATGCGCGGCGACGTGCCGATGAACTTGGCCGCCACGAGCCTGGCCTTGCACGCTTGGTTGCTCACCGGCGAGGAGAGGTATCAGGCCTGGGTCAACGAGTATGCCTGCGCTTGGCTGGAGCGCACCCGCGCCAACGGCGGCCTCACGCCGGACAACGTCGGCCTGTCGGGCAAGATCGGCGAGTACCACAACGGCAAGTGGTGGGGCGGCCTCTACGGCTGGCAGTGGCCGCATGGCTACTACAACATCGGCATGGCTACGCAGATCGCCGCCGCAAACGCCATGCTCGCCGACGGCGGCAATGCAGGCTGGCTCGAGCTGGTGCGCACGAATCTCGAGAAGCTCATCGAGCAAGGCCGGAACGTGAACGGGCACTTCGTCGTGCCCTACAAGCGCGGAGACCGCGGCTGGTTCGCCTGGCAACCGATCGAACGTGACCGCCTGGTCGGCTTATGGTACCTGTCGATGGCCCCCGAGGACTGGGCACTCGTCGAGAAGGTCCGCCGGGCCAGCACCGTGGACTGGCACGCGGCCACCGGCGTCCCCTTCCCCAACAACGGTTACTCCAAGCTTCCCGATGAGCGCGCCGACTGTTGGAACTGCGATATCGAAGGACTCGTCGACTGGAATCGCGTTCTCGAGTTCCGCAATAAGGAGGACCGCGGGCACGAGGCGCCCTGGGTGCGGTTCCTCGCCGGCGAAAATCCTCAGTATCCCGAGCAGATCCTCAGCACGGCCCACGCCGTGGTGGCCCGCCGGCTCGCCTGGATCCGTGACGGTCACCTGCTGCTCGATTACGACCCGCGCAACCCGGAGGGCTCGCTCCGATTGGAACGAAAACTGGAGAACGTCCACGAGCACCACTGGATGACGGTGAATCCAGTGACCACGGAGGCGCTCATTCAGTTGACCCTTGGCGCGCCGCAACTGGTCTATAACGGCGGCCTGCTCCATGCACGCCTGCGTTACTTTGACCCGGAGCGGCGCCGGCCGGGCTTGCCGCCCGATGTTGCGGCGCTAGTGCGCAAGATCGAGGCCGATCGAACCCTGCTCGAGCTGGTCAACCTGAACCCCTTCGAGGCTCGGAAAGTGATCGTGCAAGGAGGCGCTTTCGGCGAACACATTTTTACCAGCGCGCGCTACCAGCGGCGCATCGACCGCGATCCGGAGCAGCCCGATTTCTTTCTGTTGCCGGAGCCGAAGCTGGCGACCGAGACGGCAGTGATCAACCGCAAGTTCTTTCTCGTCCGACTTGCGCCGGCCGCGGGAGTTACTCTCGAAATCGGCACGCGGCGCTTCGCCGGCCGGCCCAGTTACGCCTTTCCCTGGCACGGCGAGCGGGTTCCGATCCGCTAAAGCGAACCTTCCGTTAAACTCCACGGTGGCCGTAAAGTCTTGAAGTATCCCTCGAAAAGATTGCAGAATCGGAACATAGATGAAGGATCCATTTATAGCTTGACCTCGAAGGAAGGGTGGCTCTATATTTAACGTGTCGGACAATCAGATACCAGTTGTCCGGATACGATTGTTCTCAGAGGCGTTTGTGCGGACAGCGTGCAGGATCGTGCTGTCACTCACGCTTGCGCTGGCGACCTTGCAGCCGGTCCCGCGTAACGACCAGTACGCCGTTCCCGTTTCGAGCGCCAGATGTCTCGAGGGTTGGTGGTGCTCTTGGTGGGACTGCCGGTACTGCGCGGAGTGCATCAACTACTGCGCTTGCGACGAAAACGATCGGAAGCCGTCGCCTGCCGGCGCATCGGAACATTCGCTGCGCGTCTTTGACTTTGACGATGCCACAGCCCCGGAAACTCGGAGAGAGGAGGTAAGCCGATGAGGGGGTGGATTCTCGGCTTGGCCCTCCTGGTCGGCCCGGCCTTCGGCCAGGAAAGACTGGGGATCGACTGGCGCGCGATGATCGGTACGCTCGAAGAGCGGGTGGATCATCGCGGTTGTGTCTGCCCGGACGGCACCACGCTGGTGACCTTCGGCAACGGGGCCTATAGCCTGATCGACAACGACGGCAGGCTCCCGGCGCACCGGGTGCCGCGCCCGGAGCTGGCGGGAGCCCTGGCGTGCGCCTGTCAGGATGATGGCGCCATCTAGCGGTGGTCGGATCCGGCGACCGTACACGTTTTGCGGCTGGCGGGCAGCGTACTCATTTCCCAGCGCACCTTCCGGATGCCCGGCCTGCCGATGCGGTTCGTGCTCGTCGACGGCGTGCTCTGGGTGATCGGCGCGGCCACCGTGCGCCTGCCTGAGCCGAGGCCCGGTTACGTGAGGCGGTTTCGAACTACGGGCGAATTTCTGGACGCGCCGGAGGTTCCGCTACCGGTGGTCCGGGGCCAGTCGCTGGTGACGGTTTTCGGCCACGGCGGCCTGTTTTACCAGCCCGCGCGCCGGCGGGTTGTTTATGTTCCCGCCAATCCCTTCCGCTTCTTCTGCTTCGACCTGGCGGGCCGCCTGGTGGCGGTGAGAGATCCTCTGGGGACCCGGCACGAGAACGCTGACTTCGCGGGAATTGTGCCAGGGCCGGTCCTGTGGTCGACGGTGGACTGGGTGCATAACGCCATTGCCTTGCCCGACGGGCGCGTGGCCGTGCAGGTGATCAAAGGAGCGCGCCCGGGCGGCGACGTCAGTTTCCTCGAAATCGACGACGAAGATCTGAACCTGATCGAGCGCGACATTCCCATCCCTTACCATCTCGGCTATCTGCTAGGCGCCGACCGTGACGGCCGCCTGTGCTTCGGCAACTTCCAGGTCATCGGCGCCTCGATCGCGAAGGCGCGGGTGCCGCCTCCAGGTTTGCCGCAGCTCCCGCCGCCTGCGACGGGCCGCAGCCACACCGAGTGAAAAGGGCCTGCCGGTCTCGGGCAGGCGGACGGCCACTCGCCAGGGTGCTACACTGACCCTGGTTCGAAGACCCGGCGGCGCCGCCACTGCGGGCTCTCGCGGGCGCAGAGACGGCGACTGTCACCCTCAGCTTTCAAAGATCGGAGGCGTGAAAGATGGTCCCGCTGAGTACGGCCTGCCTGTTCTCATTTCTGGCAATGAATCTCGCGGCACAAACCAAGGCCCGGGCCCGCGACCTGGGCATACCGTTCGATGGGACACCGGGACGCTGGAACGCCATCACTGACGTCGCCGGCGTCGAGGTCGGGCACACGACTCTCATTCAGGGCTCGGGGAAGCTGGTGGTCGGTCAAGGGCCCGTCCGGACCGGCGTGACCGTGATTCTTCCGCGCGGCAAAGACTCAGGCGATCCGGTTTTCGCCGGATGGTTTTCCCTGAACGGCAACGGGGAGATGACCGGCACCACCTGGGTGGAGGAGTCAGGGTTCCTCGAAGGGCCGGTCGCGATTACCAACACGCACAGCGTCGGCGTGGTGCGCGACGCGGTGATCGCCTGGCAGCTCCGGCGCGGCTTTCTCCACCAGGCTTTCGCGCTGCCGGTGGTGGCGGAGACCTACGACGGGTATCTCAACGACATCAACGGATTCCACGTCAAGCCGAACCACGTCTTCGAGGCGCTCGAGACGGCTGCTTCGGGACCGGTGGCCGAAGGAAATGTAGGCGGCGGCACGGGCATGAACTGCTTTGAGTTCAAAGGCGGCATCGGGACCGCCTCGCGCCGGCTGGAGACGGGCTACACGGTCGGCGTGCTGGTTCAGGCCAACTTCGGCCGCAGGCACGAGCTCCGCATCGCCGGCGTGCCCGTTGGGCGTTACCTCGATTGCGAGAAATGGCCGCCTTGCTGGTCGCGCCCGCCGCGCGAGGGTTCGATCATCATTGTCATTGCGACGGATGCCCCGCTGCTACCGCACCAATTGAAGCGCCTGGCGCGCCGCGCCTCGCTCGGCCTGGCGCGCACGGGCGGTATCTCGGGCAACGGCTCCGGCGACATCTTCCTGGCTTTTTCCACGGCGAACCCGGGGGCAGCGAAGCGCTCCGGCGAGGCCAGACTCGTCAAGCTGGCGAACGCGGAGCTCAATCCGATCTTCGAGGCGGTGATCGATGGCACCGAGGAGTCGATTCTCAACGCCATGGTCGCTGCGGATACCATGGTGGGCCGCGACGAGAACCGCTCGATCGCCCTACCGCATGAGGAGGTGCGGCGCCTCATGCGAGAGTACCGTCCGGCGCCAGCCAAATGAAGACGGGGAGGCGGCTGAGCCGGCGCCGCCCCCCAGCGGGCTCAGAAGATGATCCGAAGCGAGTACTGACACTCGCGCCCGCGATTCTGCTGGCTTTCGGTCCGCCCGAAGGCCGGCGATGTGACGTTCAGATTCGGATTCGTCGGAACGAAAACGTTGGTAGTGTTATAAGTCTCAAAGCGAAATTCGAGACTGTAGCGCTCCTTCACGAGAAACGTCTTCGTCAAGGTGGAGTCCAGGTTCCAATACTTCGGCCCGTTCACGCCCGGATACTGCCAGGAATTGGTCCGGACCGTGTAAGCCGGCAAACGGGAGAATCCCGCGGTATCGAACCAGCGGCTGCGTTCGCGCAAGACTTTCGGCGCCTCGGTGGGCGCGATCATGGCGCCGAACCGTAACGCCGGCCCGGAATTGGCCATCAACAGGTGCGAGGTTTGCCAGCCCCCGATGATGGCATTGAGCACCGGATTCAGATTGTTGAGATACTGCCTGCCCTTGCCGAACGGCAGATCCCAGCTGCCCGCGGCGCTGATGCGGTGCCGCGGCATGTTTCCGTCGATAAAAGTGAACTTCTCGGCATAGCGATCCAAATCATTGAAGAAGTCGTAGTTTTTCTCCTGGTTGTAGTTATAGGCAAACAGGAAGCTGTAGCCGGCGCTAAAGGCCCGCTGTACGCGCAACTGGAGCGCGCGATAACGGTTCAAGATCCCGTCCGTGTTGTACTGCGAGAGCCCCCGGTACTGCGGATACGGCGTCAGGAGGCTCCCGACGGTCACTGTGCGCTGATTGCGCAGGGCGCCCGGGAACTTGTCCGGCGTCAAATACTGATAGAACGGATTCGGCACCTGGCGGTCCCACTCCGATTTGATGCTGTAATAAACATTCGGATCAGCCAGGTTCATCAGCTTGCTGTACGGTAGCTTTCGGCCGAAGTTCATGAACCAGGTGACGTCGACGTGGATCCGGTTCGGCAGTGCCCGCTGGATGGAGAAGTTGATGCGGTCGTTGACGCCCGTTCGCATCTCCTGCTTGTAGTAAAAAGGCGCGTCACCCAGGTTGGTATAGCGTCCAAGCGACTTCTCCTTGGGCAGAATCAGCGGGTTGGTCGGAGGGAACGGGTTGCTCAGGACGGCGCCGGGGACGCCTTGCAGGAAGGGCGCCACAAACGTTTCTGCCGAATAGCCCCACATCGGCATGGGCGCCGAGGCGAGCGTGTTCTGCGTGAGCAGCGGCGGCGTCACATAGCGGGCAAAGCCGGCGCGAAAGGCAGTCTTGTCGTCAATCCGGATGGCGACGCCCACGCGCGGCATAAAGACCGTCTTCTCGGTGTTATACATGGAGCGGTTTTTGGAATCGGTGAACACCCAGGCGCCGTTGTAGAGGGGAGGCCGCGTACGGTACCGCAAGGCCTCTTGGGGAAACTGCGGCGGGTTGGCCTGGAACTCCGGGATGGGACTGGTCAGATCCGCATAACGCGATAGGCGGTCCCGCTCGTCATACGGCCCGGTCTCGTACTCGTAACGCAGTCCCAGGTTCACGGTGATGCGCTGCGTCAGCTTCAGATCGTCGTGAATGAACAGACCGTAGTAGTTACTCCGGAAGAGTTGGAACGGATAGGTTCGTGCGTAGGAGTTCGAGTCGATGGCGCCTAGCAAAAAGGTCGCCCAGTCGCTGCCGTTGCGCAGCAGATCGGGCGACTGGAAGGTCTCGGCGGTGTGGACCGGGTAGAAATAAAAGCCCATCAGGTTCGGAAAGATGCCGTCGGCTTTGTGCTGGCGATGGGAGAAGCCGGTTTTCCAGCTATGGCGGCCGCTGACTTTGCGCAAGCTCCCGTCCCAGGCCCAGTGGCGCGGATGCTGGTACCAGTAGCTTCCCTTCCCATAATTGCCGCCTCCCACGTTGAGGAACGGATAATAGACGGCCGGCATCTCGCCGATGTAGGGCTTGTACCAGGGATTGTTCGGCCAGAACTGGCTCAGGCCGGATTCCCCGATTGCCGAGCGCGGAGCATCGTAGTCATCCTCGAGAGAACCGAAGCTCATCCGGGCGTTGAGCACGGTTGTCGGATTGAGCGTATACACGACATCGCCCGCTACGTTACGGTTGTTCATGACGCCACCGTTATCGTTGGGCATGGCGGGCGAATTGACATATTGGGTCTGATCTAGAGTGGTCCGCACGCGCGAGTACCGGAAGAAGACCTTCATGGCATCGGAAATGTTCCAGTCCACGCGCTCGGAGAAGTTCCAGTACTTCTGAGGCCAGGAGTAGCCGATCTTGAAATTCCGGTAGCCGGTGATGTCGTCGCCCGGGTTGTTCGGCTTCCAGATGTCTTGCATGAAGCGAGCCGCCGTCGGGTCGACCCGGTTTCGCGGGATGATGTTGCCGGGGAAGGGCTGGCGGCTCACTTTCCCCGTCGACGGATCAAACTGCGTGGTCCAGGGGTCGTAGATCGTTTTGATCCCCCCGAAGATGTTCCTGGTTTGGGAAAAGTCACCCGTGCGCTCGAGATCGGTCGGCATGGTCCGCAAGGTCTGGTTGGGCTCCTGGCTGCGCCAGCCCTCGTAGGCGGTGAAGCCGAACAGCTTGTTCTTAATGACGGGGTGGCCCGCGGTGAAGCCCCAGATGTGGTTGCGCACCAGATTGGGCGTGTTCGTCACCGAGTTGGTTCGGGCGTTGATGGCCGGATTGCGGCCGAAATAATAGACCGTCCCGTGGACCTCGTTCGTGCCGCTCTTCATCCCCACGCTCATGATGCCCCCGGCGCTGTGGCCGAACTCGGCATCCACGCTGTTCTGCTGCACGGAAAACTCCTGGACGGCATCCATGGGGGGCGCATAAGAGCCTTTGACGCCGATCTGGAGCGGGGCTCCGTCAAGAAGCAGATCGTTCTTCATGGTGGTGTTGCCGCCGACGTCGATCTGGCTGGACGACCACATGTAGAAAGGGTTGCGGTGCGCGATGTCCCAGTAGCGGTTCACGACCGCCGGGTTGAGCAGCGCCAGCGTGAACGGGTTCCGCTGCATGACCGGTAGCTCGGTCAGCATCTTGCGGTCGACGGTCAGCTCCATGGTGCTTGTGTTGAACTGCACGCTGACCGCTTCGGCCTGCACCGTCACCGCCTCAGTGACCTCGCCCACGGTCAGTTGCGCGTTCACGGTGACGTCGCCGCGCACCTGGACGGGAATCGAGCCGCTGACGAAGCGGCGAAAACCCTGCATTTCCACTGTCACGCTGTAAGTGCCCGGCTCGACAAAGTCGAAGAAGTAATGGCCGGTCTCGTTGGTGATGCGCGTGTTCTCGACTCCGGTGTTCTCGTTCCGCAGGGTGACCTTGGCGCCCACCACGACCGCCTGCGAGGCGTCGGTGACCACGCCTTGCACGCGAGCCCGGTAATCCTGGGCCTCCGCGGAGCCGGCGAAGGCGATCGCCAGCCAGACGGCAACAACCAGCGTCCCGCCGGATCGGAGCAGATGGCTCATAGCAGCCTCCTTGATTCGGTAATTGGGTCGATTCTATCCCAAAACGAAGGCCGCCACAAGCGAAAAATGCGAAGCGATCGCTCCGGCTCCGAAGGCCGAGAGAGGCCCTCCCCGCGGGGCCGAACAACCAAGGGACACCTAAGCCGGCGTCAGGGTGTTGATCGGGCTTGGATGCTCGGCCTCGAAAGCCCGGATCGCGTCCATGTGCTGGAGGATGTAGCCGAGTTCGTCCACGCCCTCGAGCAGGCAATCTTTAGCGAACGCATCGATGGGAAACTCGGCCTCCGTTCCGTCGGCGAGAATCAGTTTTTGCGCGGCGAGATCGACGGTCACGGTGTAGTCCGGATCACGTTCGACGGCCTCGCGCAACGCGCCATGGATCGCAGGCGAGACCATGATCGGCAGCAACGCGTTCTTGAGGGCGTTCTGGCGGAAGATGTCGGCAAAGGACGTGCTGATCACCGCGCGGAAACCGAACTGCGTCAGCGCCCACGGCGCGTGCTCGCGCGAGGAGCCGCAGCCGAAATTGTCCCCGGCCAGCAGGATCTGTGCGCCCTGGGCGCGCGGCTGGTTTAGGATAAAATCCGGCTTCGGGTTGCCCTCGGCATCGTAACGCCAGTCATAAAAGAGCTGGCGGTCGAGACCCTCCTTGCTGATTGTCTTCAAGAAACGCGCCGGAATGATCTGGTCGGTGTCGATGTTGTCGACCAGAAGCGGCACCAGGCGGCTGGTGAAGCGTTCGAATCGGCTCATAACAGCGTTCTCACGTCGGTGACTCTGCCGGTGACGGCGGCGGCCGCCGCCGTAAGCGGGCTGGCGAGCAGCGTGCGCCCGCCCTTGCCCTGACGGCCTTCGAAATTCCGGTTGCTCGTCGAGACCGAGTACTCGCCCGGCCGGAGCTGATCGCCGTTCATGGCGATGCACATCGAGCAGCCGGCCTCACGCCACTCGGCGCCCGCTTCACGGAAGATGCGGTCCAGGCCCTCGGCTTCGGCCTGGCGCTTGATCGGCTGCGAGCCCGGCACCACCAGCACGCGCACGCCGTCGGCCACCTTGCGACCCTTCAAGATAGAGGCGGCGGCGCGCAGGTCCGTCATCCGCGAGTTCGTGCAACTGCCGATGAAGACCACGTCCACCTTGTGGCCGAGCAGCGGCTTGCCCGGCTGGAGATTCATGTAGCGCAGCGCCTTGACCAGCGTCTCGCGCTCCACCGGATCGCTGACGCTCATGGGGTCGGGTACCGGCGCCGTAATCGGAATCCCCATGCCCGGGTTCGTCCCGAAGGTGATCATCGGCTCGAGCGTTGAGGCATCAATGAAAATCTCCTTGTCGTAAACGGCGCCTGGGTCGGTCGGGAGCTTGCGCCAGCGCTCGAGCGCCGCCTCCCAGGCCGCGCCTTTCGGAGCGAAAGGGCGCCCGTAAAGGTACTCGTAGGTCGTATCGTCAGGCGCGACCATGCCGGCGCGCGCACCGCCTTCGATCGACATGTTGCAGATGGTCATCCGCTCCTCCATGGAGAGGGCGCGGATAGTCGAGCCGCAGTATTCGAAGACGCAACCGGTGCCGCCGCCCACGCCGATCCGGGCGATAAGGGCCAGGATAATGTCCTTGGCGGTGACGCCGGGCCGCAGCACGCCATCCACCTGGACCTTAAAGCTCTTCGAGCGCCGCTGGAGCAGGCACTGCGTGGCCAGCACATGCTCCACCTCGCTGGTGCCGATGCCGAAAGCAAGCGCACCGAAGGCGCCGTGCGTGGCCGTGTGGCTGTCGCCGCAGACCACCGTCATACCCGGCTGCGTCAGGCCGTTCTCCGGCCCGATCACGTGGACAATGCCCTGACGGTCGCTGTGGAAGCCGAAGCAGGGAATGCCGAATTCGCGGGCGTTGGCTTCAAGCTGCTCGACCTGCCGGCGGGCAATGTCGTCGAGGATCGGCAGCGACCGCGGCGTCGTCGGCGTCGAATGGTCGGTCGTGGCCAGCGTCAGATCCGGGCGGCGCACACGCAGGCCACGGGCGCGAAGTCCGTCGAAGGCCTGCGGCGAGGTGACCTCATGCACTAGGTGCAGGTCGATGTACAGCAGGGCCGGCGCCCCGGGCTTTTCGGCCACCACATGGGCATCCCAGACCTTTTCGATGATGGTTCGCGGTTTCCTCATGATTTCGAGTCGATGGCGTCGACGACGGCTTGGCCGACCTCGACGGTCGTCGCCGGACGACCGCGCGGCTTGAGGTCCGCCGTCACCCGGCCGGATTCGAGCACCGCCTCGATGGCGCGGTTGACGGCGCCGGCCTCTTCCGTGAGGCCGAAGCTGTATTCGAGCATGGCGGCCACCGAGCCGATCGCCGCCAGAGGATTCGCCTTTCCCTGCCCTGCGATGTCCGGCGCCGAGCCGTGGACCGGCTCGTAGAGGCCCACCCAGGCGCCCGAGGGCCTGCGGTCGCCGATCGAGGCCGACGGCAGCATGCCGATCGAGCCGGCCAGCACCGCCCCCTCATCACTCAGGATATCGCCAAACAGGTTCGGCATCACCAGCACATCGAACCGCCGGGGGTTCAGGATCAACTGCATGGCGCAGTTGTCCACCAGAATGTGCTCGAGCGTCACATCGGGGTATTCCGCGGCCAGTTCGCTCACCACCCGCCGCCAGAGCTGCGAGGTCTCAAGAACGTTGGACTTGTCGACGCTGGTGAGCTTCTTCCGCCGCCGCCGGGCCAGCTCGAACGCCACGCGCGCCACGCGTTCGATCTCGGCGCGCGTGTACACCTCGGTGTTGACGCCGCGCTCCTCCGGGCCGGAGCCAGAGATTCCCCGCGGCGTGCCGTAGTAGATGCCGCCGGTCAGCTCCCGCACAATGATCAGGTCAGTCCCGTCGACAATGTCGTTCTTGAGCGGCGAGGAATCGAGCAGCGCCTTATAGGCGCGCACCGGCCGCAGGTTGGCGTAAACGCCGAGGGTCTTGCGGATGCCGAGCAGGCCGCGCTCGGGCCGCTGCGCGGGCGGCGCACTGTCGAACTCCGGCAGGCCGACGGCGCCAAGCAGCGTGGCGTCGGCCTCGAGCGCCCTGGCCGCGGTCTCCTCCGGGAAGGGCGAGCCGGTCTGGTGAATGGCCACGCCGCCGAGTAGTCCCTCCGTCAACCGGAGATTGTGGCCCCAGCGGGCCGCCACGTGCTTCAGCACGCGCACGGCCTCGGCGGTCACTTCGGGTCCGATGCCGTCCCCGGGCAGAACTAAGACGTTCAGTTGCATGTCGCGCGTCTGGAACAGTACGGGAGGCCGGGCTCAGCAGGCACTCAATCGCCCGCCACCGGAAGCCGGCCCGCCACTTCGCGGACGATAACGAGGATCTCTTCGTTGCGTACGCCCTTCTTGCGGTCAGCCAGAGCGATGAAGCGGCGGTAGACCTCCTCGAGCTCCTCGCGGGTGAGCTCGTAGCCCAGATCGGCGCAACGCTTGTGCAGGGCATGGCGGCCGCTGTGCTTGCCGAGCACCAGCCGGCTCTCCGGAACCCCCACCGATCTCGGATCCATGATCTCGTATGTCGTGCGCTCCTTGAGAAAGCCGTCCTGGTGAATGCCCGCCTCATGCGCGAAGGCGTTCTCGCCGACGATGGCTTTGTTAGGCTGAGGTCCAAAGGTGATCAGCTCTGTGAGCAGCTTGCTCGCTGGGTAGAGCTGCTCGGTGACGATCCCCGTCTCGAACGGCAGAAGGTCGCGGCGCACCCGCATCGCCATGACGATCTCCTCGAGCGAGCAGTTGCCGGCGCGCTCGCCGATGCCGTTGATGGTGCATTCGACCTGCCGCGCCCCGGCCTGAACCGCCGCCAGCGAATTGGCCACCGCCAGGCCCAGGTCGTCGTGGCAGTGCACGCTCACGATCGCCCGATCGCCGAACGATTTCACCATGCGGCCGATCAGCGCGGCATGTTCGGAGGGAATCGAGTAGCCCACCGTGTCCGGCAGGTTGACCGTGCTCGCCCCGGCCTCGATCGTCGCCAGCGAAACCTGCTCGAGATAGTCCGGATCGGTCCGGGTGGCGTCCTCGGCCGAGAATTCGACGTCGTCGACGTACCGGCGAGCGAGCTCCACCGCCGCGACCGCCTCATCCAGGACCTGTTGCCGCGACTTGCGCAACTTGTACTTCAGATGAATGTCGCTGGTGGCGATGAAGGTGTGAATCCGCGGCCGCCGGCACGGCTCGAGCGACCGCGCCGCCCGCTCGATATCGACGGTGCAGGCCCGCGCCAGAGCGGCCACGCGGGCTTCCGGAAATTCCTCGGCGATTCTGCGGACTGCTTGGAAATCACCGTCCGAGGCGATGGGGAACCCGGCCTCGAGGATGTCGACGCCGAGTTCCACCAGCTTGGCTGCCATCCGCAGCTTTTCATCAACCGTCATGCTGCATCCGGGCGACTGTTCGCCGTCCCGGAGCGTCGTGTCGAAGATCAGTACCCGGTTGTGGTTGTTCATGGGATCCTAGCGGAGATGGCCCAAAACCATCGCCTATGAAGTTTGTGCCCCGGGCCGGCCTGTTGCTCCGGATCCTCGGGGCACCTCTTTCATTGTGCGCTGCGGCCCTTCATTTGTCAAATTGATAGTTTTGTTTCAACAGATCAGAAATATTGATTCTATGAGTTCTTTTTATTCCACAATCCAGATCTATTTGGGTTCGTTCGGGCTCGCCGCCCAGGCCACGAGATTCACACTCAGCGGCGGGACCTCCACCATCGGAGGCCAGGCCGACCGCTCCTCGATGTCGACCACGCGGGGTTTGCCCGGTGAGTTGTGCGCTCTGCGGTGCGGACCCGTGATCAGCCAGTGATGCCCCGCGGCGCCGGTCCAGGCGGCCCCGTTCAGCCTCAGAGCAAGCTCCTGTCTCTCAGGCGTTGGATTGACAATTCCGACCGTGATCCAGTTCCTGTCCTCGCTCCAGGCGGCGGTAATGTCCAGCGGCTCCGGCACGCCGCCCACCTCTACCGGCACAACCCCGAAATGGCGGCGGTAGAGCTTGAGCACCAGCCCCGTGGTTTCGAGCTCGGCGGCCGTCTTCGTCGTCTTGATAGCGCCAATGACGTTCACCGTTTGGGCGTAGTTGGCCATGTAGTAGAGATCCGAGTTGCGGAAGAACTCGTGGAGCCCCGCGGCGATGCCCAGAGCGTCCTGGAGGAAGTAACGCACGCCGAGCTCGCCGAACTCGTTCGGGCCGTACCAGTAGTTCCACTCGTCCATGGCGATGCGTATGTCCTTGCCCGCCAGCGAAGCAAGCTCGCGGCGGTAGGCGCGGTGCGCCTCGGCCACCTTGCGGATCTGGGCGGGGATCTGCCGGACATGCTCGATCAGATCGTCCTTCTGCTGCCAATACAGGTGTTCGCTGATCAGGCTCATGTGGCCGGCGCACCAGGTGAGCATTTGCCGGCTCCAGTCGCCCACGGCCCCCACGCCGATGGCGATCATCTTGGGGTCGACGGCGCGCATCGCCTCGACGACACGGTTGTGTTTCTTGACATACTCGGCAAGCGGCATATGGCCGAGCTGCCAGGAGCCGTACATCTCATTGCCGATGGCCCAGAACTTGATGTGAAACGGCGCCGGGTGCCCATTCTGGGCGCGCAGCCGTCCCATGCGCGTGGACGGGTCGCCGTTGGCGTATTCGATCTGCTCGGCTGCCAGCTCGACGGTTCCCAGGCCGGTGTTCACCGCGACGAAAGGCTCGGCGTCGATCAACCGGCAGAGTTCGACGAACTCGTGCAGGCCGACGTCGTTGTGCTCGATGCCCTTCCAGGCGGGATTCTTCCGCGGTGGCCGGCGGTCCGGATCGCCGATGCCGTCTTTCCAGTCGTAGCCGCTCACGAAGTTGCCGCCAGGCCAGCGGTAGACCGGCGAGTTGAGCTCCCGAAGCAGGGCGAGCGTATCGGCGCGCCAGCCGCGTCGGTTGTCGGCCGGCATGAGCGAGACGGCACCGACGAGGAAGTGGCCCTTGCCGCGGCCGACGATCTCCAGGCGGCCATTGTCGGTCGAGGCGCCAGAGCGGAAGCGCAGGGGATACTTGCGGTAGTTCTGCTCAAGTTCGAGAATCCTCACGGTGTGCCGGTCGCTCGCACCCCCGCCCCAGACGAGGCTAACCTCGATAGGCGCGGCAGCCGGATCGCCGGCCAGGACGATCCGGCCCTCGTAATCCTTGCCATCGAGGAGCCCCAGGCGTTCGTGGGCAATGCCTGCCGGTTTTTCAGGCGATGTCTCGATGCGCGGGCTGTGTTCGCCGACGTAGGCGTTCTCCCGCACCATGCGGACGGCCTTTTTCTCGCCGAGAATCATCCACGGCGAGGAGGTCAGCAGCTCGTAGGCGTGCCCTTCGCCCTCCCAGGAACGTTTCCCCGGCACGAACATCGTCCAGGCGGGCGCTTCCCCGGTCACCGGGTAGAAAAATTTGCGGTCCTCGAGCATCTCCGCCCACAGGCCCCCATAGATGCACCGGCCCAGATGCTCGATGAACTGACCGTAGACATACGGCGAGATGGGCTCGCGCGTGCGGGCGGCGTCGATCAGAACCTCCGCTGCGGCCGCAGCCGCCGGGAGACCGACGAGCAGGACTGAGAATCGGCGAAGACGTCCCCACATACGATCGACGATATCATCGCCAGGAACGCCTCGCGTTGTCAGAGGGCGAGGCGAAGAGTTGCCCGGGATACCGACCCAGGCGCCCGGGAGCCTATCCTTTTAGGGCTGCCGTTTGAGGACGGGCGGGGCCTCTTCTTGGTTCTGCGGCTCCTGCCGGCCTTCCTGCTGCGCGCCTCCCTCCTTGGCGCCGCGCCTGAGCACCGGCCGCTCTTCCTTCTCCTCTTCGGACTGGGCGGGCTTGTCGTCCGGGCGTATGACGCCGCCGGCACCGGCCTGCCGCAGTCGCGGCCGGTCGGCGGCCTTGGCCAGCTGGCGCTTGGGATCGAGCAGCATGGCCAAGCGCTGCTTCACGCGCAAAAATTCCGACGTGTTGACCACATACTCGGGCTTGGCCGGCAGGATGGTCTCCATCGCTTTCTGCGCCGCTTCGATCCGGTCATCGGTCATCGGGTGGCTGGTGAAGATGCCGGCCAGGGCGCTGGGCCGCGTCTTCTGCATGGAGGCCAGCTTTTCGAACAGATCGACGAACCCGGTGGGATCGTAGCCGGCGGCCCATAGATACTGAATGCCGAGCAGGTCGGCCTCGCGCTCGAAGGCGCGCGAGAACTGGAGGAAGGCCACCGGGATGGCCACTCCCGCAGCCTGGGAGATGGCGTAGCCGGTCCATCCGCCCGTGGCGATGATCAGCGGGATGGTGGCCAGATTGGCGAGCGTGCCGCGCGAGGCCTGGCGCGTGCCGTGCCGGGCGGCCACATGCGCGATCTCATGCGCCAGCACGCCGGCCACTTCGGCCTCGGTCTCGGCCTCGAGCAGCAGACCGGTATTGACAAAGCAGAAGCCGCCCGGCAAGGCGAAGGCATTGATCTCCGGACTTTCGATCACCTTGAAGGTGAAGGGGAACTTGGAGTCCGAGTGGCGGGCAAGATTCTGGCCCAGGCGGTTGACGTACTCGGCGACAATCGGATCGCGCACGATCTTGGCCTGCCGCTCGATCTCGTCAGCGAACTGTTTGCCGAGGGCGATCTCCTTCTCGATGGAATACAGATTCAGGCCTTTGCCGACGTCGCGCTCTCCGATCTTTTCGACGTCCTCCTTGGGTTTCTTCCTGCGGCTGCTCTTGTCGGAATCCGAGGCGGCCTGCGCAACCAGCCAGAGCGGAACGAGTAGGGCCAAGACAACTGCCAGCGCGGCGTATCGCTTCATAGGGATGCCCCCCTTTTCATTATGCCTTCACTCGAGGGACGTCTTCCGCAAAGCCGCCGTTTCAGGCGCGAACCGGCCCGAGTTGGGCGATCTCACCGATCCGCAGCAGCATCATGATATTGGCCGGCCCCATCCGCTCGATCGGCAGGCCGGCCAGCAGGATGACCGTATCGCCGGGCTTGAGGCCCCATTGCTGGCGCAGCAGCGTATCAACGTCGGCCAGCACGCTGTCGGTGGAGTGAAGCAGGGGCGCCTCGATGGCCCGGACTCCATAAACCGGAGACAGTTGCCGCACCACGCGCTCCGACAGCGTAAAGGCGAAGATCGGTACCGGCGGCCGGTAGCGGGCCACCAAACGGGCCGTGTTGCCGCTGGTGGTCAGCACCACGATCGCTGCGGGCCGGGCGACCGACGCCGCACGGTAGGCGGCGTCGGCGACGATCTCGGGCGGGGGCGGGCTCGCTGCCAGCGGCAATTCCTGAAAGCCGCGGTTCCGGGTCGGACTTTCGGCTTCCGCCACGATTCGCGCCATCCACCGCACGGCCTCCACGGGGTAGCGGCCGACTGAGGTCTCGGCGGAAAGCATCACCGCATCGGTGCCGTCGTAGATGGCGTTGGCTACGTCGCTCACCTCCGCGCGAGTGGGCACAGCGGAATCGACCATCGACTCGAGCATCTGCGTGGCGGTGATGACGAAGCGGCCGCGCCGGCGCGCGCGGTCGATGATTGCTTTCTGGATGAAGGGAACCCGCTCGAGCGCCACCTCCACACCCAGGTCGCCGCGCGCGACCATGACGCCGTCGGACTCCTCGAGGATCTCATCGAAGTTCTGCCAGGCTTCGGGCTTTTCAATCTTCGCCACGATCGGCAAGGAAGCGTCAAGCTCTTCAAGAAACAGGCGCAGCCGGATGACATCCTCGCGCCGGCGGACGAAGGAGAGCGCCACCAGATCGATGCCGGCCTCGAGCCCGAATCGCAGGTCGGACATGTCCTTGCGCGTGAGTGCGGGAGTGCGGATGGGGACTCCGGGCAGGTTCACCCCCTTGCGGTCCTCCACGACGCCCCCGCGCGTGACCTCGCAGCGTACCGAGCCGGCGTCGGCGCCGATGACGCGGAGCGCGACCGCGCCGTCGGCAACGAGAATCCGGTCGCCCGGCCGAACGTCCTCCGGCAGGTGCGGGTACGATACCGTGGCCTGCTCGGATGTGCCCAAAACCTCCTCGGAGGTGAGCGTGAACATCTGGCCTTGCTCGAGCCGGGCCGAGCCGCCTTCGAACCGGCCCAGGCGGATCTTGGGACCTTGCAGATCGAGCAGAATACCAACCTCGGTCCCCGATTCGGAAGCGAGGGTGCGGACGCGCCGGACGCGCTCGCCATGCTCGGCCTGCGTGCCATGGGACGCGTTCAGCCGGAAGACGTCGACGCCGGCTTCGATCATGGCCCGAATGGTCTGCTCCGAGTCGCTTGCCGGGCCCAGAGTGGCGACGATTTTGGTGTTTCGCAGGTTCGGCACGCTAGGATGGCTCTTTGCCATTATGTCGCTCATCCAGGCGCTGATTCTCGCGGTGGTTCAGGGACTGACGGAATTCTTGCCGATCTCCAGCTCGGCCCATCTGGCGCTGGCGCCCTGGCTCGTCGGCTGGAAAGATCAGGGGCTGGTCTTCGACATCGCCCTGCATTTCGGCACGCTGGCCGCCGTTCTCGTCTATTTCTTTCGCGACTGGGTGCAGATCATCGCCCAGGGATTCGGCCTCCGGCTGGGTTCGAACGAGGAGCTCAGAAGCAACCCGCGCCTGCTGTGGCTGCTGGCGGCGGGCACGGTTCCGGTGGCGCTCACCGGGCTGCTGCTTGAGGAATATGTCGAGACCGTCTTCCGTCACCCCGTGCCGATTGGAGTCATGCTCATCAGCGTCGGCATCCTGATGGGCATCGCCGACCGCGTGGGGAAGCGCCGGAAGCACATCGGAGAAATCGGCTTAAAGGACTGTCTGGTGGTGGGTGCGGCCCAGGCTCTTGCCGTGATCCCAGGAACTTCCCGGAGCGGGATCACCATCACGGCCGCTCTGTTCCGCGAGTTCGACCGCGAGGCAGCGGCGCGATTTTCCTTCCTGTTGTCGACACCTGCCATCGGCGGCGCAGCCCTGTTAGCCGTTCACAAACTGCTGGAGCAGGGCGGCATCCCTGCCGGCATGGGCGCGCCGTTTGCCGCCGGCATTCTGGCCAGCGCCCTGACCGGGTGTCTGGTCATCGCCTTCTTCCTGCGCTTCCTGCGCCGGCACTCTCTCAGGTTCTTTGTCTACTATCGCGTGATCTTTGGCATAATCATAATTGCTCTGGCTTGGTTCCGCCCGCCGGCGGGATGAAGTTTTTCGGACCGACACCCTTTCGCCGGCTGAATGAAGCCGCAGGGTTAGTGTGGCTGGCCGCGGCCACGGTTGTCACCCTATCGCTGGTCTCCTACAACCCGCACGATCCTTCCTTGAATACCGCTGCCGGCAGCCGTTCGCCGCAGAACTGGATCGGGCCCGCCGGCGCGCTGCTGGCCGACTTTCTCTTACAGGGATTCGGCCTGGGGGCGTTTCTCGTGCCGCTGGCGCTCGTTGCGCTGGCGTGGAAATGGTTGCGATCGAAGCCGATCGAAGCGCCGTGGGCCAAGACTATAGGGGCCCTGCTGCTGCTCAGCTCGAGCTGCACGGCGCTGGCTCTTGCCCCCGGCTGGCGACTTTTCAGCGGCGCGATCACAGCCGGCGGCGTCTGGGGGTTGATTCTCTCGCACTGGCTGGTCGCGGAGTTCAACACCACAGGTGCGGCGCTCGTGGTAGGCACCTGCTGGCTGCTCTCGCTCTATCTGATCTCGAGCTTCTCGCTGGCGGGGATTCTGGCGCACGTGCCGCGCATCAAGCTCCGCCAGCGTGCCGGCGCGCACCAGCGCGCAGCAGAGAACGCTAGGGGAGACGACCACCGGCGCCCGCAGGGCCACGGCGGCCGGAAGGTTGAAGCCGAGGAGGCGGACGGGGAAGGCCATGAGATCCCCATCCGCACGCTCGAGGACGCGCCACCGCCTCCTCCGGCCGCGCCGCCGGTTCACGCCCGGCCCATCGCTCAGCCGGCTCCGCCGCCTGCCGTCGAGCGAACCGAGTACCGGCTGCCGCCGACCTCCCTGCTGAACGAGCCGCCGGAGCGCAACGCCTATGACAAAGACGAGCTGCAAGAGATCGCCGCGGCCATCAAGTCGAAGTTCGAGGAGTTCAACGTCTTCGGCTCCGTGGTGCAGATCAACCCCGGGCCGGTGGTGACCACGTTCGAGTTCAAGCCGGAACCGGGCATCAAGTACAGCCGCATCGTCACCCTCACCGAGGACCTCTGCCTGGGCCTCAAAGCGGAGTCGATCCTCATCGAGCGGATTCCGGGCAAGGCGACCGTGGGCATCGAGGTGCCGAACACCAAGCGCGAGGTGATCAGCCTCCGGCAGGTGCTCGAATCCGAGGAGTTCCGCGCGATGCCGTCGCCGCTTCCGATCCCGCTCGGCAAAGACGTGAGCGGCCGGATCAAGGCCGTCGCGCTCGACGCGATGCCGCATCTGCTGATCGCCGGTTCGACCGGTTCCGGCAAGAGCGTGATGCTCAACTCAGTGATCATGTCGATCCTCTTCAAGTCGACTCCCGAGGAGGTTCGCATGATCGTCATCGACCCGAAGCGCGTCGAACTCGGCATCTACGAGGGGATCCCGCACCTGCTCACCCCGGTGATCACCGATGCCTCGCGCGCGACCAACGCCTTGCGCAATGCCGTGCTCGAAATGGAGAGGCGCTACAAGCTGCTGGCTGCCCAGGGCGCCGGCGTGCGCAACATCGAGCAGTTCAACCGCATGGTGCGTCACCGGCACCAGAAGCCGCGGCGGCTGTTCGAGGAAGACGGCGGAGAGCTCGAGCCGCTTCCCTACATCGTCATCCTCATCGACGAGCTCGCCGACCTGATGATGGTGGAGCGCGCCAACGTCGAGGGGGCGATTACGCGCCTGGCCCAGATGGCCCGGGCGGTGGGGATGCACCTGGTGGTGGCGACGCAGCGGCCCAGCGTGGACGTCATCACCGGAACGATCAAGGCGAACTTCCCCGCGCGGATCAGCTTCCGGGTGGCCACGCGCGTCGATTCGCGAACGATTCTCGACGTCATGGGCGCTGAGCATCTGCTGGGCCGCGGCGACATGCTCTTTCTGCCGCCGGGTTCGGCCCGCCTGATCCGCGTCCACGGGCCGCTGGTCACCGAAGGCGAGATCCAGCGGGTGGTGGAGTTCTGGAAACAACAGGACGAGCCGGATTACGACGAAAGCTTCCTAGCAGCCCCGTCCGCCGACGAGGAATCGCTTGAGGACGACGGCACCCCGGGCGGCGATGATCCGCTGTATCAGGATGCGGTTCGTATCGTCGTGGAAATGGGGAAGGCCTCGACCTCGATCCTCCAGCGGCGCTTGCGGCTCGGCTATGGCCGGGCGGCGCGCCTGCTGGACCTGATGCAGCGCGAAGGCATCATCGGCCCGCCCGAAGGAAGCCGGCCGCGGGAGATTTTGCGCGTGCCGGAATGGCTCCGCCAGACAGAGCCGCAGCCGCGGTAGCCCAAACGCAGAAGACTACGGAACCCGAATCACCCGGCGCGCCAACCCGGCGTTGCCGGCCGAGTCGTAAACCCGCAACACCAGCACATGCTCGCCTGGGGCGAGCCCGCTCAGGCGCACCCGAAACCGTTCTTCTCGGGAATCGATGATGCCGTCCTCGGAGCTCACCGGCGTCCAACGGCCGGCGTTCAGGGAATACTCGGCATTCCGCAGGGCCGAGGTGGCGTCGGCCGCCACGGCCTCCATCTCGACCACCCCTCCGCTCAGGCGCAAGCCGCTGAGGCTTACCGACGGCGGCGTCTGGTCGATCAGAACAGGCGCGCTCACCAGCTCGGCCTCCCGCGCCGCCTCCGGCGCGTTCGCCTGGCGATCGGAGGCCACCACGCGGAAGAAATACTTCCCGTCGGCGAGCGAGTGGGCGTCGAGCGCGAGCGTCGTCTCCTCGATGTCTTCTTTAATGAGCTTCCATTCCCGTTCGTCGTCGCCGCGGAAGTAAAGCGCATAGATCAACTGGTCGCCGTCGGCGTCTTCGGCCTGCCAGGTGATCTGGATCCGCTCGGTGGCGGCGCGCGTCAACTTTTGGGTGGCCGTGCCCGCCGAGGTCGCCGCGCCGCCGGTGTCGGTCACCGTGATGCTATAGGTGGCGCCGGAGGAGCCCGCACTCTGAGACGAGGAGGAGGAAGCGGCGGCGGACTTGCTGGTAACCTCGATCGCCGTCACGCGCGGCGGCGTGTTCTGCGGCAGATAGGCGAGCGAGACCGAGTCGACAACAGGGCCGCGACCTGCTGAAGCCCGCAGCGTGGCACGCCACTGGATGTAGCGCGCATTCGGACTTTTCACCGGGCTGCCGTCGGGATCCGTCAGCGGTTCGGACCACTCGCTCCAGGTGCGATCCGGTCGGGCCGTGTTGCCGGAGCGGGTTTGAAACTCCACTGTGCCGCCCCGGTCGGACTCCAGGCGCCAGCTCAGGCGGCCCCAGCGGGCCACGGCGCCCGCGTCATGAACCGGCGACTCGTACACTCCCTGCTCGGCCAGGTCTTGGCCCAGGCGGAAGAGCTTTCCCATGTTGCTGGTGGCCACCAGCAGCTCGCGCCCGCGGCGGAGGAGGCGCACCGCTTCGGATTCGTTGGTTTGAGCGAGAAGCGTTAGTTTGCGCCCCGCGAGTTCATAGACGCGGCCCTGGGCATCGGTCGAAAACAGCAAGGCGTCGCCGGCGGCGATGAGGTCATAGGCGTTCTCCTCGGTCGAAGTCCACAGGGTCTCCACCGTGTGGTCCGGGTCAATTTTGTATAGCGCGGACTTTTCGACACCCGTGACCTCGATGGCGGGCACTACCGGCGGGGCGGCCGCAGGCGCGGGCGCGGGCTTGGGCTGCTCGGCCTTGGGCTTGAGCTCGACGCCGCCCTGCGATGCAGTCACCGTAATCGAGGTGGCCGGCGCCGTCAAGGGAGCGGAGGGTGCCGTTGCCTGAGCGGTTGCGGC
The DNA here is from genome assembly GCA_938003835.1 of uncultured Bryobacteraceae bacterium. Classification (GTDB taxonomy): domain Bacteria; phylum Acidobacteriota; class Terriglobia; order Bryobacterales; family Bryobacteraceae; genus CALKXJ01. Next base: position 115,318 of record CALKXJ010000008.1, on the reverse strand, counting down.
CGTCTTCTTGGCCACCGAACCGCCTAGAGCGGCGACGTAGACCGATCCATCGGGCATGGGGACGATGGAGCGAATCTCCGGATGGTTGGCGTCGTAGAGCACGAAGGCCTGGTCCTTCGCCGAGATGCGATACAGGATGCCGTTCGGTTCCGTACCGGCAAGCAGCCTGCCCTGCGCGTCAAACGCCAGGCAGGTGACGTGGGACTGGCCGGTTTCATAGTAAAGCTCGCCACCTGCGGCCGTTACGCGCCAGATCTTGCCGTCGTCGCCGGTGCCGACAAAAAGCGTTCCGTCAGCGGCGAGCGCGAGAGACCAGATGTAGACAGAGCCCGGCGAGAAATATTCGCTCGCCTTGCCCTTCTCGATACGGTAGACCTTGCCGTTGGGCGAGGTGGCGGCGTAGAGGACGCCCTTGGCGTCCACGGCCAGGGCGAAGACTTCCGGCTCTTCGGCCGTCCAGAAGACCTCGGCTTTGCCGGCCCGGTCCACGCGCCAGACGCGACCCCGGTGACCGGTGCCCAGATACAGGTTGCCCTCGCGATCCGCGACAACCGCCCAGATCACCGGCTGATCGGCGGAGAAGACCGGCTCGAGCTTCGGCGCCAGTTCCAGGCGCCCGTCGCGGCTGAGGGAGACGCCCGAGAAGCGGCCCTTGAGAAAGTCATTGTAGGTGTTCATCTCCCAGGTCGCCGTCCCGGCGGCCTGAGCGCCGGTCGCCACCAGGAGCGCGGCGAGAAGGCGGCGAATCATTCTCGGACCTCCACCTGAATCGTCTTGGCGCCGGAAACGACGGCGTTGCCCACCGGGACGCGCAGCTCGGCGATCTCGGAGGTCGTCGCCAGCTCGGCGCCGCCTCCCGAAGTTTGCCCGCGGCCGAGCACCAGCGCCACTGAGGTCGGCGGACCCGGCAGGTCTTCGCCCTGGAGCCGGAAGCCGGGCTCCGTCCTCCAGATGCGCACGTAGGCGTGCGTGTTGCTCCGCAAGCCATTCAGCAGGGAAACCAGTTGCGAGGGAGAGCGCATCTTGGCCGCCGCCAGCCGCTGGTACTCGCTCAAGTTCGCCGTCAGGCCGTCGGAGACGGTGATGTTGTAAGTTCCGGTGCGGGCGCCCGGTGCGATACGGTAGCGCAGTTTCTTGAGCAGATCCTCGCCGTTCTGGCCGGCCAAAAGGATATTCAGCTCGATCTCCTCGCCCGGCCGGACCGCTTTGCGGGACGGCCAGACCTGCTCGATCTGCCACTGGCGCTTTTCATCGAAGACGTCCACCGCCAGGGACACGCTCTTCGGACGGAGCGTGTCGAAGCCTCCCTGGAGCACATAGGCCATGGGCAGAGCCGCCGCCAGGGAGACCTGAAGCGGAACGTTGCCCTCTCCGGCATACATCTCGTCGAGACGCAACGGGGGAGTGCCGTCCTCGAACTCCACCTGCCCTCGCAGGGCCAGGCTCCCGGTGCCGAGCGTGCGCTCAGTCGCGTCGATGGCCGAATAGACCGCCATCTGGAGGAGGAAGGGGGAGAGGTACCGGTCGTCGACCATTTCCAGGCGATAGTCCGTGCGCCGCTCCGGTTGTTTGCCCTCACCCCAGGCGACGACGGAGATCGAGACGGGAATCATCCGCGCCCGCCGCCCGAGTTCCCCGCTGATACCCGTGCTCGAATCGCTGGTGACGGCGCCCATCCACTCGCGCGCGGCCGAGATCTTGAAAGAGGTGGCGAGGTTGGGGGCCACGGTAAGAACCTCGGAGCGCGCAAACGGAAGCTCGGTGGCGCCGACGGAAAGGAATCGGTGACCGAAAGCGTAGATCCTGTTGCCGTCGATGTGCGTGACGGTGCCGTCCGCGCTCACGCTCATGTCGCCTGCCAGGAGCTGGACGCTGATGGCCGAGCCGGGCCGGAGGGCTTTGGGATCGCCGAGTTGGGTCGAAGGCCGGCCGCCGCCCGCGACCCCCTGGGCCGGCTCGAGGCCCAGGGCCCGGAGCTCGGACGCAAACGCCTCGATGGTGCCGCGCGTGAAGCCGGCAAAGCTGAGCGGTGTCGCGATCTGGACCAGACGCGACTGGCCCCAGACAAACTCCTGGCGCGGAGCGAAGACGTGCGTCAGCTGCCGGTCCTCGAGCGAGACGCGGGCTTGCGGCGCGCGCCGGCCACGCGGCTCCGCCGGCCGCAGCATGTCTTCGATCGGCCGGATCCCGGCGAGCGGCTCGGTGGAAAAGGCAAAGGTGAAGGCGACCGCGCCCAGCAGCTTGCCGTCAATATAGACCGGGCTGCCGCTCATGCCCTGGAGCACACCGGTCTTCTCCAGGAGGCCGCCGCCGAGGCGCGCCAGCACGACCGACTGCTTCGGCCCGGCGTTCTCGAGCACGCCCAGGATCTCGACGGAAAACTCCTCGATGCGGTCGCCGGAGAAAACCGTCTTTCCGGTTCCCCTTAAACCCGGCCGGACCTCCCTGAGGGGGAAAAAGCTCGTCTGGCCCGCGAGCGCCGCCGCAAAGGCGGCCAAGGCCAGCAATCGGAGGGCGGCCACACTTACATTGTAGAACCGGCGCGACCGACTCCGATCTGACGACCAATTCGTAGCTTCCCGCAGAATGTACACACTCCGCGGGCTGAACGCTACTCCTGCTCGGAAGCAATCAGCGGGTAGATGATGCCGCCGATGGCGCCCCCGACCAGTGGGGCCAGCCAAAACAGCCAGAGCTGTTCAAGGGCCCAGCCGCCCACGAAGAGGGCTTGCCCGGTGCTCCGGGCGGGGTTCACCGAGGTGTTGGTCACGGGAATGCTGATCAGGTGGATCAGCGTCAGGCACAGGCCGATCGCAATCGGCGCGAATCCCGCCGGGGCTCGCCGGTCTGTCGATCCCAGGATCACCAGGAGGAAGAAGCAGGTCAGCACGACCTCCGTCACCAGCGCCGCCACCAGGGAATACCCGCCCGGCGAATGGACCGCGTATCCGTTGGCGGCGAATCCCGCAGAGACGTCAAATCCCGCCTTCCCGCTGGCAATCACGTAGAGGACAGCCGCCGCGATGATGGCGCCAATCACCTGAGCCACCCAGTACGGCAACAATTCCCTGGCCGGGAATCTCTTTCCGGTCCACAGCCCGAGCGTGACTGCGGGATTCAGGTGACAGCCCGAGACGTGCCCGATGGCGTAAGCCATGGTCAGGACCGTCAGGCCGAAGGCCAGAGCGACACCTAGCAGACCGATACCGACATCCGGGAATGCTGCGGCCAGCACAGCGCTGCCGCAGCCTCCCAACACCAACCAGAACGTGCCGAAGAATTCGGCGAGCATCCGCTTCGAGAGTGGCATCTGGAACCGTCCTTTCCGGGCTGGGGGTACCGGGATTCCGTTCGAAGAGTGGTCTAAGGGGTCAGTCGCGAGCAGCCGTCACGGGGAATCCCCGTGCCCTCCAGTCCGCCTCCCAGTCTAAACCCGGCGCCGGCCGGGCGCCACTTACTCGGGCGGCAGCGCAAAATCGGCGGGTTTCAGCCCGCGGCGGTAGCTGCCGAAGCCGAAAAACGTGGGCCGATAGGCGCCCACCAGCCGGACATCGGCGCGCGCAGGGATTCGATCTTCCATCCCCAGGCACCAGTAGACGGCGTTGACGAGCAGCCGCCGGAGGCCTTCGCTCTCAAAATCCACGGCGGCGCCCATCGTCGTCGTAAAGACGCGGGCGGGTTTGCCGCTGCGGCCGGTGAAGGTGCGTACCCAGGCCACGGGCATCATCGGATCGTTGGGCGTCTTCTCGACGCGCTTTCCTCCGATCTCGACCGCGTAGACGCCGGAGACGGGCTTGTCAGTGGGGCGCATCCCCTCGAGCACCTGTCCGAGCACGAGGGGGGTTGAATCGCCCGGAAGCGGCAGCCGGACCGTGTAGACGTCGCTCGGCCCCCAGATGTCTTCGGCGCCGCGCACAATGGGATGGTCTCTCTGCTCGGGCACGATCACGCCGCGCGTGCTCTGCACACCGTGATGGCCGTGGTGGCTGATCCAGGTCTCACCGAGCACCTGCCGGCCGAAGCCTCCCTCCCAGCTCTTCGAGCGGAAGTCGTAGTGCCGGTATGGACTCGCCGAGTCCTCGCCATAGCGAAAGGCGTGGGTCGCCGTTCGAATGCCGATGATCGGCCGGCCGGAGTGGACGTATTCGTCGATGTATTTCATCTGCTCGTCGGCGAGTTCGCGGAAGCGGGTGAACAGGATCATCAGGTCGGCCGTGGCCAGCGCCTCGAGACCCGGGATGTTGCCCCGCTCGTCCGGGTTGATCGTGCCGTCGGTGCGGTCGATCGCAAACAGCACGGTGGCGCGGAAGCCATGCCGGCGCGCCAGGATCCGGCCGAGTTGCGGAAGGGCCTCCTCGGAGCGATACTCCTCGTCGCCCGAAACGAGTACGATGTGCCTGCCCCGGCCCGGGCCGCTCGCGCCTTCATAAACCACCCATGGCTCGCCTGCGGCCCCCGGAACGGCGACGAAAAGAAACCAGACGGCAACAGAGAACATAGCCGCTATCTTACGCGGAAGAGCGCCGCGCTTCACTTCAGGCGCGAGACGACGGCCCGCGCCGCCTTGAGCAGCAGACCGGCATCCAGGCTGACTGCGAGATAGGTGACGCCGAGGGCTTTCCACTCGAGAGCCTTCTCGACATCGTCGCAGTAGGTGCCGATGGCCAGCCGCTTGCCCCGGGCCGCCTCGACGATGCCCGCCATCTTCTCCTTGACGAGCGGGCTGTCCACCTGCCCGGGAATGCCGAGCGACTGCGACAGGTCGTAGGGGCCGAGAAAGGCGACGTCGACACCGTCGACCTGGGCGATCTCCTCGAAAGCGGCCACTCCCCGTTCCCCCTCGATATGCAACACAATGGTGACCTCTTCGTTGCTCTGGCGCAGGAATTCCGCCGTGGGGAAGGCGCGGTAGCCGGCGGCGCGCACGTAGGGCTGGAGGCCGCGCTCGCCCGCGGGAAAGAACTTGGCGGCCCGCACGGCCTGGCGCGCCTGCTCGGCCGATTCGATCTGCGGTACATGGATGCCTGAGGCGCCCATGTCGAGCGGCTGGCGGATGAGCACCGGGTCGCAGGCGGCCACGCGCACCAGAGGCGAGACGCCGGTGGTGGCGGCGGCGCGGATCAGATTCTCCGCGGTTTCGAGGTCGATCGTGCCGTGCTCGCGGTCGATGACGACAAAGTCAAAGCCCGCCAGGCCCAGGATCTCGACGATTTGCGGCGCGGGAATCTCAAGAAACGTGCCAAGCACGAAGCCCTGGCGGCTCAAAACCTCCGACAAACGGTTCGTGCGGAGGCGACTGGAAGCCTCAGGTGTCATGGCGGCCCTCAGATCATCTCGCTCAACAGCTCCGGCCTGGGTTGCGGGATGACGACTTTGTTCACGAGCAGCCCTTTGCGGGCGATGACGGCCGCGCCCGCCTCGACCGCGGCGCGCACCGCGGCCACGCTGCCGGTGACCGAGGCGAAAGCCTTCCCGCCCAGCGCCATGGCCAGCCGCACCTCGACGAGCCGCACGTTGGCCGACTTGGCCATTGCGTCCGCGCCCTCGATCAGGGAGGCCACCGAGAAGGATTCGATTACGCCGAGCGCCTCGAGCGCCTCCACCTTCGCCGTCCCGGAGATCGCCGGAAAGATCGAGGGATGGACGTTGGGAATGATGAACGTGTCGATGACGGAAAAGTGACCCGCCTGCGAGCCCGCCTCCACGGCGGCCCGGATCGCGCCGACATCGCCCCGGATGAGAATCATGTACTTGCCCGAACAGATGGTGCGGGCCAGGACCAGCTCGACGTCGGCGGTTTTGAGCATGGCGTCGCAGACTTCAAAACCCGCGGCGATGCTTCCCAGCTCGATCAACCCGATGGAGTTCTTCGCGGCCATGGAGCCTCTCTACGCCTCGATCTCGATATAGGTTTCGGCGACGGTGCGCACCTTGCCGTCGATGCTGGCGTGAATGTTGGTTCCGAGCTGGTCCTCTGCCACGCGGGCAACGCAATCTCCCCTCTTGACCCGGTCGCCGGGCTGAACCACGGCAGACGCGGGTTTGCCCACATGCTGGCTGAGCGGCAGGCGAACCCGTGCGGGCTTCCAGTCGATCGGCTCGTAAGGAGTGTCGCACTCGTATTCATCCACCTTGAGGCGCTTGCGCAGCAGCGCGAGCGGAACGCGCCGGAACTCTTTCATGGGATGGACCTGGGGCGGGTGTGGCTGCTTGTAGCGGAAGCCCGCGGCCCGCATCTCCGCCTTGGCCTGGTCGCAGGCCTCCTTGGGAAACAGGTCTTCCGGACAGGCGTAAAGGGTGCAGAGGCCGCAAGCGCAGCACAGGTCGGCCCACTGGTTCCAGAGCGCCTTGCCCGAGAGCGTGAAGCCGAGTGTGCGCATCACCTTGTGGGGCTGGACGTCGTAGCCGAGCAGATAGCGTGGGCAAAACTCCGTGCAGTAGCTGCACTGATCGCAGGCCGACTTGCCGATGCGGTTCATCGCCGCCACCGGCCGGCTTTTGCGCTCCACCAGGTAGTGCTCGCGCGGCAGCACGATCAGGCCGGCCGTCGTCTTGGTCACCACTTCGTCCGGATCGAAGGTGAGCGTACCCATCATGATGCCGCTGACGAACAGGCCGAAGTCGTCCACGGTGGCTCCTCCGCAGATCTCGATGAGGTCGCCAAAGCGGGTGCCGACGGGCACCCAGAAGCTCTTCGGCCGCCGGACAGCGCCGCTGACGGAGACAAACTTTCGCGTCACCGGTACGTCGCGCGCCGCCCAGTGAACGTTGTAGAGCGTCTCGACGTTGTTGACGACGCAGCCGACCTGAAGCGGTATCCCTGCCGCCGGGATCAGGCGCCCCGTGGCGGTGTAGACGAGTTCAAACTCGTCGCCGGAAGGGTAGAAGTCGCCGAGCAGCACCATCTCGACGCCCCGGGCGCGAGCTTCCGGCTCGATGGCCTGGATGGCGGCGCGGTTCTTCTCCTTGATGCCGAAATAGCCCTTGCGCGCGCCGGTGGCCTCGATCATCGCCTGCATGCCGGAGAGGATCTCGGCGGGGAAGTGCTGCATGATCTCGGCGTCTTTGTGCAGCAGGGGCTCGCACTCGGCGCCGTTGGCCAGCACGAACTCCACGGGCGAGCTGGCCTTCACATAAGTGGGGAAACCGGCGCCACCGGCGCCCACCACGCCCATCTCCTTGAGCTTCCGGCTCAGCATTGTCGGCTCGAGCAGGTGCGGCTTTCCTCAGCTTAGCATCGGCGGGCCGGCTCAACGCCGCGCGCCGGTCGCTTCGAGCATTTGCGCGTACCGGCGGAGCTGGTCGCGCGTCACCGTCACCAGCGTCTTCTCAAAATCCTCGCCGGTTTCAACCACGTGCTTGAGGTGCAGGGCGGCGAGCTTCATCACCCAGGCGTCGGTGAGCGGCCGCTGGAGCTCCCGGCTCAGCTCGAGCAGATCGGGGTGCATGATCGCCACCACCCGCTCGATCCGGTCCCGGCCATTCGTGAGGAAGAATTTGACGTCCACCGAGTCACTGTGGCGGATGGCAATGGCGGTCTGGAGCCAGCCGAAGCGAACCTTCCACGTATCGCCAAAGGGGTCCGGGCCGGCCTCGAACTCGCGGAAGTTCTCGAGCATGCTCCCACCAGCATAGCGGCCGCCGTCTGGGCGGCTCAAGCCTAGGGGCACACCGGCTAGAAGGTGAGGCCGTTGCGGCCTACCAGCGAGAGGAACTCCTCGCGCGTTTCGCGCCGCGTGCGGAAGGCCCCGAGCATCGCGCTGGTGACGGCGCCCGAGTGCTGCTTTTCGACGCCGCGCATCATCATGCAGAAGTGCCTCGCCTCGCACACGACGCCGACGCCGCGGGGTTCCGTGATCTTCTGGATGGTCTCGGCCACCTCTTGCGTCAGCCGCTCCTGGACCTGAAGACGGCGGGCGAACATGTCCACGATGCGCGGAATCTTGCTCAGCCCGATGACCTTGTCCTTCGGGATGTAGGCGACGTGCATCTTGCCGAAGAAGGGCAGCATGTGGTGCTCGCACAGGCTGAAGAACTCGATGTCGCGGACGATCACCATCTCGTCGTACTTGACGGTGAAGAGCGCGCCGTTGACGATCTTCTCGAGATTCATGCGGTAGCCCTCGGTGAGGAACCGCAGGGCGTCGGCGACGCGCTTGGGAGTCTTGACGAGACCGTCGCGGCTCGGGTCTTCGCCTAGCTCGACGAGCATCTGCTCGACCAGTTGAGCCAGCGTCGACTCCTGCTGCCGGGCAGGCATCACTTTTACCAAAGCCTTATCGGTTTTCATGATCGTGGACAAACAGTTCAAAGATGTTGCGCCGGGTCTCGCGGAGCTTGATTTTTTCCAGCTCGGCTCCGCCCGCGGGAAACCACTCCCGCCAGCAACGCAAAAGGCGGTCGCGAATCTCCACGGCGAGGTTCTCCGTAGTGGGAACCAGGTCGGCGAAGGCCGGGACCTGCTCGTTCAGGTTGGCGTGATCGAACGGGCCGATCACCTCCTCCTGGACGAGAGCGTCCAGGCGCGCCACGTCCGCCACCCGGCCCGAATCCGGATCCACTGCCCCGGCCACGGTCACCTCCAGCAGATAATCGTGGCCGTGGCCGTGCGGGTTGTTGCACTTGCCGTAGACCAGCCGGTTTGTCTCCTCGGACCAGCCCGGCCGGTGGAGCCGGTGCGAGGCTGCAAAGCGGTACCGGCGCGTCAACTTCATCGGGCTTCCTCGCCGGAATAGTCGACGAACAGGTCGTCGGATTCGTAGAGCCTCACCGAGGCCAGGCGCAACTCGGGCCCGGGGAAATGGCCCTCCAGGCGCCTCCAGATCTCCCGGGCGATGTTCTCGAGGGTGGGAACCACCCGGTCAAAAGGCGGCACCTCGTAGTTCAGAAACCGGTGATCAAACGGCTCGACGATCTCTCGGTTGAGGACCTCCTTGAGCTTCTTGAGGTCGAAGACCATCCCGGTGGCCGGATCGGGCCGGCCCTCGAGCGTCACCTCGGCCACGAAATTGTGGCCGTGGCCATGCGGGTTGGCGTCCTCGCCATAGATGCGCCGGTTCTCCTCCTCGGAGAGAGACGGCAAGCGGCAGACATGGGAAGCCGAGAATTCAACTCGCCGGGTAATGTACATGCCCCACCTCTATCGGATGAGCCGGCGGCGCCGTTGGATACTCTAAAATTAAGGCTTAACATAAGATGCCGTTCACGAAACTCGACCGGGTCCTGGCCGGCGCCATCGCCGTGCTGGCGGCGGCGCTCGTTGCCGTCTTCGGAGCCGCCGTCCGCCAGAAGACCGTCGGCGTGGGCGACAGGGCGCCGCACTTTTCCATCCGAACCGACAGCGGCCTGACGGTCTCGCCCTCGAGCTTCGGCGGACGGCTGCTGGTGCTGAACTTCTGGGCGACCTGGTGCCCGCCCTGTATCGAGGAGATGCCTTCGCTCGACCGCATGCAGCAACAGCTGAAGGACCAGGGCGTGGTGGTTCTGGGCGTCAGCGTCGACGAGGATGAGGGGGCCTATCGCCGATTCCTCGAGCGCGCCCGGGTCTCCTTTCTTACGGCGCGCGATCCGGAGGCAGCCATCAGCAACCTTTACGGCACCTACCGTTATCCGGAGTCCTACGTGATCGATCGGCATGGCAGGGTGGTCCAGAAGATCATCGGCGCGGTTGACTGGACCGACGATCGGATGTTGAACTATTTGAGGTCGTTGCTCGAAGGATGATACCCCAAGAGGCGAAACGGGAACTGGCGGCGATCGTCGGGCCCAAGGGTTATCTGGACCGGGACGAAGACCTGGCGCTTTACGAATACGACGGGGGCGTGGACATGGCGCGCCCGGAGATGGTGGTCTTCCCGCAGACGAGCGAGCAGGTGGCGGCGATCGCCCGCATCACGGCCAAATATGGCATCCCGATGGTGGGTCGCGGCGCAGGCACCGGCCTGAGCGGGGGCGCGATCGCCTGCCAGGGCGGCGTCATGATCTCGTTCGCCCGGATGAACCGGATCCTGGAGATCGATCTCGAAAACGAGCGCGCCGTCGTGCAGCCGGGGGTAGTGAATCTCGACATCAGCCTGGCCGTGGACGCCGACGGCTATTTCTATGCGCCGGATCCGTCAAGCCAGAAGGCTTGCACCATCGGCGGCAACGTCGCCGAGAACGCCGGCGGGCCCCACACGCTCGCCTACGGCGTCACCACCAACCACGTGCTGGGTCTCGAGTGCGTACTACCGGACGGATCCGTGTTCACCACCGGCGGCAAGGAAGTGGATCTGCCCGGCTACGATCTCACCGGGCTGCTCACGGGTTCCGAAGGCACGATGGCGCTGGTGACCAAGGTCGTCGTCCGGCTGATGAGGAAGCCGGAGGCCGTCCAGACGCTTCTGGCCGTTTATGACGATCCGGAGGATTGCGGCCGAACTGTCGCCGAGATCACCGCACGGGCGATCACGCCGGTAGCCATCGAGATGATGGATGGCGTGCTGCTCCGGATGGTCGAGGAGGCCACCCATGCCGGCTATCCCATGGATGCGGCCGCCGTGCTGCTGATCGAGGTGGAGGGGCTCAAGGAGGCCACTGAGGAACAGGTGGAGCAAATCCGTGAGGCCTGCCTGGGCTGCGGGGCGCGCGAAGTCCGCATGGCGCGTTCGCCCGAGGAGCGCGACCTGCTCTGGAAAGGGCGCAAGAACGCCTTCGGCGCGGTGGGCCGCGTCAGCCCGTCGTTTGTCGTGCAGGACGGCATGGTGCCCCGGGCGAAGATCCCCTCGACGTTGCGCTTCATCCGCCAGGTCTCGGAGAGGTACGGCCTGCTGATCAGCAACATCTTTCACGCCGGCGACGGCAACATGCACCCGATCATTCTGTTCAACAAGCGCCGGCCGGGAGAGCTCCAGAAGGCCCTGCGCGCCGGCGAGGAAATCCTCGAGCACTGCGTGGCCGAGGGCGGCTCCATCACCGGCGAGCACGGCGTGGGCATCGAGAAGCTGGCCCTGATGCGGGTGCAGTTTTCCGAGGACTCGATCGAGTGCATGGTGCGGCTGAAGCGCCTCTTCGACCCGGAGGAGCGCTTGAATCCCGGCAAGCTGTACCCGACGCACAAGGGGTGTCTCGAGATCCGGCAGCCGGCGCTCAGGCCGGGCGCGATTCTTTACTGAACGGGGGAGACAGCATGCTGACGCGAAGAGGATTCTTACTGTGTTTGGCGGCGCCGGCGTGCCGGAGGGCGATGACACCGCGCGAGCGCGTGGACCGGGCCCTGGCCGGCCGCGACGTCGACCGCACGCCGTTCACCTTCTGGTATCACTTCGGGCTGGAGAAAGAGCCGGGCGAGCGGCATGCCGCAGCGACGCTCGATTTCCACCGGAAGTTTTCCACCGACTTGGTGAAGGTGATGAGCGATTACCCGTACCCGAAGCCGGCCGGCGCCTGGTACGAGCTCGCCGAAGAGCGAAATCCCTTCCCCGAGCAGATCCGGGCGCTCGAGCGGATCCGCGACGGCCTGGGCGGCAAGGCGCACTTCATCGAGACGATCTTCAACCCGTGGAACGTCGCCGAAAAGCTTTCTTCCAAGGAAGCCGTCCAGCAGCTCAAACAGGAGCGGCCGCAGGCGCTGCTCGATGCTTTGGAGGTGATCGCGCGCTCGGAGGCGAACCACGCGCGGCGCGCCCTCGAGGCGGGCGCCTCGGGCATCTTCCTGGCCATCGCCAACGCCGACGCAAGCGTGCTCAGCCGCGAGGACTACCGGAAGTTCAGCGAGCCGTTCGACAAGATGGTGCTCGAGGCGGCGCGTGAGGCCCCGCTCAACACACTGCATCTGCATGGCACGCAGGTCTATCTCGACATGTTCTACACCGGCTGGCCGGCTGCCGTCTTCCACTACGACGCGCACGGCACCGGCGTGCCGATCGGCGAGGTGCGGAAGCGATTCACCGGGACAATCATGGGGGGCCTGGATCACAACCGCATCCGTTCGCTCTCCGAGCCGGAGATCCGCGAGCAGTGGCAGAGCGCCGCGGCGCAGGCGGGCAGGAAGTTCATCCTGGCGCCCGGCTGCTCGGCGCCCAACGAGTCGACCGACGAGGAGCTGATGCGCGTCGTGCGGGTGGTGACGGGATCGAACCGGTCTTGATCCCCGAAGGGCGCTCCAACCAGCGCGGCCAGAGGACTCAGCAGGCCGGTAGCCGCAAAGAGATTGCGCTCGCCATCGAGGCCGCTGGCAGACGGGCAGCGTCTCAGCGGGCGAGGTGCCGCCGGAGCAGGTCGAGCGCGCTCTGGGTGGCCAGCCGCCTCACGCGCTCGCGATCTCCAAGAAAGCGAAAGGGCCGGGCGCTTGTGCCTTCCGGGGCGGCCAGGCCGATGTACACCGTTCCGACCGGGTGTTCCGCGTCGCCTCCCTCCGGGCCGGCGTATCCGGTGACCGACAGGCCGAAGGTGGCTCCGGTGCGCTGCCGCACACGCGCGGCCATCGCCTCGGCCACGGGCTGGCTGACCGCCGTGTGCCCGGCAAGCAGCTCCGCCGAGATGCCGAGCAGCTTTTCCTTCATCTCGTCGTTGTAGACCAGCAAGCCGCCCACGAAGTAGCGCGAGCTGCCCGCGACGGACGTGATCCGCTCCGCCAGCATGCCCCCGGTGCAACTTTCCGCGACGGCGAGCGTGGCGCCGCGCGCAACCAGCAGGGCGCCGACGGCGCCCTCCAGGGGCTCACCGTTACGCGAATAGATGTTGTCGCCAAGCAGCGCCTCGATCTGGGGAGCGAGCTCCGCAAGCAGCGCCTCGGCCTGTTCGGCGGTTTCGGCGCGGGCTCGAAGATGGATCTGGATGTCGCCGGGGGCGGCGAGGATGGTGGTGGCGGGGTTCTTATAACGTTTGTATACGGGAGAGATGAGCTGGTCCAGATCCGACTCCGGCATCCCCGCCACCCGGAAGACGCGCGTTCGGATAGCCAGCGGCGGCACCACCCGCTCGAGCCTGGCCAGACACTCCCGCTCGAAGACCGATTTCAGCTCCACTGGTGGGCCGGGCAACAGCATCAGATAGTGGCCCGGGCCGGCTTCGATCCACTGGCCGGGCGCGGTGCCCTGGTCGTTGGAGAGCGCTTCGGCGCCCTCGATGAGGTAGGCCTGGCGTTTGTTGATCTCGGCCATCTTCCGGCCCATGCGGCGGAAGCGGGCTTCGATGGCGTCGGCGAGTTCCTGGCGCCATACGAGCGGGCGGCCGAGCGCCTCCGCCACCGCTTCGCGCGTGACGTCGTCTTCGGTGGGCCCGAGCCCGCCGGTGAGGATCACGATTTCCGATCGCGCGAGCGCCGCCCGGACCGCATCCCTGAGGCGCGCGCGGTCGTCGCCGATGACGGCCTTGGCGACCACTTCGACGCCGAGGGCGTTGAGCCGTTCGGTCAGGTAGAGCGAGTTGGTGTCCAGCCGCTGGGGCGTGAGCAGTTCCGAGCCGACCGCGATGATTTCGGCGTTCATAACAGGCAGAGGCGAGCCGCTCAGGGCAGGGGCTTGCCCTGGATGTTGACGTCGATGCGATAGAGGGCGCTGTTGGTGGCCACGATCATCGCCCGCGAGCGGGTGAAGGCCAGCCCGACGATGTTGGGGCCCGAGACGAACAGTTCGGCCTTGCGGTTCGGGTCGATCCGGACGATGCCTTTCCGCCCGCCGATGGAGGCGGCGACGTAGAGATTGCCTTGCACATCGAAGGCCAGTCCCTGCGGCCGCCCGAGCCCGCGGTAGTAAATCTCGAGCTCGCCCGAGGGCGAGACGCGCATGACGGAATCGAAACTCGAGGTGGTCGGGCCGGTCACATAAAGGTAGTCATCGGGGCCGAAGGCCAGATGGTAGGCCGAGATCGAGGGCTCGAGCGTGGTGAAGACGTAGATCTGCCGGTCGCGGTTGATCTTGAAGATCGTTCCGCTGCGGTCGCCGACGTAGAGATTCTCCTCGCGGTCGAAGGCCAGTCCGGTGGCCACGCCCATGCCCTCGACGTAAACCGAGAGGTTTCCCTTGGCCGAGACCTGGTAGACGATGCCGTCGTGGCGGCTCGAGACATAGAGGATGCCGTTGCGGTCGAACGCCAGACCGGTGGCGTTCATCAGGTCGGTGACGAACGGCGTGACGTGATAATTCAGGTCGATCTTGTAGACCGCCACCGGCGTCTTCTGTCCGCGCGAGCCGCTGAACGTGGCGTAAATGTTACCCTCGGCGTCGATGGCGGGGTTGGCCACCGGGTGGAGATTGTCAGCGATTTGCAGCCCGATATCGCAGGTCCAGGGGGCGCTGGTGGCCTCGCCGTTGCCCACGGTCATCTCGCCGACGATGGCGCCTTCGGGCACGCGGGCGATCACGAGGCTGTCGGAGCCGATGATGACCGGCGCCACCTCGGAACCGAACATCACCGTCGGCCTGCGGTCCCGGGCCAAGCCCCGGCCGCGGATGTGGAACTCGCCGCCGGGAATCGCCGCCGGAGGGTTGACCTCGAGGATCTCCGGCCTCGCCTCTGAACGTCGTTTCGATGACATAGCTCAGTACAAACCAAGCCGCCCCGCCCCATGAAGGGCCAGAGCGGCATACGCTCCCGCAATGATGTCGTCGGCCACAATGCCCGCCCCGCCGCGGAGTCTCTCGAGCTGGCGCGCGGGAGGCGCCTTCCAGATGTCGAATAGCCGGAACAAAAGGAAAGCTCCGACCCAGCCGAGCCAGTTGTGGCCGGCGACGCCGACGAGGGCCACCCACTGACCCACCACCTCGTCAATCACTACTATACTCGGATCCTTGCGCCCGCTGCTGGCTTCAAGGCGACCGGCGCTCCAGACGGCCGGAGCGAGGAAGACAAGCGCCAGCCAGAGGAAATCCGTCCCGGAGAGGCCCATTGTGCGGTGGAGCAGGTACGCCAGCGCCAGCGCCGCCGCCGACGCCACCGTGCCGGGCGCCCAGGGCGCCAGCCCGCATCCGAACCAGGTGGCCAGCAGGCGGGTCAACGCCGCCCCCCGTCGGGATCATTCTCCTCGCTGCCTTCCCCAGGAGACTCTCCCTCCTGCTTGAGCGGCGTCGTGATGACGTAGCGTTCCGAGGCCCAGTTGCCCAGATCGATGAGCTTGCAGCGTTCGCTGCAAAACGGCATGAAAGGATCCTCCCAGGCCACAGGCTTCTTACAGATCGGGCATTTCAATGGGCGCGGCATGCGTGCTGGGGCTGGAGAATGGGCAACAGCGCCGGCGCCGCGGCGACCGCCGGCTCGGGCCCGTCCACTAGGGCGCCGATGAGATCGTAGTCGTGAGCCTGCTCGATGCGGATGCGCCGGAGCTCGCCCGGTCGCGGCGGATGGCCGCCGTCGTCGTTGATGAAGCAGACGCCGTCGATCTCCGGCGCCTGGGTGGGAAGGCGGCCCTCCCAGAGCAGGTCCGTCTCGCGGCTCGGCCCCTCGACGAGCACAGGCAACTGGCGGCCTGCCAGCCTGCGGTTGCGCTCGCGGGAAATCTTGCGCTGGAGGGCCATGAGCCGCCTCTTCCGATTGTAGGTGGTCCGCCGATCGACTTTGCCGTCCAGATGAAAGCTGGCACTGGTTTCCTCGTCCGAATAAGAGAAAACGCCCAGGTGATCGAACTCAGCCGCTTGGACGAATTGGCACAGCTCCTCGAAGTCCCGCTCGGTCTCGCCGGGGAAACCCACGATCATGCTGGTGCGGATGGCGATGCCCGGCACCGTGCGGCGTATGCGCTCGATGAGCTTCAGGAACCCGTCGCCGGAGCCGC
This sequence comes from uncultured Bryobacteraceae bacterium, assembly GCA_938003835.1. Lineage (GTDB taxonomy): Bacteria > Acidobacteriota > Terriglobia > Bryobacterales > Bryobacteraceae > CALKXJ01. Next base: position 99,567 of record CALKXJ010000008.1, on the reverse strand, counting down.
CCCGCTTCATGCGCCGCAGGATGGACGCGCTCGCGTGCTGGAGGGGCATATCGAGATAAGGGACCAGCGGCTCGTGGGCGGCCAGCGTCTCGAGCAGCCTGGTGCTGATGCGGTTGGGGTAGGCGTAAAGGAACCGGATCCAGTACGGTTGCGGAGCGTCGATCCGGGCAAGCCGTTCGAGCAGCCGAGCCAGGCCGTCGCGCAGGCCGAGATCCTCGCCGTAGCTGGTGGTGTCCTGACCGATCAGGTTGATCTCTCTGACGCCCTGCCGCAACAGGCGCTCCACCTCCACCACCACCGATTCAAAGCGACGGCTCCGGAACCGGCCACGGAACTGCGGGATGACGCAGAAGCTGCACGGGTGGTCGCAGCCCTCGGCGATCTTCACGTATGCGTAGTGGCGCGGGGTGGCCAGCACGCGCGGTGTCCCTTCGTGGTAGAGGAACGGCTCGGCCCGGCCGGCCTCGAGCATGCGGCCCTCGCACGCCGCCGCGATCTGGTCGATCTCGTTGGTCCCGACGACGGCGTCGACCTCGGGCAGCGTGCGGCGAATCTCCTCCCGGTAGCGCTCCACCAGGCAGCCGGCGACGATCAGCCGGCGGGCGCGTCCCTTCTTCTTGAACTCGGCCATCTCGAGGATGGTGTCCACGGACTCCTGCTTGGCCGGATCGATGAAGCTGCACGTGTTGACGACAATGACGTCGGCCTCCTCCGGCCGCGGGGTCAACTCATGGCCCCGCGCGGTGAGATAGCCCATCATCACTTCGGTGTCCACCAGGTTCTTGGGACAGCCCAAGCTCACAAATCCGACCTTCAACGTCAAACGCCCCGGGAATAAGTCGAGATGCAATTTCAGCATAGCATCCACCTTCCCGGAGGAGACCGTCGCACGGCGCCGGGCCTTTTCGTAAGATGAAAGGAGCGCCTTCGAGCGGGGACGCAAGGGGAGCAGGTGCCCGGAATTTCCATCCTGAAACAGTGGCTCGCAGCCCTTGGGGAGCGAATCCTCTGGGCCGCCGCCTTCCTCTGGCGCACCGCGCTCGTTCGCACCACCTTCGTCGCGATCACCGGCAGCGTCGGCAAGACCACGGCCAAGGACTGCTTGGCAGCGATCCTCAAACAGCTCGGACCCACCGTGAAGACCCTGCGCAGCAACAACGGCGGTCCCTGGATCGCGCGTACCATCCTAAGCGCTCGGCCCTGGCACCGTTTCGTCGTGCTCGAAGTCGGGATCGATCAGCCGGGACACATGCTGCGCCACGCCTTGCTGATCCGGCCCGACGTGGCGGTCGAACTCGCCGTCGCCTCGCCCCATCTCTCGACGATGGGGAGCCTCGAGAAGATCGCCGAGGAGAAGGCGAAACTGTTGCGATTTCTGCGGCGGGGCGGCATCGCCGTGCTCAACGGGGACGATCTCCGGGTGGCGGCCATGGCGCGCCAGGTGCGCGGCCGCCTGAAGTGGTTCGGCAGCCGCCCGGAGTTCGACGTCTGGGCGGACGGGGTGGCGGCGGCCTGGCCGATGAGGCTGCGCTTCGTCGCCCACGCCGGCGAGGAATCGGTCGAAGTGGAAACGAAGTTCGTGGGGCGCCAGTGGCTGCCGGCTTTCCTGGCAGCCCTCGCCGCCGGCAGAGCCCTGGGAGCGACGCTCGAGCAGGCGAGCCGGGCCGTGGCCGAGGTGCGACCCTACACCGCGCGGATGGAGCCCGTGGCGCTGCCTAACGGCGCCGTCCTTCTCCGCGACGAGGCGCACGGCAATCTCACCGATACCGAGGCCGCTTTCGAGGTGCTGCGCGAGGCGTCGGCGGCGCGGCGCATCGTGGTCATCAGCGACGTGGCCAACTCCGGGCAGCACTACCGCCAGCGGCAACGGATGCTCGCACAGTGGGCCGCCGCCTCGGCCGAGGTGGCCGTGTTCGTCTCCGAGGGAAGCGCCTACGCGGCGCGCGCGGCAGTCCGGGCGGGCATGCGGCTCGGGAACGCCCACCACTTCGTCACGCCGAAGCAGGCCGCCGAATTCCTCCGCGCCGAGCTCCGCGCCGGGGATCTGGTGCTGCTTAAAGGTCAGACGAAGGACCACATGAGCCGCGTCTACCTGGCCCAGCTCGGCGAGGTGGACTGCTGGCGCGTCAACTGCGGCCGCCGCCACGTCTGCGACGCCTGTCCGCTGCTCGGGCTGCGGCCGTGGAGCCAGACCCCGGCCGCAACGGGCGTCCCTGTCGGAGTGCGAAGCGGTGCGTGATTCGGCCCGCGCTAGTCGCGCACGAGCAGCGCCAGTTCGTTCGCCCGGCGGATGATCTCGGCCCGGTCCATGTCCCGGTAACGCGCCGGCAGCAGGCTCTTGCTGGTGCATTCGAGCACCGCGGCCAGCACCTGAAGCTCGATCTCGGTCGGATAGGAGGGCGGGATGAAATCCTCGAGCGCCGCCAGCAGATCTTCCGCGTCTACGGCGGCATCCTGCTCAAGCGCGCTCTTCATCTTCGCGCGGATGAGCACGGCCTCGATGTCGGCGCCGGAGAGCGAGTCGGCGCGCTCGAGGAACCGCCGCTCCGCCTCGGGCGAGGCCACGCGCGTGCCCGTCTTTTTCTGCATGGCGCGCAGCAGCGCCAGGCGCTCCTCTTCTGTATCCGGATAGAACAGCGCGATGTGCTCTTCCGCCCGGCCCTGGCGCTTCAGGTCCACCGGAATCAGATCCGGCCGGCAGGTCAGCAGGAACCAGATCACCTTGCCGCGCAGTTCGGTGTCACCCATGAACTGCGCGATCTGGGCGAAGACGCGGTTGGAGACGCCGCTGTCGCCGGTGTTCGAACGGTCGCCGAGCTGGGCATCGGCTTCGTCGACGATCACCGCGATGGGACTCATCGCCTTGAGCAGGCTGAGCACGCGCTCGAGGTTGCCCTCGGTGACGCCCTGCCACATGCTCCGAAAGTTCTTGAGCTTCACCGCCGGGATGCCCATCTCGCCGGCAAAGCAGGTGGTCAGGAAGGTCTTGCCGGTGCCGACCGGGCCGCAGATCACATAGCCCATCGGCAAGACGTCGGTCCGGCCGGCGCGTATGGCCGCCGCCGCGTCATGGAGTTTTTTCTTCGCCGCCTCATGACCGGCCACCATCGAAAGGTCATAGCGGCTTTCGATGAACTCGAGCAGGCCGCCCGATTCGGCCTCGATCAGTTCCTTCTTGCGCTGGGTGAGGAACCTGGCGGTGAGCGGCCTCCGATTCTCGACCGCGTCGGCAACGAGGCCCCGGAGCTGCACGCGCTTAAGGCCGGCCGTGAGCTTCGCGAGCGTCGTGTCCGCGACGTCGCTTCCCGCCGGAAGCGGCGTAGCCGCAAGCAGGGAGCGGATGTAGTCCAGGCGCTCGCCCTCGTCGGGCAAGGGGATGGTGATGGAGGCCACCCCGGGCGACTGCACCAGGCCTTGATGCAGCTCCACCAGGTTTTCCGTCACCAGGCAGACGGTCACATCGGCTTGCAGAAAGGCGGGGTTCTGCGCCCAGCGCTTGAGAATCACCACCGAGTTGCGGTCCTCGCCCGAAAGGCTCGAAACCTCGGCGGCGGGCGCGATCGTTTCGGCAAAGTCGATGACCAGGGCGACCTTCTTGCCGTCGAGGATGCGCAGCCGCAGGTAATTGTCCAGCAGGCTGAGCACGCCGTCCGGGTTGCGCGGCAGCCCCTGCGAGTACCTGGTGCCGTAAAAGGCGTCGTAGCCGGCCAGGGCATGGCGGAAATCGGCCTGCATCTCCGGCGCGGCGAAGCTCAGGCCGCCGCCGCGGTCGTAGGTGAGCACCAGGTCGCGGCGGCCGAAGATCTGGGTCTCGAGGAACCGTTGCAGCGAGAGATACTCGGTTCGCTCCCCGCGCCGCACCGGCACCAGGTCCCGCACGTTGCCGTGCAGGATGAACATCGCGACCGTTCGCGAGTAGTACTTCTCGGAGAGCTCGCGCGCCCAGGCCGGAAAGCTTTCCATGATTGTCCCCGTCGAGCCAGCCATCGTCGCTTCTCTTTTCTTTCAATTTTTCACGCGCCGCCGCGCTTGCAATTCCGAAGGCCGAGCCGCCTCCGGGGAAACGGCCAGTCCCAGCTCAGGCGCGGCCATCTCGAAGATCGCCTCCATCTCGCGGACCGTCTCCTCGGTATGTTCGACCTCGTGCAGCACCTGATCGAGGTGAGCGGTGAGCTCCTGCGGGTCGCGGATCGTGAGCGACTGGTCGCGGATCAGCCTGAGGGTATCCTCGATGGCGGCGCACTGCGCGTCGATGACGGTCTGGTTTTCTTTCACCTTCTCGTACCGCTCCAGGCGCTTGGTGAGAATCTCGATGCGCTTCCGGTTGATCTCCTGCACCTTGGGCGGCTCGGCTCCGAGCGACCGTTCGAGCGCGGCAATCTCCCGGCGGATGGCCCCGGGATCAGTGAGCTTGAGGTGCTGGCGGTGAAGATAAGCCGAATGGAGCAGGCGCAGGTACGACTCGAGCAACGAAGTCAGCCGCTCGCCCAACTGCCGCGCGAACATGCGTGAGGCCGCCGACAGGCGCTCGTAATTGGCGAAGATCTCGCGGCAGGTCTTGTCCAACTCCGCGTAGCGATTCTGCATCTCGCGGGGCAATTCCCGGAACAGCTCCCAGAGCCGCCTCTGCTTCCTGCGTTTCTCCTCCTCGTATCTCCAGGAGCGGACCAGGCGGCGGAAGCGGCTGTTCTGCGGCACGATGCTCAGATAGATCAGCTCGAGTCCGGCCGCCAGCATTAGCGGCAGGGCGCTGCCCGAGACCAGTGCGAAAGCGGCCGCCCCGGCGAGCGCGATCAGGTTGTACTGCCAGGTGAAGGCCGCCTTGACGTAACTGATGTTGGAGTCGTCAATCTGGTCCGGCATCACACGCTGACCCGCACCTGCCCGTGACCGGGAGCGCGTCTGAGGCACGCCAGCACGTACTGCTGGAGCTCGACAAACTCCCGCCGTTGCTTCACGGAAGGCTCACGCGGGCGGGGGAGAGGCACCGCTATCTCCTCTATGATAGTCCCCGGCCGCGCTGACATGACATAGATGCGGTCGGCCAGATAGACGGCCTCGTCCACGTCGTGGGTGACGAAGAGGATGGTGTTGGCCGTCTCCTCCCAGATGGCAAGCAGCAGTTGCTGCATGGCGGCGCGGGTCTGCGCGTCCAGGGCTCCGAAGGGCTCGTCCATCAACATCACCTGAGGCCGCAGCGCCAGCGTCCGGGCGATGGCCACGCGCTGCTGCATGCCTCCGGAGAGGGTGCTCGGGTAGGCTTTTTCGAAGCCGCGCAGGCCGACCGCCTCCACCAGATGCGCCACCGTCTGACGCCGCTCTCCGGGCGGCACGCCGTTGATCTTCAGCCCGTAGCCGATGTTTTCCTCCACCGTCAGCCAGGGAAAGGAGGTGTACTTCTGGAAGACCATGCCGCGGTCGCGGCCGGGTCCGCGGACCCGCTCGCCGTTGACCAGTACTTCGCCGGTGTCAGGCCGGTCCAGGCCGGCGATCAGGCGCAGCACGGTCGACTTGCCGCAGCCGGAGGGCCCGAGCAGCACATGGAACTCACCGACATCGCGACCTTCAGCCGAGAAGGCGTCCTCGATGTCGAGGTTGACGTCTCGAATCGCCTCGATGCGTTCGCCCTGCGCGCCGATGAAGGTGCGGGAGACGTTCCGCAAGGTGATTCTTGTCCGTGCGGTGCGCATGCTAGCTCGCCTTGACGGTCGCTCCGGCGCCTACGGCCGCCGCCGGTTCCGAGGCCGGCCGGCGGACGCGCCTCCAGGGAAACAGCCGGTGCTCGAGCCAGCCGAGCAGGAGCCGGAACAGAAACGCCGCCAGGCCGATGGCGATGATGCCGGCGTAGACGCGCTCGAAATCGAGCACCTTGCGCGCCGCCTCCACCATATAGCCGACACCTTTGCGCGCGTTGACCATCTCAGCCAGGATCACGTAGGTCCAGCCGATGTCGTATAGAATCCGGAAGGAACCGAAGATGGCGGGAAACGAAGCCTCGAACGTAAGCCAGAGCACATGCCGGCGCCGCGCACCCAGCGTGTAAGCCGTCTCGAGCAGCTCGTTTTCGACGCGGCCGGCCTCCTCGACCACCACCGCCAGCAGGTAGAAGAACATTCCAAACCACAGAAAGGCCACCTTCATGGCCTCCTCCATACCGAACAGAGCGATGAAAGCCGGCAGGAAGGCGGTGATGGGCATCGACCGCATGGGCGCCGCCACCGGGTTTACGAGGGCGTGGACCCAGGGAAAGCTCGCCATCAGGATCCCCAGTGGGATGGCGATGGCCGCCGACCAGAGGAAAGCCTGCGCGATGCGCCACCAGCTCATCAGGACGTTACCCGGCAGGTCGTATTCGGTCCACAGCCGGATAAAAGCCTGGACGACGCCCGCCGGGTGAGGCAGCGACAGAGGGGGAAGCAGCTCCCACTGGGTCAGCGCCAGCCAGAGGAGGATCAGGCCCAGCCAGCTCACACCCCCGAGCACGAGGCGTGTCCTCGGCCCGACCGGTTTGCGAATCGTCCCCAGTTCCGGCATCGGCTCACCTGGCCGGATTGGCGTACACCTTGATGTCCGTGCGCCGGTTCCGCTCCCGGCCCTCCGGCGTGGCGTTGCTGGCGATGGGGTTGTCCGGCCCGTTCCCGCGAGTCCGCATGCGCTCCGGCGGGAAGCCGTACTTTTCCACCAGATACCGCTTGACGGCTTCGGCGCGCTCTTTCGACAAAGCCAGGTTCAGCTCGCGCGATCCGGTCGAATCGGTGTTGCCCTCGATGTCGACCACGGTGTTTTCGTAGGCGCGCATGAAGTCGCCGATCTGATCCACCACGGCACGCGCATCGAGACTCATCCGGGCGGAGTTGGTCTCGAAGTAGATCGAGCGGCGCTGGGTGGCGATCGGGGCGGCGCCCGGGGCCGGAGCCCGGTACTCGATCGGGGCTTCGGTCGAGGCGGTGGAGAACCTGCCCCGCAGCGCCTCGAGATACCGCCGGTCCAGGGTCGTCTCCGGATCCGAGGCCCGCCGGATGACGCGCAGCTCGCGATACATTTCCTGGGCCATCTTGAAGATGTTGGCGTAATCGGAGGGCGCCTCCGGCGTGCCGAAAAACGCCACGTTGTCGGCATAGTCGGCCAGGCGCACCCCTTCGAGCATCGTCTTGGCGAGATCCTCGGGAATGTTGAAATCCTTGATGGTGCCAAGCAGCGTGTAGGCTCGCGCCGGCTGGGCCTTGATGAACTCCACCCCTTCGAGCCAGCCTTCGATGAAGCGGACGAGCGTCTGAGGCGCCCGGGAGGCGAAGCGATCGCTCACCACCAGGATGTCGGCGATCAGCCGGTTGGCGACGCGCGTGTCGTAAATCTTGCGCGCGCCGGGCCGGCGGGCCACCGCGTCGCTCATGTCGGGGTCCCAGGCGACGGCCGCGTCCACCTTCTGCTGCGCGAACAGCGTGGCCGGCTCGATGCCGTCCTTGGTGTGGACCGCCTTGGAGAAGATCTCGTAGCGCTGTTCGGTGGTCAGGCCGGAGCTCTTGAGCCCGTTCCAGAGAAGGAAGTGGGAGGGTGTGTACGGGGCGAAAGCCACCGTCTTGCCAGCCAGATCCTCGATGCTCTGGATCCCCTGACGGCCGATGACGCCGTCGGCGCCCCGCGACCAGTCCACCATGAAGAAGGCGCGCGCCGGAAAGTTCCGCTCGAGGAACTGCGCCTGATCCTTGGCCCAGACATCGACGGTGGTGAGCATGATGTCCACGTTGTCGGTGGCCAGCGCCGCCGCGCCCTCCGTCCAGTCGTCGATGATCTTGAAGGAGACGTTCAGCCCTTTGTTGGCGTAGATGGAGCCCGGGACGGTGTCCAGGCCCCCGTTGGCCACCAGCCCGCCGACGCAGCCCACCCAGATGTTGACCCGCACGCGGACATTCTTGGCCTCCACGGGGCCCGCGCCCGGCGGCGGCAGAGGTTTCGATGTGTCGACCGGTTCGCCCGCCCGGCGCGTCTCCGGCGGTCCAAGCCACCTGCGAAGATCCAGAACCCCATAGCGGTGCAGGCTGTAGCCCACCAGCGCCACCCCGAGCAGGAAAATCAGAATCCAGCCGCCTTTTTCGATGCGTACGCCCACGGCGTCACCTCCTCCCGGCGTGCTCCTCCGCTAAGTGAGCCGCTCCGGTTCCCTTCCCCCGATCGTCTTCTCCGGAACGGCCGACGGCTCCGGCGCGAGCAGGCCCATTTCCACCTTGAACTGCTTGACCAGCTCGCTGGCGCGAATCTTCTCGGCCTCCTCCTCGATTTTGATGCGCTGCTGGTCCACGTTGCCCAGAGCCATCTCCATCCGCGCCTCGTTGATCGCGGTCATCTCCTCGATCTTGCGCACCATCTCGTCGTGGGTTTGGCTGATGCCGGCAACCTCGAACTGCTCCATGGCGTCGGCCACCTTCTTCTGCCACTGGGCGCGGCGGTAGTCGCGGATGGCGTTGAGCGCCTCGCGGGTCTTGCGCTCCTTTTCACGCAGGAAGGCCTGCTTCACCAACAGGGCCTTCTCATAGGCAGCGCGCGCCGAAGCCAACTGGCCCTGCGTGCGCGCCAGCGCGCTGCGGAGCTGTTCGAGCTGGACGGCGAAACTGCCGGCCAGGTCGTCCCGGTTGGCCTGGATGGCGGCCTTCACCTTGGCCGTCAGCTCCGCCAGCTCCATCTTGTACTTGGCTTCCTCCTTTTCGAGCAGCGTCACGTTCGCCTTGACCATGGCGATGCTCTCGTTCATCCGCGGCACCTGGTCGTTCATATCGCGAATGTTCTGCTCGAGAATGATTTCCGGATTCTCACCCACCGAGATAAAAAACCCGATGATTGAGCGGATCAGCCGCTTGAAGCGTTGAAACATGCCTTCCTCCTCGTCGCCGGGGACCGGCGCTTGGACCCTCCCCTCTCAATCCTACCTATTGCCCTCCTGCGGCGGGCGGCGGCGCCGATGTCGTAATCGGATTCTCACTCACGAAATACGAGACTGCGTCGGCGATCTTTCTTTCTTCTTCCTGCTTCTGAAGTCGCCAGCCGAAGAAACGCTCCCGTTCTCTGGCGATGGCGTCCAGGTTGGCCTGAATGCGCGCCCGGTATTCGGCCACCAGCCGGTCGAGCTCCGCCTGAAGGCGCTCGTTCTCTCGGGTCTTGTCGGCTTCGAACTGCTCGGCGGCGCGTTGCTGGACGCGTTCGAAGGCATCGAGAGCCTGGTCGCGGCGGACAGCGTCCTGGATGACGTCCTCCACCCGCGCGCCCGCCGCCTCCAGCGCCACGAGAAGCGAGCTGCGCTTGACCTCGCGCGGCATGTTGCGGATGTGCGCGCTCCGCAGCATCTCGGCGACTTTCAAGATGGTGTAGCCGTGAGCAGGAGGCCGGATCTCGGCGGCCTCGTAGATCTCGGCGAACGAGGCCGGATCGGCCACGGGCTTCATCTGAACCGGGGGCGGCGGGACGCCGGCGGCGATTTCGGCGACGGTGCGGGCGGCATCCGGGGAGGGCTCCTCACCGGAGGGCTCCGGCTGTCCTTCAACCGAAATGAAAAGGTTGTACCACTTCTTCGCCATGTGGAACCCCATTGGGAAAGGTAAGCTACCGGCGTCCGCCAAGTCAAGGCTCGACGCCGGCCCCTAGCGCCAGGTCTTGTCGTCGAAGCGGCTCAAATCGAGCGAGTCCGGGAGCACCCCGAGCGTCACGATGGCGAAGGTGAAGACCTGCGTTTCCGGCTCCAGGTGCCCGCCGAAGGCCTTTTCGGGATCGGCCAGCGTCACGTGCGCGTGCAGTTTGCCGCCGAGGACATAGCCGTTGATAGAGACAATGTCGGCGGGCCGGGAGGGATCGCGCGTATAAACGTTCTTCGACGGGAACTCGCGATTGCTCACTGTATGCACGTGGTAGTTCCGCACGCTGCCGACACCGGAAAGTATCACCGCGTTGCGGATGCGCTGCTCGCGGATCAGCCTTTCCATGCCGGCCAGCAGATCGGTCTGGTGCTTGAAGCGGAGGATGACGATGCGCTCGAACTGAGCCGAGACGGCGATGCCGTCGGGGACCGCCGGGTCGTTCGCCTTGGCGTCGAGTTCCGGCGTGGTCGGCTTGGTGACCTCCACGCGCATCTGCTGGGGCCAGGCCGGCCCTCCTGCCAGGAGTGTGAGAACCAGTAAAATCTTCTTCATCCGTCATCCCTCTGGGGTGTCTGGTGACTGGGTGAGTCAGGCACCAATGTAGCAGAGCGGCGCCCGCCGGCCGCCGGATACAATGAACGCATACTCATGAGGTGGATGGTCCGGTTCGTTGCCCTTCTGTTGTCGCTGATCGCCGGGGCCGAGCTGGCCGCTCAGCCGCAACATCACCCGCCCGGCGGCGGGCGGGGACGCGGCCGCGCCTGGGAAAGCCCGGGGCGCGAGCAGTGGCAGAAGCCCGAGGAGGTCATCGGCCTGCTCAAGATCCGCCCCGACGAGGTCATCGCCGATATCGGGGCCGGCGCCGGCTATTTCACCCGACGGTTCGCGCGCCACGCAGCCAAGGTTTACGCCGTCGACCTCGACAAGGAATCGCTCGAGCAGATCCGGGCGAGGGGCTTCGGGAATGTCGAGACGATCGTGGCCGAGCCGGACGATCCGAAGCTGGCGCCGGCCTCGGTGGACACGATCTTCTTCTGCAACGTCCTTCACCACATCGACAACCGACCGGCCTATTACGGGAAGCTCCGCCGGGCGCTCAAGCCCGGCGGCCGCATCGTGGTGATCGATTTTCACAAGCATGAGCTGCCGGTGGGTCCGCCCCCGAGCATGAAGCTCGCCGAGGAAGAAGTCATCGCCGAGCTGGAGGCGGCCGGTTTTGCCCGCGAAGCCGCCTACGAGCTACTGCCCTATCAGTACTTTCTCGTATTCCGGCCGCGGTAAAGCTATAATCGGGTTTAGATGATGAGACGGCCGGCGAGCGCACGTCCCTTTCTGTTTGGCGCCGACTGAGCGCCGCATCCCTCCGCGTTTTTTCTGACGGAAAGAGTTGTTGAGAGAAGGAGGGCTTTCTCATGAAACAGCCGACGGCTGACGTTCGCGCGGATTTCCCCCAGATCCGCACCGCGTTGCCCGGACCGGAGGCGGCACGAATCATCGAGCGGGATACTGCCGTGCTGTCACCTTCCTACACGCGCAGCTACCCGCTGGTGGCGGCCCGCGGCGAGGGCGCCATCGTCGAAGACGTCGACGGCAATCGTTTTCTGGACCTCAACGCCGGCATTGCGGTGGTCGCCACAGGCCACTGCCATCCGCAGGTGGTGCGCGCCATCCAGGAGCAGGCGGCGCGGCTCATCCACATGTCCGGGACGGACTTCTATTACGAGAACATGGTCACCCTGGGCGAGAAGCTCGCCGCGCTGGTTCCGGGCGGCGGGCCGCGCCGTGTCTACTTCGGCAACTCGGGCACGGAGGCGATCGAGGCGGCCATCAAGATGGCCCGTTACCACACGGGTCGCGACAAGTTCATCGCCTTCCTCGGGGGGTTCCACGGGCGCACGCTCGGATCCCTGTCGCTGACGGCGAGCCGGGCCGTGCAGCGGAGGCGGTTCGGCCCGCTGGTGCCCGGCGTCACCCACATCCCCTACGCCTATTGCTACCGCTGCGCCTATGGCAAGCAGCCGGAGAGCTGCTCCGTCGAGTGCGTCAAGGTGATCGAAGATGAGCTCGTCAAGACGATCGTCCCCGCCGAGGAGCTGGCCGCGATCGTGCTCGAGCCGGTCCAGGGCGAGGGCGGCTATGTCGTGCCGCCGAAGAAGTTTTTCGACGAGCTTCAGGCGGTCGCCCGGCGACTGGGCGTGCTGATCGTCGCCGACGAGGTCCAGTCGGGCATGGGCCGCACCGGAAGGATGTGGGCCTCGGAGCACTTTGGGCTCGAGCCGGACATCGTCGCCGTCGCCAAGGGAATCGCCAGCGGGCTGCCGCTTTCGGCCACCGTGGCCCGCGCCGATCTGATGCAGTGGGAGCGCGGCGCTCACGCCTCGACCTTCGGCGGCAATCCCGTGGCCGTCCAGGCGGCGCTGGTGACGATCGAATTGCTCGAAAAAGAGCTGATCGACAACGCCGCCCGCGTCGGCGCGCACATGCTGGACCGGATGCGAGACTGGCCCCGCCGGTTCCCCGTGGTCGGCGAGGTGCGCGGCCTCGGCCTGATGATCGGCGTCGAGATCGTGCGCGACCAGGCCAGGCGCGAGCGGGCGCCGGAGTTGCGCGACCGGCTGGTGCGGATGGCCTTCGAGCGCGGCCTCCTGGTGCTCGGCGCCGGAACGAGCGTCATGCGGCTATCGCCCCCGCTCGTGCTCACGCGCGAGCAGGCCGATTTCGCCCTCGACACCCTGGAGGATTGCCTGGGCCGCCTCGTCGTATCATGACGCTCATGGCAGCCCGAATTGTCTCGGTGATGCTGGCGCTCGGCCTGGCGGCGGCGAGCGCCCAGTCGGACTTCATCCGGTTCAAGACCTACACTGCCGAAGAGGACGCGCGGATCCTCAAGCTCTTCGAAGGGCTTCGCGTGGCCGACGTCTCCGACGGCATGGACATGGCGGGCCTTCAGGATGTCGGACTGATGGATCCCTCCATCCACGCGCTCTGGCGGGATACCAATGATTTCAGCCATCGCTTTGTGGGCATCGCGGTAACCGTGCGCTACCTGCCCACCAACCGGCGCGCCTCGAAGATGAGCGCGGACGAGTTCCGCAAATGGGAAGCCGCCTGGTACAAGGAGCTGTCGCCGGAGCCCTTCGTCCAGTTCCTCAGGAAGGGGTCAGTGGTGGTGATCGACGGCACCGACGACGGCGACACCGGCACCATCGGCTCCAACAACATCCTGGGCTGGAAGCTGCGGGGCGCCGTCGGGGTGGTCACGAGCGGGGGCGTGCGCGATACCGACGAGATCATCAAGCAAAAGGTGCCCCTCTACGCCCGGCGCTTGGGCCGGGGCATCCGCCCGGGGCGCAACGAGGTGGAATCGGTCAACCGCCCGATTACCTGCGGCGGCGTCATGGTCCGTCCGGGCGATGTCGTGGTGGCCGACGGCGACGGGGTCATCGTGGTGCCCCGCGAGCATGCCGAGGAGGTGGCTCGTCACGCCCGGACCATCCTGGAAGGCGACAAAGCGGGCCGGCGCCGACTTTACGAGAAGCTCGGCATGCCGCTCGATGAGACGGTGAAGTAGCCGTCTCGCCCGGGCCGGTTGAGCGTTTCCGGGGGCGGCAACTGAAGGGTTCCGCGGACTGCGGAATCCGCCGAAACAGCCGATGAGAAAGATATGCCGACGGCTGCCTCGGAAACTCTCGCCGCGCTCGATCAGCTTCCCCCTTTTCCGCCGGTTGCCCTGCGGATGCTCGACGCGCTCACCCGCGAGGAGGTCGAGACCCAGGAACTGGTTCAGTTGGCCTCCGCCGACCCCGTGCTTGCCTCAGAGATTCTTCACGCCGCCAACTCGGCGCTCTTCGGCCTGCCGCGCCGGGTCAAGGCCTTGCAGCACGCCATTGTCCTGGTGGGTCGCAACTACCTGCGGCCCTTGCTCTTCACCGCGGCGCTGCGGGCCTATCTCAAGGCGCCCGGCCGGAGCCGGGTCTTCCAAGACTGGTGGCGGCACAGCCTAGCCGGTGCGCTTCTGGCCGATGGGCTGGCGGCCGCCTGCCGGAAGAGCCGGGGCGAGGCCTACACCGCCGGGCTGCTACACGACATCGGACGCCTTGCGCTCATGATGGCGGTTGGGGCCGACCAGTACCGGGCGGTGGCCGCGCGCCGCGCGCCGGCCTCGGTACTCGAGCGGGAGCAGGAGCAGTTCGGAATCGACCATTGCCAGGTGGGCAAGCTCCTGCTGGAGAAATGGGAGCTCCCCCGCGAACTGGCGGAGGCCTCCGCGCAGCACCACGACAGCTTCCGCGGCGAGCGCACTCTGGCGAGCCTGATCCGGCTGGCCTGCTCGCTAGCCGCCGCGCTGGGCTTCGCCACCGAGAAGTCGAATCCCTCGCCCAACTTCGAGGACTGGCGCGCGGCCTTGCCCGAGGGTCTGGAGTGGGCCCAGCGCCTCGAGCCGGAGCCGCTCCGCAAGACGCTGGAGGAGCGCATCAACGCCTACAGCCAGATCTAAAGCCGGCCTAGTCGCGCCGCAATTGCAGGCCCAGCTCGCGCAACTGGCGCTCGGGCACGGGCGACGGAGCATCGCACATCAGGTCGGTTCCCTTGGAGGTCTTCGGGAACGGGATCACCTCGCGGATCGAGCTTTCTCCCGCCAGGATCATCACCAGCCGGTCGAGCCCCAGAGCGATGCCGCCATGCGGCGGGGCGCCATACTCCAAAGCGGTCAGAAGAAAGCCGAAGCGTCGTAGCGCCTCTTCCTGGCTGAAGCCCAGCGCCTCGAAGACCTTCGACTGCACGTCGCGGCGGTGGATACGGATCGAGCCGGAGCCGAGCTCTACGCCGTTGAGCACCAGGTCGTAGGACTTGGCGCGGCAGGAGGCGGGGTCGGTCATCAGCTTGTCGATGTCTTCGTCGTGGACCGAGGTGAACGGATGGTGAGCGGCCACCCAGCGCTGCTCTTCGTCGCTCCACTCGAACATGGGGAAGTCTGTGACCCAGAGCAGCTTCATCACGGTAGGCTCGAGCAGCTTGTGCCGCTCGTTGTACTTGATGCCGGCGTGCATTCGGAGCTGCCCGCAGGCCAGCAGGACCGTGTCCTCGGGCCGCCGCACGGGCGCCGCACCGTCCCAGGTGGCGAGCATCAGCAGATCCTCCTCGCCCGCCCCGGTCCGCCGGCGCACCTCCTCGACCGCCGCCGGGTGGGACTTGGCGAGGCTCTTGATGTCGTCGTAGACCTTCAGGCCGAGACTGCGGCCGAAATCGGCCACCTCGCCGCGCTCTTTCCGGCTTAGCGGTCCGGTGTTCGGCGTTCGGATGGCGACGAGCGGCAGGCCGTCGGCGGCAAGCGAGGTGCCCTCGAACAGATCGTTCACGATCTGGAAAGGCGGCAGGCGGAGATCCGGCTTGTCGGAGCCGTAGCTGCGCATCGCCTGGGCGTAGGTCATCCGCGGAAACGGGATTTCCACGCGCATGCCCGCCACCTCGCAGGCGCGTTGCACCACCGGCTCGATGACTTCGAAAATCCGCTCCTGCTGGGGGAAGGACATCTCCAGATCGAGCTGGGTGAACTCCGGCTGGCGGTCGGCTCTGAGGTCTTCGTCGCGGAAGCAGCGCACGATCTGGAAATACTTGTCGTAGCCGCTCACCATGAGGAGCTGCTTGAAAAGCTGCGGCGATTGCGGCAGCGCGTAAAAGGTGCCCGGCTGGAGCCGGCAGGGCACCAGGAAGTCGCGCGCGCCCTCAGGGGTCGACCGGGTCATGAAGGGGGTCTCGATCTCGAGAAAACCCATCTGGTAGAGCTGCTCGCGGATGGCCAGCGCGATGCGCGACCGTAAAATCATGTTGCGCTGCATCCGCGGGCGGCGCAGGTCGACGAAGCGGTACTTCAGGCGAACCTCCTCGCTGACGTCGACGCGGTCCTCCATGGGAAACGGCGGCGTGCGGGCGTCGTTGAGGATCCACAGCCGTTCGGCCTTCACCTCGACCTCGCCGGTGGCGATGTTGGGATTGACGGTGTCGGGCGACCGCCGCTCGAGCAGGCCCTCGACAGCCACCACGTACTCGGGCCGCAACAGCTCCGCCTTCTCATGGACGGCGGGTTCGACATCGGCCCGGAAGACCACCTGCGTGATGCCTTCGCGGTCCCGCAGGTCGATGAAGATGACGCCGCCTAGGTCGCGGCGCTTGTGCACCCAGCCCATGAGCAGGACGCGCGCGCCGGCATCGGCGGCGCGTAGCTCTCCACAGGTGTGAGTACGGCGGAGTTCGCCGAGAAAATCCAGAGGTACTCGTGCTTCCATAAAAAAGACTCAACTGCCGGCAAATCGCTGGAGGAGCTCCTGGCGCGTCAGCCGTTGCTGCTCGCCCGAGGCCATATCCTTGAGCGAGTACTGGCCCGAAGCGATCTCCTCCTCGCCAAGGATGAGCGCATGGCGCGCCCCGAGGCGGTTGGCCAGATCCATCAGGCGTTTGAGACGACCTTCGGAGGCCACCTCGACAGCGTAGCCGCGGCGCCGCAGCTCGCGCGCGATCCGGGCCGCCTCGAGCTCCGCCGCCTGTCCCATCGCCGCCACGAACAGATCCAGGACGTGCCGCGCCCGCTCGGGCCGCAACTCTTCCAAGATCATCACCAGACGGTCCTCGCCGATCGAAAAGCCGATTCCGGGCGCCGAGATCTTGGAGCCGAGATCCTGGGCCAGGCCGTCGTAGCGACCGCCGCCGAGCACGGAGTTTTGGGCGCCGAGGGCGCCGTGGACGATTTCGAACGTCGTGCGGGTGTAGTAGTCGAGACCTCGCACCAGCCGCGGCACCAGGCGATATTCGATTCCCCGCGCCGCCAGCCCGCGCCGCACCGTATCGAAATGCGCCTGGCAGGCGGCGCACAGATGGTCAAGGATCGACGGCAGAGCGTCGATAATGGGCTGATCCTCCGGAACCTTGCAGTCGAGCACCCGCAAGGGGTTGGTCACGGCCCGGCGGCGGCAGTCGGCGCAAAGCCCACCCGCCACCTCGCTCAATCGGTCCCGCAACCGCGCCAGATAGGCCGGCCGACAGGCCGGACAGCCCACCGAATTCAAAAGCAGCTCGAACCGGTCGAGCCCTACGCGGGATAGCAGCTCGACCACCATCTCGATGACTTCGACGTCGACTTGGGCAGATTCCGAGCCGATACATTCGGCGCCGATCTGCGAAAACTGGCGGTAGCGCCCTTTCTGCGGGCGTTCGCGGCGGAACATCGGACCGATATAGTAGAGCTTCTTCAAGCCCGGCCACTGGTCCATCCGGTGCTCAATGTAGGCGCGGATCACCGAGGCGGTGCACTCTGGACGCAAGGTGAGCGAAGAGCCGTCCCGATCGGTGAAGGTATACATCTCCTTCATGACGATGTCGGTCTCCTCGCCCACGCTGCGGGCGAACAGTTGGGTCTCTTCGAGAATCGGTGTGCGGATCTCCTGGTAATTATAGGTGCGGAAGAGCTCGCGCGCCGCCGCCTCGACCCAGTTCCAGAGCGCCGTGGCCGGCGGCAGCAGATCACGTGTTCCCTTGACCGCTCGGATCAATCTCAAGGACTCCCGACTGCTCGTCGAGGTACTGCTGGCGGTAGGCGACATAGTTGCGGTTGCTCGCGAGGAACCGCTCGCGCTCCTCTGGACGGACCCGGCGCCGGACCTCGGCCGGCACTCCCATGACGACACTCTCCGGAGGAACCTCCATGCCTTCCGGAACCAGCGCTCCGGCGGCGACGACCGAGCCCCGGCCGATCCGCGCCCCATTGAGGATCCGCGCACCGATGCCGATCAGGCAATCGTCCTCGATCACGCAGCCGTGCAGGACGGCCGCATGGCCCACGGTGACGCGGTTACCCACCAGCACCGGCCAGAGGCCGCGCTCCCCATGCAGGACACAGTTGTCCTGAATGTTGGTCTCCTCGCCGACACGGATCTGGTGCACGTCACCGCGCAGCGTCGCGTTGCACCAGACGCTCGAGCGTTCGCCGATCTCGACGTCGCCGATGAGTTGCGCGCTGGGATCGATGTAAGCAGACGGGGCAACCCGCGGCACCTTGCCGCGATGAGCTCGCTTCATGAATCGTCAGTCGCTGAGCGAAGACTCCATGCTAGCACAGCCTGGAAGATCTCCCCTTCCCCGGATCGTTGCCTGTAGTATAATCGCCCCAACGCGACCCTTAAGAAAGGGGGGTTCAAGTATGAGTTTACGGCTCCGTCGGTATGGTTCCTCGGCCCTAGGCGTTGCAGCTCTCCTGCTCGCGGGAGCTGCTGCCTGCTTCGGCCAGGCGTTCACGGCCAATTTGACCGGACTGGTCACTGACCCCTCGGGTGCGGCCATCCCCGGCGCCACGGTGAAGATCACCAGCGCGACGACCGGTGAGACGCGCCAGACGCAGACCGGGCCCGAGGGCCGCTATAGCTTCTCGCAACTGCTGCCCTCGACCTACGAGTTGACCGCGGAGGCGCCGGGTTTTAAGACCTTCGTCCAGCGTGACATCGTTCTGCGCGCCAATCAGTCAGCCGAGATCAGCTTCGCCATGCAGGTCGGCGAAGTCACCGAAAGTATCGAGATTGCCGCAGCGGTCATTCAACTGGACACCCAGACGGCCAACCAGACCGTCACGCTCAACCAGGAGATGGTGCTCAACCTGCCGATCAACATGCGCAACCCGTTCGTGCTGGTTCACGCCACGGCGGGCGTCACGGCCGCGCATACCGGCATTTCACAGGCCACCTCGGACCAGAACCACAACCGGTTCGGCATGAACGGCGGGCGCACCGAAAGCGCGCTCATGCTGCTGGATGGCATCTCAGCCTCCTCGGGCTCGGGCTGGAACGGCTTGATCTACGCGCCCTCGGTGGACGCGGTGCAGGAGGTCCAGCTCGTGCGCAACTCCTACGATGCGCAGTTCGGCAAGAGCGGCGGCGGCGTGGTGAGCGTGGTCACCAAGAGCGGCTCAAATGAATTTCATGGCACCGTCTTTGAGTTCCTCCGCAACTCGGCCCTGGACGCCAACTCCTGGGCCAACAACCGGGCCGGGCGACGGAAAACCGTTTTTCAGCGCAATCAGTTCGGCGGCAACTTCTCAGGCCCCATCTGGCGGGACAAACGCCTGTTCTTCTTCGGAAACTACGAAGGCCTGCGGCTGGGCCGGCCCAGCACCTCGACCACCAGCGTTCCGACGCTGCTCCAGCGCCAGGGTGACTTTTCCGAGACCCGGAACGCCGACGGCAGCCTTGCGTTGATTTTCGATCCGTTTTCCACCCGGCTGGGCCCGGACGGGCGCAGCTCGATTCGGGACCCTTTCCCGGGAAACCGGATTCCGGCGGCGCGCTTCGACCCGGTGGGCAAGAACTACGTCGCCCTCTATCCGGAGCCCAACACAGCCGGCCACCCGATTACCCAGGCCAACAACTACTTTGGCAGCGGAAAGGGCACTTCGGTTGTCGATCGTGGCGACTTTCGCTTCGACTGGGTACAGAGCGAAAAGCACACGCTCTACGCGCGTTACTCGCGGGCCTTCCGCCTGGATGATGACCCGCCCGCCGGCGTCTGGCTGTCGCTCGGGGGCACCGGTTCGATTCACCGCAACCGCCGCTACCATATCACCGTCGGTGACACCGTCGTCCCGAATCCGACCTGGGTGATCAATGTCCTCGCCGGGCACGGGATCTGGACCGAAGGGCAGACCTCGCCCTGGGAGGGCAAGGCCGGTCTGGTGGGCTTTCCCGCCTCGCTCATCAGTCAGTTCGATACGCCCACGCTGCCGCAGATCTATCCGGCCGACTACTCCAACATCAGCCATTCGCGCTTTCTGAATTTGCGGTCGCGGATCGACAACCTCCAGGTGAATGCCACCAAGGAGATGGGAACGCACTCGCTGAAATTCGGCTTCGCGATGGAATCGGCCCGGCAGACCGGCGGCGGCATCTTCTCGGCCGATTTGAATTTCAACCGCGGCATGACGAGCGGTCCGGTGGCGGCGGTCAACAGCACGGTCTCCGGCAACTCGATCGCCTCCCTGTTGCTCGGTACCGGCTCGGGCGGCAACCTGCCAAAACGGCCGCTGCTGGCGACCAACAAGATGTACTACGCGCTCTATTTCCAGGACTCCTGGCGCGTCAACCGGCGCCTGACGCTCAATTACGGTCTGCGCTGGGAGGTGCAGAAACCGACCACGGAGCGCTTTAATCGCGGGAGCAACTTTTACTACGATGTCGTCAATCCGCTCGGGGCGCGGGTCGGCATGAACCTGCGAGGCGGATTGGTCTACCTGACGCCGGAGAATCGTTATCAGTGGGATCCGGACTGGGTGGACCTGGCGCCGCGCATTGGCCTGTCGTACAAGATCACGGACCGCTGGGTGATGCGAGCCGGCTATGGGGTCTTCTACCCGCCGGTGCTGGGCGGCATCTACTCGATGGGCTACTCCTCGGACACGCCCTGGGTGAGCAGCCGCGGCGGCGACGGTATCACCCCATTCAACCTCCTGCGCAACCCCTTCCCGGAGGGCCCCGTGCCTGCCGTGGGTTCCAGCCGCGGCCTGGAGACCAACCTGGGATTGAGCGCAGGCGATTTCGTGCGCGACATCCCGAGCGGTTACATCCAGAACTATTCCGTCGACTTCCAGTTCGAAGTCGGGCGCAACACGGTGCTCGAGGTCGGCTACGCCGGCAACGTCGGCCGGAAGATGTCCTACGGCTTTGGTTTGAACGACAACCAGTTGCCGACACGCCTGCTTCAGTTGGGGAACGAGCTCGACCGGCGCGTCCCGAACCCCTTCTTCGGACAGATCACCACGGGAGCGCTGGCCGCCCGGGAGATCCCCCAGTTCCGGCTCCTTAAACCGTTTCCGCAGTTCGATGCAGTCACCCGCGGCGGCACCACGGCCGGCGCCAGCTCGCACTACAACGCCCTGGTTGCCAAGTTCACCCGGCAGTTCTCCCGGGGTCTGCTCCTGCTGGTGACCTACCAGTGGTCGAAAGCGATCGACAACTCCTCGGAGCGGCAGACCTGGACCTACGACGGTGACGGCTGGCGCGACTACACCAATGGCCGGATTGAACGCTCGATCAGCCAGCACGACATCCCGCAGAGCTTCATCGTCGCCTCGGTCTACGAACTCCCGGTGGGCCGCGGTCGCCAATTTGGCTCCGGCATGCATCCTGCCCTCGATGCGGTTGTGGGCGGCTGGCAGGTCTCCACCGTGATGCGCTTCCAGAGCGGCTTCCCCATCCGCGTCACCATGCCCAGCACGATCAGCCAGTACGGCTTCGGCGTCCAGATGCCGCATATCACCGACCTCAAGGCGGTGAGGCTCGATACCCCCACGCCGGAGCGATGGTTCAATACGGCGGTCTTCTTCGCACCCGCTCCGTACACCTACGGCAGCCTGCCGCGGCGCTGGACCCAGATGCGCGCCGACGGGGTCGCCCATGCCGACTTCGCCATCATGAAGAACTTCCGCTTTGCCGAGCGAGTGAATGCGCAGCTCCGCGGCGAGTTCTTCAACCTGACCAACACGCCGCAGTTTGCGCGCCCGAACGCAACCTTCGGCAGCGCGGCCTTCGGCACCGTCACCGGGACGACCAACGTCGGCCCGCGCGAGGTCCAGCTCGGCCTGAAGATCAGTTTCTGAGGGCGGAGGCGCGCCCGTCTCCGCCCGAACCGGCCCCGCGGATCTTCAATTCGGTGAAGCGGGCACTGCGCAGGTGGACAAAGACGCCCGCATCGAGGCGCTCGTCGGCCCTGACGACGGGCGCCTCGCCGAGCTGAATCCAGTGGCGCCCGTCCGTGCTTGTGTAACCGCGGAACAGCCCGCCTCGGCGCTCCAGGCGCAACCAGTGCGGCCACACGGTGTCGCCGTCGAGCTCGGTCCGGCTGTCGATGCGCCCGTCGCCGTCGGAGTCCCATTCCAGGGCCGAGCCGTTGGCCGGCGAGGAGGCGAAAACCAGATAGCCGGTCGACTCCCCGGGCCGGGCGATGTCGTTTCGCACGATGATGCCCATGCGCCCCGACCAGTGCGTGGCGAAGTCGGGGTTCTCGACCTTGACAACAACCTCGCCCTCCGGCGGTAGAGCGTCTTCCAGATAGACGGCCCCGTACTGATCGGCGCGGTCGAGGATGGCGGCGTCGCCGCCGGCGCGGAGATAAAAGCCGCCGTCGAGCTGCTCGAGCGTAGCCTGGGTGTTTGCGAAGGCCTTAAACGGTGGCTCCACAGGACGCGGTGACGGGCGGGGATGGACAACCAGGCGGCCCGCGTAGTCGCCGGCGCGGAGCGGCAACTCGCCGGCCTCGGGCGCCACCAGGTTGACGAAGCGGATGCGCGCCGGCCGGCCGGGTTCGACATACGCGGAGCGGGCGATGGTTTCGCGACCGAGCGTCAGCGGGACCTCGGCGAGACCAGCCTGGCCCGCCGCCGGCAACTCCACCGCCAGCGAGAAACGCTCGCCGGCGCGGACGACGGGCGCCGCCGCTTCCACCGCGCGCGGTCTCACGCGGAGTGTATTGACCGGTTGCCCTTCTCGCAACAGCCTCCGAATACCGGCGAATAGAAGCGCGGGTGCTCCCACAGGCTCGGACGCCGCGGCGAATCGGTGGAGCTCGAGCGTTCCGATGTTTTCTCCAAACAGCGCGGGCCGCAGATCGGCCTGCTCGTAGTCGACCCGAACATCGTGAAGCTCAACGTGCTCGACGTTGCGGAAATAGAAGCCGTAGGACTGCAAGATCGAGTACGGGCTGAAGCCCTGGCCGTCAGCCATGGCTTCATTCGCGCCACCCGCGAAGCTCATCCGGACGTTGCGTAACAGGATGGAACGGGCCGGCGCCTCGCGCGGGCCGGCCACGTAGAACGGAGTCCTGCCGGCGCCGGTCACGGTGAGATTTTCGATGATGATTCTGCCCACGCCAAGGTTGTCTTCGCTGTAGGGAGCGTCGGGAGCGAAGGCGATCCACACGGGTGCACGCACCCGGTGCATCACGATGTTCGACAGCACCAGGTTGTCCACCGGTCCGGCCGCCACCAGGCGGTTCCGTTCGGCGTAAGCGCGCCGGTGCGGCAGGATCTGAAAGCCCGCCTCGAGGTTTTTCCGCGCCGAGGTGCGGTGCTCGTACTCGCCCGGGCCCCAGACGAGGCAGTTCGTGATCAGGACGTTGCGCCCGCCGATCCGGAAGGCATTGCAGGAGGTGTTCAGCACGCAGTTGCTCACCGTGACGTTTTCCCACCAGGCCCCGGCCAGGCAGTCGTCGCCGGTGAAGAGCCGGCAGTTGGAGATGGTCACGTTCCGCGAGTCCCAGAGGTTGATGCCGTCCCAGCCGCCCCGGGCGGTGATGCCGTCGATATTCACCCGCTCGCAGGCGTTGAGCCGCACCGCGTAGTTGGCCGCATCGACAAAATGGACGTCGCGAATGGTGACGTCGCGGCAGCCGTAACAGACGAAGGCGTGCGGCCCGCGCATCCGTTCCTCTCCCTTCGGGTTGAAGACGCGGTTGCCGTCGATCGTGCCGCCGCCGAGCAGCGCGACATTTTCGACATCTTGCCCCAGGATGAGAGCCGCGTACCAGTCGCGCTCTCCTTCCGGCCACCGGTAATCCTCCAGGCGCCGGCTGCCGAGGATTCTCGCGCCCGGGTCCAACCAGAGCGCGATGTTGCTCTTGAGCTGAACCGTGCCGGTAAGATAGGTGCCGGCTGGAAAGTAAACCGTGCCGCCGCCGGAGGCGGCACAGGCGTCGATGGCGCGACGAATCGCATCCGTGTCCAGGGTGAGGCCGTCGCCGGCGGCGCCGAAGTGGCGAACGTTCCAGCGCGCCGGAGCCTGAGCCATGGCGGGCGCCACCGCAATCGTGAACAAGGCCATCCAGATTGTCATGTCCCGATTATCCGCCAGGCGTGATAGGATGGCGCGTGTCACTCACACGCAGGCAAGCATTATGGACGGCGCCGGCTCTTGCGGCCGCGCGCGCCGCCCTCCAGGCGGCTTGGACGCCGGAGTGGGACCGCGCCGTCATCGAGGCCGCCCTGGCAGGACTGGATGCGCAGTTCGATCCTTCCGAATCGATGATCGCCCGGTGGGTCGGATCCGCCTACAACTACCACTCGGCGCTTCGGAATATGCGCGTGCATCCGACGCGCGAATCACTGGAATACGCACTCCTGCTTCTCGAAGCGGGTGAGGCCGCGCGGGCCGAGCGGGCGATCGCCATCATCGAGCGCGTCGTTTCCCTTCAGGAAACCGACCCGGCCGGCAAGTTCTACGGTCTCTGGGGTTACTACCTTGAAGAGCCGGCGCCGAAGATGACCCCCGCTGACTTCAACTGGGCGGACTTCAACGGCTCGCTTCTGCTCCTCATCGAGTACCGCCACGGGGCGCGGCTACCCGCGCGGCTCCGCGAGGGGGTCCGTGAGGCGATCCGGCACGCGGCTTACTCGGTCAAGCGCCGTAATGTCACCATGACCTACACGAACATCGCCGTGAAGGGGACTTTCGTGACGCTCGCCGCTGGCCAGCTTCTTGAGGATCGCCAACTTTGGGAATATGCCCGGGACCGCCAGCGCCGCTTCGCCCGGACGGTGGATGAGACGGGCAGCTTTGCCGAATACAACTCCCCCACCTACGCGAACGTCACCCTCGCCAACCTCACGCGCACGCGCATGTGCGTGCGCGACGCGGAGGTGCTCGCTCTGAACGATAGGATTCACGAGCGGCTCTGGCGGCATCTGGCGGCGCGCTGGCATGTGCCGACCCGGCAATTGGCGGGCCCGATGAGCCGCTGCTACTCCACCGACATCGGCGCGCCGCTGTGGCTTCAGAAGGCGCTTGGCGGCCGATTGGTCTTCGCCGGCCTGGAGGAGATTCGCGCCCGGCGCGTCCCGGTTGCGGGCGAAGTCGGCGTGCTGGACTACCGGTGTCCGGAAGAGGTGGCGCGGCATTTCCTAGAGGACCGCCCGCCCCGCCAGGTGCGCGAGCTGTTCACGCCGCTGGTGCAGGGCACTACCTGGCTCGACAAGGATTACGCGCTCGGCAGCGCCAACCGGGGAACCTTCTGGATCCAGCAGCGGGCGCTGCTGGCCTATTGGGGCGGCGCGGCGCGACCGGCTTGCTGGGCCCACCTGCGTTTCATGCACGATGAGTACGATTTCGCCTCAGCGCTCCTGTACGCGACGCAGGAACGCAACCTCGTGCTGGGCCTGGTCAACTTCCGCACCCCAGGGGGCGACAAGCACCCCAGCCTCGACATGATCCGCGACGGCGTTTTTCAGGCCTCCTCGCTGCGGCTGCGCCTGGACGTCGCCGACCCGGAGGCGCGCATCCGAATCACCGGCAAGGGCCGGGTTCTGGTGGAACGGCCCGGCATCCGGCTCGTCTTCGAGTTGCGGGAAGGGGCCTTCGGGGACCGTTCACCCGTGCTTCGCGTGGACCGCGAGGAGGGTCGAGACGCCCTGGTCGTCGATCTGCTCAAGACCGGGGCGCCGGTGGAGGTCCGCTGGGCGGAGGTCGGGCCGGCCTATCTGGTCTTCACCCTGGCCATCAACCCGGCGGACCGGCTGCCGGAGTACGAGAGCCGGCTGGAGGAGGGAAGAATCCAGGCGCGCTGGGGCGAGCTGGAGCTGGCCGGCGCCATCACGCCGGGTCCGATCGAGCAGCAGAATGCGGCCTTTGCCGAGGCGCGCCGGGGCCGGCCGGTGCCGGCGGTGCGGCTGAGCGAGGAACGGCTGTTCCCAGGGAGTTGACACTAGGCGAATAAAAAGCGAAAATAGGGGCGTGCTCTTCCCCCTCTCCGGCGCCCCGCGCCTGCACGGCATCGCCCGCCTCGCCGCGGCCTCACCCTGCCGGGTAGCCAAACAGCATGTCGAGTACTTCGAGCTCCCCACACGCCGCTACTTCACGCGCTGCCAGAGTCCCCGGGTGCCCTTCGACTGGACGCTGAATCCTTACCGCGGCTGCGAATTCGGCTGCAAGTACTGCTACGCCCGCTACACCCATGAGTTCATGGAACTCCGCGACGGCCTCTCCTTCGAGACCCGGATCTTCGCCAAGCAGTGGAACCCGCGGGCCTTCTGCCAGGAGCTCGAACGAATTCCCCGGGCGGACTGGATCGCCATCGGCACCGCCACGGACCCCTACCAGCCGGCCGAGCGCCGATTCCGCCTCACGCGCGCGATGCTGGAGATTCTGGCCAGGGAGCGCGGCCGCCGCCTGTCGCTCACCACCAAGAGCGACCTCGTCCGGCGCGACGCGGACCTGCTCGAGGTCATTGCCCGCTCGAATCTTCTCCACGTCGCCGTGACCATCACCACCATGGACGAGAAGCTGGCGCGCCTGCTCGAGCCCTACGCACCGCGCCCGGCGCTGCGCATGGGGGCGGTGGCCGAGCTGGCCGAGCGCGGGGTCGCGGCGGGAGTGCTGGCCTCGCCGATCCTTCCCGGCATCAATGACGCCGAGGCGATGCTCGACGAGCTGGCCGGGCAGGCCGCCGCGGCGGGCGCCGCCTCGTTCACCGGCAGCGTCGTGTTTCTCAAGCCGTGCACCCACGCGGTCTTTTTCCCGTTTCTCGAAGAGAAGTTCCCGCACCTTGTTGAGGGCTACCGGCGGCAGTTCGCATCCAGTGCCTTTCTGCGCGGCGCCTATCCGCGGCTCATCGCCCGGCGGCTCGAGGCGGTGCGGCGGCGGCACGGGCTCGCGGCGACTTTTTCGGACGATTTGCCCGAGGGCTGGGAGCCGGAGCCGCAGCTCGAGCTGGCGTTCGGCCCCCGTGCGGCCGCCGTGGACTTTGTAATGAAAAGTACTTGCTAAATTATCCGGCCGGCGCTATAATCTCCGCCATGGCGGTCATCCGGCAGTTCAAGCCCCGCCCGGCCCCCCCGGTCGGCATCCACACCCGCGCGCTGGACCATCTGCGCTATATCCGCGAGACGATGGAGCGGGCCGGCTCCTTCACCGCCGTGCCCGGCCGGGGCGGCGTGGCGATGGGGCTCGTCGCCATCGCGGCGGGCTTGCTAGCCGGCCGCCAGCCGGATCCGCAGCGGGCGCTGCTGGTCTGGGCGGGTTTTTGCGTGGTCGCGCTGGCGATCGGCCTGGCCGCCATGCTCCGGAAAGCGCGGCGCGCCGAGGCGCCCCAGCTCGCCGCGCCGGCCCGCAAGTTCGCGCTCGGCTTCTCGCCAACGCTCATTGCCGGCGCCATCCTCAGCCTGGCGCTCTGGCAGGAAGGGGTTCTCCATCCCATCCCGGGTGTCTGGCTCTTGCTCTACGGGGCGGCGGTGACCGCCGGAGGCGCTTTTTCGGTGAGGCCCGTTCCAGTGATGGGCGCCTGCTTCATGCTGGCTGGAGCACTGGCTTTGGTGGCGCCGCCCGCCTGGGGCAACTGGCTGCTCATGGGGGGCTTCGGCGGCTTGCACATCATCTTCGGCCTCATCATCGCGAGGAGGTACGGTGGCTAAACAACCGGCATGTATCGAAGAAAACCGCACCCGGGCGCGGGAGGCTGCGCCGCGGGCGGTCTGGCCCGGCAAGGAGCTCCCGAAGCTCGACCGGCTCATTCACGAGCGCGTCCGGCTGGCGATCGTCAGCGCGCTGGCGGCCAACGAGTCGCTCACCTTCAACGATTTGAAACGGCTGCTCGGCACCACAGACGGCAACATCAGTATGCACGCGCGCAAGCTCGAGGAGGCTCAATACATCACCTGCCGGAAATACTTCGAGGGCAGGGTGCCCAAGACCGAGTACCGTTTGACGGCGCTCGGCCGGCGGTCGCTCGAGCGGTATCTCGACCACATGGAGGCGCTGATTCAGGCCATGCGGGAGCGCGAGCGTTAAGCGGCCGATCGATGTTGTGGAGCATGACGTGGCGATGAAGAGTTCCTCTCCCAATCAGAAGCCGTTGCATGTCGCCATCATCATGGACGGCAACGGCCGCTGGGCGGCGGCCCGCGGCTGGCCGCGCACCGCAGGGCACCGCGCCGGAGCCGATTCGGTCCGGCGGGTCGTCGAGGCCGCCCCGCGCCTCGGCATACGAACGCTGACGCTGTACGCTTTCTCCTCGGACAACTGGAAGCGGCCCGCCTCGGAGATCGCCACGTTGATGAACATGTTCCAGACCTACCTTCAGAAGGAGACGCCGCGCTGCGTCGAGCACGGCATCCGCGTCAGCGTCATCGGCAGGCGCGACCGGCTGCCGCTGGCGCTGTGCGCCGCCATCGAGGCCGCCGAGAACGCCACCGCCGGAGGGCAAAATCTCCATGTCCGCGTCGCGGTCGATTATTCCGCGCGGGAGGCCATTCTCGACGCGGTGCGCCGCGCAAGGTCGCTACCGGTGCTGACGCGCGAAGACTTCACCCAGCTCCTGGTGGGCGACGTGAAGAACTCGCCCCAGATCGCCGAAGTGGACCTGCTGATTCGCACCGGCGGCGAGCAGCGGCTGAGCGATTTCCTTCTCTGGGAGTGTGCCTACGCCGAGCTCTATTTCACTCCGGTGATGTGGCCGGATTTCACCGCCGCCGACCTCGAAGAGGCGGTTGCCGAATACTACCGGCGGGAGCGCCGTTTCGGCGGCCTTCCTGCCCAGTGCGTGGCGAGCTGAGGACTGCCGCCGCGGATCCGGCTGGTGTAGAGTCATTCTGTATGCAACGACGCAGCTTCCTCGCCGGGGGCGGCTCTCTGCCGCTGGCCGCCGTCCAGGCTCCTCCCACGCGAGCGGTAATGGTTCTCACCTGGATCCGTATGCGGAACAGTCCGGACGAGCAGCTCCGGCGGACCAGCGAATTTCTCACCCAGACCTGGCTGCCTGCCTCGAAGCGCGCCGGCGCCGGCCCGGTGGGCCTGTTCACGCAAACGATCGGCGAGCAGAGCCCGGCCATCCTCACGCTGGTCACCTACGCCAGCCTGGCCGACTTCGAGCGGACTGAAAAGGCGCTGGAGGCGGATCGAGAGTACCGCAAGGCCGCCGAGGAGTTCTACGGCCGGCGCGGCCTCGCCTACCAGCGCCTGGAGAGCAGCCTGTTGCGCGCCTTCGAGGGGATGCCGAAGGTCGAGCCGCCTCCTACCGCCGGCCGCGAGCTACCGCGAATCTTCGAACTTCGAACCTACGAATCCGACAACCCGCTCACCTTGCGCCGCAAGATCGATATGTTCGAGCAGGGCGAGATCGCGCTGTTCCGCCGGCTGGGGATGTTGCCGGTCTTTTTCGGCGAGACGCTGGTCGGCCCGCGGATGCCGAATCTCACCTACATGCTGGCCTTCGAGAGCCTGGCGGCCCGCGAGAACGCCTGGCAGAGGTTCGCTCAGGACCCGGAATGGCAGAAGATGCGCGTCAAGCCCGGCTGGGCCGACGCGGAGATCGTCTCCAACATCTCCACCTCGCTCCTGAGACCGCTCCAGGGCTCCGACATCCGCTGAAATCGTGGACGACCCCGCCCAGATGCCCGCGTCGCTCGTCGGCCTGGCCGAAGCCCTCCTGATCGGCCTGGTCATCGGCGCGCAACGCGAGGCCGCCCAGGACGAGCGCCAGGCGGGCGTGCGGGACTTCTTTCTCATTGCGCTGGCCGGCGGCATCTGCGGCCTCATCAACAGCGCTCTGCTCACCGCCACCGCGCTTGTCGTGATCGGAGCGGTGCTGGTTCTCTTTCACTGGGAGGCGCGGACGCGCACCGGAATCACCACGGAGATGGCCGCCGTGGCCACTTTCTGCCTGGCGGTGCTGGCCACCCATCCCGCGCGGCCGCTCGGCGCCGGACTCGCCATCGGCGCGGCTCTCCTCATCGTCGTATTCCTCGAGGCCAAGCGCACCCTGCATACGTTTCTGCGCCAGACAATCACCGAACGCGAGTTCAACGACACGATCTGGTTCCTGGCGCTGATCTTCATCGTCTACCCGATCCTCCCGACGGGCAGCTACGGGCCGTATGCGGCCTTTTCGCCGCGGCAGATCTGGCTGTTCGTGATTCTGGTCTCGTCGATCTCCTTCGCCGGCTACTTTCTGGAGAAATTCCTGGGGGCCGACAAGGGACTGGCCTGGACGAGTCTTCTCGGGGGACTGGCTTCGACAACGGCGGCCACGCTGGCCTTCGCCCGCGAGGCCAAGGAGCAGGCCGAGGACCGGCGGCTGTACTGGTCGGCGATGACGATTGCCAATGCGATCCAGTTTCCGCGTGTGCTCGCCATCCTTTACGTGGTCAACAGCGGCCTCGGATACGCCGCCCTTTCGACGCTCGCGGCAATGACCGGCGCCAACCTGCTGGTCGGCGCCCTGCTCTACCGGCGCGGCCGGCCCGCCGGCGCCTCCCACCGCCTGCCGACGGGCAATCCGTTCCGCCTGATGCCCGCTCTGAAGTTCGGCGCCCTCTTTGCTGGCGTCATGTTTCTCAGCAAGGCGGCGGTGGCCGAGCTGGGTGACCGGGGCGTCTACTGGGCCTCGACGGCGGGCGGCGCCGTGGACGCTGACGCCGTCTCCGTCTCGCTCGCCAACCTGGAGCTGACTGGAGCCATCTCGCTCGCCACCGCGCGCCAGGTGCTGTTCGTCGCCCTGCTCATGAACGCCGTGGTCAAAACCGGCCTGGCCGCCTGGGCGGGCGGGATGGGGTTCGCCTGGCGTGCGGCCCTCACCTTCGCGGCGATGTTCGCCACCGGCGCCGTCGCGCTCGGCCTGGGCGGTATCACCTGAGGGGCTTTCTCCCAAAATTCCCGAGCAAAATCTCTTGACCGTTAGAGAAACCGGCGATCTACTACCGCCTGAAGGAGGCGGGAGATGCTTCAAACCTTCCCCAGGCAGGCGATCCTTTTGGTGTTGGCACTGCTCTACGGTAGCCCGTTAGCGGCCCAGTACGGAACCGGAATCATCCTCGGTACCATCACGGATCCTTCCGGCGCGGTGATCCCGGGCGCGACCGTCGAGGTCAAGAACAACGCCACCAACGAAACGCGGACCTATGTCACCGACGAGATGGGCAACTACCGTTTCACCGCGTTGCCGAGCGGAACCTACACCATCACCGCCACTGCCGGGGGCTTCCGCACCGCGACCGTGGCCGGAGTGGTCCTTCGCGTCAACACGCAGGTGCGAGCCGACATCCGCATGGAGCTCGGCACGGCGGCCGAGACGGTCCAGGTGGCGGCCACCACGCCGCAGTTGCAGACCGACACAGCCGCCCTGGGCACCGTCATCGACAGCCGCACCATTCTCGAGCTGCCCTTGAACGCGCGGAACTTTTTCGATCTGGCGGCGCTGACGCCCGGAGCGATCAAGACCTGGGGCGCCTCGAGCGTCATGGACGAGCGCTCGATCGAAATCGGCGGCATCCGCAACACCTCGACGAACGCCATGCTGGACGGCGTGGACTTCTCCGTGGCCAACATCAACAATCCGGCGATCGCGCTCTCGCTGGACGTGATCGAGGAGTTCAAGGTGCAGGTCAACTTCATGGACGCCTCCTACGGCCACGGGGCGGCGGGCATCGACATGGTGACCAAGCGGGGCAGCAACGACTTTCACGGCGTAGTCTATGACTTCGTGCGCAACCGGGCTTTTCAGGCCGGCCAGTTCTTCCGGCCTCCTGCCGGAGCCCCGCGCTTCAGCTACAACCAGTTCGGCGCCGCGGCAGGCGGCCCGATCGTCAAGGACAAGCTTTTCTACTACGGCAATTACGAAGGCCGGCGGCGGCGCACCGGCGTCATTCTTCAGGGACTTGTCCCCACGGCGGAAATGCACCGGGGCGATTTCTCCGGGTTGAGCAAGGCGATTCGCGACCCCTTCAACAGCAACCAGCCCTTCCCCGGCAACCGCATCCCGGACAGCCGCTGGGACCCGATTGCCAGAAAGCTCATTCAGTATTTTCCGGTCCCGAACTTCGTCAACCAGCGACCCGGCGTGAACTTTCTGGTGACTCCCTCCGACCGCGAACGGCGCGATCAGTTCACCGCGCGGATCGACTACCGCACCAGCGAAAAGGGCACGCTGTTCGGCCGCTACAGCTTCGCCGACAACGACCTGGTCAACGTGGCCTACATCGTCGGCAAGGGGATGATCCGGCCGGACCGCACCCAGAACGTCGCCCTGGGCTACACCTATGTCGCCAGTCCCACGCTGATCAGCGAAACCCGCCTGGGATTCACCAAAGCGTTTCTGGCGCGGGAGAGCGACGGCGACCGCTACTCGAAGAACTACGTCGCCGAGCTCGGCTTGAAGCATCTGGCGCCGCAGCCGGGCGATTACACGCTCCCCTCGATCAACCTCACCGGTTACGCTCCCGGAAATCCGACCGGAACGCCGGGCTTTGTCGGCTACGGGGGCCGGATCGTTCAGAATAACATCTATTACCGGGCCGCGGAGACGCTCACCTGGATCCGCGGACGCCACAACCTGAAAATCGGGGGCGACATCAGCCGGCTGATGGTCGGCTACGACCAGGGAAGCAACCAGAACGGCGTGTTCAGCTTCACCGGCGTTTACGCCAATGACTCGTTCGCGGACTTCCTTCTGGGCATCCCGCAAACCGCCGCAGGCGGTCTGGGCAGCATCATTCCGGAGCTCGGCGGGGTGGCGAAGTACTCCATCGGGACGCAGATTCAGTGGTTCATCCAGGACGACTGGAAGATCACGCCCCGACTGACTCTGAACCTGGGCCTGCGCTGGGAGTATTTCCAGCAGTGGCGCGGGCGCCATGCGTGGTTCGATCTGGCGACGGGTAGGCAGCTCATTGCAAACAGCCCGGATTACTACATTCCGGGGCGGGGCTATTTCCGCGGCACCGGCTCGCCCCTGCTGCCGGAACGCCCGATCCAGGACGACAAGAACGACTACGCCCCGCGGTTCGGCATGGCCTACCGCGTGAGCGAACACACCACGGTCCGCGTGGGCGCCGGCATCTTCCATGCGCTCAATCAAGGCGGGCTGACGCTGGTCCCGCTCACCAGCACGCCGCCCTTTTTCATGCGCGCCAACCTGGTGTCGAGCCCGAGCCGGCCCGAGCTTTTCCTTTCGCAACTGTTCCCGCCGCCCCATGAGACAACGACCGGGGTAACCCAGAACATCGACCTGCGCAAGCGGACGGGTTACATCTATAACTACAACTTCAACATCCAGCGGCAGCTCCGGCCTGGCCTGCTGCTCGAGCTCGGCTACATGGGCAATACCGGACACAAGCAGATCGGGACTCGCCTGATGAACCAGCCGCGGCTGCCGTCGGATCCGAACAATCCCGAGCCGTTCGCCGCGCGGATGCCTTATCCGTCGCTGGTTCCGGGCTTCAGCCAGGTGGTCAACTACCAGTGGTCGAATTACAACGCGGGCTTCGTCAAGCTCGAGCAGCGCGTATGGAACGGGCTCTCTTACACGGTGGCCTACACCTGGTCCAAGCTGCTCGATAACGCCGCGACCCCACAGAACATGTACGACTGGCGGCCCGAGCGGGCCCTGGCGGGTAATGACGTGCCCCACAACCTGATCTTTAGTTACGTCTATGAACTGCCGTTCGGCCGCGGCAAGACCTTCCACCTGCGCAACCGGGCCCTCGATGCAATCCTCGGCGGCTGGCAGCTTTCCGGCATCACGAACTTCCGCTCGGCCATGCCGCTGACGATCTTCACCTCCGGCGACATCGCCAACGTGGGCACGGGCAATCAGCGCGGCAACGCCACGGGCATCAAGCCCCAGCGGCTGGACCCGCGCACGAACAACCTGCGCGGATTCGACCCGGCGGCCTACGCTACGCCTCCCCGGGGCACATTCGGCAACCTGGCGCGCAACACGCAGCGCGGCTTCGGGATCAACAACTGGGACGTCTCCTTCAACAAGAACTTCTGGATTCCGCCGCTTGGGGAGGCCTCGCGCCTGCAAATCCGGGTCGAGTTCTTCAATTTCTTCAACCACACCCAGTTCCGTGACATGGGCACGACGGTGAACGTTCCGGCGACGTTCGGCATCGTCAACTCGACCTACGACCCGCGCATCATGCAGCTCGCGGCGAAGCTTTACTGGTAAGCTGTCGGGAAGCAATGAGACCAGACGCGCTCCGGCGCCGCGACCTGCTGGCGCTGGCGACCGCTCTTCCACTGCGGCTCCGTGCCGAGCAGGCGCGGCCGGGCCGGCCGCCCCGGGTGCGGATCACCAACGTCGAATGCTTCACGGTCCGGCTACCGCCCGAGGAGAACCCGCCCGATCCTCAGAAGATCTACTCCTACGCGGTGACCCGCGTGGCCACCGACGCGGGTGTCACGGGCACGGCCTTCTTTGGAATGCCGCAGGAGCTGCTGGAACGCTGGGTGAAACCGGTGCTGGTGGGAGAGGATCTGTTTGCGGTCGACCGGCTTCTCAAACGGTTGCAGACCGAGCGCGGCGAATCGGGCTACCAGGCCTGGACGGCCGCCGAGCACGCCATCTGGGACGCCATCGGCCGGCTGGCCGGCCAGCCCGTGGCGCGCCTGCTCGGCGGATATCGGGACCGGCTGCGCGTCTACCGCACCTCGGTCTTCCCGGGCAAACCGGATCAGTCCGATGTGGCCTATGAGACGCAGGCCGCCTACGCCGTGCGCTTGAAACAGGCCGGCTACACTGCCATGAAGGTGCGCGCCTGGCGGCCCCGGCCGATGGATGACGTCGATATGGTGGGCGTGGTTCGCAGTGCCGTGGGCGACGACTTCGAGATCATGCTCGACCGCACGGCGGTCAGGCCTGGCTGGGTGTGGGATTACCAGACGGCGCTCCGGGTCGCCCGGGGACTGGAAAGGCATCGCGCCTATTGGCTCGAAGAGCCATTCGACGGCTACGATCTGCTCGGGCCGGCGCGCCTGGCCGCCGAGGTCGACATTCCGATCACCGGCGGCGAGCTCGGTAACTCGATCTACGTCTTTCTCCAATACCTGCGCCACAAGACCTACGACATCGTGCAGCCGGACACACGCATCTGCGGCGGCATCTGGATCGCCCGGAAGATCTCGATTCTGGCGGAGTCCTTCGGCGTGCCCTGCATCCAGCACGGCACCGCGGGGCTGACTCTCGCCGGATGGATCCAGGCCGGCTGCGCCATGCCGAATTGCGACTGGCAGGAGATGATCGGCGGGCCGAATCTGCCCGAGGAGCAATGGGCGCCCGGCCTCAAGCTCCTCCGGACCCCTCAGGTGTTCCAGATCGAGAAAGGATACGTCCGGCTGCCGGACGTGCCGGGCCTGGGACTGGACATCAATGAAGATGCACTCCAAGAGTACCGCGTCCGCGCCTGAGCGCTTCTCGCGCCGGGACCTGCTCATCAAAGCTGCGGCGGCCTGGGCGGCAGTGCTGGCGCCCGTCCGGCGGCTCCAAGCGGCCGTCAAGCCGGTGCGCATCCGCGACGTCGAGATCTTCACTGTCGACGTGCCCGTGTCGAAGGCCGAGTCCGAAGCCGGCGTCAATCACCGCTATCCTGTCGTGAAAATCACCACGGACGCGGGCGTCAACGGGATTTCCTTCGCCGGCCCCTCGCCCAAGGAGCTTCCCGAGGTGCGGCGCATCCTGGCCGGTGAGGATCTGTTCAACGTCGAGCAACATCTCAAGAAGGGTCTTGCGCGCTGGGGCGGCGTCGAACACGCCGTTTGGGACGCCATCGGCCAGATCGCGCGCCAGCCGGTCTACCGGCTGCTCGGCGGCTCCACGACGCGCGTCAAGGCTTATATCACTTGCGTCTGGCGCGGCAATCCGGACCAGTCCCACGTCCCGTTCGAAGACCAGGCGGCGCAAGCCGAGCGCTTACGAAAGGCCGGCTTCAAGGGCATGAAGATACGCGCCTGGCGGCCCCGGCCGATGGACGATGTGGAGGCGCTGCGCGTCATCCGCGAGAGGGTCGGCAGCGGTCTCGAAGTGATGTTCGACCGAACGGCGCACGCGCCGGAGTCCGTTGGCCAGAAGATCTGGGACTACGAGACGGGCTTGGCGGTGGCGCGCGGACTGGAGAAATACGGCGCCTACTGGCTGGAAGAGCCGTTCGCGCGCGACGATTATCTGACGCCGGCGCGCCTGGCCGCCGCCGTCGACATTCCGATCACCGGCGGCGAAGGCTATCAGGGCCTGGAGCCCTTCCGCCAGTGCCTGCTCCACAACACCTACGACATTCTCCAGCCGGACGGCCGGACTGTGGGCGGGATCCTGCTGGCGCGCAAGGCCGCGGTCTTGGCCGAGGCGTTTCACGTGCCGACGATTCTCCACGGCACCATGGGCCTGATGCTGGCCGGCTGGCTCCAGGCCACCTTCGCCATCGGCGCTGAATGGCAGGAGGTGGCGCTGGTCTGGCCGCCGCTGCTGCCGGAAGAACAATGGGCGCCGAGCCTCAAGCTGCTGCGGAGCAAGCAACTGTTCGCCATCGAAGACGGCCACATCCTCGCGCCTGAGGCCCCCGGCCTCGGTCTCGAGGTCGACGAAGAGGCGCTCGCGCGCTACCGCGTGGCCTGAGGGCGCGGCGGCACGGGGCCGGCTCCGACCACCTCCGCCAGCACGCGCACAAGATCTTCGCCGAACTTCAGACGGTCTTCGACTGTCGGGAAGCGGCCCAGCTTCGGGTGGAACGAGATGCGCTGCTCCAGCAGGAAGGCGGGAATCTTCCGGTCCCGATAGAGCCCTTGAACCACCGTCATTCGGCCTTTGCGCGCCGGGTCGGTCGAAGGGGGCGCCAGGCTCGCCGGGCGCGTCGGCTCAAACGAGCTCCTCCCGACGAGCAGCTTGTGGAACCGCTCAAGCAGCCCGCGAAACGCCCCGTCCGGAGGACCCTCGAGATATTCCGCCGTCTCGGTGTTGTGGAGCGTAAGAAACAGGTCGAGCCGGCCGCCGCCATCCACCCAGTCGAGCACCGCCCGGCGATGTGCAGCGATCTCCGGCATCTTCTCCGGATCGATGGCGTCCCAATTCCGGTTGAGGTCGTAGCCGTGCACATTGAAGCGGACGCCGCCGCGCACAACCCCGTCCGGGTCCACCATTGGGAACACGTGGAAAACGGTGCGCCGCCGGATGGAGGCTGCCTCGCTGGAATCGGACAGCAGAAAGCGAAGTGCTCCTTCGGCCACCCAGGAGGTGGGGCTCTCCCAGGCGTGTTGCCGCGCCATCAGCCAAACGACGGGCTTGTCGCCTCGGGCGTCCGGATCGGTCACCGTCACGAGCAGGAGCTCGCGGCCTTCGGCGCTCGTGCCGATCACGCGCTCGGCAAAGTGCGGATGGCCGCGCAGCTCGCCGAGCAGGCGCGCCAAGTCCCCGGTGGTATACGGCGGCACATGGGCGATCCAGACCGGGCTGCGTTCGGGCTGGATGCGGAGCCGGAGTAGCGGCACGGAAGGGTCGTATTCGACGCCGGTCAGGTGCCGCCAAGTGCGGCGGTCGTAGCTATAGACCGGAGGCGTGCGATCGTCGATGACGCCGCGATTCGGCTTATAGTTGTACTCGCCCGCCAGCTCCACCAGGTCGATGGTCACGAGGCGCCCGGCGGCACCCTCGAGACGAAAGTAATACCAAGTGGCCTGGCGATTGCGCCCTTCGTGGTCCGTCTCGCCCGCTACGGCACACTCGAGCCAGTCCCCGGCGAGCCGGCGGATGCGGCCGAGACTGGCGCCTTCGAAATCAGTGTAGACGGCGATCGTCAGAAGCGCCAGAAGCACAATCACCGCAACCCCGCCCCGATTCGCACCATTATTTATTCGTAGCGCAAGGCCTCGACCGGGTCGAGCCGCGCCGCCTTGCCCGCCGGCCAGATGCCAAAAAACAGACCGACGCCGACCGATACGATGACACCCAGGGCGGCCGCCCACAGCGGCACGGTGGTCGGCAAAGTGGGAAAGGCCACCCGCGCCGAGACGGAGATCAGCCAGCCGAAGGCCATCCCCAGAAGGCCTCCCAGACCGGTGAGCACCACCGCCTCGGTGAGAAACTGCGTCACGATGTCGACGCGCCGGGCGCCGACCGCCTTCCGGACGCCGATTTCGCGCGTCCGCTCGGTGACCGAGACGAGCATGATGTTCATGACGCCGATGCCGCCCACCAGCAGCCCGATCGAGCTCAACACCACCATGACCAGCGCCGTCGTCGACATCAGTTCGCGGAACTCCTGGATGACCTGCTCGGCGGTGGAAATCGAGAAGTTGTCCGGCTTGTCGTGAGGCACCCGCCGCTCGATGCGGAGCACGGCGGTGACCTCGTCGCGCGCCTGAGCGAGCTTTCCTGGATGCGCCACGACGATGAGCATGTTCTCTTCGGCCTGCGGAAAGAACTTGCGCATGGTGAAGTAGGGCAGCAACACGCGCATGTCCTCCTGGCCGGGAAAAGAGGCCGCCGGGCGCTTCATGACGCCGATGACCTCGAGCTGGCGGCCGGCGACCTCGATCGTCTTGCCGGTGGGATCGCCGCTCGAGAACAGCGCCTTGTAGACGTCCTCGCCGAGCACGGCCACGGGGCGCCGGAAGCGGTTGTCGGCGTCGGTGAAGAACCGGCCATACATCAGCTCGGCGGTGCCGCCGGAGGCGTAGCCTTCCTCGGTGCCGCCGAGTTCGATGTTGTAAGCTTCGGCGCCGCGGTACTTGGCTCGCTGAATGCCCTGCATCGGGAACAGGTACGGGCTGACGTGGGCCACCGAGGGACAGCGCTCGGCGATGGCCCGCGCGTTCTCGAAGGTCAGCGGTTTCCTCTGGCGCTCCTCCGGGGTGAGGTTGAAACGGACTCCCACCTTGAACTTGAAGACGATCAGCGTATCGGTGCCGAAGCTGCGCATGATGTTGGCGATAGCGCTGTCCATGCCGGTGATGATCGAGCCCACGCCAATGATGGTGCTGGTGCCGATGATGACGCCGAGCACGGTGAGAAGCGAGCGCAGCTTGTGCTCCCAGATGGTGCCGAGCGCCATCGAGGCTGCCGCGCGGAACGCCGCCACGCTCATCGCTCCACCCTCAAGGCCTCGATCGGATCGAGCCGCGCGGCGCGCTGGGCCGGATAGATGCCGAAGAACAGGCCCACTGCCGCGGAGAGCCCGACTCCGACCAGGACCGCTGAAACAGGCACGGCCATCGGCACGGGCGTGAGTTTGGCTCCGATGGAGGTCAGGAGAGCGGCGATGGCCACGCCGAGCAGGCCGCCCACGGAGGCCAGCAAGGAGGACTCGACCAGGAACTGGTTCAGAATATCCTGCCGGCGGGCGCCCACGGACTTGCGGATGCCGATTTCATGGGTCCGCTCGGTGACGGCCGCGAGCATGATGTTCATGATGACGACGCCCCCCACGACCATGAAGACCGAGACCACGGCCACGGCCGCCGCGGCGATGACGCCGGTGATGCGGTCCCAGGCCTCGACTAGGGCGTCGGAGCTGATGATGGCGAAGTTGTCTTCCTGCGAAGGCCTCAGGTGGCGATACGCACGCAGAAGCATCCGGACCTCGTCCTGAGCCTGATAGAGGTGGTTGCGGTCCAGCGCCAGCGCCAGGATCGACATGCCGCTCCGGCTGCCGTACATCTTGAAATAGGTCTCGATGGGGATGACGGCGAAACTGTCCTTGGACTGCCCGAAGACGCTCCCCTGCGCCTGGGCGACGCCAACGACCTCGAACGGCCGGCCCTGAATCTGGATCGTCTTGCCGACCGGATCGACGTTGGGGAAGAACTCCTGGCGCAGATCCTCGCCGATGAAGGCCACCGCCAGGCGCCGCCGGTTGTCGGCCTCGCTGAAGAAGCGTCCCAGGGCGACGCGGGTGTTCGTCAGGACGCCGAAGTTGGGGGTCGCCCCCCGGATCGAGACCGCCTCGAGCTGCTTCTCCTGGTAGGTGACGGTGGCGCGCCGCTCGGCATGGATGCCGATCTCGCGGCAGAGGGTCACGTGCTCGCGCAGGAAGTCATACTCCTCAGGCCGCAGGTGCGGATTCTTCTTGAGCAACTCGAGATAGCGCTTCGGATCGAAATTGCCGAGGAAGGCCATGCGCACGACGCGGAAGCCGTCGACGCCCATATCGGAGACGTTTTCGGCGATGTAGAGGTCCATGCCGTGGATGACGCTCATCACCAGGATGAGCGTCGCCGTCGAGAGGATAATTCCGAGCAGGGTGAGGAAGCTGCGCAGCTTGCTCGCCCGCAGCGACGCAAGCGCCACCGACACCGCTTCGGCAAACGACGCGCTGCCCTTCACCATTTAAAGGATACGAAGTGGCAGCCCCGGCCGTTCCTCCACTCGCGCCGGCGGCAGCGTAGTAGACTGATCGAAGGGTTTCCGTCACAGAAGGGGGGAAGCAAGCGCGATGCGATTCGACCGGCTGGTACGACCCGGGATGCTGGTGCGCGACGTCAAAGTGCGCCACCCAGAATGCGTGCCGGTTTTTGAACGGCACGGCTTCCGCGCCTCCTGCGACGACTGTTCGATCGAACAGGTGGCGCGCAAATACGGGCTGGATCCGCTGGACCTGGTTTCCGAGCTCAACGCGGCCCTCCTGGCCCGCTCCACCGAGCCCGCGCCGGACTAATCGGGCTTCCGCCTGCCGCGCTTGCCTGGCAGGCCGGCGGGGTTCTCGTGGGCCCGCTCGCGAAAGGCACTGCCGAGCGATGCCGCCAGCGAGACGCTCGATTCGCCGAACTTGTCCCGCAGGCGGTCGACGGCAGCCAGGGCCTGTTCCCAGCGGCGGCGCTGATCCTCATCTAGCAGGCCCAATTGCCCCGGAGCCGGCGCGAGCGAGGAGACGCTGACGCCGACCAGCCGCACCCGCTTGCCGTTCCAGTTGCGTTTGAACAGAGACCGGACCTCGGCCAGCAACACGGCATCGACGC
Source organism: uncultured Bryobacteraceae bacterium (assembly GCA_938003835.1). Taxonomy (GTDB): domain Bacteria; phylum Acidobacteriota; class Terriglobia; order Bryobacterales; family Bryobacteraceae; genus CALKXJ01. The sequence goes on along the minus strand of CALKXJ010000008.1, from coordinate 59,201 downwards.
GGGTGCCGTGTTCTAGCGTTCGCGATCGGGTGATGGTGCAAAAGTCAGCGTAGCGCAGCTTCAGGGTGACCGTTCGCGCGTAGAGGGCATGCTCCCGGAGCCGGCGCGCCACCATTTGAGTGAGCCGGGCCAGCGTGGCCTCCAGCACCTCTGCCTCGTCGGTGTCTTTGCCGAAAGTGTGCTCGTGGCTGATCGACTTCGGCTCCTCGGCGCTGCCAATCTCGGCGTCGTACCAGCCGCCGGCATCGAGGCCCCGCGCCTTGCCGGCAAGCGCCAGTCCCCATTTGCCGAGCTTGCGCTCGAGCAGGGACTCGTCCAGGCGCGCCAGATCCCCCACCCTCCGCACGCCCAGGCGAAGCAGAACCTGCTCGGTGGCTCTGCCGACACCCGGGATCCGGCGCACCTCGAGCGGCGCCAGGAACCGCGCCTCCGCGCCCGGCAGCACCCAGAGCACGCCGTTCGGCTTTGCCAGATCGGAGGCGACCTTGGCGACCAGCCGCGAGGCGGCCACGCCGATCGAGCAATTCAAGCCCGTCCGGCGCTTAATGGTCTCGTGCAGCGCGTGCGCCGCCTTCAGGGGCGGGCCGTGAAGCCGCTCCGTGCCCGTCATGTCCAGATAGGCCTCGTCGATGGAGGCTATCTCCACCTTAGGGGAAAACTCCTTCAGGATCTCATAGACCTGCGCGGAAACTTCGCGGTACCGCTCCGGGTGACCCTCGAGAAAGATCGCGTGCGGGCAAAGCTGCGCGGCGGTGCGCAGCGGCATCGCCGAATGGACGCCGAATTTGCGGGCTTCATAGGAGGCGGCCGCTACCACGCCTCGCTCCTCGGGCCGCCCGCCGACCACCACCGCCTTGCCCTTCAGCGAAGGATCGAAAAGCTGCTCGACCGAAACGAAAAACGCGTCCATGTCGAGGTGAAAAATTGTCGGCACCCGTTCCTCAGCCTAGCGAAATCAGGGGGCGAGTAGGGACTATTGGACTGCCCGCCGGGCCGTAGGCCGTCTTAAGGGGTTTGCCCAATTGACCAAGTACTAAGGTCGTTTTAGAATCGAACCAGTGGCAGGGACCAGCCCATGAAGCCAACACAGGAGTCGGAGGGAAATCCTCAGGAGGAAATCCGCCCACTCGCCACGGAGAAAAATCCGGACTCTCTCGGTGTCTTCGACGAAAAAAATGGCACGGAACCTCAGGCGGCCGTTGGCGGCAAACGGCGCATCCGCGTCATGATCGTCGATGATCATCCGGTTGTCCGCGAGGGGGTGCGGAAGCTGCTGGAGCTCGAGCCGGACATCGAGCTGGTGGCCGAGGCGGGCAGCGGCCGGGAAGCCCTCGAAACCTTCGAAACTTATCAGCCGGACGTCCTCCTGCTCGACCTGAAACTGCCGGACATCGACGGAATGACGGTGCTCGAAAGCCTGCGGCACCGCCGGGGCAAGAGCAAGATTCTGGTCTTCACGGCGTCAGAAGACAAGACCGAGTGGGTACAGGCGATGAAGCTGGAATGCTCCGGGATCGTCGTCAAGCAAACCTCGCCCGAGCTTCTTGTCAAGAGCATCCGCAAGGTCCACGAAGGCGAAATCTGGCTGGATGCTCACACCACGGCCGCGGTGGTCCGTCAGTTCGCCTCCCGCGATGACGGCGCCCCGGGTGGCGGCGCTCGCCGCCGCGAGCATCCCCCACTGAGCGCGCGCGAGCGGGAGATCGTCGCGCTGGTGGCCAAAGGCTATCGCAACCGCGAAATGGCCGAAAAGCTTTTCATCAGCGAACAGACGGTGAAGAACCACCTGCACAACATCTTCGACAAGCTTGGCGTCTCCGACCGGCTGGAGCTGGCTTTGTACGCCATCCACAAGGGCATTCATCTGCCCTCGGACGACTAGCGGCGGCTTCGCTCGGGCGCCCGAGGTTGCCGTTCAACCCCCTTCCGGCGCCTTTCGGCTGCTAAGCGGTTGCTTTCAAACACACTTGGTTGAGAGAATGAGTGGACGAAACATCGAGGCGCTCTCGCCGGGTTCCCCGAAAGAGCGGCTGTCTCTTTAGGAGTAGTGGTTGTGAGAGAAAAAGGTGTCGTCAAGTGGTTCAATCCCGCCAAGGGCTATGGGTTCATTCAACGCTCGACCGGCGAGGACGTTTTCGTCCACTTCTCCGCCATCCAGATGGACGGCTACAGGAAGCTCGACCAGGGCGTCGAGGTCGAGTTCGATCTCAAGCAGGGGCCCAAGGGCTTGCAGGCCGAAAACGTGAGCCCGCTCTGAGCCGCGCAGCGCGCCGGGCCTCCTCTGTTAGACTTGGACGTGTTGGAGGCACACCGATGAGACGTGCGCTTTGGCTCGCTGCCGTTTTCTTCCTGCCGCTCAGCGCTCAGCAGGATTGGATTGTGATGTTCAACGGCAAGAACCTCGACGGCTGGAAGGCCAGTGAGCGGCCGGAGAACTGGACGGTCGAGGACGGCTCAATCGTCGGCCGGGGCGAGCGCAGTCACCTGTTCTACATGAAAGAGCAGTGCGAAGACTGCGAGTTCATTGCTGAAGTGAACATCAACGACGGCGGCAACTCGGGCATGTACTTTCGGGCCGAGTTCGGCCCGGGTTGGCCCAAGGGCTACGAAGCCCAGGTGAACAGCACCCACAAGGACTGGCGGAAGACCGGAAGCCTTTACGGGATCGTCGATATCAAGGAACAGCTCGTTCCGCCCAACACCTGGTTCACCCAGCACATCATCGCCAAGGGCAACCACATCGTCATCAAGGTTAACGGCAAGACGACCGTTGACTTTGTCGACGAGAAGAACACCTATCGCAAGGGCTACCTGGCGCTCCAGCAGCACGATCCGGGTAGCGTCGTGCGCTACCGGAATCTCCGGATGCGCCACCTGCGTTAGTCGGGCTGGGCGGTAGGCGGCAACAGGGCGCCCGGTCGGCTTCCAGTCGCGGGCCGAAATCGGGGATTGAGTATACTGTCACCGATTTAGGAAGGTGTGGTTCTGGCGCAAGAAGGCTCCGCTCAGCGGGGCGCCGGCCGTACGCCGGCAAAAGTCGTACTCGGGCCAAAGCGGCTACGTCTATCAGTATTTCTACGAAGGCTATCGCCGCCTGCGCTCGGCCACGGAGTTCGTCTTTGACGTCACCTCCGGGCCGAAGCCGTCCTTCCCGGTGAAGGTGGTACTCCACGACGAGGCGGTCGCCACCTGGGAAGCGGCGCATGGCCGGTCGTTGACTTCCACCGAGCGCTATGCGGTGGCCAAGATCGCGCTGTTCCGCGCCTTCGACGAACGGCCCACCCCGGCCCACTTGCGCGAGGCGGTGCAGGTCCGCTCCGCCGACATCGGCGACATCCTCGAGACGCTGGGAATCGACTGAGACCTCCCGCTAGGATTTCGATCCGAGCGAGGGGAAGCGCTCGGTGATGCGATCGAAAAGCTCGCCCTTGCCGGTCGCTCGCGGGTCCGTGGTTCGCTCCAGGTACTCATCGAGCCGCCGGGCGAGCGTCCGGCGGGTCTCCTGGTGGGCGGGATCGGCCGCCAGGTTGCGCAAGTTGTCGGGATCCTCAGTAACCCGGTAAAGCTCCTCAGCGGGGCGCCTGGAGAAAGCCCGGCGAGCCAGCTCCGGATACCTGTCCCGGTTCTCCCACAGGAACGTCTTCGAGGGCCCGCCGTCGATGTCTCCGAAGCCGCCCGTCGGGTCATCGGGAGGCCAGGCCGGTCCGGGCCGATCGCCCGAGGGGCTTCTCTGCGGCGTAAGGTTGCGGATGTAAAGGTATTCGTGCGTGCGAATGGCGCGCATCGGGTAGCCGGCGCCTCGTGGACGGCTCCCGGGAAAATGGCGCTCGAGACCGGCGACGATCGCATCCCGCGAGGGGTCGATCCGGCCGGAGCCGCCGGCTTCGAGCAGTCGCAGAAGGCTTCGGCCGGTCACCGACGGAGGAAGAGGCAAGCCCGCCGCCTCCAGGAAGGTGGGGGCCAGATCGATGAGGCTCACCAGATCGTCGACGACGCGCCCGGCCTGGACGCGTTCTCCCCACCGGATGGCGAGTGGCACGTGGATTCCGGCTTCATACAGGGTGGCCTTGGCGCGGGGGAAGGCCATGCCGTTGTCGCCGGTGAGGACGACGATGGTGCGGTCCAACTCTCCCGCCATTTCAAGAGCCGCCAGAATCCGCGCCAGATGGCCGTCGTAATACTCGATCTCGAAGGCGTAGTCGGCCAGGTCCGAGCGCACGATTTCGGCATCCGGCAAAAACCCCGGCACGCGCACGTCCTCGAGCCTGGCGCCGTACCGGGTCCCGATGCCCGCTTCGAACGGGCGATGGGGTTCGCTGAAGCCGACCCAGAAGCAGAAGGGAGAGCCTCCAGGCACCTGGTCCAGAAAAGCCTCGAAGTTGCGCGTGTAGTCCAGGTTGCTCAGGTGCGCTCCCGGGGGCTCCAGCGTGAACTCGTTGAAGGCCGGTCCCGCCGGTGAGGTCGACCGCTTGGAAGCTTTCCAATTCCCCGGCCCCCATCCCTTGCCGGTGTAGCCGATCGCGTAGCCGGCTTCGGCGAGAATTTCCGGGTAGGTTTCAAGGTCGGCGGGCCAGACGGTGTGGTTCATGGAGGCTTCGCGAAGCCGGTAGAAGTCCTGGCCGGTGAGCAGGCTGGCGCGCGAGGGCGCGCAGGAGGGCGCCGAGACAAACGCATTGCGAAACAGCACGCCCTCGCGGGCCACGCGGTCGAAGGCCGGCGTCTTGACGAAGGCGGCCCCGTAAGCGCCCGCGTGAGGGTACGACTGATCGTCGGAAATGCACAGGAGAATATTTGGCGGGCGGCGGCGCCGACTGCGGCAGCCAGAGGCGGCCAGCGCGGCGCCGCCCAGGGCCGCCTGAGTGAGAAAAGCCCGCCGCCTCATGGCACCAGCACCTTGAGTCTCTGGCGGAGGCCGGTCTCCTGGGCATCCACCACCGCCACGGCGGTCATCTTCACGATGTCGTCCACCTCGTCGCCGCGCTGGAGCACGTGGACCGGCTTGGCCAGACCCATCAGGATCGGTCCGATCGCCTCCGCCCCTCCGATGCGCTGGAGGAGCTTATAGGCGATGTTACCCGCTTCGAGATTGGGGAAGATCAGCACGTTGGCCCCGCCTTTGAGGAAGCTGAACGGGTATCGCTCTTCGATGATGCGCGGCACCACGGCCGTGTCAGCCTGCATTTCTCCGTCCACCATCAGCTCGGGTGCACGCTGGCGGACGAGCTCGGTGGCTCGCCGGACCTTCTCAGCCAGCGGGTGCCGCACGCTGCCGAAATTGGAGAAAGACAACATGGCCACGCGAGGTTCGACATTGAAGCCGCGCGCGGCTTCGGCCGTCATGATGGCGATCTCGGCCAGATCCTCGGCCGTCGGCTCGATGTTGACCGTGGTGTCGGCGAGGAAAAAGATCTGGCCCGGGGGCGTCACCAGCACGTACATGCCGCAGACGTGGCGGACGCCTTCCCGAAGCGGGATCACCTGCAAGGCGGGGCGCAGCGTGTCCGGGTAGTGCTGCGTGAGCCCGGCGATGAAGGCGTCAGCGTCGCCCATGCGGACCATCATCGCCCCGAAAACGTTGCGGTTGAGAATCAGTTCGGAGGCCTCGCTCAGGGTAACTCCCTTGCGCTGGCGCAGTTCATAGAGCACCCGGGTGTACTCCTCCAAGCGGGGGAACTCTGGCGGGTCGATGATCTCGGCGCCGTCCAGGCTCAGGCGCAAGTCCCGGATCTTGGCCTCGATCGCCTTCTGGTGGCCGAGCAGGATGGGGTGGGCAATGCCCTCGTCCATGAGGATCTGGCAGGCGCGCAGGATCTTGGCTTCGTCTCCCTCGGGGAAGACGACGCGTTTGGGCTCGCGCTGGGCCTTGTGAATCATCATGCGGATCACCTCGTGCGCCTTGCCCAGCCGGCGCTCGAGCTGGTCCCGGTACTCGTCAAGGTCGATGCGGAGTTGCGCCACGCCCGTTTCCATGGCCGCGCGGGCCACCGCCGGCGCCACCCACAAGAGAACGCGATGATCGAAGGCTTTGGGAATGATGTAGTCGCGCCCAAACTCGATCCGCTCGACCCCGTAAGCCCTGCGGACCGAATCCGGCACGTCCTGGCGCGCCAGGGAAGCCAGGGCGTGGGTGGCCGCCAGCTTCATCTCCTCGTTGATGGCCGTGGCCCGCACGTCGAGGGCGCCGCGAAAGATGAAGGGGAAACCGAGGACGTTATTGACCTGGTTGGGGTAGTCGCTCCGGCCCGTGGCCATGATGACGTCGTCGCGGGTGGCCAGGGCCAGCTCCCAAGCGATCTCCGGATCCGGGTTGGCCATGGCGAAGACGATCGGATTGTCCGCCATGGAAAGCAGCATTTCGGGCGTCACGCAGTTGGCCACCGACAGGCCGCAAAACACATCGGCGCCGCGCATTGCGTCGGCCAGCGTGCGGGCGTCGGTCTGGCGAGCGAACTGCTCTTTGTACCGGTTCATACCCTCCTTGCGGCCCTTGTAAATGACGCCCTTGCTGTCGCAGAGGATGAGGTTCTCGGGCCGGACGCCGAGCCGGAGGTAGTGGTGAGCGCAGGCGATGCCGCTGGCGCCGGCGCCGTTGATGACGACCTTGATCTGGTCCAGACGCTTGCCGGCCAGCTCGACGGCGTTCAGCAGGGCGGCGCCGGAGATGATGGCGGTGCCATGCTGGTCGTCATGGAAGACGGGGATGCGAAGAGTGCGGCGGAGCTGCTCTTCGATCTCGAAACATTCCGGCGCCTTGATGTCCTCCAGGTTGATCCCCCCGAAGGTTGGTTCCAAAAGCTGGCAGGCCCGGATCACCTCCTTCGGGTCCTCGGTGGCCAGCTCGATGTCGAAGACGTCGATGTCGGCAAATCGTTTGAAGAGAACCCCCTTGCCCTCCATCACAGGCTTGCCGGCGGCCGCGCCGATGTTGCCCAGACCCAGCACGGCCGTGCCGTTGGTCACAACGGCCACCAGGTTCCCCTTCGAGGTGTACTTATAGGCGAGACTGGGATCGCGCTGGATGGCCAGACAGGGAACTGCCACGCCCGGACTATAGGCAAGCGAAAGATCCCGCTGCGTGCGGCAGGGTTTCGTGGCTACGATCGCCAGCTTGCCGGGTGGTGGGCCGGCATGATAGTCGAGGGCGTCCTGGTCACGGATGGCCATGATCAACGTTCACTCCTTTCCTGCTTCGATTCTCCCGCATTTCAGATCCGAAAGGACTGGCATTCGAACAGCTCGCCTAAGATAGAATAGGGCGATGGCCGAGCAAGACAAACCCGTGCTCAGCTTCGAAGCGAGTCTGGCGGAGTTGGAGGCGGTCGTCAAGCAGCTCGAGCAAGGCGACCTGCCGCTCGAGAAGGCTATCGAGGTTTTCGAAAAAGGCATCGCGCTCAGCGAGGCCTGCCGCAAACAGCTCGAGGCGGCCGAGACGAAGGTGGAGATCCTGCTGAAGCGCAACCACAAACTGGAGCCGGAGCCGTTCGAACCCAAAGAGCCGTGACATCCGCCCCGACCGCCGGTCGGCCGGCAAAGGGCGGCTATCCGGTTCTCGATCGAAACCGATGACCCTCAGTGAATACCTCGCCGCGCGGCAGCGGCAAGTGGACGCCGCGCTTGACAGTTGGGTCCCCTCGGAGACGACCCCGCCCCAGACGATTCACCGCGCCATGCGCTACAGCCTGTTTGCCGGGGGCAAGCGCATCCGCCCCATCCTCTGCATCGCCGCCGCCGAGGCGGTCCGGGACGACCCGGCCGGGGTCGAAAACGCCGCCTGCGCCCTCGAGCTGGTGCACACCTACTCGCTGATTCACGACGATCTGCCGGCGCTCGACAACGATGATCTGCGTCGCGGGCGGCCCACCTCGCACAAGGTCTTCGGCGAAGCCATCGCCATCCTCGCCGGGGACTCGCTGCTGACGCTGGCTTTCCAGGTGCTCTCGGAGATGAACGGCACGAGCGCGGAATGCCGCATCCGGCTCTGCCGCGAGCTGGCGACCGCCGCCGGGACCGTCGGGGGAATGATTGCCGGCCAGGTGCATGATCTCGAAGGCGAAGGCAAGCATCCCACACCGGAGCTGCTCGAGCAGATTCACCGGGCCAAGACCGGCGCGCTGCTCCGGGCGAGCATCCGCATGGGAGCCATTTACGCCGGCGCCGGCGAGGAGCAGCTCGAAGCGCTCTCGCGCTTTGGGGACCACATCGGGCTGGCCTTTCAGATCGTCGACGACCTGCTCGACGTCGAGCAGACGTCGGAGGTTCTCGGCAAGACCGCCGGCAAGGACGCCGCGCAACGAAAGATCACGTTCCCGGCCGTCTACGGCATCGAGCGCTCGCACCGGATGGCCGAAGCGGAGCTGGAATGCGCCCACCGCATGCTCGAGCCGTTCGGCAGCCGGGCCCGGCGGCTCCACGAGCTGGCGGATTTCATGGTTCACCGCCGCGCATGAGTGCAGCCGGGAAGCGGCGCCTGGATCAGCTCCTGGTGGAGCGCGGCCTGGCCGAGACCCGCGAGAAGGCCCGCGCCCTGATTCTGGCCGGGCAGGTTCTGGTAGACGGGCGGAGGGCGGAGAAGGCCGGCCACGCGGTGGCGCCCAGCAGCCGGATCGAGGTGGCCGAGCCGCTCCGGTACGTGAGCCGCGCGGGGCTCAAGCTCGAGGCCGCGCTCGAGCACTTCCGGATCGGCGTGGCGGGGAAGGTCTGTCTGGATATCGGCGCCTCCACCGGCGGCTTCACCGACTGCCTGCTCCAGCGCGGCGCGCTCCGCGTGCACGCCGTCGATGTCGGCTCGGGCCAGCTCGCCTGGAAGCTGCGGACAGACCCGCGCGTCGTTCTGCACGAGAAGCTCAACGCACGCTACCTGCGCCTGGAGGATCTGGGCGAGCGGGTCCAGCTGGCCACCTGCGACGTCAGCTTCATCTCGGTGACGCAGATTCTGCCCGTGCTGCCCGGCGTGCTCGAGCCGGAAGGCGAGATCATCGTGCTGGTGAAGCCGCAATTTGAGGTCGGGCGTGGCCAGGTGGGCAAGGGGGGCGTGGTCCGGGACCCGGCATTGCATCGCGCCGCCTGCGCTCGCGTCGAGGAGGCCCTGGCAACTTTGGGCTACAAAAGCGCCGTGATTCCCTGCCCCGTTCTCGGCGCGGAAGGCAACCAGGAGTTTCTTCTCCATGCAACCCGTTAAGACGGTCGGCATCATCACGAAGCCGCACTCGGAGTCGGCCCGGGCCATCCTGCCCGAACTGCTCGAGTGGCTTCGCGCGCGCGGCATCGAGGCCCGCTGCGACCAGGAGACGGCGGAGTATCTGCCCGGCGTCACGGGCCTGCCTCGGGACGAGGTTCCCGAGGGCACGCAACTGGTCATCCTGCTCGGGGGTGACGGAACGCTGCTGTCGGCCGCCAGGGCGATCGGCGGCCGCAACATTCCCCTGTTTCCCGTCAACCTGGGCGGCCTGGGCTTCCTTACCGCCATCACGCTGGAGGAGCTGTTTCCGGAGCTCGAGCGGGCGCTCCGGGGCGAGCAGCGCATCAGCCGCCGCATGAAGCTCCGCTGCGAACTGCGCCGGGGCGGCCAGACCGTCTCTCAATACGAGGCGCTCAATGACATCGTGGTCGACAAGGCCGACATTGCGCGCATGATCGACATCGAGGCGCACGTGGATGACCAGCTCGTCTGTCACTACAAGGCCGACGGGCTCATCGTGGCCACACCGACCGGCTCGACCGCCTACTCGCTGGCGGCCGGCGGACCCATCATCTTTCCCACCGTCGGAGCGATTGCGATGACGCCGATCTGCCCGCACATGCTCACCAATCGGCCGGTGATCGTGCCCGAGCACAGTGTGATCCGGCTGATTTCGCACGCCCGCGACGAGGCCTCCTACCTGACCGTGGACGGCCAGGTGGGCGAACCGCTCCACCACCAGGACGTCATCGTATGCCGCCGTTCGCCCCACGAACTCTGCCTGATCCGGCCGCCGCGGCTCAAATTTTTCGACGTTCTGCGCCTGAAGCTCAAGTGGGGGGAGCGCTGAGGCGCGAAGCCCGCGGGACTCGCGGTGGCCGCGGCGGCTCAGCCATCGCTCGATGGTCTGCACAACCGACCGGCGCGCAGCCGTCACCGCCCTCGGCTCGCCTGAAGCAATCCTGTCGCTACCCGCCTCCGGTTGAAAAAGGCGGACAAAGTATGATAACTAGAAGATTAGTCCGAGACCCAGACCCGCCTCAGGGCGAACAGGGCCGTTTGGGAGGTAAAGGTAGATGTCTCGCTTAATCTCCTTCGCTTTTTTCATTGTGTCCATTGCGCTCTACGCGCCAGCGCAGTTGACGCGAGGCTTTATTTCCGGCACCGTGCAGGACGCCACGGGCGCCGTCGTCCCGGACACTCAGGTGGTCATCACGAACCTGGCGACGGGCATCCGATCCGAAACGCTGACGAACAGTGTGGGCGTGTACCGTTTCGTCGGCGTCGAGCCCGGCACCTATTCGGTGGAATTCACCAAGTCCGGTTTCGCCACCGCCCGCGTGGAGAGTGTGCGGGTCGGAACAGCGCAGGAAGTGGTGCTGAACCAGACCCTGTCGGTAGCCGCTGCCGCGGAGGCGGTCCAGGTCGTTGAGACGGCGGTCGGCGTGGAGTTGTCGAAAGCAAGCGCCACCATCGAGCGCAAGCTCGACGCGCGCTTCGTCGAAAGCGTACCGCTGACCGGTTTCTTCCGCGACGTCAACGCGCTGGCGTACTTGGCGCCGACGGCCACGCGGGCGCCCGGTTCGACGGGCATCTCCGTGAACGGCCAGCGGGCGCGCAACAACAACTTTATGATTGACGGCGTCGACAACAACGACCTGAGCGTCACGCTGGCCAACGCCCGCATCATTCCGGAGGCCGTTGCCGAATATCAGGTCCAGACCGCCTCCTACTCAGCCGAGTACGGGCGCAACAGCGGCGCCCAGATCTCGGTAATCACTCGGAGCGGCACCAACGAGCTTCACGGCTCGGCCTGGGATTACTACCGGGCCAATTGGATGGAGCCGGTGAGCCTGCTCAATAAGCGGGCCAATATCCTCAAAACGCCGCGCTTTGTGCAGAACCAAGCGGGCGGCTCGCTCGGCGGCCCGATCGTCCGCAACCGGGCGTTCTTCTTCGGTCTGGTGGAGACCAACCGGCGGCGGGAGGCCGCCGATGCGCGCAACGCCAGCCCCATCGTCATCCCGACGCCAAAGGGCTTTGCAGACCTTCGCAACGTACCGCTCGGACCGGACCAGACGCCGCAGAGCCGCCAGGCGATGCTCGATGCCATCTCCTTCCTGCCCGAGGTGCATCCGCTGATTCCTCGCTACGACAACGTCACGACGACACGCGTCAACGGCGTGCCGATCGAGGTGGGTACGGCCCGCATTCCGCTGGCCAATCCGGCGGACTTCTGGTACGTGCAGAGCCGGGTGGACCACGCGCTCACCTCCCGGGACAACATCAGCTATCGGAATCACTTTGACAAGCGCTATCAGCCGGACGTGGTGAGCAACCTCGGCTTCGGCACCCGTTTCACCGGCGCACAGACGATCCTTTCGCAGAACCACGCGCTCAGCCACACGCGGACCTTCTCGCCGCGCTTCGTCAATGAATTCCGGGCAGCCTACACGCGGCGGAATCTTGACTTTCCGGAGCGCGATTCGCGGCCGACGGTCGGCATCACGGGCTTTTTCACCATTGGAGGTTTGAGCAACTTCCCCCAAGGCCGTATCCAGAACACGTTCCAGTGGCAGAACGTCTCGACATTCCTGCTTGGCCGGCATTCGCTGAAGGCCGGTATCGACATCCGGCGCAATCGGCTGTTCAACCGGGCGGGCTTCGACTCGAAGGGCACCTGGACGTTCAATAACCTGGAAGACTTCATGAACAATCGCGCCTTTCGGCTGGTTCAGGCGGTAAACGAAGCCACCTTTGATGCGCGGCAGACCAACCAGTACTACTTCTTCCAGGACGACATCCGGCTGACGCGGGATCTGACGGTGAACCTGGGCATCCGCTACGAGTACTCAGGCGTTCCGTTCGGCTTTTTCGGCGCCGCCAACGACCAGATTGCCGCCGTGGGCGTGCCGCGGCCGGTGGTTCCGGATAAGAACAACTGGGCCCCCCGCTTCGGGTTCGCCTACAGCCCGAGCGGCATGAGTGACGGGATGTGGAAGAAGCTGCTCGGCGACGGCCAGACGGTCTTCCGCGGAGGGTTCGGCGTCGCCTATGACGTGCTGTTCTATAACATCCTGACGGTCAACGCGAGCAATTACCCGCGCGTGGTGGTGGCGCAAACCGATCCTCCGGCCACCCACAACCTCTTCCCCACGCTTGCCCCGAAGCAAGCGACGGTGCCGCCGCTCAACCCGCTGGCCACCTTCGTCAACTCGCCGACCGACACGCAGAACCCCACGACGCATTTCTGGAGCTTCTCCATCCAGCGGCAGTTCCTGCGAAATTACATCATCGAGGTGGGCTACACGGGGAACCGTTCCTACCATCAAATCCGGCAGGGCCAGAAGAACCCGGGTCTGCTGACGCCGCAGCAGGCCGAGACCGTGCGCAACACGCGGAACCCCAACGCCATTCCCTCGCTCCAGGCGCGGCGCCTCAACCCGGCCTGGGGCTCGCGCGTCTCGATCGAGGCCACCGCCAAGGGTGAGTACCACGGCATGTTCGTCCGCTTCGACCGCAAGCTGGCTCACGGGCTGGTGATCGGCGGCAACTATGCCTGGAGCGCCAACTTCTCCGACAATGACGAGTCGCTGGCGGTGGCCGACATCGTCAACAGCAGTCCGCCGGTTCCGCAGGACTACTTCAACTACCGGAACGAGTGGTCCCGTTCGGTCTTTGACCGGCCACACCGGCTCGCCGTCTACTACAGCTATGAGATCCCCTGGTTCACCAACGGCCCGCTGAATCACGTCGTGATGCGCCAGGTCTTCTCCGGCTGGCAACTCAGCGGCACCACCGACTATCAGTCCGGTCAGCCCTTCACCGTGCGGACGGGTGTTGACACCGGCGGCTCCGGCGATGTGAGGCCGCACCGGCCGATGTACAACCCGAACGGCGTTTTCCGGAAAGACCCTGTCACGGGCGACCTGCGAACCTTCACGTCGCCCATTGACGGCACCGGCTGGTTCATCACGCCGCTGACGGCGGGTGGGGCTCCCTTACCCAATTCCTGGGCCGGAGGCGGCAATCTGGGGCGCAACACGTTCCGGGGTCCGAGCTTCGTCAACTGGAGCGCCAGCCTGATGAAGACATTCTCCATCACTGAGCGGTGGAAGGTCCAGATCCGCAGCGACTGGATCAACATGTGGAATCACCGCAACTTCGGTAACCCGGTGGCAACCATGAACACGCCTGCCTTCGGCACCAACACCACGGATCCCGGCGGGCGCACCATGTTACTTAGCGCCAAGATTCGCTTCTAGGCAGAGGCGGCGCCGCGTAGCTGCCCGGGCGGCGCAGCCTCGCGCTGCGCCGGCCCGCTCTCACTTGAGCGGTCTAAAAGTCCCGGCCCCCCGGCGCCTGAATTGGCGGAGGATTGCCAGCATCCGGGGGGCCGCCGCGGTCTGGCCACCGAAGCGGAGTGCATTGTAGGCACCGGTGAACTCCGCTACAAGCCCTCGGAGTCTCTCGTCGGGCAAACTTTGGGCAAACTCCGCTGGAGTAAGGCATGGGGGTTTTTCAATGCCGCGGCGCCGCAGATCCTCAAGCAGGCGCTGATACAGGATCCGGGCATCGCCCGCGTTGACCTGGCCGCGGCCAATTCGCCGGGCCCGCCGCTGGGCCAGCAGCCACCGGGCCGCGGGCGGGCCAGCCAGCCATAGCGCGGCGGCCGCCGCTGCCAGGCCGCCGAAGAAGGCCAGGCGTAACTCCACCCAAACCGCCCCGCGCCTCCAAAGCCGTATGGCTTCGCCCCACCCGTTCAACGAGAGCGCGCGCCGCCTCTGCTCGATGCGCGCCGCGAGCGTCATCTGGCGGTCAGGATCGTATTGCAGAACCCATTCGTTCCAGAACGTTTCGGCCGCGTCGGCTACGAGCAGCAGCCGCATCCAAAGTCCCGGCTGTGCGGCGGCCGGATCGGGCGGGGTTGGGTCGAAGCTCACCCAGCCGGCGCCCGCCAGGTAGGCCTCGACCCAGCTATGAGCGTCCGAGGCGCGGATCACATACCAGCCGCTGAGAGGGTTGAAGACGCCGCCCAGGAATCCTGTGGCCACGCGCGAGGGAATGCCCGCAGCGCGCAGCAGCACGGCCATGGCCGAGGCAAAATACTCGCAATGGCCGGCCCGCCGCTCGAACAGGAAGTAGGCGGTGGGGTCCGCCGGCTCGCGTTCGGCCAGGCGCATCGAGTACTGATACTGGTCTCGCAAATGGTTCTCGATAGCCGATGCCTTGTCAAAGTCGGAGGTGTGGCCTGCCGTCAGACGGCGAGCCAGTTCGTACACCCGCGGGTCAAGCGGCGGCAGCCGCAAATACAGGGAGCGCTCCTCGGCCGAAAGCGGGGGCGGGGTCAGGGGAGGATCATCCGCCGCCTCCTCCAGGAAGCCGTAGACCCCATAGCGCACCAGTTCCGGTGACGGGGCTCCCAGGCGGTAGCTTCCCGAGCGGGTGCGGATGAGCAGGGGTGAGTCAATCCGGAGCGCCTCAGGCAGGCCGGCGATGAAGAGAAAGTCCGAGGTGAAGGGCCGCATCTGGACTTCGTAGTTGATGCGCCGCCCTCGCCGGCGCCGCTGGTCGTCGCCGGCCAGGATCACCTGCTTTTCCCGGATGCGTATGGCCTGGCCCGGGTCAGCGGAATTGTACCAGCGGCGGCCGTCGAACTCTCCGAGTGCTGTCCCCCGCCACTTGAGCGTCCCGAGCCGGGTTTCACCCGGAATTCTGGCGTGCAGCAGAGGCGTCGCCTGCTGCTTGATCTCTCCGATCTCGCCGAGCCGCACCTCGTTGGAGAAGGCGGTCAGGAAAAGCCGGTCGGGCCACAGATGGCGGAACGCGGCGCGAGCCGTTCGCGGCAGCAGGAAAAAGAGGAAGCTGGTCAGCACGAGGATGCCCAGGGTGACGGCCGCCGTGAGCGTCGCCAGTTGCAGCGCCAGCCTATCCGCCGCCGCGCGGGCCACAGCCCCGGGGGAGGCAAGCGAGCGGCGGATTTCCCAGCTGGCGAAAGTAGCCACGGCGCAGCCGAGAAACAGGCCGAGAAAAGCGAGGAAAGTGAGCCGGGTCGACAGCATCGAGGCCGCCACCAGCTCCAGTACCGCGATCACCAACACGTAAGCCTTGTCGCGCTCGGAGGCTGCCGTGAGAACTTTCAGCGCCGCCAGCACCAGCACCAGATGCACCGTCGCTCGCAGGAAGTCTTCGGAGAGGTAAAGGTAGTCGAAGGGATAGAAGCCCAGGTAGGCGAGCACGGCGCCGGTGACCCACCGGGAGTTTGCCGCCACGCGCAGCCGCCCGGCAAGCACCAGCACGCGCAGAGATAGCACGGCTGCGGCCAATGCGGTAATCGTTGGGTGAAGCTCGCCGGAAAACGCGAGCGCGCCGTAGCCGCTCGCCACCATGCCAAAGAGCGAGAATTCGAAAAAGCGTTCGAGCGGGCGCAGCCGTAACGAAGGAGCCCCGGGGACCGAAGCGGCCATCCTTGCTTTCATTGTAAGGTCGATCGGCAGGGCCGCTTCTCTGAGATGATGTGGGCAGGGGCCCGGGCGCCCCCGAGATCAGGATGGCCAAGCTGAAACCCGCCAAGGGCGGCAAGAAAAAGAAGAGTTCGATAGCCGGCGCGATTCCCTGCCTGGTCTTGATCCTGTCCGGGATGGCGCTGCTCACGCTGCTCTTTTATGCGATTCTGAGGTCGGCAGGCACATGAGAATCGACGGCCGCGCGCCGGATGAGTTGCGTCCGGTGCGCATCGAAACGGGGTATTTATTAACCGCGGAAGGCTCGGCGCTCATTGAGCTCGGCAACACGCGTGTGCTGTGCGCCGCCACAGTCGAGGAGGCCGTTCCGCAGTTCCTCCGCGGAACCGGCAAGGGCTGGGTGACGGCTGAATACGCGATGCTGCCGCGGGCGACGGCGACGCGCACGCCGCGCGAAGTCACCAAAGGGCGGCAGAGCGGCCGCACGCTGGAGATCCAGCGCCTCATCGGGCGGTCCTTGCGGAGCGTCGTCAACCTGGACCTGCTCGGCGAGCGGTCCATCCTGGTGGACTGCGACGTCATCCAGGCCGACGGCGGCACGCGCACCGCGGCGATCACCGGCGCCTATGTCGCGCTGGCGCTCGCCATCCGGCAGCTCGTGCGGTTCGGGGCCATCTCCTCCGATCCGATCCTGGACAGCGTCGCGGCCACGAGCGTCGGCATCGTCGACGGGGCACTGATGCTGGACCTCTGCTACGACGAGGATTCGCGCGCCGAGGTGGACATGAACGTGGTGATGACCGGCGGCGGCAAGTTCGTCGAAGTCCAGGCGACCGCCGAGCGGACGCCGTTCGACGAGGGCCAGCTTGCGCGTCTCATCGAGCTGGCCCGGCGCGGCATCGAGCGGCTGGCCGCCGCCCAACGGGACGCCCTCGCACGCCCATGACGCTGTACTGCGCCACGACCAACGCCGGCAAGCTGCGCGAGTTCCGCCTGGCGGCCCAGAAGTTTGGAGGCGAGATTCGGATCGAGCCTGTACCGGGCTTGAGCCAGATCCCAGCGCCCGAGGAAACCGGCCGGACCTTCGCCGAGAATGCCATCGCCAAAGCGATCTATTACAGCCGCTTTGCTCCCGGGCCGCTCTTTGCCGACGACTCCGGCCTCGAGGTCGACGCGCTGGGTGGCGAGCCGGGCGTCGATTCGGCGCATTACGCCGGGGCAGGCGCCGGCGACGCAGACAATAACCGGCTACTCATCGAGCGGCTGCGCGGGGTGGCGAACCGCTCGGCCCGGTTCGTCTGCGTGATCGCGCTCGCCGAACAGGGCAAGCTGATCGAGACCTTCGAAGGCACCATCGAGGGGCGGCTTCTGGACGCGCCGCGGGGCGAGAACGGCTTCGGCTACGATCCCTTGTTCCTCTATCCTCCCTACGGCCGGACGCTGGCCGAGGTCTCGCCCGAAGAGAAGCTCGCTGTCAGCCACCGGGGCAAGGCTCTCCGGGCGATGTTCGAATTCCTGGCGCGCCTCAGTAGCCCATCACCCGGCGCACGAACTGCCGGCTGATCTTCAGGCTTTCGCGCAAGGGGCGCGTGGGGCGGAAATCGCGCGGGTGGGCGAGCTCGATGGCGAGCTGGCCGCGGAAACTGGTCTCGCGCAGAGCCCGCGCGACGGCTCTGTAGTCGATGTTGCCCTCGCCCATCGCCTCCGCCCAGACGCCGTCCGCCTGGCGGTCGCGCAGGTGCGCGTAGACGATGCGGCCGGCGTACCGCCGGATGAAGTCGACCGGGTCGATGCCGGCACCTACCAGCCAGTCGATGTCCGGCCCCAGCTTGACCTCGGGAATGCGCGCGAGCGTCCCCCGGAGGTCGCCCTCGTTGTTCTCGACTTCGTAGATGTGGTTGTGCAGGTTCACCGTGATGCCGCGCGCCTCGCCGATTCGCATGATCTCGCGGAGCAGCTCGGCCTGGGCATCGAGCTCGGCTTCGGTTTTCGGTCGCCTGGCGTTGCCCACGGAGACGCCGAGCAGGCGGCCGCCGACCTCGGCCAGTCGCCCGGTGAGGCGGTCGACATACTCGAGGATCCGGCCGTGCTCTTCGCGCCGCCACATGTCGGCGCCGTAGGAGGAGCCGATCACCGGCAGCTTGTGGCGCGCGGAAAGCTCACGAATCCGGCTGACGGCGTCATCGGGCTCGAGCGCGGTGTGCATCAACTCGATGAAGTCCATCCCCGCCCAGGCCATGTCGGCGAAGATTTGATCGAGGATGCCGTAGATATCGTTCTTCGGGCGCTGCGCGGCGTACACCCAGGGATGCGCTCCAACTCGAACTGCCTCCTGAGCAGTCGCCCGAAAAACGCCGGCCGAAGCAGCGAGTCCCTGAAGGAGAGAGCGGCGGGTGGGTTGCGGCATAGCCGAATTGTATCGCCGCCCGGCGCGCGCCTCTCAGGCTTTCGGGTGCGCCCGGTCGTAGACGGCGATCAGGTCCGCCAGGGAAACCTGCGTGTACTTCTGCGTCGTGGACAGGCGGGCATGGCCGAGCAGCTCCTGAATCGAGCGCAGGTCGGCGCCCTCGCCGAGCAGGTGCGTGGCGAAAGCGTGGCGGAAGCTGTGCGGGTGCAGGGCGGGGTCGGCACCGAACAGCCTGGCGTAGAACTTCACCAGGAGGCGGACGGCCCGGTCCGACAGCCGCCTGCCGCGGTGATTGACGAACAGCGCCGTCTCGCCCGGCGCGGCCTTGCGGTTG
This sequence comes from uncultured Bryobacteraceae bacterium, assembly GCA_938003835.1. Taxonomy (GTDB): domain Bacteria; phylum Acidobacteriota; class Terriglobia; order Bryobacterales; family Bryobacteraceae; genus CALKXJ01. Next base: position 40,818 of record CALKXJ010000008.1, on the reverse strand, counting down.
TCGAGATAGCGCTCGAGCGCTTCGGCCGCCTTCCGGGGGAACGGCACCTGGCGCTCCTTCCGCCCCTTGCCTCTGACGAGCACCCAACGAGACGCCAGGTCGAGATCCTCGAGGTTGAGCCCGACGAGCTCGCCCACCCGCAGCCCCGCGCCGTAGAGCAGTTCGAAGATCGCCGCGTCGCGCTCGGCTTGGGCGCGGCGCAACTCCGCCGAGGAGATCTCATCGAGCAGGCGGTTGGTTTGCTCGGCCGTGGGCACCGGCGGGAGGCGCTTGGGCGCTTTGGGCGTGCCGACCAGACGCGCCACGTTGGCCTTCAGCACGCCCCGCCGCACCAGGTATTGGAAAAAAGAACGGACCGCGGCGAGCTTGCGGCGAATCGTCACCGGCGCCAGGCCCCGCTCATAGAGCGAGCCAAGCCATTCGCGCAGCGCGAGCGTATCGAACTCGCCGGGCGCCGGCGGCCGCTCTCCGGGAGGGCTGAAATACGCCGCGAAGTCGTTGAGGTCCGCCGCGTAGTTGCGCACCGTGTGCGCGGAGGCGCTCTGCCGGCGCAGCTCATCGAGGAATTCACCGATCAGCGGCGCGAGCTCAGGCATGGGCCAGACTGTGTTCCTCCAGGCGCGCGAGCGCGCGGCGGCACAGCTCCGCGTGGCGCGCCCGGCGATCCCGCCCCAGCCGGCGCTGCTCGGCTTCCTCGAGCGGCGGCAGCAGGTCGAAGGTGATGTTCACCGGTTGGTAGTTGCGCGGGTCGGCGCCGGAGACGTAGTGACAGAGCGAGCCGATCGCGGTCTCGCGCGGCGGAATCCACAACGGCCGGCCCAGCGCCCGCGCGGCCGCGTTGCGTCCTGCCACGAGGCCCGTCGCCATCGACTCGACGTAACCCTCGACGCCCGCGATCTGGCCGGCAAAGAACAGCCGAGGCGAACCCCGCATGGCGAGCGTCGGCTCCAGCAGCGCCGGCGCGTTGATGTAGGTGTTGCGGTGGATCTGGCCGAAGCGCAGGAACTCGGCGCGTTCGAGGCCCGGGATCATGCGGAAAATCCGCGCCTGCTCGCCGTAGCGAAGATAGTTCTGAAAACCGACCATGTTGTAGCTGCCCGCCCGCAGGTTTTCCTGGCGGAGCTGGACCACCGCATAGGGACGGCGCCCGGTGCGCGGATCGATGAGTCCGGTCGGCTTCATGGGGCCAAAGCGCAAGGTGTCGCGGCCGCGCCGGGCCAGCTCCTCGATGGGCAGGCAGGCCTCAAAATACGGGATGTCGTCCGGGATGTGCGGCGTATGGGCCTGGCCCTCGAGCAGGGCATCGACGAAGCGGTCGTAGTCGTCTTTCTCGAGCGGGCAATTCAGATAGTCGCCCGTGCCGTCGAGCGACTTGCCGTACCGGGACGCCCGGAAGGCGACGCTCATATCGATCGTCTCGGCGTCGACGATTGGGCTGATGGCGTCGTAGAAGTAGAGGCGCTCGGCGCCGGTGAGACGTACGATCTCGGCCGCCAGGGCGTCGGAGGTAAGCGGCCCGGTGGCGATGATGACGATGCCGTCCTCGGGGATTCGCTTCACCTCCTGGCGCCGCACCTCGATGTTCTCGCAAGACTCGATGGCGCGCGTCACCTCCCGGGCGAAGGCTTCGCGATCCACCGTGAGCGCCTGGCCGCCCGGCACGCGCACGCGGGAGGCGACCTCGATGAGGAGCGAGCCCAGACGCCGCAGCTCCTGCTTGAGCAGCCACGGAGCCGTGTGTTCCGTCTCGCTCTTGAGTGAGTTGCTGCACACCAGCTCCGCGAGCCAGCCGGTCTGATGCGCCGGGGTCGTCTGCGCCGGGCGCATCTCGTAGAGCGTCGCCTTGAGGCCGGCGCGGCACACCTGCCAGGCCGCCTCGCATCCGGCCAGCCCTCCGCCCAGGATGTGAATCGTTTCCGGCACCGCTAGTTTTATCGTAGACTGCCCGCGCTTGCTGTTTACAACATCATGACAGGCAACGCCTTCCCCGCCGCCGTTAGAATGGTCGCCTGTCGCGGTATCGACGCAAACCAACAAGGAGAAGAAACGCGAATGAAACAGATTGTCTGCGCGTGTCTGGCCGCGTGGGCGGCGCTGACCGCTCCTTACCAGGCCGTGGCGGAGAGCCCGAAAATCAGCCCGGTCGAGGCGGTCCATCTGGTCGAGGCGCATGTGAAAGACTTGGCGACGGTCTCAGTGCGCCCGGGCGTCGAAGACGGCGCTCCCGTTTACTATGTGGAAGGCTTCGCCGGCTCGGACGGCTACCGGGCGGTGGTCGACGCCCGGGTGGCGCGCACGCTCCGGATCGATCGCAACGGCAGCGAATTCTACCGTTGGCCCGGCGTGATCGCCGTGGGCCACCGCGGCACCGTGCACCTGGCGCCCGAGAACACGCTGGCCGCCTTCCGCAAGGCGATCGAGCTCGGCCTCGATTTGATCGAGATCGACGTGCGCGAGACCAGGGACGGCCACCTGGTCATCATGCACGACGCCACCGTCGACCGGACGACCGACGGCAAGGGGCGCGTCTCAGACCTGACTCTCGAGGAGATCAAGCGCCTGGATGCGGGCTCCTGGTTCAGCCCGAAATTCGCCGGCGAGCGGGTTCCGACGCTCGACGAGGCATTGAGCGTGATGAAAGGGCGCGCGCTACCCGACATCGACTTCAAGGCGGGAACGCCGGAAAAGCTGGTGGAGGCATTGAGCCGGCACGGCCTGCTCGGCAAGGTCACGCTGTATTGCGGAGACTGGGATCTGCTACGGCGCACGCTGGCGCGCTCGCGGCAGTTCCTGATCCGGCCGACGGTGCCGCACGGCGCCGTGGGCCTGCCGATTCTGGTCCATGAGTTCGACCCGCCGATCGTCAACATCAACTGGCGCGAGTTCAGCGAGCGGCTGATCGTCGACGTGCACCTGGCCGGGCGCAAGGCTTTCCTAAACACCATGGGGCCGAACGACAACGAGTTCGGAATCCTCCAGGCGATCGAAGCGGGCGCCGACTACATCCAGTCCGACCGGCCCGATCTGCTGTTGCCGATGCTGCGCGCTCGCGGCCTGCACCGTTGACAAGCCGGGGGCGAGGTCGGATACTCTCGGACTGCAATGTCGAAGCGAACCTCTTTCCTGGCGATTCTGGCGCTCGCGGGTGCGCTCGGTGCGGTCGAGCCCCGGCGAGTCGCCATCGAATGGGAGGCCGCTCCGCGGCAAATCGAAATCCAGGTGAGCAACGGACGGTTGATGGCCGCCAAGGTCACCCGGGGCAAGGCCGAAGCACGGGGCTCGGGGAGCTTTGCACCGGTCGCCGGCGCGCCCTTGCGGCTCGAACTGGAGCTCGAGGCCGAGCCGGTCCGCTACGGGCCGGACAGAGCGATCGTGACCGCGCGCACCCCGGAGGAACCGTTCAGCTTCTTCCTGCGCGATGTCTCACAGGCGAGCCCGATTCTGCTCGCAGCCTACCGCGTCGCCGTCACTGAGGCTTCCGACGGGCGCACCTACCGCGAAATCGAGCGAGCCGTTCGCGCCCGGGGTCTGCTCACGAAGCTCGAGCAGGTGGAAAGTGAGCCCGAGGAGAGCTTCGAGGCGGCCGCGGCCGCCACGCGCCGGCTGAGCTGCCAGACCTGGCTCGGCCTGAGCCGCGACATGCGCATCTTCAATCTGAGCGAACGCCTGGACTGGATTGAGCCCCGCTTTCACAGCTACGAGGTCACACTGCCGGAGACGGGCGAGCGTCCCGTGCGCTACCAGTTCCTGATGGGCCGCGGCTGGGGCGCCGCCGAAAAGATCGAGAGGCGGCTGGAGCAGGGCGTGCTGCCGATTCTCGAGGGCACGCTGGCGGACGAGGAGATCACCTACCAGATCGTCGCCTTTGCCGGGTTGGAGACCGGCCCGCTGATTGCCGACCGGGTTCGTGGGACGCACTTTCTGGTGGCCGATGGCCACGGCCGGGGCCATATGTTCACCAAGGAGCAGGAAGCCCTCTATCGCTCCCTACTGCCGGAAGAGATGAACCGGCCGGAAGAGACGGTCTTGTACCTGCGGGTGACCGCGACGAACGGCGGTCGCGTGCCGCGTTACGCCTTCTTCAAGAACCCCTATCCGGCCGGCAACGTGGCCTACCGCTTCGAAGGCGCAACCGGATTTGCCCGCTTCGAATCCGGGCGGGTGTTCGCGGTCTCCAAGCTCGACGGGCGGCCGCTGGCGCACGAGGAGGTGGCCGTCCTGCTCGCTCCCGGCGAGGCGGTCGATATCGACGTCTACATTCCGCACCGCCCGGTACCGGCTGAGCGGGCCGAGCGGCTGCGCCGGGCGCGCTTCGAAGAGCGCAGAGCCGAGTGCCGGCGCTTCTGGACGGCGAAGCTGGCGACGGCGGCCCGCATCTGGGTGCCGGAGGCGCGCATCCGCGAGATGATCCAGGCGGGTCTCCTGCACCTGGATCTGATCACCTACGGGCGCGAGCCGCTCGGGACACTCACGCCGACCATCGGCCGCTACAGCGCCATCGGCTCGGAGAGCTCGCCCATCGTGCAGTTTTATGACTCGATGGGCTGGCACGACGTGGCCCGCCGCTCTCTGCAATATTTCCTCGACAAGCAGCACGAGGACGGCTTCATCCAGAACTTCGGCGGCTACATGCTCGAGACGGGCGCGGCGCTCTGGAGCCTGGGCGAGCATTACCGCTACACGCGCGACGAGGAGTGGGTGCGCCGGATCGCACCGAAACTGATCAAGTCCTGCCAGTATCTGCGCGAGTGGCGGCGGCGAAACCAGCGGGAAGAGCTGCGGGGCCGCGGCTGGGGAATGCTTGAGGGCAAGACGGCCGATCCGGAGGACCCCTTTCGCTCCTTCATGCTCAATGGCTATGCCTATCTGGGCCTGAGCCGTGTTGCCGAGATGCTGCGCGGAATCGATGCGAAGGAAAGCGAAACTTGGCACCAGGAGGCCGAGGCGCTGCGCGCCGACATCCGAACGGCAGTTCGGGAGGCCATGGCGCGCTCGCCGGTGGTGCCGCTCGCCAACGGGACCTGGTGCCCGACGCTGGCGCCGTGGGCCGAGGGGCGCGGGCCGCTGATGCTTTATGCCGACGGCGGCAAGTGGTTCACCCATGGCGCCATGAGCTCGCGCGACTCCCTGCTCGGGCCGATCTATCTGATCTTCCAAGAGGTGCTCGACCCTCACGAGCCCGCCGCCGGTTTCCTGCTCGATTTCCACAACGATCTGATGACGACGCGCAATGTCGCCTTCAGCCAGCCTTACTACAGCCGTCACCCGGTGGTTCACCTGCGGCGTGGCGAGGTCAAGGCGTTTCTCAAGGCCTACTACAACACGGTGGCGGGCCTGGCCGATCGTGAGACCTACACCTTCTGGGAACATTTCTTCGGCGCCAGCCCCCACAAAACGCACGAAGAGGCCTGGTTCCTGATGGACACGCGGTGGATGCTCTACAGGGAGAACGGCCCGGTGCTCGAGCTGCTGGCCGGGGTGCCGCGGGTTTGGCTCGAGAACGGCAAGCGGATCGAGCTTACGGGTGTGGCGAGCTATTTCGGCCCGCTTTCGCTCCGCGTGAGCTCGAAACTGGACGAAGGCGGCATCGAGGCGGTGGTGGAGTGCCACTCTGACCGGCCGCCGAAGGCCGTCGAGCTGCGCCTGCCGCATCCGGCGGGGCGCCGCGCGGCATCGGTGACGGGCGGCTCATACGACGCGGAGAGGGAGCGGGTGCGCATCGAGCCTTTCCCGGGCCGCGCTGAGGTCGTGCTCCGGTTCGGCGCTGAGTGAGGGCGAAGGCCGTCACTCCGGCGTTTGACACCCGGAATCCTCGTATACTATCGTGGTGATTCTCGCAGGGTGAGAGTCGCCGGCAAGCAGAATGCCTGAGGAAACCAAGCCAGAGAGTTCGCAACCGCCGGGCAAGCCTGCTGCTACACCGAAGGCCGGAGCGGGCGGCCAGAAGGCCCCGCCCCCAAAGAAGCCGGCGGTGATGGAGACCACGCCCTGGGAAAGCGAACTGACCGAGCGGCTGCGCCGCGTCTTCGGCGAGCAGATCCTCGAGTTCGCCTCCTACCTGGGTCAGAATTTCCTCGTCGCGCGCCCCGAGGCGGTGGTGCCGATTCTCCAGTACCTCCGCGACGAGGTCGGCTTCGACTATCTGGTCGATGTAACCGCGGTGGATTATCCGGAGCGGGAAGAGCGTTTCGATCTGATCTATATCGTTTACAGTTTCAGCCGCAACGAGCGGATCCGCATCAAGACGCGAATCCGCGAGGGCTTTGAGCCCCAGACGGCCACCGTCGTGCACCCGACGGCGAACTGGCTGGAACGCGAAGTCTACGACATGTTTGGCATCCGCTTCGCCCAGCATCCGGACATGAGGCGGATCCTGCTCCCGGATGACTGGGAAGGCCATCCGCTGCGCAAGGACTACAACATCCTCGACATGGACAACCGGTGGGTGAAAGACAACCTGGGGATCGAAAGCGGTCAGTGAGCCATGCCCGAGGCAACCTTTCTCGACGCCAACGAGCTGATCCTGAACATGGGGCCGCAGCACCCCTCCACGCACGGGGTGTTGCGGGTGATCCTCAAGCTCGACGGGGAAAAGATTCTGGGGACCGAGTGCGTCATCGGGTACCTGCATCGCGGGGTGGAGAAGATCGGCGAGAACCGCACCTACGCGATGTTCGCGCCCTACGTCGACCGGATGGACTATGTCGCGGCGGTCTCCAATGGCCTCGGATATTGCCTGGCGGTCGAGAAGCTGCTCAACGTGGAGGCGCCGCCCCGGGCCCAGGCGGTGCGGGTGATTCTCACCGAGCTGAACCGGATCGCCAGCCACCTGCTCTGGCTGGGCACCCACGCGCTCGACATCGGCGCCATCACGCCCCTGTTCTACGTGATGCGGGAGCGCGAGGAAATCCTCAACATCTTCGAGGCATACTGCGGCGCCCGCCTGACGACACACGCTTTCCGCATTGGCGGGCTCCAGTACGAAGTCTACGAGGGCATGGAGAAGCAGGTGAAAGCCTTCTGCAAGATGTTCCTGCCCCGTGTGGACGAGTACGAGGAGCTGCTCACGGAAAACCGCATCTGGAAGGACCGGCTCGTCGGCGTGGGCGTGCTGACGGCCGAGCAGTGCAAACAGTACGGCGTCACCGGTCCGATGCTGCGCGCCGCCGGCGTCAAGTGGGACATTCGCAAAGCGCAGCCCTATTCCGGTTACGAGAAATACGATTTCGAGATTCCGACGCGGACCAACGGCGACACCTACGATCGCTACATCGTGCGGATCCAGGAGATGCGCCAGTCGGTGCGCATGATCGAACAGGCGGTCGACGACATTCCCGAAGGGCCCATCATGGCGAAGGTGGGCAAGGTGATCAAGCCGCCGGTGGGCGAGGCGTACGTCTCCATCGAGGCGCCCAAGGGCGAGCTCGGCTATTTCATCGTCAGCGACGGCTCGACCCAGCCCTACCGGGTGCGGGTCCGGCCGCCGTCGTTCGTCAATTTGCAGGCACTCGATACGATGGCGCGCGGTGGGCTGGTCGCCGACATCGTGGCGATCATCGGTACGATAGACATAGTGCTGGGCGAGATCGACCGGTAAAGCACCTTCGGCACCGGCGCTCGCCAGGAGGAATGCATGCGGAAACTGCTGCGGACCATCTTCTTGGTCGACCTGATCCAGGGGCTTTGGGTAACCTTCCGCAACCAGCATCCCAAGAACATTTACACGGAGCAGTACCCGGCCCAGCGGCCGCGCATCGCCGAGCGCTTCCGGGGCGCCCCCCGGCTCAACATCAACCCGGAGACCGGCGAGACGCTCTGCATCGCCTGCGATCTGTGCGCGCTGGCCTGCCCGGAGAATCTGATCGTCGTCTCAAGCGAGCGCAACAAGCAGACGCGCCGCAAGGAGCTCACCACCTTCACCTACGACACCTCGCGGTGCATGTTCTGCGGCCTCTGCGAAGACGCCTGTCCGGTGGACGCCCTCGAGCTGACGCAGGATTTCGAGCTGGCCAGCTACACCCGGGAGGGCGCCATCTGGGACCGGCAGATGCTCGAGGAAGGGCCGAAGCCCACCTGGTACCGCTACTAGCGGGCGGCAGGCGATGGCGAGCCGTCCGGTAAGAAGGATCCAACCCGGGGGCGGAAGGCCCCGAGTTCCGTATGGCTGATACGATCCTGTTTTATATCTTCGCCGCCTTTGTGCTCGGCGGAGGCGTGCTCACCGTCACGCGGCGCAACTCGGTCCATAGCGCCCTGTGGCTGATCGTCTCGCTGCTCGGCACGGCGGGACTGTTCCTGCTGCGGCAGGCAGAGTTTCTCTTCGCCGTGCAGATCATCCTCTACATCGGCGGCGTGGTGCTGCTGATCCTGTTCGTGGTGATGCTGGTAAACCTGGATGAGACGGCGCGCCTGAGGCAATTCAACAAGGCCTGGTGGGTGGCGCTGGCCTGCGCGGTCGTGGTCGGCATCGAGATCTGGTACGTGCTGAACCGTGGCCTGGAGACCCTGGAGCCGGGGGAGGCGCCACAGACAGCGGCAACGATCGAGGGCAACACGGAGCGCTTGGCCGACGTGCTGTTTTCTGAATATCTGCTGCCGTTTGAGATCGCCTCGCTGCTGCTGCTGGTGGCCATCGTCGGCAGCGTCGTGATGGCGAAAAAGAGGATCTAGATGTTGCACCCGATCACCAATGCCCACTTCCTGGTGCTCAGCGCCGCCCTGCTGCTCATCGGCACCATCGGCGTGTTGACCCGCCGGAACATGGTGGTGATTCTGATGTCGATCGAGCTGATCCTGAATGCGGTCAACATCAATCTGGTCACCTTCTCCCGCCACTTCGGGGACGTACACGGGCAGATCTTCGCGATCTTCGTCATCACGGTGGCGGCGGCGGAGACGGCGGTGGGCCTGGGCATCCTGATCGCTTTGTTCCGCAACCGGGAGACGGTTCTGGCTGACGAGGTGGATCTGCTCAAATGGTGAACTTTCTCGATCTGATCTGGCTGATCCCGCTGTTCCCGCTGGCCGGCGCCGTAACGATGCTGCTCGCCGGGCGGCGCCTGGATCCGCAGCCGCCCTCGGAGGTGGCTCTGGCGCCGGGCGTGGCGGCTGCCTCCGGCGGCAACGGGCACGGCGACGCCCATGGCCACCATCCGGCGGCGCCCGGGCGCTTCCTCATCAGCCTGATCGGCCCCGGCACGGTGCTCCTCTCGCTGCTGTTCTCTGCCGGGGCTGTCATCCAACTGGCCGGGCTCCCCGAGAAGGTCCACGAAGTTGTCAAGTACACCTGGATTCCCGCGTTCTTCTTCCATCCCGCGGGCGGCGGCGGAGCGCGTCTGGCGGCCGATTTCGGCTTCCTGCTCGATCCGCTGAGCGCGGTGATGATCCTGGTGGTCACCGTCGTCGGCTTCCTCATTCACGTTTACTCGATCGGCTACATGGGCCACGAAGGCGGCTACTACCGCTTTTTCGGCTACATGAATCTGTTCGTCTTTTTCATGCTGACGCTCGTGCTGGCGAACAACTACCTGCTGTTGTTCGTCGGCTGGGAGGGCGTGGGCCTGTCGAGCTATCTGCTGATCGGATTCTATTTCCACAAGAAATCGGCGGGAGACGCCGGCAAGAAGGCCTTCGTGGTGAACCGGATCGGCGATGCGGGCTTCATCATGGGCATGTTGCTGATGCTGGCGACGTTCGGCACCGTGCGATTTGTGGACGTCAACGCGGCGCTTGCCGGCCGGGAGCCGGAGACCGGCTTCGGCGTTCTGAGCGCGATCGCGCTGCTGCTGTTCATCGGCGCGACGGGCAAGTCGGCGCAGATCCCGCTGTTCACCTGGTTGCCGGACGCTATGGAAGGGCCCACGCCGGTCTCGGCCTTGATCCACGCGGCGACGATGGTGACCGCGGGCGTCTACATGGTGGCGCGCTCGAGCGCGCTGTTCGCGCTCACACCTCAGACTTCGTTCCTGGTGGCGGCCGTCGGAGCCGCCACGGCCATCCTGGCCGCCTCGATCGCCCTGGTACAAAACGATATCAAGCGGGTGCTGGCCTACTCGACGGTGAGCCAGCTCGGCTATATGTTTCTGGCGGCCGGCGTCGGCGCTTATTGGGTTGCGATCTTTCACCTCTACACGCACGCCTTCTTCAAGGCCCTGCTGTTCCTTGGCGCGGGTTCGGTGATCCACGCCTTGGGCGGCGAGCAGGACATCCGGCGGATGGGCGGCCTCAAAGACAAGATCCCGGTGACCTACCGGACGATGTGGATCGCCTCGCTGGCGATCGCGGGTATTCCGCCGCTGGCGGGCTTCTTTTCCAAGGACGAGATTCTCTGGCAGACCTGGAGCTCGCCGCTCGGCTCGAAGGCCCTCTGGGCGGTCGGCGTGGTGACGGCCTTCATGACCGCCTTCTACATGTGGCGGCTGATGTTCCTCACCTTCCACGGCCGGCCGCGCCTGTCTGAGGAGGCGTCGCGGCACGTGCACGAATCCCCGCCGGTGATGACCGTGCCGCTGGTGGCGCTGGCGGCGGGCAGCGTCGCCGCGGGCTGGATCGGGATGCCGAAGATTTGGACGTGGTTCGGCGAGGGCTTCCGGCTGTTCGAACACTGGCTGGCGCCCGTCTTCGCCGCCGCCACTGCGCACTGGCACGCGCATGCGGAGGCACACCACGACGTCTCGATCGAGTGGGCCCTGATGATCCTCTCGGTGGTAATTGCCGCGGCCGGCATCGCTCTGGCCCGGCACCTTTATCTGGTTCGGCCGGATGCGCCGGAGGCGATCCGGCAGAGAGCGGCGCCCGTCTATAACGTGCTCTACAACAAGTGGTACGTCGACGAGATCTACGACTTTCTTTTCGTCAACGGCCTGGCAAAGGGCGGGGGCAGCCTGCTCAGCCGGTTCGATGCGGCCGTGGTCGACGGCGGCGTCAACGGCACGGGCTGGCTGACACGGTTCACCTCGACGCTTTCGGTCTGGTGGGACACCTGGGTGGTGGACGGCTCGGTGCGACTGATCGCCTTCACCGTCAAGATGTTTTCCTATCCGGCGCGGCTGTTGCAGACCGGCTATTTGCAATCGTACGCTTTGGTGATCCTGGTGGGCGTCGCGGTGGCGCTCGGCTACTACCTGATGCGGTGAGGTGATCATGAGCGAACATCTGCTGAGCATCGTCCTGTTCACCCCGCTCGCCGGCATGCTGGTGCTGCTCCTGCTGCCGGGCTCGAACAAGAATCTCATCCGCATCTGGGCCAACATCGCCGCCGCCGCGGGCTTCCTGGTTTCGCTGCCGCTGGTGTTCCGCTTCGACAAGAACGCCGAAGGCTTCCAGATGGTGGAGCGCTACGACTGGATTCCGGCTCTCGGCGTCAAGTACTACCTCGGCATCGACGGCATCAGCCTCCTGCTGGTGATGCTGACGACGCTGCTCGGATTCCTCGCCATACTCTCTTCCTGGAGCGCGATCGACCGGCACCTGAAGGCCTACTACGCGATGTTCCTGCTCCAGCAGACGGGAATGATCGGCGTGTTCATCTCCCTGGACTTCTTCCTCTTTTACGTGTTCTGGGAGGTGGTGCTGGTGCCGATGTATTTCATCATCGGCGTTTGGGGCGGGCCGCGTAAGCTCTATGCGGCTATCAAGTTCTTCCTGTACACGCTGGCGGGCAGCGTCCTGATGCTGCTCGGCATCCTGACGCTCTATTTCCAGCACTTCGAGCAGCACGGTTTTTACACCTTCGAGATCTCGGAGCTCTTGAAGCTGGACATGCCGCTCGCGCTCGAGCGGTGGGTCTTCTGGGCGTTCTTCATCGGCTTTGCCATCAAGGTGCCGATGTTCCCCTTCCACACCTGGTTGCCGGACGCCCACACAGAGGCGCCGACGGCCGGCTCGGTGATCCTGGCGGCGATCCTGCTCAAGATGGGCACCTACGGCTTCCTGCGCTTCTCGCTGCCGCTGCTGCCCAAGGCTTCGATCGATCCCTGGATCGTGCAGGTGATGGCCGCCCTCTCTATCGTGGCCATCATCTACGGAGCGCTGGTCAGTTTGATGCAGGATGACTGGAAACGACTGGTGGCCTTCTCCTCGGTGAGCCATCTCGGCTTCTGCACGCTCGGGATCTTCGCGCTCAATCCCAACGGCATCGCCGGCAGCGTGATCCAGCAGATCAACCACGGCATCTCGACCGGAATGCTGTTCTTGATCGTCGGGGTGGCCTACGAGCGGCGGCACACGCGCATGATCAGCGAGTACGGCGGCCTGGCGCACGTGATGCCGAACTTCTCCTTCGTGTTCGCCTTCGCCATGCTCAGCTCGGCGGGCCTGCCGCTGCTCAACGGTTTCGTGGGCGAGTTCACGATTCTTCAGGGCGCCTTCGAGACTAACCGCGCCTGGGCGGCCTTCGCCGTCACGGGGGTCATCCTGGGCGCCGCGTACCTGTTGTGGCTCTATCAAAGGACGATGCTCGGCCAGATCACCAACCCGAAGAACCTGCGCCTGCCGGATCTGAACCTGCGCGAGTGGGCCGTCTTTCTCCCCTTCATGGCCTGGGCGCTCTGGATTGGCGTTTATCCCAAGCCGTACTTCGAGGTCCTGGAGAAGCCGGTGGCGCAGCTCGTCGAGCGCGTCAGGCCGGACTATTTCGCCCAGCACGCCTTAGCGGTGCAGGCGCCGGCGCCGGGCGCGGTGGAGGCAGGTGAGCGATGAGCCAGTTCTACACCAGCACCGATCACTTCGTCCTCGTGCCGGCCATCATGCTGGCGTTGTTCGGCTGCGCCGTTCTGCTGTTCGACTTTTTCCTGTTTCCGGAGCCGCGCCAGCGCAAGCGCCTGGTCTGGTTCCTGTTCGCGGGCGAGATCTTCACCGCGGCCGGCCTGTGGCGGCAGCAGGCCTTCCTGGCTTCCGAAGGACTGCCCGAAATCACCGCGTTCCAGGGCACGCTGACGGTGGACGGGTTTTCGCTGTTCTTCAACTGGATCTTCGTGGCCGTTTCGCTGCTGGTGGCCATCGTTTCCTGGCGGTATCTGGAGATCGAAGGGGAGCATCACGGCGAATACTACGGCCTGATCCTGCTCGCCCAGTGCGGCATGTATTTCCTGGCCACGGGCACCGACCTGATCACGCTCTTCATCGGGCTGGAGCTGATGGCCCTTTGCTTTTACGTGATGGTCGGTTTCCTGCGGGAGCGCAAGCGCTCCAACGAGGCGGCGATGAAGTACCTGCTGCTCGGCGCATTCTCGAGCGGCCTGATGGTCTACGGCTTCTCGGTGATGTACGGGCTGGCCGGCTCGACCAAGCTGCGCGCCGTGGCCGCGGCCATCGCCTCGCGGGACGCCTGGGATCCGGTGGTCTTCCTGGCGATGGCCACCACCGCCGTGGGCGTGCTGTTCAAGGTCTCGGCCGCACCGTTCCACATGTGGGCGCCGGACGCCTACGAGGGCGCACCCACGACCGTTACGGCGTTCCTGGCGGTCGGCTCGAAGGCTGCTTCCTTCGCCTTCCTGATGCGCATCTTCCTGGGGCCGCTCGAGACGGCTCGCCCGGCCTGGGAGCCGCTGCTGGTGCTGGTCGCTGTTTTAAGCCTGACGATCGGGAATCTCGCGGCGATCACGCAGAACAACGTCAAGCGCCTGCTGGCCTACAGCTCGATCTCCCACGCCGGCTACATCCTGCTCGGCCTCATCGCCGGCAACGCCACCGGGCTCAAGGGCATGGCCGTCTACATCCTGGTCTACGCCTTCATGACGCTGGGCGCCTTCCTGGTGGTTGTGGCGCTGCGGCGGGAGAATCTGATCGGCGAGGATATCGAGGACATGGCCGGGCTGATGCACCGCAGCCCGGGCTACGCCGTGCTGATGCTGATCTTCCTGCTGTCGCTCGCCGGCATTCCGCCCACGGCGGGCTTTATCGGCAAGTACTACATCTTCCTTGCGCTGCTCGAGACCAGCCACTACCTGCTGGCGGCGCTGGCGGCGCTCTATGTGGCGGTGGCGATCTACTATTACTTCCGGATCGTGCGTAGCATGTTTATTAGTGAAGCGGTGGCGGCGCCGCCGCTGGAGAGCACCGTCGGGCTCCGGGTGGCGCTGGCCGTCACCGGGGTGCTGACGCTCGCCATCGGCGTCTATCCGGAGCCGTTCCTCCGGCTCGCCCAGACCTCGCTGGTCCGTTAAGGCTATGGAGAGCATCGTTCAACATCCGCTGTTCACGCCGGTTGTGATCACGCTGGTGATCGTCGGGCTGTTTCCCCTGCTTGCCGGCTACATCGTCCTGCTCGAGCGGAAGGTGCTCGCCGACATGCAGGTCCGGCTCGGGCCGATGCGCGTCGGCCCGCACGGGATCCTTCAGCCGATCGCCGACGCGGTGAAGCTGCTAGCCAAGGAGGACGTGATTCCGGCCGCGGCCGACCGGGCGCTGTTCTGGCTGGCGCCGGTGATTCCGGCCTTCACGGCGCTCACCGCCTTCGCCGTGCTGCCTTTTAGCGAATACATCGTCGTCACGGACGTCAACGTCGGCCTGCTGGTGATCTCGGCGATGTCAGCGGTGGGCGTGCTGGGCATCATCGTGGGCGGGTGGTCCTCCAACAGCCACTATCCCCTGCTCGGCGCCCTGCGCAGTTCCGCCCAGCTCGTCAGCTACGAGGTCGCGTTAGCGCTCGCGCTGATCTGCGGCGTGATGACCGCGGGCACGCTCAGCATGGTGGAGATCGTCGAGCGGCAACTGGAACGGCAGATCTGGTTCGTCTTTGACCACTACGGGCTGATGATCATCCCGTTCATGGTCTTCCTGATCGCAGCGATCGCCGAGACCAACCGGCTGCCGTTCGACCTGCCGGAGGCCGAATCGGAGCTGGTGGCCGGCTTCATGACCGAGTACAGCGGCTTCCGCTGGGCGCTCTATTTCCTGGCCGAGTACGCGAGCATCTTTGTGATCGGCGGCGCGGGAGTGACGCTGTTCTGGGGCGGCTGGCTGCGGCCCTTTCCCAATGTGGCCTGGCTGGAATGGCCGCTGAACGTGGCCTTCCCGCTGGTTCTGTTCCTCGCCGGGGGCGCCGGCTGCTTCTGGCTGACCAAGCGGCTCATGCCTTTCAGCCGCTGGCGCGCCATCTTCATGGCAGTGATCGCCGTCACGCTGGTCATCACCGGCCTGGTATTTCTGATCCCGGCGGTCAACCGGGCCGTCATCGGCCTGTTCTGGTTCCTGCTCAAGGTGGGCGTGATCGTCTACCTGATGATCTGGATCCGCGGCACGTTTCCGCGCTTCCGCTACGACCAGCTCATGAGCATCGGCTGGAAGTATCTGATCCCGATCGGCATGGGCGCGGTGCTGGTGAATGCCGTCGTCGGCATGCTCTGAGGGGGAGCGGCGATAGAATCTGGCTCAGGCGATGGAGGAGACCCGGGCGCCACGTTATCTGCTGTTCCGCGCCTTGATCGTCATCGGAGGCGTGCTCGGGGTGCTGTTGCTCGTGCAGAGCATCCGCACCTATCGCTTCGTGGCGCAGCGGCTGGTGGAGGACGACCTGTGGCGCCAGGCGGCCCGTCACGCGGTCTCTTTCTCGAGGCAGGCTTTTCAGGCCGACGCCCGTGAGCCGGAGGAGCTCGCGGCGATTTTCCACGAGGCGCTCCAGGAGGAGCGCAACCTGGTATGGGTGCGCATCCTCGGTCCGCGGGGCGAGGTGCTGGTGGAGAGCGGCGAGGCGCCTGCAACGCCGTTTTCGGCACAGCACCTGGCGATGCTGCTCGATCCGACGGCGCGCGTCTTTGTCGAGATGCGTGCGCGGTCCGGCCCGGTGCTGGTAGCCCTGTTTCCCTTCCGGCCGCGCTTCCGCGGCCGCCCGCCTGCCGCCTCCGGACCCGAGGGAAGGGCCCCGGTTCCGTTACCGCGCTATGCCGCCATCGAAATCGCGATCTCTGCGGAGGCGGCCGGGCCCAGCTTTGCCCACCTGCGGCGGAATCTGGTGGTGAGCGTCTCGGCGGCGGTGGCGCTTCTGGCCTCGATGGGCATCCTGGGCCTGCGCCTCAATCACTACGTGCGCGGCAAGCAGGTGGAGCAGCAGGTGGAGCTTGCCCGGCGCGTCCAGCAGGATCTGCTGCCCGCCGGATGTCCGGACTGCAAAGGGATCGACTTCGCCGCCGCCTGCGAGCCGGCCTGGCAGGTGGGCGGCGATTTCTACGACATCTTTCCCATCGACGGCGGCAAGATCTCGATCATCCTCGGCGACGTTTCCGGCAAAGGCGTCCCAGCGGCGCTGCTAATGTCGCTCCTGCACGGGGCGGTGCGCTCGGCCGCCCCCACCGGTGACGGTAGGACGCTCGAACAGGCCTGCCGCCACCTCAATCAAATCCTGGCAGTGCGCACTTCGGTGGATCGTTTCGTCAGCCTCATCTGGTGCCTGTACGATCCGCAAAGACGGCGCCTGAGCTACGTGAATGCGGGGCATCTGCCCCCGCTCGTGCTTCGCGCCGATCCCGACGGACAGACGGACTTCGAGCGTCTGGAGTGCGGCGGGCCGGTCCTTGGCGTGCTGGCGGAAGCTCGCTATATCCAGGCGGAAACCGCTTTCGGCAAGGGCGACGTGCTGGTGATGTTCTCTGACGGGCTGGTCGAGGCCACCAACGAGGACGAGGAAGAATTCGGGGAGGAACGCCTGAGAGCGATCATCGCCGAGAACCGCCTGCGTTCGGCGGCTGAGATCCGGGATGCCGTCCGGGAGGCGGTCCGGCAGTTTCTCGGGCGAAGGCCGCTCGATGATGATCTGACGCTGCTCGTGGTGAAGGCCTCCCCGGAAGCTTCCGAAACGCCTGCGGCCCCGCAGGCGTCTGTTTGAGGCGTGAGAGCGAATACGCGTTTCTCGCGACGGCTGGCGCCGGTGAAGCTTTTCGTCCTGCTCCTCCTCGGACCGCTCGCCCTTGCGCAAGGACGGCTGGATCGATTCGCGTTAGTGTTGCGTGAGCCGCCCCTGGCCGGCAAGCTCACGACCGGACCCTCCAGCCGGCACGCGGCCGCCGAAGAGCTCCATCGCATCGAGGCCGAGCAGGAGAGGCTGCGAGCGGCGCTCGCGAGCCGGGGCATGACCGTGCTTGGCGCCACGCAGACGGTGCTGAATGCCGTCTACGTGGCGGCGCCCGGCGCCTCGGAGGAGGAGCTGAAATCGCTGCCGGGAGTGGCCGAGGTCCGTCGCATGCGGCCCATCCGCCGTCACATGAACCGGGCGCTCGATCTGGTGCGGGCGCGCGCGGCCTGGCCGACGGTCGGTGGGAGCCAGAACGCCGGAGCGGGCGTCAAGATCGGAATTCTTGACACGGGCATCGACCACACGCACCCGGCTTTTCAGGATCCGACCCTGCGCCCGCCGCCGGGCTATCCGCGCTGCGAGCCGGCCGACTGCCCGTTCACTACCAACAAGATCATCGCCGCCCGAAGCTACGTTGACCTGCTCGTGCTGGCTGACCGGCCCGAGTTCTCCCGTCCGGACGATCTTTCGCCCCGTGACCGTGTGGGGCATGGCACGGCCGCCGCAATGGCTGTCGCGGGAATGGAAACCCGAGGCGCTTCCGCTACGGTCTCCGGCGTGGCGCCCAAGGCTTACCTTGGCAACTACAAGATTTACGGCTCGCCCGGGGTCAACGATGTGACTTTCGACGATGTGATCGTGATGGCGCTCGAGGACGCGCTGCGGGACGGTATGGACATCGTCGTGTTGGCCTCAGGGCAACCCGCCGAATGGGGGCCGAACGACCGCGGCTCGGTCTGCGGTCGCCCGGGAGCGGATCCTTGCGACGTCCAGGTCGCCGCGGTCGAAAACGCGGTGCGCAGCGGTCTCACGGTGGTCGTCTCGGCGGGGAACGACGGCGATCTGGCGATACGCTTCCCCGCCCTGAACTCGATGCACAGCCCGGGAACGGCGCCCTCGGCCATCACGGTTGGCGCGTCGACAAACGCCCACATTTTCTTTTCCACTCTCCAGGCGCTCGGCGACGGCGTGCCGGGCCGCCTCCGAGAGATCCCGGTCCTGTTTGGCAACGGCCCGCGGCCGGAAGGGCCGATCACCGCTCCGCTCAAAGATGTCGGGGCGACGGAGCTCGATGGTTTCGCTTGCCGCCCGCTGGCGCGGGACTCCCTGGCGGGTGCGATTGCGCTTGTCGATCGAGGCGGGTGCGCCTATGCCACGAAGGTGGCCAACGCGCAGCGAGCCGGGGCTGTGGCGGTGGTCTTTGTCCAAAGCGGGGGATCGAATTTCATCTTCCCCCCGCTAGGCCTGGCCGAGACGGGCATCCCGGCCGCCATGATGGGGGCTGAGGACGGCCGCGCGGTGCGAGAACTGCTTCGAGCGGATCCGAACCGGTCATGGAGGCTCGATCCGGCCCTGGTGGAGCTCGATGCCGAGGCGGACACGATCGCCTACTTCTCCTCGCGTGGGCCGGGCATCGGAGAAAACCACGTCAAACCCGAACTGGTGGCCGTGGGGACCGATCTTTATCTGGCGACACAGTCTTACGACCCGAACGGCGATCTGTGGAGCCCGGACGGCTTCACCGCGGCGCAGGGCACGAGCTTCTCGGCGCCGATCGTCGCCGGGGCTGCCGCGCTCGTCAAGCAGCTTCGGCCCGCCTTTACGCCTGCGGATCTCAAGTCGGCTCTCGCCAACACGGCGCGTGGCAATCTGGGGGACTTTGACGAAAACGGCGGCCGGATTCCGGCAAGCGTCACGGCTCAAGGCGCCGGCAAAGTCGATGTCGTGCAAGCGGTGCGTACCGCCATCACGGCGGAGCCGGCCACGCTTTCTTTCGGCGCCGTCCGCCCCGATTCGCTTCCGTCGTTAGGGCTCCGGATCCGCAACCGCGGCAACGCCGCCGTGACGCTGGCGCTGCGGATCGACCCCCCGGATGCGCGCCTCCAACTGAGCGGTTCGCGGCTGACTCTGGCAGCCGGGGCCTCCGAGCAAGTGAGCGTGCGCCTAGTTTCGCTGCCATCGCCGGGCTCTTACGAGGGTTTCGTGGTGATCGAAGGCGGTGCCGTGCCGCTGCGCGTGCCTTACCTGTACCTGCGCGGCGACGGCGTGCCGTTCAATATTCTTCCGATCAGCGGCTTCGACTTTGTAGCCAACGCCGGCGAGACGATTCCCGGAGACCTCTTGCTCAAGGTCGTGGACCGCCACGGCGTGCCCGTGCCGAACGTTCCGGTCCGTTTCCGTCCTGCCGCGGGCATCGTGCGGGCCAGCGAGCGCACCGACGAGCTGGGGATCGCCTACGCTCGCGCCGTGGCGCCGCTGTTTCCAGGCGAATTCGAGTTCAGCGCTGAGCTGATGACCGGACCCACCCTGGCCGTCTCGTTCCCGGGTCGGGTGCGCCTGCGCCCGGCCATCTTCCAGAATGGCGTAGTCAATGCTGCCGGCGGCGAGGTCGGCCGAGGGCTGGCGCCTGGCTCCTATATCTCGATCTTCGGGCGGAACCTCAGCGAGGCGTTCAAGGTATACAGCACGCCCTACCTGCCGCTCGCGCTGGCCACCACCAGCGTCAGCTTCGACGTCGCGGAGCGCAAGCTCAGCCTGCCGGGCCGCCTTTACTTCGTCAGCGAGGGGCAGATCAACGTACAGATTCCCTGGGAGCTCCGCGGGCTGAACTCGGTCAAGATGAAGGTGAGCATCGGCGCCTTGAGCGAAAGCGCGCTCTATACGCTTCCGCTCTATGACTACTCGCCGGCTTTCTTTGAGATCGCGGATCTGGCGGGCAGCGGTCGCCTGCTCGCCGCCGCACGCGACGAAGACTACCGGGTGCTCACCTCGGCCAACCGTGCGCGGCGCGGGCGCGTCATCCAGCTTTATGCCAACGGGCTCGGTCCAGTTGACCATACGCCCCCGAGCGGGGAACCGACGCCGCAGACGCCGCTGGCCCGGACTCTCGAGCAACCGCAAGTCAGCGTCGGCGGGCGCGCTGCCTCTGTGCTCTTCAGCGGTCTGTCACCCGGAAGCGTCGGACTGTACCAGGTGAACATCGTGGTTCCGCAGGAGCTCAGTTCGGGTCTGCACGAGGTGATACTGACTCAAGGGGGTGTGCGCTCCAAGGCGGCGTTGCTGTATGTCGATTGAGTTTGGTGTTGAATCCTTCAACAGCCGCCTCTCGCTGGTATCGAACGTGCAAAAATGAAGGGGGACGGGCTGATTCGTCCCAGCTCGGAGTGCTCCGGATGGCAAAAGGTTCCGTTTCCATCATCGTTGAGCGCTGCAAGGGTTGCGGGTTTTGCGTCGAGTTCTGCCCGACGAAGGTCCTTGCGCTCTCTTCGGCGTTTAACTCGAAAGGCTACCACCCGCCTTACGTGGTCGCCCCTGAAAAATGTAGTGGTTGCGATCTGTGCGGAATGTATTGCCCCGACTTTGCCATCTACGGCTGGAAGATCCCATCGAACGGCAAGCCGGGGGAAGACAGCGAGGATGAAGAATGACGGCGGACCCGAAAGGAGTTCTCACCGGCATCCATTTTCTCGATGGTGACTTCGCCTGCGCGGAAGGGTGTCTAGCCGCAGGTGCGCGATTTGCCGCAGGCTATCCCATCACGCCGTCCACAGAGGTCGTGGAGCGTTTCGCGCAGCGGATTCCGCTTGTAGGCGGCACCTTCATCCAGATGGAGGATGAACTGGCCGCCTCGATCGCCATTCAAGGCGCCGTTTGGGCGGGCGCCAAGGCCTTTACGGTGACCTCCGGTCCCGGCTTCTCGCTCATGATGGAGCACATCGGCTATGCCGCGATGACCGAGACGCCGTGCGTTTTCGTCAACGTGCAGCGAGGCGGGCCGTCGACCGGCCTGCCGACGCTTCCAGCTCAGGCCGACATGATGCAGGCGCGCTGGGGCTCCCACGGCGACTACGAGATCATCGCGCTGTCGCCGAGTTCGCCGCAGGAGTGCTTCGATTTGACCATCCGTGCTTTCAATCTCTCCGAGCAGTATCGCACGCCGGTTTTGCTGATGATGGACGAGTGCGTCGGCCACATGACCGAGAAGGTGGTGATCCCGCCAGCGGAAGAGATCGAGATCTATCCGCGGCGGCTGACCAACAAACCGCCGGAGGCCTTCCAGCCGTATGAAACCGACGGGGATCTGGTGCCCGAGATGGTGCACGCCGGCATGGGCTACCGGTTTCACATTACCGGTCTCACGCACGACGAGCGCGGCTATCCGGCCATGAGCCCCGTAGCGCAGGACAAGTTGATCCGGCGGATCACCGCCAAGATCCGCAACGCGGCTGAGCGGATCAGCATGCGGGAGGAAGAAGGCATCGACGGCGCTGAGGTGGTCGTGGTTTCTTACGGCATCACGGCGCGGGTGGCGCAGCGCTCGATCGAGCTGGCCCGCCGGAAAGGAGTGCGAGTCGGCAAACTGCGCCTGCTCACCGTCTGGCCGTTCCCCGATTGGCGGGTTCGTGAAATCGCCAAGCAGGTCAAGGCGTTTGTCGTGCCCGAGCTCAACATGGGCCAGATCGCCCGGGAAGTGGAGCGCGCCTCGTGCGGCGCCGCGCGCACCGTCCCGGTCCCTCACGCCGGCGGCACGGTCCACCGGCCGGAGCAAATCCTCGAGGCAATTCTGGAGGCGGCAAAGTAATGGCTGAGCTAGAGGTCATTCCGGAGAATCCCGTCGAGCAATTCCTGCGCATGGAGCGGATCCCGCACATCTGGTGCGCGGGCTGCGGCATCGGCACGTCGGTGAACTGCTTTGCCCGGGCGCTGATCGAGTCCAAGGTCGACCTGGACAAGGTGGCGATCGTCTCCGGCATCGGCTGCACCGGGCGCGTGGCGGGCTATCTCAAGCTCGATTCCTTCCACACCACGCACGGTCGTGCCATCCCGTTCGCCACCGGCCTGAAGTTGGCGAATCCCAAGCTGAAGGTGATCGTCTATTCCGGAGACGGCGACCTGTTCGCCATCGGCGGGAATCATTTCATTCACGCGGCGCGCCGGAACCTCGATCTGGTCATCATCTGTGTCAACAACCTGATCTACGCCATGACCGGCGGCCAGGTGGCGCCCACCACGCCGATTTCGGCGCTGAGCAGTACGACGCCCTACGGCTGTTACGAGCCCCCGTTCAATCTCCCGCAGCTGGCCGAGGCCGCCGGCGCAACGTATGTGGCGCGGTGGACGACCTTCCATGTGCGCCAGCTCGCCCGCTCCATGAAGGAGGCTCTGAACAAGGAGGGCTTCAGCTTCATCGAGATCATCTCGCCCTGCCCGACCCTCTACCAGCGCCGCAACCGGATGGGAGACGGCCTGGACGCGATGAAGTTTTACAAGCAGCGCAGCAAGATCCGCAACGGCGCCCCGACCTCGGAGGTGGCCTTCGACATCAACTCCGACATCATCGTGGGCAAGTTCGTCGATCGGACACGGCCCACTTTGCTCGGCACCATGCATCACCAGCTCCGGGAGCGTCTAGGCGAGAAATACGCCTGCGTCGAGGAGGTGGCATGCCACTGACCGAAATTCGCGTGGCAGGCTTTGGCGGCCAGGGTGTCATTCTGGCGGCGATGATTATCGGCAAAGCCGCCTCGATTTTTGAAAACGGCTACGCGACGCTCACCCAGGCCTTCGGACCGGAGGCGCGCGGTAGCGCCTGCTCCGCCCAGGTGATCCTCTCCGATGAACCGATCCTGTATCCCTACATCACGCAGCCGGACATCCTGATTGCGATGTCGCAGGACGCCTACAACCGCTTCATGCCGGAGCTGAAGCCTGGCGGCACGCTGCTGATCGAAGAGGATCTGGTGCGGATCCACGACCTGCCGAACGGCATCAGGATCCACGGGGTTCCCGCAACGCGGCTGGCTGAGGAGCTGGGCCGGCGCCTGGTGCTCAACATCGTGATGGTGGGCTTCTTCGCGGCGGTCACGAAACTGCTTCAACCGGAGTCGCTGCGGAAGGCCGTCGCCGACTCGGTGCCCGCCGGAACGGAAGCACTGAACCTTCGCGCCTTCGACAAGGGCTTCGAATACGGGCTGATGGAGCTCAAGTCGGAGTCGGCCGAATCGCAGCCCGTAGACAAGTGGATCGAGGGCCTGCCGCACTGATCCGGTAAGCCAAGCCCGGATCAATCCGGAACGAGCAGCACCTTGAGCACGCCTTTGTCGGCCGCGCGCCGCAGCGCCTCCGCAGCCCGCGAGAGCGGGTAGACCGCCGAAATCATCTCATCGACCCGCACGGCGCCCTCCGCCAGTAACCGCAAAGCCGGCTCGAACGGCCCGCACCGGGAGCCGACCAGGGTCACCTCATTCACCACAACTGGAGCTGTGTCGAACGGCACCCGGTCGTGGACGGTCGACTTGAGAATCACAGTGCCGCGCGGGCGCGCCATCGCGACGGCAGTCCCGAGCCCGGCGGCCGCGCCGGTCGCCTCGACCACCCAGTCGTAAGCAGCCACGGGGAGCCTCCTCGCTGCAAGGGCCGTATGAACTCCCGCCGCCTCGGCGATGCGTAACTTTTCACGATGCTTTCCGTAAAGGTGGACCTTTGCACCGTGAGCGGCCAGCACCTGCGCCACGAGCAGGCCCAGCTTGCCGTCGCCCAGCACGGCGACGGGGGCGCCCGGCGGAATCCGCACCTGTTCGAGGATCTCGCAAGCGGCGGCGACCGGCTCGACGAAGACCGCCCGCTCGTTGGAAAGCAAATCCGGGACCGGATGGAGGTTTCTCTCGGGCAGGGTCAGGAATTCAGCAAAAGCGCCAGGGTGTTTCACGATGCCGAGCACCTTGCGGCGCGGGCAGTGCCGCCCGAGGCCGGCGGCGCACCAGTTGCAGCGGCCGCAGGCCAGGTTGATTTCGCCGACGACGCGCCGGCCCATGAGCGCCGGATCGTCCGCCTCGATGACCTCGCCCACGAATTCATGACCGGGCCGCCCGCGGAAGCCGTAATAGCCGGCCAGCAGTTCCAGATCGGTATTGCAGATGCCCGCCGCCAGCAGCCGGAGGAGGGCGAAGCCCTCGGGGCGGCGAGGCCGCGCCGCGCGCCGCAGTTCCACGCGCCCGTTTTCGAAATGAACCGCCAGCATGCATCCGTCCTCGGAGGATGAAGTCCCAATCAGTATAATCAGGGTTTCATGACGGCCGAACTCGTCTGCTTCGAGCGCGCCTGCCGGCGGCGGTTTCCCATCACCGAGGTCATCTACGAGTGCCCGAGCTGCGGAGGCCTTCTCGAAGTCGAGTATCCGGAGCTTCACCTCGACGCGGGCCGCTTGAAGCGGCTATGGCGCGAGCGGCGCACGGAGAACGCCCCGATCGACCGCAGCGGCGTCTGGCGCTACCGGGAGCTCATTCCGTTTCTCGAGGACTACGGCTCGGTCGTCACGCTGGGCGAGGGCAACACGCCGCTGCTCGATGCGCCGAAAGCGGCCGAGTACGCCGGCCTGGAGAGGCTCACCTTCAAGCATCAGGGTTTCAACCCGACCGGCTCTTTCAAGGACAACGGCATGACCTGCGGCGTGGCCCAAGCGCTGCGGCTGGGCATGCGGCGCGTGGCCTGCGTCTCCACAGGCAACACCTCGGCTTCGATGACCGCCTACGCCGCAGCGGCGGGCCTCGAGCCGATCATCTTCATTCCGCACGGCAACATCTCCTTCGGCAAGCTCGCGCAGGCGCTCGAATACGGCGCGCGCACGCTCCAGGTGGAGGCCAACTTCGACGAGATCCTCGCGCTGGTGCGCTCGCTCGCCGGCGAACTCGGCATCTATCTGCTCAACTCGGTCAATCCGTTCCGGATCGAGGGACAGAAGAGCATCGTCATCGAGATGATGGACCAGCGGGACTGGCGCGCGCCGGACTGGATCGCGCTTCCCGGCGGCAACCTCGGCAACACGGCCGCCTTCGGCAAGGCCCTGCGGGAGCTATCCGAGCACGGGTTCCTCGAGAAGATGCCGCGGCTGGCGGTGATTCAGGCTGAGGGGGCCGCGCCCTTTTACGAGTACATGCGCGAGGAGGGCCGCGGCGGCTTCCGTCCAGTCGCGCATCCGGAAACGCTCGCCACCGCGATCCGCATCGGCGATCCGGTCTCCTGGCCGAAGGCCGCCTTCGAGGTGCGCTCGTCGCGCGGTGTGGTCGAGAAAGTGAGTGAGCAGGAGATCGCCGACGCCAAGGCGGTGATCGGCCGCTGCGGCATCGGTTGCGAGCCCGCCTCGGCCGCTACGCTCGCCGGCATCCGCAAGCTGCGCCAGGCGGGCGTGATCGCGCCGGATGAGGATGTGGTCGGAGTCCTCACCGGCCATCTCCTGAAAGACCCTGATTACGTTTACCGGTACCACACGGGACAACTCGTTACCCCGGCCGGCGTGCCGGTCCGCGGCGCCTTCGAAAATCGCCCCGTGGTCGTGGCCAAGGACCCCCGCCGCATCGCTGAAATTCTCCTGGCTGAAACGCTATCATAAAGGGAATCGGCAGGGGGCACCGCCTCCAACCTTTGCGAGCGCCGGGCGCGTTCCTCCGGAGCGGGCCGGGGAGACGGGGCGGGCGGCGGTGAACATCCTACCGGTGCAGGGATCCCTGGAGTTGTGGTGGATCAGCAGTTACCGGACGTGAACCAAGCTGCGTCCGCAACTTGTGCTGAGGCGGACGAGCAACTGCGGCTGGTCAACCGGCGGCTGGAAGAAATTGCGGGCGAACTCCGCAGGAAGAACGAGGAGCTGCTGCTCGCGCTCGCCGCGGCCAGGGAAGCCGCCGAGACCCGCACTCGTTCTCTGGCGGCGATCAGCCATGAGATCCGCACGCCGATGACTGGCGTGCTGGGCATGGCCGAGCTCCTGTTGTGTACCCCGCTCAACCCCGAGCAGCGCCATTACGCGGAAACGATCAAGGAGGCTGCCGACTCGCTGCTGCGGATCGTCAACGACATTCTGGACTTCGCCAAGATCGAGGCAGGCAGACTCGAGATCGAATCCGTCCTGTTCGATCTCCGCCTGACGCTAAGGGCCGTCACGACGGTTCTGTTGCCGCAGGCCCATGCCAAGGGCGTGAAAGTTCACACGGAGCTGGCGGCGGATGTGCCGCGTTGGGTCGTGGGGGATCCCGGACGCCTCCGGCAGGTGCTGACAAACGTGGCCGGCAACGCCGTCAAGTTCACCGAGCGCGGCTGGGTGCGGATCTCGGTCGAGCTGGCCGCCAGCGACGGCGACCGGTGTACGGTCCGATTCCGCGTCGATGACACGGGCATCGGCATCGCGGAGGATCAGCTCGAAAGAATCTTCGACGAATTCACGCAGGCGGACGCTTCCACCACGCGCCGCTTCGGCGGGACCGGTCTAGGATTGAGCATCGCCCGGCGCCTTGTCGAGATGATGGGCGGCGAGATCGGCTGCACCAGCAAACTGGGGCACGGGAGCAGCTTCTGGTTCACGATTCCGCTGGTGCGGGGCTCGGAACCCCTGGAGGCCGCCCCCGCCGGCCCGATGCTCTTTCTGGGCGGCGCCTGGCGCCGCCGCCGGGTGCTCGTCGTCGAAGACAATCCGGTGAATCGCACCATCGCCGTGCGCCTGCTGGCGCGGGAGGGTTGCGAGGTGGACGCGGTGGAGAGCGGCCGGGAGGCGGTGGAGGCCTGTCAGGGTTGCGAGTATGACCTTGTGCTGATGGACGTCCACATGCCCGACATGGACGGCTACGAGGCGACACGGCGCATCCGGGCCCAGGAACCCGCCGGGCGGCGCACTCCTGTCGTGGCGGTCACGGCCAGCTCGATGCAGGGCGACCGGGAGCGCTGCCTCGAGGCAGGAATGGACGACTTCGTCAGCAAGCCGTTCAGCGCGGAGGTCCTCCGGAGGCTTCTGGAGCGCTGGGCGCCGGTGCGCGCTATCGCGGAGTGATCAGGCCTCCCAGCCGGGCCTCTTCGCCGGCGGGTCGCGGGAAGCGCGTGGAATACGCTTCAAGGTATTTGAGCCCGCTTCCGGTGTTGTAGATCACGATCCGATCGGTTGGGCTGAGGAATCCGCTCGCGAGTAGGCGACCGAGCGCCGCCACGCAGGCCGCCCCCTCGGGGGCGGCGAACATCCCTTCGGCCGCCGCCAGCTCGATTCCGGCATCGAGAATCTCGTCGTCCTCCACGGCCACGGCAGTCCCTCCGCTGGCGCGGATGGCGTCGAGGATGAGGAAGTCGCCGAGCGGCTTTGGCACGCGCAAGCCGCTCGCCAGGGTCGCCGCATTCTCGAAGAACCGGCACGCATTGGCCCCTTCCTCGAAGGCCCGCACGACGGGCTGGCAGCCGGCGGCCTGCACGGCAATCATCTTCGGGCGGCGCGATGAGATCCAGCCCATCGCCTCCATCTCCGCAAAGGCTTTCCACATGCCGATCAGGCCGACGCCGCCGCCGGTGGGATAGAAGATGGCCTCCGGTAGCTCCCAGCGGAACTGCTCGGCCACCTCGTAGCCCATCGTCTTCTTGCCTTCGATGCGATACGGCTCCTTGAGCGTGGTGACGTCGAACCAGCCTTCGGCCGCCTGCCGCTCGGCAACCAGGCGCGCGCAGTCGCTGATGAGGCCGTCCACCAGCGTCACGCGCGCGCCGAAGGACATGCACTCGATGAAGTTCGATTGCGGCACGTCGCGCGGCATGAAGATATGCGCTTCCAGGCCCGCCGCCGCCGCATAGGCGGCCAGTGCGCTGGCAGCGTTACCGGCTGATGGAATGGCCAGCTTGCGGATCCCCAGCTCGAGCGCCATGGAAACGGCGCAGGAGAGTCCCCGCGCCTTGAATGAGCCCGTGGGATTTACCCCCTCATCTTTGATCCACAGGTTGTCCGCGCCAAGCCTCCGGCCGAGACGCCGCGCCCGGATGAGCGGCGTGAAGCCCTCGCCGAGCGAGACGATCGATTCCGGCCGCCGCACCGGCAGCACCGGCTGGTAGCGCCACATGGACGAGGGGCCGTTGGGAATCCACGCCCGGTTCCAGCTCTTGCGCGCCTTCTCCAGGTCGTAGCGCACCAGCAGCGGCCCGCCGCACGGGCAGAGATTGAGCACCTGGCCCGCTTCGAAGCTCCTACCGCATCGGGAGCATTCCAGGTGAGTGACGGTGGTCATGGCGGGAAACCGTTATCATAGCGAAGGCCGACGATGAGCGCAGAGTTTTTCCCGCGTTCCCAGCTTTGCCGGCGTCGCTTTCTGGCGCAAGCCGCCTCGCTGCTTCCGCTGCCGCAGATGCGGGCTGCTCCGGCCTCCTACGCCTCCGAGCTACCCGACATGCTGCTGGCTTTCGTCGCCGCCAAACTCAACGCGCTGGCGGCCCAATGGGACCGCGAGCGCGACGCCATCCGCACTCCGGAAGATCTCGAACGCCGCAACCGTTTCGTGCGCGAAAAGGTGCGTGAGATGGTGCACGGCTTTCCTCAACGCACGCCGCTCGAGGCGCGCACCGTCCGCGTGCTCGAGCGCGACGGCTGGCGCGTCGAGACCGTCATGTTCCAGAGCCGGCCTGACTTCTGGGTGACCGGCAACCTCTACGTCCCCGCCGGCCGCGGGCCCTTTCCCGGCATCATCTCCCCGTGCGGTCACTACGAGCTGGCTCGCATGCAGCCGGACTACCAGTTCGCCTATCTCAATCTGGTGCATGCCGGCTTCGTCGTGCTTGCCTATGACCCCGTCGGCCAGGGTGAGCGCCGCCACTACTGGAACCCGTACACCGGCGAGACCGAATCCGGCCTGACCGCCATCTTCGAGCATTCCATGCCCGGCCAGGTGTTGCTCCTGATGGGCGAGGACCTCACCCACTACCGCATCTGGGATGGGGTGCGCGCCATCGACTATCTGCTCAGCCGCTCCGAGGTGGACCCCGAGCGGATCGGTTGCGCGGGCCATTCGGGCGGCGGCACACTGACCCTGTTCATCAGCGCGCTCGACGAAAGGGTCAAGTGCGCCGTGGTGAATCAGGGGGGAACCGCCCACCGCTGGCCGGTCCAGATCACGCCCGGCAGCCGCGTGGGACCGTCCGACGTCGAGCAGAACCTGTTCCCCGCCGCGCTTTACGGCATCGATCTGTGCGACCTCCACGTTGCCATCTGCCCGCGGCCGCTGCTGGCTTTGATCGAGAACTACAACCCCGGCTTCAATCTTGCCGCCGAGCACATCCGGCGGCGCTACGAACTCGCCGGCGTCGCGGAGCGGTTCGCCACCGAAGAGGCCACGGACCCTCACGCCTGGACGGTGAAACTCCGGCTGGCGACCACCGGCTGGTTCTGCCGGTGGTTTCTCGGACGCGAAGGCCCCACACGCGAGCCGGACTTTCAGGCCGAAGCGCCGGAGTTCTTGTACGTGACGCCGCTCGGCTCCGTGCGTTACTCGCAACAGGGACAAACCATCCAGTCTTTGATCCATCGCAAGCAGGCCCTGCTTCCACCACCACGCCCGGCGCCGCATTCGGCCGACACCGTCACCGAGCTTCGCCGCCAGATCGTCCCGCGCCTTGCGGCGCTGCTGCACTTCCGCCGTCCCGAAGGTCCCCTCGGCGTGCGCCTCCTCGTCGAAACGCCGCGCAAAGGCTACCGGATCGAGAAGCTCGAGTTCCTCTCCGAACCCGGCATCTACATTCCGGCCTGGGTTTTCGTTCCGGAGCAGCGCCGCTCGCCGCAGGCGATCCTTTATTTCAACGAGGCGGGCAAGCAGGCTGACGGCATGGAAGGCGGAGCGCTCGAAGAGCTTTGCCGGCACGGGCGGCTCGTGATCGCCGCCGACGTCCGCGGCATCGGCGAAACGCGGCCTCCGCACGTGCCATCGATCACCGAGCCGCCCGGTTTCCGGCACCTTTTCGATGTCGAGACAGCCATCGCCTACATGGCGTGGTACATGGACGAATCACTTCTCGGCATGCGCGTCCAGGATGTGGTGCGCACGGTGGATTATGCGCTCACGAGAACCGACGTGGACTCGGGTGCCGTGTGCGCCATCGGCCGCGGCGCGGGTGCGCTCTGGGTCATCTTCGCCGCAGCCTTGGACGAACGGATCCAGGCAGCGGTCTCGGAGGCCGGCTTGGGCGCTTACCGGCTTCTGGCTCAGACGGACCGCTATCTGCACGGCGCCGGCGTCTTCCTGCGCGACGTGCTGCTCGAGTTCGACCTCGAGCATGTGGCGGCGGCGATCGCACCGCGGCGCCTGGCGTTGCTCGCCCCCGTCGATGCGATGAAACGTCCGCTGCGCTCCGCCGTGGCGCGCCGCCTCTATGAATTCGCCGAGAAGAGCTACCGCGCCGCCGGAGCGCCCGAAGCCTTTCAAATCAGCACGGAAACGCCTGACGGGAGCCGGGCCGAGCGATACCTGGCCGCACTCGGCTGATCACCCCACATCCTTGCGCCGGTAAGGCTCCTGTAAGTAGCGGCGCGCCTCGCGGGCCTGGTCGGATTCGGGCGCCGTGCGGATGGCCTGCTGATAGGCCCGGAGCGCCTGGCTGCGCTGGCCGATCAGGTCGTAGGTCTGCCCCAGGCGCAGCCAGGCTTGAACCTCGGTATTCAGATCCACGGCGTGCGGCCGCGCCGTGACCTTCTGAAAATCGGCCACCGCCTGATCGAAGTCGCGGTACCAGAACAGCAGTGTGCCGCGCGAGAACCAGATCTTCTCCCAAGCCAGGCGCGCATAGCCCGGCGCCCCGGCTCGCTTGAGCTGCTCCATCTCCCGGAGCACGGCCAGCGCCTCCTCCTTCTTGCCGAGATCGCTGTACATCTGGACCAGCTCGAACCGCAGGATGTAGTTGCGCGGGAAACGCGGGATGAGATCGGTGAGATGGGCGACGGCCTTGGCCGGCTCGCGCTCGCGCCGGTAGACGGCGCACAGCAGAATCTTGGCGTCCTCGCGGTTCAGCGAGCCGCGCTGGGCAATCAACTCCAGGGTGGCGATCCCCCGCTCCTTGTCGCCGCGAAAGCCCACCAGGAAGCCGAGCACCTTCCAGTGCCAGGGCAGACTGCCGACCACGTAATCATGCACGGCCGGGATCAGCCGCGCATCGATAAACGAAGGGTCGATTCGCACAACCCGGTCGTGCAGCTTTCGCGCGGTGGTGGCGTCGCGCAGGGCGTCCATCCAGGCCTTGCGGATCAGGAAATTGTAATTCGCCCGCAGGCCGTAGGAGACCCCCAGCGAATAAAGCGCCGCCGGATCCTCCGGTTTTTCGGCCAGCCGCTCATTGGCGAGCGACATCGCCGCCGCGATGGCGTCGTCGAACTGCTTTTCGTCCTCGGGTGTCGGATTGACCTTGGGCCGGCGCAGGAACGGGTTGGTGCCCGAGACGAGCTCGCTTTCGAGGGCGCCCACGCGGTAGAGCTCGCGATACAGCACTGTCTGGGCGACATGGTTGTGAAGTTTGGGGTTGGTGGGATCGGCGGCGATCGCCCGGCGAAACTTGGCGAGTGCCTCGTCATACTCCAGGTTATAGAAGTGCTCGAAGCCCTCCTCGACCGGGCCGCCAAAAGCCGCCGCGGCGACCAGCAGCGCTCCGGCGCCAAGCCATAGCCGCCCCGTCATTCTAGTCCTCATTCTACGCGGAGCCGGCCGAGCGCCCAGGCGGCATGCTCGCCCACAACGGGATCCTCGGAGGCCGCCAGGCGCGCGAGCGGTTCGCGAAATCGCTCCTGCCCGCTGTTGCCCATCGCCACCGCGACGTTACGCAGGAAGCCGCGATAGCGCGCCCGCCAGACGGGTGTGGGCCGGTAACGCTCCCGAAACTCCTCCTCCGAGAGCGCGGCAAGCTCCTCGAGCGGCGGCGCCACCTCCCGCGGGACGAAGGCAGGGTCTGAAGTCCGCGACGCCCGGCGGTTCCAAGGGCACACGTCCTGGCAGATGTCGCAGCCGAAGACGTGCCGGCCGAGGCCCTGGCGCGCCTCAGCCGGTATGGCGCCGCGGTGCTCGATGGTGAAATAGGAGATGCACCGGCGGGAATCGACCATCCACTGCGGCCCGCCCGTCGAGGGGCTCGGCACGATGGCGTTCGTCGGACAGGCATCGATGCAGCGGGTGCAGGAGCCGCAGCGGTCCGGAGGCGGGAGGTCCGGCTCGAGCTCGAGCGAGGTGAGAAGCTCGCCGAGGAAGAACCAAGAGCCGTGCCGCTCGTTGATCAGGCAGGTGTTCTTGGCGATCCAGCCAAGGCCGGCCAGGCGCGCGTAGGACCGCTCGAGCAGCGGGGATGTGTCGACGCAGACCTTGTATTCGAACGCCGTGCCGGTGAGATCGCGCAGGCGACGGGCGAGGCGCTCCAGGCTCCGGCGCATCACGTCGTGGTAGTCTCGAGCCCAGGCGTAACGCGAAATCCAGCCGCGGGCCGGATCGACGAGCTCGGTCGAGTACGGCGCTGCTGTGTTGTAAAGTTTTCCGACACAGATGACCGACCGCGCCGAGGGAAGAAGGCGCCTGGCGTCCCGCCGCAGCTCCGCCCGCCTCCCGCTCATGTAACTCATGCCCGCGGCCATGCCCTGCTCGAGCCACCGCTCGTAATGATCGAACTCGGCCACCGGGACGGCAGGCGCTACGCCGGCGAGTTCGAAACCGCACTCCCGGGCCGCCTCTGCAACCACGACCCGGTCAACAAAGATCGCCCGCTCCACCTTCTTCTCACTCTAGCGAGGCCGGGCCTTCAACGGCAGAATCAGATATCGCCCTGCTTAGGTTCCATGTACACGATCCCCGCGAACCAATGCCGCGGCAGCCGCACCTCGATCCCGGACTCCATCAGCTCCTGACCGGTCATCACAACCCGGCGAGGATCTTCCTGAAACCGGACCTGGTAACTGACGTGCGGGCGCAGGCCGCGCGGCCGCACGCGTTCGGCTTCGAAGGGCGTCTCCTGTCGATAGACGAAGATCACGGACCGGTCGCCTGCCTCGTGGTGAGACTGGATGTAATCGTTAAACGTCCCGTCCGGGGGCGGCGTGAGGTGATACACCTTTCCGTCCCGAATCAGGCACCGGATCGACTTGTCGATGGCCATCTCCTCGCGCATGAACTCCACCATCCAGTCGGGCCACTCGGTGATACGGTTTCTCAGCACCAGCGGGCCGCCGAAGAAGTGGCTGCGGGTCCGGTAGATGTCCCAGGGGGTGGTTTCCATGTGGCGGTCCGTCTAGCGCGGCGGGAACGGGTAGGTCGCGCCGTAGATCGACCGGCGCGTCACCAAAAAGTCACTGTTGTCGTTAACGATGGAGGTGGCGTCGTTGCGCACCATGTGAAAGGTCTGCATGTTGCCGCCGTCTTCGCAGTTCTCCCAGAGCAACTCCGGAATCTGGCGGCGCACCGCATCGAGGACCACGCTCAGCCCCTCCACCGAGTTGGCGTAATTGCTGTCTTCTGGGTCGTGCGTATGATGGGTGGCAAAGCATCCCTTCACCATGTTCTCGCCGTCCTGTAACAGCCAGTCGACGCCGCTTTCGCGCACCAGCCGCACGATTTCCGAGATGACCCACTGCTGCGCGGGTTTATGAGCCAGGCACAGGCCCCTGGCGTCGAAAGAGGCGCGGCGCTGGGTCGGACTGGGCGTCACCGCCCAGTCGGGATGCTCCCGGAGAACCCGCGACTCCGCCATGGCCTCCGCAAAGGGCAGGTGCAAGTCAAACTTCATCCCCAGGCTGTGGACGTAATCGGAGATCGGCCTCAGCCCCCGGGGGAATTTTTGCGGGTCTGCGTGCCAGTCCCCTGTCACCTTCGCCCAGCCGAAGTCGATCGTGAACACCTCCGCGCCCACATAGGCCGCCCTTTCGGCGGCCTACCGCATAAGCGTCTCGTCGATGCCCCATTGGTGACCCCGCGAATCGAAAATGACGTACGGAAAATTGTCGTGATCGGGGATCGGACAGGCGAGCACGGCCTCGACGAAACGCTGGATCCGATAGCCGGCCTCGTCCCAGCCACCGCGGAACAAGCCGATGAAGGCTCCCGGAACCGCGAATTCCTCGCCGGGCGCCACGCTGTGCTTGAGGCGCTGCACCAGCCGTCGAGCTCGAGAAGTCCGGCCGGCCGGAGCACCTCGGCGTGGGCGCGGGCACGCCCGTCGAACTCCCAGCCGAAAACCAACCCGTAGCCCTCCTCGTCTCGCACGGCGCCCCAGGTGCAATGGTTCCCGTCTGAAGCGGTGAACGACTCCACGGGTCGAACCAGAGCATCGAAGTCGATCTCGTGAGGCTCGAAACTGGCGCGCTCCCCGCCCCATGACCACTGCCCCACCATGAAGCCGCGCAGGCGGCCAGTCGGAACTTGCAGCCGCAAGGCCCGCATGTCCGCTGCGGTGATCACGCGAGCGAGACCGGACGTATTCCGGTACCAGGATCAATAGCGCAGGAAAGGCTGGCCGGCGTAGACTTCGAGCTCCAGGCGGATCTCGCGCAGAAGGCCTGCGGGCGCCAAGACAATCACCTGTCGCACGCCGCCCGCTTCGATCTCCTCGAAGCGCTCCTCGACCAGGTTGGAGGCCGAGCCGGCGTCGATCGAAATTCCATCCACCACCAGCGCGAATAGTGCGCTCGGTTGCTTCGCCGAGGCTCGCCAGCGCCGGCCCGTCGCCTTGTCGAGCAGGGCGACGATGCGGAAGCTGCCTCCGGCGATCGGTTCTAACTCCGCCTCGATTTCGCGGTTCCCGACGGTCCAGGTTCCCGCGGGGCCGTCAAACCGCGCATAGGTTTCGCCCGCCGAAAGGGGACGGACCGTGCGAGGCGCGGGCGAAAGCCCGGCCACCACCGCGGTCATCAGCCATCGCCTGCGAGTCAACCCTTTGACCGCACCGCGCCATAGGGTACCAAAAGCCCGAATATCGCCCGGGGCGAACCGCCCGTCCCCGTGGGCATTTTCCAATCGCCGCCGCGGATCCGTTGCCGCGCCCGGTATCTCCGTTCGGATATCCATTTCGCCATACAGGCAAGAAAACAGGCAGTTTGACAGAATCCGGTGGCCTGGGCGGCGCCGGTTAGCTATACTTGGCGTGGCTGGGCAGCGAGCACACAGAGGGGCTCGTCAACCCTCCCAGTACAACCGCGAAAGGGAGTGTCATGTACAAACCGATCAAGTACGTCGAGAAGCTCATTTCCTATGGCGCCAGGGGCGCCTGGGTGGTCTTCGACACGCTCAACCAGATCAAGCAGAACCCGTCGTTTACGCCGAAGTGGTCCGACAAGCCGCTGCTCAAGTCCTACGAGAAGACCAAGCCGCCGCTCGGCTGGCCGCGCGAGACCGACTCGCTGTGTCCGAAGTGCGTGCCCGAGGTACGCAAGAAGATCCTCGACGGCGAGCTCCCCTACACGATCCTGCTCGAGGAGAAGGTGGGTGAGATCAAGGCCCAGATCATCGAGCGGGACGGCAAGATCCTCATGGTGAAGGAGTGCCCCAAGCACGGCTACTTCGAAGACGTCATCTCGATCGACCCGGCCTTCACCCGGCACCTGGAGGAGGTCTTCCCGGGGCGCGACATCCGGGCGCACAACGACGAGAAGCTGCACAACCACGGCTCGAGCACCATCACGCACGGGCGCGGCTCGGTGCTGACGATCGACCTGACCAACCGCTGCAACATGATGTGCGATCCGTGCTTCATGGACGCCAACCAGGTCGGCTTCGTCCACGAACTCAGCTGGGAGGAGATCAAGACGCTGCTCGACAACGCCATCTCCATCAAGCCGCGCCGGCAGATGTCGGTGCAGTTCTCGGGCGGCGAGCCGACGCTGTCGCCCTACTTCCTCGACGCCATCCGCTACGCGCGCCAGATCGGCTACCACAGCGTCCAGGCGGCCACCAACGGCATCGAGTTCGCCAAGAGTCCGGAATTCTGCCGGCAGGCGGCCGAGGCGGGCCTGCGCTACGTCTACCTCCAGTTCGACGGCATCGGCAACGCCGCCAACTCCCACCGCCGCGTCGGCAACCTCTTCGACGTCAAGCTGCGCGCCATCGAAAACCTCCATTCGGCCGGCGTCGACATCGTGCTGGTGATCACCATCGTCAACGGCATCAACAACGAGCAGGTGGGCCGCATCATCCAGTTCGCCCTGGACAACCCGAAGAAGATCGCCTTCCTGTCGTTCCAGCCGGTCTCCTTCACCGGGCGCGATGAGGCGATCACCGACGAGCGGCGCAAGGCCCAGCGCTACACGCTCTCGCACCTGGCTCACGACGTCAAGAACCAGACCGGCTTGGGCGAGCCGACGCGCGACTGGTTCCCCATCTCCTTCATCTCGACCTTTTCCGACTGGGCCGACCTGGTCCACGGTCCGCAGGCCGACTGGGGCCACCTGAGCTGCGGCTGCCATCCCAACTGCGGCGTCGGCATGGCGGTGATGATCGACAAGGAGACCAAGGAGGCCGTTCCGGTGACGGCCTTCCTCAACGCCGACCGGCTGGCCCGCGACGTCGCCCGCATCAACGACGCGGCGCGCGGCCGGTTCCTTTCCGTGCTCGGCATGGCGCTCGCCTTGATGCGCAATTACGACCCGTTCAAGGCCCCCACCCATTTCAAGCTCACGGACCTGCTCCAGAAGTTCGACAAGACCTTCGGCGCCACCGGGCGCGACTACGGCAAGGTGCACGGCGAGACGCGGCTGCGCGACATCGCCAAGCGCCGCGCCGACCGGTGGAACTTCCTCTTCATCGCCGGCATGTGGTTCCAGGATCTGTTCAACTACGACTTCCGGCGCACTGAGCAGTGCATCATCCCCTACGCCACCCAGAAGGGCGAAATCTCCTTCTGCGCGTACAACACCGGCATCGGCTGGCGCCAGATCGTCGAGAAGATGCACATGACGGCCACGCTCGCCAAGTGGTACGAGGAACACGGCCGGCACGAGATCTTCGCCGGGGGCAAGAGCGTACCGCTCGCCAGCACCGAGCATTCCCTCAAGCTCAACGAAGAGCACGTGCGCATGGGCGCGCAGACGGATCTGGACAAGTTGGGCATCGCCAAGAACGCTCGCGAGGAGAAGCTCCGGGCGCGCGAAGCGCGGCGGCGCGAGGAGGAGCACCGGCGTATGATGCAGCTCTACCGGCAGGTGGTGCTCAGGGAGCAGCCTGCCGAACCGCTGGTGCAGATCAGCGGCATCGCCCCCGCCGCCAGGCGCGAGGAGGTCGAGGAAGAGGTCGGCGCTTTCGGGGATTGATCACACGCCGCCGGGTCCTTCGTCGCCTGTCGCGACCCCGGACCCGGCGGTCTCCTCCGCGGCGATCCCCTCCGCAGGTGTCTTCCCGGTGAGCGCGCGCACAAGCAGGCGGACCATACGCCTCAGCCTCCGCGCCGCGCGCCCGGCGAAGCGCTCATGTTCCTCATAGAAGGCGGTCCGGCCGGCCTTGCCCAGCAGGCAGGCGCCCGCATGCCGGCGAAAATGCTCCACTCGCAGGACGCGGCTGCGGAACATCTGCCAGACCCAGGCGTCGACGTGGGGCCGCAACGGCTCCACCAGATCGCAGGCGAGCGACTCCCGGCCGTGGGCCGGCTCGTGCAGGAATCCGATCGCCGGGTCCAGCCCGGCGGCCGCCACCTCCACGCAGGCCTGGTAGTGCACCAGCGTGTAAGCCAGCGACAGGCAGGCATTCACCGGATCCCGCGGCGGCCGGCGGTTGCGCTCGCTGAAGCCGAGTGCGGGAGCGAACAGGCTCGTGTAGGCCGAAAAGTAGGCGTGCGCCGCCGCGCCCTCCAGACCCAGGATTGCCGCCGGCTGGAGCGGCTCTTCCGAGCGGAGCCGCGCGAGGATCTGCGCGAGCGTGCCCGAGGCGTTGAGCAGGCGGTGACGTTCCGCAGGACGTTCGCCGGCCGCCTCGAGCAGCAGCCGCCGCTGAGAGGCGAGCTTGCGCGCCACGATGCGCCGCGCCCAGCGCGTGCGCCAGCCGGAATCTTGATGGGCGCGATACTGAGCCAGGCGCCGCTCGGCATCGCCGCCCCCCAACCAGGCGACCGACACCCGGGCCGCACCGGTCCGCCGGTCGACGATCACCACCCCGATGTTCCGCGCCGCCAGGCGGGCGAGCAGGCGGCTCGAGAGCGCCGTGTTGCCGAAGATGACGATGCGGTCGAGCAGGTTGAGCGGGAGGCTGCGGCGGCGCTCCCCGCCGGCGTAGATCGCGATGCTCGCCCCTTCGTCGCGCAGCTCGATGCCGGAGCGGTCCAGATAGAGCGTCGCCATCTTAACCGATGTAGAAGAAGGGCGGATCGGCCGGAGCGACTCCAATGCCGAGAGTCCGCACGGGCGAACGGGGGTCGAGCAGCACCAGCAGGAAGCTGTCTTCGGGCGCCAGCACTTCCTGGATCTCGGCGAGAAGCCGCTTGCGTTCCGCTTCGGTGAGAAAACACTCGAACACCGAGCGCTGCCCGCCCGTCGAATACCCCTTGAGCACCCGCAGCGCCAGGCGCAGGCGCCTGGGGTCGCGCACGTCGTAGGCGGCAATCCAAAGGTCGCGTTCTGCCATCTCTTCCTCCTTTATGCACCTCCGGCCCTCGCGCTACACCGGCTCGCAAGCTTGCCTGGGCCGGGGCGGGATCCTTCAGGCGACACCGCAGACGGTCGAGCACGCCACCGGGCCGAGGAACTCCACCGCCGGCACGCGAACGACCTCCAGGTGGGTGACGTCGTAGATGCCCCCAAGCGGATCCACCCAGATCTCCGCCCGCGGCCGCACACCCCGGCGGAGCGGCCGAAGCCTGCCGGCGCGCGCGGTGAGTCGTAGCACATTCGCCAGACCCAGCCGGCACAGCCGCCCGAAGATGATGCCCCGCAAGCGCCCGCCCTGAAGCACCACGACGGCCTCGGCCGCCGGGTCG
Organism: uncultured Bryobacteraceae bacterium; assembly: GCA_938003835.1. GTDB lineage: Bacteria > Acidobacteriota > Terriglobia > Bryobacterales > Bryobacteraceae > CALKXJ01. The sequence continues at coordinate 2,102 of CALKXJ010000008.1, read as the reverse complement.
AACTCCTCAGGATTGAGCAGGTCGGCAGGCGTGAAAGGGACCTCGAGCCCGCCGACACGCAGCCGCAGGCGAACCAGGTCGACGGATGCGGCGCGGGTTTCAACCGCAACCGGTGCGCCGGCCCGGTCCACGGCCATCGAGCGCCGCGGATGCAAGCGGATCGAGAGGGTCCGAACCAGGCGCCGGATCCCTTTGAGCGCACGGCTCCAGGCCGGCTGCGACGAATGCTTCCGAACCAACGCCGGCGACCCGACGCGACGGCTCGTGCTCATTCGACCTGGTACCTCCTTTCTGTTTTGGGCCGGGAGGCCGGCCCGAGCCAGGCGCCTCCCTGCCTCTCTCTAGCAGGATGACGCGCCGCCGGGGAATTTATTACAGCCGGTAAGCTTGTGGCGCGGCAAGGCGCGTGGTGAAGTGCGGCTGAAGGCCCCGCCGCGGGCGCCGATTCCGCTCCTCAATCCCGTTTCCCCGCCTGCCGCCCGCTCCCCGGCCAAGCCCTAAGCCGCGTTAAGCCGCGGCAGTAAAGGATTCCGCCGTTCCGGTCCTTCTTAAGCAGGGCAGCAACGACGAGATCGTTCCGCTCGGGGACCGCCATCGCGGTCTTTTCCCGATACCAAACAAAACAAGCCCGTCTCCTTCGGCCGCGGCCCCGCCCCCCTGTAGTACTCGCGCAGCAGCGTCTCGACCTCTTGGCCCTCCACCACCAGCGTGTCGCAGTGTTGATGCGTCGCTTCGACAGCCGCCATCCCATGCCTTTCTGATGTAATCACTCCGGTACGCGATCTGATCCGAAGCGGGCACGCCGTCAGGTTGATCAACCTCACCTTGGTCATACCTGCCCTCAAAAGCCCTCCCCTCCAGCAGGCCCCCAGCGCCTAACCTCCCGGTCCGAGCCCGACCTTATTCCGTGTCCTTCACGTCCCCCCTCATACGACCGCGGCCAGCCGAACAATACGCCGACGTCTGTCCGTCTTCATCCCCTCTGGTTCAGGTCTCGGTTCATACTGCCGCGGAGATCGTGATCCGCGGCGAGTCGGTGTCTTAATCCCTTCTGGTTCAGGTCTCGGTTCATACGTTGTCCTCGGCGAGGCCCCCGAGTAGGACCAGGTGCGTATTCTGATAGGACCTCGCCTGGACCGTCAGGGACTCGATCGTGACCCCGTGGGTCCCCGGGTGGACGACGATCCCCGGGGACTCCTTGCGCGGGAGTATCACGGTCTCACTAGGGGAGTTACCCGTGCCCCGTACCGTAATCCCGCGCGGGAAGTCCCCCGTGGGCAGGACGATCGTCCCCTCGTGCTGGCCCGGACCGAGGACGAAGACCATACCGTCCCTCGCGCCCCGGAGGGCGTTCATGAGCTCCTCTAGGTTACGGGCCCGTACGACCGGCGCGTCCCCGATGGGCCCCGGTACCGTGGGCACGGGCCCCGGGTCACTAGTCCCTGGGCCGGTACTAGGGCCCGTAACTGGCCCGGCCACTGGCCCCGTGGGCCACGAGGACTCTACCAATGACCTCAGTGACTCAAAGGCCCTAGCTAGCGCGGACTGGGCCTCGTCCCGGTGGGCCTCGATTACCCTGAGGGCGTCCTCCTTAGTCATTATTCCCCTTCCTCGTCTAATGGCATAGTAACCCGTGACATCGCCGGGGACTGCATACCGGACTCGCCAAGGGCCCGGCGCGCGGCCCTAATGGACCACGTTAGCAAGTAGTACCCCGGCCACCAGCCCGCGTACCTGAGGGCCCACGGGACTAGGTAGAACGTGAGCGATAGGACGAGGCCCAAGAGGCCCGCCCGGGAATAGGGCCCCTCCGGGTGGGACATCAGGCCGCAGACGCACGGCTCCGGGCCGATGTCCTCCGCGGGCCCGAGGAACGTGTCGTGGCAGACCCGGCACGTATGCCTCGCCCGGTCGTCCCGGTAGTCCAGGTAGGCCCGGCGCATGAGTACGACCTTGAGCAGGGCCCGGCAGAGGGCCTCCTGTGGGGACCGGCCCCGGGCGTACAGTACCCAGTCGGAGAAGGTCGAGGATAGGCGGACCGTGCACGGGCCATCACCGGAGGCCTCGGCCTTATAGCCCAGGGCCCCGGCCGTGGAGACGAG
>CALKXJ010000007.1 GCA_938003835.1 uncultured Bryobacteraceae bacterium | reverse complement strand
TCCGCTATTTCTATATCCCACATGTACACGAGGCCAATGATCTGATCCATACGTTTCGAGCGGACCGCTATAACCCCGCGAAAGCCGTCACGGTCTTGCCGAACGGCACGATTCAGGAGGGGTCGGGTGATCCGCTTAATGGCATTGTGGGGGTGAAGGATGGCCTGCCGCGCGGCCTGGTGCAGAATCACCCTTGGACGTTCGGGCCGCGCTTCGGTTTTGCCTATAGTCCAACGGCTTCGGGCAAATGGTCGATCCGCGGCGGCTACGGCATCGGCTATTATCGCGTGGAAGGAAACGACATTTACCGGATGGTCGGCAACCCTCCGGGGGCGAGACTGGTTAGCGTCTTCAACCCCTTGCTGGACAATCCGGCGGCCGGTCAAGCCGGGGCGTTGCGCCCCATTGCCGTAAACTCGCTCGATCCCGTCTACGAGGTGCCGACGATCCAAACCTTTAGTCTCGATATTCAGCGCGAACTCGTTCCCGGCACCGCTCTTACGGTCGGCTACGTGGGAACGCGCGGCACCCACCTGGATCGCGGGCGGGATCTCAATCAGCCGTTTTCGGTAGGCGGTTTTGACTTCGATCCACGGCTCAACACGAGGGAGATTCCGGTCGAGTTGATCCGTCCCTTCCGCGGTTTCACCAACATCAGCCAGATCGAAACCACCGGGTCTTCGACCTACCACTCCTTGCAGGCCACGCTGAAACGGCGGATGTCGCGCGGGTTGCTTTTCGAGGCCGTCTACACATGGTCGCGCACGATCACCGACGCCAGCGACTTCGGCGAAAACCCGCAGAACCATTACAACCTGCGCGCCGAGCGGGGTCCCGCCGGGTTCGACCGCACGCATATGCTGATCCTGAATTACATTTACGAACTGCCCCTTCTCCGGGATCAGTCGCGGCTGGCAGGAAAGCTCTTCGGCGGGTGGCAGGTCTCCGGGATCACGCAGTTCCAGAGCGGCACGCCTCGCAATCTGGGCCTTACCGGAGCGACTATCGGTCTAGCCGCTCGCCCGAACGTCAAGCCCGGCGGCTCCGTGAACGGTCCCAAGACTGTCGCGCAATGGTTCAACACGGCCGCCTTCGAAATGCCACCCTTCGGATACTTCGGCAACGCCGGCCGTAACATTATCCGTGGCCCGGGCATCCACAATTGGGATTTCGCGGCCTTTAAGAACTTCCGCATTCGGGAGCGCGGCAATGTCCAATTCCGGGCCGAGTGGTTCAACTTCTTCAACCACCCGAACTTCGAGGGCGTGAGCACGGCGTTCGGGAGCGGCAATTTCGGCCAGGTCACCAGCGCGCGGACCGCGCGGGTTACGCAGTTCGCGCTCAAGGTCGAGTTTTAGCGCGCCTGAGAAAATGGTTTGGCGGGCGCTCGCCCTGGTTGTGTTGATCCAGGCGCAGAACCAGCCGCCGGACAGCGCCGAGTCCCGTTACAAGGCGGCCCTGAGGCTCCAGGAGCAAAGCCGCTATGCCGAGGCAGAGGCCGCCTACCGGAGCTTTGTCGCGAGCAGGCCGCGTTCCGTTCCTGGTTGGACCAACCTCGGGGTTGTACTGTCGCGCCAAGGCAAGTTTCGCGAGGCGATCGAAGCCTATCGCCGCGCGCTGGATCTTGATCCTTCTCTTGCTCCGGTGCGCATGAATCTCGGGATCGCTTACTATCAGCTCGGCGATTGGAACAACGCCGTCCGCTGGCTCGAACAAGCCTCGCAAGCGATGCCGCAGGATCGCCGGGTACGGCACCTGCTGGCAGTCAGTTACACTCAGGCCGGAAATTTCTCGGAAGGCTGTGCGCTCTTTGAGAAACTGCTGCCTGCCGAGGATGTCTCCGTCCGGATTGGCGCAGCGACGGCCTGCGCGAAGGCCGGGCGGTCTGAGGCGGCTGCGGCTCTTTTCGATCAGGTCTTTCGCGAGGGACACAACCAGCCGGCCGTGCAGCTCATGCTTGGCCTGGCCTACTTGGGCCTCGGTCACTACGCGCAAGCTGAAACCGCCTTCAGCCGAGCAGTGACGCTCGATAGCAAGCTCGTCGAGGGTCAATTCTACCTCGGCGGTGCCCTGTTCAAACAAAGTAAGTTCGATGCGGCAATCGCGCAGTGGCGGAAAGCCGCCCTTCTGGATCCCCGGCACTTCCCCTCGGTCTTCGCCTTAGGGGCGCTGCTGGCTGAGCAGCTCCAAGACGGCGAAGCCGAAAAGTGGCTTCTTGCTGCTCTTGCGCTGCGTCCCGAACACGCCGGGGTGCACCACGAGCTGGGGAAACTCTACTTGCGTCAGACAAAGTACCAGGCCGCTTTGGAGCATTTGACCAAAGCAGCCGGGCTCATCCCGCAATCCAAGGAGATCGCGTTCTTGCGCGCGAGTGTCCTCCAGCGGCTTGGCCGAAGGCTGGAGGCAGCCCAAGAGCTCGAACGAGGCAAGCGGCTGTACCAGCAAGAGCGGGCTATCGAACGCGACCTGTTCGACCGAGCGCTCGAGGGGAAGCAGTAGCTGGGCGCTGCTTCCGGACCGCCTCCTACCGATCGGGCCATGGCGGGTTCAAAGCGCGCTCCGAATGGGCATAAAATGTCCGTTTTTGAGTTCAAAAGCGGCGCCGTCCGCCGGGGGCGGCCCGCGGGAGTGCGACCAGGCCCATTTACGAGTACCGCTGTCTGGACTGCCGGCGCAAGGTCAGCATCTTCTTCCGGCGCATGGGGGCCGACGAAGGGGCGGCATGCCCCGCTTGCGGGGGCACGCGCCTGGAGCCGCTCTCCTCCCGCTTTGCCTTGGCGCGCTCGGAGGAGGACCGGTTGGAGCGTTTGGCGGAGGACCCCTCGCTGGCCGACGTGGACGAAAACGATCTGAAGAGCATCGCTCGGTTCATGAGGCGTATGGGCCAAGAGCTCGGCGAGGAGGCCGGAGAGGATTTCGAGCAGGCGATCGAGGAACTCGAGCGCGGCGAAACGGGCCAAAGCGAAGAGGCCGAGACGGTGGCCGGCGAACCCGCGGCCGAATAAAGGCGCTGCCGCTCACCGCAAGCCGTAGCGCTTCAGCTTGTTGTAGAGCGTTGTGCGGTCGATCTTGAGAATGCGCGCTATCAGGACAGCGTGTTCTGCGAGCATCTGCGGTCGCGCGATCCGTCCTACAGGTGTACCTGGTAGGTGGGCGAGACAAGGTCAACGGGGAGGATTCGATGTTGGAATCACGAATGCTGCTGCGAATTATCGGCTTCTTATCGCCGGCGGCCTTCTTCTGGTCTGCCAATGTCGAAGGCAAGACGCTCAAGCTGACGGGGCGCGTCATCGCGGCCGACGGCAACCCCGTTGCTGGGGACCTCCAGGTCGTTACCGGCCCGCCCTCTGTGCGGGCACGCAGCTTTTGGACGGACAGCCAAGGGCGCTTCTCGATCAACGTGGAGGCGGAACCCAGGCTGCTGGTTGTGGCTAAGGCCGCCGGCTACATCTCGGCGGAACGGGAGATTGCCTCCGCCGGGCAAGAACTGAGTCTGGACTTTGTCCTACAGCCGGCCGGCCAGGTCAGCGGGCGGGTGGTCGATGACAACGGCCGGCAGGTGGCAGGGGCTTTGGTCCGAGTGCACTATCCCGGCGAGTTTCGCCGACTTGTGTTCGATCAGGAAGCGGGCAATGTCCGCTCAGACGATCTCGGCTACTTCACTGTTCCGGCCGTCGCCCAGGGCCGGCCTTTCGTACTGGCGGCGTCGGGCGAGGACCGGCTTCCAGGGTTTACTGCACCGTTGACGCTGACCGGAGTGGCGATGCAGGGTGTGCTGGTGACTCTCTCGCGGGCTGGGCAGCGCGTGCGCATCAAGGTGGTCGACTGGGCCGGCGCCCCTGTGCCAGAGGCGACCCTCCGGCTTCAAGCATCTGGCGAAAGCGAGCCGTACACCGCCGAGCAGCGACAGACACGCACCGTCTTCGAAGCGGCGAACAGGCTCGCTCGCACCGGCGTGGACGGTTCGGTCGAGTTTCGGGGAGTTCCCGCCGGAACAGTGACCGTCGCGGCCGGCCGGCCGGGAGGCAGGCTGGTAAAGCAAGAAGCCCTTCTCGAGCGCGCCCGGACGCTCGAGCTGACTTTCCGGGTTCCGTAAATCGGCTCGGGTAGGCCCTGATGCTCGCCCGCGTTCCGAGGATGTTACAGATCCACGGCAACAACCTCGTGCAGGCCGATTGACGGCACAGTTACGGTGAGCTGGTTGCCGGAGCTCGCCACCGTGGGCGTGGTGCCGCTCACCAACAGTTGGACGCGCCGGGCGCGCCGGCCCTCGGGCAGCCGCAGCCTCACGGTTTGGGTTCCCAGCGGGATTACCTCGCGATACGGCCCCTTCATCATCATCGGGTTCGTCAGGTTCACCAGATGGACGGTGACGGAGTCGCGCTGGCGCCAGGCGGCGACGTCGACGACGCCCCGGCCGGTCACCCTCACCGGAGGCTCCTCGTTGGTGGCCCAGTCGACCGCGTTGGCCAGTAGCCGGCCGTGATCAGCGCACTGCACCTCCCAGAAGGTGCGATCGATGTCCCAGGGGAAATAGACGATGCGGCTCGGCCCAAGCTCGCGCAGGTACACCTCGGCAATGTCGGTCGCGGCCTGCCGTGGGTAGACCTCCTCCATCGGCAGGTCCGGATAGCTCGGCACCAGCGTCAGCGGAGGCCGCTCGAAGCGCTCCGCCGGCTCGACGTCCACCCGCTGGACGCCGTTGATGATGCGCCCGGCGTCCTCGAGGCCCCGCAGGATCGGATGCGGCGGGCGCACCGTGAGATAGGAGTTCTGCATCCGGGGCGTGAAGCGGCCGGTGAAGCGCACGCCGAAGAGATCGGCCAGGCCGAAGTCGCCGCGCGGCTCGCCGAGCTCGTCGTAGAGCGAAGTCTCGAGCGTCGCCACCAGGCTCCCGCCGCGGCGGACGAAGGCGCGGAGCTCGTCGCACTGGGCCTCCGATAGCGCGGCGACATTCGGCAAGATCAGCGTCTTGAACGCCCGGGTGTGCGCCTCATCGAGCAGCCTGTCGTGCACCATCTCGAAGGGAATCCGCGCCTCGACCAGGGCGTGATACCAGCCGAGGATGTGGTCTTCGACCTTCGCGCGCGCCTGCGGCCCGCCGTAGAACCAGGCCGTCTGCTGCGAATAGACGAGTCCCACGCGCGCCAGCGGGTCCTCGTTGCGCAGGTAACGCTCGTTGCGATGGTGCCAGGCGTAGAACTCCTCGACGGGCTTGAGCCACCGCCTGTCGTGAACGACGCCGCAGAATTTGATGAACCAGGGCCGGAGGCCGTGGGCGACGCCGTCAGCCATCCACAGGCGGATCTCCTCGGCCGTCTGCACGGAGTCCTTCCATCGATAGGGCTCCTCGAGGCCCACACTGGTGATGCCGGCGATCGCCTTGCGGCCGAGCGTGGCGCGGAACTCCTTGGCGTTCTTTCCCGCCGCCCACGGCGGCATCAGGCCGCGGCGCGCCTGCCGGTCGGCAAAGAGCGTCTCGGCCAGCTCGCCGATCGTCTTCATGTCGAGCTCGCTCAACGCGCCGCCGCCCGAATTGGCGATAAAGCGCGCGCCGGGGCGAATCTTGCGGATCTCGGCGTCCCAGAGCCGCCAGAGCTCGAACAGGCGCTGCTGGCGCCACCGGATGTAGGCGCGGCGCGCCGGATCGTGCGGATCCTCCGTGCGCGGCAGATCCATCTTGTGCGCGTCATAGAAGTTGCGCCGGCAGTGCTCGCAGTAGCAGATGCCGTGGCCCGCCCAGCGGTTCGAGAAGATCCCGTCGATGGCGTAGAGCGTGGCGATCTCGCGGTGCACCTCGGTCATGAACTCGAAGTTGTAAGGTCCGAGCGCGCAGGTCACCCAGCGGCCCGGCGTGGCCCAGTGGCGCCGCGGCCGGCCGTCGGCGGTGATCTGGACCCACTCGGGATGAGCCTGCGCGGCGTCGTCCCGGATCGAGTGCGGATCCGTGCGTGCAACGACCACCATGCCCAGCTTCTTGCACGCCTCGAACAGCTCGCCGAACGGGTCGCGGTCGCCCATCCAGCGGCTGCGGTGATGAAACGGAATCTGCGTGGGATAGTAGGCGACGCAGCCGCCCGCGCTCAGGTTCACCGCGTCGCAATGGGTCCGGCGGAAGTAGTCGATCCAGAATTTCGCGTCGTAGCGCGGATTGCCCGGATCGTCCTCGGCCAGCACGAGCTGGCCCCAGCGCATCGGCTTGTCGAACCACGGCTCGGCCGCCTGCGGCGCGACCGCGGCGGCGAAGGCGGTCTGCTCGAAGAACTCCCGTCGGCTCAGCATGGCCTCAGTATACTGGCAGGGCCGGTCGCGGTAGAATCCCCCCGAGGAGGCGTTGCGGCCGATGCCGGAGCTGATCGTTCGTCCCAGCGCGAAGTTGCTGAAGGCGACTTACATCTTGTCGGGGCTGCTCGCCGTGGCGGTTGCGGTGGTGGCGTTGGCCAAAGAGCAATCCGCCTGGCTCTACCTGCTGGCCGTGCCCGTGCTCCTGGTCGTCTGGGCGGGCCTGCGTCACATCGGGCGGCGCTTCACGCGCCTTACGGTCGAGGGCGGGCGCGTGCGCTTCGAATCGGGCATCTTGAGCAAGACCGCGCGGACCATGGAGCTCGGCAAGCTCCAGGACGTCCGCGTGGACCAGTCGCTCGGCCAGCGCATGCTCGACACGGGCGATCTGTCGCTCGAGACGGCGGGTGAGACCAGCCGCATCGTGATCCACAACGTCGACCGGCCGCGCCAGGTGGCCGACCAGATTCTCCAGCTCGCCGAGCGGGCGAAATAGGCGGCTCGGAGCGCCTTGAGCGGCCTCTCCCCAACTGCTTTCGCGATTCCTCATAGCGCCGGTCGTGGAATTCGAGATCGGCGAAAGGCTTCCCGGGCTGGGCAAGACTGTATTTTCTTTCGAATTCCCGTACCACCTGGGACGGAGACCTTTCCGGGTAATTCGGGATTTCAAATAACGCGTCGTCCGGTTCGCCGAGAACCACCGCCTTCGCCTCCCGGACACCCATCACCACCAGGCGCCCGTCGCCGGCGATGAAACCAAGCACGACGCGCAAGGGCAGACTGCCGAGCTCGGGCGATACCCATTTGTCCAGGGTGCGCCGGATGAACCCTGGGCCTGCCTCGCATTCGGTGCAGGGAACCGCGAAACGGATGGGTTGTGTCCGGGACCCAGTATCGTGACGGCCGGATCCGGCACACCCGCCGGGTAGGCGGCTCGCGGCAGACGCTGCCTGCGGACTTCATCCGGGTATAAGCCGAAAGTGATCAGGGACCTGGTCGATTCGTCGATCCCGATCATCCCCTTACACGCGGGATCCCGGATCGTCCGGACGGTAATTTCCTGTCCGTCCGGCGCCTGCCGCCGAACGGCCTTGCAGGTGGCCCCGTCCGATCGCACTGCGAAGACAGGTTGCTCGATCCCCCGTTGCTCGCCCGAAGGGACCTCGTAGTCGATCCTCTCGTAGGCCACCGTGGACGGCAGGGGACCGTGGAGCTCCTGAGCAGGGGAGCACAGTAACCGAGAAAACCCACGAATACGGGATTTCCCAGCCAAACGGCGATGGTCTTTCGCGAACCGATCAGGGTCCGTAGCTCGACCCGCCGGGTATTGTGCCTCGAGAAGGCCAACCAGGAATCGCCGCAGAACGCCGCATGGCGACTTTGTCCCCCTCGTCCGACTTCGGGGCGGCACAGGCCGGAAGTCGTTTGCGCGCCAAGCTGCGGCAAACAGACGCTCCGGGCGCCTCGGTCTCCGGACCGTCAGGCCCCGCGCTCCCAGATGACTCGGAAGGCCCGCGCGGCGGGATCGATTCGCACGAATCCCCGCTCCTCGGCGTAGCCGGCTCCCTCGACCGCCCGGAGGCGGCGCCGGCCCAGCCGCGCAGGAAGCTCGAGACGCCCCGGCGCCGGTCCCGCGCCGCGCTCGAATTCGAGCCGCCAGGCGTCGCCGTCGGATTCGAGCCGCAGCGCGAGATCGCCGAAGCGTGTCGGCGTGCCACCCAGCTCATACGGCCGTGCGGCGGCGAGTTCGAAGTCGCCGACTCCGGCCAGCAGCCTTAGGGCCGGGCCGTCCTCGAGCGCCAGCATGTGACGCAGGTAGAGGATGCATTCGGCGCTCGCCCAATTGTGCGGCATGTCGCCGACGTAGGTGGCCACGGCCGAGCCGCGCAACGGTTGCTCCTCGCGCCAGCAGTAAAGCGGCGAGGCGTGATTCAGGAAGCCGTGGAAGGTGAGGCGCGCCCAATCCGCGAGCCCGGCCCAAAGATAGACATGGGCGACGAAGGCGGCGTTGTAGACCCAGAGGCCCTCGTGCGGGATCCAGCCGGTTTCGACGGGCACGTCCTCGGCGGTCACCGCCTGCATCAGGGCGACGTGGCCCGCCACCACCGGGTCGTCGGGTGCAAAGACGAGCCCCGGATAGATGGCCTGCGACAGGGCCCACTGCGCCACCTGCGGCTGCGGCCGCCGCCGCTCGTCCTGGTCCTCCCACTGCGGGTCTTCCCGCATCAGCATGGGCAGGTAGTCGAAGCCCAGCGGATGGCGCCGCATCTCCTGGCGCGCGGCCTCGAAGAACCCCCGGCGCAGCTCTTCGTAGAACCGCCGGATGCCGCCGGCCTCGGCCCATCCCAAGCGCTCGCCCGCCTCGGCGACCGCGCGCAGCCCGGCCAGCGTCCAGAGCGTGTTGGTGAACTCCGAGCGGATTCCACCCAGGCCGCCGTCGCCCATGCCGCGGCACAGCAGCCCGTAACGCCCGTTGGCGGAGCCCTCCTGGCGCGCCCGCTCGCGCAGGCTCTCGAGGAACCGCACGCCGCGGAGGATCTCGGACTGCATCTTCCGGAAGTAGCTCCAGTCCTGATTGAGTTCGGCCAGGCGCACCAGCGTAAACATGGCGATCGCGGTGTCCTTGAAATGCTCCTTGCCCGCGGCGGCGAAGATGCCGCCGCTTGGGTCCTGATAGGACCAGGTGGTTTCGAGACCCTGCTGGACCTCGCGCGTATAGCCCAGATACCGGGCCGCTTCGAGCAGGAAATGCCCGTCGACGACCCACAGGCCGCGATAGACCGTGGGACCGACCTGGAAGGTCAGGCGGCCGTCGCGGAGTTCGCGCGCCTGCAAGATGTTGCGCGCCGAGGCGGCGAAGAACTCTCCGTAGCGGCCGGGCAGCGCGAAATTCACGCCTCCCTGGCAGGGTGACCAGCCGCGCCAGAAGGTCCGGGCCTGCTCGAGGAGCGCCTCCGGCGCTTCGAGACCCGCCCGGAGGCGCGCCACCTCCTGGCCCTGCTGCGGAAAGCGCACGAACAGGCGCAGGGGCCGCTCCGGCAAAGCCTCGCCCTCCTCGCCGGTGAGAATGGCGGCCGTGGCCGTGTCCCGGAGCGCGAGCGGGGCATCGGCGATGAGTAACGGCGGCCGGTCGGCCGCGCCCAGCCGGACGATGGTTGCGCGGCCTTCGCGCGCCACATGCACCGGCTCCCGCGTGCGGATCTTCACGAGGGGCCGCGCGTAGACCCGCCGCGCACGCCTCGGCCGCAGTTCGAAGATGACGTTGTCGACACGGCCCTCGGCTTCGCTCGAGGTGGCGAACGCGAGAAGATCCAGGAACAGCTCCGGCCGCTCGATGCGCGTGTGCACGATCGGGATTGCGGGCGCTTCCAACTGCTGCCGGATCACCCGGTCCGGCTCCATCCCTGCCGCCGAGAACTCGACAAGGACCGGGAAGTAGTCGATCGGCCGGCCGCGGCCCGGATGGCCGTAACGCAGCTCGCCGCGCTCGCCCACCAGGCTCTTGTGGGGATCGTCGGGCAGGCAGATCGCCGTCTGCCACGCGAGCGGTGCGTAGCGGAAATCGATGGCCGCTTCATCGTGAGCCGGTCCGGAGACCGGGGGCGCGGCGGCCAGGGCGCTGGTCTTTAGGAACGTGCGGCGGCGCATGGCGACAATCTCCCCACCATTAAATCAGCCCCTCCGGCAGCCTGTTAGAATCGTAGCTTCATGCCCGTCCGGGTCTCGCTGTTCGTTACCTGCATCGTCGATCAGCTTTTCCCGAAGATCGGCCTTGCCATGGTCGACGTGCTCGAGCGCGCCGGCTGTCGCGTCGATTTTCCTGAGGACCAGACCTGCTGCGGCCAGCCGGCTTACAACAGCGGCTACCGGAGGGAGGCGGCCCAGGTGGCGCGGCACTTCCTGCGCGTATTCGAAAACGCCGAGTACATCGTCGTGCCCTCCGGTTCCTGCACCGCGATGATCACGCACCACTTCGAGGATTTGTTTCAAAAAGAACCGGAGTGGGCCGAGCGGGCGCGCCGGCTGGCGCCCCGCGTCTGGGAGTTCTCGCAGTTCCTGCTTGAGGTCCTGAAGATCGACGACGTGGGCGCGCATCTTGAAAAAGTGGTCACCTATCACGACAGTTGCCACGCCCTGCGCGAGCTGAAGATCCATGACGGGCCCCGGCGGCTGCTCAAGAACGTGCGCGGCCTCGAGCTGCGCGAGATGGACACCGCCGGCGAGTGTTGCGGCTTTGGCGGCACCTTCTCGGTCAAGCTACCGGAGATCTCCGGGGGCATGGTTCAGGTCAAACTCGGCTCGATTGTGCGCACGGGCGCCGAGGCCGTCGTTTCGGTGGATGCATCCTGCCTGATGCAGATCCGAGGCGCGCTCTCCCGCGCCGGCCTGCCCATCGAGACGCTTCACCTGGCTGAAGTGCTCGCCAGCCGTTAGATGAACGCATGAGCTCCTCCCCGCTGGTTCAGATTCGCCAGACTCTGGCCGACCCGGGACTCCAGTCGGCCATCTACAGCTCCACCGGCAGGCTGGTGGAGAAACGCCGGCAAGCCATCTCCGAGGGCGACCCGGCGGAGTTCGAACGCTGGCGCGAGCAGGCGCACCAGATCAAGAGGCACACGCTCGAGAACCTCGATTACTACCTGGAGCTGCTCGAGAAGCGCCTCACGGCGCGTGGGGTCCAAGTGGTCTGGGCCAAGGACGGCGGCGAGGTCGCCGACTTCATCCTGCGGCTGGCGCGCGAGAAGAATGCCCGGCTCATCGTCAAGTCCAAGTCGATGACCACCGAGGAGATCAACCTCACCGAGCGGCTCGAGGAGGCCGGCATCGAGGCTGTGGAAACGGATTTGGGCGAGTACATCGTCCAGCTCGCCGGCGAACGGCCCTCCCACATCGTCGCTCCGGCCCTGCACAAGACCCGCTACCAGATCGGCGATCTGTTCCACGAGCGGTTGGGCGTCGAGCGCGAGACCGTCCCTGAAAAGCAGACGCTCATCGCCCGGCGCACCCTGCGCGAGAAATTTCTCGCCGCGGACATCGGCATCACGGGGGCGAATTTCCTGGTGGCGGAGGCCGGCCTGGCGGTGGTGGTGGAGAACGAAGGCAATGCGCGCCTTTCGAGCTCGCTGCCGAGGGTGCATATCGTGATTGCGGGGATCGAAAAGGTAATCCCCCGGACTGCGGATCTGGCGATTTTCCTCAAGCTGCTCGGCCGCAGCGCCACCGGCCAGCCCCTCACCGTCTACACTTCCTTGCTCGGCGGCCCGCGCCGCCCGGGCGAGACCGACGGGCCCGAGGAGGTTCATCTCGTCCTGCTCGACAACGGCCGCACGCGCGTGCTGGCGGACCGCGCCAAGCGCCAGTCACTTTACTGCATCCGCTGCGGCGCCTGTCTCAACCACTGTCCGGTGTATCGCAAGATCGGCGGGCACAGCTACCCCTGGGTCTACTCCGGACCGATCGGGGCGATCATCACGCCCCAATTCCACGGCATCCTGGAGCAGGGCTGGCTGCCCTACGCCTCGAGCCTGTGCGGCGCCTGCGCGGAAGTCTGTCCGGTCAAGATCGACATCCCGCAAATCCTGCTCGACCTACGCTGGGAAACCGTAAAGGCAAAAGTCCGGGAGGACACCAACCGGCTGGAGCGCTGGGCCTTCGGAGTGTGGGCCTGGGTCATGTGCCGCCCGCGGATTTATGAGCTGGCTTCGTTAATGAGCTCGGCAATCACCACCAGCGAAGGCGACGGCTGGCTCAAGAGCGTGCCGGCCCTCTTCAACCTCGGGCCGATTCGCAACTGGCTTAGCCAGAGGGATCTGCCTCCGCCGCCTGCGAAGACCTTCCGGCAGCTCTGGCGGGAGCGCGCCGGCGGAGGCGCACGCTGATGTCGCGCGATTTCATCCTGCACCGGGTGCGCACCGCTGTCGGCCGCCGCGCGGCCCAGGCGCCGGCGGCGCCGCCGGAGGTCGAGCTGCGCGTTCCGGAGCTCCCCCTTGAGCGGCGGATCGCGATGTTCTCGGCGGCGCTTGAAAAGTTGGGCGGCAGCACGCTCGTGGCCGCCTCGGCTGAGGAGGCCCGGGCCAGTGCCGGCCGTTTGCTCGCAGGGAGGCGCGCGGTGGCTTCCAACGTGCCCCTGCTGGCCGAGCTTGGTCTCACGGCGCTCGAAGGCGTCCAGAGCGGTTTTTCGACCGCGCTCGAGCTCCGGCAGGCCTTGGAGCGGGCCGATGTGGGAATGACGGGCGCCGATTACGCCTTGGCCGACACGGGCAGCCTGGTTCTGCTTTCCTCGGCTTTTGAGCCGCGACTGATTTCGCTGCTACCCCCGATTCACCTGGCGGTTGTCTCCAGAGATCGCCTCCTCACGAACCTCGACGAGCTGGTGAAGGTTCTTCCCGACCCGGCCGCACTCACCAGTGCTCTGGTCATCATCACGGGCCCCAGCCGCACCGCCGACATCGAGCAGATCCTGGTGCGCGGCGTGCACGGCCCAAGGGAGGTTCATGTTCTACTGGTATAAAAGGATGCTTCGACGAATGCGACTCGCGACGACGCTGTTGGTACTGGCTCTTCCTGGCGGTCTGCTCGCTCAGACGGCCGAGATCGGTTTGCATGGCGGCGCCCATCGGGTGGGAAACGCTTCGCTCGGTACCTTCCCCGACGGCTCCAACATCGACCTGGACAGCGGTTGGCTGTTCGGCTTCCACCTGGCGCTGAACAACTACCGGTTCTTCGGCCACGAGGTGGGCTACACTTACAACCGCACCAACTGGCTCCAGAGCGTGCGGGGCACGAGCGTCGGCGAGGCCGGCACCGCGATTCACCGCGGCATGTACAACTTTGTCGTCCACGCCACGCCGGAGGGCACTGCCGTCCGTCCCTACGTCGGCGCGGGCGGGCATTTCCAGAACTTCGTCTTTCCGGGCTATTCCGGAGTCTCAGGCGGCGGCTCGACAAAGTTCGGCATCAACTACGGCGGCGGTCTGAAGTTCCGGGTTTCGCCGATCCTCGGCTTGCGCTTCGACGTGCATGACTTCCGGACGGCGAAGCCCTTCAACGACCTGTTTGCCAACCGTTCGGGGATGGTGCGGCAGGTGCAATTTTCAATCGGCTTCTCGATCCTTCTTTGACGACGGGGGCAGCCGCCGCACGGGTGCCCCCACCAAAACCCAGGCAAGGAGGGCAAACGCCGCCAACGAGAGCCACCCGCTCCGGGCCGGGGTCAGCGCAGGCTGTTCCCTGCCGAGGAATACTTCGGCGAGCGACGGCACGCCGGCCACGAAAGCGACCGCCAGCAGGATGCCGGTGATCGCCTCGCCCGCAATCAGGCCGCTGGCGATGAGCGTGCCGCTTTCCTCCGCCTGGCTTCTTTCGCGACCTGACAGCCGTGCGGTGATCGAATCCGCGGCCCAGCGCAACAGCCCGCCCAGGAAAATGGCCGAGCTGGTTTCAAACGGCAGATACATGCCCACGGCCACGAGCATCGGCGCCCGGGCGCCGAACAGGATGAGTGCCGCGCCGAGAGCGGCTCCGATTCCAAGCAGGCCCCAGGCCATCTGACCGCCGACAATGCCTTTGGCAAGTTGCGCCATCAGACCCGCCTGCGGCGCCGGAAGCTCCCGCCCGCCGATGCCCCCGGTTGCCAGGTTCGCTTCGTGCAAGGCGATGATCGGTCCCATCAGGAAAAACGCCAGCAGCATCACGGCCAGGATCTCTACCAGCTGCATCTTCCAGGGGGTTCCCTCGAGCATCTGGCCGGCCTTGAGGTCCTGGATGAGCGAGCCGGAGACGCAGCAGGCCGTACAGACCACCGCGGCGACGCCGAGCACGGCGGCCACCCCCGCCAGACCGGTAACCCCGATCGCAACCAGCACCATGGCAGCCACGACGAGCGCTGCCAGCGTCAGCCCGGAGACCGGCTGGTTGGAAACGCCCACCAGCCCCACCAGATAAGCGCCGACGGCGGACAGCAGGAATCCGGTCAACGTCATCACTCCGGCGGCGACCAGGGCGGCGCCCCAGCCCCCGGTGTAGTGTTGATAGATGGCGGTGATCGGCACCAGCAGACCGGCAAGCGCGAGAAGCACCCACCGCCCAGGGATATCCCGCTCGGTCCGCTCGGCCGGCGCGCGGTCGGCGGAGCCTTTGCTGCCGCCGAAGGCCCGGGCGAGCGACCGTGCGATGGCCGAGCGCAGCGAGAAGAGCGTGTAGCCGGCCGCCACCAGCATGGCGCCCACGGCGATGGGACGTACGATGTTGTACCAGACGGTGAAGGCGATCACCTCCTCGCTACCTTCGCCGGCCACGCCCAGCCGCGCCGCCAGATCCGGATCGAAAAAGACCAGCAACGGGATCAGAACCCACCAGGCGAGCAGGCCGCCGGAGACGTTCACCGAGGCCAGGCGCGGCCCGATGATGTAGCCGATGCCGATTAAAGCGGGTGACAGGCTGGGAGTGGACCAGGCAATTCCGCCCGCATGCCGGACTGCGGCCAGCGGCTCGCGCCGGAAGTTGAAGTGCGCGACGAGCGAGTCGGCGAAGCGGAGATAACCGCTTGCGTACTCCCGCAAAACCGGGATCCCTTTGTCGCTTTTCAAAAGCTGGATCAGCGCTCCCAGGCCCATGGCGGAAAAGATCAGACGGGCGGCGCGGCCCGCCTCGGCGCCCGCCTTGACAATCCCTACGCTGGCGACGCTTTCCGGGAAGGGCAAGCCTGCCTCGACGCACAGCGGCCGGCGCAGGACGATGATGAAAAAGACGCCCGCCAGTCCGCCGGCTAAGAGAATGAGGCTCGCCTCCCAGTAGTGGCCGCGCAGGCTCTCCCACGGCCTGCGGCCGCCGAGTTCGGCCAGGAGGAAGGCCGGGATGGTGAAGATGGCCCCGGCCACCAGCGCCTCGCCGACCGAGGCCGCCGTGCGGGCGATATTCTGTTCCTGAATCGTGCCGCGAAAGGCGCGCAGGCGGAACAGCGCCATCGCGATGACCGCGGCGGGGATCGTGGCGGCCACCGTCTGTCCGGCCTTCATGCCCAGATAGGCGTTGGCGGCGCCGAAGACGAGCGACAAAGCCAATCCCAGCAGGACCGCCTTGAGCGTCATCTCGGCAGGCCCGGGAGCTTCGCGCGGCGGCATAAAGTGCCGATCTTAGCAGAGAGCGGAAATCCGCCTGATCTCGAAGCCAGGGCCTGCGGAATCGTGCTCCGCCGGCCGAAGGAGACTGCATGCGAGTTGGCGCGTTCTGGGGTGCGATCGCCGCGGCGACATTCGCTTGGGCTCCCCCGCCCGATCTTTGGAGATTTGCTCATCCCGAGGCGGCTCTGCTGGCCGGCCTCGAATGGCGGAGGATCGCTGCCTCCGGCGCCGGCCGGATGCTCGAACAGCAGATCATCGCCAGGGAGGCCCCGGGTCTGGCCGATCTCCTGGCGGGCGCCGAGCGCATCTTCCTCTCCGCCGCCCCGCGCGCCGGGAACGCAACCGGCGATACTTCCCGGGTGCTCATCGCGATAGAGGGCAGTTTTGATCGCCGCAGGCTGCTCGAGCTCGTCTCCCGCCGCCTCCCGCAACGGACCTACCACCGCGGCATCCAGATTCTCGAGGAAGCCGGCGGCGGTGTGGCGCTGGCCTTCTCCTCGCCGGAAACGATTCTCCTCGGCGACGCCGCCTCTGTGCGGGCGGCGATCGATCGGGCCACTGGCGCAGGGAGCGGCCGCGAGCGCCGGCTCTGGGAGCGTGCCCGTGAGCTGGCCGCAGCAAACGATCTGTGGCTGGTGGCGGATGTCCCGCCGGCCGAACTCGCGGCGGCGGAAGCGCCGATCCCGCTCGACGGTATCGAGGGGATCGAACTGGCCGTCTCGTTTCGTGAAGATCTCGAAGTTGGCGTTCACTTGCGAGCGGGATCGGCCGGAGGCGCCGGTGAGCTCGCCCGCACTCTGGAATCGCTCGGTCTGCTGGCGGCGGCGAAGCTCGGTGCAACCGGGCACCCCGCCTCTGCGTGGGAGGAGTTTCGCGTCAGCGTCGAGGGCGACCGCGTGGGACTTGCCGTTCGCCTGAAGCCAGACCAGCTCGCTTCAGCCCTGGCCGCGGCCACCTCCGGGCTGACCGCCAATCCGCAGATGGCGGAGGCGCCGCGGGCAGGATCGACCACGCTCGGACGCCGCCACGTTCGAATCTTCGGCCTGGAGGAGGGCGTACGAGAAATTCCTTTGGGCCGCTGATCAGGTGTCCGGGCTGAGCGGCTTCTCCAAATCGAAGCGCGGATACTTCCGCCGCGCGATCAGCTCCCGGTTCTCTAGCAGCGCCGTCACCAGGATCGGCATGGCGATCGTCGAGTCGCAGTGGCAGGTCACCATCATGGCGTCCTTGGCGATCTTGCCCCAGCTCTGCGCCTCTTCGAAGGTGCAGCCGGAGAGGCCTCCCCAGTGCGGCGCATCGGTGATGCACTGGATGGCGTAGGTGTGACCGTGCACGCCGTATTCAACCAGCATCCCGGTTACCTCGGTCTGCTGGATGAAATTCTTCGGCGTCCCGCCGCCGAAATAGATCACCCCGGTGCGCGGCGCCGCCTGCGTCAGGTAGGTGGATTCGGCGATGTCGCCGATGACGTCGAACATCAATCGGTTGCCGCCGTTGTGGCGGTTACAGGCGATGCCGATGCCGATCGAACTGTCGGCGATGGCCGGACAGAACAACGGCACCCCGGCCTTCGCTGCTGCCGTGAGAATGCCGTCTTCGCGGGCGTGCCGGGCGAGCTCGAGGCCCAGGCGGTAGAGGAACTCCCGCGTCGTGTAAGGCCGCGACTGGTCCAGCCGCGCGGCGAACTCTCCGATCCAGCGGTCGTGCTCGCGGAACTTCTCCTCGTCGGCCAGCACATCGTACATGCGGTCGACCATGTTCTCGGCGAGCAGGACGTCGTTCATCGCTGGGCTTCCCTGGTAGTGAAAGTAGCCGAGCGTTTCGTGAAGGTCGTGGAAGAAGTTGGCGCCGGTCGAGACCAGGCAGTCGATCAGGCGGTTTTCGATCATCCGCACGACCAGCCGCCGCATCCCGGCGGGCACCATGGCGCCGGCCAGGCCCATCATGATGACGCAGTCGTCGGCCAGCATCTTCTTCCAGACTTCGAAGGCCAGCCCGAGCTGCTTGCCCTGGAACGCCGTCTCCTGCATGCGGGTGAGCAGATCGGACACCGAGCTGACCCCTTGCGGCTCGAACGGGACCGTGGGAAAGCGAAGAATCTCCTGCTTGGTTGCGCTCAGAGTACCTGTATGTTTCATGGCGCCGCAGCGTGAACGGAACTACTGGAGGCGGGCCCTGTTCTTCTCGCGCATGACGAGTTCATCGAAGATAGCGAGAACTCGCTTGCGGTACTGATAGACCCGCTTGAGGCTTTCTTGGAAGCCCGGCTCGTATCTTCGCGGCCGCAGCCATTTTTCGAGCACGGCCTTGGGAACGTCGATGTCCTTGCGGAGCTGTTCGACAGAATGCCCTCGCAGGAAGAGACCGTAGAACATGGCGGCCTCCTTCCGCATGGCATTGGCGTCGAACTCGTCGTTCCCCGTCATCTCAAGCGCCTGGGAATTCACCCAGCCGAAACAGTCAGTATAACCGTAACTTGCAGGTCAAGCAAGTGGTTGTTCTGCTGGAAAACCGGCCGGAGGGGGCGCCTCGGGCTCGGGCTCCATGCGCCGCACCAGACGCGCCGCCGCCTCTGCCCACGCACGGTAGAAAGGGTGGGTGGTTTCGGATTCGATCAGCTCGCAAAAACGGAGAATCCACTCCAGGTGGTCCCGCCAGAACGCTGCCAACCGCTCGGCTGGAGCGCCGCCGTCGAGCAGATGCGAGAAGAAAAGAAGCAGGAGCCCGGCGTGGTCAGCCGGCTCGTTTTCCCCCGCCGGCTCGATCCCTTCGGCCCGATACCAGGCCAGTGCGCGCTCGTGCGCCGCGCCCATCAGTCGCGGTTCCTCGCTATAGACCGACTGCCAGGGCGGGCAGGGCGCTCCGGCTGGGTCGAGAAACAGCCGCACATACTCCCGCTCGAGTTCGAGCGGATCTCCTTCCAGGGCCTGCCGGAAGGTCGCCACCAGAGCATCGTCTTCCGGCCGTCCGATGACCTTGATGAGCTCCTCGAGGAGCGCGGCCAAGCGCGCCGTTTCGGGCACAAGCAGAGCCTGGCCGAGGAAAGCGAACCAGGGTGCCGGCTCCGAGGCCGCAAAGCCCGGGCCGGGCTCGACCATCAGACGGCCTGCACGTTGACCACCGCATCCATGATAGAGGCAGCGCCGGCAAAATTGCCGGCCGCCACCATCTCCTCGATCGTCTGGTCCGGGATCAGGTCGCTGTCGCGGGCGCCCTTGCCGCCTGCGGTGTTCAGATACCGGGAACGATGGCCGAAGCCGTGGGCGACCAACACGCAGTCCGGCCGCAGCGTCTCGGTCAGGTGAGCCGGCAACTCAATGGCGCCGACACGCGAGCGGATCCGAACCTTCTGCCCTTCTTTGACGCCGATCCGCGTGGCCAGCAACGGGTGCATGTTGGCCGCGTTGGTGGGGAACATCTCGTTCAGGATCCGGTTGTTCTGCGTCGTGTTGCGGCGGTGCACCGCGGGGATGAAGGTCAGGTAGTAGTACGGATATTCCGGACTCGGCTGCTCGCGCTTCGGCCTCCACACAGGCAGCGGTTCGCCGCCGCGCTCGGCAAATTGCGGGACATAGATCTGGCACTTGCCGCCCGGCACGTTGAACGTGGTGCGAGGCACGAACGGCTGCTCGCGCGTCACCATTCCGATCTCGCGAAATTCAGCGAAGGAGTTCGCCAGACCGGCGCGACGCACCTTCTCATCCAGGACCGCCGAAAGGCTGATCCAGGTGCCGTCAGGGTTCTTGAAATAATCCGGCGCCAGGCGCTTGCCCAGCTCGAGCGCCACCCAGCCGATCGAGCGGGTCTCGAACATGGCGGGCACGACGGCTTGCCGGACCACCACCTGGGGTCGTTTCGCGGAATATTCGCGCGGGACCAGATCATTGGACTCGAGATAAATCGAGGAGGGCAGGACGATGTCGGCCAACAGTGCCGTGTCGGTGGGCAGGAAGTCCATGACCACCAGGAAGGGAATGGTGGCGAGCGCCTTCGCCATTCGCTCCGGGTGCGGGAAGCCGAGAATGGTGTAGTTGTTGAAGAAGGCCGCCTGGATCATCCCGGGATATTTATTCAGCAGCCCGTCGGCCAAGGTGCTAAAAAGGCCCCCACCGTCTTCGAGCACCAGCGGCAGCCGATCTTTGCCATCCACGCGCCGGCCGCGCTTGGCCGGGTAGGCCGGAGGGGGAACAATCTGGTCGATGGTGGGGATCGGGATGGTCCGCGCAAAGTAGCGGCCGCCGGGACGGTCGATGGTGCCCGCCAGAAGGTTGAGAATCGAGATGGCGTGCACCAGTTGCGTCGCGTTGGCGTAATTGGCGCAGAGCGACTTCTTGTGCGCCGGAGCGATGGCCGGGCCGCGGGTGGCAAACTCGCGCGCGATCCGCTGGATCGCATCGGCGGGGACATCGCTTTCCGCCGCGGCCCACTCCGGCGTGTAGCGCTTAAAATGCTCTCGAATCTGGCTTTCGTATTGCCGGAAGTTCGTATATTGGTCCACGAACTCCCGGTTGAAGAGGTTCTCCGAGACAATGACGTTGATCATCGCCAGTGCCACGGCCAGATCCGAGCCGGGACGAATCGGGTACCACTCGTCGGCAAAGCGGGCCGTCGCCGAGTACTGCGGGTTAAAGCAGACCACCTTGGCGCCGTTGTCTTTGGCCTGGACAATTCCGTTGGCGTAAACGAGCTTTGTCTTGGCCAGAAGGTCCCAGCCGAACAGCAGAATGTATTTGGCGTTCTCGAAATCGTTGCACCAGCTCTTGCCGCCGGTGGTGTAGCGCTGGATCACGCGGTCGGTGAGGTAGCACTCATCGAGGTGGTCGACCCGGTTGACCACGCCGACGGCGTTCATGAAGCGCATCCAGATGTCGGGCGCCGGCCGCGTCACAAACAGGAGCGATTCCTGTCCGAATTGCTCCAGCGCCGCACGGAACTTTTCGGCGATCGTATCGAGGGCCTCTTCCCAGGAAATGCGCACCCAGCCCGGATCTTCTTCCAAGCCCTTATTTGGGTTGGTGCGCTTCATCGGATACTTCAGCCGGTCGGGATCGTAGAGTTGACCGGCGCCGGAAGCCCCTTTGCCGCAAAGCCCTCCACCGCCGGAGAAGTCGCCCTCCAGCCCCTCAAGGAAGGTGAGCACGCCGTCGCGGACGGTGGCCACCATGCCGCAGACAGAATCGCAAATGCCGCAGCAGGTGACGAGCTTTCGCTCGGCCGCGGCGCCCGACCCCGCCGGCCGGAAGAAAGGCGCCAAAGCGCCGAGCGGCCCGCTCGTTGAGGCGGCGCCGGCCAGCTTCAGCAGGTCTCTTCGAGTGAGTGCCATTTTCGAGTTCCTCCTCGCCTATCGCGTCCCCCAGGGGGTGTTCACAAAGCGGATCCGCGGGCGTGTCAGCGCCGGCTCGGAGAAGCTCTCCACCTGCGCGACGCCGGCTCCCGCGATCTGGTTCCACTCGCCCCATCGCAAGGCGCCGGTCGGGCATATCGCGGCGCAGGCCGGCTGCATGCCCTGGTCAATGCGGTCGGCGCACATGGTGCATTTCTCCATCTTTTTTCGACCGGCGTGGAACTGGGGCGCATCGTAGGGGCAGAACTTGGTGCAGAAACGGCAGCCGACGCAGCGGTCCTGATCGATCAGCACGATGCCGTCATCCCGCCGCCAGATCGCCTTCACCGGGCAGACCTTCAGGCACAGAGGGTTTTCACAGTGATTGCAGGCCATCGACAAGGCCTGCGTGCGCAGGTTCGGAAATGTTCCCGTTTCCCAGACCCGGACCGGCCGGTAGCGCACGTTCCAGCCCGTGTCGACCCGGTTCCACTGCTTGCACGCGGCCTCGCAGGCCCGACACTCGATACAGCGCTTTGAATCGAAAAGCCACCCGTAGCTCACAAGATACTCTCCCGTCAGCTTTGGCAACTGCGCTGCCAAACCTGGGGAGACGCCCAGGCAGAGGGCGGAAGGGGCCGGGAAGGGACGCAAATCAGGATCAAAAGGTTCATTTTCCTGGATTCCCCGCGCAGGGCGGCCTCTCTTCGAGCCCTTCGATCGCCCCTCCGGTGAGAAACTTCCCCCAGCCCGGTGGGCGAATCGGGAAAATTGCGCGGCGGCCCAGCGGTCAACGGGACCGGAAGAATCGCTCCAGGCGCTCCATCGCCTCTTCCAGGAGGCTTCGCGTCGAGGCGTAGCAAAGCCGCAACGAACCTTCGCCGCCGGCCCCGAAGGCCACCCCGGGCGCCAAGCCCACGCGCACTTCCCGGAGAATCCTGCGGCACAGCGACATCGAATCGCGAACGCCGTCAATGCGCGG
Organism: uncultured Bryobacteraceae bacterium; assembly: GCA_938003835.1. Lineage (GTDB taxonomy): Bacteria > Acidobacteriota > Terriglobia > Bryobacterales > Bryobacteraceae > CALKXJ01. The sequence goes on along the minus strand of CALKXJ010000007.1, from coordinate 471,180 downwards.
GAACAGGTAAAAGGCCCCGTCCGGACGCGGAACCCACAGGCCTGGCATGCGGGCGAGCGCTTCGACGCAGAAATCGCGATTGGCGCGCAATCCCGCCACCATCTCGCGGATCCAGGGCTCGCCCTGCTCGAGCGCGGCCTCGCCGGCTTTCTGCGTGAAGCTGGGCGCGTGCGAGACGATGAACTCGTTCAGGCGCGCCGCGCGATCGGCCAAATCGGCACGCGCCACCAGCCAGCCTAGCCGCCAGCCGGTCATGGCGTAGCTCTTCGAGAAGGACTGGGTGACAATGACCGCATCGTCGCGGGTGGCCTTGCGGAGGATCGAGTGCGCCGGCTCGCCCGGCTCGCCCAGGTAATACAGCCGCTCGTAAACCTCATCGGCGAGCAGCCACAGGCCGTGCTCGCGCGCGAGCGCGAGCAGTGCCTGCTGTTCGGCCTCCGTGGCCACCCAGCCGAGCGGATTCGAAGGCGAGGTATAGACCAGCAGGCGGGTGCGTTCGGTGATCGCCGCCTGCACGGCGTCGAAATCGATGCCATATCGCCCGCCCGAGCGGGCAAGCGGCACCTCGACGGGCTTGGCGTTGCAGAGCGCCACCATCGCCGAGGCGTTCGGCCAGGCCGGCGTCAACAACACTGCCTCGTCGCCCGGATCGAGCACGCACCGGATGGAGACGTTCAGCGCCTGTACGCCGGAGGCGGTCACGACGATTTCCCGTTCGGGATCGAGCTCGACGCCGTGCAGGCGCCGGTAGTACCGAGCGATGGCCCGGCGGGTGGAGGGCAGCCCCGCATTTTCCGTGTAGAAGGTATAGCCGGAGTCCATCGCTTCGACCGCGGCGCGGCGGATGAACTCCGGCGTCGGCAGATTCGATTCGCCAAAGTGCAGTCGCAGGACGCCCTCCATCGTCATGGCCTCCTCGGCGAGCTCGCGGATGCGCGAGTGAGGCACGGCGAGGGCGCTCGAGGCGACCGAGGGTGGCGGCCGATCAGACACGGTGCTTGGTATCGGCCAGCTCGTCGATGTTGACGAGCTCGGTGGGATAGACGCCCGTATAGCAGGCGTAGCAGTGCGTCAGCCGGTCGTCATCGTCGACGGCGCGCCGCAGGCCCTCAAGCGACAGATAGCCGAGCGAATCCGCCTCGACGAACTTCCGGATGGCCTCCACGCTGTTGTGCGCCGCAATTAGCTCCCGCTTGCGCGGCGTATCGACACCGTAATAGCAGGGCGAGATGGTCGGCGGGCAGGAGATTCGCAGGTGGACCTCGCGGGCGCCGGCGCCGCGCACCATGCGGACGATCTTGCGGCTGGTGGTGCCCCGTACGATCGAATCGTCCACCAGCACGACCCGTTTGCCGTTGAGCAGATGCCGGATCGGGTTGAGCTTCAGCCGCACGCCGAAGTCCCGGATCGCCTGCGTGGGCTCGATGAAGGTCCGGCCGACGTAGTGGTTGCGGATGAGCCCCATGCGGAACGGGATGCCCGACTCGTCGGCATAGCCGAGCGCGGCCGCCACGCCGGAGTCCGGCACCGGGACCACGACGTCGGCATCCACCGGATGCTCGAGCGCCAGCAGGCGCCCCATCATCTCGCGCGAAAGCTGCACCGAGCGCCCGAAGACGATCGAATCCGGCCGGGAGAAATAGACGTGCTCGAAGACGCAGTGGGCCGGCTGGCGCGGCACGGTGTACTGCTGGCGCGTCATGCCCTCCGGCCCGATGACGATCATCTCGCCGGGCTGCACCTCGTTGACGTAAACCGCGCCGATCAGATCGAAGGCGCAGGTCTCCGAGGCGAAGCAGTAGCACATCTTGCCCCCGGAGAGCTCCATCAGCCCCATGGCAAGCGGGCGGAAGCCGTGCGGATCGCGCGCCACGATCATGCGGTCCTTGGCCAGCAGGACGAGCGAGAAGGCGCCGTCGAGCTGGAGCAGCGCCTCGCGCAGCGCACTGGCCAGGCTCGCCTCCCTCGAGTGGGCAATCAGGTGCAGGACGACCTCGGTGTCGCTCGAGGCATGGAAGATCGAGCCCTCCCGCTCGAGCTCGCGCCGGACCTCCAGGGCATTGGTGATGTTTCCGTTGTGCGCGATGGCAAGCGGCCCGCGGTTGCAGTTCACATAGAGCGGCTGCGCGTTCTCGAGCACCGTATCGCCGGCGGTGGAATATCGCGTGTGGCCAATGGCGGCGTAGCCCGCCAGGCGGCCGACCACCTCCGGCGTGAAGATGTCCGCCACCAGCCCCATGGCCCGGTGCAGGCTGATCTCGCGTCCATTGGCGGCGGCGATCCCGGCGCTTTCCTGGCCCCGGTGCTGGAGGGCGTGCAGGCCCAGGTAGGCCAGGTTGGCCGCCTCCGGATGGCCGTAGATCGCCACCACGCCGCACTCCTCACGAAACTTCTCGAACATCGGCCTCCTCAATGCCGGGGAGAGGCCAGCATCCTGGGCAGGGCACTCTCCCACTGCTCGCGCAAGTTGCGCACATCGAGATGCACCAGGCGGCGGCCCCGGTTGCTGATGTCGAGCCAGCCTTCCTGGGTGCGGCCGATCACGGGCGCCTCGACGCCGAAGCGCGTGGCGATCTCGCGAACCGCCTTCTCCGCCTCGGTCGAAATCAGCACCCGCGACGGCGCTTCGTGAAACAGCAGGACGTGATCGGGCAGATCCGATTCCAGTTCAATCACCGCGCCGACGCCCGCCTCCGAGAAGGAACACTCCGCCAGCGCCACCCCCAGCCCGCCGCCGCTCAAATCGTGGCTCGAAGCGGCCAGGCCCGCTTGCACGATTTCCCGCACCGCCGCCTGGACCCGCTTTTCGTAATCCATATCGAGCGCCGGCGGCAGGCCCCACAGCGCCTTCAGGATCACCTTGGCGTACTGGGTGCCTCCGAAGCGCCGCCAGTCGGAGGAGCCTAGGCCGCCCACCAGGATCACGGCGAGGCCCGGCCGCGAGAACTCGGCCGGCGTCACCGGTCCGGTCTTCATCAATCCCACGATGCCGATGACCGGTGAGGGCCGCACCGGTTCGCCGAGCGTTTCGTTGTACAGGCTGACGTTGCCGCCGGTGATCGGCGTCTCGAAGAACCGGCAGGCTTCCGCCAGCCCCTCGATCGTCTCCACCAGCTGTCCCATGATTTCGGGCCGTTCGGGATTGCCGAAGTTGAGGTTGTTGGTCGCGGCGACCGGAAGCGCGCCCACGGCGGAGAGGTTCCGGCAGCATTCGGCCACCACCAGGCGGGCGCCCTCGCGCGGATCGAGATAGCAGTAGCGCTCGTTGCCGTCGAGCGCCACGGCGATCGAGCTCGCGGTCTCCTTGATCCGGAGCACCGCGGCGTCGGCGCCCGGCCCCCGCACGGTGTTGGTGCGCACCATGTAATCGTACTGCTCCCAGATCCAGCGCTTCGAGCACAGGTCGGCGGAGGTGACCAGGGCGACCAGGTCATCCTCGACATTGGCGCCGGCCTGTTCCGGCCAGTCCATCGGCGCGCGCCGGTACGGTTTCGTGTACGGGCGGTCGTAGAGGGGAGCGTCCTCGGCCAGCGCCCGGGTGGGAATCTCGGCCACCACCACGCCGTGGTCCTTCACGCGCAGCAGGCCGTCGCCGGTGACGTAGCCGATGGTGACCGCATCCAAGCCCCACTTGCGGAAGACGCGGACGACCTCCTCCTCGCGGCCCTTCTCGGCGACCAGCAGCATGCGCTCCTGCGACTCCGAGAGCATGATCTCGTAGGGCGTCATGCCCGTCTCGCGCTGGGGCACGTACTGGAGGTCGATCTCGATGCCGGTGCCGGCACGGCTGCCCATCTCGCAGGTCGAGCAGGTCAGGCCCGCGGCGCCCATGTCCTGGATGCCCACGATAGCGCCCGTCTTCATCGCTTCCAGGCACGCCTCGAGCAAGAGCTTTTCGAGGAAGGGATCGCCCACCTGGACGTTCGGCCGCTTCTGCTTCGACTCCTCGGTGAACTCGGCCGAGGCCATCGAGGCGCCGTGAATGCCGTCCCGGCCGGTCTTGGCGCCGACGTAGATGACCGGGTTGCCCACGCCGCAGGCGCGCGCGTAGAAAATTTCGTCGTGGCGGAAGACGCCGAGCGCGAGCACGTTCACCAGCGGGTTGCCGTTGTAGCACGGATCGAAGACGGTCTCCCCGCCCACCGTGGGCACGCCGAAGCAATTGCCGTAGTGGGCGATGCCGCTCACTACGCCCTCGAGGATCCGCCGGTTGCGCGCTCCCGCTTCCGGATCGTCGAGCGGGCCGAAGCGCAACGCGTCGAGCACGGCGATCGGGCGCGCTCCCATCGTGAAGATGTCGCGCAGGATGCCGCCGACGCCCGTGGCCGCCCCCTGAAACGGTTCGATGAAGCTCGGGTGGTTGTGCGATTCGATCTTGAAGGCGATCGCCCAGCCGTCGCCGATATCGATGACGCCGGCGTTCTCGCCCGGACCTTGCAAGACGTGCGGGCCCTGCGTCGGAAGCTTCCTGAGGTGCAGGCGCGAGCTCTTGTAGGAGCAGTGCTCGCTCCACATCACGCTGAAGATGCCGAGCTCCGTGTAGGTCGGCTCCCGGCCCAGGATTTCCACAATGCGCCGGTACTCGTCCGGGGTGAGCTGGTGCGCCTCGACGAGATCCGGCGTGATGGTGCTCATCGCTTCTCGGCCAGGGCGGCCACCATGGAGCGGAATACGACCAATCCGTCGGTCGAGCCCATGAGAGGATCAGCGGCCCTCTCCGGGTGGGGCATCATGCCCAAGATGTTGCGCCCCCGGTTCAGGATCCCAGCAATGGAACGCAACGAACCGTTCACATCTTCAACATAGCGGAACGCCACACGGTCTTCGGCCTCGAGCTCGTCGAGCGTGCGTTCGTCAGCGACGTAGCAGCCCTCGCCGTGCGCCACCGGGATGCGCAGGATCTCGCCGCGGACTCCGGCGTTGGTGAACGGCGAATCGGTGGTCTCCAGGCGCACGCGCACCTGGCGGCAGATGAACTTCAGGCCCCGGTTGCGGACGAGCGCCCCGGGCAGCAGGCCGCATTCCACCAGAATCTGAAAGCCGTTGCAGATGCCGAGCACCAGGCCGCCTTCGGCCGCGAAGCGCCGCACGGCGGCCATGACGGGCGAGAACTTGGCGATGGCGCCGCAGCGCAGGTAGTCGCCGTAGGAAAATCCTCCGGGTAGGATGACGGCGTCGACGTCGCCCAGGCTCGCTGCCTGGTGCCAGATGAACTCCGCCGGATGGCCCAGGTTATGCGCCACCGCGTACCAGGCGTCATGGTCGCAGTTGCTGCCGGGAAACACGACGACGCCGAACTTCATCGAGGAATCTTCAGTCTAACAGAGTTGACACGAAGCTAGCCCTGGAAGGGAGGCGGGCATCATCCGGTGCCGGGATGCCGTCCGTCGTCAGGGTAAACGCCAGCCAGCTCAAACGGGTGCGGAGGAGCCTGACGCAGCGGCCCTCGCTTCCCTCGCCCGGAGGCCTCGGAAGGGCTCTTACTGGTCAATGGGATTGACCAACTTTGGGAAGCCGAAACGTCTGAAGTGTTTCGTGTTGCGGGTGGCGAACTCTTGAACTCCGTGGTAGAGCAGCGTCTTAGCGAGACGGGCGTCATAGACTCCTCGAGCTGAAAAGCCTGGCGTCTCGGCCTGTTTCCAAACCGCGTCCATCAAACTGCCTGGGTAATCGATGAGAGCCCAGTGAGGATGGTTGCGAAGCCGCCGGATCACGTGAAGCGCATCCGCCGGCCCCAGGGGCCGGGACAGCACGGCGGGACTGCGCAGCAGGACATACAGTTCGACGAGAACCAGCTCACAGAGCGCAAAATCCTGGCGGCCCCAATTGGCCTCCAGGTACCGTGCCGCCGCGGGCTGTTCCGGACAGTCGCGGTTGAGGTAATAGAGCAGGATGTTCGTGTCGCAGCTTCTCACCGCCGTCGTTTCTCAGACGCCATCGGAGCGAGGTTGGCGACCTCGCGCCACTTCTCTGGATCGCACCGGAAAGCGCCCAGCGACAGCGGAGCAGGAGGCTCCCAGCCGGTTCTCTGAATGCGATCCGGGGAATGCATCTGGAGCCAATGCTCGGCCGCGCGGCGCAGAGTCTCCGCCAGAGTCCACTCCTTCGCCGCTGCCAGCCGCTTCAGTTCGCGGTAGAGGGCTTCCGGTAGTTGGATCTGCGTCCTGACCATACATCGATTATACACCTACATTGAAATGGCGGCGATTGGCGACGCTGCTCAATTGCCCCGGCCCGGTCCCTCGTGAAAAGCCGCCGTGAACCGGCCTTCGAGCTGGTTGCCTTCTAGGCGGACCGGGCCGGCGCCGGTGACCTTGTAAACGGCGAAGCTCTCGCCAGTAGCGGCCGCGCGGGTCTCGCGGAAACGGTTGTTTTCGATCACCAAGTCGCCCGCGTGCGGCTCGATGTAGAAGCCGTAGGCGCGCCGGGCTTCGCCGTTATCAACCAGCGTGTTGTCTCGAAAGGTGTTGCGATGACCGCTGTTCAGAAACGTTTCCCGGCGGAAGTAAACGCCGGCCGAGCCGTTTCGGGCGATCGTGTTCCCGGTGAACAGATTCCCGGTGTCCTTGTGGCCGATCGAGATCCCGTAGCGGCCGTTCTCCTCGATGATGTTGTCTGTGAATTCGCCGTGACGGACGCGCCAGCACAGGAACAGCCCCACCTCGCCGTTCTGATGCAGCCGGCAACCGCGCACCAGCGGCTTTTCGCTGCCGGTTCCAGGATGCACGCCGTAGCCGGTGTGGCCGTAGGATTCGCAGTTCTCCACCCGGACGCCTTCGGTGATCTGGAAAGAGATCCCGTCGCCGTTGTAGTTGCGCGTCACCGAGTTGCGCACCGTCACGTTCTTGACGATGTAGAAGTAAATGGCGCCGCCCCGACAGCCGTCCAGGCTCGCGTTCTCCGCCTTGTTGCCGTCGACGACGAGATCTTCGATGACGACGTCTTCGGCTTCGATGACGGCCAGCACGGGAAAGGTGTTCTGGAGACGCGCCTGGTCGCGCTCGAGGTTATAATCCCGCAGCGTCATCGGGTGTATGCGCAGCAGGTTGCCTTCGATCGCCCGAATGGTCGTGATGCTGACATCCCAACCCGAGTTCTGGCGGTTGTCGAGCACCGCCAGACCCATGCCGGGCCGGAACTTCTCTGGCTCGGCAACCCGTAGCTGGGTCTCACCGTAGTCGCCGTCTTCGGCGAGCGGGCTGGCCACGCCGCGGCTCTTCAGCAGAATCGTCTTGCCCGGCGTGCCCCGCACCGTGACGCCCGAAGGCACGAAGAGGCTGTTGTCCATCGTGTAGGTGCCCGGGCCGATCACCAGCGTATCGCCCGGTTTGAGCATCGCCGCCGCGCGCCCGAGCGCCGCGCTGTCGCTGCCGACCACGTCGGCGCGTCCCGACTGGGCAACGGTGATGGTGCGCGGGCCCGTCGCCTGGGGCCCGCGACAGGCGGCGAAAATCATCGCCAGCGAAACCAGTGCATTTCCCGGACGGTGCATTCGATCAGTCCCTTCTTGCGGCCGCTTCCAGGTCCATGACGTAGATGCCCCGCCCGACGCCGGCCACCCAGTCGGCGCGGGGCACCTGAAAGGCGATGAAGCGACCGTCGTCGCTCACCACCGGGTTGGAGGCCTTGAAGACGCCGCCCTCGTTAAACCACGTGAGCCGCTCCAGCCGGCCGCTGCCGTCGAGCGCCAGCTTGTAGAGATCGATGTGCTTGGACCCTTTGCGGCTGTGCCGGTCGCATTCGACCAGCGTGTGCTTGCCGTCGGGGAAGATGCCCTCCGGCTCGTCGTACTGCTCAGGCGCGTTCGAGTAGTTGACCACCTGGCCCGTCTCCAGATTCAGTCCCATCACCTCGGTGCCCTGATAGCCGTAAGCGGAGAAGGTCAGCCAGGTCTCCTCCGGAGGAACGAAGTTCTGCGTTTCGAGATCCGCCTTGAAGCCGAGTTTGGCGCCGTCGAGCACCAGCCGCTTGTTCTCCAGCCTCGGCTCGCCGGTCGAGTAATCGATCTCGGCCAGGTAAATGTGCGAGACGCCCTTGGGGATCCGTTGCGGGTAGTTCTCGTGGTCGACGGCCCAGGCGATCTTCAGATTCTTGCGGGATACCGCCGGCCCTTCCGAGCAGAACTCGCCGAGCGGGACGGCGGGCTTGTCGAGCTCCTTGCGCAACACCCAGAGCTCGGCCGTCTTCGTGCGCGCCTCCCAGGGATGGGCCGGATCGAAGGTGCGCGATCCGGAGAGCAGAATGTCGCCGTTGGCCAGGTAGAGCGCGCGGGTATAGCCGTGATGAAAGTAGTGATGCGTCAGCGGGCGGACGATGCCGGTGGCGAGTTCCAGTTCGAAGACGTCGCCGAATGTTTTCGAGAGGAACAGGATCCGCTTGCCGTCGTGCGACCAGTCGGCGCGCTCGCCGAAATGGGTCAGACGGCGGATGTAGCTGGGGAAAACCTCGTCGGTCCAGTCGGTGGGCGCGAGCGGGACCTCACGCGGCTGGCGCGCGCAACCGGCCAGGGCGACGAGCGAGAGGAAGAAAACGAGGCGGCGCACGGCTGGGGCCTCCTTTCGTCTGAAGATCCTATCAGACCGCTCGCTCGCAGTCTTCGGCTCGACCCCGCGCCGCCCGCCTGCCTCTCAGAACAGCTCCGCGCTGCGGATCCACCAGCGGAAACCCTCGCGGCTGAAGCCGAGATCGATGCCGACGAGCATCCGCCCTCGGAACTTCACGCGGCCCCCGAAGCCCGCTGATGCCTCCAGGCCCCTCAAGCCAAGCTCCTCGCGACGGCTCATGACCCGACCGGCATCGGCGAAGCCCACCACGTCGACATAACGATGCACGGGATGCCGGTACTCGGCATTGAGAATCAGCGCATGGCGGTCGCGGAAACGGTACTGGCGAAAACCGCGCAGGTCATTGCCGCCCCCGGCGGTCGGCAGCAGATAGAACGGCACCTGTTGTCCCGGACGAGTCTCGCTGAAGAGGGCGAGACCGCGCAGGGCGATGACGCCGCCGGTGGCGGGCGCCGGGAAAAACTGGCGCAGATCGATGGTGTAGCGGCGAAAACTGTAGCGGCCCAGCTCCCGGTCGCCGAACCAGGCGAGGCGAGCCTCGTAAAGACCGCCGGCGCTCGGGCTCTCCTCGCGGTTGCGATAGTCGACGCGGGCGAACAGGCCGGCGTCGTAATAATCCGGCTGCTGCTCGAGTCCCGGCACGGCAACCGGCTCGAATCGCTGCTCGATCGACGGGCTGTGCCGGTCGCCTCCCGGCCCCGCATTGACTCGCGTCATGGCCGCGGAGGCGCCCAGCTGGAGCCAGCGCCGCGGCTTGAGGCCCACCGTGGCGCCGTAGCGGAAGTCCTCCAGGCGGTAGTTGCTCTCGGCGGCGCGGGGCGTCTTCGGACCGATTCCCCAGAAGTTTTCCTCCGGGTAGTTGCGATACCGCAGGGTGAGCTCGGCGAAGATCCGATCCCCGGCCAGGTGCGGAAGCGCGAACCACAATTCGCCGTGCTCATAACGCCGGACGGAGACGACCGCACGCGCGCGGAACTGGGCCTGCCCGTCAAGAAGCGAAGCGTTGCGATATTGGACGCCGAGCGCGAAGCCGGAGTCGAAGGGCAGGCCGCCGATGACAGGCCAGAAACCGTCGGCCTGGGCCCAGGTCGCCTGGCAGACCCCGGCCAGCACGACAGTGAGGATCTGCGGCCTCATCGGCCGCGCCCGGTCTCGCGAGGGAGGTAGAGCACCACGGAGACGCCGTCCCAGGGCGCCCCCGACGGATCCGAGCTGGCGACGGCCCCCATCGGCATCACGCCGACGTAGTTGCGCTGGAACGGGTATCTCTTGAGCAGATAGTCGCGGACGGCGGCCGCGCGGGCGAGCGATGCCAGGATTTGCTCGTGAGCCGCGCCGGCCGAGGCGTAGCCTTCGATCATCAGCGGATTGTTGCGCGCCTGGCGGAGCAGCTCCGCCGCCACCTCATCGAGCTTCCTGCGGCCGTCGGGGCTCAATTCCTCAGCGCCGTCCGCGCCGGTCATGAACAGTTCGGAACGGTGCAGCCAGTGACGCTCGGGAACGCGGTCCGGCGCGAACCGGCCGGCCTGGTAGTCCGCCACCGAGACCGCATCGAGGTCGAAGAAGCCGCGCTGGTTGAAGAAGCCGCGGAAGAACCAGTTCCGCTTGAGCGCCTCCATGTTCTCGGCAAAGTCCGACATCGCTTTGTTGGCGTTGGCGACGGTCTCGCGCAAATCGGTCGACAGGCCACCCTCCCCCTTGCGCTCCGGCAGCAGTCCTTGCACCAATCGCTTGCCCTTCTCGGCGGCGTCGGCGGCATTGCTGACGACGCGATCGAACTTGGCGGCCAGACCCGCGGACTTCAGCTCCTCCGTGATCGCCTTGGCGTCGTCGCTGATCTCGCGGAGGTTGCCCGCGACGCGTTCAGCCTCGCCCACCGTGCCGCGAATTCGCTCATAGAGCGCGTCGTCGGTGATGAGCTTGCCGAGGCTCCCCCGGCCGGCCTTGACGCCTGCCACCAGGTCCCGGACATCGCCCGTCGCCTGCCGGCCGGCTTCGGAGATCTCCTTGACGTCCTTGCCCACCTCCTGCACGATGTCGGAGGCGTTCCGGGTGAGCTGCTCGAACATGTCCACGGCGCCGTCGATCGCCTCCCGCACGTCCGCCACCGAGCCACGGGCATATTGCACGGTCTCGACCGCCTCCTTGATCAGGTCGCTGATCTCCACCGGTTCGCGGCTGGCGATCAGGTCGCCCGGCTCGAGCTCGCGGCCCTGCGGCGTGCCGGCGCCGATCTGGAGGACCTTATTCCCGACCAGGCCGTCCATCTGGATGGTGGCGACCGAATCCGAGCGGAGAACCGGCCGGAACTTTTCGAGCACGCGGAAACGCACCTGGAAACGCCCGTCCGGGCCGCCTGGCACGTCGATCGCCAGGACCTCGCCGGCGTCCATGCCGGAAACCAGCACCTTCGAGCCGACCTTCAGGCCCGAAAGCTGCCGGTACTCGGTGCGCAGCTCGATGCTGCGCTCGAACATCATCCGGCGGTCGCCGATCAGGAACAGTCCGAGGGTGAAGAGCAGAAAGGCCCCGCCGAGGAAGACCGCCAGGGTTACCTTCTTCGAAACGGGCATCGTCACGTGCCTCCTTGGGTCTTCATGAACTCGCGCACCATGGCGTGCTCGCTCCGCTCGAGCTCTTCGGGTCGCCCCCGCGCCAGGATGCGCCCCTCGTGCAGCATGGCCAGCTCGTCGCCGATCTTGCGCGCGCTCGGAATGTTGTGCGTCACCACCACGAGGGTGGTCTTCTCGCGGAGTTTCAGATCGAGCAGCAAATCGTCGATCTCGGCCGCCGTCAGCGGGTCCAGGCCGCTGCTCGGCTCGTCCACCAGCAGCACCGAGGGGTTGAGCACGAGCGCGCGGGCCAGGCCGACGCGCTTGCGCATGCCGCCCGAGATCTCGTCCGGCATCCGGTCTTCAATGCCGGCCAGCCCGACGCGTTCCAGCTTCTCCCGCACGCGGCGCTCGATCTCGTGCTCGGAGAGTCGGGTGTGGCGGCGCAGGGGAAAGGCGACGTTTTCGCCCACCGTGATCGAATCGAAGAGGGCGGAATATTGAAAGAGGAAGCCCATGCGGCGGCGCAGGCGCGCCAGCGCCTCTCCTTCCAGGCGGCTCACCTCCTCGCCTTCGACGAAGATGCGGCCCGAGTCCGGCCGCACCAGCCCGATCAGGCTTTTCACGGTGACGCTCTTGCCGGTGCCGCTTCGGCCGAGGATGCAGAAGGCCGTGCCCCGCTTCACCTCGAAGGAGACCTCGTCGAGGACTTTGAGCGGCCCGAAGGATTTCGAGACGCGCTCGAAGCGGATCACGATGTCATCGCCCTCCATTGCGCTCACCGGGAAGGGAAAAAGAACAGGATCATCTTCACCAGCACCACGTTGCTGAGAATCAGCAGGATGGACGACAGCACCACGGCGCGGGTCGAGGCCTGGCCGACGCCGGCCGTGCCGCCTCGCGTGTTGTAGCCGAGATAGGCCGACACGGTCGCGATGATGAAGCCGAAAACGCAGGTCTTGAGCGTCGACGGCACATAGTCGCTGAAGTTGATCAGCGAAAACGCGCGGTCGAAATATAGCGCGAAGGACATGCCGCTGACGGCCGTCTCGGCGACGAATCCGCCGATGATGCCGGCAAAGTTCGTCACCGTGGTCAGCAGCGGCATCGCCACCACGCAGGCCACCACGCGCGTCACCACCAGATACTTGAAGGAATCGACGGCGAGGCTCTCGAGCGCGTCGATCTGTTCGGTGACGCGCATGGCGCCGAGCTCGGCCCCGATGCCGGCCCCCACGCGCCCGGAAAACAGCAGCCCGGTCACCAGCGGTCCGGTCTCTTTGATCAACGCCAGCGCCAGGCCGGCCGGGATCATCGCCTCGGCGCCGAAACGCTCCAGCGACGCGCGTGTATGCATCGACATCACCACGCCCACGGCGAAGCCGGCCGCGGTGATCAACGGCAACGATCGCCAACCGACCTCGAGGATTTGGCGGGCGATTTCCGCCCCTTCCCAGGGGCGGCGCCAGACGTCGCGCAGGGCGCGAGCCGCAAAAAGCAACATGTCGCCCGCCTGGGCCAGCGCGGCCGTCACCATGGCGCACCTTTCCCTTTCAGTTTACGTGTCTCGGAGCGACACCGTTCCGCCGGTGTGTGGGATGCGAGCTTCCGGGCCTCAAGCCGCCTGCCGGCGCGCCGGATCCCGGATTTGGATATCAGCTTGGGCGTGTAACCTCGCCCAGCAAGCGTCGACGGCGCGTTTTGCCGCCTATCCTCGCCGGTTGGGGCATCGCTGCTGGCCAGACCGATCGGAACGAAGCTTTGCGATCCGGCTTGGGTTGTTCGAATGATCGGGTGCTCGGGCGATTTCGAGACACTCGCCAGCAGATGGCGGTCCTGTCGGGCAGAACTGGCCCTGCGGGACGGCGGATATTCCGGACTCCTCGTGGCATACTCGGACCTCTGCCGTTTCGGTGTGCGAGCCCGACGCCGGGATGTCGCCCTGGGGCATCTCGAGCGCGCGAGGGCAGTCGTGATCATGCGGACAATCGGTGAGCAGCCCGGCGTACCGCCGGAGACCTCCTGTTTTGAAGATGTCGCCGCAGGTTTTCGGGCAAAGGAGATTCCGGTTAGGGTCCCCCGATCGGTCGCCCGTTCGCCGGAATTGAGTCAGGCGGCGTAGAGAGCGGGGTAAGGACCTGTTCATTTGAGGCGGTGGGCGAAATCTTCAGGTTAGGCGTATGGAAGCCGATCGTCGCCGGCTCCTCGGCTTGTGGAACGAAACGTGCAAAGCTCCACCAGCCAGTGCTTCGCCGAAGGAACCTTTCCAGGCTTATGTCTGGCGCCCGACTACGAAGAATCTTCTTGACAGTAGGTTAAAAGCGGGCGTAGAATTGATCTCAGAAAGTCATATTTATGAGGGGTGGATGATGGGTCGAAAGTCATCTTCTTCTCTGTTAGTGCATAAAACCGTCACGCTAGTCCTGGTAGCTGCATTTTTCCCGGCCTGGGCGTACGGCCAGGCGATTACGGGAACAATCGTCGGAACGATATACGATTCGACCGGTGCAGTCGTAGCGGGGGCGAGACTGACGGTGACCAATGTGGCCACCGGCGTTTCGGTCGAGCGGCGGAGCGACGAGTTGGGTAACTACATTGCTTCGTACCTCACTCCGGGGCTTTACCGGGTACAAGTGGAGCATCCGGGATTCCGCATCGCGGTCAGCTCCGACGTACGGGTCCAGGTGCATGCGACCACCCGGCTGGACTTCACTTTGGAGCCTGGCGCGGTGACCGAGTCGGTGACGGTCGAGGCCGTGGCCCCGCTGGTTCGCAGTACCACGTCGGAGGTCGGCCACGTCATCGAGGCGCGCGAGATCCAGGCGCTGCCGCTCAACGGGCGCCTCTTCCAGCAACTGATCCTGCTGACACCCGGCGCCGTGCAGCGCGGCTTCGCCGATTTCGGCGAGAATCCTGCGGCCGCCGGGGCGCGCAGCCCGATCCATGCCAGCGTCAACGGGCTGAAATGGTCGGGCAATAACTTCCTCATCGACGGCGTGGCCAACAACGAACCCTTAAACGCCTTTATTAACATCACGCCGCCGCTCGAGGCGATCCAGGAGTTCAAGGTACAGACCAACAACCCGACGGCGGAGTTCGGCGTTTTCGGCGGGGCGGTCGTCAACCTGACGATTCGCTCCGGCACAAATGATTTCCGGGGATCGTTGTTCGAGTATCTGCGCAACGACAAACTGAACGCGCGGGACTTCTTCGCGGCGCAGCGGGCGCCGTTCAAGACGAACCAGTTCGGCGGCACCTTCGGCGGGCCGATCGTGCGCAACAAAGCATTCTTCTTCGGCGATTACCAAGGCTTGCGGCAGCGCACCGGCCGGACTTTCCTGATCAGCGTCCCGACGCCCGCCATGCGCGCCGGCGACTTGACCGAGCAAACAGCCGAGATTTATGACCCGCTCGGCAATACGCCCTTTCCAGGCCGGATCATTCCGGCAACGCGCATCAATCCCATTAGCCGCAAAGTGGCGGATATCTGGCCGCTGCCGAACCGGCCGGGCATGGCCAATAACTATCTGGAGAACACCAGCCTGAAAGGTACCACCGATCAGTTCGACATCAAGGTCGACCTGCATCCGTCCGAGCGGATCCATCTGTTCGCGCGCGAGAGCTTCGCCCAGCGGTCGGTGCAGGACCCGCCGCCGGGCAATCAATTCATGAACAATGCCCTGGGCATCAACGCCGATTCGCGCAACCAGAACGCAGTCGTCGGTATCATCTATACCCTTGCGCCCAACAAGATCAACGAATTCCGAGTCGGTTTCAACCGCTATAACGTCCTGCACTTCGGCTCGGACTACGGCATCGCAAAGAACAACGAGCTGGGTATTCCCAACGGCAACATCCCCGGGCTACTCTACACTTACGGAATCGCGCGTTTCGACATTCCGGGAATTCACCCGACGGGTTCGCTCGGCTCGACCAATGCTGAGCGAATCGCCAACGCTTTCCAGTACACAAACAACTTCACCTGGATTCGTGGGCGGCATGCGATGAAGTTCGGCGCCGACATTCGGCGCTACCAGTCGACCCTGACCAATCCCCAGACACAGCCGCGGGGCTGGTTCGACTTCGATCGCAACATCACGAGCAACCGCGGGGCGGCGGGTACCGGCCACCCGTGGGCGAGCTTCTTGGTGGGCTATCCGTGGCAAGTGCGCCGCGACTTTGTCGATACGCGGCCGGGCGTTCGATTCACTTACTGGGGCTTCTATGCACAGGACGACATCCGCGTGTCGCCCTCGCTGACGCTCAACCTCGGCCTGCGCTGGGATGTGTATACGCGCCCCGTGGAGAAGTACAACCGGCAGTCGAACTTCAGCCTCGCCGATGGGCTGATTCACCTGGCCAGCCCGGAAAATCGCGGCCCGAACGTCGATAACCACCTGCGCAACTTCGGGCCGCGCGTGGGCCTGGCTTGGTCACCCGACAGCGGGCGCACGGCGGTCCGCGCCGCCTACGGCATCAGCTACTTCCCGGACAATTTCGGCGCCACGGGCGGCACGCTCGAGCGGAACTATCCGTTCTTCCGTATCATTCACATGGTAGCGCCGGACCTGTTCGCGCCCTGGCGGAGCGTCAGTGACGGGCTACCGCCGTTCACGCCGGTGACGCTCTCGCCGAGGATGGTGCCGCCGCCCGGCTTCGCCGTTTTCATCATCCCGCGGAATTTCCGGCAGGTGACCTCGCAGATGTGGAACTTCGGCATCCAGCGGCAACTCCAGTCGCATACCATGGCCGAGGTGGGCTATGTGGCGACCCGGGGCTCGCACATCTTCCGGAATCGCAACATCAACGTTCCCTTGCCCGGACCGGGCCCGCTGCCGGAGCGCCGGCCTTACCGGGCGATCGCTCCAGGCATCAACGACATCTTACATCGCGGCAGCGACGGCGACAGCTACTATCACTCGCTTCAGGCAAAGCTCGAGCGGCGCATGTCGAACGGTTTGATGATGCTCGTCTCCTACACCTTCTCGAAGAGCATTGATACCGTTTGCCACGTCATCTACCCGGGCGGCTTCGACAAGGAATTGAACCGCGGGCTGTCGAACTGCTTTTCGATGGTGGATATTCCGCATAACCTCTCGGTCAGCTACGGCTATGAGCTGCCCTTCGGCCGGGGGAAACCCTGGCTCTCGGGCGCCAGCGGGGCGCTCGACAAGCTGGTCTCCGGCTGGTCGGTCCAGGGAATCACTTCGATTCAAAGCGGGCCGCCGCTAGTGATCAATGTCGCCACTTCCCGGTTGAACACCGGAACCGGCAACCGCGCGAACATCACCTGCACGAAGGTGGAGCGACCGAAAACGGTCGCGCGGTGGTTCGATACCGGCTGCTTCGCCGATCCGGAGCCTTACGTGTTCGGCAATGGCGGTATTGGCCACGTGCGCGGGCCCGGGCTCGTGAATTTTGATTTCTCGGTGTTCAAGGGCTTCCGCATCGACGAAATCCGAACGCTCGAGTTCCGCGCCGAAATGTTCAACCTGTTTAACAATCCGCATTTCGCTTCGCCGAACACCACCTTCGGCGTGCCGGCCTTCGGGCGCATCAGCTCGACGGTGCTGACGCCGCGCGAAATCCAGCTCGGCTTGCGGTTCTTGTTCTGAGGCGCGCGACGAATCAAAAAGCGGGGTCCGGCCGCCAGCGCAGCACCGGCTTGCGGGCGGCCGTGACCTCGTCGACGCGGCGCACGCGGGTCGAATGCGGCGCCGTCTTCACCAGCTCCGGGTTCTCCTCGGCCTCGCGGGCGATCGAGATCAGCGCGTCGATGAACAGGTCGAGTTCCTGCTTGCTTTCGGTCTCGGTCGGCTCGATCATCATCGCCCCGGGAACGATCAGCGGAAAGCTCACCGTGTACGGGTGGAAGCCGTAGTCGATGAGCCGCTTGGCGATGTCCATGGTGCGCACGCCGTGCCGCGCCTGCCGGCTGTCGCTGAAGACGCACTCGTGCATGGTCGGCTCCTGATGCGGCAGCTCGTAGTAAGCCTCCAGGCGCTTGCGCACGTAGGTGGCGTTGAGGATCGCATCGAGCGTCGCTTGGCGTAACCCCTCGGCGCCGTGGGCCAGGATGTAGGCGAGCGCGCGCACCAGCACGCCGAAGTTGCCGTAGAAAGCGCGGACCCGACCGATCGATTGCGGCCGGTCGTAGTCCCAGCGCCAGCCCTGCCCGCCGCGCACCAGGCGAGGAACCGGCAGGAACGGCTCAAGGTGCCGTTTGACGGCCACCGGACCGGCGCCCGGGCCGCCCCCGCCGTGCGGCGTCGAAAAGGTCTTGTGCAGGTTCAGATGCATGACGTCGACGCCAAAGTCGCCCGGCCGCGCGATGCCGGTGAGGGCGTTCATGTTGGCGCCGTCCATGTAGACCATGGCGCCCTTCGCGTGAAGGATCTCGGCAATCCGATGGATGTTGACCTCGAAGACGCCGAGCGTGTTCGGGTTGGTCACCATCAGCGCCGCCACATCCTCATCGACCGCGCGCGCCAGCGCCTCGACGTCGACCATGCCCCGGTCGTTGGAGGCGATGTTCTCGCAAACGTAACCCGCCATGGTGACCGTGGCGGGATTCGTTCCGTGCGCCGAGTCGGGAATGAGGACCTTTTTCCGGGGATTGCCCCGGGCAGAGAGCGCCGCCCGGATCAGCAGCAGGCCCGTCAGCTCACCATGGGCGCCGGCGGCCGGCTGGAGCGTGACTGCGTCCATGCCGGTGATCTCGGCGAGCGCCGCCTCCAGGCGCGCCAGGATTTCGAGCGCGCCCTGCGTCAGCTCGTCCGGTTGATAGGGGTGGATCCACGCCAATCCGTCCAGACGCGCCACCACCTCGTTCAGCCGCGGGTTGTACTTCATCGTGCACGAGCCCAGCGGATAGAGCCCGTAGTCGATGGCGTAGTTGTGGGTGGAGAGCCGGGTGAAGTGGCGGACGGCCTCCACTTCGCTCACCTCGGGAAAGCCTTCGATGTCGGCGCGCACGTTCTCCCCGCCGAGCGCCGCCTCCGGTGCGACCGCCGGCACATCGAGCGCCGGCAACTGATAGGCCGCCTTGCCCGGCGAGCTCACCTCGAAGATGAGCGGCTCGTTCTGCGAGACGTGCGAGCGGACCTTTTTGATCATCGGCCCAGAAAGACCTCCGCCAGCGTATCCATATCCTGCCGGCGCGACATCTCCGTGGCGCAAAGCAGCATGCAGTCGGACAGCTCCGGATAATATCGGCCCAGCGGCAGACCGCCCAAGATTCGGCGCTCGAGCAGCCGCCGGTTGATCTCTTCCGGGGACCGCGCCGCGGTGCGCGCCACAAATTCGTTGAAGAAGGGACCGAAGAACCGCTGCGGCAGGCGGCCCGCCAAGTAGTGGGCCTTGCTTAGATTCTGCTCGGCCAGCTCCCGCAGGCCGCGGCGCCCGTACACCGTCAGGAACACGGTCGCCGCCAGGGCGATCAGGTTCTGGTTCGTGCAGATGTTCGAGGTCGCCTTCTCGCGCCGGATGTGCTGCTCGCGCGTTGTAAGAGTAAGGCAGAAGGCGCGGTTGCCCGCCGCATCGGTGGTCTGGCCGACCAGCCGTCCCGGCAGTTGCCGGACAAATTTCTCCTTGGTGGCGATGACGCCGGCGAACGGCCCGCCGTAACTCGGCGGGATGGCGAAGGACTGGAGCTCGCCCGCCACGATGTCGGCCTCGATGGGCGGCGCCAGCAGACCGAGCGAGACGGCCTCCGAGAAGATCACCACCAGCAACGACCCGCGCCGGTGGGCGATCTCGGCCGCCTCCCGCACCTCCTCAACCACGCCGAAGAAGTTCGGCTGCTGGAGAATCACCGCGGCGGTCCGGTCGTCGACCCTGGCGGCCAGATCCTCCAGATCCGCGCTGCCCAGCTCGTCGTCGTAGCCGAACTCCTCGATCTCCACACCCTGGCTCCGGCCGTAGGTTCTCAGCACCTCGCGGTATTCCGGATGCAAGGTCCGCGCCGCCACAACCCGCTCCCGGCGCGTCAGCCGCATCGCCATCAGCGCGGCCTCGGGCACCGCCGTCGAGCCGTCGTACATCGAGGCGTTGGCCACCTCCATGCCGGTGAGCTGGCACATCAGCGTCTGGAATTCGAAGATTGTCGTCAGCGTGCCCTGAGAGATCTCGGACTGATAGGGCGTGTAGGAGGTCAGGAACTCGCCCCGGGAGAGGACGACGTCGACCAGCACGGGCCGGTAGTGATAGTAGACCCCTGCGCCGAGAAAGGAGGCGTAGCCGGAAGCATTCTCGGCCGCGCGGGCGCGGAAATAGTCGAGAATCTCGTATTCGGAGAGGCCCCCTCCCAACGCCAGCGGGCGCTCCAGGCGGACGTCCGGCGGGAGCTGGCGGTAGAGGTCGGCCTCGGAGCCCAGGCCGCAGGCCGCCAGCATCTGGCGCCGCTCTTCGTCAGAGTGAGGCAAATAGCGCAACGAGGGTTACCTCTGAACGGCTTCTACATAGGATTGATACTCGGCGGCGGTCAACAGACGGTTTATTTCTTCCGGGTCGGCGAGCTTGACCTTGACCAGCCAGGCTTCCCCGTGGGGGTCCTGGTTGACTTTCTCGGGCGCTTCCGCCAGTGCGCCATTGACCTCGACGACCTCCCCGGTGACCGGCGAGTAGATGTCCGAGACCGCCTTGACGGACTCGACCGAGCCCATCGTCTTGCCGGCCACCACCGCATCGCCAACCCGGGGCAGGTCGACGTAGACGATGTCGCCGAGCTCCTTCTGGGCGTAATCGGTAATGCCGATCGTGGCGATGTCGCCGGAGACCGTCACCCATTCGTGCTCTTTCGTATAACGGAACTCTTGCGGGTACATTAGGACTTGCCTCGCTTATAAAACGGCGTTGGTACGATGAGGGCCTCGATCTGGTGGCCCCGGATTCCGATGTGGATCAGCCGGCCGGTCTCGGCCGCCGCCACCGGCAGATAGGCCAGGCCGATGTTCTTGTTGAGGGTGGGGGAAGGACCGCCGCTCGTCACCCATCCGGCCGGCCGCCCGTCGAGGTAAACCGGGTGGCCGTCGCGGGCGACGCCCCGGCCGCGCATCTCGAAGCCGACCAGCTTGCGCCGCACCGAGTCTTTCAGCTTGAGCAGCGCCTGGCGCCCGTGGAAGTCGCCTTTCTCCAGCTTCACGATCCAGGCCAGCTCCGCCTCGAACGGATTGATCGAAGCATCGATCTCATGCCCGTAGAGAGCCATCCTGGCCTCCAGGCGCAGCGTGTTGCGCGCGCCCAGGCCGCAGGGCCGGATCGAGAACTCAGCGCCCGCCTCGAGGATAGCTTGCCAGGTCTCGACGGCGCCCTCCGGGGCGATGTAGATCTCAAAGCCGTCTTCGCCGGTATAGCCCGTGCGGGCGATTCGGGCGGGCCGCCCGCAGACCTCGCCATCGACGAAATGGTAGTACCGGATCGCTCCGAGCGCCACCGGCGTCAGCTTCTGGATCGTCGCCTCCGCCCGGGGCCCCTGGATGGCGAGCTGGACATAGCGGTCGCTCGAAAATTCGACCTCGGCGTCGAAGCGGTTGATCGCCTGAAGGTGCCGGTAATCCTTTTCCTGGTTGGCCGCGTTGACGCAGAGAAAGTAATGGTCCGGAGCGACCATGTGCACCAGGATGTCATCGACGAAGCCGCCATGCTCGTAAAGCAGGGCCGAGTACTGCGCCCGGCCGGGGACCAGGCGCCCGGCATCGTTCGTCGCGGCGTAGTTGACCAGCCGGAGTGCCTCCGGGCCGCGAATGTCGATTTCGCCCATGTGGCTGACGTCGAACAGGCCGACGTTGCGGCGCACGGCATGGTGCTCCTCGAGAATGCTCGTGTAATAGACGGGCATCTCCCAGCCGCCGAAATCGACCATGCGGGCTCCGAGGCGACGATGCATTGCATGCAGCGGCGTCACTCGGAGCTGAGCCCGCTCGCTCATGGAAAGCCCAATCTAGCAGGGGCCTTGAAGCGGTGTCAATCGAGCGTCACGCCCGGTGATCTGCTAACTCAAGACCGATCTGTTTCCCACCTTTGATTCCGCTCCCCGCCATCCTAGTTGCGCCTGACCCCGCCAGCACGGGCAGGGGGAATCTTCAGCCGGCCAGTCCCTCCAGGCCCTCGCGGAGGCGGGCGAGGCCGTCTTCGAGCGTCTCGCCCCCGGCGGCGAAGGAGATCCGCAAGGTTCCCTCGCCGGCCGGCCCGTAGGCCGAGCCGTGCACCACGACGACGCCGTGCTCTTCGAGCAGGCGCCGCCGGATCTCATCCGACGTCCGGCCGAGAGCGCGCACCTCGAGCAGGGCGAAGAAGCCACCCTCGGGCCTGATCAGGCGCGCCCGGCCTGCCCCGTCGAGGCGCTCGACGACCAGCGCGCGCCGTCGCTCGTATTCGGCCCGCATCGCCTCGACCCGCTCCCGGGAACCACGCAGCGCGGCGACAGCGGCATCCTGGACAAAGGTCGCCGGGCCGCGGCTCGACTGCTGGAGGACCAAGTACATCGCATCGATGATGGCGCGCGGGCCGGCCGCATAGCCGGCGCGCCAGCCCGTCATGGCGTAGGTCTTCGAAAGGCTGTTGATCAGGATGGTTCGCTCG
The DNA here is from genome assembly GCA_938003835.1 of uncultured Bryobacteraceae bacterium. GTDB lineage: Bacteria > Acidobacteriota > Terriglobia > Bryobacterales > Bryobacteraceae > CALKXJ01. The sequence goes on along the minus strand of CALKXJ010000007.1, from coordinate 449,483 downwards.
CGGATCTCCTCACCGAGAGCCGCCGGGGAGAGGTGAACGCGCCCGTCGTAGGTGAAGGCCTCATAGATCTCGTCGCTGACGACAACCAGGTTCCGGCGCGCGGCGAAGGCGGCCACCAAGGCGAGCTCGTCGCGGGTGAGCACTGTCCCGGTAGGGTTCCAGGGGGTGTTCACGAGAAGCAGTTTCGCCGCCGGGTTCCAGGCTGCCTCCAGGTCCTCGCCCGTGAGGCTGTAGCGGCCGCCGCCCAGCCGCGCCCGCACGGGGCGGACGCGTCCTCCGGCCAGCCGGATCACAGGCGTATAGGCATCGTAGATCGGCTCCGGCAGCAACACCTCCTCGCCTTCATTGAGCAGGGCTGTCAGGGCGGCCCAGAGGGCGAACGTGGCGCCGGTGGTTACCAGGATCTCCGAGCCGGGGTCATAGGTCAGCCCGTTTTCCCGGTAGAGTTTCTCGGCGATCGCCTCCCGGAGGGCCGGCTCGCCCCGGTTGTCCGGGTAGTGGGTCCGCCCGTCCCGCAGCGCCCGGCAGGCGGCCTCGACGATGTGCGCGGGCGTGGGCAGGTCCGGCTCGCCCCGCATCAGCGAGACAAGCCGGCGGCCCTGGCGGCGCAGCTCGGCCACCTCGGCGAGGATCGAATTGACGGCGGTGGGCTGAAGCAGGCGGCTTCGGGCGGAGATTGCACTCGAGATCTCAGACATTCTCGAAGCCATGTTAGCGATTTTTTCGTTTTCCCTCTTGATTTCGCGCCGAAGCCGGAGTAGATTTTTTGCCGGAGGCGGATTCGTTACCTTCACCCGCAAAGGAGGACAGTTGCCATGGCAGTTGCTGTGAAGAAGATCACGCTCTGGCGCACGGAGGTCGAAAACAAGCCCGGGATGCTGGCCCAGACGCTCGAGCCGCTAGCCGCCGCCGGGGCCGACTTGCAGGTCGTAATGGGCTACCGGATCCCCGGCCAGGAGACCCGGGCGGTCATCGAGATCCATCCGGTCTCGGGCAAGAAGATCACCGCGGCCGCCCAATCGGCCGGGCTGAGCGAGGCGGGTTTCCCCGCGCTGCTGGTTCAGGGCGACAACGAGCCCGGCCTGGGCCACAAGCTCTCGAAGGCGATCGCGGAAGCGGGCGTGAACCTGAGCTTCATGGTCGCTCAGGTGCTCGAGGGGCGCTATTCGGCTGTCATCGGCCTGGAGAACGAGGAGGACCTGAAAAAGGTTTCCTCCATCGTCCGTAAGGTAGGCGCACCGGCGAAGAAGGCCGCGCCGGCCAAGAGGAAGAAGTAAGCGCCGCCGGAGTTCAGGCGTTCCGCCCGTAGACGGGGATCCAGGCGCCGGTGACGGCCGCCGCGGCATCAGAGACCAGCCAGAGGGCGACCTCGGCGATCCGGCCCGGGTCGACCCAGGTGGAAAAATCGGCCCGGGGCATGGCGGCGCGGTTGGCCGGCGTATCGATCGTGCCGGGCACGATGGCGTTGGCCGTGATGCCGTAGGGCTTGTATTCGAGCGCGATGGAACGAACCAGCGCCAGCAGGGCGGCCTTGCTGGCCGCGTAGGCGGCCGTACCCGCTTGCGGCTCGAGCGCCGCCCGAGTGCCGATCATGACGATCCGGCCTGCGCCCGCTTCGCGCATGCCGGGCAGGACCGCCTTCGCCATATAAAACGCCGGGCGAAGATTGACGCCCAGCATCTCCTCGAGCACCACATCGTCAGTCTCCGCGATGCTGCTTCCTCCGGCGAATCCTCCCACCAGGTGGACCAGGGCGTCGATGCGGCCCAGCCGGGCCGTGACGGCTGCCACCAAAGCCTGCGCGGCCGAGCTGCTGGAGAGCTCGGCGGGGAAGGCCCGAAACCGCGCATGGGGGAAGTCCTCGTTGCGAATCGAGCGCGACGCGCCCGCTACCGTCGCCCCGGCTTCCAGGAAGGTGTTCGTGACATGGCGGCCCAGGCCGCCGTTGGCTCCGGTGATCAGGACAAGAGTCCCACTCACATCGATCATCGATCGCCTCCTCTGCGCCAGATCGCCTCATAATTGAGCATTCTCGGCTTTAGATGAACGACCTCGAGTCCGGATTCTCCGGCCAGCGCGTGCAGTTGCCCGCGGACCGGCCAACCGAAATCGTCTCCGCCCAGACGCCGCAGAAACGAGCTCAGCCACTTCGGTCCGGCGAAGTCGCAATAAATGAGATGCCCGCCGGGCCGAAGCACGCGCACCATTTCCCGAAACGCCTCCTGCCACTGCGGGATGTGGTGCGTGGTCTTGTTGGTCCAGACGATATCGAAGGCGCCTGGGGAGAAGGGCAGCCGCCGGGCGTCGGCGATCAAAAAGCGAATCGCCGGCGAGCTCCCTGCGGCGGTGCAGGCGAGGCGGACCTGGGCGGGATCGAGATCGATGGCAGTGATGGAGACCGGAAAACGACGCGCCAGCCAGAGGGTGGCCGCGCCGTTGCCGCAGCCGACATCAAGAAGCCGGGTTCCGCGTCCCGGGCGGATCATGGCCACCATTCGCTCGGCATAGCGCGCCACACAGCGCGAGCGCAGGTGGCTGTTGACCAGAAACCTCTCGATTCGATTCACGCGAAGGCCTCGCGCAGCAGCTCGAGACTCTTGGGGACAGCCGTGGCGGGGTCTTCCTTTCCTTCCATCTCGAGCGAGACCCAGCCGCGGAAGCCGGCGGCGCGCAGGATGGAGGCGATGCGCCGGTAGTCGAGCTCGAGCGTGTACCACTCCCCGCCGCCGAAATAGGTCTTGGCCTGGACGATGGTGGCGTAGGGCGCCAGCATTTCGATCTGCGGATACGGGTCGCCGGCCCAGTTTCCGGTGTCCAGGTTGACGCCCAGCCAGGGGGAATCGACCGCCCGCACGATGCGCAGCACCGCCTCCGGGCGCGTGGTGAGACCCCAGTGGTTCTCGAGCGCCAGCATGACGCCGGCCTCCTCGGCCGCGGGTAGGCACTCGCGAATCGCCTCGATGCACCAGGCGAAGGCGTCCTCATCGCGGTAGCCGGCAAGAGGCGGCTCCGCTCCCCGTACCTTCATCAGCTCATCGAACGATTTGATGGTGCCCCAGCGGCCGGAGTTGAGCCGGATCGCCGGGATGCCGAGCCGGGCCGCCAGCGCGATGGCCCGCCGGGTGTGCTCGACGTTGGCGCGGCGAACCTCGGCGTCCGGCGAGACGAAGCTCTGGTGAATGGAGAGCATCACCAGAGCCAGGCCGTTCGTGAAGGCCAGCCGCTTGAGCCCGTTGACGTACTCGGGCGCCTCGGAGGCCATCTGCCGGTGAAGGATCTCCACGCCGTCGAAGCCCAGCCGGCCCGCCTCCTCGATCACCTTCTCCACCGGATACTTCTCCCCGCGGAAATGCCAGTAGGAATACGTGGAGACGGCCAGGCGGATCCGGCGCCGAGCGCCGGCGGGCTGGGCGGCTTCGGGCGCAGCGGACGCGAGCGGCGCGGCCAGCAGAGCGCGTCTTGATAGATTCATCGCCTCCCCTCCCTCAGACAGTCTATAGCCTTGCGGGTCGAAGCCCGCGCCCGGTGCTGCGTTACACTCAAGCTCGATGTCTCAAGCGGTGCTTCGACGCCGGGACTTGTTCCTCGCAGCAGGCGGGCTCGCGGCCGGCGAAGGCGCCCCGCTGCCAGGGGCGAGTCTTCGCTCCTACGGTGTCAAGGTGACCGACGCCCACGATCACCTGCATCACCGGAGCCGGCCCACCTGGCGCGAGGACGACAAGAAGCTCATCGACGCCGCCGACCGGCTGGGCATCGACCAGCTCTGCTGCTCCATCCTGCCGCCGGAGCGCCCCACCACGCTCGAAGGTTTCCGCGAGTGCAACCGGTGGATGGCCGAGGCGCTCGGGCGCTTCCCCGGCCGGGTGCTCGGCTACGTGTTCGTCAACCCCGGCTACACGCGAGAGGCCCTCGAGGAGGTGCGCCGCTATGTTGGCGACCACGGCTTCATCGGCATCAAGCTCTATAACGATTACCGCGCCGACGAACCGGTCCTGTGGCCGCTGGTGGAGCTCGCCATCCAACTCGGCGTGCCCATACTGCACCACGCCGGCCACACGCGCTGGCTGCCGCAACCGCAGCCGCGAATCTCCGACGCCGGGCACCTGAGCGTGCTGGCGCGCCGCTATCCGGAGGCGATGATCATCTGCGCGCATATCGCCGGCGGCGGCGATTGGGAGTGGACCATCAAGGCTCTTCGCGGCGCCCCGTCGCTTTACCTCGATCTTTCGGGCAGCGTGATCGATGAAGGCGTGGTGGAGATGGCCGTCGAGGAGCTCGGCGCCGAGCGGCTCCTGTTCGCCTGCGATATGTCGCTCACGGCGAGCGTGGGCCGCATCCTCGGCGCCCAGATCACCGGCGACGCCAGGCGCAAAATCCTCGGCGAGAACATGCAAAGAATCCTGGCGCGACGGAGGGCGGCATGATCGACCTCAACGCCTACCTCGGCCACTTCGCCTTCCGCCCCCTGCGGCACAACACCGCCGAGGGCCTGCTGCGATGGATGGATCAGAAAGGCATCGAGCGGGCGGCGGTCTCGAGCGCGGCGGCGATCACCTACCGCAACGCAGCCGCCGGTAACGAAGAAGTGGCGCGCCAGATTCAGCCCCATCGCGACCGGTTCATCCTGTTCGGCGTTCTGAACCCGGCGTACGCCGGCTGGAGGGAGGACCTCCGCCGCCTCTTCGAGCGCCACAGCGCCCGGGGCCTGCGCCTGTACCCGCGCTGGCACAACTACCGGCTCACCGATCCGGTTTGTCTCGAGCTGGTGCGCGAGGCGGCCGCTGCGTCGCTGGTTGTCTCCATCCCTGTACGGGTCGAAGACCGGCGCCAGCAGAGTTGGCTCGTGGACATCCCTGACGTCGACCACGCCGAGATCGCCGCCCTGGTGCGGGCGGTTCCGGAAGCCCGCTTCGTGCTGTTAAACGGCTCCGGGTACACCGGCTCCATCCTCGGACGCACGGAGAACGGGCTGCCCGCCAACTACTCGGTCGACATCTCGCTGCTTACGGTCGAGCTGGCCAACGAGCTCGGGCGGCTGCTCGAAGTGCTCGGTGAGGACCGCGTGGTTTTCGGCACGGGGATGCCGTTCCACTATCCCGACCCGGCGCTCGTGAAGCTCGAGCTGCTCGAGGCCCCCGAGTTCGTCAAGGAGAAGATTCGCCGGGGCAACGCCTCCCGGCTGCTCGGTCTGTAGCCGCGCTCAATCGGTTGCGCGCAGCGGCCGGCCTTCGGCGTCGAGCAGGGAAACCTCCGCGATCCCGGCCTCCCGCAGGGGGCCTTCGATCTCGCGCCGGTCGCCCACGACGACCCAGACCATCCGCTCGGGATCGAGATACCGCCGGGCTGCCGCGTTGACCTCGTCGAGCGTGAGCGCCTGCACCTTGGGTACGAAGGTCTCGAAGTAGTCGTCCGGCAGGTTGAAGGCCACGATTTCGGCGATGCCCGCCGCCAGCCGGCCGAGGGTTTCGAACGAACCGGGCAGCCGCAGGGTCTGGCCGCTCTGCGCCGCGGCGAGCTCCTCGGCGGTGATCGGCCGCTCTTGCCGGATCTGGCGCAGCTCCTTGAGGATCTCGAGCAGCGCCTCCCGGGTCTTGCCCGTCTCGACCGGCGCGATGGCGAGGAAGGGCCTCTCGGCGCGAGCGTCAAGGATCACCGTGTCGGCGCCGTAGGACCAGTGCTTGTCTTCGCGCAGGTTCATGTTGATGCGCGAGATGAACTGGCCGCCCAGGATGGCGTTCATGATCTCGAGCGCGACCTCGTCGGGATTGGACTTGGGCGGCGCCAAGTGCCCGCCCAGAATCACCGACTGCTGGGCGCCCGGCCGGTCGAGGATGTAGATGTGGCTGCGCCGGGGCGGCCTGGGCGGCGGCATCTTCCGCTCGGGCGCCTCGCCCGGCCGCCAGCCGCCGAAGGCTTTTTCGAGCAGGGGCTTGAGCTCGTCCGCGGTCACCGCGCCGGCGACGATCAGCGTGGCGTTGTTCGGATGAAACCAGCTACGGTGGAATCTCACCAGATCCTCGCGCGTGAGGGCAGCCACCGATTGCTCGGTCCCCGTGCCCGTCAAAGGTACCGCGTAAGGGTGTCCCTCGCCGTAGAGCAGGCGGGGAAGCACGCGAAGAGCCAGGCCGAACGGCCGCGCCTTTTCGTTCTGAATGGCGGCCAGGCGCTGTTTCTTCTGCCGCTCGAGCTCTTCGTCCGGGAAGGCCGGATGGAGGATGACGTCGGCAAAGAGCCGGAGCGACGCCTCGAGATTCGCCTTGAGCGCCGAGGCGGTCGCCGAAACAACGTCCAGGCTGGCGCCCGTGGCCAGTTGCATGCCCAGGCGGTCCAGCTCCTCGGCGATCTCGAGCGCGCTGCGCGACGAGGTGCCCTCGTCAAGCATCGCCATGGTCAGAGAAGCCGTACCGGGCGCCTGCGGCGGATCGGCGGCAAAGCCGGAGTTGACCAGAAGCTGTAAGTGCACCAGCGGCAGGTCCGGCCGCGCGGCGAGCACCACGCGCAACCCATTGGCCAGCTTCATGCGCTCGAGTTTGGGCAGGTCGAGCGCGGGCGGTGGGCCGGGCTCGGGAAGGCGGCTGCGGTCGGCGTCGGTCTTCGAGACCGGCTGCCGGTCGCCGAACGGCCGCACCTCGAGCACGAAGACGCCGTCGGAGAGCCAGCGCCGGGCAGCGTCGCGCAGGTTCTCCGGCGTGGCTCGCGCCACGTCGCCGAGCGCCTTGCGATACGCGCCGGGATCGCCGGCATAGACCTCGCCGCGTGCCAGCACGTCGGACTTGCCGCCGAAACCGCCCACGCGCTGGAGACCGCGCAGGAAATCGGCGAAGTGACGCGTGCGCACCGGTTCGAGCTCCTCCGCGGTGGGCCCCTGTTCGAGCAAGCGCGCCAGCTCCTCATCCATGGCCTCTTCGACGGCCTTCAAGTCCGCTCCCGGCCGCACGCTGGCCATCACGGTGAACTGGCCGGCGATCTCGCGCGGGTCGATCCAGGCCATCACCGCGGTGCAGGTCTGGTCCTGATAGACCAGCCGGCGGTACAGCCGGGAGGTCTTGCCCGCGCCCAGAATGTCGGAGACCAGATCGAGGTAATGCGTGTCGGTGTCGAAGATGGGCGGGATGTTCCAGACCTTGTAGATGCGGGCCTGCGGCACGCGATCCTCCAGCAGGGCCCGCCGCTCGCCGCTCATCTTGGCGATCCAGCGCCCGTGGCGCCGCACGGGAGGGCCCGGAGGAATCGCGCCGAAATATTTCTCCACCAGCGCGAGCGCGGTCTTGGCGTCGACATCGCCGGCCAGCACGAGCACGGCATTGGAGGGGCCGTAATAAGAGCGGAACCATTCGCGCACGTCCTCGAGCGTCGCTGCGTCGAGGTCCTCCATCGAGCCGATGACGCTCCAGGAATAGGGGTGGCCGGCAGGCCAGGTGTGTTCGGTGATCAGGTCATCCACGAGTCCGTAGGGCTGGTTGTCGCCCTGGCGCTTTTCGTTCTTGACCACGCCGCGCTGCTCGTCGAGCTTCGCCTGGTCGATGGCGCCGAGCAGATGGCCCATCCGGTCCGATTCCATCCACAGCACCGTCTCGAGCGCTGAGACGGGCACCGTCTGAAAATAGTTGGTCCGGTCGTTATTGGTCGTGCCGTTCAGGTCCGTGGCGCCGAGACGTTCGAGCACCTTGAAATAATCCTCGTTGAAATGCTCGCTGCCGTTAAACATCAGATGCTCGAACAGGTGAGCGAAGCCGGTCTTGCCCTTCTTTTCGTCCTTGGAGCCGACGTGATACCAGACGTTCACCGCCACGATCGGCGCCTTGCGGTCTTCGTGGACGATCAGGGTCAGCCCGTTCTTCAGCACGAACTTCTGGTAGGGAATCTGGACGTCGAGATCGGCCGCGGGGGGAGCGGCCGGGAGGGAAGCCACCGCCAGCGCGGCGGCACACCAAAGCAGCAAACGGCTCGGCTTCGTCATTGTTTCGATGGGTCCCTTCGTGCGTCTTTCTTTCGATGGTACGCGATGAAGCCCGGGCGGCGCCCTGTTACACTGTCTGGTGCGTCCCATGAGCCGGCTGTGGCGGCTTCCTCTGGCGTACCTGGCCTGCGTCCTGAGCAGCCTGGCGCTCGATCTTTCCTCGCTCAAGCCGCAGGGATACGTGAGCGACTTCGCCGGCGTCGTGGACCCGGCCTCGCGCGAGGCTCTCGAGCGTTACGCAAAGCAGCTCGAGGCCTCCACCGGCGTGCAGTTGGCTCTGGTGACGCTCCGCTCGCTCGAAGGGGAACCGATCGAAGACGTCGCCAACGAGCTGTTCCGCCGCTGGGGGGTCGGGCGGAAGGAGACCAACGAAGGGGTCCTGCTGCTCCTGGCGATCGAGGACCGCAAGAGCCGGCTCGAGGTCGGCTACGGGCTGGAGCCCTACCTGCCCGACGGCTTCGCCGGAAGCCTTCTGCGCCAGATGCGCCCGGCGCTGCGCGCGGGCGACTACGGCGCGGCGATGCTCGAGGCTGCCGAGGCCATCGGCGCCCGGGTGGCTGCCGCCAAAGGTGTTTCGATCGAGCCTGCGGCCGGCGCCCCGCGCCGTGCTCCGCCCGAGGAGGCGCCGCCCTGGGCCACTTTGATCGGCCTGGCGGTTCTGGTTCTCTGGCTGGCGGTGATCAGCGGGCGGAGTCATTACCGGCGCCGGGGCGTGGTGCGGGGCACCGATCTCGTCTCGGCGATCCTGCTCACCCATCTTTCCGGGCGCGGCATGGGCGGCTACCGGGGTCGTTCGAGTGGCGGATTTGGCGGCTTTGATTCCTTCGACCGCTTCGGTGGATTCGGGGGAGGGGATTCCGGTGGAGGCGGCGCCTCGAGCAGTTGGTAGCGACGGACGTGGCATGCAGAGGGTTCTGAACGATCTGGTGGGCCGGTTGACGAAGACCTTTTCCGACCGGCTGGTTTCGGTGGTGCTCTACGGCTCGGCGGCCGTCGGCGATCATGTGGGCCGGTTCTCCGACATCAATGTCTTGTGCGTGCTCGAGCGGATCACCACGCGCGAGCTGGCCGAGGCCGAGCCGATCTTTCGCTGGTGGCGCGAGCTGGACAACCCGGCGCCGCTGCTGTTGAGCGAAGAGGAGCTGCGCACCTCGACGGACTGCTTCCCGATCGAATTCCACGACATTCGCGAGCGCCACCGCATCCTCTACGGCCGTGACGTGGTGGCCGATCTGGAGATCGACGACTCCTTCTACCGGGCGCAGGTCGAATACCAGTTGCGCGCCAAGCTGCTCCGGCTGCGGCAGAAGGGCGCCGGCGTGCTGCGCGACCGCGATCTGCTGGTGCGCCTGCTGGCCGAGTCGGCCTCCACCTTCTGCGTGCTGGCCCGTCACGCGCTGCTGCTGCACGGCGTGCCGGCCGGCTTCCTCAAGCGCGAGATCGTCGAGCAGGCGGCCCAGACGTTCGGCATCGATCCGAATCCGTTTCTTCAGTTGCTGGACTTCCGCGAAGGGAAGCTGAAAGCGAAGGCGCTCGAGCCGGTTCCGCTCTTTGAGAGCTATCTCGCTCAGATCGAGCGGGTGGTGGAGGCGGTGGACCGGCTGGCGAAATAGCGAGGAGATCATGAAAACACTCGTCATCTTGCTTGTGGTCCTGCTGGTGCTCGGCCTGGTGGTGGGCGGCAAGGCCATCTCGATCCGCAACGAGCTGGTGGTGCAGCAGGAGGCGATCCGCGCCGCCTGGGCCCAGGTCGATGTGGCCTTGCAGCGCCGCGCCGACCTGATTCCCAACCTGGTGGAGACCGTCAAGGGCATCGCCGCGCAGGAGCGCGCGGTGATCGACTCGGTGACCCAGGCGCGCGCCGCCCTGCTCGGCGCGCGCACGCCGCAGGAGCGCATCGAGGCCAACGCGGCGCTCGATTCGGCCTTGGGCCGCCTGCTGCTGGTGGTGGAGAACTACCCGCAGATCAAGTCGAGCGAGAACTTCCTCCGCTTGCAGGATGAGCTGGCGGGAACGGAGAACCGCATCGCGGTGGAGCGGCGCAAGTATAATGAGACGGTTCAGCGCTACAACACGAACATCGCCCTGTTCCCGAACAACCTCGTGGCGGCTCTGTTCGGCTTTGAGCGCAACAACGATTACTTCACCACGGAGCCGGGCCAGCGCGCGGCTCCCAAAGTGGCTTTCTAGAACGCGCGGCTCCGGCCGGACGCCGCGATGCGAGATACGGTGGCAGTCATGAGCGTTCCGATTTTCGCCAACTACATCCATGGAGAGTGGGTCGGCGGGGAAACCTTCGAAAACCGCAATCCCGCCAATATCGACGAGGTCGTCGGGCTGTTCGTCAAGGGCACGCCCGACGACATGCGCCGGGCGGCCGAGGCGGCCCAGGAAGCCTTCCCGGGCTGGGCCGCCATGAACGGCCCGGCGCGCGGCAACTATCTGTTCAAGGTGGCCGAGATCCTCGAGAAGCGCTTCGAGCAGATCTCCGAGGAGATGACCCGCGAGGAGGGCAAGACGCTGCCGGAGGCCAAGGCGGAGGTCCGCCGCTCGATCAACATCTTCCGTTACTACGCGGGCGAAGGGTCGCGCCTGGCGGGGCTCCAGGTGCCGAGCGAGCGCGAGCGCGTTCACATGTTCGCCATCCGCAAGCCGCTCGGCGTGGTGGGCCTGGTGACGCCCTGGAACTTTCCGAGCGCCATCCCGGCCTGGAAGCTGGCGCCGGCGCTCATCTGCGGCAACACCGTCGTGATCAAGCCCGCCTCGGCCGCGCCGCTCAGCGCCTGGCGCATCGTCGAGGCCTGCCACGAGGCGGGAATCCCGAAGGGCGTCGTGAACTTCGTCGCGGGTCCCGGCGGCGCCCTGGGCGAGGCGCTCGTCAACGCACCGCCCATCAAGGCGATCTCCTTCACCGGCTCCTGCGAGGTGGGCAACCGGCTGCACGCCATGGCCTCGGCCCGGCGGCTGCGCATCCAGCTCGAGATGGGCGGGAAAAATCCCACCATCGTGCTGGCCGACTGCGACTTCGCGCTCGCCGTCGAGAATGTCGTCAACGGCGCGTTTTTCTCCACCGGACAGAAGTGCACGGCGACCAGCCGCGCCATCGTCGAGGAGGCTATCTACGACCGGTTCCTGGAGGCGCTGGTAGAGCGGACCAGGAAGCTCAAGGTCGGCAACGGGCTCGATCCCACCGTCCACATCGGCCCGGCCATCGACGAGGCGCAGCTTGAGACCGACCTGCGCTACATCGAGATCGGGCGGCAGGAGGCCGGCGAGCCGCTCATCGGCGGAAGGCGACTCACCGGCGGCGAATACGACAAGGGCTACTTCATCGAGCCGACCATCTTCGCCAACGTCACCCCCGAGATGCGCATCGCGCAGGAGGAGATCTTCGGCCCCGTGCTGGCGGTGATGAAGGCCAGGGACTTCGAGGATGCGCTGCGCATCGCCAATCAGGTGCCGTTCGGGCTTTCGGCCTCGCTTCAGACGACGAACTTGAGCCGCATGTTCGAGTACGTGTATCGTATGGAGGCCGGCCTGCTCACGGTGAACCTGCCGAGCGCCGGCGTCGAATATCAGTTGCCGTTCGGGGGCACGAAAGAATCCAGCTTCGGTCCCAAGGAGCAGGGCCCGGCGGCGCTCGAATTCTACAGCGACTACAAGACGGTCTACGTGAAATACTGATGAAGCTTTCCACAGTGAAATGGAACGGCGGGACCACCGCCGCGGTCTTCGAGGCCGAAGGGGCCCGTCCGATTCCCGGCTATTCGGTGCTCGATCTGATCCGGCGCGCTGGAGTCGAGCGCGTCTCGCTGGCCGAGCTCGCGCTCAGCCACGCCAGCGCTCAACACCAACGGCTCGAGCCGCTCCGGCCGCTCGAGCCGCGCGAGATTTGGGCCTGTGGCTGCACCTATGAAGTGAGTTCGAGCTTCCGCGACGCTGAGCATGGCACGCGCGAGGGCTTTTACGCCTACGTCTATCGCGAGCCGCGCCCGGAGATTTTCTTCAAGGGCACGGCCCGGGTCTGCGTGGGCCCCGGCGAGCCGATCGGAATCCGGGTGGATTCCACCTTCACGGCGCCCGAGCCGGAGCTGGCCGTCATTCTCGGCGCCAAGGGGGCGATTCTGGGCTATACGCTCGCCAACGACGTGTCGGCCTGGGACATCGAGCGGGAGAATCCGCTCTATTTGCCGCAGTCGAAAATCTACGACGCCTGCTGCGCCCTCGGGCCGGTGATCGTCACCGCGGACGAGCTCACCGATCCGTACAAGCTGGAGATGACCTGCACGATCACGCGCGAGGGCAAGACGCTGTTTTCCGGCAGCGTCAACACCTCGAAGCTGAACCGGAAGATCGAGACGCTGGTCGAGTACCTGCTGCGAGCCAACTCCGTTCCCGCCGGCTCCGTGCTGCTCACCGGCACGGGCATCATCGTCCCGCAGGAGGCAGCCATCCGCCCCGGCGACGTCGTCAGCATCAGCATCCCGGAGATCGGCGTGCTCTCGAACCCCGCGCGCCGGGTGGGCTAAGCGCGGCCCTCGAAGCGGTCGCGCCCCGCCACCAGCGCCCGCATCTTGCCGTCGGCCACGCTGCGCTGGAGCATCCAGAACCCGCAATCCGGGTGCACGTAAGGGATGCGCTCGGCGCCGAGCAACCTGGCGGCATGCTCGATCCGGCGCGCGATGAGGTCGGGCGATTCGATCTCGTTGTCCTTGATGTCGATGACGCTCAGTCCCAGGCCGATCTTGGGGTCAAGGTCGCGGAAGATCTCGAGCTCGTCGTAGCCGCGCCGGGCGAATTCGAGCACCAGGTGGTCGGCCTCGAGGCCATTGAGGAAGGGGAGGAGGTTTTTCCAGAAGCCGCGCTGGATGGTCTGGCCGCCATAGTTGCCGAAGCAGATGTGCACGCCCCGGCGACCGCGGACGCCCTCGAGCACGTGGTTGATGGCCGGGAGCGCCCAGTCGGCGTCTTCAGGGTGGCCGCTGATGTTGGCCTCGTCGAGCTGGATGACGTCGGCCGGGATGCGCTCGAGCTGGCGGCGCAACGCGCGCGCGATCGCCATCGCCAGCGCGGCCGGGTCCCGGTAGTAGCGATCCGTCAGAACCTTGGCGAGCATGTGCGGGCCGGTGCAGGTGAATTTGACCGGTGACCTTGTCAGCGACCGCGTCAGTTCGAAGTCGGCCAGCAGGTTGAGCGTGCCGTCGCCGATCTCGCCCGTGACGACGCCTGCCGGCATCGCCCGGTAGCTCAGGCCGGCATCGGCGCGAAATTGATCGAGATCCTGGATCGAGAACCGAGTCCGGATGCCGTCCATCTGCCGGACAAAGTAATCGATCATGCCGTTGGTCTCCGGATGGCTGGGATCAAAGCGGTTGAGCTCGCCGTCGGTCACCAGATCGATGCCGGCCAGCTCCTGGGTTTTGAGCACCACCATGATGGCGTCGCGAAGTGTCACCCGGCTGGTGTCGCCCCTTAGCCAGTGGGGAATGGGGTAGCTGCCCACGACGGTAGTGAGAATCGCCATAAACCGTCGATTGTATAGTAGGGCTAGAGGGTGGATCGGGATGGCCGCGCGGTGGTGGCTCGCTTGGAGCGCGCTCGTGGCGGCGCTCGGAAGCGCCGGGGCCGAGGTCCGCCTGGTGGGCCGCGTCACCAACGAAAACGGCGCTCCGCTCGGAGGCGTCGAAGTCGTGCTGAGATCGGCGCCGGAGACCTCCGGCACCCTCATCTTCGCCGACCCGTCGGGTCGCTTCGAGGTGAAACTGCCGGCTCCCGGCGAATACTGGGTCGACATCGAGCGCAACGGGCACTTTCCGCTCCGGCGCCACCGGATCCGGCTCGCCCAAGGAGACAACGAGGTCGACTTCACCTTATACCGGCTGCGGGAGGTCTTCGAAGAGATCGAGGTGAGCGCCGCGCCGCCTCCCGTCGACATGAACACCACCGAGACGCGCGAGACGGCGAGTGCCGCTCACATTGTCAATATTCCCTATCCCACCACCAACGACCTGCGCAACGCGCTGCGCATCATTCCCGGCGTGGTGCAGGACAACCGCGGCGGGGTGCACATCAATGGCGGCCACGAGAACCAGACCCTTTACATCCTCGACGGTTTCAACATCACCGACCCGCTCACCGGGCGCTTCGAAAGCCGCCTCAGCGTCGAGGCGGTGCAGTCGGTCGATGTGATCGGCGGCAGGATCTCGCCCGAATACGGCAAGGGCTCTGCCGGCGTGCTGGCCATTCACACCAAGACCGGCGACGACCGCTTCCGCAGCACCGCGACGAACTTCGTCCCCGGCATCGAATACCGCAAGGGCTTGATGGTGGGAGGCTGGACGCCGCGGTTCAACTTTTCCGGGCCCATCCGGCGGGGACGGGCGTGGTTTTCCGACTCCTTTGACATCCAGTACGTCACCGCCGTGGTCAAGGAGCTGCCCCGGGGCCAGGACCGCACGGCAAGCTGGCGCGCCAGCAACCACTTGAACACCCAGGTGAACCTGGCGCCGTGGAGCATCCTTTACACCGGGTTTCTCACCAACTTTTACACCGCGCCGCGCTGGGGCCTGACGGCGATCGACCCCGTCGAGACGACCCGGGACCTGCGGCGCCGCCAGTATTTCTTCCACATCAAGAACCAGATGTACCTGACCGGGGACGTGCTCCTCGAGGTCGGATATGCAGCCAACCGGACCTTCTCGCGGGAGATCCCCCAGGGGGACCGCCTCTACCAGATCACGCCGGAGGGCACCCGGGGGAACTTCTTCGTCGACGCCACGATGAAATCCGCCCGGGACCAGTTGATCCTCAACAGCTTCCTCCCGGCCTTCCGGCTTCTCGGAGAGCACCAGCCCAAGATCGGCGCTGACCTGAACCGCCTCACCCACTGGCAGCAGGTCCGGCGCACCGGCTATGAGACGCTGCGGGCCAACTACGTGCCGATGCGGCGCACCCTCTTCGGCGGCAGCGGGCTGGCCAGCCTCACCAATTACGAGAGCTCCCTCTACGCCCAGGACTCCTGGCGCCTCCGGCCGAACTTGCTCGTCGAGGCCGGCCTGCGCAGCGACTGGGACGAGATCCTTCACTACTGGAACGTCTCGCCGCGGATCGGTTTCGCCTGGTCACCGCCGGGGCTGGAGCGAACCAAGCTCTCCGGCGGCTACGGCATGATCTACGACGCCACGCCGCTGCGCGTCTTCCTGCGGCCGCGCGATCAGTACGCGTTGACCACCTACTTCAACATCGACGGCGTCCCGGTGCGCGAGTCCGCCGTGACGGTCTTCACCATTCAGAACTCCGCTCCGGCGCGGCCGCGCTACCGCAACTTGAGCCTGGGCTGGGACCAGGAATGGACGGAAGGAGTACACACGCGCCTGGAGTACCTGCGGCGGCGCGGGCGCCTCGGCTTTACTTATGTCAACCTGCTTAACCCGTTCGTGAAGCCGCCCATCGAGTGGGTTCAGCGCTTCAACCACCTTCCCTTCGACGCCATCTACAACCTGACCAACGATCGCCGCGACGTCCACGACTCGTTCCGCATCACCCTGCGGCACGTCGTCCGCCGGCAGTACGAGTGGCTGTTGAGCTACACGCGCTCCCGCTCGCTGTCGAACGCGGTGGCCGACTTCAGTGTTGACGATCCGATCATCGTGGATTTCAACATCGGTCCGATGCCCTGGGACTCGCCCAACCGGCTGCTGAGCTGGGGTTACCTGCCGACGCCGTTCCGGAAATGGTCCATCGCCTATCTCGTCGACTGGCGGACCGGATTCCCGTTTTCGATCATCAGCGAGGACGGCCGCGTCGTCGGCGGCGTGAACTCGCAGCGGTTCCCCAACCACTTCGAGCTGAACCTTCACGTCGAGCGGCGTTTCGAATTCCGCAAGAACCTGTGGGCCTTCCGCATGGGTTGCAACAACCTCACGAATCACGATAATCCTAACGTCGTGAACAACAACATGGGCTCGCACAACTTCCTGCGCTTTTACGGAGGCGCGGACCGCTCTTACAACTTCCGCATCCGCTGGCTCGGCAAGGCCCGATGAAGGTCGCCTGCGCCGCTTTCCTGCTGGCCGCCGCCCTCGGCGCGGCGCCTCCGGCGCGGTTCACCGAGCACGTGCTCGCGACGGACCTCAGAGGCGGCTACCAGGTGGTCGCCCTGGACGTCAACCGGGACGGGGTGACGGACCTGGTGGCGCTGGCGAGCGGCATGAGCGACCTAGTCTGGTTCGAGGGACCGCGCTGGCGCCGGCACGTGCTGGCCTCGGGCCTGGATCGCATGATCAATCTCGCCTCGTGCAGCCGCGACGCGCAGGGTTACCCCGAGATCGTCGTGGCGCACGCCTTTGAGAACGAAGCCTCCCGGAGTCTCGGCATCGTCTCGCTCCTGCGCCGGCGAGGCGCTCCCGAGGAGCTCTGGGCGGCCGAGGAGATCGACCGCCTGCCCACCTCGCACCGCCTGCGTTGCGCCGACATCGACGGATCCGGCCGGCCGGTGGTGGTGAATGCGCCGCTCACCGGCGGGCGCGCCCAAAAGCCGGACTACCGGGACAGGGTGCCGCTCGTGTTCTACCGTCCGGGCGAATGGAAACGGGGGCTGATCGGCGATGAAACCGAAGGCGTCCTGCACGGTATCCACGTGCTGGACTGGAACGGAGACGGCGCCGACGATATTCTGACGGCCAGTTTCGAAGGCATCCACGTCTACTCTTACTCCGGAGGCCGCTGGCATCGCCGGGAGCTGGCGCGCGGGGCCCCGGCCCCGTGGCCGCGCTCGGGCGCAAGCGACGTCACTGTCGGCCGCCTGGGCAGGGCCCGGTTTCTCGCTGCCATCGAGCCGTGGCACGGCCATCAGGTAACCGTCTACCTCGAGCGAGACCAGGGATTCGAACGGATGGTGATCGACGATACGCTCGCCGACGGCCACACCGTTGAAGCGGCGGACTTGAACGCCGACGGGCACGACGAGATCATCGCCGGCTTCCGCGGCCCGGGGCATTCCGTTTACATCTACTATGCCGCTCAGGGCGGAACCGCCTGGAGGCGCACGGTCCTGGACCAGGGCGGCATCGCGGCGGCCTCGTGCGCGGTGGCCGACCTTAACGCCGACGGGCGTCCGGACATCGCCTGCATCGGCTCGGCCACGGCGAATCTCAAGTGGTACGAGAACAGCGGCCCGGCGCGCTGAGCCGGCTGCCGCGCAGCGATCCCGTAGAATCAAAGGTTGGCCGAACCTCGCGTGATCGTGGTCGTTCCGACGCTCGCGGCGCCGCCCGTGCTCGCGGATTGTCTGGCGAGCCTGAAACGGCAGAGCTTTCGCGACTTCGAGGTGGTCGTCGTGGACAACTCCGGCTGCGGCGCGGTCCGTTCCTGCGGCTGGGAAGAGTGGTTTCGGCTGATCGAGAACCGGACGAATCTCGGCTACGGCGCCGCGGTCAATCAGGGCTTCCGGGCAAGCCGCGCTCCGTTTCTGGCCGCGCTGAACGACGACGCGGTGGCCGCGCCGGGCTGGCTCGAGGCGTTGGTCGAGGCCATCGAGCGGCGCCCCGACGCCGGCATGTGCGCTTCGCGCGTCATGCTGGCGGGCACGGGGACGCTCGATTCGGCGGGCATGCTGCTTGCCGCCGACGGCAGCTCCAAGCAACGCGGACACGGCCGGCCGCCGGAGGAGTACTCCCGGGAGGAAGAGGTGCTGTTCGCGAGCGGCTCGGCGGCGCTCTACCGCCGCGCCATGCTCGAAGAGATCGGCCTGTTCGACGAGGACTTCCTCCTCTATTGCGAGGACACCGACTTGGGCTTGCGCGCCCGGTGGGCGGGCTGGACCTGTCTGTACGTGCCTGAGGCGGTCGTCGAGCACCACTATTCCCACACTGCGGGCCGCGCCTCCCCTCTCAAGGCCTTCTACGTCGAGCGAAACCGGCTGTTCGTGGTGGCGAAAAACTTTCCGGCGCGGGCGCTGTGGAAGGTGCCGTTCTCGACTCTGGCGCGCTATTTCTGGCACCTGGTTCTGATGGCGCGCGGCTACGGGCGGGCGGCAGAGTTTCGTCGCCAGGGCTCGAGCGCCTGGGAGCTGGTCCGAATCGTCGTCGCGGCGCATCGTGAGCTTTGGGGCGCCCGCCGGCGCCTGGCGATCCAGCGCCGCGGGATCCGGCGCAAGCGGCGGATCCCGGCGCGCGAATTCTGCCGCCTGATGCGCGCGCACGCGATCGGTCTTCGTGAGGTGGCGGCGTTATGAGGCGAGCCTCGGGCCCGGATTCCCTGCTTATCATCGTTCCGGCGTACAACGAAGAGGGCGCCGTCGGCGAGGTCGTCTGGGAGATTCGCCAAGTGATGCCCGAGGTTCCCGTACTGGTGATCGACGACTGCTCGAGCGACTGCACGGCGGTGGTGGCGCGCGTGGCGGGCGCCGAGGTGCTCTCGCTGCCGCACCATCTGGGACTCGGCGGGTGCGTTCAGGCCGGTTACCGGCTCGCCTACGAGCTCGGCTATCAATACGTGATCCGCGTCGACGGCGACGGCCAGCACGATCCGCGCGACCTGCCGGCGATTTTTGAGGCGCTGCGCGAGTCGGGATGCGAAATGGTGATCGGCTCGAGGTTTCTCGACGGACCGGAGCAGCACACCAGCTTCCTCCGCGGGCTCGGAATCCGTTTTTTCCGGCTGGTGCTGCGGCCGATCCTCGGCAAGCCGGTGCGCGACCCCACCTCGGGCTTCGTCGGCGTCAATCGGGCCGCCCTCGAGATCTTCAGCCGGAGCTTCCCGCTCGAGTACCCGGAGATCGAGGCGCTGGTCGTGCTTCAGCGCAAGGCCTTCCGTTTCGCGGAGGTGCCCTGCCGCGTCCGGCCGCGCCGGGCCGGCCGCAGCTCGATCACCGCGCTCAAGTCGTTTTACTACATCATTCATGTGCTGCTCGGCGTCTTCGTCAACGTCCTCAAGTACGACGGGCGCCCGAGGCGGCGCTGAGGCGGGATGATAGAGCGTATGGATCGGCTGCTGAACGTAGTCACGCTGCTCAGCGCGACGCTGATTGTCGTGGTGCTCGCCTCGCTGCGGAGGGCGCACATCCGGGTGGAGTACTCGGTGAGCTGGCTGGCGGCGGGAGTGTGCCTCCTCGTGCTCTCGCGGGCTGAGGGGGTGCTGGTCTGGCTGGCGGGGCTGCTGGGGATCGAGGACCCGCCCCTGGCGCTGCTGTTTGTCTCCTTCAGCGTCTTCCTGCTTGTTTTCTACCGCTTCTCGTTGATCATCTCCGAGCTCAAGGACGCCAATATCACGCTCGCCCAGCGAGTGGCCATTCTCCAGTACGAGCTCCAGGCGCTTTATGAGAAAGGGCAAGCGCAAAAGGCCGGCTGAGGGGGCACGGGCAGCTGCTGCGAACCAGGCGCCGCCTCGTCCCTTCCTGCGCCTCCTCGGCGGACTCGCCGCGGGCGCCGTGGCGGCTGTGCTCGCCTATCGACCCGCGCTCGAAGGGCCGTTCCTGTTCGACGACCGCGCGCTGCCGTTTTTCGACCCGCGGGCGCACGAGCTTCCGCTCAGCGCCTGGGTGAGCGGTGTGCGGCCGCTCCTGATGTTCACCTTCTGGATCAACTACAAACTCCACGGGCTCGAGCCGGCAGGCTACCACTTGCTGAATTTGGCGTTTCATTGCGCCGCGGCGCTGGCCGTCTACCTCATCGTGCGGCGGCTGCTCGACTGGGAAGGCGTCCCGGACTGGCCGCGCGAACCGCTGGCCGCCTTCGCCGCCGGGCTCTTTCTGCTTCACCCGCTGCACACCGAGGCGGTCGCTTATGTCGCCAGCCGCTCGGAGAACCTGAGCGTGATGCTCTTCTACGCTGCCTACGCCGTTTTCCTCTATCGCCGGCGGGAAAGCATAAGCTGGCTGGAGGCTGCTCTGATCCTGGCGCTGTTCGCCGCCGCGGTGACCACCAAGGAGCATACGGCCGTGTTTCCGGCTCTGCTGGTGCTGACCGACCTCTGGTTCAGACGCGGGCGGGCGTTTGAGGCATTGAGCCGCAACTGGCGGCTCTACCTGCCCATGGCCGTGGGCGCGGGCGGCGCCGGCGCCTTCGTCTGGCGGGTGTTGCGCACGGCCGACACCGCCGGTTTTGCCGTCGAAGGGCTGCCCTGGCAGAAGTATTTCCTGACGCAGGCGAAGGTCATCTGGGTCTACCTGCGCATGTTTGTGTTGCCCTACGGGCAGAACATCGATCATGCCTACCAGCCCGTCGCTTCCTGGACGGATCCGGCGGCCCTGGCGGGTCTGACCGCAATCATCGGGGTTCTGGTGGCGGCCTGGTGGGCCCGGCGGCGCCTCCGGCTGGCCGCCTTCGGCCTCTTCGTTTTCTTTGTGTTGATCGCCCCGACCTCCTCGTTCGTGCCGATCGCCGATCCGCTCGCCGAGCGCCGCCTCTATCTGCCTTCGCTCGGGCTGCTGCTCGTCGCTGCCGCGCTGCTGGCGCGATGGAGAGTCTCGAGTAAGGCGCTTGCCGGCGCCCTGGCGGCGGTTGTCGTTGTCGCCGGCCTGCTCACCCACCAGCGCAATCTGGTCTGGGGCAGTGCCATCGCTCTCTGGGAGGATTCCGTCGAGAAGGCGCCCGCGAACTGGCGCGCCCACTTTCAACTCGCCTTCGCCTACTATGAGGCCGGCCGCTGCGCGGATGCCGTGAGGCACTACAAGAAGGTCTCCGAGCTGTCGAAACCGGACGCCCGGCTGCTGGTGAACTGGGCCCTGGCGCTCGATTGCGCCGGCTCGTCTCAAGAGGCGCTTTGGAAGCTGGAGCAGGCCGTGGCGCTCGAGCCGACCGCGCATGTGTTTTCCCTGATCGGCATGATCCGGGGCAAGCGAGGCGAGCGCGAGCAGG
This sequence comes from uncultured Bryobacteraceae bacterium, assembly GCA_938003835.1. GTDB lineage: Bacteria > Acidobacteriota > Terriglobia > Bryobacterales > Bryobacteraceae > CALKXJ01. Next base: position 428,666 of record CALKXJ010000007.1, on the reverse strand, counting down.
CGCTCGAAGCGCTGGCCGAGGCCGAGCGGCTCGATCCCCGCTTCGCGATGCTCTACGTGTATCGCGGGCACGTCTACGCCTCTGCGGGCGACGACCGGGCTGCGGCTGGCGAGTACCGGCGCGCGCTCAGCCTTGATCCGTCGCTCGGCCTGGCCCGCGAGAGCCTGGCGGCGGCCGAGCGGCGCCTCGGCGCCCGCTAACCACGTCCATGGCGTCTTCGGGATCACCGCTGCGCATCGGCGTCAATGCGCTCTACCTGATTCCCGGCGGCGTCGGCGGCACCGAGATCTTCCTGCGCAGCCTGCTCGCCGCGCTAGCGCGGATCGACGATCGTAACGAATACTTCCTCTTCACCAATCTCGAAACCGGTGCGCGCCTTGCCCCGGAAGGCCCAAATTTCCGGCATGTAAGGCAGCCGGTGCGCGCCGTCGTGCGTCCCTGGCGCATCCTCTGGGAGCAGACGGGCCTGCCGGCCGCCGCCCGCCGGCTTCGTCTGGACGTCCTCTTCAATCCCGGCTTCACGGCGCCGCGCCTGGCGCCGTGCTCCACGGTCACCGTCTTCCACGACCTCCAGCACCTGCGCCACCCCGAATACTTTCGCTGGTTCGACCGGCCGGCCTGGCGCCTCCTGCTGGCTCAAGCCGCGCGGAGCTCGACGGCGCTGGTGGCCGTCTCGGAAGCAACCCGAGCCGATCTGCTGCGCTACTACCCGATCCCCGACTCGCGCGTCACGGTGATTCCGCACGGCGTCGACGAGCGCATGTTTGGGATCGCCGCCGAACGCGCCCGGCGCCGGCCCGAGCCCCTTGTGCTGTGCGTCTCCACTCTGCACCCGCACAAGAACCTGCTGCGCCTGATCGACGTCTTTGCACGCTTGAGACGCCACCGGCCCGAGCTTCGGCTCGTCATCGCCGGCGTCCGGGGCTTCGAAACGGCGGCGATCGAGGACCGGATCGCCAGGCTCGGCCTCCAGGAGGCCGTCGAGATCACCGGCTGGATCTCGCGGGAGGCGCTCTACGAGCTCTACCGCCGCGCGCTCTGCTCGGTCTATCCCTCGACGTTCGAGGGCTTCGGCCTGCCCGTGCTCGAGGCGATGGCGGCCGCGGTTCCGACGGCCTGCTCCGCCATCGAACCCCTCCGCGAGATTGCCGAGGGCTGGGCGTTGATGTTCGACCCGCATGACGAGCGGGAGATGGAAGACGCCCTCACCCGCCTCCTCGAAGACGAGGCATTACGGAACTGGCTCGCCGGGCAAGGTCCCGTGCGGGCCCGGGCCTATTCCTGGGAGACGGCCGCGGCGCGCTACCTGGCGCTTTTTCAGAAAGTCTCCGGCAGGCGATCGGAGACCGTGGCGGTGTAGCGCTCGAAGGCCTCGGCGTAGCGAACGGGCCGGCGCGCCGATTGCGCCGCCTGGAAGCCCCGGTACTCCGCCCACTGCGTGTAGAAGCGAACCAGCTTGGTTTGCGACCGCAGTGCGGCCAGCGCCCTGAGCTTGATCTCGAAAACCTCGCCGATGTCCACGTAATGATCGGGCACGAAGCCCGTGGCGTCGTCGCGCGGAACGGTCGGTTCGAAGGCGTAGACCTGGGGCCAGGGGATGCGCTCGGACTCCGGCGCGAAGCCGGGCACGGCGGCCATTCCGATGGCGCGCAGCACGGCGGCGGCGGTCACCTCGTGGTCGACGTTGAACGGGTCGTGCTTCCAATGCGTGAGGACGATGTCGGGCTTGCGGGAGCGAATCAGCCGCGCCAGGGCCTCCAGCCGCTCACCGTCGACGAGCAGCGGGTAGTCGCCCCAGTCCAGAAACTCGATGGTGGCGCCCAGGATCGCCGCCGCCTCCCGGGCCTCCGCCGCCCGGATCTGCTTGGCCTCCTCGAGCGCTCGCTCTCCCGGGCGAGCCCAGTAGTCTTCGGATTCGCCGCGCTCTCCGTAGGTGAGGTCGACGACGTGAACTGCGGCGCCGCGCCGGGCGTAGAGCGCCAGGCAACCGCCGGCCCGGCTACAGAAGTCGGCCGCGTGCGCGCTGAAAACGAGCATGTTCGGCTCGGCCATAGCACTGTTGTCGCAGCATCAGCGAGCGGAGTCAACCGGCAACGAGCCACCGCTTGCAACGGCGTTACGATAAGGGCGAGGCGCGTGAGCCTCGGGAGGCTGCCCATGATCGCCTGCTCGCGACTCTGCCGGCTGTTTCTCGCCTTCTGCGCGCTCTGGATCTTCGCTCCCGGCATCGAGCCGGCCCGCGCGCAAACGGCCTTGATCAGTTGTGTGGTCACCGCTGAGGCGCCCGTGCTGCGCAGCGAGGGTGCAGCTGAGCTGGTCGGCTCGATCCGCCTTGCCTGCTCGGGAGGCGACCCCACCGCGGTTCAGTTCCTCAACTTCGAGCTGTTCCTGAACACGCCGGTCACGAGCGCGCCCGCCGGCTTCGAGCCCGGCGAGACCGAGGCGCTGCTCGTGATCGACGATCCCCGGCCAGGCATTCCGAATGTGTCGAACGGCGCGACCTTCCTCGGCCAGGTGAGAGGCTCGCCGCGCGTGGCCCCCGGTGCTCCGGGCTCGGGCAACGTCTATCCCGGCTTCCGCCCGGCGCCGGGCTCGAACCGGTTGAGCTGGACCGGCATTCCCTTCGTGCCCGCGCCTGCCGGGCAAACGCGACTCATCCGCATCGTCAACGTGCGGGCGGATGTCACCGGCCTGGCGACGAGCGCCTCCAGTCCGGCAAGCGTCGTCGCCGCCCTGAGCGTGACGCCCGCTCAGGCGTTGTTCATCGGCCCGGCGCAGCTTACCGTCGGCCGCGTCCTGCCGAGCCTGGCGGCCACCGTCGTCGAAGGCTTTGCCACGTTGCGCTTCGAGGAGCTCTTCCCGGATGCCTTCCGCAAGCGGATCGAAAACAGCGTCGCCGGGGCGCTGGCGCCCAAGCAGCAGGGGCTTCCCGAGGTGCGCTACCCGACCGAGAGCGGCTTCACACCGGATTACGGGGGCCTCACAGGAGCGGGGCCCGGCGCCGCAGACCATGGCACGCGCTTCGCCGCCCGCATCTCCGGGCTGCCTGTGGGCGTCTGGCTCATCGCGCCGAACGTGGTCGTCTCGACGCCTACCGGCGGGCCCGCCGAGCTCGAGCTGCGCCGCGTCATGGACTTCGCAGCCGATTTCTCCGGCGGTTACTTGATGCCGGCCGGGGCGCCCAACGAACTCGTTCCGGTGGTGGGCGGCGTGGCCACGCTGGTCTATGAAGTCGTGGCGCGGCCGCCGTATGAAGGCATGAGCGGCGCGGCGGTCATCGACCGCTTCGACGTCCCGATTCAGGTGGTCTTTGCCCAGCCGGTGAGCCTGGGCCGCCCCTCCATCGCTCTGGGATATGCGCCGGTGGCGGAGATGGCGGTCACCATGGCCGGATTGCCCGATCCTCGCTTCCGCGACTGGCGCGCGGCGGCCGGGCCGTTCACCCTGCTGGCGCAGCCTACGCTCAGTTACGTCACCTTGCGGTACACGCCGGGCGATTCGCTGCCCGTGCTGCGCGAGATCAGCGCGGGGGAGGACGACCGCTTCGTCGCCGACAGCGTGCGGGTTCTCGAATCGCAAGGCGGCCGCTGGCTGACCGCTGTTATCTCCCCGGACGGTCTCACGCTGCGCCTCGCGGCCAGCCCGGCCGGACTCGCCCAGGGCCGGTATCTGGCCGCGGTGAGTTTCCGGCGGGTGAGCGCGCCACTCGAGCTGTTCGTGCTTCCCATCCTGCTCGAGATCACCGCCGCGCCGGAGCTGGCCGCCAACCGGGCGCGTCTGGAATTTCGCATGCTGGAGGGCGGTCCGGCGCCGCCGCCGCAGACCTTGTACTTGACCGCGAGAGTGAGAGCGCTCGATTTCACCGTCTCGGCCTCGACTGCCGCCGGCGGCCCGTGGTTGGCTGTGAGCCCCAGCTCGGGCAGTACGCCAAAAAACCTGACCGTTTCCGTCGAGCCGCGCGGCGTGACGCCGGGCAGCTACGAAGGGACGATCCGCATCGCGGCCGAAGGCGCAGTGAATTCGCCTGTTTCGATCACCGTGATTCTGGAAGTCATCCGGACCAGGCCGTTTTTCGAGCCTTCCGGTGTGGTCAGCGCGGCCGGCTACCAGGCTGGTGGCGTCTCCCCCGGAGAAATCGTCACCATTTTCGGTGAACGGATCGGTCCGGAGAGGATCGTCGAGGGGGGTCTGGCGACGGCCGTGGCGGGTACGCGGGTACTCTTCGACGGTGTCGCCGCGCCCATCATCGCAGTCTCCGCCCGCCAGACGATCGTCATCGTGCCCTACTTCGTGGGCGGTCGCGCGATTGTCGCCATGGAGGTTGAATTTGAAGGCGCAAGGTCGGAGCCGGTGCGATTGCCCGTGCTCGCCGCGCACCCGGGCATCTTCACGCTGGATGCGAGCGGGCGGGGCCCGGGCGCCATCCTGAACGAGAACCTTTCGGTGAACTCCGCCGCCAACCCCGCCGCCCGGGGCTCCGTGGTGGCGATCTACTTCACCGGCGCGGGCCAGACGCGTCCCGCCGGGGTGGATGGAGCGATCAATACGCCGCCGAACTTACCCGTGCCGCTGCTTCCGGTGGCCGTGCGCATCGGAGGGCGCGAGGCGCCGGTCGAGTTTGTGGGCGGCGCGCCATTCGGTCCTGCGGGCCTGTTTCAAGTGAACGCGCGCGTGCCCCGGGAGGTTGCGGCCGGGCCGGCGGTTCCGGTGGAAGTCGAGGTGGGAGGCGTGGCGAGCCAGCCGGGGGTGACAGTGGCGCTACGCTGAAAGGAGAATAAGGGTCAGAGTGTACTGTCCCCAATTGCTGTGCACGAGCTGTCGCTGGCCATCGAGATCGTCGAAATTGCGCAGGCCGAGGCCCGCCGCCACGGTAACGGCCGCCTGCTCGCCGTCCACCTGCGCCTCGGTCCCCTGGCCGGCGTCGTCGAGGAGGCGCTGGCGGCCGCTTTCCCGCTGGCAGCGCAAGGAACCGAGGTGGAGGGCGCGGAGCTGGTCATCGAACGAGTCCCGCTCGTCGTCTACTGCCCCAGCTGCCGCGCCGAGCGGGAGCTCGGCGCCGAGGTGTGGCTCGTTTGCCCGGTCTGCCAGACGCCTACGCCCGAGGTGCGCCAGGGGCGCGAGCTCGAGGTGACGGCGCTGGAGCTGGAGAGATGAACCGCGAGCCCAGACTGGTCCACGTCCGGCAGAACGTTCTCAAGCAGAACGACATCGTGGCGCGCGCCCTCCGCGAGGAGTTCCGCCGAGCCGGCGTCTTCGTCGTGAGCCTGGTTTCGAGTCCCGGCTCGGGCAAGACCACCTTGCTCGAGAAGACGCTGGCGGCGCTCCAGCGCTCCCGGCGCGTCGCCGCGCTCGTGGGCGATCTCGCGACCGAGAACGACGCCAATCGCCTGGCGCGCACCGGGGCTCGGGTGAAGCAGATCGTCACCGGCACGGTCTGCCATCTGGACGCGATGATGGTGCGCCGCGCGCTCGAGGGCTGGGAGCTTGCGGGTCCGGATTTCTTGTTTATTGAAAACGTCGGCAACCTGGTCTGCCCAGCCGCCTACGACCTGGGCGAGGAGCTGCGCGCGGTCCTGCTATCGGTGACCGAAGGCGAAGACAAACCCCTCAAATACCCGCCCATCTTCCACGGGGCCGATCTGGTCGTGATTACAAAGCTCGATCTGGCCGAAGCTGCCGGATTTGACCGCGAGGCGGCGCGGAGGAACATCGAGGCGGTCGCCCCGGGCGTCCCGGTTCTCGAGGTCTCGGCCAGGACCGGCGCCGGCATGGACGCCTGGCTCCAGATTTTGCACGACCGCGCAATCGCTGCGCACCGCTGACGGCAATCGCCCGAGACTTCTCTTGATTTATCAACAAGTTGGAGTCCGCCGCGAGCTGGCAGCCGAACTGCCCTTTCCTTCAGCGAAGCTCGACAAACTCGGAAAAAGGAGAAGCAGAAATGAAGCTTTCGGTTCTAAAACACTCTGTAATCGCCCTCGTGGCGGCCGGAGCCCTCTTGGCCCAGGGACCGCGCGGCCCGCAGAACAACGCGAATTCGCCGGCGTCGATGGCCGGCCTGAACCTGGCCGCACAGGAGGTGATCGAGGGCGCCATCTCGAGCGTCCAGGTGGCTTACGGAGTGCGGTACCCGTCGATTGTCGTCAACCAGAAGACAATTCGCGTCGCGCCCGTCTGGTACCTGCTCGAGAATGATTTCGAGCTTGCCGTGGGCGACCTCGTGAAGGTGGTGGCCGCCCCCGCCTGGAACGATCCCACGTTGCATGCCATCGCCATCGAGAAGCCCAAGGCCGGCATCTCGCTGGCGCTGCGCGACGAGGCCGGCCGCCCTCTTTGGATTCGACAGCCGCACCCGGCTTCGGCGGGGAGCGGGGCGCCCGCCGGGCCGCGTAACGGGGGCGGCTGTCTCAATCTTGCCTCGATCGCGACCCTGACCGGCACGATCGAGAGCGTCAACGCCGGCGCCGGCATCGAGCATCCGACGCTGACGCTCAAGACCGCGACTGGGTCGATGAGCTTCAAGCTCGGCCCCGAACGGATCCTGCTGGCCTCCGACTTCGAACCCAAAGAGGGGGCGACGCTGACTGTTCGCTATGGAGAGACGTCTTGCACCGGTGAGTACCTGGCTTTGGCGCTTACCGATGCGGAAGGACGAACCCTGGTGCTCCGCACCGACGATGGGCGTCCGGCCTGGAACTGAGGGCAGCTTGGAACGGCAACGGGGCGCGCTACGGCGCGCCCTGGCTCTGTTGAGGCGCGGCGGGATGATGGAGCATCCGGCGAATGACCAAGACGGTGAAGACTCCCCCCACCAGAAGGAACACGAACGGCATGACGGTGGCCACCGTTCGCGTCGAGCCTTCCGGCTCGATCAGGATCCGTTTGCCGTACTGGGCAACGAAATGATCGAGAATTTCGCGGTCGCTCTTGCCGGCGGCCACCATCGATTCGATTTGAGCGCGGATCTGGCCCGCCACCTCGCTGCGGTGATGCGCCACCGATTCATTCCAGCAGCATGGCGCCACAAGCCTTTCCTGGAGTTTGCGCGCCCGCTCGCTGGAGGCGCCCCAGGCGGCTGCCGCCACCAAAAGCGCCAGAACGATCAGCCGTTGTCTCATCGGCTCCTCCCCCAGCGGCCTCCGCGCCAGAGGGGGACTCCCTCGTCAGTGCGCAGCCGCAACGAAAAGTTCTCCTCAGGCAGTTCGATGACGCAGGCGGCGACGGAGCCGTCCGTCCGCAGACCTTTCACCACCGCGGTAACGCCCGCCTTGGGGTTGAAATTGTGCTCCAAGAGGTACCGCCTCGAGCCGAGCAACACGTTCACCGTCCCCTCTTTGGTCTCTAATTCTAATGATGGCATACTGGCGCCGGGCAGGATGCTGATCTTGCGGATCACACCCTTCAGCTCAACCCTTTCGCGACCGGACTGGGCGGACGTCTGGGCCAGAGCGGCCACGCCGAGTGACCAGAGAAAGACCTCACGTCTCGTTGTCCTCGTCATTTCGCTTTCGAGGAAGAGCAACCTCCTGTCCACACGCATTCTTTCACATCGCTAGAGGACGAACAACTGCCGTGCGTGCCGGAACTGTGCAAGACTTGCATGGGATGTGCGCGATGAGCGCAACTCCTGCGCACCGCTCCGAACCATGACCGGCCGCTCAGCTCTTCTTGGCCCCCTGCTTGCGCTTCTCGCCGCCGTGCTTCCGCTGGCGGTGCTGACCGGCGCGATCCGAACCGTGCGCACACTCGAGCAGCAGAAGGAGGAGTTCCTGCGGAGCCGGGCGGCAGCGATCGCCGCCTGGCTGGAGACGCTCGAGGATCCCGAGCAGATCGCCGGGATTCGGGAGCGTTTGCTCGAAGAGGACCATGCCGTCCTGGACATTGCCGTCTTCCCGTTGGACAAACCGGCTCCGGAGGTTCCCGACGAGCTCGTCCGCGGGCGCGCGCTGTTTCAGGTTTCGCGCATCGAGCAGGAGGGCGAGCCGGTTTTTCGCGTCTGGCTGCCATGTCACATCGGCGGCGGGGTCTATCTGGCCCGGTTGGACCTGGCCGAAGAGGTGGCCGACAGCCTCATCCGGCCGGCACGGGAGAACGTCTGGCTGGCCTCGGCCGGCTCGCTCGGGTTGATCGCCCTGGCACTGGGGCTCTCCTGGAGCGCGCGGCGCGCCGCCCGCGCTGAGCGACGCCAGGCGGAGCTGGAACATCTGGCGCGGCTCGGTGAGCTTTCCGCGGTGCTGGCCCATGAGATACGGAACCCGCTCGGCACCATCAAGGGCTTCGCCCAGCTTCTCAGTGAGAAGGCGGACGCGCGGCAGCGGGAGTTGCTCGAGCCGATCCTCAATGAGACCACGCGTCTCGAGGATCTGGTCCGCGACCTGCTCCTCTACGGGCGCCCCCCGCAGGTGAGCCCGCGACCCGTCTCGGTGGCGCAGCTCGCCACGACCATCGAGCGGCATGCCGCCCGATGGCTCGAGGGGGGGCCGGTGCGCCTCATCGTCGAAGGAGAACCCCTCGAGTTGACCACCGACCCGGACCTGCTCGAGCGGGCACTGCTGAACCTGGTTCAAAATGCCGTTGAGGCCGTGGCGGAGCAGCCCGACGGACAGGTGCGCGTGCGCATTTCCGCCGGGCGAGGCGGCTTGAGCATTACCCTCAGCGACAACGGGCCGGGCTTGTCGGAGCAGATGCAGCGGCACCTGTTCGAGCCGTTCCGGACCACCAAGGCCTCGGGCACCGGCCTTGGCCTGGCGATCACCCGTAAGCTGGTCGCCTCGCTCGGCGGAACGCTCGAACTCGACAATCGGCCCGAAGGGGGCGTGGAGGCCCGTCTCTGGCTTCCCGCCGCACCGCGGAAATGACGATGCAGCAGATCCTCGTTGTCGACGACGATCCCGGCTTCCGGCGCTTGCTTGAAGCGATCCTGCGCGGGGAAGGCTATGAAGTCACCACCGCCTCCTCCAAGCAGGTGGCCTTGCACCTGCTCGAGAAGAGACAGTATCACCTGGTGATCACCGACCTGCGGCTGCCCGACGGCGACGGCATCGAGATCCTCAGGTTCCTGCGCGAACATGCCCCGGAGACGCCCGTCGTGCTGATTTCCGCCTTCGGAACCGTCGCCACGGCGGTGGAGGCGATGAAGCTCGGCGCCTTCGACTTCCTCAGTAAACCCCTTCAGAATCCCGACGAGCTGCGGCTGCTGGTGCGAAAGATTTTCGACACCGTGACGGTGAGGCACGAAAGCGCCCTGTTTCGCGAGCAGGAATCGGCTCGTTTCGACTGCGGCGCCATCATCGCCAATCACCCGAAGATGCAAAAGGTGATCGAGTTGGCGCGGAAAGTCGCCCCGACCAATGCCACGGTGCTCATCACCGGCGAAAGCGGCACCGGCAAGGAGATTATCGCCCGCTGCATCCACGCCCACAGCCCGCGCGCCGGGCGGGTCTTTGTCGCCGTCAACTGTGCGGCGCTGGCGCCCACGCTCATTGAAAGCGAACTGTTCGGTCACGAGAAGGGCGCTTTCACCGGAGCGGTGTCCCAACACATCGGCCGGTTCGAGCGGGCTCAGGGCGGTACGCTTTTTCTCGATGAAATCGGCGAACTCGACGGCGCTTTGCAGGCCAAGCTCCTGCGGGTCCTGCAAGAGAGGACCTTCGAGCGGGTGGGCGGCACGCGCGAGATCAGCGTCGATGTGCGCATCATCGCCGCGACCAATCGGGACCTCAAGGAGCTGGTGAGCGCCAGGAAGTTCCGCGAAGACCTTTACTACCGGCTCAACATGTTTCCAATCGAGCTGCCGCCGCTACGCGAGCGGGGCAACGACATCATCGAGCTGGCTCGCTTCTTCCTGGCGCGCGCCGCCCGGAGCCTGAATAAGAAGCCTCTGCGGCTGTCGCCCGAAGCCGAGCGCGTGCTTCTCGCCTACGACTGGCCGGGCAATGTTCGCGAGCTCGAAAACCTGATGGAGCGGATGGCCATTCTTTGCGAGGAGAAGGTGGAGGGCGAGGATCTGCCGATCGTGCCCGACATGCCCGCGCGGCCGACCTCGATCAAGGAGATTGAGCGGCAGGCCATCCTCGACGCCCTGGCCGCCAATCAGGGCAATCGTACGCGGGCCGCCCGGCAACTCGGCATCAGCCTGCGCACGCTCCAGTACCGGCTCAAAGAGTACGGGATCACCGGAGGCGGGCCGGCAGAAGTCCGGGAGGGGGGCGGCTGAAAACGAGACGTGCCGCGAGCCGGCGGTGCGCTTGCGTTGCACCGGCGCCGGACCGCGGCACGAACTTTTCGGGCAGAAGCCGAAAATAGTTAATTCCGATCCCGCAGCACGATTGCGCTGAAGGGGGCTCCGCCGCCCGCGTTGTCGACGGCGATGATGGTGCGCACTTCCTGCGAGTTGAGCACCAGCCGCCCGCTGTCGATCGCCACGGTCTGCGTGCCGGCCACCGCAACCCGAGCCTGGTACTGCGCGGCCTTACCCGTGGGCACGGTCAGGTAGTTTGAAGCCGCGCCGAAAGGAACGCTGGTCAGCACCGGAAGCTGGCCCCGCAGCGCCAGGAAGGGTTTGGTCCAGTAAATGTCGACAGCGGGAGCCGACGGCGCCGCATGAATGACGCGCACCTTCGCGAAGCCCTCGAGCGGCTCGGTGTTTGCGTCCACCAGCAGCATCAGCCGGAACGACGGCGTCTTGCCGCCGCCGGCAAAGCCCATCGCCACGACGGTGTAATCGACGGCAGTTGACAGGAAGGCGGGCACGTCGGCGACGCGCGTGTTCGTTCCCGCGACGAAGACGGCAAACAACCGCTGACCGCCGGGGAGATCGACATAGTCGGTGTACTCACCAAACGGGATCCCGGTCAGAGCGAGCTGGCCGTCAACGTAAATGTCCACGGGAGGGGCGTCCGGGCTGGCGTGCACGACGCGGACCCTTTGGGCAAAGCTTGCCGTCGCCAGCAGGCAGGCGGCGGCAGTGAGAAGCAACATCCTCTTCATGGTTGAAAATCCCTCTCCTTTGAGTGAAGTTTCGTCGGACTGGCAATTCTCCGAACCTTGTACAATTCGGAGCCGCCTGTAGAGATGCCGGCGCTATTGTCCCGGTGTTAATTTCGCGCGCAGAATTTTTCCGGAGGCTCAGCGAGCTGCTAGAGCAGCCGGCGGAGGTAGTCGAAATTGCGCGTCAGGTCTGCTTCGGCATTGCCCGACGGCGAGCCGGTCTCCAGATTCGCAAAACCGGAGAAGCCGATCTCCCGAATGGCGGCCAGCACGGCGGGAAAATCGACCTTGCCCTCGCCTAAATAGCCTTCGTCCTTGAAGTGAAACTGGCAGATGCGGTCCCTGCCCAGGAAGCGGATCTCGCGAGCCGGATCGACCCCGACGCGGTTTCGGGCGTTGCCGACGTCGTAGTAGATCTTGAAAGCATCCGAGGCCACGCGGTCCATCGCCCGCGCATTGTCCTCGGCCGCCAGCAGGTTTTCAAAGCCCAGGATGACGCCCGCCCGCCGGGCCTCCGGCGCAAGCTCGCGGAACAGGTCGGCCACGTAGTCGAGCTCGCGGCGGTTCTCGATAGCGCACTTGCCGAAGAAGACCGTCATCAGAATGCCCGCGTTCAGCTTGCGAGTGATCTCGATGCCCCGCCGGACCCAGCCCGGCGCGGCGGGGTCGTTCTTGAGGCAGCTCAGGTGCAGGACGTCGATGTAGGTCGAGTTGATGGGGAGCGCGTGTTTCCGGGCTTCTTCCAGGTACCGTGCCTGCAAGACCGGATCTTCCAGAGGCAGCCGGTTCGAATCGTCCGGACGGCCGAGCGTCACCTGCAAGCCCTCGAAGCCGAACTGGCGGGCGCGGCCGATCGCCTCGGGCCGCGAGGAGAGTTTCAGGATCCCGTCCATGACCCCAATCTTGAGACCCGAACTTTGAGGCGCGGCCTGAGATCGCGCCGCGCCGGCCAGCAGGAGTTCTCTCCGCGATAGCATCGTCGTCTCCTCAATGGCGCGCGCCGCTTGCCAGCGGCAGATTGTCCTTGACCAGCTCCAGGCTGCCCATCTCGGAAATGACGGCAGCCAGCCGCCGGTTCCGCAACGCCCAGACGTAGGCCTTCTGCGGCGCCTTAAGCGGCCCCGGCACCGCCTGCTCGATGAGGGCGATGCGGCGCGGGTCGGCCTGGAAGCCCGGTCGCAGATCGTGCAGCGGCCGGGCAACCTTCATCGCGATGACACCGACGTCGTTCCGGGAAGCTTCCTGGAGCGCCGCGTCCACAAGGCGGTGATTGACGATGTTGTAGGCGACCATCGCCATCGAGTACCCCTTGGCTTCGACGGCCGCCCGCAGCACGCCCGCCGGATCGTTGTGCGCGGACACGCTCAGATGGCGGACCTTGCCCTCTTTCTTGAGCTTCTCGAAGGCCTCGATGGTCTCGGGGTAGCCCAGCACCTCGAACGGCGTGCTCGCCCCGTGCGGGCAGGTGATGACATCCAGATGGTCGGTGCCCAGGCGCTTCAGGCTTTCCTCGACCGAGTCGACGATCAGGCGCCGGAAATTTTTCTCGCGGTCGATCGAGCGGCCGTATTTTTCCGACATCAAGTTGGCGAGCGCGGCGGCCCGCACCTGTTCCGCCTGCGCAGGAAAGTAGTTGACCAGGTAGTCGGGCTCGAGAACGCCGCGCCGCGCCAGCTCCCCCTCCACTCGTCCCTGAAGCCTCTTCTGGTCCGGCCCGGGCAGGCTGTCGAAGATTTCGCGGTACAGGCGGTTGCGATTGCCGTCCCAGAGGCTGACCTTGGTCGTCAGAAAGAAGCGATCACGCCCCCGGGCGCGGATCACCCGGGCGTAGCCCAGTTCGCTCTGCCCGCGGCCGTAAGCCGGAGCCGTATCCAGGTAGTTCAGCCCCATGTCGATCGCCGCCAGCACGTGCTCATAATTGTCCGGGGAGATCAGATTGCCGCCCATGACGATCTCCGACACCATGAAGCCGGTGCGCCCGAGGCGGCGGTAAGTCATTCCCGGCTGGCGATTCCGCCATTCCGCGCCCAAGGCCCCGCCCGCGGCCAGGCTTCCCAGAAACTCGCGCCTTCCGATCATTCCTTGATTGTAGCGATCCGCTAGGAAGGTCTCCTGTTATAATCGAGGCACTTGCGGTTGCTCATGGGAATCGGGGCAGTGGCGGCGCGACTCGGGCGCCTGCGAGCCCGGCTGGAGGCGGAATGGTTGCGCCGCCGGCGGCTGCGCGCATGGCCCGAGCAGCAGCGCCAGATCGAGCAGCATCTTGAGTGGATCGTCCCCGGCTGGCAGTCTTGCGAGGATCCCACGCAGCTTGTCGTGGTCGCGCTCATGCGCGACGCCGAAGACCACGTCGAGAGCTTCGTGGAGCATCATTTGCGTTTGGGCGCCGCCGGGATTGTTCTTCTGGATAACGACTCGCGCGACGCCACCATCGAGCGGGCCGCGAGGCTCGACCGGGTCACCCTCCTGCGGTGCCCGCTCCCTTACAAGACGCACTCTTACGCCTATAAACGTTTCCTCGTCGAGCGGTTCGGCGAGGGCGGCTGGTGCCTGCTGGCGGATATCGACGAGCGCTTCGATTATCCGGCGTCGAGCCGCCTCAGCCTGCGGGGTTTTCTCGGCTATCTCAACGCCCGCGGCTACGATGCGGTCATGGCGCAGGTGCTCGACCTGTTCCCCGACGGGCCGCCGTCGAGTTGGCCTCAGGGGGGGCGTGAGCTGATTGCCGCCTCCGCCTGGTACGACCTGAGCGCGATGGAGGCGCGCCCGCCGGGCCGCGCTGCGCGCGTCAACCGTTTCGCGGATGCGCGGATGAGTTTCTTCGCCGGCGGCATCCGCTCGTCGGCCTTCGGCGCTTCGCCGCTGTTGACGAAGTTCCCGCTGCTCCATCGCCGGAGGGGTCGAGGGCCGGTGCTCGAAAGCGCCCACCTGTGCCGCGGCGCCCGCGTGGCCGACGTCTCTGGCGTTCTGCTGCACTACAAGTTCGAACGGAGTTTCCTGGAACGTTGCCGCCGCGCCGTCGCGGAGGGCAATTTCTTTGCGAACTCCGGGGCCTACCGCCTCTATCTAGAGGCGCTCGAAAGCCGCCCGGACCTGGTCCTGCGGACCGCCAGGGCGCGCCGCTACAACAGCCCGGACGAGCTCGTTTCGGCAGGCCTGCTGGTAGCATCCCCGGGCTACATCGAATATGTGGAGCAGGCTGCCGGGCAGGCGAGCCGACCGCCGGCTTTCACCCACCAGGCGAGCGGGAGGAGCGCGAAATGAAGGTATTCGGCATCGGTCTTGCGCGTACGGGAACGACGAGCCTGACGAAAGCGCTCAGAATTTTAGGCTATCGCGCCGTCCATTTCCCGACCCGTTTCGACCAGATTCTCTATCACGATGCAGCGACCGACACCTCGGTCGCCTACCGTTTCGAGGAGCTGGACCGGCTATTCCCCGGTTCAAAGTTCATCCTGACGGTTCGCGACGAACAGGGCTGGCTAGCCTCCTACTCTCGTTTCCGCGGCCTGCAAGTCCGCATCGGCAAAAACTGGCCGATGATGCGCGAAGCCCGCCGTGTCCGCGAAATCCTGTTCGGAACCCAGGAGTTCGACCCCGAGGCGTGGCTGGCCGGTTATCGCCGCCACACGGCCCGGGTCCTCGAATACTTCGCCGACCGGCCGCAGGACCTGCTGGTGATGAACATCACCGCCGGAGACGGGTGGGAGAAGTTGTGTCCGTTCCTGGGCAAGCCGATCCCTCCGGTCCCCTTTCCCAACCTCAACAAGAAGAGCTGGCTCAGCCGGCTCCCGCCCGGGTTGGGTTGGGCGCTCCGACTTCCGTACTTCGCCGCCGCCCAGCTCTACGACTACGCCGTCCAGCGCCTTCAGTCCTGGTGGTTAAGGCACAGGGGTCAGGGACGGGCGGCCGCCTAGCTCCTGAGATGCTGTCGGATGAACCAGACGGCGTCGACCTGCAAGCGCCGGGCGTATAACACCGCTTCATGGAGATCGACCTGCGCGGCATCGTAGGCGTCGCGGACCTCCATCAGGCGCGCGGCGATTTCGGCGCCGGAGACCTCTTCGATCTCGAGGTACCAGCGCCCGAGGCCGAGATCCCGCCACATCTGGCCCTTGATGCCGTCCTCCGGCTGATGCAGATACAAGGCCGGCGTGTCGACCGTAGCCGCCAGAATCGGCGAATGGCACTCGAGACTCACCACGGCGAGGGCGCGCCGGTAGATCGAAGCAGCTTCATCGGGCAGCCACCAGGCACGGCGAACGACGACGGACTTGCGGATCCCCTCGGGCAGAGGATGGTACAGGAGCGGCTCAAGAAGTTCGAGCTGGTAGGTCATCTCGGGGCAGAGCAGGACCTTGCCGCCCGTGCGGCGCACCCATTCGGCCATCACCTCGCGGAGCTTGGCGTGATCCGGCCCCTGATGGCGCTCGTTGACCTCCATGCGCCGGCGAATCTCTTCGGGCGACCAGGAGACCTTGCGGAACTTGTGGTACGGCGTGTAGCGCAGCCGCGGCACTGCGGCGATGAACCGTTTGGACTCGAGGCCGCTCGCCGCAAGAAATTGCCGTGCCGCCGGCTCGTTGGCGAGCTGAAAGCTGAAGGTCGCATCGGGCACGAAGCGCAGCTCGGGCTTGCGGATTCCCGCTCGCTTGACGTTGTCGAGGGAGCGGGTCTCGCGCGTGAAGACGAACAGGGCGCCGTCGAGCAGCTCCTGAAGCTCCGGATCCAGTCCCTTGCTCACCGCCTCGTCCGAGGACGGTACCGTGACGCCGAACATGCCGTAGGGCTTGCCCGTCCGGCGCCGCCAGGCGGCGACATGGCGGCGCGCCACGGCGGCGGCCGAGCCGTGAATCAGCAGATCGGCCCGGGCGAAAGCCTCCGCCAGCTCCGGCGTGTCGGGCGCCCCGTCTTCTCCCGTTTCCCCGCTCACCAGGCGCACTTTGGGGAAATTCTTGCGAAGCAGGTCGCCCACTCCGCCCTCTAGTGCGTTGGACCAGAGGATGAGCTCCGCCTCGGGGATGAGTTGCTCGAGCAGCCGCAGAAGTCCGGGCGTGTGGGCCACGTCGCCGATGTTCACCGTCTGCCAGCCGGAGCGGATGAGAATCACCGGCGCGGCGGGTGGGGGCGAGGAGCGCGATTCGGGGGTCTGCCGGCCGCGGCAAGCCGCCAGAGCGCTCCCTGCCGCAGCGAGGAAACTTCGCCGGCTCCAACGCATATCCGGATTGTAGCCCGCTCGAGCCGGCCCGCCCGCGCAACCGCAGCGTCCGTCGAGCCGTCATAATGCGGTGAACGTCGATGGGTCTGAGCAGGCGATCGCTGCTGGCGCTCTGCGCGGCGGCCGCAGGCGCCCAAGCCGCCTTCTGGGAGCGGAGGAAATTCTCCGAATGGAGCGACGAGGAGGTCCGCCGCCTGCTCACCCATTCTCCCTGGGCGCAGGTGTTCACCGTAGCGCTCAAGCTCGAAAAGTCCGAACCCGGCGGACCGGCCACCTGGAAAGAGATCCCCGGCGCCGGGCCGACGCTTCCGGACACTCGGCCCGGCGGCATGGGCGGCAGCCCGGTGGGCGGCATCGGCGCACCGCGGCCGAAGCTGCCGCGCCAGGCGCAGATTATCGTCCGCTGGAGCAGCGCGCTGCCGGTGCGGCAGGCTCTGGTGCGCCACAAGTACGGCGCGGAGGTCGATTCCGTGCCTGCCCGGCGCCTGCTCGAGCGCGAGGAGCCGTTCTATGTCATCGAGGTGCTGGGCATCCCATCGCTCGTCGCCCATCGCGGCCCGGAGCTCGTTCAGAACGAGCTTTATCGCACTGCCTACCTCCGCACGAAGACGGGCCGCCTGCTGCGAGCCGACAGCGTTTACGTCGCCGTGCAGGGGCTCTTCCTCGGCATCACCCTCAGGTTTCCCCGCCAGGATTCGCTGACCCGGAAGGACGGCTGGGTCGACATCGGCGCCCGCACCGAGGCGTTCGAATTCGTGCGGCGCTTCGACCTTCGCAGGATGGTCTACGCCGGGCGGCCCGCACTCTAGCCCGGGGGCGCGGGTTGACACCCCGTAACGCCGGCGTAATAATGGGTCTAGTGTTGCTTCAGACCAAGGCTTCAGAGGTATTGGGTCTTTGGCTTCCCCGATCAGGGGTGGATTTCTCAAGGAGGTTAAGATGAGACTCTCGACGAGTCGCAGGCTCGCAGTCTGGTCTGTGACCTTTGTTTTCCTTTTCAGTTTTCTCGCGCTCGCCCAGGAGTACCGCGGGCGCGTGCAAGGCAACGTCACGGACCCGTCGAAGGCCGCCATCGTCGGCGCCAAAGTGACGCTCACCAACGTCGCCACCGGCGTGGAGAGCACGCGGGAGACCGACGCGGCGGGCTTCTACCGGTTCGACTTTGTCCAGCCCGGTCTGTATCGCGTCACCATCGAATCGCCGGGTTTCAATCGGTACATTCAGGAGAACGTCCGCGTTTTGACCGCCGGCGACGTTACGGTCAACGCCGAGCTTTCTGTCGGCGCGGTAACCGAGGCGGTGACGGTTACGGCCGAGGTGGCTGCGGTGCAGTTCAACACCTCGACCATGACCACCGTCGTGCAGGCCAACGTCCTCAAGGACATCCCGGTGCTGGCCCGCAACCCGTTCACCTTGGCCCTGCTCAATCCGGCCGTGGTGAATCGCTACTGGGACGTCTCGCACCGCAACCCGTTCTACATGTGGTCGAACTCCGGCCTCGATGTCGGCGGAGCGACCGGCGGCAAGAACGATCAGTTGCTTGACGGCGTGCCCACGGGTGTCGCTGCGCGCGGCTCCTACAACTCGCCGATGGACGCCGTGCAAGAGGTCGTCGTCCAGCAGAACGCCATCGACGCCGAGTACGGTTTCTCGGCCGGAGGCGTTCTAAATCTGTCGATGAAGTCGGGTTCGAACGAGGTCCACGGCACCGCCTACTACTTCGGTCGCAACCCGTACTTCAACGCCGTGACCCAGCCGATCACTCGCACGCCCAGTCTGGTGAAGAACCACGTCTGGGGCGGCACGCTCGGCAATCCGATCATCAAGAACAAACTTTTCAATTTCTTCGTCTACGAGCAGTGGCGGCAGACCCAGCCCACCTCGAACGTCTCCACGGTGCCCACGGATCTGGAGCGCCAGGGCGATTTCTCGCGCACGCTGACGCCGACCGGCGCCCTGCGCGTCATCTATGACCCGTTCACCACGGTCTTCGACCCGGCCACCTCGACGGTGACCCGGACGCCCTTCCCGGGCAACGTCATCCCGGCCGCGCGATTCGATCGGACGGGACGCATCATCGTCAACGACCTGTGGAAGCCGAACAATCCGGGTGATGACCTGAGCGGGGTCAATAACTTCAAGACCTCCTACTCGTGGTGGCATAAGTACTGGAACATCTCCGACCGCGTCGACTACAACGCCAGCGACAAGCTCCGCATGTACTTCCGCTGGTCGATGTACCGCACCGACCTGGACAACCCGAACTGGGGCGGCACGCGGGCCGTGCGTTCCGACAACGGCGGAGTTATGGACGCCGACAACGCGGCCGTGGACGGCATCTATCTGTTCAGCCCGACCACGACGCTGAACATGCGTTTCGGCTACACCCGCGCCCAGGACGACTACGACTCCCAGTGGGCCAAGGTCGGCGAGGGCGTCTGGTCGGAGCTCTGGCCGAACGGCTGGTTCAAACCGGTCACCCAGGCGCTGCCGGGCATCTACTACCCCAACTTCTCCTTCTCGGGCAACGGTAGCGCCGCCTCGGGTATCGGCGGCTGGTGGCTGGTGCGCGAGTATCAGACCAACCTCCAGGCCAACCTGACCCAGACCCGCGGCATCCACACGATGAAGTACGGCCTACAGTGGCGCAACTCCTGGGAGAAGAACGGCCAGCCCGGGCCGGGCGGCTTCACCTTCAGCTCGGTCGAGACCGGCCGGACCTTCCTGGGTTATGACCCGCGGGAGAGCGGCTCGCAATTTGCCACCGCGCTGCTCGGCGTGGTCACGAGCGGTAACGCCAACATCCGCCCGATGTGGCACCTGATGCTCGACCAGATCGCGCTCTATTTCCACGACGACATCAAGGTGACCCGCAACATCACGCTCAACCTCGGCCTGCGGTGGGAGTACGAGACGGCGCCTTCGGAGAAGACGCGGATGTTCTCGCGCCTGCTCGATCTGAACATGCCGATTCCCGAGCTTCAGGGCGGCGTTGCCGTCCCGCCGCAGGTGACGGCGATCGCCCGGATCCCGTACAAGTGGACCGGCGGCTGGATCTTCACGGATGACAACCATCCGGGCGTCTTCGATCCGCGGAAGACCAACTTCCTGCCGCGCGCCGGCATGGCCATCCGGCTGACGGACAAGATGTCGTTCCGCGTGGGCTATGCCCGCTATGCGACCCCGATCCGCACCATCTATACCGAGGGCTGGGACGTCCGCAAGGAAGGCTTCTCGCAGACCACCACGGTGCTGGGACCGCTTTCGGGCACGCCTCGGACGCTCATCAGCGATCCGTTCCCGGCCGGCACGAATCCGCTGCTTTTGCCGCCTGGAAAGACCCGGGGTATCTACACGCAGCTCGGCACTTCGGCCACCTGGTGGAAGCAGGATCTCAAGCACCCCATGGCCGACCGCTTCAACTTCTCATTGCAGCGGCAGTTGCCCGCCCGGTTCACGGCCGACGTCACCTTCTTCATGCACCGCGGTCACAACGTGCATGACGCCAGCATGTGGGGCGGCAACTACTCCCGGCCGTATAACATGGTGGATCCAAACCTCATTTACACCCACAAGGGCGCAGTGGACGCGCGGATTCCCAATCCGTTCTACAATCTGCTGCCGGCTGACAAGATGCCGGGCGAGCTGCGCGTGCAGCGGGAGATCGCCGTCAGCCAACTGCTCCGGCCCTATCCTCATTACGTGAACCTGACGGAGATGTTCCGCGACGGGCGCAGCAACCGCTACCATGCCTTGCAGATTCAGGCGCAGCGGCCGATGGTGCAGGGCGTCAACCTGATCTTCGGTTACACCTATGCCCGTGAGGCAAGGACCGAATTCTTTAACGATCTCGACCTGTACGCCGACCGGCAGACCTGGATCGACCGGCGGCAGCCGCGCCACTACCTGCGCATGGCCGGCACCTGGGAGCTCCCCATCGGCCGGGGTCGCAGGTATCTGTCCAACATCAACCGCGTCGCCGACCTGATCATCGGCGGTTGGGCCACCAGCCACTGGCTGATGTTGCAGGGAGGCGAACTGCTGACCTTCGGCGCCGCCGAGGTGACCGGCGATCCGCGGCAGAACGTTCCGGCGGGCCGCTGGTTCAACCCCGCCGTCTTCAAAGTGCTGCCGGCTTACACGCCGCGCACCAATCCCTGGTACTACGACGGCCTCCGCGGGCCGCGCTTCTGGAGTCTCGATTCGACCCTGGCCAAGTACTTCCCCATCACCGAGCAGGTAAAGCTCGAGCTCCGCTTCGAGTTTTACAACATGCCGAACCACTTCATCCCGAGCAACCCGGTCACAACGATCGGCTCGGGCGCGATGGGGCTGAGCACCTGGGTCTTCCCCGGCAACTACGGCCGCGAGGTCCAGTACACGGCCCGGTTCCACTGGTAATCGCTTCGACCTTCACGCGCGGGGGCGGGCTGCGGCCCGCCCCTTTTGTTTTGCCGCGGACTTCGGCGCCCTGGCAGCCGAGGGAAAGCTGGCTGCCCGCTCCCCAAGCTTGTCGGTGAGGCCCGACGCCCCCTGCCAGCTTCAGCATGGAAGCAGGGCGGGGCTCCGCCCACCTTTGCGCGATGAAACCGCTTTATCTGGATGCCGATCAGCCTATCCGGGTCGAGCTGGACGGACCGTCTTTGGTTGTCGCCGTCGAAGCCCAGGCGGCCCGCCGCTTCCCGCTCAGCCGCCTGTCGCGTCTGGTGGTTTGCGGCCCGGTGGAGCTGCCTACGCCCGCGCTGGTCGAGTGTCTCCGCCGGGGCATTCCCATCACCTTCCTCACCGGCGACGGCGCGCTCGCCGGGTCGGCCTTGCCCGCCCAGACGCGCACCTCGCGTCTCAATGACCGCCTCGAGGAGTTTCTCGAGCGGCCGGACTGGCATGCGCTCTACGAAAACTGGCGCCTGGCCGCCGAGCGCCGCCAGATCCTCAACGCACTGGCCCGCCTGCGACGACACTCGAGCGATCTGCGGCCGGCCACGGTCGCTGTCTTGCTAGATGACGCCGTCGATGCCCTCGCCAACCAGCGGGGGCGGATCGAAGCCTTTGCGTGGCTGGAAGGCGTCCTCGCCGCGCTGCTCGGCGAGCTGATCGCCGCGGCCGGGATCTCGCCTCACCTCATCGCCGATCGCCGCCCGGGCTTGCATCTGCTCCGGGATTTCACCGGGCTGCTTTCCTGGCGGCTCAAGGCGGAGCTGGCCGCCGCCCTCGCCGAGAAGACGCTCGCCGCCGCCGTCGGGCGCCCCTGGCGGCGCGCGCTCGCCTCCTGGTTCGAGCAGCGCCGCGCAGCCGAACGCACGCGCGCCACGCGCCTCCTGGATGGGTTCTCCTACTGGCTGGGAGGTGTTCGATGAGCCTGAGCGAGCCGCGCGCCTTCCTGATAGCCTACGACATCGCCGACCCGACCCGGCTCGCCCGCGTGCACCGGTATCTCAAAACGGTAGCCACGGACGTGCAGTACTCGGTCTTCGCCGCCGTGGTCTCGCCCCGCGAGCTCGAGCGCATCCTGGCCGAGCTGGCCGAGCGGATCGACGCGCGGCAGGACGACGTCCGCGCCTACCCCGTGCCCCGGCGCTCTCACGCCGTCGCGCTCGGCCGGCAGCATCTGCCCGAGGGCGTTTTTCTCTCCGACGAGCAGTTGCTGGGGCTGGTGGCCGCCGCCCTGGGCCGCGACTCTGAGACCGGCAGTTAAGGGCATTCGGGAGCAGAATTCCGACTGCTCGCTCTTGACAGGGATCAATCTATATTATATAGATAGAGTTTAGGGTTTTTGACGTGTCCTACTTCGACGAACTCGAGGATCTGCCCGCCGAGGAACTCATCGCCTGGGCCGTGCGCACCTACGGCGACTCGTTCGCCATCTCGACCAGCTTCCAGAAGTCGGGCATGGTGATCCTGGACATGGCCTGCCGCATCAACCCTCAGGTGCGCGTCATCACGCTCGACACCGGCCGGCTGCCCGAGGAGACCTACGCCATGATGGACATGGTGCGCTCCCGCTACGGCGTGCGGATCGAGGTCGTCATGCCGGACCCGAGGGAGGTCGAGGGCATGGTGGCACGCCACGGCGCCAATCTGTTCTACGCCGACCCCTCGCTTCGCATGCTCTGCTGCCAGGTGCGCAAGGTCCGGCCGCTCGAGCGCAAGCTGCGGCAGTTCCGCGCCTATGCGGTCGGGCTGCGGCGCCTGAGCGCGGAGAACCGGAACGAGGTTCGCAAGGTGGAATACCGCGACGGGCGCATCAAGCTGGCGCCCGTGGCGGACTGGACGCGCCAGGACATCGAAGCTTACACCCGGCGGCACAATCTGCCCGTGCATCCGCTTTACGCCCGCGGTTACTCGAGCATCGGTTGCGCCCCCTGCACCCGTCCGGCCGGCAATGGCGAAGACGAGCGCGCCGGGCGCTGGTGGTGGGAGGAGGCCGCTCCAAAGGAGTGCGGCATCCATTTCTCCGTCAATGGTAAAATCGGGCGGAAGCTGGACATTCTTCTCGAAGAGGTCGTTCAAGTCTCGCATGCCTGAGTTCCGTCTCGACCCGGCGGCGCACCGCGACGGGTTTCATCAGGGTTTCACGCTTTGGTTCACCGGGCTTTCCGGCTCCGGCAAGAGCACGCTTTCGAGCATGTTGCATGAGCGGCTGAAGGCCGCCGGGGCGCGCGTGGAGCTGCTCGACGGCGACGTCGTACGCACGAACCTGTCGAAAGGCCTCGGCTTCAGCAAGGAGGACCGCGACACCAACATCCGCCGTATCGGCTTCGTCTGCGAGCTGCTGTCTCGCAACGGGGTGATCGCCATCGCCGCGGCCATCTCGCCCTATCGGGAGATTCGCCGCGAGGTGCGGCGCAAGATCGGCAACTTCGTGGAGGTTTACTGCTCCTGCCCGCTCGAAGTGCTCGTCCAGCGCGATGTCAAGGGCCTGTACCGAAAGGCACTGGCGGGCGAGATCCCGCAGTTTACCGGCGTCTCCGACCCCTACGAGGAGCCGGAGCATCCCGAGGTCATCTGCTACACCGACCGGGAGACGCCCGAGGCGAGCGCGGCCAAGATCTGGGCGAAGCTCAAGGAGATGCGCCTGATCGACTTCGAGTGAGCCGGCTTCAGGCGGGCTCAGCCGCAACGACGGTGACCGGAGCCTGGCCGAGCGCGAGCACGGCGCCGGGCCGCGCGTAGGGATCCCGGACGTAGCCGAGAGCCGCCACGGCGTTGAAGGCCGGCGAGTAGGCCGCCGATGTGATTTCTCCGGCCGGCTTGCCCTCCACCGTCAACGTCGCTCCGGCCGGCGGTACTGCGTCGGTTTCGATTCGCAGGCGGACCAGGCGCCGGTGCACCTGCCCGCGGGAGCGCACGCGCTCGACGATCTCCTGGCCGAGATAGCAGCCCTTGTTGAAGTGCAGCGCCCGCCACAGTTGCGCCTCGTTGATGATGAAGCGCTCGGTGAGGTCCTCTCCATACCTCGGCCGCCCGTTTTCGAGGCGCACCGCGCGGACGTCCTCGGCACTCGCTTCGACCGCGCCGGCTGCGCTCAGGCCGGCGGCCAGCTCCTCCCTAGCCGCCCGTGGCAGGATGATCCAGTAGCCCTCGGCGCCCGTGGCGCTCAGGCGCGCGACGAGGCGCTCTCCCCAGGCGGCGGTCCCGTAAAGCTTCTCGGGCACGGAAGCCCCGAGCTTTTCCAGGACCGTTCGTGACTGCGGTCCCTCCACGGCCAGCGTGGCCAGCTCCTGGGTCAGGTCCTCGAGGGTCACGTCGTCGGCGATGATGTAGCGGTCCAGGTGCTCGCGCACCTTCTCGCGCGTCTCCGGCTCGGTGTCCAAAAGAAGATGATCTTTGAAAGCCAGCGCGTGGAGGTCGGCCAGCATGCGCCCCTGCGCATTGAGCAGCATGGCGTAGCAGCCCTCGCCCGGGGCGAGCTGCTCGATGTGATTCGTCGTCATGGCGTGCAGCAGGCGGACGCGGTCCTCGCCGGTGACGCGGATCTTGCCGCGCTCGCTCAAATCGATCAACCCGGCGCCCTCTCGCAGCGCGCGGTAGCCCGCCGTCATGGGAGCGAGATCCATCGGAGCCAGGCCGAAATCACAACGACGGCGGATGCCGAAACGACGATGCCCGTCATCGTGCGCGCGCGCCGGGCGGCGTCCTCGCGCAGGCAGGCCACGAGCGCCGCGGCGAAGATGTGCAGCACAAGGAGCATCTTGATGCCGAACCAGGCATGGTAGCCCGGCGGATAGGAGTCCTTGGTCAGCAGATTGTACAGGCCTGTGCCGACGAGCGCCACGATGGCGGCATAGACCCAGTTGCGGAACCTCTCCGAGAAGCCCGCAAAGAAGCGGGCATAGAAGATGCCGCCGATCAGCACCACGACGGAGGCGATATGAAGTGCCCGGCTGGCGACGCCGAGCATCGTGTGGAAAGTTTCCGCCATCCCCTGTATTTTACAATCGGGCTATGGTCGAACCCTCTGCCGGGGCGGCGCTGGCGGCGGCCGCCTGCGGTGTGCTGCTGCTGTTTCCCGCCTGCCGGCTGGCGCGGCAGGACAAGCCGCCCGTGGCGCGCGCCGTGCCGACGAAACTCGAAAAGCACGGCCATGTGCGCATCGACGACTACTACTGGCTCAAGAACCGCGAAGATCCGGCGGTGCTCGAGTACCTGAAGGCGGAAAACGACTACACGGCGCGGAAGATGGCGCACACGGCGGCGCTTCAGGAGAAACTGTTCGCCGAGTTCAAGGCGCGCATCAAGCAGAGTGACGTCTCGGCGCCGTATCTTCGGCGGGGCTACTATTACTACCGGCGCGATATCGAAGGCCAGAACTATCCCGTCTATTGTCGCCGGCGCGGCTCGCTCGACGCGCCCGAGGAGGTGATCCTCGACGTCAACCAGGTGGCCGAGGGGCACAAATTCTGCTCCGTGCGGGGGCCGGTGATCAGCCCTGATGGCAAAATCGCCGCTTATGCCGTGGACACTGTGGGCCGCCGGTTCTATGAGATCCGCTTCCGGGACCTGTCTCGCGGCGGGGAGTTTGCCGACCGCATTGCACGCGTCACCGGAAATCTGGCCTGGGCCAACGACAACCGCACCGTCTTCTACGCCCGCCAGCACCCCGAGACGCTCCGGTCCTACCAGATCTGGCGGCATGTGCTCGGCACGGATCCGGCCTCCGACGAGCTCGTCTATGAGGAGAAAGACGAAACCTTCAGTTGCCGTGTCCTCAAGACCAAGTCCGAGCGGTTCCTCCTGATCGCCTCGCAGCAGACCTTGAGCAGCGAATACCGGTATCTGGACGCCTCCCAGGCTCGGGGCAGCTTTCGGGTCTTCCTGCCGCGCGAGCGCGAGCACGAGTATGAGATCGACCACCTGGGCGAGCATTTCTACATCCGCACCAACCGCGGCGCGAAAAACTTCCGGCTGATGCGCACGCCGGTAGGCCGCTCGGAGCCGGCCGCCTGGCAGGAGGTGATCCCGCACCGCGAGCAGGTCTTTCTCGCTGGTTTCGAGCTCTTCCGGGATCATCTTGTGGCGGTGGAGCGCAAAGGGGGCCTGCTCCAGTTGCAGGTGCGGCCCTGGGGCGCCTCCGAAGGCCACTATGTCGACTTCGGCGAGCCGGCCTATGTGGCCGATCCGGTGGATAACTATGAGACCGACACGGCGGTGGTGCGTTACGCCTACTCCTCGCTCACGACGCCCGAAAGCGTCTACGACTACGACATGAACACGCGCCGGCGCACCCTGGTGAAGCGCCAGGAGATCGGCGGCGGCTTCGACCCGGCCAATTATCGCACCGAGCGGCTGGAGGCGCCGGCGCGCGACGGCAAGCGGGTGCCGATCTCGCTGGTCTATCGCCTCCCGTTTGATCGAGACGGGCGGCGGCCGCTGCTGCTGCGCGGTTACGGCTCCTACGGCTTCTCGACCGACCCGCGCTTCGACCCGTATGCCATTAGCCTGCTCGACCGCGGCTTCGTCTATGCCATCGCTCACATCCGCGGCGGCCAGGAGCTCGGCCGCGAGTGGTACGAGGATGGCAAGCTGCTCAAGAAGAAAAACACGTTTTACGACTTCATCGACTCGGCCGAGTTCCTCATCCGCGAGCGCTACGCCGATCCCAGGCGCATCTACGCCTGGGGCGGCAGCGCGGGCGGGCTGCTCGTGGGCGCCGTCATCACCATGCGCCCGGAGCTGTTTGCCGGCGCCATCGCCGAGGTGCCGTTCGTCGACGTCGTCACCACGATGCTCGACGCCACGATCCCGCTCACGACGAACGAATACGATGAGTGGGGCAATCCCGAGGACAAGGTCTACTACGACTACATGCTCTCCTATTCGCCCTACGACCAGACCGTGCCCGGGCGCTACCCGCACCTGCTGGTGACGGCCGGGCTGCACGACTCGCAGGTGCAGTACTGGGAGCCGGCCAAATGGGTGGCCAAGCTGCGCGCCGTCAAGCAGGACGACAACCTGCTGCTGCTCAAGACCGATCTCGAGGCCGGCCACAGCGGCTTCACCGCCCGCGACGACAGCTATCGCGAGCGCGCCTTCCGCTACGCGTTCCTGCTCGATCTGGCCGGCATCCGCGAGTGAGGCGCTCCGGGGCGAAGCCATGATTCATGAGATCCTGCCGGTCGGGCCGCTGGCCTGCAACTGCTCGATCCTCGGCGATGAGACGACGCGCGAGGCCGTGGTGATCGATCCGGGCGACGACGTGGGCGAGATCCTCGCAATCGTCTCTCGCCACGGGCTGCGCGTCAAGATGATTGTGGTGACGCACGCCCACATCGACCACATCGGCGGCGCCGCGGCGCTGCGCGCGGCCACCGGAGCGCCGGTCTACATGAACGCCGACGACCAGGCGCTCGTCGACTACCTAGACGTGCAGGCGGCCTGGCTGGGCATGGCGCCGCCCGGGCGCGTCGAGGTCGACTCAGAGGCGCGCGACGGCGACCGGCTCCGTGTGGGCGGCCTCGAGCTCCACGTTCTGCACACCCCGGGTCACACCCCCGGCAGCATCTCGCTGTGGCTCCCTGCCGAGGGCAGGCTCCTGGCGGGCGACACGCTCTTCCGCGCCAGCATCGGCCGCACCGACCTGCCCGGAGGCGACGGCCGCCTCATCCTGCGCTCGATTGCCGACAAGCTCCTCGTGCTCGATGAAGCGACGCTCGTCATTCCCGGGCACGGGCCCGAGACCACCATCGGGCACGAGAAGGAGACCAACCCGTTCTTGCGAGGCCTTCGATAAGGCTATATTGGGTGCTGGCGGCGGCCGCCCGCCGCCGCTCGACAAGGAACCGGTCCGATGAAACGATCCGCTTCGTTCGTCCTGGCCGCCTGGCTGGCGGCGCCCGTTTTCGCCCAGACGCCTCCGCTCGAAGAGCTCAAGGCCCGGGCCCTCGAAATGGTCGAGGCGCGGGCGCGGCTGACGCAACAGATCGTCGACAGCCTGTTCAGCTTCGCCGAGCTCGGCTACGAGGAGGTGGAGACGTCGCGCTATCTGGCCGAGCTGCTCGAGCGCGAGGGCTTCACCGTTCGCCGCGGCGTCGCCGGCCTGCCCACGGCCTTCGAGGCCTCCTGGGGTTCGGGCAAGCCGGTCATCGGATTCATGGCCGACATCGACGGGCTGCCGGAGACTTCGCAGCGGCCCGGCGTCGCCTACCACTCGCCGCTCATCGAGGGCGGACCCGGCCATGGCGAGGGCCACAACGCCGGCCAGGCGGTCAACATCACGGCGGCCCTGGTGGTGCGGGATCTCATGAAGAAATACCGGATTCCCGGCACGTTGCGCATCTATCCGGGCGTCGCCGAGGAGCTCATCGGCAGCCGGACTTTTATGGTGAACGCCGGGCTGTTCCGCGACGTCGACGTGATGCTGAGCAGCCATATCGCCGCCGAGTTCACGACCGGCTACGGCGGGCCGACGGGCACCGGGCTCATCTCGACGCAGTACACTTTCCGCGGGCGCAGCGCCCACTCGGCCGGCGCGCCCTGGCAGGGCCGTTCGGCGCTCGACGCCGTCGAACTGATGAACATCGGCTGGAACTACCGCCGCGAGCATCTCCGGCCGGAGCATCGCTCGCACTACGTGGTGGTCAGAGGCGGCAACCAGCCGAACGTCGTCCCCTCGGAGGCCACCGTCTGGTACTACTTCCGCGAGTGGGACTACGACCGGATCGTCGAACTGCACCAGTTGGGCACGAAGATCGCTGAGGCGGCGGCCATGATGACCGACACGGCGGTGAGCGAGCGGATCCTCGCTTCGGCCTGGCCGGGGCACTTCAACCAGCCGCTGGCCGAGGCGCTCTATGCCAACATCCAGCGCGTGGGCATGCCCCAGTGGTCGGAGGACGATCTGGCGCTTGCCCGCGCCGCGCAGCGCGAGATCGGCGTCAAGGAGGAAGGCCTGCGCACCGAAGTCGGCAAGATGCGCGAGGCGGGCGTCGGCCGCAGCTCCGGCTCCGACGACATCGCCGAGGTCTCCTGGAACCTGCCGACGGTGGTGCTTTCCTATCCCGGCAACATCCCGGGCATGATCGGCCATCACTGGTCGAGCGCCATCGCCATGGCCACCCCGATCGCGCACAAGGGCTCCTCGGCCGGCGCCAAGGCTCATGCTTTAACGGCGCTCGATCTCGTGCTCAAGCCGGAGCTGCTCGAGGCGGCGCGGAAGTATTTTGCCGAGCAGACCAAGGAAACCAAGTGGAAGTCGCTCATCCCGGTCGACACCCGGCCGCCGATCGAGATCAACCGCGAGAAGATGGAGCGCTTCCGGCCGGCGCTCGAGAAGCTCCGCTACGATGCGCGGCGCTACCGGAGCTACATGGAGCAGCTCGGCATCAGCTACCCCATCGTGCGCCGTTAAGCGGCGAAAACAGGAAAACAGTCGAAAGCGAAAACAAATACGCCTGCTTGCCCTAATGCCATCGGGTTTTCGACCGATTCTTAGGGTGGAGCAAGCGCCGCCCAGGGGCTTGCCCGACAGGAGCAATGCCGGAGACGAGCTGGGCTGCCCGGCCGGCGGAGGCGAGGGCGGTCACACCAGACGAGCGAGGGTGCGGCCACGCGCCCGCGTCTGACAGAGCGCGGACGGAGATTGCGTTTGTAAGCGCTCTGCCGCAGCCGGCCGGTCCGGTGAGCCTGCTCCTCCGAGGTGGTCCATGAGCGTCATCCACCCCAGGAATCGCCTGGTCAATTTCCGTCTGAGCGAAGTCGAGTTCGAACAGTTGCGGGAGGCCTCGATCCGCGCCGGGGCGCGGAGCCTGTCGGAGTTCGCGCGGAATTCGGTGCTCCGTTCGCTCGAAGAGTTCACCCTGGCGGGCAGCTCGGCCCGGGGGCGCCTGGCGGCCCTCGATCGACGCGTGGCCGAACTCGAGCTGGCGGTCGGAAGCCTGCTGCGGCTTTTCGGCGCCGGCCGGTTCTCTCCGGTCGCCCGCGAGCTCGCGTTCGCCTGCGGGGGGAGCTCCGTGACGCTCGACCCCGGCAGCACCGAGGAGCGGGAGCCAGGTCGATGAAGATCGGGCGGCGCTGGCCTCAAGGAGTTCTCAGGAAGGGAGAAGGTTTCGTGACGAGAAAGCTGATCCTGATCGTCGCCCTTGCCGGCTGGAGCGCAGCTCAACCGCCGGCCGGCGCACCCACGGCCAACCTGCCGGCGCAGCGGATCGGCGCCAACGACTTGATCGCCGTTTCGGTCTACGACGCGCCGGAGTTCACGCGGACGATCCGCGTCGGACCCGACGGCTCCATCCGCTTGCCGATGGTCAAGCAGCGGATTCCGGCCGAGGGGCTGCTGCCGGCGGAGCTCGAAGCTGAGATTGCCCGCGTGCTCGAGGCCGCCGAGATTCTGGTCGATCCGATCGTCACGGTCACCATCGTCGAATATCAGAGCCGGCCGGTGAGCGTCGTGGGCGCGGTGAAGCGCCCGCTCACGTTCCAGGCCGACTCGCCCGTCAGCCTGCTGGACGCGCTGGCGCGCGCCGAGGGCCTGCTGCCCAATGCCGGGCCGGAGATTCTGGTGAGCCGCACGCAGCCGGGCCCCGACGGCCAGCCGGTCGCGCACGTGCGGCGCATCCCGGTCAAGGAGCTGATCGAGGGCGCCGATCCGGAGTGGAACATCCGGCTGATCGGCGGCGAGGAGGTCCGGGTGCCGGAGGCGGGCAAGGTCTTTGTCGTCGGCAACGTCAAGCGCCCGGGCGCCTTCGCCGTCGACGAGACCGAAGGAACCAGCGTCCTCAAGGTGCTGGCTCTATCCGAGGGCCTCGCGCCGTTCGCCCACAAGACCGCCTACATCTACCGCAAGGAGCCGGCCACCGGGTCCAAGAACGAGATCGAGATCCCGCTCAAGGAGATCCTCGAGCGCAAGTCGGCGGACGTGCCGCTGCTCGCCAACGACATCCTCTACGTCCCAGACAACCGGGGGCGGCGGCTGCGCGCGACGGCGATCGAAAGAATCATCGGATTCGGCGCCACCACGACGTCGGGGGTGCTCATCTGGGGCGTGGCTCGTTAGCCGCGCCGGCGGGCAAGCCTTCGAGAACGATCAGGAGTTGAGAGGAAAGCATGTCGCAAATGAATTCCGAACGGAGTCTGGCGGTTCTCTCCGAGGCGGTGCGCGCCGCGTCGCTTGCGCCGCCGCAGCCGGCCGGCTGGGAGCCGGAGCCGCCCGAGCCGGTGCTGCCGCTGTCGCACTACCTATGGATCCTGCGGCGGCACGGCTGGCGGATCGCCGCTTTCGTGGTGGCGGTCATGGCGGCCACGCTGGTGGTTTCGCTCCGGATCGAGCCCGTCTACGAGTCGACGGCCACAGTCGACATCGACCGTCAGTCGCCTCTGGGCGTGGTGGGCCAGGAGGCGACGCATTCGCTGTTCTCCCAGGATTCCGATCAGTTCCTGGCCACGCAGATTCGGCTCATCCAGTCCGACTCGGTCCTGCGCCCGGTGGCCGAGAAGTTCAAGCTGAACCGCCGGGCAGGGGGCCGGGGCGGAACGGCGAAAGCGAGTCCGGTCGAGCCCGAGGAGGCGCCCGTGGTGCTGAACAACCTGAAGGTGACGCGGCCGCCCAAGACCTATCTGCTGCGCATCAGCTACCGTTCGACCGACCCGCGGCTGGCCGCCGACGTGGCCAACGCCATCGCCCGGTCGTATCTCGAGCACACCTATAACATCCGTATCCGCTCCTCGCAGAGCATGACCGCCTTCATGGAGAGCCAGTTGGCCGAGCTCAAGGCGAAGATGGAGCGCTCCAGCCGGGCGCTGAGCGAGTTCGAGCGGGAGCTCAACGTGATCAACCCGGAGGAGAAGACCAGCATCCTCTCGGCGCGCCTGCTCCAGCTCAACAGCGAGTTCACGAGCGCGCAGGCGGACCGGGTGCGCAAGGAGGCGGCCTTTGAGTCGGTGCGCGGCGGCGCGCTCGAGGCGGCCGCGGGCTCCGACCAGGCGCAGGACCTGCGCGCGCTCATCGCCAGGCGCAACCAGGCGCGGGAGCGCTTCGCCGAGATCAAGGCGCACTACGGCGCCAACCATCCCGAGTATCGCAAGGCGGCGGCGCAACTGGCCGAGGTGGAGTCGCTGCTCGGTGAGGCGCGCCGCAAGATTGCCGAGCGGGTCGAGATCGAGTACCGCGAAGCTCTCAACCGCGAGCAGATGCTGCGGCAGGCGCTGAACCAGACCAAGGCCGAATTCGATCGCCTGAACGCGCGTTCCTTCGAGTATCAGACGCTCAAGCGGGAGGCCGACAGCGACAAGGCGCTCTATGAGGAGCTGGTGCGCAAGATCCGCGAGGCGGGCATCAACGCCAGCTTCCAGAGCAGCAACATTCGCATCGCCGATCCGGCGCGGCCCTCGCTCGAGCCCGTCTCGCCGAATCTCCCGCTGAACCTGGCGGTGGCCTTCCTGCTGGCGACGGTGCTCGCGATCAGCGTGGCGGTGGTGAGCGACGCGCTGGATTCCAGCGTGCGCGATCCGGAACAATTGCGCCGGATGACGAACGCCGAGGTGATCGGCACCCTGCCCGAGGTCAAGGGCTGGAGGGGGCGCTTCAGCCTGGTCCGGGCGGGCGAGGGCGCGCTGGTGGCGGCCGGCTCGGAGGAGGCCGCCCATTCGGTAACTCTGTACGAAGAAGCGATCCGGACGTTGCGCAATTCGGTCCTGCTCACCGATTTTGACCGGACGATCCGCTCGATTCTGGTCACCAGCGCCGCCCCGTCGGAGGGCAAGTCGACCGCGGCGGCCCACCTGGCCGTGGCGCACGCGCTGCAAAACCAGAAGACGCTATTGATCGACGCCGATCTGAGGCGGCCGAGCGTGCACCGCTGTTTCAACATCCCGGCGGCGGCCGGGCTCTCGGATGTGCTCGTCGGCGAGCGGCCCTGGCGGGAGCTGGTCTGCCAGCCCGAGGGCCTGCCGAACCTGTCGATCCTGCCCGCCGGGCCTCCGTCGCGCCGCGCTTCGGACCTGATCGGCCGGGGCATCGCCGCACTGCTTGATGAGGCGACGCGCGACTACGACTGGGTGATCGTCGACGCCCCGCCCCTGCTCGGCTTTGCCGAGCCGCTGCAACTGGCGACGGTGGTGGACGGCGTGCTGGTGGTGGCGCGCGCCGGGCAGACCGATCGCAAGGCGGTGGCCAGTGTGGTCAGCACGCTGCGGCGCCTGCGGGCCAATGTCATCGGCATTGTGATGAACCAGGTTCATCACCGGCTCGGCGGCGGCTATTACTACTACTCCTACCGGCGTTACGGCAAGTATTACCACTCGCCGAAAGCGGCTTGAGCGCCATGGCGACAGGAACGGTTGCTGCGGCCGGCAGCCGCGGGCCCGCGCGGGCCGGCCTCGCGGAGCTGGGCCGCCGGATGGTGATGACGGACGCGGTCGGAGCGCGGTTCGCCCGTGGCGCCTTCTGGTGCCTGGCCGACGCCGCGCTCGCCCAGGGCTTCCGCCTGTTGGCGTTCCTGATCGCAGTCCGGTTCCTGGGCAAGGAGGGCTTCGGTGAACTGAGCATCATCTACAACACGGCAGGCGTGGCCGGAATCTTTGCCGGGGCGGGCCTGGGCGTGACGGCGGCGCGGCACATCGCGCTTGTACGGGAGGCGGGTGCGGCGCCGGCCGCCCGAATTCTCACGTTGTGCACGCTGCTGGGCCTTGCCTCGGGCAGCCTCGGCGCCGTCGCGGTCTGGGCGGCGGCGCCGTGGCTGGCCGCCGAGCTGCTCGGGGCCCGGCACCTGACGTCGCCGCTGGCCTTCGCCGCGCTGCTCGTGCTGTGTGGCCCGCTGGCGGGCGTGCAGAGTGGAGCGCTCGCCGGGCTGGAGGCCTTTCGCACCTCGGCGGCCACCAGCCTGGTGAACGGCATTCTCACGGTAATGCTCATCGGAGGCGGCGCGGCTCGCTCCGGCACGCCGGGCGCGGTGGCGGGATTGGTGCTGGCGGCCGTTGTCTCGGTGCTGGTCACGCGCGCCGCGGTGGCGCGTGAGTTCCGCCGCCATGGACTTCACTGCTGGCGGTGGCCGGGCCGGGCGGAGGTGCGCATCCTGCTCGGCTTCTCCGTAGCGGCGCTGCTCGGCTCCTCCATGAAGGTGCCATTCACCTGGCTTGCTTCGACCATTCTGGTCCGGCAGCCCTTCGGTTACGCCGAGATGGGGCTGTTCAGCGCAGCCAACCAGTTCCGCCTGCTGATCGCTTTCGTTCCCGGCGTGCTCGAGCGCACGGCTCTGCCCATCCTGCACCGGCTTCGCGGCGCCTCCCAGCTAGCGGGCTTCCGCCGCCTGTTCACCCTGCACCTTCTGGTTTCGGCGGGTGGCGCCGCCTGCCTGGCTCTTCCGATCGCGCTGGCCTCGCCCTGGCTGATGCAGCTCTACGGCAGGGGATTCCGGGAGGGCGGGCCGCTGGTTCCGCCGCTCGTGGCCGCTGCGGTGCTTGCGGCGGCGAACTCCGCCGTCGGCGCGGCGATGGTGAGCCGGAACCTGATCTGGCGCTCCGCGCTGTTCAACGGCATCTGGGGCGCCACGCTGATTGCAGCCGCCCGGCTGCTCGTCCCCGGCCACGGAGCCCGAGGCCTGGCCTGGAGCCTGCTTGTCGCCTACCTGGTTCATACGGCCTTTCAGGCAAGCTGCTGGCGGCGCCTGGGGAAGGCCGTGCCGGAGGAGGACATCTTATGAGATTCGCTCCGTGGAGTGCGGTCTACCTGCTTCCTGCGGTGCTGTACGCCTTGCGGCTGGTGGCGCGCCGCCAGAGGCTGCTCGACCCGCTGCTGTTCGGCGGCGTCTACCTGGCGCTGATGTTTCTGCTCTACGATCCGCACGGCAGCGTGGTGGAGACGCCCACGTTGGTCCTGCTGCATCTGGCCGCCTCGGGCGCTTACTGGGGCGGTGGGCTGTGGGCGGCGCGCCGGGCGCGCCTGTTTCGCCTGACCCATTCGGCGGCGCCGCGCTTTCTGATGCGCCCGCGTTTGTGGATGTGGCTGGCGGCGGCCACATGGACGCTGGCGCTGGTGATCTTCACGGTGCTGTTCGAAGGCTCCCTCGAAACGATGATGGCCATGCGAAACCGGCCGGAACTCATGCTCGGGTCGGTGTTCTCGGAGGCGAGTACGACGGTGCGCTTGGCTCACTACCTGCGCGGCTATCTGTTTGCTGCGGCCCTGATGACGCTGTTTCTGTGGTGCCGGCGTCCGAGCTTGCGCCCGCTTCACCTGGCCCTGCTGCTCGGAACGCTGGCCGCCGCCGGGGCGGTGCTGGCCGCCAGCGGCTCCCGGGGCTCGGTGCTGTTCTTCGGGCTGCACTCGTTTTTCATCCTTGATTACGCTCTGAGGGATCATCCGGGCATCCGGCGCGCCGCCAAGATGATGATTCTCGCCGCCATGCCGATCGTGGTGGTCACGATCCTGGTGCAGACGCTTTACCGGGATACGGGTCTCGAGGGCGGGCAGGCCATTCTGACGATCGAGGACCGGGCGCAGGAGGCCGTCTCCGCGATCTTCGAGCACCTTTCCTTCAACGACGAGATCCAGTTTGTGCTCAGCACCTATACCCATCCGGAGACCTTCATCCGCGGCCACTCGCTGCTGACGCCGCTCGTGGTGTTCGTGCCGCGCACGATGTGGCCGGACAAGCCGATCCCCTGGGGCCGCGAGCTCGCCTGGCAGTACGGCTACCAGTTCGACACCACCGTGTCGCTGGCAGCTTCGATCATCGGCGAGGGCTACGCCAATTTCGGGCTGGCGGGCTGGATCCTGTTCCCGTTTGTCTTCGGCAGCGTGATCGGCTGGACCTCCTACTTTCTCAAGTCCGGGCGGGCTGACTCGAGCCTGCTGTGGGGCCTGTGGGGTCTGCATTGGGCCTTTGCGCTGCGGGGAGACATCCACACGGTGATCTCCGCCTCGATCGTGCCGGCTTTGGTGATGTTGCTTGTGGTCCGCTGGGCCGGTTTGCGCGCGGCAGTGGAGAGGCGGCCGGCTCCGGTTCTTTTGGACTGGGGCGCCGCCCGGGGCTGGCGCGCCGGCGTGATGCCGGGCTAGGAGATCGCGCAGGTATCGAGGAGGCGCGGCGGAGCCGATATGGATGCTAGGGGCGAGTTGATGGGAACCCGGCACCTGTTCGAACGCTACTACTATTCAAATCCGGCGTTTCGCGACGGGACGGGAATCTTTCACCGGCTTTGTCTGGGTCACCTGAAGCACGGCGGCAGGGTTCTCGAAATCGGCGCCGGGCCCGACAACAAGACCAGCCGGTTCCTGAGCGAGTTCGTCGAACTGGTGGGCATTGACGTCTCCGAGGAGCTACGCTCGAACGCGGCTCTGGCGGCGTGTTGTCTTTCCGACGCGGCGCGGCTGCCGTTTCGCGACGCGTCGTTCGACGGATGCGTGTCCAACTACGTCATCGAGCACCTCAGGGAGCCGGAGAGACATCTACGCGAGGTGGCTCGGGTGCTACGGCCGGGCGGGGTCTACTGTTTCCGCACGCCGAACCTCTGGCATTACGTTTCGCTCGGCTCGCGGCTGCTGCCGCACAGCCTGCATCTGAAGTGGGCCAACCGGCTGAGAGATCTGGACGGGGCGCACGATCCGTACCCGGTCTACTACCGGATGAACACCGCCGGGGCGATCGTGCGGGCCGCTCGGGCCGCCGGTCTGGCTCCGATCGAGCTCCAGCATCTCGAGGCCGAGCCCTATTACGGCCGGCGGCACGCCGTCCTGTTCTACCCCATGATGCTCTACGAACGCCTGGTGAACTCCAGCGAGAGGCTGGCGCCGCTCCGAATGAACCTGCTGGCGGCGCTGGCGAAAGCCGCCTGAGCGGATCGGACGGGATGAGGAGGAAGCGAGATCGATGATTGTGAGCGAGGCTTCGAGCCTGTCGGTCATCATCGTGAATTACTTCAGCGAGGAGAAGCTCGCGCGCTGCCTGCGCTCGATTGCCGGCCAGGGCGAGCCCGTCGAGGTGATCGTTGCCGACAACGGCTCGCGGCCAAACTTGCGCGACGCTTTGCTCGCGAGCCACCCCGCCGTGGTGTGGCACCCGATGGGAACCAACGCCGGCTTCGGGAGCGCCTCGAACGCCGGCGCCCGGCTGGCGCGCTCGGCAAAACTGCTGTTTTTGAATCCGGACACCGCGGTGATGGGCGATGGCCTGGCGGCGCTCGTGCGCGCGCTCGATTCGCCCGAATACTCCGAGGCGATCCTGGGCTGCGCCATCCGCGACGAGGATGGCTCGGTGCAGCTTTCCTGCCGGCGTTTCCCGACGTGGAGAGCCTTCCTGGCCGGACGCCATTCGCTGCTGACGCGGCTG
The DNA here is from genome assembly GCA_938003835.1 of uncultured Bryobacteraceae bacterium. Classification (GTDB taxonomy): domain Bacteria; phylum Acidobacteriota; class Terriglobia; order Bryobacterales; family Bryobacteraceae; genus CALKXJ01. The sequence continues at coordinate 391,697 of CALKXJ010000007.1, read as the reverse complement.
GCGCCGTCGAACCCCTGGAGCGCGGAGTATCTGATGCGCGATTTCGATCACCGCGGAGTGCGGCGTGTGGACTGGGTCTCGGGCGCCGCCATGGCGATGAGCCGGCGGACCTTCGATCGGCTGGGCGGCTTCGATGAGGCGTTCTTCCTCTATTTCGAAGACGTCGATCTTTGCCGGCGCGCCCGCGATCGCGGCGTCCCGGTGATTTACTACCCGGAGGTTGTCGTCGAGCACGCCATCGGAGAAAGCAGCCGCAGGGTGCCCTACCGGGCGCTGGCCTGGCGGCATTTGAGCATGTGGACCTACTACCGGCGGTATCACAGCCGGCCCTGGCTCGATCCGCTGGCCTTCGCGGCCATCTTCGGGCGCCTGGGCCTGTTGTGCGCCGCCGCGGCTCTGGCGCGGCTCCCGCTCGGCTGGCCGGCGGTCGCCGCACCGCGCGGGGCGCGGCAGGGAGGTCTCTCATGAGGATCGCAGTCAATGCCATGCCGAGCTCCGGCTATGGGGGCCTGACCTATCTGCGCCAGATGTTGCCGGTGCTCGACCGGCGCCGGGACCCTCACCTCTGGTTCGTTTACGGCCGGCCGGCCACGCTCGAGAAGATCCGGTTCGAGGCGCGCAAGATCGTCTTCCGCGAGGTTCGGCCTCGCGGCGGCCTGGCCGGGCGCCTGCTGGCCGAGCAGCTTCAGCTTCCGGCGCTGATGCGGGCCGACGGCATCGAGCTGGTCTACACGGCCAACAATCCGGATCTTGTGCTGGCGCCGCGGCCGCGCGTCATCGCGATTCGCTACACGGAGCCGTTCCTGTATCGCGAGTTCTACAACAGCCTGCCGAAGCGCATCCGGTGCGCGGTGCTGCGGCTGATGACCGCCGTTTCGCTCCGCACGGCCGATCACATCCTCTGTGTTTCCGACTATGCGCGCCGGGTGGCGGGCGCGGGCCGGCCGCCGCTGGTGGAAAAGACCACGGTGGTTCACCATGGCCTCGGCGCCCCGTTTACGCCCGGCCGGCCGGCGCCGCGCTGGGCGCCGCCCGAGTTCCTGTTCGCCTCGGCGAAGATGATCGGCTACTCGAATCTCCTTCGGCTGGCCGAGGCTTACGCGATCCTGCGGGCGCGCGGGTTGAGCGAGCCGCTGCTGGTGGCCGGCGGGCCGCACGATGCACGCTACGAGCGGTTGCTCAGGGCGCGCGTGGCCGAGCTCGGTCTTGAATCCCACATGCGTTTTCTCGGCTATGTGGACGCCGAGAGCATGGCGCGCGCGATGGCGAACGCGCGTGTGTTCATCTTCAGCTCGCTGCTCGAGGCCTGCCCGAACACGTTGATCGAGGCGATGGGCTGCGGAGCGGCGATCGTCGCCAGCGACACGGAGCCGAATCGCGAGGTGGCGGGCGAGGCGGTCGCATGGTGCGACGGCCGCAACGTGGAAGCCATGGCCGAGACGATCTGGGCGGTGGCGCGCGGCGAAGATTATCGGCTGGCTCTCCGCGAGAAGGCTCTGGCCCAGGCGGCACGCTTTTCCTGGGAGAAGACTGCCGATGGGCTGGTCGGGGTGCTTGAGCGGACCTACCGGGCGCGGCGGCAAGCCGCGTGGGAGTCCGGCGCCATGGCGGCACTCGAGCCGAGGGCGAAATCGGCCGATTAAGAGGCAGGCATGTACTCGACGGCCTTCACCGCGGTGGTTGCGCTGGCGCTTTCGCTGCTGCTGACGCCCGTAGTGCGCGACGCCTTCTTGCGGTGGGGCGTTGTCGACCGGCCGGACGGCGTCAGGAAACTGCACGGAAGGCCGATTCCGCGCGCCGGAGGGATTCCGATCGCCGCCTCCTACGTGCTCGCCTATATGGCGCTGCTCGCCTCTCCGCTCCGAGGCGGGGACTTCCTCGAGCTGGCGCTGCCGCTGGTCTGGACGATTCTACCGGCGGCCTCGCTGGTCTTTCTGGTCGGGCTCGTCGACGACGTGCGCGGGCTGAAACCGGCGACGAAACTCGCCGGGCAGCTTGCCGCCGCTTCCTTGGCCTGCTGGGGAGGCGTCAAAGTTTCGCACGTCGCCGGCTACGCGCTGGCCGACTGGCTGGCCCTGCCGCTCACGTTGCTGTGGCTGGTGGCCTGCGCCAATGCGTTCAACCTCATCGATGGCGTCGACGGGCTGGCGGCGGGCGTGGGTCTGGTGGCGACGCTGACGGCCTTCCTCGCCGCGCTACTCAACCAGAACCTGCCCTTGGCGCTAGCCACCCTGCCGCTGGCCGGAGCGCTCGCCGGATTTCTGCGGTACAACTTCAATCCGGCCTCGGTCTTTCTGGGCGATTCCGGCAGCCTGCTGGTGGGCTTTCTGCTCGGCTGCTACGGCGTGATCTGGAGTCAGAAATCGGCCACGATGCTGGGGATGACGGCGCCGCTGGTGGCGCTGGCGGTTCCTTTGGCCGATACCGGGATCGCCATCGTGCGCCGTTTCCTGCGCGGCCGGCCTATCTTCGACGCCGATCGCGGCCACGTCCATCACCGGTTGCTCGACCTGGGATTCGGGCCGCGGCGCGTCGTGCTGGTGCTTTATGCGGCCTGCGGCGTCGGCGCCGCCTTCTCCCTGCTTTTGAGCACCCTCTACGGCAAATCGAGCGGGCTGGTTCTCCTGCTGTTTCTTGCCGTAGCCTGGGCGGGGGTTCAGAGGCTCGATTACGATGAATTCGGCGTGGCGACGCGCGTGTTGTTCAAGGGCGAATTGCGGCAGATGCTGAGCGCGCAGATCGCGCTGGTGAACCTGGAGCGCGCGGTCGCCCGCGCCGGCACGATCGAAAGCTGCTGGGCGGCGGTCGAGGAGGGCTGCCGGAGCCTGGGCTTCGCGCACGCGGAGTTGCACTATGGCGGTCGCGTATATGGACGCAAGCCGGGCGAGCGGCTGGCGCGCGCCTCCTGGCACGTCTATGTGCCGCTGTCGGACCGCGATTACGTGCTGCTGAGCCGGGGGCCGGCGTCGGCCGTCCGTCCCGGTGTGGTCAGCCCGCTGGCCGACCTGCTGCGGGCCGAGCTTCCGCACAAGCTCGCGGCGCTGTGCCCCTCCGAGAGCGTCCCGGAGGGCTTTGGCGTTGAGGCCCAGACGCTGCTGAGTCTCGCCCGCGCCATCCAAAGCTACGATGAAGATTCCGAGGCCGATTCCCCCCGGCACGAATCTCTGGTCCGAAGAGCCTCCTCTCCGGTCGTTTGAGCGCGCCGGCGCCCTGCTGGCGGCGCTGGCGCTCGCCTGGAGCACGCTCACCATCTGGGCGCCGCCGCGGTGGCCGATGAGCATCGCTCAGGTTGCGATTCTGGTGCTCGGCGCCCTCCTGGCGGTGCGCCTGGTGATGCGGCCGGAACGGCTCCGCATCAGTTTCCCGCTGGCGGCCGCGATTGCCGGCGTGGCCTGGCTCTTTCTGCTGTGCGCTTCCGGGCAGACCGTATATGGCTTCGTGTCCTGGCGCGCTCTCAGCGCGTGGCTGGTCGTGCTGGCGCTGGTCGCGCTCGGCTCTCACCTGTTCGCGGAGACGCCTCTCCGGGAGAGGTTTCTCCAGGCGTTTCTTTGGTTCGCTCTGGCGGTGGCCGTGGTGGCGCTGGTGCAATTCTACGCGCCCAACGGCAAAATGTTCTGGCTGTTCCCATACCGGTACTCCGACGTGCTCGGTCCGTTCCAGAACCGGAATAACTTCGCCGCTTTCCTCGAGCTGGCGGTTCCGATCGCGCTCTGGCGGGCCTTGAGCGGGCAGGGATCGAGAGTGCTCTACCTCGGTGTGGCGGCGGCGCTGGCCGGCGCGGTTGTGGCGAGCGGCTCACGGGCGGGAGCGGTCATTGTCATCAGTGAACTCCTGCTGGTGCTGCTGGTGGCCTCGGGGCAGGGGAGGCTTCCGCGCGAGAACGCCGTACGGGTGGCCGCCTGGACGTTTGCTTTGAGCGCGGTCGCGGTATTCGTGGCGGGCTGGGAGCTGCTCTGGCAGCGCTTTCAAGCAGGCGATTTGATGGTCTATCGCCGCCAGATCTGGGCCTCGACGCTCGAGATGATCGCGACCAGGCCGCTTACCGGTTTCGGGCCGGGCACCTTTCAGACGGTCTACCCCGCCTTTGCCACTTTCGACGTGGGGCTGGTGGTCAACCACGCCCACAACGACTGGTTGGAGTGGGCCGCGGAAGCAGGGCTTCCCTTCGCGTTCCTGATCGCAGCCGTGGCGCTGTGGGCGGTGCGACCGGCGCTTCGGTCGATTTGGGGCGTCGGTCTGCTGGCGGTATTCGCCCACGCGCTGGTGGACTATCCGCTGGCGCGGCTGGGCGTGGCCGGATGGGTCTGGTTGTTCGTCGGTATGCTGGCAGCGGAGGACTCGGCAAGCGAGCGCGGGCGGCTCAGCCCTTGATGACGCCCATGGGGCGCAGGCGGGCTACCTTGTGAGCCAGGCCGGCCTTGTGGACCACTTCGATGACTTCGTCGACGTCCTTGTAAGCTTCGGGGATCTCCTCGAGGATGCCGTCCTTGGTCTCGCTGCGAACGATCACGCCGCGCTCTTCGAGTTCTTTCTCCACCTGTTTGGCCGTGCGGCCTTTCTTGGCCGCCGTGCGGCTCATCAGGCGCCCGGCGCCGTGGCAGACGCTGCCGAAAGTCTCCTTCATCGCACCCTCGGCACCCACGAGGATCCAGGAGGCGGTGCCCATGCTTCCCGGGATGAGCACCGGCTGGCCGACGTGGCGATAGACGGCCGGGATCTCGCGATGGCCGGATGGGAAGGCTCGCGTGGCGCCTTTGCGGTGCACGAGCACGTCGCGCTTCTTGCCGTCCACTTCGTGCCGCTCCCGTTTGGCGATGTTGTGGCAGACGTCATAGAGCGTGGTGAGCCGGACGTGGTTGCCGAAGACGCGCCGGAAGGAGTCGCGCAGGAAGTGCAGGATGGCCTGCCGGTTGGCCCAGGCGAAATTGGCCGAGGCGCGCATCGCGGCCAGGTAGGCCTGTCCTTCTTCGGACTGGATCGGCACGCAGGCCAGTTGCCGGTCGGGAAGCGAGATGCCGTAGCGCTTCATCGCCGAGCCCATCTCGGCGAGGAAATCGGTGCAGACCTGGTGGCCGAGGCCGCGCGAGCCGCAGTGGATGAGAACCACCACCTGGCCTTCATGGAGGTTCATGGCCCGGGCGGCCTCGGGATGATGGATCTGTTCGACGTACTGGATCTCGAGGAAGTGGTTGCCGCTGCCGATGGTGCCGAGCTGCGGCCGGCCGCGCTCCTTGGCCCGGTTGGAGACGTGAGCCGGATCGGCGCCCTCCAGGCGCCCGCCCTCCTCAGCGCACTCGATGTCGCGCTCCTCGGCGAAGCCTTTTTCGAGCATCCAGCGCGCGCCCTTGACGAGCACCTCGTCCAGCTCTTTTTCGCGGAGCTCGATCCGGCCTTTCCCGCCGGTGCCGCACGGGATGTCGCGGAAGGCCTGGTTGACCAGCTCCCGGATTTTCGAGCGGACCTCTTCCTTTTCGAGGTTGGTGGTCACCAGCCGGACGCCGCAGTTGATGTCGAAGCCGACGCCGCCGGGCGAGACCACGCCCTCTTCCCAGTCCGTGGCGGCGACGCCGCCGATGGGGAAGCCGTAGCCCTGATGGATGTCCGGCATGGCGAGGCTCGGGCCGACGATGCCGGGCAGCGTCGCTACGTTCACCGCCTGGCGGAGCGAGAGATCGCGGCGAATCTGCTCGATCAGCTCGGGGCTGGCGAACACTAGCACGTCAGTGCGCATCCCGAGGCTTTCCTGCCGGGGAATGCGGAATCGGATCCCGTCCTCGGTATGAACTTCGATCATGGCCGGCTCAAATGTCGAGGAAGACCTGAGCGACCCAGCGTTCCCCCTCTTGTTTGACGCTGAGCTGGTGGTAGGTGACGCCCTTGACCACCAGCCGCGGTGGATGCCGCGCCGGGTCTCGGGGCTCGCCCCAGCCTTTGCCGCTCACCCGTTCCGGGGAGATCTGGTCGACCTGGAAGCGGCCCATGACCACCCTCTCCCCATCCACATAATACAGCACCTCGTTGAGCCAGTTCACCAGCAACGACTCGTAGTCGTCGCCGGCGGCGGCGATGGGATAGACGTAGCGTTCCTCGACCTGCGAGGTATCGAGAGCGATCGCCTCCAGAGCGAGCGCGGCATGGATGAACAGTTCCGCCGGCGTCGCTCCCCAGGCGCGAAACCCGATATCAGCGGTGTGCTCCAGAATCTCGAACATCGCTTGTGGCGGAGACGGGCTCAGCCACCAGGCGCGCGTTCGGATTCACCACCAGCCACAACAGCGAACCGAACACGCAGAGCCCGGCGGCCGTCATGAAGGAGGCGGTCCAGCCGAAGCGCTCGGCGATCATGGCCGTGAGCACCGACGTGACGGCGCCGCCGATCTGACCGCCCGTGTTCATCAGGCCGGAAACCGAGCCGGCCGAGGGACCGGCGATATCGGCAGTCACGGCCCAGAACGAGCTCTGCGATAGATACAGCGCGCCGGCTCCGCCCGCCAGCACCAGGCTGGCCAGCCGCGCGCTTTCCACCTGCGTAGCCAGAGCGATGAAAACCGCCGAAAGCCCGATGCCGAACACCGCGATGCCGCAACGGCCCACGCGCGGCCCGTAGCGCTTGGTGAGCCGGTCGGCGATGTAGCCGCCCAAAGGCGAGCATGTGGCCATCGCCAGAAACGGCAGCATGGCGTAGAGCGCGCTCGCCTTGAGGTCCAGTCCGCGGACTTTGCTCAGGTAAATGAAGAACCAGGTGAAGAAGATGTAGGCGACGTAGCCGTAGGTGAAGTAGCTGGCCGTTACCGCCAGGACGTCTTTGCTGGTCAGAATCTTGCCCCAGGGCAGCGTCTGGTGCGTCTCCATGGCGGCCTTGGCTTGAGGCAGGCCGGCCTCGATGTAAGCCTGCTCGGCCGGCGTGGTCCACGGGTGCTTTCGCGGGCTGTCCCGCGCGATGAGGTGCCAGACGATGCCGGCCAGGGTGCCGATGATGGCGCAGGCGTAAAACGACCAGCGCCAGCCGTAGTTGATCAGCATGTAGGTGATGAGCGGGGGAGTGACGCCCGCTCCGAAGCCGACGCCGGCGAAAATGAGCCCGTTGGCGATGCCGCGCTCGTGAGACGGGATCCAGGCAGCCACCAGGCGGTTCGAGGCCGGGTAGACCACCGCCTCGCCCAGGCCGAGCACGAAGCGGATGATGATCATCAGCACCAGAGCGTGGGCGATGCCGGCGGGCAGCAGCGCGGTCACCGTGGTGAAGACGCCCCACCAGAGCACGCCGATCGTCAGCACCCAGCGCGGCCCGTAGCGATCGGCCAGGCGCCCGCCGGGGGCCTGAAACAGGGCGTAGCCGATGACGAAGGCGCTGAAGACCCAGCCCAGCTCGACGGTGGAGAAGCCGAACTCATTCTGAATGGCGCTGCCGGCAATCGAGATGTTCACGCGGTCCAGGTAAGCGATCGCACTGATGATGAACATCCAGAAGATCAAGACCCATCGCATTCGCTGCTTGAGAAACTCGGGCATCTGCTTTGTTGAACCTCCTCGAAGCAACCACTGGCCGTCGGCGGCATGCGCCGCCCTACCAGAAGGGCAAGTGTCTCACACTCTGCTGGCCTACGCAATCGCGCCGCCGGGCTAGAGTTCAAACAGTTCGCTTTGCCGGCCGGGCGCGGCCACCACCAGCCGGAGCCGCAGCGCCCGCTCGGCCAGGGCCTGCATGGCGGTCATGCGCGCGATCTCAGGGTGATTGTTGTGCTCGCTTAGATGGCCGAGTACGAGCGTCTCGGTCGTCGGGTCCAGACCGTCGCGGATGAATTCGGCCGCCAGGTCGTTGGATAGGTGGCCGCGCCGGCCCATCACGCGTTGCTTGACCGACCAGGGATAGGGGCCCACCTTCAGCATTTCCAGATCGTGGTTGGACTCGAGGATGAGAAAATGGGTGCCGCGCAGGTGAAAGCGCACCGATTCGGGGATATAGCCGAGGTCGGTGAGGATTCCCAGCTTGACTCCGCACGCCGTCAGCGTAAAGCCGACCGGATCGGAGGCATCGTGCGGCACCGTGAAACTCGATACCTCGATGTCGCCGATGCAGAGCGTCCGGCCCGCCTCGAACTGGCGCAACTCGGGCGGATCCTCGCCCCAGGCGATGGCAGGCGCCGTCAGGCGGCTCACATAGATCGGGATGCGGAGCGCGGCGGCGATTCGCGCCAGCCCCGACACATGGTCGGAGTGTTCGTGGCTAACGAGAATCGCGTCGAGATCCTGCGGCCGCTCGCCGATGGCGGCCAGCCGCTCGAAGGTGGCCCTGCGGCTCAGACCGGCGTCGACGAGGATGCGGGTTCGCCCGGCGGAGACGAACGTGGAATTTCCCGCGCTGCTCGAAGCCAGAATGCAGACCTTGACGATTGCCGGCCTCCCTGACGACTGAGATGTAGCACAAGTGCGGGCGCGGCTGCCACGATTGCCTCGCCGGTCCGGGTGCTCAGTGAAGGCCGCAGCCGTTGGAGCCGATGCAGGCGCCGGGGCGTCCGAAGGGCACGGAGAAATCTTTCTCGATCTTTTCGCGGTACGTGGGGCCGCCGTTGTAGGCGCAGAAGGGGTAGATGCGGCCGTTGGGGGCGGCGTAATGGATCACGCAACGCTTCACGCGCTCGATGTCGTAGTTGTAGTGATCCATGAAGTGCATCCCGGCCACCATCAGCGTCTTGAAGGTGAAGCCCTGTTTTTCGGCTTCGCCCCGGCCGTAACGCTTGTCCATGAGGCCTTGCAGGGTTTCCAGAAACTTCGAGAAGGTCAGCCCCTCGGGAGCGCGGTCCTCATGGAAATGCCGCCGCAGTGAGTTCCAGGCGCTGATCTGCGAGTAGAGCTTCATGTGCACCTTGCCCGCCTTGCGCGCGAGAACGTCCATGTCGCGAAGCATCGCGCCCACGTCAATGAAGCGCGTCACCGGCACGGCCTTCTTGTCGGCGCTCACGAACAGATAGGTCCCGAGCGAGCAGTGCGGGTGGCAGGACAGGTGCGTGGTCAGTTCGCCCCGCAGCGCGCTGACGAGCTTCGAGAACGGCGTCACGCAGGCCAGCGGGAACCAGTCGTCGTACGGATCGCAGATGCCCGTCTGACGGTGCACGTCGTGCGCGAGGTCGGACATGGTGTAGCGCTTCTCTTCGAGCTCGCGCCGGTTGATCCGCCCGGTGAAGGAGACGGGCTGGAAGCTGATGGCGCTGATGCAATCAATGTTGTCGATGGCGAAGCGGACGATGTCGCCTACCTGATGGTCGTTGACGCCGCGGACGATGGTGGGCACCAGGCAGATCTTCATGCCCGCCTTGCGGATGTTTTCCACCGCCTGGAGCTTGATTTCCAGGAGCGGCCGGCCGCGGGTGCGCAGGTAGATGTCGTCGGTGACGCCGTCGAATTGCAGATAGATGGTGTGCAGGCCCGCCTCGTGACTGCGCTCGGCAAACCCCGGTTCGGCGAACCGGATGCCGTTGCTCGCGCACTGGATGTGGGAGAATCCGAGCTCTTTGGCCAGCCGGAGCGCTTCGAACCAGTGAGGGTAAATCGTGGGCTCGCCGCCCGAGAACTGCACGATCCGGCCGGCGACGGGCTTTTCCTCCCGGAGGGTCTGGAGCATCAGCCGGACCTGCTCCAGGTTCGGCTCATACAGGTAGCCGGCCACGTTAGCATTGGCGAAGCAGACCGGGCAGGTGAGGTTGCACCGGTTCGTCAGGTCGATGTTGGCCAGGCCCGAATGCGAGGTGTGCATCGAGCACAAGCCGCAGTCGTCCGGGCACTTGGTGGCGTTCGGGACCGCCGGGTTCATCACGCCGCGGTTGTCGCCGAAGGTCCACTCCTCCATCTTCAGGTAGAGTCTGGCGTCCGAATAGACGACGTCGCGGAAGTAGCCGTGCGCGGGGCAGGTCTTTTCCATGATCACCCGGCCCCGTTCGTCTTCGCTCAGAAGGGCATCGATGGTGGAGGAGCACTCCGGGCACAGCGACTGGGTCCTTTTCGGTAACCCTCGGGGAACAGGCCGGATAGGCGCGCCGGTGTAGGTGGTTTCCGGTTGGATGATCTCGAAGTCCTGCTTGACGGCACGATCCATCAGTCCGAGCGTCTGAACTCCCATATGGTGGGCCTCCTCATCCAAGAGTTCTAGCCCATCAGAGGTTCCGAGTCCAATATCCCGGAAGCGAGCGGCGGAATTTCGGCCGCCAAAGGGGATATACGGACCTGAAGGGGGAGGGATCAGGGAGTCCCCGGAGGCGCCGCCGCGGAGCAGCGGCGCCCGGCGCCAGCCCGCGAGCCTTCGCCAACCCTCAGTAACCCTTGGCCTTGTCCACCACGTGCCGGAGCGGTTCGCCGCGGGCGAAGCGAGCGACGTTCTCCTTGAGCAGCTCGAGCTTGCGGGTCATCTCGCCGTCACACTGCGTGGCGATGTGCGGCGTGATGACGACGTTGTCGAATCTCCATAGCGGATGGCCCTTGGGCAGCGGCTCCGGCTCGGTCACATCCAGGCCCGCGCCGGCCAGGCGCCGGCTGTCGAGCGCTTGGAGGAGCGCTTCCATCCGGTAGAGCTTTCCGCGCGAGACGGCAATGAAGAACGCCCCTTTCTTCATCCGTTCGAACTGCGCCGGCCCCAGCATATTTTCCGTCTCGGGCGTGTGCGGGGCGCAGACGAAGATGGCGTCGGCTTCCGGCAGCACCGCGTCGAGCCGATCCGGGTAAACCATCTTGTCGAAAAGCGGATTCGGCGGGAACTCCTTGGGGTCGACGCCGATGACGCGCATGCCGAAACCCTTGGCCCGCCGGGCGACCTGCGAGCCGATCCCCCCGGCGCCGATGACGAGCGCCGTTTTGCCCTCGAGCTCGAGCAGGTCGTAGGGCTTGCGTTCCCAGATCTCCTGTTCCCGGATGGAAATGAAATACGTCAGCTTCCGGGTGAGCGCCAGCAGCATGGCGAAGGCGTGATCGGCGATGCCCGGGCTGGCCACGATGCGGGCGTTGGTGAGCACGATGTCGCTCGAAACCAGCTCGGGGTACAGGTACGGCTCGACCCCCGCGCTCAAGACCTGGACCCACTTCAGGCGCTTGCCGGTCTGAATGACCTCCCGGGTGGGACCGCCGATGAAACCGTCGGCGTCGGCCACCTCCTCGAGCAGCCGCTGCCTTTCGGCCACGGCTTCCGGAGAATCCGGTGTCACCGCCGTGACGGCATGAGCCCGGGGCGGAACACCTGGAACGATGCGCAGTTCCGGCGCGGCCCGGCGCAGCTCCTCGATTTCACGCTCGGAAAGGCCCACGACCACGACCTTCTTCTGCTGGGCCAGGGCCAGCGGCAGCAGACACACCCCGAGAAGGAGGAATCTCTTCATGGCATCCACTCTCGGGGAAGTATATACCGAGGCCGCCTTGGACTAGGCGAGAAGCTCCCAGGCGCGCAAGATGCGCTCGCGCACCCGGACGCCGTTGGGGCAGCGGACGCGGCAGGCCGCGCAGTCGAGGCACGGCGCCGGCTTCGGGCCCGCGGCGAGCTCGAGGAAACGCTCCCGCGCCAGAGCGAACTGGCCGTAACCGTCGGCATAGGTGAGGCAGCGCAGGGCGTCGGCCACTCGCACGCCCTTCTCGCAGACGCCGCCGCAGGCGCCGCACATGCGGCAGTAAAGCGGGCCGATGCGCCGGAGCTCGGCGGCGAGCAACCGCGCCTCCTCGTCCGTGAACGGCTCCGACATCGCCCGCAGATCCTCTTCGAGCTCCTCGAAGTCGGTGATGCCGATGATGGCCGTGTCGACCGCCTCGTTCTTGAGCACCCACTTGAGCGCCGCCAGCATGGCGCCCGGCCGCTTCAGCCGGGCGGTCAGATGCTCGGGACTCTGCCCGTAGAGCCGGTCGCCCTTTTGGATTCGGGCGTAGCCGCCCGCCATCACCTTCATGGCGACGATGCCCAGGCCCTGGCGCCGGGCCGCCCGGATCGCCTCGCCGACCTCGGGCTGCATGGTGAAGTTGTAGGAGGCCAGCGCCACGTCGATGACGCCCAGCTTGCACACATGCTCGAGCATGCGCGGCATGTTGAAGTGGAAGCTGACGCCGCGGAAGCGGATTTTGCCCGCCTGCCGGGCCTCCTCGAGCGCCTGGAGGCCTTCCTCGGTCACCGCTTCCGGCTCGTTGCGGTTGTGAAGGAAGAGGATGTCGAGGTGGTCGGTGCCCAGCTCGCGCAAGCTGGTTTCGAGATCCCTCAACACTTCCTCTTTGGTGCGACCGGGCGTTTTCGAAGCCAGGATGATCTTGTCCCGCTTGCCCTTCAAAGCCGCGCCGACCATGCGCTCGTTGTTACCGCCCTGATAGCTGCGCGCCGTATCGAAGTAGTTGATGCCAAGCTCGGCGGCGCGTTCCACCACCAGCGGGTCGGAGGCGAGCATACAGCCGAAGCCGAGCGAGCTGACCTTCAGCCCGGTCTTGCCGAGCGGGCGATACTCGATCCTGGGCTGCTCCGGGGACGCGGCCGCGGCGGGCAGAGCCAGCCCGGCGGCCAGGAAGCGGCGGCGTGAGGTCGTACCGTCCATGGCGTTCATCTCAAAACCATACTATATGATTCCGATATCCGGTTTTTGCTGTGGCGCGGGGCTGACCCCTGATGGTAGGATCTGGATGGCTCGTTATGGCTGGGACAGACACCGCAGCGAGCGCCCGCTGGCGTGCCTTGAGCCCACTTCGCCACGGTGCGTTCGGTCTGTTGCTGCCGTTGCTGGTTTGGACTTGCGCGCTCGCGGCGGACCCGCTGCCCAATGTCGTGCTGATCGTCTCCGACGATCAAGGCTGGCGGGACTTCGGCTTCATGGGCAGCGGCGCCGTGCGCACGCCGCATCTGGACCGGCTGGCCGAGGCCGGCGCCGTCTTCCCGAACGGGTACGTGCCCACGGCCCTGTGCCGCCCGAGCCTGGCGACGCTGCTCACCGGTCTTGACGGCCACCAGCATCGGATCACCTCGAACGACCCGCCCCAGGGCGTCGACCGCGCCGCCATGCTCAAGCACATCCGCGCCGTGCCCACCTTGCCGAAGCTGCTGGCGCGCGCCGGCTACAAGAGCCTTCAGACCGGCAAGTATTGGGAGGGGCATTACTCAGAAGCGGGCTTCACCCACGGCATGACCACCGAGGGACGTCACGGCGGCCCGGGGCTGGCCATCGGCCGCGAGACCATGCAGCCCATCTGGGACTTTCTGGACGACGCGCGCAATCGGCCCTTTTTCCTCTGGTACGCCCCGATGATGCCGCACGAGCCCCACAACCCACCGGAGCGGCTCCTGAAGCGCTATGCGATCGAAGGCCGCCACGAGCGGCTGGCGCGCTATTTCGCCATGGTGGAATGGTTCGATGAAACCTGCGGTGAGTTGCTCGGCGGGCTCGAGCGGCGCGGTCTGGCCTCCGATACGCTGGTTGTCTTTCTGGTGGACAACGGCTGGATCCAGGCGCTCGAGCCGCGGAACCACCCGGAGCTCAGCTCCAAAGTGGGCTTTGCCCCCCGCAGCAAGCTTTCCCCTCACGAGGGCGGCCTGCGCACGCCGGTCGTGCTGCGCTGGCCGGGGCGGATCCGGCCGGGGCGCTACCTGGAACTGGTTTCGACGGTGGATATCGCGCCGACCATCCTTGGCGCGGCGCGCCTCCAGCCGCCGGAGAACCTCCCTGGGCGGAATTTGCTGGACGTGGCCTCGGGCCGGGCGGCCGCCGTTGGCCGGGACGCCATCTTCGGGGCGACCTTCCTCCATACGGCGCGTTCGGTTGACGATCCCGCCGCCAATCTTACGACCCGCTGGGTTCGCTGGAGGGATTGGAAGCTGATTGCACCGGTCTCCGGGCCGCCACAGCTTTATAACGTGGTGATCGATCCGGATGAGACAAGAGAGCTCGCTTCGGAGGAGCCGGGCCGCGTCCGGCAGCTTTTGGCCCTGCTCGATGAGTGGTGGGCGGGCCGGTAGGGTGCTAAGGTTGACCAGCCGCTGCGCCGATAGTTGCGGATGGAGCGGCCCTTTTCGATGACCGAATTCGCTCCTGCGGAGCGTCTCAGCGACGAACAGGTCCGGGAGTGTCACCGCCGGCTCGGGGCAACCCCGCTGGTGCAGGCGTTGCTCGAAAGCTTTCCCGGCCCGGCGCTGGTGTTGAACCGCTGCCGCCAGGCCGTCCTGGTGAACCGGAAACTTGCGCAGCTTGCGGGAAGAGTTCCCACGGAGCTCATAGGGCTCCGCCCCGGGGAGATCATCGGCTGCATCCATGCCGGGGAACAGGAGGCCGGATGCGGAACGACACGGTTCTGCCGCTACTGCGGCGCGGTCCGGGCCATTCTAGGCAGCCAGGCGACGCGACAGGAGACTGTCGAAGAGTGCCGCATCGTCGTCGGGCGCGGCGGCGTCGAGAGCGCGCTCGACCTGCGCGTTTGGGCCACGCCGATTCAGGTGGACGAGCCCTACACGGTCTTCGCGATTCAGGACATCAGCGACGAGAAGCGCCGGGCGGCGCTCGAGCGCATGTTCTTCCACGACATCCTGAACTTGGTCAGCGGCCTCAGCGGGCTGGTGGAGGCCTGGCCGGAGCTCAAGGACCAGGAGGACGAGATCCTGAATACGACGCAGGAGCTCGTCCGCGAGCTCGTCGAACAGATCCAGGCCGGACGCGCGCTGGCGGCCGCGGAGCGGGGCGACCTCGAAGTACAGATGCGTCCTGTGGCGGTGCGCACCCTGCTCGTTCGCTTGCGCGAGCGCCACAGCTTCGACAGCCTCGCGGCGGGAAAGCGGATCGTCATTGACCCACTCGACGGCGAACCGGTGATCTGCTCCGACGAGGTGCTGCTGGCGCGCGTGCTGGGCAATCTCATCAAGAACGCGTTCGAGGCCACGAGACCGGGTGGGACGGTCACCATCCGGTTTGAAGGCAACGCCGGCGGCGCTACCTTTGCCGTGCACAACCCGGGCGTCATCTCCGAAGAGGTTCGCTGCCAGCTCTTCCAGCGATCGTTTTCCACCAAGCCGGGCCGCGGGCGCGGCATCGGGCTGTACTCGGTCAAGCTGCTCGTGGAGCGGTACCTGAAGGGATCGGTGGGGTTTCGCTCGAGCCCCGAAGAGGGGACTGTCTTCTGGGTCAGACTTCCGGCGATCTGAGGGTGAACGTCTCAGAGCCGGCCGCCAATGGCGCGTAGCGCGCGGCCATAGAAATCCCGGCTGCCGAAGTTGCCCGATTTCAACACGACGGGAATGGGGAAGCGGCCCAGGGCGCGGCACAGCGGGACGCCCGGCTCGATGTTGGGGCCCACCTCCAGAGCGCCCAGCGCGAGCCCGCGCGAGAGAGCGCCGGCGGTCTCGCCTCCGGCGATCACCAGCCCGGCCACGGGGACCTGATCCAGAATCTGCCGCGCCAGCTCCGTCAAACCGGAGGAGATCGCGCGCCCCAGCTCCTCTGGCGTCATTCCTTGCGCCCGCGCCCAGGCCTGCACCTGAGCGACATCTTCCGGTCCGGCTGAAGTTGTCAGAAGGACAGGCCGTGACGCCTCGAGCTCGCGAGCGGCCGTTGCAATCACGCGCTCGAGGTCGAGCCTCCCGCCGGCCAGCATCCGAGGATCGATCGAGACCACGCGCCATCCTTGCTCTCTAAACCAGGCATTCTGTCCCCGAGTGGCTTCCGAGCAGCTCCCGGCCACGATGAGACAGCCGCCCGCCAGGCGCGCCCCCGGCTTCTGCTGTCCGGTGGCGGCAGTCTGCCGGAGCCGGCCGCGCTCGCGCCACACGGGCGGCAGGCCGATGCCCGGCGCCGAACTGCCAGTGATGAGCTTGAGGTCCGCCGCCGCGCGGCAAATCGTTTCGACGTGCCGGTCGCAGAGGCAGTCGACGATGGCGATCTCGACGCCACGGGCGCGGAGGCGATCGAACTCCGCCCGTAGGCGTTCCTCTCCGGCATCCACGGCCGCATACGCCGCCAGGCCGACCTTGCGCGTCGTCTGCCGGGCGAGGAAGTCGACCAGGTTCGGATTCGTCATCGGGGTTAGCGGGTGGTGGCGCATGGGCGAATCCGACAGCAGTCTGTCCCAGACGAAGTGATGGCCCATGTATGTCGTCCGGCCGTTGACCGGCAGGGCGGGGAGGGCGATCGTGAAGTCCGTGCCCAGTTCGGTCATGGCCGCATCGATCGCCGGGCCGATGTTGCCCCGTTCGGTCGAGTCGAAGGTGCTGCAATACTTGATGGCGAACATCTCCGGCTCGAGAGGCCGCAGGCGGCGGATGGCCTCCACAGTGCGCTTCCGGGCGGCTCCGGGGTCGATGTTGCGCGTTCCGACGGCCATGATCGCGGCGTCGAAGCCCTCAAGCCAGGCGGCGAGCTGTTCCGATTCCGGGATGTCGATCACCAGAAGCGTGCGCACGCCGCGCTCGGCGAGCATGCCCGCCAGGTCGCTGGCGCCCGTGTCGTCGTCGGCGATCGCGGCAAACAGCAGTCCGGGCATGGCTCAGCCAAACCTGTCGCGCAGCGTGCGGACCTCGTCGGGGCTGAGCGTGCGGCCGCGTTCGCCGAGCAGGAAGTAGAGTTTCGCCTGCTCTTCGAGCTCTTCGGCCAAGGCGGCGGCATCGGCCAGATCGCGTCCCATGGTGACCGGGCCGTGATTTTCGAGCAGCAAAGCGTTCGTGTCGCCCGCGAGCGCGCCGATCTCGGCGGCCAGCTCGGGGTCGCCGGGAGGCAGGTAGCGCACCACGGGCAGCCGCCGGATGCGCAGGGCGAAATACGGGGTGAAGACTGGCAGCGCGTCGTGCCGGTCGAGATCCTTGAGGCACGAGAGGGCCACCGCGTAGGTCGAGTGCAGGTGTACCACGGCGCCGACGTCGCTTCGCCGGCGGTAGATGGCCAGGTGAAAGTGCGCCTCTTTGCTAGGACGCGCCGCACCGATGGTTTCACCGTCCAGACTCACCTGGGCCAGCTCCTCGGCCCGCACGGTTCCCATCGAGCTGCCGGTCGGCGTCACCAGGATGGTGTCGCCGCAACGCGCGCTCACATTACCGGCGGTGCCGAAGCTGTAACCCCGGGCAAAGAGCGAGCGCGCCACACGGACAAGTTCTTCCCGGAGTGCTCCCTCGTGCATCGAACCTCCTCATGTTCCGACGTAGCGGGCGTACAGGCTTCGCGCCAGGCCCGGATCGCCCGTCCCCTTGATAATGGCCCGCCCGTCGGCGAAGATGGTCAGCTCGTAGGCGTCGGTCGAGAAGCGCAGAGCGAATTCGTTGCCGCGCACCTCGCCGAGCGGCGCCAGCCGCTGTCTGAGCTCCTCGAGGTCGAGCGGGCCGGACCGTTCGTGCACTTGCACGGCGTTGCGGCCGCATAGCGTCACCGCCGATCGCCGCTTCTCTTCGAGATGCACGAAGCGCCGCCGGCCGCAGGTTGGACAATCGGGAACCGGGGGCGGCTGCGCGATCTGCCGCACCTGGCCGGCCCAGACGTCGACGGTCGTAATGCGCGGCGTCACCTCGGAAGCCTTTCCCGCCAGAATCTTCAGAGCGTCGCCGGTCTGAAGCGCAGCAACGGCCGCGGTGATTGCGTTGAGCACGCCCGCTGTCTCGCAGGTCGGCTGTGCGCCCGACGGGGGCCCGGGATAGACGCACTTCAGACAGGCGGTCCGGCCGGGGATGACGGGCATGGTGAGTCCGTAGCTGGCCACGGCCGCTCCGTAAATCCACGGCAGGCCCTCGCGGACGGCGAAGTCGTTGATGAGATAGCGCGTCTCGAAGTTGTCGGTGCCGTCCAGGATCAGGTGGACTCCGCCGAGCAGCTCCGCGGCATTTTCCGGTGTCAGGTCGGCGACCGCCGGCTCGACGCGCACCCGGGAATTGACGCGCGCCAAGTGCCGGGCGGCAGCGATCGCTTTGGGCAGCCCCTCCTCGGCGTCGTTTTCCTCGAACAGCCACTGGCGCGGGAGATTGCTCCACTCGACATAGTCGCGGTCCACCAGGCGGAGGTAGCCGACGCCGGCCCGTGCGAGCGCCATGGCCTGGAAGCTGCCGAGTGCGCCGCAGCCGGCGATCACGACGCGCGACTCCATGAGCCGCCGCTGGCCCGCCTCTCCGAGCCCGGCGAAGACGATCTGCCGGGAGTACCGCGCCCAGTCCCGCTCCTGCATCCTAACCCAGATACTAACAACCGATCGGTTATCATGGCGTCAGTGGGCCGCTGGAACGCTGCCATCGTCGCGCTGGGCTTGTGTTGGTGCGGCTGGCAGGGAGGGGCGCTCTACGCCGAGCCTCGGGATTACGAGGGCAAGCCGGTGAGCCGGATCCTGTTCGAGCCCCGTCTTCAGCCCTTACCGGAGGAGGAGTTGTACGGGCTCCTACCCCTGCGCGTCGGCGAGCCCCTGCGACTCGAAGCGGTGCGCGAGAGCCTGGCGCGGTTGTATGCGACCGGCCGCTACCGTGACATCGCCGCGGACGTGGAGGTGGTTGACGGCGTCGTGGTGGTGGAGTTTCTCACCCGCACGACGTGGTTCATCGGGCGTGTCTCGGTCGAGGGGGTGCCCGAGCCGCCGAACCGCGGTCAGCTCATCAACGCAGCGCGTCTGGAGTTGGGGCGGGAATTCCGCGAGGAGCAGGCCAGTGCGGCCATGGACAACATTGTCGCCGTGCTCCGCAACAACGGCTTCTACCAGGCCAAGGTGGACCGGTTTCTCGACTACCAACCCGCCTTCTCTCAGGTAAACATCCTCTTCCAGGTCGACCCCGGCCCACGCGCCCGGTTTGGCGAGCCGGTGGTTCGCGGTGTGCCGCCGGAGAAGGTGGAGCCCGTCATCAAGGCGACACGATGGCAGCGCGGCTGGTTCTTGCCGGGCTGGCGGGTCGTCACTGAACGGCGCCTCCAGCAGGGTCTCGAGCGCATTCGACGGCGGTTCCAGAAAGAGAACCGCCTGCTGAACCGGGTGATTCTGGAGCGAGTCGACTACGATCGCTCCGCGAATCGGATCGTGCCGACGATTGTGATCGAGGAGGGGCCGCGGGTGCGCATCGTCACCGCCGGTCGCCGCGTCTCCTCGGGAACGTTGCGTCGGCTGGTCCCAACCTTTCAGGAGCAGTCGGTTGATCGGAACCTGCTGGTTGAAGGGGCCCGCAACCTTACCGAGTATCTCCAGAACCGGGGCTATTTCGACGCCACCGTCACCTTCCGTCAGACCGAGCCGCTGCCGGACTTTCAGTTAATCGAGTTCGTCATCGACCCCGGGCGCCGCTACCGGCTGGTCCATCTGGAGATCGACGGCAACCGGTACTTCGACGACGCGACGATTCGCGAACGGATTGGGATCATCCCGGCCACGCCGGTGCGGTACCGCAATGGGCGCTTCAGCCGGACGATGCTCGAGGACGATCTCAACGCCATTCGCGAGCTGTACCAGGCCAACGGCTTTCGCGACGTTCAGGTCACGGCGCGGATCGAAAGTCCGTACCGCGGCAAGGCGCGTGACGTCGCCGTGATCATCGAAATCGACGAGGGCGAGCAGTGGCGGGTGGCCGAGCTGTCGCTCGAAGGGGTCAGTCCGGAGCATCAGGAGGCGGTCCGCTCGCTGCTGGCCTCGCTGCCGGGCCAGCCGTACAGTGAAGTCAACATCGCCGCCGACCGGGACAACGTGCTCGATTACTATTACAGCCGCGGCTATTTGGAAGCCCGACTGGAGTGGAGCCGCGAAGAGATTCCGGATCGACACCAGGTCCGCGTGAGAATGACCGTCCAGGAGGGGCCGCAACGGCTGGTGCGCGCCACCTTGATCGGTGGTCTGCGGGCCACCGATCCGGACCTGGTAACCAGCCGGTTCGCACTCCGTCCGGGCGATCCGCTCTCGCAGAGCCGCCTGGTGCAGACGCAGCGACGCTTGTACGACCTCGGCATCTTCGCCCGGGTGGATGCGGCGATTCAGAACCCCGATGGCGACGAGCGGAGCAAGTACGTCTTGCATCAGTTCGAGGAGGCTCGCCGGCACTCGGTGAATGTCGGTTTCGGCGCCCAGATCGCGCGCATCGGCGGGGGCCAGCCCAACTTCGACAATCCCGCCGGAAGCGCCGGTTTCAGCCCCCGGGTCTCGTTCGGCTTCAGCCGGCTGAATATGTTCGGCGTGGGACACACCTTTGGATTCCAGGCGCAGGCCTCGGAGACCCGGCGCCGGGCGCTGGCCAATTATCTCGCGCCGCAGTTTGAAGGCCGCGAGAACCTGAGTCTGACCTTCACCGGCCTGTATGACTTCTCCCGGGACATCAACACGTTTTCGAGCGCCCGGGCCGAGGGTTCGGTCCAGAACAACCTGCGGCTTTCGCGCGCCGCTACCCTCAGGTACGGCTATACGTTCCGGCAGACCAACCTGCGGGATGTGAAGATCTCGCGCGAGCTGATCCCGATCTTCGCGCAGGCGGCCCGGGTCGGTTTCGTCTCCGGCGGACTGATCGAGGACCGGCGGGACGACCCGATCGAGTCGACGCGTGGTTCCTATAGCGCTGTCGAACTCGCTCTGGCCTCCAAGGTCTTCGGCTCGGAGACCGAATACCTGCGCCTGAGCGCACGCAATGCGACCTATCACCGCATCGGCAAGGAGGTGGTGCTGGCCCGGGCCTTTACCATGGGCTGGCTGTTCAACACGGCCGCCGATCCGATCGTCAAGCCGATCCCGCTGGCCGAGCGATTCTTTGCCGGAGGCGCCGCCTCGCTGCGGGCCTTTCCTGAGAACCAGGCCGGGCCGCGCGACTTGAGCACCGGATTCGTCATCGGCGGCCAGGCTTTGCTGATGCACAACCTCGAGCTGAGGTTTCCCTTGCTGGGCGACAATATAGGGGGAGTCCTGTTCCACGACGCCGGCAACATTTACTCGAGCCTGAGCAAAGTTTCCCTGCGGTTCCGCCAACGCGACGAGCGGGATTTCGATTACATGGTGCACGCTTTCGGATTTGGAATCCGGTACCGGACGCCGGTCGGACCGATTCGGCTCGATTTAGCCTACGGTCCCAATTCGCCCCGGTTTTTCGGCTTTCGCGGAACTCCGGAACAGCTTGTGCTAGGCGGCGGCGAGCGGACTCACCAGCGGATCAGCCCGTTCCAGTTTTTCTTCTCCATCGGGCAAACCTTCTGATGGAGGCAGCCGTGCGGCGCCGGGGCAGTTTCCTAGTGACGCTGGCCCTGGGACTGCCCCTTGCAGCGGAGGTTATCGACCGTGTAGCGGTCACCGTGGACCGGATCGTGATCACGACCAGCGACATTTCGAGCCACATCCGCGTGGCGGCCTTCCTGAACGAGGAGGCGCCGGATCTCTCGGCGGCCGCCCGGCGCGCGGCGGCCCAACGCCTGGTCGAGCAGGCGCTCGTGCAGCGCGAGATGGAGATTCTCCGCTACCCGGCGCCTTCAGCGACTGACGTCGACGCGGTGCTCGAGCAGCTCCGAAAGCGCGCCGGCTCGCCGCAGATCTTCGAGGCCCGCCTGGCCGAGTACGGCATCACCGAATCCGAGCTGCGGCGGAGCCTCCTGCGCCAGATCATGACGCTGCGCTTCATCGACTTCCGCTTCCGGCCCGGCATCGCCGTCAGCGATGCGGAGGTGGAGGCCTATTATCGCGACGAGTTTCTGCCCAGGTTCCGCTCGGACGGGCAGGGCTCGCCGCCGCCGCTCGAAGAGGCGCGCGAGGAGATCGAGGAGATTCTCATCGGCCGGAGGGTCGATGAGGCGTTGGATCGGTGGCTGGCCGCGGCCGCCGCGCAGGCGAATATCGAGTATCGCGAGGAGGCTTTCCAGTGAACCGCGGCTCCCGCCTGGTTTTCGCGCTCAGCCTGGCGGCGGCGCTTGTGCTGGCGGTCGTTCTGACCGCGGTCCTGCTCGTGCGCTCCGCCTGGTTTGCCGAACAGGTCCGCCAGCGCATTGTGGCGGAGGCCGAGCGAATCACCGGCGGCAAGGGCCAACTCGGATCGTTTCAGTTCGATTGGACCAGACTCGAAGCCCGGCTCGAGGCCTTCGAATTGCGCGGCGCCGAGCCCGAGCACGGGCCGCCGCTGTTCCGCGCCCGCTCCATCGTCATCGGGCTGAGGATCGTCTCCTTTCTGCGACGCGACATCGACATTGCGCTGCTCGCCATCGAGGAGCCGGAGGTCTTCGTGAAGTTCGACGACTACGGGCGGATCAATCTACCGCACCTGCCCGAGACGAGCCCCGCGGGCGATCCTCTGGAGCCCCTCTTGAAGCTGGCGATCCGGCGCCTGGAGCTTCGCCGGGGCACTGTTCTCCTCGACGACCGCCGCGTCCCGCTCGATTTCGCTGCCCGTAACCTCCGGCTGAGCGGGATCTATGAACCGCCTGCGGCGCGCTATCTCGGAACGCTGCGCCTGGACCGCTTCGAGCTGGCGGCCCCGGTTTCGTTGCCGCTCGCGCTTGATTCCTCGGAAATCGCATGGATCCTGGAGGCTAACCGCTTGCAGCTCGGCCGGTCGCGGTTTCGCTCGGGTTCATCGACGGTGGAGGTTGCGGGCGCGATCCAAAGCTTCCGCCCTTTTGAGGCCCAGTTCGACTATGCCGGCTCAGCCGCGATGGCGGATCTGGCCCGCCCGCTCGGCCTTCCGCTGCTTCCTGCCGGAAAGGCGAACTTTAACGGGCAGTTCTGGGTGGCTGGCGGCAGGTATTCGATTCAGGCGAGTGCGGACGCTGCGGGGTTGGCCTTCGCGCGGGACGGCGTCCGCCTTGACAACATTGGGGCGCGTGCCAATCTGGAGGCGACGCCGGAACGGATTGACGCCCGGGATCTGGAGGTTCGCGCACTAAGAGGCGTTTTCCGCGGGGCGGCGGTGGTGGAAAGCACGGGCGCCTTTGAGCTGCGCGGCGACCTGAGCTCGTTGCCGCTTGAGGAAGTATCCGCGCGCCTGGGGCCGAAGCGGCTGCCCTGGACCGGCCTCGTCTCGGGCGCCGTCTCCCTGCGCGGGCGCTGGAAGGCGCCCGGCGCACCCGAGTTGGCCGCCGGCTTGAAGCTTGGCATTGCAGCCGCCGGGGAGCGTCCGCTTGCGGGCGTCATCGAGCTGGCCTACCTCCATCGGGGTCGAGTGCTCCGATTCGGCGATTCGTTTCTGAGCACGGGGTCGACACGGCTGGATTTCTCCGGGGCGCCCCACGAGAGGATGAAGCTTGCCTTGGCTTCGAAGAGCCTGGAGGAGCTGCTCCCAGCGGCGGCACTGTTTTCTGAGGAAGTGCCCGCGTCTCTGCCGGTACAACTCGCCGGTGGCGAAGCGCGCTTCGAAGGCCAGCTCGCAGGGCCGCTCGAGGGGCTGCATCTGAGAGGAAGGCTTGTGGCCGGGCCTCTGGAGTACAGCGGCCACCGCATCGACCGCATCACCGCTGAAGTTGACCTCCAGCCAGGGGCTCTCAGTGTCAGAGATCTGACGGTGCGGCGAAACCGGGCTCGCCTGGAGGGCGATCTCGGGATCGGACTGTCCCGCTGGCGGCCGGTTGCCGAGTCGCGGCTGGCCGGCCACGTGACCCTAACCGGTCTCTCGCTCGAAGAGGCATTGCGGGAAGCGGGGCAGGAGTTGCCCGTCGCCGGCACCCTTTCGGCGGCAGCCAAACTCGACGGCACGGTCGCCGCACCACAGGTGCTCGCCCGCGTTCACGTAGCTGAGCTGCGAGCTTACGGCGAGAGATTCGACGGGCTCGAGGCCGAGGTCCGCTACGGGAAGGCGGCGGTGGAACTCGTATCAGGACGGCTCAGCGCTGGAGCGAGCACCGCCGCTTTCTCGGGCGTCTACCGCCCGCAGCGCGGCGACTGGCGCCGCGGCGAGCTGGAGTTCACCACCCAGGGGGCGGCCTTCCGGTTGGCTCAGTTTCAGGCCGTGCGCGGCCTCCGGCAAGGACTCGATGGCGCGTTCGGCTGGCGGGCGAACGGCGTCGTGGAAGTCGGTTCTTCCCCTCGCCTGAGGGCGCTGCGCGGCGAGGCTTACCTGCGAGAGGCGAGCCTGGAAAAGCAGCCGCTCGGCAATTTGCGGCTGGAGGCCGGCTCGCGCGATGACCTGTTGAGAGTTCGTGGCGAGGCAAACCTGAAGGGCGCCAGGCTCACCGCCGCTGCGGAATGGAGCCTGATGGGCGAATCCTTTGGGTTGGGCGAGATCCGGTTCAACGGGCTTACGCTGGGCGTGCTGGCGGAGCTCGGGCTTCTGGGCGATCAAGATCGCGAGCTGCCCGTGGAGGGCAGCCTGGACGGCGAGGTCGCCTTTACCGGGCCGGTGCTCCGGCCGGCGGCCTGGCGCGGCATGGCCCGCGTGAGCCGTCTCGAACTCACCCCGACGGCAAGGGTCGACCCTGCCCGGCGGGGAGACCTGACGCTCCGGAACGCGGGTCCGCTTCTTTTCGCCATCAACCCGGGAGGGATCCAAATACAGCAGGCGCGTCTCGTCTCGACCGGCACGGACCTGGCCGCCTCGGGCACGCTCAGCTTTCCCCGGCGCAATCCGTGGAACCTGCTGATCGACGGCTCGCTCGATCTGGCCGTGCTAAGCGCCTTCGAGCCGAACCTGATCGCCGAAGGCCGCTCGGAGTTGAGCGTCACCGTGCGGGGCTCGCTGCTTGAGCCGCAGCTCTTCGGCCGCCTCCGCTTCCAGAAGGCCTCTTTCTTCCTGAAGGACTTTCCGAACGGGCTCGAGCAGGCATCCGGCTCGATCCTGTTCGATCGCAACCGGGCCACCGTCGAGGAACTGAGGGCACAGACGGGCGGCGGCGATCTGGCGCTCACCGGCTTCGTGGCCTTCGGAGGCGAGGAGCTCGTCTACCGGCTCCAGATGGAGGCCAAGCGCGTCCGTTTACGTTACCCGGCCGATGTGAGCACGGTGCTCGATGCCAGGCTCGAGTTCACCGGCTCCTCCACGCGCAGCCTGCTTTCCGGCGAAGTGTCGGTGCAACGCGCGACGTTTCTCACCGGCACCGACATCGGGGGCATCCTTTCGGAGACGGCGCGCCCGGCCACCCGTCCGGCCGTGACCAGCCCGTTCCTGCGCGGCATGGCTTTCGATGTCGCCATCGTCACCGCCGGGGAGGCGGAGTTTTCCACGTCGCTCACGCGCGACATCGAAATCGAGGCCAATCTGCGCCTGCGCGGCGGGCCCGCCCGGCCCGTCCTGCTTGGCCGCGTGGCGATCAACCAGGGCGAGATCATCTTTTTCGGCAACCGTTACACGATCTCGCAGGGCGAGATCACCTTCTTCAACCCGGCCAAGATCGAGCCGGTCCTGGCGCTCGATCTGGAGACGAAGGTGCGCGGCTATACGGTGATGATCAACTTCTCCGGGCCGCTCGACCAGCTCAACTTCACCTACCGTTCCGACCCGCCGCTTCAGTCGCAGGAGATCCTGGCGCTTCTGACCGTGGGCCGGACTCCCGAGGCTACGCGAGCGCCCGGCGGTCAAGCCGCGACCTCGCAGAGTTTCCTTCAAGCCGGCGGCAACAGCCTGCTCGGCCAGGCGCTGGCGACGCCGGTTTCCAGCCGCCTCCAGCGCTTTTTCGGCGTCAGCCGCATCAAGATCGACCCGCAGCTTACCGGCGTGGACAATACGCCGGAGACCTACGTCACCATCGAGCAGCAGGTCTCCCGCGAGATCACGCTGACCTATGTCACCAACCTTGCCCGCACGCAGCAGCAGATTGTCCGCATCGAGTGGAACCTGAGCCGGGACTGGTCGGTGAATGCCGTGCGGGACAGCAACGGCGTCTTCGGCATCGATTTCGTCTACCGGCGCCGCTTTTAGCGGCGGCGCTGTGCGAGGATAGAAGGCGCGTGAACGGGGCAGTGACGGCAACCGAGGCGCAGCGCCGCTACATGGTGGAGCGCCACCTGAAGGCCCGAGGCATTCGCGACGAGCGCGTACTCGAGGCGATGGGCCGCATCCCGCGCGAGCTGTTCGTGCCGGAGCGCTACCGCCACAACGCCTACTGCGACGAGCCGATCCCGATCGGCTGCGGGCAAACGATCTCTCAGCCGTACATCACTGCCCTGATGGTCCAGGCGCTCGAGCTCAAGGGCACGGAAAAGGTGCTCGAAGTGGGGGCCGGCTCGGGCTATCACGCCGCCGTGCTGGGCGCGCTGGCGCGCGAGGTCATCACGATCGAGATCATTCCCGAGCTGGCCGAGATGGCGCGGCGGAATCTCGAGGTTGCAGGCTGCGGCGCCAACGTCCGCGTCATTCTGGGGGACGGCTCCCTCGGATACCCGCCCGAGGCGCCCTACGACGCCATTTCCGTGGCCGCCGCGGCGCCGGAGATCCCTCCTCCGCTCGTGGACGAGCTCAGGGATCCGGGACGGCTGGTCATGCCCATCGGCTCACTCGACGAACAGGAGTTGATCGTGCTCACGAAATCCGGCGGCGCCACCTCGACGCGGGTGGCCGCGCTGTGCCGTTTTGTGCCGCTCCAAGGCGGCGAGGGCTGGAGGTTCGATTGAAACTGCGCGCGGCCAAAGGCAGGCTCAAGGTCGAGCACAGCATCCTCGAGGGGCTGCGCGAGGTGCTGGAGCGCCTGCTCGAAGCCAACCCGCAGATCCGCTCGATTATCCCCGGCGTCATTCGCCCGGTGCGCGACGCCCGCGGCACGGTCCGCATTCGCCTCACCGTGCCGACCAAGAACGGCTGGAAAGCGATCGCGCTGGCCGGCGGAGCTCGCCAGGAGCTGTTCATCAGCACCGCGCTGCCCAGGGAGGAGCTCGAGCGGGCCGTTGCCCGGGCGCTCGAAGAGCGCTGAGCCGCGGGCTATCGGGCGGGCGAGATTTCAAAGAGCCTGTACTCGTAGCCGTCGAGTTCGGTCAGCAGGCTGCCGTCGGTGAGCGCCGCTGCGGGCAGATCCCGCGAGGCGCCCGTCTTGACGTCCTTGATCGCCACCCGCGCCGCCGGGAGGCCGAGCTCGGCCGGACGCAGCCGCCAGACCACGTTCCGGCGTTTCTCCGCCGAGGCGTTCGAGAGCACCACCACGGCGCGCTCCGGCGAGGTGTAGACCGCCGCATAGACATCCTCCCAGGAGGTCCGCACCGCACCCGAGTAAACGTCTCGCAGGCGGTAGTCTTCCAGGCGATAGGGCTGGAAGGCCCGGAACAATTTCAGCGTCTCCTCGTAAGTGCCGTCGCCCGGGCCGAGCGCCCAGGGGAACATGCCGAGCACCACCATGTGGGCGATGTTGCGCCGGTTCCGCTCCACCGCCATGTCCTTGCGATAGGAGGGACAGGGGGAGCGCATGATGCTCTCGGCCAGCACGGTTACCACGGGGACCTCGTCGAGCTCGATGAGCTTCTCGGCGCCGGAAATCTCCTCCATGTTCACCACCAGATCGGCGAAGTTCTCGAAGGCAATGGAGGGCATCTTGCCATAGAGGTGCAGGATCAGTGTGCCCTTGTCGCCGAGCAGCCGCCGGGTCCAGGCCAGCATGTCAATAACGCCGTCGGTGCCGAGGTGCAGGTTCGGATTGTGGTTCTTGTTCGTGCAGGCGAGCGTCATCACCCAGTCGTAGTAAATACCATCGAAGCCCAGCTCCCGGTAGGCCTGCTCGACGTCATGCTTGCGCCTGTCCAGCCAATCCGACTGCGGGCACATCTGCGCGCCGAACTCGCCCTTGCCGATCAAGTTATGAAAGACCGTGCCGGCCTGGTCGACGGTTCGCGCCCACCTGGCTTCGTTCTCGGCGTAACCCTGCGCTTCCGGGTGAAACTCGTGGATCGAAAAGTAAGGCACCACACGGATGTTGTGGCGGCGGCAGGCGGCGATCACGCGCCGCATCTCGGCCATGCCCGCCTCGTCGTAGGGCGGCCAGGCGCCGTCGCGCCAGAACTTGCCGTCGTCGGCGTAATCGTTGTGCAGCCGGACGATGTTCACGCCACTCGCAGCCCAGACCTTGACGTCGTTGTCCGACGGCCAGGGGTGGTTATGGAACATCAGGTGGCGCCAGCGCCGGTCGGCCTTCTCCACGATGCGCGGCAGGCCCAGCCAGTAGCGGAACGTGCGCTCGCCCTTGGCCACGCGTAGCGGCTGCGGGACGCGGAGCGGTTCCATGGCAAGCTCGATCGCCTCCTGGGTGACGCGCGCCTCGTAGCGACCGATGCCGCCCCGCCCGGTGAGGCCGGTCTCCCAGGTGGCCAGATCGCTGCCCATGGTGATGTCGAAACCTTCGACCGCGCGGTCAAACAGCAGCACATAGATCGGGGCATGATGCTCGCGGAAGAGCACTTCGCCGGCGCGGGCCGCCCGGCCGAAGCTGGCCGGCGCCATCTTCCTGCGATCTGGGTCGTCGGTCAGGCCGACGCGCAGGCCCCATTCGTTGAGCTCGCGCCGCACCGCCGTGGAGCCGACGCCCACGCGCGCAGCCGCGACATCCTCGAGGAAGCGGAGCTTGTAGTCCACCCGGGCGACGAACGGCGACAGGACCCAGCTCGTTTCGAACTCGACTGGCGCCGCAGTTCGGCCGGAGCTCGCCAACCGGCCGGCAAAGCTCAGGCGCACCAGGCCGCCCTGCTCCAGGCGGCGCACTTCGAGCTTCGGAGTGTAGGCCGCCTCCCAGTCATTGACGTACATGCGGAAGGGCCGCACGAGCACGTTCCTGCCGGAAGCGTGCGGGAAGACGATCGTATCGAGCGCGCCACCGCTTTGCAGATCGAAACTGAGACGCCAGTAGTTGGTCGTCACCGTTATGCGTTCGCCGGGCCTTTCCTCGACCCGGATGGGGCCGCCTCCGGGCGCTTCGAGGTTCGCCTCCGCGGCGACCGCCCCAGCCGCCCACACGAGCAGCACAACCACGAATGCCTCTGCCTTCGGTCGCATCAGATGGTCTCCTTTCCCGCCGAATCAGCATATCAACGGAGCGGATTCTCCGCCTGCTCGCCCGCCGGCTCCCTGTGGTAAAGTCGCCCCGTATGAAGATCACCAAAGTCGAAGCCATCTACGTGCGCCAGCCCGAGGTCAAGTACCAGTGCGACAGCGGCCAGGACGCGCTGATCGTGCGCGTGGAGACCGACGCGGGCATCACCGGCATCGGCGAAGTCGATTCGAACCCGATGGCCGTCAAAGGCGCCATCGAAGGCCCCTTCTCGCACACCACGGCCGCGGGCCTGGCTCAGGTGGTCGTCGGCGAGGATCCGTTCGAGACTGAGAAGATCTGGCACAAGATGTACCGCGCCAACATCTACGGCGGCCGCCGTGGCGCGGGCCTGCACGCCATGAGCGGGATCGACATCGCGCTTTGGGACATCAAAGGCAAGGCGCTGGGGCTGCCGGTGTGGAAGCTGCTTGGCGGCGGATTTCACCAGCGCATGCGCTGTTACGCCAGCTCGCTGTTCGGCGCCACGCCGGAGAAGACCGGCGAGCTCGCCCGCCGCTATCGCGACCAGGGATTCACCGCGGTGAAGTTCGGCTGGGATCCCATGGGCCAGGACGAGAAGACCGATATCGCGCTGGTGCGCGAGGCCCGGCGCGGCCTGGGCGACGACGCCGACCTGATGATCGACGCCGGGCTGGTCTGGGACGCCAAGACGGCTATTCAGCGAGCCCGCGCCTTTGCCGACTACAACATCTTTTGGCTGGAGGAGCCGCTGCGGCCGGACGATTACGACGGCTACCGCAAGCTTTCTGAAGCCACGCACGTCCGCATCGCCGCCGGCGAGGAGGAGAGCAACCGGCAGTCGTTTCTCGATCTGATGGATCGCGGGCGCATCGACGTCGTGCAGGTGGACCTGACGCGCTGCGGCGGCTTCACCGAGGCGATGAAGATCGCCGCGCTGGCCTGGGACCGCGGGTTGCCCGTGGCCAATCACGGCTTTACCACCTACATCAACGTCACGGCGGCGCTCCACTGGCTGGCCTCGATTCCCAACGCGCTGATCTGCGAGTTCGTCGCCGAGGAGGAGACCAACCTGCGCGAGTTTCTGACGCGGCAGAAGCTCCGGGCTCAGGACGGCTA
This sequence comes from uncultured Bryobacteraceae bacterium, assembly GCA_938003835.1. Lineage (GTDB taxonomy): Bacteria > Acidobacteriota > Terriglobia > Bryobacterales > Bryobacteraceae > CALKXJ01. The sequence continues at coordinate 361,761 of CALKXJ010000007.1, read as the reverse complement.
CCTGGCGATACCCCAGGAGCCCGGGCTGGGCATCGATCTGGACGAGGAGGCGATCGCGAAGTTCCGCGTCGCCTAGGGCCGGGCGGCGCCGAGCGCCAGCGCCTCGTCGACGCTCCACAGGGGCGTGCCGCCCTCCCGGGAGGCCACGAGCGCCCCGACCCGGTTGGCAAAGTCGGCCACCCGGGCGATCCCCCAGTCGGCGCTCAGGCCGTGCACGAGCGCGGCGGCGAAGGCGTCGCCCGAGCCCACGGTGTCGGCCACCTGCACAGAGTAGCCCGGCGCGGTCACGAACTCGCCGCCGACAAGCAGCGAGCAGCCTGCCGGTCCGAGCGTCACGCAGACGGCCTCGAGCCGGTGGCGTTCGGCCAGCGCCCTCGAGAAAGGCTCCACGGCGGCGGGCAATCCCAGCATCGCGGCGAGCGCCTCCATTTCGCCTTCATTGAGCTTCACCACCGAGGCCCGGCCGAGCAGGTCCCGGACCAGATCCGGCGTGTAAGAGTCCTTGCGCAGGTTCACGTCGTAGAGGCGGCGGGCGGCGGGTAAGGCCTCGAGCAGCGTCAGCGTCAGGCGCCGGGCGCCGTCGTGCATCTGATAGAGCGTGCCGTAGTAGATCCACTGCGGCCTCCGGGCGGCCAGCTCGGCGAGTTCGGCTGGCTCCAGCCTCGCCAGGTCGTAGGCTGCCGGGCGGTGAATCACGAAGCTCGGCACGCCGGCCGGATCGAGGTTCACGGTCACGTAGCCGGTCGGTGCGCCCTCGACGATCCGGATGAATCGCGTGGAGAGCCCAAGCTCGCGCGCACGCCGGAGCGCCCGCCGGCCCCGCTCATCTTCGCCCACGGCGCTGATGAAGAAGACCTCGTGGCCGAGCCGCACCGCATGCGCCGCGAAGTTGAAGGCCGCGCCGCCCAGGTGTTCGGCCTCCGGGAAGACGTCCCAGAGAATCTCGCCTACGCTGAGAATGCATGCCATCGAATTCAGGAATCGGTTTTCGGATACAGGCCGGCGCCGTCGCCCAGACTTCGCCACAAATACCAGCTCGCCACCGAAGCATAGGGCCGCCAGGGCCGCCCGAGGCGCTCCACCTCGGCGGGGGCCGGCAGATCGGGCAGGTGGTATTCGCGATGCACCGCCACCCGGATGCCCAGGTCCCCGACCGGCAGCACGTCGGGCCTGCGGAGGGCGAAGATCAGATACATGTGAGCCGTCCAAGTCCCGATCCCCTTGATCCGGGTGAGCTCGCGAATGACCTCCTCGTCCGGGGCCGTCTCGAGCCGGCCCAGGTCGAGCCGCCCTTCGGCGCACTCCCGCGCTGCGTTGCGAATGTAGCTGATCTTGGCTCCGGACAGCCCGATCGCCCGCATCCGGTGCTCGGGGAGGCGGAGGATGGCCTCGGGCGTCACGGCCCCGCCGTCCTCTAGCGCCTCGACCAGACGCCGGTAAAGGGTGACGGCGACTTTCCCGCTCAACTGCTGCAAGACGATCGAGCGCACCAGGGTGGAGAAGTCCGCCGGGGCGTACTCGATCCGGTAAGGGCCGAGGCGCTCGATGAGACGGCGCATCACAGGGTCATTCTGCTTGAGGTGTGAAAGAGCCTTCCGCATCGAAACAAGGCCGTCTGGCCGCGCATCTAACCCTATGTCATTGTAGCGTCATGCGACTGTTGGCGATCGGAGCGGCCCTGGCGATGGCCGCCGGCTTCCCCGCGGCGGCGCAGCAGCCTGCCGAGGAGCTGCCCAGGATCACCGTCGAGGTCGACGTGGTAAATGTCCTGTGCGCCGTGCGAGACAAAAAGGGGGGCTTGGTCGCCAATCTCACCAAGGACGACTTCATCGTGCTCGAGGACGGCAAGCCCCAGGAGATCCGCTACTTCTCGCGCGAGACCGACCTGCCGCTCACGATCGGTCTGCTGGTGGATGTCAGCAAGAGCCAGGAGAGCCTGATCGAGATCGAGAAGCAGGCGGCCGCGCGCTTCCTCGCCGAGGTGCTCCGGCCGAAAGACCTGGCCTTCCTGATCAGCTTCGGCGTGGATGCGGAGCTGCTCCAGGATCTGACCGGGTCGGTCCCCCTGCTGCGCCGGGCCTTGGAGGAGCTGCGCCTGAACGCTGCTGTCGGCGGGGTTCTTCCGCCGCCGGTGCCCACCGGCAAACCGCGCGGCACCGTCCTCTACGATGCCGTCTACCTGGCCGCCGTCGAGCGGCTCCAGAGAGAAGTTGGCCGCAAGGTGATGGTGGTGATCAGCGACGGGGTGGATGTGGGCAGCCGGCTGTCGCGCGAGCAGGCCGTCGAGGCGGCCCAGAAAGCGGACGCGATCATCTACGCGATCTACTACGCCGACCCGCGCTACCAGTTTTTTGCGGACGGCTACGGGACACTGAAGCGCATGGCGGAGGAGACCGGCGGCCGGGTGTTCCGGGTCTCGCGCCGCGAGCCGCTCGAGGCGATCTTCGCCGAGATCCAGGAGGAGATGCGCAGCCAGTACTCCATCGGCTATACGCCGACGAACCCGGCCAAAGACGGCAGCTTCCGCCGCCTGGAGATCCAGACCAAACAGAAAGGACTTCGCGTCCAGGCCCGCAAAGGTTATTACGCGCTGAAGCGAAGCTAGGCCGGAGGTGGTCGGCCCGCCTCCGGCCCGTTCGCCGCCCCTTAGTAGTAGAGCTTCAAGCCCAAGGTGATCTGCCGGCCGCCGCAGTCGCTGCCGATGCGTCCGAATGCGCCGGAGGAGAAGTTGCTCGTCGGTCCGCCGAACACCACCCGCTTGAACGGGTTAGAGGTCTCGAACCGGAACTGGAGGTTGAAGCGCTCGCCGATCCGCGTGTCCTTGAGCAGGCCCATGGACTCGGAAAGGCGAGTCGGAATCCGCGCGTTGGTGTAGCGCGGGGCGTTCCCGAAGGGGAAGGGCCCCGGGGTCGCGAAGGCCGCAGGATTCAACCACAAGTCGCCCCGGCCCGGGTCGAAGTCGCCGGCGCTGATCGAGGTCCGCAGCTCGCTCGAAACGACATGCGGCCGCTGGGAGTTGTTGCCGAGCGGCAAGTTGTTGTTCATGGTGACGGAGATGGCGTGCCGCTCGAGTACATGTGGAGCGCGGTGATCTTCCAGCCGCCCAGGATCTTCGAAGCGGGGCCGCTTGACAGGAACGGCTTTCCCGGGCCCGCCGGCAGCTCATCGATGTAGCTGACGGTCAGGATGTGCGGCCGGTCGATCGAGGTGATGGAGCGGTCCAGCTTGCGGTTGAACCAATTCATCGCCCCGGTGCCGGTCGAGAAGCCCTCGGTGTCGGCGATCGATTTCGAGAAGGTGTAGGCGAGGGTGAACATCAGGCCCCGACTCATCCGCCGCTCACCGCTGATCTGGAGCGAGTGGTAGGAAGACAGGCCGAAGGTGGAGCCGGCCTGGCTCACGCTGGTGAACTGCGGGAACGCGTTGAGGGCCTGCACGAGAGTCCCGCGCGCCCCGAACTGCGCGGCAAAGCCGGGATAGGGTTCGCCGAAGCCCGCCGCCTCGACCTGCGCGTCGAGAATGTTGCGTTGCAGCAGCGCGCCGAGCGCCAGATACCGGGGGTCGGTCTGATTCCAGTTCATCGAGGCGTGAATGCGCCGCCCGAGGTTGCCGACGTAGCCCACGCTGAAGGAGGTGTTCTGTCCCACCTGCCGCTCGATCAGCAGGTTGAACTGCTGCGTGTAGGGAACCAGCGTGCTGCGGTCCCGGTCCACCAGCGTCGCGCTCTGCGTGTTTTCCAACGTCGGGTCGATCAGCGGCGCCCGCTTGAAGTTCTGCGGGAAGCCGTTGTCCCAGTTGAACGCCGGCGTGATGCCGTTGTCGGCCGTCGAGAAGGCGGCCGTCACGTTGTAACCCTCGCGAAGACCAGTGACGCCCGTGCCCTGGGTGATGATCTGGGCAAAGAAGATGCCGTAGCCGCCGCGGACGACCATCCTGTCCGTCAACCGGTAGGCCATACCGAAACGCGGCGCGAAATCTCTCCAGTGGGTGTTGCCGGTGCTGGTGAAACCGGAGCAGCCCTGGCAGGTTCCGGCGAAGATGTACGCGCCCTTTAGCCCGCCCGCGCCGGGGTTGGGCACCGAGGGATCCATGTAAGAGAGGCGGTTGTTGGGGTCCGTGAAGCCGGGCTGTACTTCCCACCGCATGCCGAGATTCCAGGTCAGCTTCGGCGTCACCTTCCAGTCGTCGTTCATCCACAGGCTGTAATAGCCGTTCCGGTTGCCGTACTGGAGGTACGGGAAGTAGGAGGCGCTGTAGACGTCGCCGAGGAGAAAACTGGCCCAGGAGTTACCGCTGCGGGAGACGCCCGGCAGTCCAGTGGAGAGCTGGTTGAACTGGGAAGTTGCCGCCGGTGGTCCCGTAATCACGGAAGTTGTTCCGGTGCCGCTGCACCTCTCCGCCGAACTTGAGGGTGTGGTTCCCCCGCATAACGCTGATGGTATCGAGGAAGGTGAAATTGGTGAGTAATTGTCCGAGGCGATGGTGTCGCCGAACCGCATGTAGTCGTGGTTGAAATCCACCCAGGGGAACAGGTCGTACCCTACCCCCTTGAGCCCGATCTTGTCGATCCAGCCTTTGCGGAAGTGCACGGAGAAATTCAGATTCCGGAAGCGCGACAAGCCGGCGGAGAGCCGGTTCAGCACCGTCGGGCTCACCGTCCAGTCGTAATTCAACCTCACGAGCCGCGTTGTGACGCGCTGGATGTTGTGGCACTCCAGATCGCCCGCCAGGCTCCAGGAGGTGTTGTTGCCGCCGCGACACTTCACGGCCGGCCGGTCGGTGAAGTTGAACATGCCGCTCAGCCGGTGCGTGTTGGTCAAGACATGGTCGATCTTGAAACCGCTCGAGCGGTGAGCCTGCTCGCGAGAGCCGGTGACCGCCTGGTAGTTGTTTGTCAATCCGGGGTAGGTCGGCTGCGGGTGCATCGCAACCATCTTCGAGGAGATGCTGCTCCACCGGTTTCTGGGCACAATGTTGCCGGGCAACGGGTCCCGCAAATAGGCGCCGGAGGCGTCCCGCCTTCCCGAAGCCGGGTCGTAGATGAGCCCGCGTCCGGCCTCGACCCACTCGGTGAAGTCGCCCTGCCGCATCCGGCTGGTGGGGACCGTGGAAAGGCCGGGCGATCCGGGGCTCCGGACGTAGAACTGGTCGAGCGAGAAGAAGAAAAACGACTTGTTGCGCCCGTCGTAAATCTTGGGGAGCAAAATCGGTCCGCCGACGGTAAATCCCCACTCGTTCTGCTTGTACGGCGGTTTGCTCGCCTGGAAGAAGTTACGGGCCTTATTTCTCGATGCTATTCAGGAAAAACAGCACACCATGCAGATCATTGGTGCCGCTCCGATAGGTGAATGTGGTGACGCCTCCCAGGGCGTGCGTGTATTCGGCGGAGTAATTGTTGGAGATCAGCTTGAACTCGGCGATTGCATCCACGGACGGGTTACCTCGCCGTCGTTGGAGAGATCGCCGCGGCTCAGGGCGATGCCGTCGTAGTAAACCTGATCGGTGAAGGCGGGGTTGCCGTTCACGTGCTTTTCCTAGGTGCCGGTGTGGCTGACGCCGGGCTGGAGAAGGATGAAGGAGGACGGTTGCGGATGCCGCCGCCGAGCGTCAGCGGCAGCTCGGTGAACTGCGAGGATGTGAGCACCAGGCCCACTTCGGCCGATTCGGACTGGATGAGCGGGGCCGCGCCGACGACGGTGACCTGCTCGGTGAGCTGGCCGACCTCGAGGGTGATATCCAGCCGGATCGTCTCGCCGACGCGGACCGGGATGTCCGTCTGCTGGTAGGTCCGGAAGCCCTCCTTGCGGGCGACGAGGGTATATGTGCCCACGGGCAGGCGCAACAGGTTGTAGACGCCGGTCGGCCCGCTGCGCGTGGTGGTTTGAACATTGGTGGCGACGTGGGTCACGACGATCTCCACGTCGGGAATGGCGGCCTGCGTGCTGCCGGTGACCAGACCGGTGATCGTGCCGCGATCGCCTTGTCCATATGCCGTGGAGGCCAGCAGCAGCAACGCAAGCGGAAACAGCGAGCGCAGCCTTGGGCTGCGCACACCTCGAGACGAAGCCATAGCGGTATAGACCTCCGGCGAGGCTTCCCAAAACGGAGGCAGACCCTGTTTTCCTCCCCGCCCAAGCCTCCAGGGCATTGTACACCCCGGAGTTTCAAATCTCAATTCATTTTTTCGCGCCTGTCCAGGTACTCGCGCACGGCCTCCTCGAGTGGCGGCATCGGCGCGATGCCGAAGGCCTCCGCCTTGCGATTGGAGAGCGCCGAGTACTTGGGCCTCCGCGCCGCCGTGCGGTATTCGCGCTCGTTGGTGGGCTGGAGCCGGGCGGCGATGCCGGCGAGGCGGAAGATCATCGCCGCGTAGTCAAACCAGGAAATGGCGGTTCCCCCTCCGAGATGGAAAATCCCGGAGGCGCCGCGCTCGACCAGGTCCGCCGTTCTCGCGGCGAGCGCCGGCGCGTAGGTCGGCGAAGCGAAATGGTCCTCGACGACGCGAATCGGCCGGTCCTCGGCGGCCAGGCGCAGCATCAGCTCGATGAAATTGCCGCGGGCGGTGTGGCGCCCGGCGGGGCCGAAGACCCCCGAGGTCCGGATGATCAGCGGCGCCTCCAGATAGGCCTGCGCGTAGAGCTCGCCGGCGAGCTTCGAGACCGCATAAGCGCCCAGCGGGTGGGTGGGGTCCTCTTCGGTATAGGGCCGCCCGGCGCGTCCGTCGAAGACGTAATCGGTGGAGTAGTGCACCAGCCGGATGTCCCACTGGCGGCAGGTGACGGCCAGATGGCGGACGGCGAGAGCATTCACCAGGAATGCCGCCTGCGGCTCGCGCTCGGCGACATCCACCTGGTTGTAGGCGGCGGCGTTGATCACCAGCTCGGGCCGGATGCGGGCGATGACCTGCTCGACTTGCGCCTCGTCGGTGATGTCGACCTCAGCGCGGTCGTAGCCGCTGACGCTGTGACCCCTGGCTTGAAACTCGCGCACCAGTTCGCTGCCCAACTGGCCCAAGCTGCCCAACACGAGTACGTTCCAGGCCATTTCAGGGAAAGGATATCACGCAGGCCAACGGTGCGGCCGCTCAGCTCTGCCAGGCGAGGACGAACCAGAAAAGACAGGCGAGCGCTGCCGCCAGAGCGACTGGCCAGAGCTTGCGCGCCCTGCCGAGCAGAGCGGTTGGCCGAGCCGGCGGTGACGCCATGACCGCCGCCCAACGCCGGTCAAACTCCGAAGTCGGCGCCTGGGCCGCGCGGAGGATTTCCTCCCGGCCTCGCTGGTCGGCAATGAGGATGGTGGCTGCTGAGGCGCCGCGCGTCGTCTCCAGCAGCCTCTCCCGCAGCTCTTCCGGCACCTCCTCGAGTGAGTGAAAGACCCGGACCTGGTTGCCCGCGGCGATAAAGATCGTCGAGCATTTCTCGATCAGCCGCTCCGGCTCCATTCTCAGCCCTCCGATGGCTCCCGGCGCCGCTCCTTGCGCGCTCCGTCCCGGGCATGCGCGTGCCGGAGCGTGATCTCAATGAAGGCGAGTGCGGCTCGGGACAGCGCCTTATCCTTGCGGTAAATCAGGCCAAGTTGCCGCACCATCGGTTCCGGGCCGAGCGAGACGCCCGCCAGCGTTCCGGCGCTGAACTCTTCCCGGCAGGTCGAACTGGCCAAAAAGCCCAGCCCCAGCCCGGCCATCACCGAGCGCTTGGTCATCTCCGTCGAGTCCAGCTCCATCGACACCTGGATCTCCTCCTCGACGGGTTCGAGCCAGGCATCCAGGCGGGCGCGTGTCGTGCCGGCCCGCGGCAGCAGCAGAGGCTCTCCCACCAAGTCTTTCGGCAGCGCAAAGCGGCGGGTAAGGAGGCGGTGGCCCGGCGGCACGACCAGCTTGATCTCGTCGGTGTGAATCCGCGCCACCTGCAATCGCTTGTCGTTGATCGGAAGCTGCGCGAAGCCGAAGTCGGCGCGGTTTTCGAGCACGGCCTCGAGCGCGCGCGCCCCGAAGGCCCGCTCCAGCCGGAGCTCGACATGCGGGAACTCCCGCTTGTAATCGGCAAAGACGGCAGGCAACACGTAGAGGCAGGTGGCTTCGTTGGCCGCAATAACCAGCTCGCCGCGCGGCGTGCGCTCGAGTTCGTGGATCGCCTCCTCGGCACGGCGCCGTAGTTCGAGCATCTGCTCGGCGTAGTCTCGGAAGATCTTGCCAGCCTCGGTCAGCTCGATGCGAGTCCCCAAACGGTGAAACAGGGAGGTGTTCAGTTCCTGCTCGAGTGCCCGCACCTGGGCGCTGATGGCCGGCTGGCTCCGAAAGCAGGTCTGCGCCGCCTTGGAGAAGCTCTTCAGCCGCACCACCTCCAGGAATGTGTGTAGCTGGTCGAGATCCATGACCGGCTTTCACCCGGGGCGGGCCCGAGCCCCGCCCCAAAAAGTTGTCTCGATTATAACAGCTTGCTCCGGCGTACGAGCTCCGGAGCGAGACGGTTCATTTTTGCCGCTCCAGGATCTTCAGCTTCAGCGGAAGGGTGAACTTCTCGTCGGTGAGATCCTGATTGATCAGAACCGATTCGGCGAACATGGCGAAGGTGCGCTGGCCGTCCTGATAGCGCTGGATCACGTAGGGCAGTTGCACGCCGCCGACGTCGCGGTATTTGTCGAAGACGGTCACCTCTTCGTGGGGGATGCGCCGCTCATCCCGGCGGGTGAAGACCTGCCGGATGGGCAGCCGCGTCGAGCGGTGGAAATAGACCGTGACCACGCGGTTCTTGGCGTCGGTGATATCGACGACATCGACCGGCCGGTTGTCCACCACGTCGGAGCCGCGATGCTCGATGATCAGGCCCTCCTCGCCCAGCCGCCGCAGCAGTATATAGAAAATGTCCCGCTGGCGGTTGTCACGGAACCGCTCGATCGTTTGCTGGCGTAGCGGCCGCGCGCCCCGGAAGGTGATCTCCCAGCCGTCCTCCTCGGTGAAGAGCACGGCCCAGGCCTCGTCGTCGCCGAAGGCCTGCCGCTCGCGCAAGTAGAAGTCGTCAATCTTGGGCGGATTGGCGGGCGCCAGATACCGCGTGTAGACCGTGGCCTTGGCCAGGCCGGCGAGTTTCTCCTGATAGAAGGAGTAAGCCCGGCCCTTTTCCACGCGATTGCGAAGCGCGAGGAACCTCTCGCCGCCGAGCGCGGCGATCGCCGCGTCGATGATTTGCTTGCCCCGCTCCTGCCTGCTTTGTGCGCCCAGCGACACGGCGCCCGCGAGCATCCCGAGGACCGTCCGCCGCGTCATGGCTTGCTGCTCAACTCCTCCTCGGTCAAGCCCGTGTTGAAACGGATTTCCCGCACCGTCACTTCCGCGTATGGCGCACCATCCCTCCGGATCGTAATTTTATACGGCATCTTGAGCCCGCCGGTCTCGCGCCAGTCCTCCAGGATCTCCTCGGTGGTGGACGGCGGCCCGCTCATCTGAATTGAGGGATAGATGAGGGCCGCCGGCAGCCCGGTTTCCGGATCGAGCCTCAGGCGGACGCTTTCGCCCGAGCTGTCCTGGACCTCGATCACACCCTCTTCGATCAGGTTCACCTGGCGGCCCGGCAGCCGGTCACTCAGGAGCAAAGAGGGCAGGATGCGCAGCAGTGCGCCCCGCACCTGGCGCATCACCGGCGCGGGCATCGGCTGCACACCTTGCGGGGTGGCCAACCAACCTGTCTGACCGTCCGAGTAGGAGCTCACCGCCCCAAAAGGCAATTGCTGGTCCTGCCGGATGACGGACGGCGCCAGCCACCGGCTGGTCTGCGAGGCCCGCATACCGGCGCCCATGCCCTGGAGGACGATCTCGGAAGTCATCAGAATGTCTTTGACGCCGGCGAGCCTCTCGGCTCCGCCCACGGCCTGCTGCGCCCGCGCCAGCAGCTCCTTGCCTTTCGCCAGATTCCCCGCATCGGCGCGCGCCGCCTGGCGCTTGGGTTCCGGGATGGTGAGGTCGATCTTGTGGACCGGCAGCCCGAGCTCCGCCAACGGCGTGCCGAAGTCCGAAGGCTTGCCCACCGCGACGATGGTCAGATCCTGCGGCCGCAGGTATTTCCTGGCCACGCGCAGGATGTCCTGTTTGCTTACGGCGGCTACAGCCTTCTGGTAACGGAAGATGAAGTCTTTGGGATAGCCGTGATAGTCGTACAGGACCAGCCGGTTTAGCGTCTTCGAAGGTTGATCGAAGTTGAAGACGAAGCTGTTCAGCACCGTGTCCTGCGCGGTCTTGAGTTCCTCGTCGGTTACCTCGGAGTTGCGGAGCCGCTCAACTTCTTCGAGGATGGCGCGAATCGTCTCGGTGGTCGATTCCGACTTGGTGCTGCCGGCGATCCGGAAGACTCCCGGATGGTTGTAGTTGGCGCCCCAGGAGGCGCCGACGCTGTAGGCATAGCCGAGCTGGGTCCTCACGCGGGCGAACAGGCGGCTGGAGAAGCCGCCGCCCAGGATGTCCGCCATGACCTCGAGGGCGGGGAAGTCCGGATCTCGCAACAGGCCGCCCAGATGGCCGATCCGGAAAAAGGTCTGGTTGACGTCCTCTTTCTCCGCCAGATAGATGCCGGGCGCCGGACGCGCCTTCACCTCTGGGAAGGGCGGCACGGGCGGCTGCTTCACCTGCCAGTCGGCGAAAAGCTTCTCGAGTTTGGCCCTCATCTCCGCGGCGGAGAAATCCCCCTGGACGGCCAGCAGGATGTTCGCCGGGAAGAAGTAGCGTTTGTGGAATGCCATGAGGTCGTCGCGGCTGATGCGGTCCAGATGCTCGTACTCCATACGCCAGCCGTAGGGATTGTCCCGGCCGTAGATGATTTGGGAGAACTCGCGCGAGGCGATGGCGCCGGCATCGTCGTTGCGCCTGGCGATCATGCTTCGGTACTGCGTCTTGGCCAGATCGAGCTTCTCCTGGCGGAAGGCCGGCGCCGTCAGCAGCGCCTTGAAGACGGCCAGCACTTCGTCGACGTCCTGGCGGAGGCAGTTGAAGGAGACCGTGCCGCTCGTCTCTCCGATGCCGCTTTCGATGGAGGCGGCAAGGTTTTCGAGCAGCTCGTCGATCTCGTCGCCGGTCTTCTCCGCGGTGCCGCCGGTCCGCAGCACGTCTCCGGTGAGGCTGGCCAGCCCGATCTTCTCCGGCGGATCGAAAAGGTTCCCGGTGCGCACCAGAGCGAAGCCGCCAATGAGGGGCAGTTCGCGGTTCTCGAGCAGGTACAGGCGCATCCCGTTGGGGAGCGTGAAGGTCTCGACCTTGGGGATTTGAACCTGTTTGAGCGGGGGAAACTTGAGCTCTTCGACGGCGGGCACATCCTGCGCCGCCGCCAGTGCCGCGAGCAACAATGCAAGTGCCAGCCGCCTGGTCATCGCCGCCCCTCCTCGGGATTGGCCTCGGGCCTGACGTGGTAGGCCACGGTGCGCTTGCTGGGCCTCAGATACTGGCGCGCAACCCGCTGCACGTCCCCGGCGGTCACTTTCTCGATTTCCTCGATGCCTGTAAACAGGGTCCGCCAGTTGCCGTAATTCACGTGATAGAAAGCGAGCTGGCGCGCCAGGCCCGCGTTGGAGGCAAGCTGCCGGATGAGATCGGCGCGGATCTTGGTCTTGACGCGGGCGAGCGCCGCCTCCTCGACCGGCTCGCGCTGGAGCCGCTCGAGGATCTCATACACCGCTTTTTCGTTCTCCTCGATGGTGTGCCCCGCGTTCGGGACGCTGTAGATCAGAAACAGGCTGGGGAACTTGGCGGCCGGGACCGCCGGGACGGCGCCGGCGGCCAGAGCGATGCGTTTGTCGCGCACGAGCTCCCTGTAGAGCAGGCCGGTCCGGCCGCTCGCCAGCAGGCTGGCCAGCACGTCGAAAACCGGATCGTCGGCATGGCGCTGGTCAGGCCGCTTGTAGGCAACCAGCAGGATCGGCTGCGCGGGAGTCTCGACCGTGACCCGCCGCTCGCCTTCCTGCGGCGGCTCCTCGGTAATCACGCGCGGAGGCTCCGGTCCCGGCGGGATCCGCCCGAAGTATCGCTCGGCCAGAAGCCTGATTTCGTTCGCCTCCACATCGCCGGCGATTGCGATCGTGATGTTACTCGGGACATAGTAAGTGCGGTGAAATTCCGCCGCATCGCGCGCCCGGAGGTTGTCGATGTCGCTTGCCCAGCCGACCAGGATCCTGTAGGGGTGCGCCAGGAAGGCCGTCGCCATGAGCACCTCCTGGAGCTTGCCTTGCGGGCTGGATTCGACGCGCATCCGGCGCTCTTCGCGCACCACGTCCCGCTCTTTGTAAAACTCCCGGTAGACCGGCTGGCGTAACCACTCCGACATGAGCAGGAACCAGAGCTCGAGCCGGTTGGCCGGCATGCTGCAAAAATAGACCGTGTAGTCGCTGCCGGTGCCCGCATTGAAGCCGACGGCGCCGTTGGCCTCGAAGAGGCGGACAAACTCGTTCGGCTTGACAAATTGGTTGGCCTTCTCGATGGCGGCGCGCAGGCGGGCCTCGAGCTCGTCCAGGCGGGCCCGGTCAGCCCTGGAACCCTTGCGGCGCTCGTTGTCGATCTCGTCGTAAATTCGCTCGATCTCCTCGAGGACCTGCTTTTCCTGCGCGTAATCGGTGGTGCCCACGCGCGTGGTCCCTTTGCCCACCATGTGCTCGAACATGTGAGCGAGCCCGGTCTTTCCGCGGGGGTCGTTTACCGCCCCGGCGTCCACGTAGGCGAAAAAGGAGACCACCGGGGCCGGGTCGCGCTTGAGCACGATGAAGTGCATCCCGTTTTCCAGGGTGAATTCGCTCACCCGCTTTTCGAACTCGGCCAGGCTTTGCGCCAGGCAGGCGCCCGCGGCGAGGACAAAGACCAAGCTGCGCCGGAGAATTCTTCTCATGCGGTTATGTGCGCTCCAATGCGAGAGATTTCTTTCAGTGTAGCAATGCCCGCCGCCGCGCCTGTTATCATGTCTCATTTATGCGCTGTCTGTTACTTGCACTGGCGTTGGCGGCGAGCTTGGCGGCCGAACACCGGCTCTGGCTGTGCATGCGCATTCAGAAGAACTGGGTGGGAGGGCTGCCGCTCAAAACGAGCGGGCTATTCGTCGAATCGCCCGGCGGGGGATTCGAGCACCGGGGCCTCAATCATCCGCTCGTTCTGGCTGTCGACTACGATCCCCGCGATCCCTCGACGCTTTACCTGGCGGCGGGCAACGGCCTGATCCGGGCCGCCGAGGGCGGGCGTCGCTGGCGGATTCTGACCGATCACCAGGTGACGGAACTCCGCGATCTCTCCGTGGACCCGAACGCGCCCGGCACGGTGTACTTCGCCTATGTGAATGGGTTGCAGGTGACGCGGGACGGAGGCGCCACCTTCGAGCAGGTGCACCCGCTGCCGCGCCGGCGCTACACCGAATCGGTCCGCGTCGACCGCACTCGGGCCGGACGCCTGGTTTGCGGGGGCGAGTCCGGTCTCTATCTGAGCGAGGATGGCGGCCGGAGCTGGCGCCTGGCCGGGGCCGCAGGGTTCCAGATCATGTACATCCAGCAGTCGCCCCACGATCCCGATCACTGGCTCGCGGTGACCCAGCGGGGCGGCCTGTTCGTTTCGACCGACGGCGGCCGCACCTTCGAAAACTCCGGCAAGGTGGGCGTGGACCGGAACCTCTACGACATTGCTTTCGACCCGACCAATCCGCAGCGGATCGCCCTGTGCGGCTGGGGACCTGGAGTGGTGGTCTCCGAGGACGGCGGCAAGACGTGGCAGGAGCGCAACAACGGCTTGCCCTTGCGCGACGTCTGGAGCGTGGTGTTCGATCCGGACCGTCCCGGGCGCATGCTGGCGAGCGTGCACGAGGAGGCGCTCTATGTCTCCGAGGACGCCGGTCGATCCTGGCGTCGCTACGGGCTCGATGAAAGCGTCGCCTTTCGCATGCGGTTCATTCCGGAGGTGGTCCGATGAAGGTTCTGGGACTCTGGCTGCTGGCCACGGCCGCCTGGGCTGGGGCCCCGCCGTTCGAGGTGCGCGTGCGCGAGCTGATCGACTACTACGCTCACCCCAAGCGTGATGATTTCGGCTACGCCACCATCGCCGCGCGCCTGAAGCTCGGCAAGGATCCCGCCTGGTGCTCGCGCCGCCTGATCGAGCTGCTCAAGCCGCCGATCCACGGCGACATGTTCTGGCAGTTCCAGGCGACCGCGGTCGCCTATCTCGACCGGGGCCAGTTGAGCGACGAGGCGCGGCAGGCGCTGCGGGAGGCCTGGCGCACTTATATGCCCTTCCGCGGCGATACGGAAAACCACTGGCTGCTCTACTACACCTCGATGTACCTGATGGCGCAGCGCTGGCGGGGCGAGTCCGGCGAGCGCTGGTTTAACGGCAAGTCCTCGGAGGAGAACTTCCGCGAAGCCGCGGCCTGGATCGACTCCTGGATGCGCCTGACGACGCGCCGCGGCCAGGGCGAATACGACTGCACGCATTATCTGGGCGTGTTCCTGCTGCCCATGTCGTATCTGGCCGCCTGGGCCGAGGATCCGGTGATGAGGAAGCGGGCCGAGATGATGCTCGACTATCTCATCGCCGACTATGCGGTGGAGAACCTGGACGGCATCTACGTGGGCAGCCACGCGCGCACCGACGACAAGATCGTGCTTGAGAAGTGGCACAGCGTGGCCGGCGATTTCGGCTACCTGCTGTTCGGGCTGGGGCCGAAACCGGAGCCGATGATCAGCTACGCGCTCTACTACTCGGTGGCCTCGGCCTACCGGCCGCCGGCGATTCTCGAGAAGATCGCTTGGGACCGCTCGAAGCCTTACACGCACTATGAACGCAAGCGGACGCGCAACCGGTGGCGGTTCCACGACGAGCTGCACGGGCCGGTCTACAAGACCACTTACGTGCGCCGCGAATATGCGGTGGGATCCGACCAGGGCGGCATCCTACAGCCCATCCAGCAGCACTCCTGGGACGTCACCTGGGCGGTGCCGGATCCGCGCGGGGTCCACAATACCTTCTTTACGATGCACCCTTACTCGTCGCTGTACGAGTTGCAGTCCTATTTCAGCTTCGGCCCGGACTTCGGCATCGAGGAGGTGGTGCGATCCAAACGCACCTACGATTCGCCGGACAAGTTTCTGGGCGGCTCGCCGTTCGAGAAGATCATGCAGGACGAGGACACGGTGATCGCGCTTTACTCGATCCCGCCGCTCACGCGCTTCCCGCACATCAACGGGTTTCTCTCGAAGGATCTCGATGAATTCGTCGAGGATCCTTCGGGCTGGATCTTTCTGCGCGGTAACCAGACGCTGATCGCCGCGCGGCCGCTCGAGCGTTACACGCTCAAGCCGATCCAAGGCGGCGGGCGGCGCCTGTTCAGTCCTTATCTGAACAACGGCGTCGTGGTCCAGGCGGCTGCGGCGAGCGAATTTGCGGATCTGGCTGCTTTCCGCAAGGCGATCCTCGCGCTCCCGCTCGACTACCGGCTCGAGCCTGTGCCGTCGGTGAGTTTCCGCTCGCTGCGGGGCCGGCGCCTGGAGTTCACCTATGGCGAGACGCCGCGGGTCGACGGCCGCCCGCTCGATTACGAGAACTGGCCGCTGTTCGGCGGGCCGTTTCTGGAAGCGGCGGTCGACTCCGAGCAGCTTCTGATCAAATACGGCGCCGAGCGGCGCAAGCTCGACTTCCGCCGCAATACGGTCGAATGAGCATCGACCGCCGCGCTGAACGCCGACCGAAAGAGGAGATCAGCTCGGGCCCTAGCTGGTGAGGGCCTGGTCGGCGGCCGGACCGTCTGGTTGCGCCCGCCGGCCCGTCCTGGCGAGTTTCGAAAGGGCGTCGGTACGCCGCCCTTGGCGCGCCACCGGGCTGGTGACCGCAGAGCTGCATGGCTGTCTGTGGCGGGGCCGGTTGCATTCCGGGCAGGCTACCGTCGCTGATGGCGGTTTCTCACGGGACGAGCACCGTTTTGCCCGCGCGCCACAGGCGGACGGTCTCGAGCGCCTCTTGCGCCTGGTCGAGCGGGTAACGGTGGGTAATCTCGCCTGCGAAGAGCTCGGCCCAGCGGCCGAGCCCGAGGAAGCGCAGGGCCCGGTCGACGTGGCGTGGCTCGAACCCCCAGGAGCCGCGGATCTCGAGCTGCTTGCGCGTGATCACGTGCGGGTTGAATGAGATGTTGCCGGCGTTGGCGTACTGGCCGAGAACCAGGTAACGGCCGCTGTCACAGCACAGCTCGGGCCCCTCGACCACCGCCTCGGGCACGCCGGCGCACTCGATGACGACCTCGGCGCCGTAGCCGCCGGTTTCTTCGAGTACGCGCCGGCGGCGCTCTTCGGGCGCGGTGACGGCGATGTCGATCGCCGCGTCGGCACCGAAGCGGCGGGCGAGTTCGAGCCGGTGCGGGGGGCCGCCGAGCGCGATGATCCGCCGCGCGCCGGACTGCCGCGCCACGGCGATGGCGGCCAGTCCCACTGGGCCGGTGCCTTGCACGGCGACCGTGTCGGTCCATTCGACCGGACAGCGTTCGGCGCCGTGAATCGCCGTCGCCAGCGCACAGCCTGCGCCCACGACCGCCTCGGTGGAGAGGCTCTCCGGCAGCCGGAAGATGGCCGTGCCCGCCCGCAGGTGGATGTACTCGGCATGGCCGCCGCGCAAGTGGGGCGGCTCATCGGCTCGGTAGGAGATGCCGTAGGCCTTGCGCGAGACGCAGCGCGTCGGTTGGCGCTTGACGCGACAAAAGTAACATTCCCCGCAGACGATCGAGCTGGCCCAGGTGACGCGGTCGCCGACCTCGAGCGGCGCACCGCGCCAGTCGCGGCTCAAGCCCTCGCCCAGCCGTTCGATGCGTCCTACGGTTTCATGGCCCATGATGAGCGGCACGGGCACCGGAAGCTCGCCCTTCCACAGATGGACGTCGGTACCGCAGATGCCGGCCATTTCGACTCTCACCAGGGCCTCGCCGGGCGCGAGCGCCGCGGTCACCGGGTACTCCCGGATTTCAAGCGGCTGGTTGAATGCCGCCAGTACGGCCGCCCGAGCCTTCATCGGATCGCCCTCGCACAGTAGTCAAACAGAAGCTGCCATTCGGCGCGCTGGATCAGCCGGGCCGCCTCCTCTTCCTTCGAACCGGGCCTGCGCCGCGCCTGCTCGCAGAAGTCGATGAAAGCGAAGGGATCCCAGGCCGAGCCCGGCCGGAAGGCGACCTCGGGGAAAGCTTCGAGAATCCGCGCGGCGTCCTGGCGGAGCGGCTCGAAGACGGGATGGCGTCCGGTGCGGCGGAACCAGTAGGCGGCGTTTTCAGGATCGGGCTCCTGGCGGTGCATGATCCCGTGCCAGAAGCTGCCCTCGGGGGTGTCGATCCGCTGGGAGATGCGGTGGGACTCATCGAGGCAGGAGAAGTACAGCCAGAGGCCGCTCAGGGCCGCCTCGGGCGCGCGGGCGGTTGGGAACAGCTCGGAGGCGCGCGCGGAGCGGAGGCGCGCGGCGGCTTCGGGCGAGGAGCAGGCGCCGCCGGCGAGCGGCATCAGGCGCCAGCCGTCGCCGTCGAGGGCGAGGATGGCCTGGACCTGGGGGCCGTAGTCGCTGGAGTCAAACGGCATCGGAGGTAGTGTACCGCAGGCGGGGCGGGGCCTTGTTCGAAACAATTGCGGTGTGATATGTTAACGTGCGGCCATGCCCCGCTTCCGCATTCACCGCCTCAAAGCGCACCTCCGCGAGGCCGTCCGCTGGGCCCCCCACACCAGCGGCATCGCCTGGCTCAAGAGGCGCGACTATTCCGAGGGCGGCGACGTCGAGGCCCCGAACCTCTACGCCGCCTGGAAACGCCTCCGCGAGGAGCAACGCCCGCTTGCCATCGGCGACGCGCTCGAGACCGAAGCGGGCGAGCTGCGCGTCTGCAAGTACGTCGGCCTCGAGGAAGCGCGCTGGCAACTGGTTGACGCCGAGGCGCCGGAGGTGCCCGGCGAGGTCACTCGAACAGCCTGATCTGCTCCTCCGCGACGGCTCGCTTCCTGCGCCGGAGCGGGCTGCCGACTACGCCCAGGACCCTGAGCTCGCGGAGCGCGGCCCTCGGGACGAAGAGCTTCTGGACGTTCGAGGCGGCCTCCGGCGGCGTCACCATGAAGCCCGCCGGGCCGGATTCGAGCAGATTGTTCGCCATCAGGCCTTCGACGGCATCCCCGTCGCGAAACAGCAGGTGCACCCAGAGTCCTTCGGCTTTGGGGCGGCTGGTGAAGGCCCGCCGGGTGCGCGCGAAGCCTTCTGCTTCAAAATCCCTAACAAATGCAACGACTTTGACGTCGTCGTAGGGGATGCTGACGGCGGCGCCGGCAGGGCTGATCAGCTCGAGGCGGTCCGGCGTAAGCCAAGTTTGCGGATTGACGTAGCCCTTGAGCGGTTCCCGGTCAAACCGTTCGATGATAACCTTCTTGTGTGTCGAGCCGGTCAAAGGCGGCAGGCTGCCGGGCAGCTCTTTAAAACAATTTCCGAATTATTGTATCATTGGCTCAATGGCGCATGTGGCACCTTTGTCGGCGGCTATCCCGTCGTTCCTGAACTACTGCCGCATCGAGAAAGGGCTGGCGCCGAACACGATTGCAGCTTACCGGCAGGATCTGGAGCGGCTGGCCGCCCGGCTGGGGCCCGAGATTCCCCGGGCCGACCAACTTCGCCGCTACCTGGACGATCTGAGCGCCGCCGGGTTGTCCAGCCGATCGATGGCGCGCCATCTGGCTACGTTGCGGAATTTTTATCGCTATCTGCTGCGGGAAGGGTGGATTGACGGGGAGGAGACGGCGCTGCTGATTTCGCCCAAATTCTGGGCTCGTCTACCTAAGTTATTGACAAGAGAGGAAATAGAGCAACTGATCGCCGCGGTGGAAGGCGATCGGCCGACCGTCGTGCGCGACCGTGCCATGATCGAGCTTCTCTATGCATCCGGCTTGCGCGTCTCCGAGCTGTGCCGGCTCGGGTGCTCCGACGTGGATCGAGAACTCGGCCTGGTGCGAGTCATCGGGAAAGGAAACCGGCAGCGGATGGTTCCCGTCGGCAAGGTAGCCCTGGCGGCGATCGAGCGGTACCTCGCCACAGCACGGCCCCAATTGCTCAAAGGGCGCTCCAGCCCGTATCTGTTTGTCACGGCCCGGGGCGGCCCGCTGACGCGGCAGGGTTTCTGGAAGTCTCTGGCAGGCTACGGCCGGAAAGCCGGCCTGCGGCGACGCCTGAGTCCCCATGTGCTCCGGCACAGCTTTGCCACACACCTGCTCGAAGGAGGTGCGGACTTACGGAGCGTGCAGACCATGCTGGGACATGCGGACATCTCGACGACGCAAATCTACACGCACGTCATGAAGTCCCGGCTGCAATCGATTGTAGACACGCATCATCCGCGAGCCTAGGCGTCATGGTGGACGCCGGCGGCTGCTGGCGACGCCGGCCAGGCGACGCCGGAGCTTGCCGGCGGAGGGGAGGACTGCGATGAGCGACTACATGTTTATGCTCGAAAGCCATCTCAGCCCGGAACAGGGCAGGGCGCTTGCGGCGATCGACCAGGCGGCCCGACAGATCGGTCCGCCGCTCTTTCTGGTCGGCGGCGCGATGCGCGATATGCTGGGTGGCTTCCCCATCACCGACCTGGATTTCGCTTTTCAGGGCAACGCCCTCGCGCTGGCGCGCCGGGTGGCCGAGGAAAGCGGGGCGTGGATCCTCGCTCAGGACGAGACGCGCAAGTCGGCCGAACTGGTGTTTCCTGACGGGGTGACCGCCGAAATCGGCATGGCGCGCACGGAGCGTTATTCAAAACCGGGAGGACGGCCTCAGGTGGAGCCTGCCCCGATTCATCAGGACCTGCTGCGCCGGGACTTCACCGTCAACTCGATTGCATTGTCGTTACATCCAGCCTCGCGCGGGCTACTGCTCGATCCGGCCAACGGATTGGGAGACCTGCATCAGAAAGAGCTGCGGGCCAACTCCAACACGACGCTGTTCGACGATCCGGTGCGCCTGATGCGCTTGGTCCGGTTCCGCGTCCGGCTCGGGTTCACCGTGGAGCCCCGGACCCAGCAGCAGTATGAAGCGGCCCGGCAGGCAGGCATCGAGGCGTTGATTGCGCCGCGGAGCCTGCTGGGGGAGTTGCGCCAGATTGCCCGCGAGCCCGCCCTGACCGACGTCATCGCGGCGCTCGACAAAGAACGCCTGTTGCGGCTCGTTTCCCCAAGCCTTTCGGGCCCCCGGCTGAATCTGAGCGCCTTGGCCAAACTCCAGAAGGCCCGGCAGCTCATTCCCTTCGGCGTGCCGCTCGCGGTCGACTCCCTGGCGCTCCTGCTGGCGCTCATTACCGAGAAGCTCCCGCCGAAAGAGCGCTCTGGTTTTGCCAAACGGTTGGAGATGGGAAAGCAGGAGACCGAGGGCTGGAAGAGGCTCGAGGCTGCCGTGCGGCCTTTGGAGAAAAGGCTCAAGGCGGCAAAGCTTCAGCGGCCCTCGCTGGTCTGGGAGGCCCTGCGCGGCGTGCCGGGCGAGCAGATCTTGCTCGTCTATGTCACAACCAAAGATCGCCTGGTGCACGATCGGATCCGGAACTACCTGACCAAGTATCTGCTGACTGCGCAGGAGATCACCGACGACGATGTTGTCGCCGCCGGCTATGAGCCTGGCACGGCCCGCTTCGAGAAGGTCCGCCAGGAAATGATCGCCGCCCGCCTGGACGGGCGCATCTGGCGACCCGAGGCGTCCGCCTCCAGGACGCGCTCGACGAAGCAACGCGGCGCCTCGCCGGTGCGCAGGGGCCTGACCGCTCTGACCGCCGGCCCTGCGGCCTGAGGACAGCGGCATCGTACTGGGGGATCAAAAGGTCACTGACACCAGCATTTCCACCTGGTTTGGCGCGGTGCGGGGGCTGGGGAAAAAGCCGGACCCTGCCGGATCACGGGCCCAGCGCGTGAACCGCAGCGTCGGGCTGATCTTCGCGCTCTTGTAATCGGTCTCGAAGCCGCCGCCGGCGGTGAAACCCAGCCGCGAAGGGTTGAAGCCGTTCAGGTTTCCCGCAAACCGGAAGGAAGGCCCGGCGGCGACGAACGGCCGAAGCCTGGACTCCGGCAGAAAGCGGTACTTGGCGAGCACCGGGAATTGCCAGGTGAGCACCGTGAACTCGAAGGAGACCTCGCGCGGCGTGATGCCAGGGGATTCGAAGATGGTATAGCGGTAGGCGCGATACGGCCGGTACAGGCCGTTCCCTTCGACCGCGACACGTCGATTGAGCCCCACCTCGACCGCCAGGCCGCCCGCGTATCCCCGCTTCTCGTCGAGCCGTTCCGGCCGGCCGACCTCGGCGATTCCGCCGGTGAGCGGGCCGCCCCCCACCAGTCCAAAATGCAGCTTCTTGCTCCCGAACCGCCAGGCCGGCACCGAGGTGGCATAGCGCAATCCGGTCACGAGCTCGACCTGATCGCGTTTCGTCGCGATGCGCGGGTAATCACCGTCGTAGCGCCAGCGCGTGTAGCGTAATGCGGGCGATAGCCGGAAGCGGTGGAAGCGAAACTCCATGCCCGCTCCCACTGTCCCGCCAAACTGCGACGGCTCCGTCGGGGCGGGATTGTGGCGTGTCCTGAAGGACGGCCCCGCCTGGAGGAACGGGCGGACGGCGCCGCGCCCGGGCAGGCGGTACTTGGCCAGAACCGGCCACTCCCACGTGCCCACGGTGAGCCGGCCGTAGCCGGTCGCCGATTCCTCGGGGTAAATGAACCGCTGCTCGAGGTGCAGGTTGCGGTGCAGCGCATTGCCTTCAAGAGAGAAGCCCTTGCCCAGATCGATCTCGACGGCGAGGCCCCATAGCAGGCTCCGGGTTTCGGAAAACAGATCGAACGTCACCGGGCCCTGCGGGATGTCCGGATTGGTGAAGACGGTCCGGGAAATTGGGAAATCGCGTGTCAGGTGGGTGCCCCCGACGAATCCAAAAGAGGCGCGTTGTCCGACGACGGGACCGGGACAAAGCAGGGCGGCCCCGACAAACAGCCTGATCCAGCGCTTGTTCCTATCGGTGAGCGGCTTTTGAGCCCGGCAGCCCCGCCGTGGTTGCATAGGGGCTCCGGCTAGATCGGTTTCAGCCCGAACAGCCGAGCGGCGTTGTTGTGATAGACCTTCTTGAGCACCTCGTCCGGAAGGCCGATGCCGTAAATGCGCCAGCGGCCCTGTGGCGGCGTCGGCGCCGGCGAGTAGTCGAAGTACTCGTCCATGGTCTCGAGGAAGCGGAAATAGATGCGGAACATCTCCGGCTTGAGATCCTGCTGAGGATACGCGTCGGCGTTGGGCGTCGCGTCGGTTCCGAACAGAATCCGGTCCTGATACTTGAGGAAGAATTTTCGCGCCGTGTAGGGCTGCCGTCCGAGCTCGCCGAGCCGCGCGCCGATGTCCACATAGAGGTTGGGGTACTGATCCAGCCAGGAGCTGACTTCGGCCAGATCCTCCGGGTGGTTGGCTACGTGGTAGCCGATGAAGATCGTCTTGGGATGCCGGGCGATCACGCGGTTGCGCGCGGCGAGCAACTCGGGCTTTGTCGGGTAGTCCTTGCCGTAAAAGGACCAGTCGGGATGGTTGCCAAGCTCCTCCCAGCGCTCGTTGCGGTTGTCGACCGGGGTGAAGAAGGCGTCCGGGTCGGAGGTATGTATGGCGACGGGCAGTCCGAGCTTACCCGCCGCTTCCCACATCGGATCGAAACGCGGATCATCGACTTTGATGAGCGGCCCCTCGGTCAGCCTCTCCCGGAGGTAGAGGCCGAGGATCTTGAGCACCTTGATTCCCACGGCGCCCATCTCTTTGGCGCGGGCGATCTCCTCGGCCTGCCACTTGTCGTAGCCCGGCTCGGTGATCCTTTCCCAGGCGGGCTCGGTCATGGTGAGGAACCGTCCGGGATGGCGCTGGACGAGCCCCTCGATGGTTTGCTTCAGACGCTCGCCGTAGCCGCCGGTCGAGTTAATCATGAGCTTAATGTTGAGCTCATCCATCAGCTTGACGATCTGGTCGACCTGCTCCGGCGGGATGACCGCGGCCACGGCCCCGACGTCCTTGCCTGGCAGGCTCGGGTACATGTAGACGTGCGTGTGTACGTCAATGACCGGGAACTTTGCCTTTTCGATTCTGGTCTCCGGCACCTTCAGCATGCTGATGGGCCGAAAGTCCTCCAGAGCCAGGGGCGCCTTGGCGGGTTTTTCTTCAGGGGGCGCCGCCCGGCGGCAGGCGACCGCCGTGGCGCCTACCGCGGCGAACGAAGAGGTCAAAAACGTCCGGCGCGATGCTTCCGGGTGAGTGCTCGCCATCCGTCCTCCAGGGATCAAACGAAACCACACTCATTCTATCCCGGAGCGGCGGACCGGATCTCAGAAATCCAAGCGCGCCGAGATCTGCCCGACGCGGCTGCCGCCGGCTTCGGCGCCGCGGGCCGAGGTGATGCGCCCGAAGGCGCTGCCGGCAATGTTGAGCGCCGGATCGGCCAGGTTCACGTGATTTGGGGCGTTGGTGAAGGCGCCTTCGAGCGTGAGCTTCCAGCTCTCCCTCAGGCGGAAGGATTTCGCCAGCGCCAGATTGAGGCCCACCGTGCCCGGGCCCTTGACGATGCCGACGCCCGAGTTGCCGAAGCGCCCGATGGGGGTCACGTTGCAGTTGAACTGCGTGGCCGAGCCGGGCTCGCGTCCCGGGCAGACGAAGGCGTTGCGGTCGAGCCAGCGGTCAGCAGTCGGCTCGGGCACTGAGCCGTGGCCGATGCGATCCGGCCGCTGCGTGCCGCGGCGTTCCGCGTTGGTTCCCGACGGATCGCCGCCGCTCATGATCGGCGTCAGCCAGGGGCCGGACTGGAGCAGGAAGATCGAGCTGAGACGCCAGCCGCCGAGGAGGGCATCGGCGACGGGACCGACATCGGCGCCGAAGCGACGGCCGCGGCCGAGCGGCAACTCGTAGACCAGCGTCGTCAGCGAGCGGTGCTGCCGCGTGCCATAGACGTTGCCGCGGTCGGCGCGCCGGTCGAGCGAGTTCGACAACCGCCCGCCGCCATTCTCGCCGGCGAAACTCGAGGGCGCCGGACCGGCGTTGTCGGCCAGGTTTTTCGCCCAGGTGTAAGCGCTCTGGAAAGCGAGCCCGCCGGCGAAGCGCCGACTCACTTCGACCTGAAGGGCGTTGTAGATCGCATTGGCGCCGTTGTCGCGGCTGTAAACCAGCGAGAAGTTGGGGAAGGGCCGCTCGAGGAGCGGGCGCTCGCGGAAGGGCCGGCTGGAAGGCACCGGCTGGTTGATGTCGGGCGCGTAGGGAAGCTTGACGCTCCGCATGCCGATGTAGCTCACGCGCAAGCCGGTGGAGCGCCCGAGTTCGCGATCGACGCTCACGCTCCACTGCATTGCGTAGGGATCGCGCATGTCCACCTGATTGGCCGTGCGGAACTCGAAGGTGCCGAGCGAGGCGGCCCGAATGCCTTGCGAGGCCGGATCCTGGGTGTCCGGCCAGGCAAAGATGGGCCGGCCGCTGCGGAGTCCGTTGTTGAAGGAGCGCACGTCGGAGCTCGTGGTCGCCGTTAGCGAGTAGTAGATGGCGCCGAGCTGGGTCATCGTGTAGAGCCCGAAACCGCCGCGGATGGCGGTGCGGCCGTCGGCGAAGGGCCGCCAGGCGAAGCCGAAGCGCGGATTGAAGTTGTTGCGGTCGCGTTGGCGCAGCCCCTCCGGGTAGCGGGCCTCGCGCGCGGTGACGATCGGCGTGCAGGGCACGCCGCCGATGGCCGAGCCGGGACAGGCGTTGACCGATTGCAGGAAGCCCGGTGCCAGCAGCTTGCGCGCGGTGTCGCTCGAGGGGATCAGGATGCGGCCGGTCACCGGCGTGAACCGGTCGAAGTTGCCGATGTTGTCACCGGCGTCGGTGAAGGGAGGATGGTACTCGTAGCGCAGGCCGAGCTCGAGCGTCAGCCGCTGGCTCAACCGGAAGCTGTCCTGGACGAAGCCGTGCCAGTGCACCGAGCGGCCATCGAGATCCGGACCGATCTTGGCAAAGCCCGTGATCGCGGGGACGCCGAGCAGAAAGTCGGCAAACGGATCCCCGGCGAAAGTGCCGTTGAAGAGAAAATCGCCGTAATCGTTTCCGGAAGTGAAGCTGATGACGTCAGTGGTGCGCACGCGGCGGACGTCGATGCCGAACTTTAGGGTATGGCGGCCGAGCTGCCAGGTGGTGTTGTTGTTGATCTGGTAAAGCTCAGAGAGCACGGTGCCGGGCCGGCCCTTCGAGAAGGCCGTGATGGGGCTCGGCGCGAAGCTGATGGACGGCATGCCGTCCTTGTAGGGATAGCTCGGCCCGAGGCCGCGCAAGCCGAGGCGGCGGGCGAAGCCTTCGCCGTCAAAGGGGAACTGATTGCCGCGCTCATTCCGCGTCAGGCCGAAGCGGAACTCGTTGAGCAAGGTGGGGCCGACGGTGAAGTTGTGGGCCAGGACAATCGAGCGATTGTCATTGATGCCCGTGTCGGCCGGCAGCCGGAGGATGTTCGGCCGCATTTGGTCCAGATCCTTCCAGCTGAGCCGCCCGAACAGAAGCTGGCGGTCGCTAAACTGGTGATCCAGCCGGATATCGAACTGGATGGAATCGTCCGGGGCGGGGCGATTCTCGCGAAAGTTGGCCGAGACGACGCGCTGGGTCTCGCCGAAGTTGATCTCCGGGTAGAGCTTCAGGACCTCGAGCGCGGCGGCATTGAAACGCGCCGCCGGGATTTGTCGATTCGGAAAGGGGGCGCCGTTGTTGAAGGGATCGCGGACGTCGACGCCTTCGGCGGAGAAGTTGCCGGCCTTGAGCGCGGCGGTGGGTACGGTGTTCTGCACCAGGGCGCCGCTGCGGTAGTCCATGCGCTCAATCGTGCCGAGGAAGAAAGTCCGGTCACGCCGGAGCGGCCCGCTGAGACTGCCTCCAAAAGTGTTCGCTGATTTCTGGGGCGTGGTGACGGCGCCGAACGGGCGAGAGTCCAGGGCCCGGTTCTGGTGGTACCAGAAGGCGGAGCCGTGGAACTGGTTGGTGCCGCCGCGGGTGACGGTGGTAATGTCGCCCACCTGGCCGTATTCGGCGTTGTTGCCTACCCCTTGGACGCGCATTTCGGCAATCGCCTCGATCGAGGGAAACATTTCCCGCAGCGGGCTGTTGCCGCGCACGTCGATGGTGGAGATGCCGTCGAGGGAGATGTTCGCCTGCGCCGGGATGCCGCCCTGGATCGAAAAGGCGTTGCCGGAGTCGGCCTGAACGCCGGGCAAGGCGTAAAGCAACAGGTAGGGGCTGGTGGTGCGGGCGCCGCGGAAGTTCGCCGGCAGGGTGAGAACCTCGGTGCGCGTAAGGGCGCTCGAGATGGTCTGCGTTTCCGTTGTCACGACGGCGCCGGAGGCGGTGACGCTGATCTGCTGCGCCAGCTCGCCGATCGCCAGCGCCGCATCGACCCGCGCGATCTGGCGAGCCTCGAGCACAACGCGCTCGGCGCGGAACTCGCGGAAGCCCTTGGCCGCGACGGTCACCGAGTAGGTGCCCGGCGGCAGATTCTGAATGTCGTAATCGCCCTGATTGTTGGTTCGGCCCTCGCGCGTCAGGCTCTGATCGAGGTTCTTGACTTTAACTTCGGCATTGGCGACGGCCGCCCCGGAGGGGTCGCGCACGCTGCCGACGATGGCGCCGAAGACCGACTGGCCCCGAAGCGGGGAGGCGAGTGCGAGGGCGAGACCGAGTACACAGAACTGGCGGGAAACGGTGAGCTGATTTCGGTGCATGAACGGAATCCTCGTTGCAGGAACCTCCGAGTGTAAGAAACGAGCATGACGTTTCTCTGACGAACAATTGAAAACTTGTTGACTGGGCCCGGTGCGCCGCTCGCGCTACAATGACGCTTTGAAAAAGCTCGCCCTCGTGCTTGTGCTGCTTGCCGCCGTCACTGGCGGAGTGTGGCATTTCCTGAGCCGCGAGGATCCCCGGGAGGTTCCCTTTGCCCGGGCGCGCCGCCAGACGCTGGCCAGCACCGTTCGCACGAATGGCAAGGTCGAACCCCTGGCGCGGACGCCGGTTCCGGCCGAACGTGCCGGCGTGGTCGCGAAGGTCCTCGTCGAACGTGGGCGGCGCGTCCGGCGCGGGGAGCTGCTGGTGGAGCTGGCCACGGAGGGGGCTGAGAAGGATCTGGCCGCCGCCGAGGCGCGCATCGGGGAAGCTCAGGAGACGCTGAAGATGCTCGAAGAGGGCGGCAGGGCGGCGGAGCGGGCGGCTGTGGAGGCCGCCATCGCGGCGGCGGAGGAGGAGCTGGCCGCGGCGCGGCGCGAGCTCGAGTCTTTGACCCGGCTGCTCGAAAAACAGGCGGCCACGCGCGAGGAGGTGCTTCAGGCGCGCGACCGGGTCCGGAGAGCCGAACTGGAGCTCAAGGCGCAGAAGCGCCGCCGGGCGGCCCTGGTGGCTCCGGCTGACCGTGCCGCCGCCGAGGCGCGCCTACGTCAGGCCGTCGCCGACCGCGAGCAGGCTGCCCGCCGTCTGGCCCAGAGCCGGATCCGCGCCCCTTCCGACGGCGTCATCTACGACCTCCCGGTGCGCCCGGGCAGCTATGTCCAACCGGGCGAACCGGTCGCCGAGATCGGTCGCCTGGAGAGCGTGCGGGTGCTCATTTACGTGGATGAGCCGGAATTGGGCGGCGTTGCCGTGGGCATGCCGGTCATCATCACCTGGGACGCAAGGCCGGGCAAGCAGTGGCAAGGCGTCGTCGAGAAAGGCGCGACCCAGATCGTCAAGCTGGGCACACGCCAGATTGGCGAGGTCATTGGCGAAATCGCCAACACCGACCTGGACCTGGTGCCGGGCGCCAATGTCAACATTGAAATCCGCTCCCGCGTGGTCGAGAACGCGCTCACTATTCCCAAGGAGGCGCTACGGCGGCGGGGTGAGGACAGCGGCGTGCTGGTGCTCGAGGGTAACCGGGTCGCCTGGCGGCCCATCGAGCTGGGCATCGCCAGCATCACCCGCGTCGAGGTGGTGCGTGGTCTCGCCGAAGGAGACGCCGTCGCCCTGGCGACTGACCAGGAGTTGCAACCGGGCGATCTGGTGAAACCTCGCTTCACGGACGAATAACCCGTGCGGCGCGCTCTCGGCTAAGATAAGCAGGTACTCAACGCCACACAAGGAGTGTCTCGATGGACCGCCGCCAGTTTCTGGCCGCCACGGCCGCAGGTCTGGCTCTTCGAACCGCCGCCTACGATCAGCAGAAACGTCGCCGTGTGGGGCTGATCGGCTCGGGTTGGTACGGCAAGTGCGACCTGTTCCGTCTCATCCAGGTGGCGCCGGTCGAGGTCGTCTCGCTGTGCGACGTCGACAAGATCATGCTGGCCAAGGCCGCCGACATGGCGGCCGAACGCCAGGCTTCACGAAAACGGCCGCGCACCTACACCGACTACCGAAAGATGCTTGCCGAGCGTGATCTCGACATCGTTCTGATCGCCACGCCCGACCACTGGCACGCCCTCACGATGATCGAGGCAGTCAAGGCAGGCGCCGACGTCTATGTGCAGAAACCGATCAGCGTCGATGTGATCGAAGGGCAGGCGATGGTTGAGGCAGCGCGCAAGTATGGCCGCGTGGTACAGGTGGGCACCCAGCGCCGCTCGACGCCGCACCTGGTGGAGGCGCGCGAGCGCATTCTCGCCGAGGGCAAGCTCGGCAAGATCGGCCTAGTCGAGATCTGCTGCTACTATCACATGCGGGCGCGGGAGAATCCGCCGGATACGGCGCCGCCCGATTATCTGGACTACGAGATGTGGACCGGGCCGGCGCCCATGCGGCCTTACAACGCCCTTGTCCACCCGCGCCGCTGGCGCGCCTTCATGGAGTACGGCAATGGCATCGTCGGCGACATGTGCATACACATGCTGGACATGGTCCGCTGGATGTTGAGCCTGGGCTGGCCGCGGCGCATCGCCTCTTCAGGCGGGATCCTGATCGACAAGGCCAGCAAGGCGAACATCACCGACACGCAGACCGTCACCTTCGACTACGACGATCTGAAGATCGTCTGGCAGCACCGCAGCTGGGGCCATCCGCCCGATCCGGACTATCCTTGGGCGGCGATCTTTTACGGCGAGAAAGGGACGCTCAAGGCGAGCGTCTTCCGCTACGACTACATTCCGCTAGAGAAGGGCGCGCAGCCGATTCGCCGCGACGTGACCTATGAGCTGGAGCAGTATCCGGAAGACAAGACCGAAGAGGCGCTCGAACGCCACGTGGCTCCGGCGATCCGCTATCACATGAAAGATTTTCTGGCGGCCATCGACGCGCGGTCGCGCCCGGTGGCCGATATCGAGGAGGGGCACATCTCAAGCGCCTCTTGCATCCTGGGCAACATCGCTCTGGAGCTCGGGCGCACGCTCACCTGGGACCCGGCTACTCACCAGGTGGTGGGAGACCCCGAGGCGAATCGCCTGCTCCGGCGCCCTTATCGCTCGCCCTGGGTCCATCCCGAACCCGGTCAAGTTTAAGTGAGGAGGCAGCGGTCATGATGAGACGGACTTTCTGGTTGTCGACGGCGGCCTTCCTGGGCCTCGGCCTGGCAGGCAGCCTCGCAGCCGGGCAGGGCGCACGCAAGGCGGAACGCTATCAACCGACCACCGAGTCGCTGCGCAAGCACAAAGCGCCCCAATGGTTCGAGGACGCCAAGTTCGGCATCTTCATCCACTGGGGTCCGTACGCCGTGCCAGCGTTCCATGAATGGTATGTCGACTTCATCAGTCCGAAGGCAAGCTACGGCTTTCTCTTCGGCGGTCCGCCTTACACGGCTACCCGCGGCGATCTGCCTGAGACGCTTTTTGAAGCAAACGTCCGGGAAGAAGCCGTCCAGTACCACCTGGAGAACTGGGGACCGAACTTCGCCTACGACGAGTTCATTCCGATGTTCCGTGCGGAGAAGTTCGACCCAGCCGCTTGGGCGGAGCTGTTCCGGGCCGCGGGGGCGCGTTATGTGGTGCTGACCGCCAAACACGGCGACGAGTTCGCGCTCTGGCCGACCCAGTATACGAAGCGCAACTCGGTGGAGATGGGTCCGGGCCGGGATCTGGCCGGCGAGCTCACCAAGGCCGTGCGCGCCCTGGGCATGAAGATGGGTTTTTACCATAACACGACTTATACGTTCTGGGACCCGCGTTATCCCGGGCGTGACTGGGTCGAGTATATGAATAACTCGATCAAGGAGCTCGTGGATCTCTACAAGCCGAGTATCCTGTGGGGCGACGTGCGCGTCGGGCCCGTGCGTGACCGCCAGGGCAATCCTCTGCCCGCGGATTACTGGGGCAGCAAACAGGTGCTGGCCTACTTTTACAACAACTCCGAGGATCCCGACGAGGTCGCCGCCAACGACCGCTGGGGGCTGGACGTCGACGGCAAGCCCCTGGGAGATTTCGCCACGCCCGAGCGGGCTCGCATGGACCGCATTGTCCAGGAGAAGTGGGAGACCTGCGATTCGCTGGATCCGACCTCCTGGGGCTACAACCGCCGGTTGCCGCTCGGCGATTACATGACGGCGAACCAGGTGGTGGACTACCTGGTTGACGTCGTCAGTAAGAACGGCAACCTGCTGATCAACATCGGCCCGCGCGCTGACGGCACCATTCCGGAGGTCATGGTTCAGACGCTCAGGGCCGTGGGGGAGTGGCTGCGCGTCAACGGCGAGGCCATCTACGGCACCCGATACTGGGAAAGGCACAAGGACGGCGATGTGCGCTTCACGCGCCGGGGCAATACGCTTTATGCGATCGCGCTCGAGTGGCCGGAGGAAGATCTGCTGCTGAGCTCGCTGGCCGGAAGAGAGGTGCTCAAGGTGGACATGCTGGGCTCGGACGAGAAGATCGAATGGCGAGCGGAGGCGGGCGGCCTGCGAATCCGTTCTCCGGCGCGGCGGCCGTGCCGGTACGCCTACACCTTCCGGATCGCCTGCCGATCCCTGTAGCGCCCGCGAGGAGGTCCACACGATGCCTTGGTCCCGGTTCCCCGGCTGGTTCGGCCTGAGCGCGCTCCTGGCGGCCTGGGCGTGCCCGGCCACCGAACTCTTTATCGGCGCCGCCGTGGCCGACATCACGCCCGCGCAGCCGGTGGCGCTCGACGGGCAGCGCCGCCTCCGCGTCTCGACCAAGCCGGAAACACCCCTATCGGCTTCGGTTCTGGCTCTCGAGTCGCGCGACGGAGCAACGGTTCTCGACCAGGCGATCATGGTCTCCTGCGACCTGGTGGCGATCCGGAGCGGCGTTCTCGAGCGGGTGCGCAGCAAGGTGAAGCCGCGCCTGCCCGATTTCGACGCTGACAAGCTCTTTCTCAGCGCCACGCATACCCATACGGCGCCGGTCACCGCCGAAGGCGGCTACACCCTCCCGGAGGATGTCATGCGGCCCGCCGCCTATGTCGAATTCCTGACCGAGCGGGTGGCCGAGGCCGTGATCCAGGCATGGAGGCGGCGCCAGCCGGGCAAAGTCGGCTGGGGCCAAAGCCAGGCGGTGGTGGCGCACAATCGCCGCGCGGTCTATGCCGATGGCCGTGCGGTGATGTACGGCTCGACCGCCGCGCCCGATTTCCTGGGCCTGGAGGCCCGGGAGGATCACGACCTCGACGTGCTGTTTTTCTGGGACCGCGAGTCGCGGCTCATCGCGACAGCGATCGATGTTCCGTGCCCGGCGCAGGAGGTCGAAGGCGGCTCCTCGATCCACGCCGATTTCTGGCACCCGGTGCGCCAGATGCTGCGGGCTCGGCACGGCGTGGATCTGGTCGTACTGGGCTGGTCCGGTGCGGGCGGTGACGTCACCTCCCGGCCCATGTATGGCAGGGCCAGCGACGAGCGCATGCGAAGGCTGCGGGGCCTGACGCGCCTTGAGGAGGTTGCCCGGCGCATCGTCAGCGGTTGGGAGGATGCTTACGAGGCGGCACGGCGGGATATGCGCGCCGATGTCGTGCTCCGGCATCGGGTGGAGACGATCGAGCTGCCGGAGCGTCGCGTCACTCAAGAGGAAGCTGCCGCCGCGCGGGAGCAAGCCGCGCGCCATGCCGGCAAGCCGGCTGAGATTTGGGATTACCGCTGGCACCAGCGCGTCGTCGAGCGCTTCGAGAAGCAGAGGACGAGCGGCGTGGACCTGTACCCGATGGAGCTTCATGTGCTCCGGCTGGGGGACGTTGCCATCGCCACGAACGACTTCGAGCTCTACACCGAGTTCGGCGTACGGATCAAAGCGCGCAGCCCCGCGCTTCAGACGTTCGTCATTCAGTTGACCGGGGGCAACGGCGGCTATCTGCCGACCGAGCGGGCCGTGCGCGGGGGCGGCTACGGCGCCGTGGTCCAGAGCACGCGGGTAGGGCCGGAAGGCGGCCAGGTGCTGGTGGATCGGACGGTGAAGGCGATCGAGAGCCTCTGGGCCGAGGCGCCGGTTGCCGCCTCTCGATGACCGCGCGGCTGGGACTTCTGGTTCTGGTGCTGGCGGTTAGCGCCCGCGGAGGAGTCTACTATGTGGCGCCGGACGGGAGCGACGTTGCCGGCGATGGATCGGCCGAACGGCCCTGGGCCACCCTTACTCATGCAGCCGCGAGCATTCCCGACGACGGCAGCACGGTCATCGTCCGCGACGGCGTCTATCGGGGCCGGGTCCGCCTGAGCCGGCGCTTCAGCCGCCGCGCCGTATTTCGGGCGGAGCATCCGTACCGGGCGCGCCTCGAAAACGGCACGCCGGATGAGCGCGTAGTGGCAGTCTTCGGAGCGGCCAACCTCGAACTGGCCGGCTTCGAGATCACGCGTCCCGGGCCGGAGGCCGACGCCGCAATCCTGGTGCAGATCCAGCAGGCCGGCGGCCTTGCCGCCGAGGACATTGTTCTCCGCGACAACCTCATCCACGACTCCTTCAACAACGACCTCGTGAAAGTTAACAACGTCGCCCGCCGCATCCTCATCGAGGGCAATGTGCTGTTCAACCAGCAGGGCCACGATGAGCACATCGACGTCAACGGCGTCACCGACGTGACGATTCGCGACAACATTTTCTTCAACGATTTCACCGGAAGCGGCCGGACGGACGCGGCCGACACTGGCAGCTTCATCGTGATCAAGAACTCGGCCGGACTGCCCGAGAACCGGCGCATCCGGGTCCAGCGCAATATTTTCCTGAACTGGGAGGGCTCGCCGGGGAGTTACTTCGTTCTGGTCGGTGAGGACGGGCAGCCGTTTCACGAGGCCGAAGATGTGCTCATCGAGAACAACCTGATGATTGGCAACTCGCGGAAGCCCATGCGGGCTCCCTTCGGGGTCAAGGGGGCGCGGGATGTGATCTTCCGGCACAACACCGTCGTGGGCGATCTCCCTGCCAACGCTTTCGCCATGCGCTTGAACCGGGAGGGCCGGAACCCGGTGAACGAGCGGATCTGGTTTTTCGCCAACGTCTGGGCCGATCCGACCGGGACGATGCAGGACTTCTCCGACGGCGACCGAGCCGAGACGCGCGACGCCCGGCTTGACAACAATCTCTACTGGAACGGCGGACGGCCTCTTCCGGCTGATGGCGACGTTTTGAACCCGGGCGACGACGCGCGCCGCGTGATCGGCGACCCCAAGTTACCGCCTCAGGATGGGCTGGTTCTGCCGCGCTGGACGGGAACCCGGTTTCGTTCCGGCAACCTAACGATTCGCGAGGAGTTCGAGCGCCTGGTGATGCTCTACGGCGCTCCGGGCCCATCGAGTGCGGTCATCGGCCGCGCCGATCCGGTCCAGGCGCCTCGCGACGACATTCTGGGCCGCCCCCGTGACGCCGCGCCCGATCTAGGGTGCTTCGAGGTGGACGACGAGCCGCCGCGGCCTGTCGCGCTCACGGACGCAGCGATCTTCCAGCCGCGGCTCGCCCCCGGCGGGCTGGCGACGCTTTTCGGCTCGCAGCTCTCCGCGGTCACGGCTCGGGCGTATGATCATCCGCTGCCGCGAAATCTGGCGGGCGTGGAAGTATTGATCGAAGGCCAGACGGCGCCGCTGGGGTACGTCTCCCCACAGCAGATCAACTTTCAAATACCCTACGACACGCCGGCCGAGGCGCGCCTCATTGTCCGGCGGGCCGGTTTCACCGGCCTGAGTTGGCCGCTGAGAGTCGAGCCCACGGCACCGGCGATCTTCTCCGTCGGCGGAC
Organism: uncultured Bryobacteraceae bacterium; assembly: GCA_938003835.1. Taxonomy (GTDB): domain Bacteria; phylum Acidobacteriota; class Terriglobia; order Bryobacterales; family Bryobacteraceae; genus CALKXJ01. Next base: position 327,642 of record CALKXJ010000007.1, on the reverse strand, counting down.
TTGCCGCCATCACCCACGCGGGGACACCACGCCTGGCGACGCCGGAGGATCCCGTGCGGCCCGGGGAGGCCATCTCGATCTGGCTGACCGGGCTCGGTGAGCTTCAGGAGCCGCTTGACAGCGGGCAGGCTGCGGAGCGGCCCATCTGGGCAGCAGCGCCCGTACGCGTGCTGTTCAATGGAGAGCCGGCCGAGCCGCTCTATGCGGGCGCGGCGATCGGTTTCGCCGGGCTGAATCAGATCAACGTGGAAGTGCCGCGCGGCCTCACCGGCACGGTCCGCCTCCAGATCGACGCCGGCGGGGCCCGGAGCGAGCCGGTCAGCCTGAGTGTTTCGCCGTGAGATCCTGCGCCAGATCAGCGCGCGACCCGCAGCAGGACGACCTCATCGGCGGGCAAGGATACGGTGATGCCACTCCGGCTGAGCTTGCCGGCGTTCACGGCTGAAGAGCGTCCCCGTTCGATGAGCTCCGCTGTGCGCAGCCCCGGCAGAGGATGGGGAAGCCGCTCCGGACGAAGCCGGCACAGCAGGCGCTTCGGAGTCGGGCTGAAGTTCGCCAGCAGCAGATAGGCTTCGTTGTCCCGGCAGTAAGCGGCCGAAGCACAATCGGCGTCATCAAGCATGACCGCGCCGTTGCGCCAGTCAGCAAACTTGTAGTTTTCGAGGTCTCCGAGCGGCTCGAGCCGGCTTACGTCCCCATTCCTCTACATGCTTCTTGTACTCATCCGTGCTCTGGTGCAACTCGTGGTTGGAGAAATAGGGCGCGACCCGTATGGCGTGCTGGTGGCAGAGCTCGATCAGCTGGTCCATGCGCCGCATGATGGGCGGGGGATACGGGGGGTGGTTTCCGTCCCGCCAAAAGATGCCGTCGCCAAAGGCATCCCCGTCGTTGTGGAGCGTGATCTCGCGGATGCCCGCCTCGGCCCAGGCGCGAATGTCCGCCTCGGTGAGCTCACGCGCCTCGTGATGACGCGCTCCACGCATGGAATCGTGAAGCCAGAGCCGGTTGGCGCGCCCCGGTAAGACGAGAACACCGATGGAGGAGTCGAACGTGGCCGGTTGGCGCCAACCGAGGAAGCCTCCCCGGGACATCACCGCGCCGGCGGAAAGGTTGAGCGCGTCGATGGAAAGCCGGATCCCCAAGGACTCTGCGCTTGCCGAGATGCTGGCTGCCGCCGCACCTGGCTGCCCGGTGAGCTGGTAGTCCCACTGCGCCAGATCGTCGCTGACGAACCACTCCAGCCCCTCCACTCCGTGGTTGGCCAGAACGGTGTAACGGGGGACGTAGCGGGTGCGGAAGGGCAAGTCGAAGCAGACCCCCGGCCGGAGCTTGCCCCATCGGCGGATCTGCCCGCTCGTGCACTCATGAGGGTTGTTGCTCACCTCCTCGGCGACTGCGGGCCGGTAGCCGTAATCGACGAGACTGGGATCGACGATGGCCGAGACCACGTTGGAAGCCTTCAACTTCACCGGCTTGTGGGCGGGCAGGAATTCGCGGCGTACTTTGATGTAGCCCCAGCGGTAGGCGCAGGTGGTTCGTAGCCGGATGCCGGAGTCCGTGCCTGCGGGCGCGACTCGATGGTTACGACCTTACGTCGCGGTCGAAGCCGCTCACCCGGCGCAGATTGCGCCAGGTGGAGACCATCGTGATCATGACGCTCGCGTCTCTGAGCTCGAAGATGTTGCCGTCGGCGTGCGGGGGCAGCTCGAGGGCCCGGGGATAGAGGATCCATTTCTTGCCGCGAAACCGCCCGATGAAACGCAGATAGCGACGGGGCAGTTTGGCGTTGGCGGCCACGACCTCGGGCGGGAGCCCGTTCCTTCTCGCGTCGCGGGTGCCGATGTCGGAATAGAACATGCCGTAGCGAAGGCAGGTGAGCAGCATCAGCTCCGCCCGCGTGCCTGACTGCCCGTCGAGTATCATCACGTGCCGGTTCAGGCCGGCGAAACTGGTTGCGGGAATCCAGTCCGGCAACTCTTCTTCCGGCGTGTGTTCCTCTGCCATGATCCCGTCGACTCCCCGGCAGTCGGCGATCGTGGTGGGCTTGTTCGCCGTGATGCACATGCCCTTGGCCCGCAGCAGGGGGCCGATGTGGTCGCGCATCTGGCGCTGAAACATGAAGCCCGGATAGTAGGCGGGCTGGTTGTTGACCATGGTGATGCCGTCGTCGTGGGCAAAGTCGAACATGTAGCTGCGGCCGTAGACGTCCCAGAAGAAGCCCGCGACGGCGGGGTATGCCTCGACAATCCGGCGCGCCTGGTCGATCATGTGCTTGCGGAACCGCGAGGCCGGGTCGGCGTTCATGAGGAAACAGGCGCGCTTGTCGGGGTACTGGGCGGCGCGGTAGGCCAGAATCGGCCTGCCTTCTTCGTCCCTGGCGATGCTCTCGGGAAACTGCTGCGAGGCATACCAGTGTTCGGCTTCGGTGAGGTTGTAGTAGATGAAGGTGCCGATGCCGTATTCCCGGGCGAGGCGTGCGTGGGCGGCGATGCGCTCCCGGGAGTTGGAAAACCCCGGCTCATCGTGCGACTCGCAGACCCAAGTCTTGACCTCTGGCGGCGGAATCATCAGCCCGTACCAAGGGAAATGCCCGTGCTGCTCCTCCCAACGCAAGCCGCGCTCCCGCATGCCATCGAGGATCTTGCGCTTGTCCGCCTCGGAATAGGAGTCTTTCCAGGGCCCGTGACTGAGGATGTAGACGCCGTCCCAGCGATCGAAGCGGGGGTCCGGATCGAAGTGCTCGCGGTATTTTTCGTAAATCCAGCCGAGCGCCGGGCGCCAGTCGCCCTCGTGCGCGGAGATGAGCAAGCCGGTTTCGACGTCCTTGCCCTCCCGCAGGCCCAGATACTCGTTGACGATCTCCAGATACGGCCGCTCGGCGGGCGGGTAACGGCGCGAATTCCAGTGAAAGTCGGCGCGGGCGCTCGTGTTGTTCAAGAAACGGATCCGCACCGCCGGCACCTCGAAGGGGTGAGTGAAGGCGATGGCCCTGCGCCGCGAGGCGGTCGCGGTCGCTCCCGGCGCAGGAGCTTCATCACCCGTGCCGCCGCCGCCGGGCTCCCGCTCCGCATAGAAAACCACCATCGGGATCAGCGTGCGCCACCGCCGTTCGCCGACCGACCCGGCCGTGGACTGGCCGTACTCGATGGCGAACGGCCGGTAAGGCTTGATCTCGAACGGAGCGTTGGCAATCGGCGCCCAACCCCGGTAAGGTCCGAGCGCAAGCGGCGCCAGGTGGACGACGCGCAGCGTGCGGTCTCGCCCGGCGCTCTTGCTGATCCGGACGTTCCACCGGATGTGATCGGGATGCAGGACGTAACTCTCGCGGATGACGAACTCGGCGCCAGGGAACCGCTTCTCGAACGTGAGCCGGTCCGCCTGAGCCTCCACGACGCGGACGGCGGCGCGTTCGCGCAGATCCGAAAATTCACGGCCGGTGAGCTCGTCGAAGACCGAGAGGCCGATGATGCGCGGGCCGACGACAAATGCGCGGCCGGGCACGGCGCCCGACACAGTCTGATGGCAATAGTCCTCGCCGCTGATGCGGTCCCTGAGCCGCTCGACGGTGCCCGTAGATTTGCTGACGGCGATGGCGAGGGTCTGGTTCTCGGCGGTCCAGAGGTCCGCCGCCGGCTGGGCGAGGGCTGCCGGGACAAGGGCCAGCAGCAACAGCCTCACTGGGCTCCTCCCCGCGGCGCGAAGACATAGCTGCGTCCCCCTGCCACCGGCTGAAACTCGCGCCAACCGGCGCGGGCCGAACTCGTGGCCACCTCACCCAGGCTTTTGCCCTCCCAGTCATAGGCCATCAGCACCCCTTCGCCGGCCTCGAAGGCAATGCGGTTATTGCCGTAAATGTCGATGAGTTCGATGACCTCGCCGCGGTTGCGCCGGGCCACACTGCCCTTGGCGCCCAGGCGGCCGTGTTCGGTCCAGGCGCCACGGCCGTCCAGAAACTCGTAGTCGGGCGACTTGACGTAATCGATCCGGCGTCCGTCCACCAAAGCTGAGATTTCGTAGAAGCCGTTGTTCGAATTGACGACCAGCCAGCCGTTTACGGGCAGCTCGACCGACCGGCCTTCCGGATCGCGCACCCTCCAGGAGCCCTCGGTGCCGCGGTTGACCCAGACATGAGTGCCGTTCTCGTACTCGACGTGGAGCCGCGAGGCGGCGATGGCGCCGGTGGCATGCGCTTCGCTGGCCGAGACCATGCGGTCGCCCGAGGCGTACTCGATCCGCCTGGGCATCACGAAGGCGTACTGTTGCTGGAGCTGCTGCATCATGTAGTAAGAGCGCGCCATCGCCTCGACGCCGAATTCGGCGTCGAGGCCCCAATCGTTGACCAGCCAGCCCATGTTGCCGTAGCCGATGGTCGTGGCAAGAAACAGGTCCACATAGTCCCGCTTCTTGGGCGACTCTTTCCACTTCTCGTCTAACTGACTCAGATAGTAGTAGGTGTAGCCCATGCCGTAATCGGCTTCGAGCGGGTGGATCTTCAGCAGCTGGAATGCTACATCGAGGGGATGGGTCAGCAGGTTGACCTGTGTATACACCCAGCCGTAGCTGCCGGATTCCAGGCCGGCATAGAGCCATTGGTATGTGGCTTCGGACTGCGTGGGCCCGTAGACCCTCTGGTCGTTGAGCAGAAGCTGTCCGTAAGCATAGAAGGTCGCGGCAAACGTGCCCGCTCCGGGAACCCGCGCGTCGAAGTCGCAGTAACGCCACGGCGCTACGGCCGTGTGGACGTCGGTGTAGGACATCCGGATGCCGTACTTCTCCTTGATCCGTTTGGCGTAATACTCGTCGAACTCGACGGCTTTGGCCGGCTTCAGGGCGTAGTTGCGCGGCCAGGCGCGGCGCCACTCGCCGGCCGGTTCCCGTTGCACGTGATCCGGGCTCCAGTTCGTGTTCACCGGAGCGAAATCGGTGTAATTGCTGTAAGTCCCCTGGAGCCAGCCGAGGGCGTTCTGCGCCTGGATATACCACTGGAGCCTGGCGTCGCCTCCCTTCTGCGGCGAGGCGCGGAGTCGCATTGTAAAACTGTCGCCCTCGTCGCGCCAGGTCACCTCGTGGCTGTGCTGCATGATCTTGTCCAGCCCGTAGGAGCGGATGCGGCGGCAGCGCAAGTGGTCCGATTCGAAGGTGCTCGGCGCCGTCACCGTCCAGATGACCTGCTTGCCCTCCTGTTGCCGCAGCGAGGGCGGGTTGGCGATGGTGGGCAGCACCTCCTCATAGACCGGCGAGTTAGTCACGAAGATCCGCTCGTATAGGTTGTTCCTGAGCCCGTCGGTTTTCGGGATGTAACGCATGCCGCCGTTGATTTCGGCAGCGTCGGCGGTGACGGCAGGCTCCTTGGTCGCGTAGGGCTCGGAGGCGTTGGAGCGGTACCAGTCGAACCAGATGGAGGTGAAGACCGGCCGGGACGGATCGCCCGACAGGAGCACGCGCGGATTCGTGGATCCATAGGTGAGGTAGGGCACGACCAGCGGCCGGGGATTCTTGACGCCCGCCACCCGTCCGAAGTTCAGCTCCGCCGCCTCGCCGCCGTCGCACCAGACGTCGAGGACGAGCGATTTCTGCCAGAGCCGCACCTCGTAATCCACCAGTCGCGCGCCGTGGCGGAAGCGGGCCTGGATGACGCCGTCCTCGAGCGAGGCGGCCACGAGCTCGCCGCGCGAGACCTGGCCCTCGGCCGTGTCAGAGAAGCGTACCCCGCCGCCCTCCATGGGCCGGAAGGGCGCTCCGCCGTGGACACTCACGGTGAGCTCAGCAAGCTCTCCCGTACGCGGGCGGTATTCGTAGACGATGCGCGCGTCCTTGCCTTCGTAGGCGAGCTCGAAGCGCCCCGGCTCCGGACGGCGCACGCTTACTTTGAATTCCTTTTCGAAATTCGCCGGCAGGATCGTCTCCTCGCGGGTCGGGAAGGGGAGCGTCCCCTCGCCCGTGTTCAGGCCCGGAATCTGACCGCGAAAGGGCTTCAGGTTCCGCTTCGGCTGCCTTTTCAAGGCCAGCGGCGGGAGTTTCTCGGTGTAGAAAGCCAGGGAGTCGCAGTAGAAGTACCTCGGCTCGGCGTGCTGGATCTTGGAGATCTCGATGCCGGAGAAGCTCGCCGGCCAGACGATCTCCTTCAGCGTCTCCGGCGCCACCCGGCGGTGGATCAGCCACCACTGCTTCCAGCGGATGTCAGTGATCTGGATCTTGAACTCTCTTGACCGGGCGTCGGTGATCAGGATCGAGACGTCGGCCGCCGGCGTGGAGGGATCCCGCACCCAGGCCCACCGGTTGCCGTAGCCCCACAGCTCGATCGAATCGAACCGCCCGGGGATCGCGATGGGTTTTGGCGGCCGGGCCACGATCCTGCTCTCGTCGCCCTCGCCGGAATAAAGGAACTTGGCCACGTACTGGCCCCACATCTGCTGCTCGCGGCTTCGTCGCAGCTCGCCCGAGGCGCCGCCGTGGAGCTCGAGTGTCCAACCAGTCAGGTCTTCGAAATCCACCAGCGTCTCCGGGTGCTGCTCGCGCTGGATCCAGGTCAGCTCGTAAGGCTGCTGGCCGACCTGCTGCCAGGGCTCGATTTCATTGACGGCCGGGACCACTTTCTCGGACTGGGCGGCCAGTGGCAGGGCTAACGCTACGGAAAAAATAGTTTGTACATGAAACTCCTCCCGCGCGCTTTCGGCGCGGCCTCCGCCATTATAGATCCGGCGTTGCCCGATCGCGACTTGGCGCGGGACAATGGAGGGGAAGGCCCTCCCGGGCCGTCTATGCTCGATCGCATCTGGGTCCACGGCGCGCGGATGCACAATCTGAAGAACCTGAGCGTGGAGATCCCGCGCAATAGCCTCACTGTCATTACGGGTTTGAGCGGTTCGGGCAAGTCCACGCTGGCCTTCGACACCATCTATGCCGAGGGGCAGCGCCGCTACGTGGAGACGCTGTCGCCCTACGCGCGCCAGTTTCTGGATCAGATGGAGCGTCCGGACGTCGACTCGATCGACGGGCTGAGCCCGGCCATCTCGATCGACCAGAAGACCACCAGCCGCAGCCCGCGCTCGACGGTCGGCACCATCACCGAGATCTACGACTATGTCCGCCTGCTCTATTCCTCGATCGGCAAGCCGCACTGCCCGCGTTGCGGCGTCGAGATCTCGCCCCAAAACACCCGGCAGATCGTCGAGCGGATCATGCGGCTCAGCGCTGATCAGCGCGTGATGATCCTGGCGCCGATCGTGCGCGGGCGCAAGGGCGAATACCGGAAGGAGCTGGAAAAACTGGCGCGCCAGGGCTTCGTGCGCGCGCGCATCGACGGCGAGCTGCGCCCGCTCGACGAGCCCGTCCGGCTCGACCGGCGGCGCAACCACACCATCGAGGTGGTCGTCGACCGGCTGCTGGTCAAGCCGGGTGTGGAAAGCCGCCTCGAGGCCTCGATCGAGACGGCGGCCAAGCTGGCGGGCGGCCTGATCCAGGTGGCGGTGGTCAACGGTGAAGAGACGCTCTTCTCGCAGAAGCTCGCCTGCCCGGAGTGCGGCGAGAGCGTCGCTCAGCTCGAGCCGCGATCGTTTTCCTTCAACAGCCCGTACGGCGCCTGCGAGACCTGCCACGGGCTTGGAGACATCTGGGACTTCGACCCGGCCAAGGTGATTGCCGATCCGTCGAAGCCGCTGCTCGAAGGCGCGCTCGCGCCCGGCGCCGGATCGAGCTATTTTCAGTACCGCCTGAAGGAGGCCGCCCGGCGGTTGGGCATCGACCTGGCGGCGCCGTTCGAAAACCTGCCCAGGAGGCACCAGAGCCTGCTCCTCGAGGGCGGCGACGGCTTTGCCGGCATTCTGGGGCTGCTCAAGGAGACTTACGAGGAGGCCGGCGAGAGCTACCGGGACTGGCTGGTCGAGTTCATGTCCCCCTCGGTCTGCCCGGCTTGCAAGGGCGCCCGGCTGAAGCCGGCGAGCCTCGCCGTCGAGGTCAAAGGCGTCACCATCGCGAAGCTCGTGGCCATGCCCGTGGCGCGACTACTGCCCCTGCTGCGCGGCTGGACGTTAGAGGAGCGCGAGCGCCAGATCGCCGGCCGGATTCTCGAAGAGATCATCGCGCGGCTCGAGTTCCTGGCGGCGGTGGGGCTGGACTATCTGAGCTTGGACCGCTCGGCCGCCACGCTCTCCGGCGGCGAGGCGCAACGCATCCGCCTGGCCACGCAGATCGGCTCCCGGCTGCGCGGCGTGCTCTATGTGCTCGATGAACCCTCGATCGGGCTGCACCCGCGCGATAACACCCGCCTGCTCGACACGCTCGTCCGCCTGCGCGATCTGGGCAACACGGTGATCGTCGTCGAGCACGATCAGGAGACGATCGAGCGGGCCGACTTCGTCATCGACCTGGGTCCAGGCGCCGGGCGCCTGGGCGGCGAGCTGGTGGCCTGCGGGCCGCCCCAGGCGATCGCCTCCAGCCCGCGGTCGCTTACAGGCGGCTACCTGAGCGGCCGGCTCCAGATCGGCGTGCCCGCGGTGCGCCGCCGCGGCACCGGGAAGGTCCTGAGCGTGCGGGGCGCCAGCGAACACAACCTCAAGAACATCGACGTGGACTTTCCGCTGGGCCTGTTCATCGTCGTGACCGGTGTCTCCGGTAGCGGCAAATCCACGCTGGTGAACGATATCGTCTACCGCGCCTTGAAGCGCGAGCTGTACGGCTCGCGCATCGAGGCCGGCGCACACCAAGCGCTCGTCGGCGCCGAGCACATCGACAAGGTGATCGAGATCGATCAGTCACCCATCGGCCGCACGCCGCGCTCGAACCCGGCCACCTACACCGGCGCTTTCACCCCCATCCGCGAGCTTTACGCCATGCTGCCGGAGTCGCGCGAGCGGGGCTACAAGCCGGGCCGCTTCAGCTTCAACGTGAAAGGCGGCCGTTGCGAGGCCTGCCAGGGCGACGGCCTGAAGCGGATCGAGATGAGTTTCCTGCCCGACGTCTATGTCACCTGCGACGTCTGCCGCGGCCGGCGCTATAACCTTGAGACCTTACAGGTGAAGTACCGGGGCTACTCGATCGCCGACCTGCTCGAGGCCACGGTGGAAGAGGTCCTGGGAGTCATGGAGAACATACCGCAGGTGCGCTCCAAGCTCCAGACGCTCTATGACGTCGGGTTGGGTTACATTCACCTGGGGCAGTCTTCGACCACGCTGTCGGGCGGCGAGGCGCAGCGGATCAAGCTGGCGCGGGAGCTGAGCAAGCGCCAGACGGGCCGCACCCTCTATATTCTGGACGAGCCGACGACCGGCCTGCACTTCGACGACGTCAAGAAGCTGCTCGATGTGCTTCAGAAGTTGGTGGACCTGGGCAACACTGTGGTGGTGATTGAGCACCATCTGGACGTCATCAAGTCGGCCGACTGGATCATCGACCTCGGCCCGGAGGGAGGCGAGCGGGGCGGCTACCTGGTGGCGACGGGCACTCCGGAACAGGTGGCCCGGCACCGCCGCAGCTACACGGGGCAGGCGCTCCGCAAGGTGCTCGGCAATGGGTGGCAGACCTGGCAATCCAGTCTCTAACCTCTCGATTTTCAACAGGTTGCTTCAAGAAGGCGCGCCGTGGGCTCCGGCGCACCTCGAGCCCCAAGATTTTACTTGCGCGCTGTCGGGGGCGGGGGTTAAAATCGTCATGGGTCTTTTTGGGTGCGTCATAAAACCTTAGCGTAAAGGGGGTCGCGCATGAGTCTTGCCTGTTCGCGGGAACCCCGGAAGGGCCGGGGTTTGCTATCCGCTCTGTTCCTCACCGTCCTGCTGGTTTGGGGCGGCGCGCCGTCCGCTCAGGCACAGGTCCTGTACGGATCTATCGTCGGCAACGTCGTCGATCCGAGCGAGGCCGCGGTGCCCGACGCCACGGTAACCGTAATCCATGTCGAGACCGGTGTGTCGCGCTCGACGACAACCAGCGCCACCGGCGCCTACAGCTTCCCCACGCTTCCCACGGGGACTTATGAAGTCCGGATCAGCAAGCCCGGCTTTCAGTCTTACTCCCGGACGGGTGTTCCGGTAACGATTAACAACATCACCCGGGTGGACGTGACGCTGTCGGTCGGCGCGGTGGCCGAGTCCGTGCTGGTGACGGCGGAAGCCGCCGCCTTGCAGACGGACCGGGCCGAAGTTCGCGCCGAAATCAGCAAGCAGACGCTGGTGAACATCCCGATCTTTACGGGCCGGAACTACCAGCACCTGTTCCGCATGCTGCCCGGTTTCACGCAACCGCGGAATGCCCACTCGATTCCGTCGAACCCGTCCCGCTCGCTTCAGTACGAGGTGAACGGAACCGTCTCGGCCTCGAACAACGTGCGGCTGGACGGGGCCACGCAGTACAACGTCTGGCTGCCGCACATCACCGCCTATGTGCCCGCGCTCGAGTCGATCGAAACCGTCAACGTCGTGACCAACAGCTTTGACGCCGAACAGGGTCTGGCCGGCGGGGCCGCCATCAACGTCCAGATCAAGAGCGGCACCAACGAGGTGCACGGCTCGGCTTTCGAGTACCACAACAACAATAAGATCAAGGCGCGGCAGTTCTTCTCCCCGCCGGGTGAGCGCAACCCCAAGTACATCTTCAACCAGTTGGGCGGCACCATCGGCGGACCGATTGTCCGGAACAAGCTGTTCTACTTCGCCAGCTACGAGGCGAGCTTGCTGCGCGATTTCGCTTCGCAGTTGTTTACCGTGCCGACCGAGCTCACCCGGCGAGGGATCATGACCGAATCGGACCGGCCGATCTACGATCCGGCGACCGGAACTTCCGATGGCAGCGGGCGGACGCCGTTCCCGAACAACACGATCCCGGCGTCGCGCTTCGAGCCGATCGCGCTGAAGCTGGTCGAGCAAACCCCGCTTCCCACCTTCCCGGACCGGTTCACCAACAACTACTACGGCGCCGGCCCGTTCGCCTTCGACCGCCACACGCTCGATACCAAGGTGAACTACAACGTCAGCGAGAAGTTCAGCATGTACGGCCGCTACAGCTACCTGAACTTCGACCAGCTCTGCGCCCGCGCCTTTCGCACGTCGCTGGGCGAGCACGGCCCCTACGTCGCCCGGCAGTTCACCAACCCCGGCAAAGGTTACGGCGGCACGCACAGCCTGACGTGGGCGGGCACCTACGTCTTTACGCCGACGTTGATCTTTGACGCGAACATCGGCCTTACCATTACCATTCAGAACGCGACGCAGCAGGACATCGAAAAACGGATCGGCCTCGATGTGCTCGGGATTCCCGGCACCAATGGCACGCGTCCCTTCGAGGGCGGCTGGCCGCGGTTCCAGATCGGTGGCTACACCACCATCGGCGAGACGGAGGGTTACATGCCCTACTACCGCTGGGATCCGCAGCACAACTATCAGGCCAATCTGAACTGGCTCAAAGGAGCTCATGATGTCCGCATGGGCATGGAGTTCTCCTTCCAAAATCTCAACCACACGCAGCCGGAGTTCTACGGCGGCACGCAGCCGGGGGCCGGCGGCTTTAACTTCGCCGGCGGCGTCACCACGCTGCGCGGCGGCCCCGCCTCCAATCAGTGGAACTCCTACGGCCAGTTTCTGCTCGGGTTGCCCAGCTCGATCGGCAAGATCTTCCAGTTCCCGGATCAGTACAGCACCCGGACCTCGATGTACAGCCTGTACGCGCGTGACCGCTGGCAGTTGAGCCGGCGCGTCACGCTGAGCTACGGATCGCGCTGGGAGTACTTCCCGATTCCGGTTCGACCCGACCGCGGCCTGGAACGCTACAATTTGGCAACCAACAAGATGCACGTCTGCGGTGTCGGTGTCGTCCCGCGGGACTGCGGGGTCGAGGTCAGCAAGGCGCTGTTTGCTCCGCGCGTCGGCCTGGCCATCCGGGCCACGGAAACCTTCGTGGTCCGCGCCGGCTACGGCATTACGAACGACCCATGGAACATCGCGCGTCCGATGCGGGTCAACCACCCAGTGCTGATATCGCTGTCCATCAGCGGGGAGAATGCCTTTGTGCCCTCTAGCCGGCTCCGCGATGGGATCCCCTCGGTTTCGCAGCCCGAGTTGGGAAACGGCATCATCGACATCCCGGGTACGGTGGATGTGAACACGCTCACCGACCGCTTCAAGCGGGGCTACATCCAGTCCTGGAACTTTTCCTTACAGAAGAAACTGGGCGCCTACGTGGCCCAGGCGGGCTACGTCGCCACGCGGCAGAACAACATCCTCGGCTTCTTTGAGCTGAATTACGGCCTGCCTGGGGGCGGACGGGCCAGCCAACCCTTCTTCCAGCGATTCGGCCGTCAGGCATCGACGCGCATCGTCGGCCCGGTGGGCAACAGCCATTACGACTCGCTGCAAGTGACGCTGGAGCGGCCCTTCTCGGCCGGCTATCAGCTTTATCTGGCCTACACGTGGTCCAAGTGCACTTCGATTGCCGGAATCGGCAATAGCGGCGATGCACCGGCGATTAAAATTCCGGAGTACTTTCATCTGAACCGCTCACTCTGCAACATCGATCAACCTCATAATCTCCAGGCGGCCACCATCTACGAGCTCCCGTTCGGCCGGGGCAAGCGCTGGGCTACGAGCGGCGCGGCGGCGGCGCTGGCCGGCGGCTGGCAGATCAACGCGCTGTTCAGTTCGTACTCGGGCAACCCGTTCAGCGTGACCGCTGCGGGGACTTCGCTCAACGCACCCCATAACACCCAGCGGGCCGACCTGGTCGGTTCCGGTCCGGTCAAGAAACTGGGCGGCGTAGGCGCCGGTATGGCCTTCTTCGACTGGACGCGGTTTGCCTCAGTAACCGAGGCTCGCTTTGGCACCGCCGGCTTCAACATCCTGCGGGGCCCGGGCCTGGTCAATCTCGACCTGGGTATTTTCCGGCGTTTCGATTTGGGTGAACGCTGGAAGCTGGAGTTCCGCGCTGAGGCCTTCAACGCGACCAACACGCCGCACTTCGCCAATCCGAGCAACAACATCTCGAACCTCCGGCTCAATCCTGACGGCAGCTTCCGCAGCGGGGTTTTCGAGGTGACGGGTGTGCGGAACACGGGCCGCGAGGGCATCGACGAGCGGGTATTCCGCCTGGGTTTGCGGTTGAGCTTTTAGCCGGGACGCGATGCTTGGGGCGGGGCCTCGCCCCGCCCCGGCTTCGCGGCGGGGTGCTATAATCCTCGCTTAACCCTGCGGCTCACCGCAGCCCCTTTCTTCGTGAGCAAGTATCCGCAAAAGCCTCTCGAGCTGGGCAGGCTCGCCACCATCGCCTTGTGTGAGCGGGGCGGGAAAGTCCGCACTTCGGATTTCGCCTCGGCGCCCCAGCCAGGTATGCGCGCCGGCCAGTGGCTCGACGGCCTTCCGCGGCTGCTTGCCGCCGACTCCCTGCGGGCGCTGGTAGCCGCCATGGAAGCGGCCCGTCGGAAACAGAAGCCCATCGTATGGGGGCTCGGCGGCCACGTGATCAAGTGCGGCCTGGCGCCGGTGCTGATCGACCTGGCGCGCCGGGGCTTCGCGACCGCCTTCGCTTTGAATGGCGCCGCTGCGATCCACGACTTCGAGATCGCTCTCGCAGGCGCCACCAGCGAGGATGTCGAGGCGGTTCTGCCTGACGGGCGCTTCGGCACGGCGGAGGAAACCGGGCGAGAGATGAGCCGGGCGATCGTCGAAGGCGTGCGCGACGGCCTTGGCGCGGGCGAGGCACTCTGTCGCCACCTGGAGAGCGTTGCGGCGCCCGAATTCGCCTCCTACAGCCTCCTGGTGGGCGCCTGGCGCGGCGCTGTGCCGGTTACGGTGCATGTGGCCATCGGCGCCGACACGCCCCACACCCACCCGGCCTTCGACCCGGCGGCCCTGGGCGCCGCCACGCACCACGACTTTCGCCTGTTTTGCACGCTGGTGGCGGAACTCGACGACGGCGGCGTCTACCTCAATGTCGGTTCCGCGGTCATCCTTCCCGAGGTGTTCCTCAAAGCCGTCTCGGTGGTGCGAAACCTGGGCCATCCGCTCAAGAACTTCACTACCGCGAACCTGGATTTCCTTCAGCACTATCGCCCGCGCGTCAACGTGGTGGCGCGGCCTCATGCACAGGCCGGTGGGCAGGGGATTGCCATCACCGGTCACCATGAGCTGATGATTCCCCTTCTGGCGGCGGTGCTGGCGGATCGCGACGAGAGATGACTCCGGACGGTGCTCCAGTCGAGCCGCTGACTGCTGCTGCCCCCCCCGATGAGCCCTTCTGGGGCTACCGGGACCTGGCCCTGTTGATCGGGCTGGCTCTGCCTTCGGTGGTCGCCGCCGCCGCGTTTGTGATGGTAGTCGCGGCGGTCACGGGTCATCCCGGCCGCTCCGCGGCCACCGTGCTCGGGGTCCAGTTCCTCGCCTACGGATTCTGGTTTCTTTGCCTCTACGCGCTGCTCAAGCTGCGCTACGGCCGGCCGTTCTGGCAGTCGTTGGCCTGGCGTCGTCCCGCCGGCAGACTGACCGCATTCTTGCTGTCGGGCGCCGTTTTGGCGCTCGCTGTGGCCGCCCTCGGCGCGGCCCTGCGGACGCCCGATATCGACATGCCGATCAAGGAGCTGCTGCGCGATAAGGCCTCGGTGGTGCTGGTGGGCATCTTTGCCGTGACGCTCGGGCCGCTTTGTGAGGAGCTGATTTTCCGCGGCTTCTTGCAGCCGCTCCTAGCCCGGTCGCTGGGAGCGGCCGCGGCGATTCTTTTGACCGCCGCGCTGTTCGCGATCCCGCACGGCCCGCAGTATGCCTGGAGCTGGCAGCATGTCGTACTGATCACGCTGGCCGGTTCGGCCTTCGGCTGGGTCCGCTACCGCTCAGGTTCGACCCTGGCGGCTGCGGTGATGCACGCCGGCTACAACTTCGTTTTCTTCGTCGCCCTGGCGGCGCGGTGGGAGGATCTGTCAACGGCATGGTAGAGACCATCGAGTGGACTTCCGAGGGTGTGGTGATGATCGATCAGCGGCTGCTGCCGCGCCAAGTGCGTTACGTCACCTGCCGGGACCATCGCGAGGTGGCCGAGGCGATCCGCTCCATGGTGATCCGGGGGGCGCCCGCGATCGGCGTGGCGGCGGCGATGGGCATCGCGCTTGGCATGCTGCGGGCCGATCCCGACCGGCTGGACGCCGAATTCGCCGAGATCTGCGACACGCTGGCCGCCACCCGCCCCACGGCCGTCAATCTGTTCTGGGCCATCGAGCGGATGAAGCGTCTCTATGAGTCGCTGCGGGGCCGCCCGGTGGAGGAGATCCGTGCCCGGTTGGTCGAGGAGGCCCAGCTCATCAAGCAGGAGGACATCGCCATCAACCGAGCCATCGGCGAGCACGGGGCGCGGCTGGTGCCCGACGGCAAGACGGTGCTGACGCACTGCAACGCCGGGGCGCTGGCCACCGCCGGTTTTGGCACGGCATTGGGTGTCATCCGCGCGGCTGTGGCGCAAGGCAAGAAGATCGACGTCTTCGCCGACGAGACCCGGCCCTTTCTTCAGGGCGCCCGGCTGACGGCTTGGGAGCTCGCTCGCGACGGCATCCCGACGACGGTGATCACCGACAACATGGCGGGCCATTTTCTGCGTTCCGGCCGGATCGGCTGCGTCATTGTCGGGGCGGATCGCATCGCGGCCAACGGCGACGTGGCCAACAAGATCGGCACCTACACGCTGGCCGTGCTCGCCAAGGAGAACAATGTGCCGTTCTATGTCGCCGCGCCGCTGTCGACGCTCGATCTCACGATCGCCTCGGGCGACGAGATCCCCATCGAGCAACGGCCTGGGTCGGAGGTGACGCAGATTGCCGGTGTTCCGCTGACGCCGGAAGAGGTCGAAGTTGCCAATCCGGCTTTCGACATCACCCCGCACCGCTACGTCACCGCCATCATCACCGAACGGGGCATTGCCTGGCCCCCATACACCGAGTCGCTGCGAGCGCTGGCCAGGGCCGCCGGCGAAGGGTTCACTCCGCGCCGGAATTAATCGAGATTTCTCGCTCACCTGTCTGGGAATTGCGTTAAGCTCGGAGCCAGAAGGGAGATTCCGATGCCCTCCGCCTTCCCGACGCCCCCGCCGCCGGCCGCTCTGCCCCCGAAGAAAGCGCGCAGCCCGGTCGTCATTGTCCTGCTCGTGCTGGCCGGCCTCCTCCTCGTAGCAGGGCTGGCCGTTCTGACAGGAGGGCTGTTCCTGGTGCATAAAGCCAAGCAGGCCGGCGTCGACGCCGATCTGATGCGAACCAATCCCGGCTTGGCAGCGGCAAAGATGTTGGCCGCCACGAATCCGGATATCGAACTGGTCGATGTTGACGAACCGGCCGGTAAAGTTACCCTGCGCCAGAAAAGCTCGGGCAGGATGGTGACGCTGGACTTCGAGCAAATCCGCCAGGGAAAGATTTCATTCGAAACCGACGAAGGCGAGGCCGGCACGATTGCAGCGCAGGAAAGGGGCGGACGGATTACCGGCCGGGGCGGGACCGTCGAGTGGCAGGCCGGCGGCGAAGTCCGGCTTCCCGCCTGGCTGCCAGCCTACCCAGGCGCGGAGGTGAAGGGTTCGACGACCAGCCGGACCGGTGAAGGCGAGTTCGCCTCCACGATTCTGCTGACCCAGGATCCGGTCGAACGGGTCAGCGCCTTCTACCGCCGGGCACTGGAGCGGGCAGGCATGAAGGTCGACGTCGCCTCCCACACCGAGGGAGGCCGGGCCGACGTGATCAGCGCGACGAGCCGCGAACACGACCGCCGGGCCTCGGTGATCGTCGGCCGGGAAGACGAGGGCACGGTGATCACCCTGACGGTCCAGGAGAAGCCCTGAGCAGGCCCGTGGTAGGCTACGATATCCGAACAGGATGACACGGCGAAGCTGGCTTCAATCGGCGCTGTTGGGCGCCGGGCCTCTGGCGCGGGCGCGCGCGGCTCTGGCGAAGATGAAGATCACGCGAATCCGCTTTTACGAATCCCCGATTACGCGCCCGATTTTCAACCAGAGCTATCACATCGTGACGGTGGAGACCGATCAGGGCCTCACCGGCATCGGCGAAGGCGGTACGGCGGACAACATCGCGCAGCTTGGCGCGCTGCTGATCGGCGAGGAACCGAACCGCATCGAGCATCTCTGGCAGCTCATGTACCGCCACTACTTCTATCCGCCGGGTCGAGAACGGATTCACGCCCTGGGGGCACTGGACCTGGCGTTGTGGGACATCAAGGGCAAGGCGCTTGGCGTTCCGGTGCATGAGCTCATCGGCGGACTCACGCGCCAATATGTGGAGTGTTACTCGACCGCGTTCCCACGCAAGGGCTCACTGAAAGAGACGGCGCGCGCCTGCATCGAACTAGGTTTCCGCGCCTATCGCACCTCGGTGGCCGACCCTGGTCCCGGCCAGCCGTTCGATGCCATGCGCATGGTGCGCGAGACGGTTCGGCGCTGTCAGGAGATCCGCGAGGGGGTCGGGCCCGACGGCGACTGGGCGATCGACTACCACACCCGACTCGATATGCCCGACGCCATCCGCTTGAGCACGCTGCTAGAGCCCCTGGAACCGCTTTTCGTCGAAGATCTCATCCGTTCGGAGAACCCCGGCGTCTACCGGCAGCTCCGTCCCCAGGTGAAGGTTCCCATCGCCGTGGGCGAGCAGTTCGGAGATCGCTGGGAGATCAATGAGCTGATCGAGAACCGCCTGATCGACTACTCGCGCGTGACCATCCCGAACTGCGGCGGCATCACGGAGATGTTGAAGTTGGCCGCTTTGTGCGAGACTCACTACATCGGCCTGGTGCCACACTTCACCGGGCCGATCGCAACCGCGGCCCTGGTGCATGTCTGCGGCTGTTTCCCCGGACCGGCGATCATGGAGATGGTGGGCGAAAGACCTCAGGCGATCCCGTATCTGCCCGAGTGCCTCGATTTCAAGAACGGAAAGCTCTGGCCGAACCAGCGACCGGGTCTGGGCGTGACGCTCGAGGCATCGCGCCTGCGCCTGCTCGTCGAGGTGACGGAAAAGAGCGCGCCGATCCCTCTGTTTCGGCGGCCGGACGGCTCGATCACCAACTGGTAGCAGAATGCTCACGCGACGCGAGTGCCTGGCGGCAGCCGCTTTGCCGGCCGTGGCCGCGCCACCGGAGGCCGCGCGGGTCAGGGTGGGCGAGCTCGAAGCCTTCGTCGTGCGGGTCAATCGTCGCGGCAACTGGGTGCTGTTCCGCCTGAGCTCGAGCGCTGGCCTCACCGGCATCGGCGATGCCTCGCACGGCGGCAACGATGCTCTGACCGTCACGCTGGCCCGCCAGTTCCTGAGAGGGCTTGCCGACCGCTCGATCTTCGATGTTGAATGGCTGCGCCGTTCGGCTTGGGGCGAGATCGAGCGGAGCGGCCGGCCTGCGGCGGTAGCGCTCAGTGGCCTGGAACAGTGTCTATGGGACCTGCAGGGGAAGTTGCTCGGCTTGCCCGCTTACCAGCTTTTCGGTGGCCTGCTCCGGCCGACGGTTCGCGTCTATGCCAACATCAACCGTTCGACGGAGCCGCGCTCACCGGCCGGTTTTGCCGAGATGGCCTCGCGCGCCGCGGCAGCCGGCTTCCATGCCGTCAAGCTGGCGCCTTTCGACGGGATGCCGCCGCTAGACGCCGAGCCGGCAGCCATTGAAAAAGCAATGGATCTGGCGGTGGAGTGCGTGCGCGCCGTGCGGGAGGCGATCGGCCCCAAGCGGGATCTGCTGGTGGACGTTCATAGTCGCCTCGATCTGGCGCGCGGACTCAAGCTGGCGCGGCGCCTGGAGCCCTTGCGCCTGTTCTGGCTCGAAGAGGTTTGCCGGCGGTGGGAGGACTTGGCTGCAATCAAAGGCGAGGCCCCGATGCCCACGGCGGGAGGCGAAGCCCTGTTTTCGGTGAAAGCGTTTCATCGTTACATCGCCGCCGGCGCCGCCGACATTGTCATGCCGGATGTCAAGTACTGTGGTGGGATGTTGGAGCTGAAGAAGATCGCCGCCATGGCCGAAGGCGCGGGCCTGTGGGTGTCGCCTCACGGGCCGGCCAGCCCGGTCGGCGACGCGGCGGCGGCGCAGGTTTCCGCCACGCTACCGAACTTCCTCATTCTGGAGCATGCTTTCGGCGAAGTCCCCTGGCGGGCGGAGCTGGTCGATCCTCCGGAAGCCTTCGACCATGGAACCCTGGCGCTCACAGGGCGTCCTGGGCTGGGTCTGACTCTCAACGATTCGACAATCCGGCGGCACACGGCGTAGAATTGGCGGAGGAAGAATTTGGCCAACAACTACGTTCTGGTGATTTTTGACAGTTGCCGCTACGACTCTTTCATCCGAGCCAAGCCGAAGACGATCGCCAAGCTCGGCCGGGTGGAGAAGCGATGGGCATACGCCTCCTGGACGGCTCCCTCCCACTACAACTTCCTGATGGGGTTGATGCCCCACAGGAGTCCAAAGCATGTCTACGCCTCCGAGTACTACACGAAAGAGTTCTTTAAGTACAACGAGCGCCTTGGCGTTGATGGCATCGAGTTCAAATCGCTGGTGCCGCGGCTGTATCTTCCGATCTTTCTGAAGGAGAAGATGGGATACCGGACTCATGCCATGGTGTCGCTGCCTGTGCTCAATCCCAAGACGATCCTCAATCAGGGCTTCGACACTTACAAGCTCATGGAGAAGCACAATGACATGCGAGCCATGCTGCGTGAAATGACGTTTTCTGCCGAGCAGCCCAGCTTCTACCTGCTGAACGTCGGCGAAACGCATTATCCCTATGCGTTGCCGGACGAACCGCCGGACCAGTGGCCGCGCATCAGCGGCGTGCACGGCGTCTTCAAGCACCTGGATGATCACGTCGTCGGCGGCAAGCTTGTTCGCAAAAAGGAGAAGTTTTTCGACGAGAAGAAGCTCAAGGAGTTGCGCCACCGCCAGATCGAGGCGGTCCGCTACCTGGACGGGGTCGTCGAAGAGCTGTTCGATCTGGTGCCCAAGAACACATACCTCACCATCACGTCGGACCACGGCGAATTGTTCGGTGAGGACGGCTATTTCGGTCACGGCCCCATCCAGCACGACAAGGTCCTGGAGGTTTTTTTCGTCGAGGGCAAGCTCCGCTGATGAAGCGTGTGAAGCTCATTCCCGGCTGGCTGCTGCTGGCGGCCGCGGCGTGTGCTCTCGTCCGGCCCAGCCTTTGCCCGGAGCTTGAGCTGGCCTACATTGGCCCGGGCGCCGGGTTCGCCTTCCTTGGCTCATTTCTTGCCCTGATCTGGGCGTTCGTGCTGAGTGTCGGGACGTTGCTCACGTGGCCGGCCCGGATGCTCTGGCGCGGCCGGCGGCGTCGAAAAGCGCTCCGGAACGCCTGCGTCAAGAAGGTCATTTTCCTCGGTCTGGACGGCTTCGATCCCGGCATCGCCGAACGCCTGATGGCCGAGGGGAAGCTGCCGAATCTGGCACGGCTGCGCCAGGAGGGCTCCTATCGAAGGTTGCGCACCACCTTTCCTTCGCTTTCGCCGGTGGCCTGGTCGACCTTCGCGACCGGCGTCAGCCCGGCGCGACACAACATCTTCGACTTTCTCAACCGCAACCTAAAGTCCTATCTGCCGGAGTTGTCTTCCTCGCGCGTCAACAAGCCGCGGCGCGTGCTCCAGCTCGGGCGCTACCGGATTCCGCTGAGCCGGCCCACGGTAGACCTCCGGCGCAAGAGTCTTCCCTTCTGGAAGATTCTGGCCGAGCACGGGGTCGACTGCACAATCCTGCGCGTACCGATCACCTTTCCGCCGGAGAAGTTCGACGGCAAGCTTCTCTCGGCGATGTGCACGCCGGACCTCCGCGGCACACAGGGCAGCTTCTCGTTCTTTTCCACGCGACAGGAACAGGTAAGTTACGAGAACGGCAGCCGCTATCCTCTCCATCGGAACGGAAGGCGCATCACCGGCCAGCTCGAAGGTCCCGAGCACCCGCTTCTTGAAGAGGCCCCACCCCTGGCTGTCCCGTTTGCCCTGGTACCCAACGGGAAGCCCGGCGAAGCGATCCTCGAGATTCAAGGGGAACGGTATCCGCTTCGGCTCGGGAAATACACAAGCTGGATTCCCGTAGCGTTCCGCGCGGGTCCGGGCATCACCGCCTACGGCATCTGCCGCTTCCTGCTTACTCAGCTCGAGCCCGAAGTGAACCTGTATGTGACGCCGATCAACATCGACCCGGAGCGGCCGGCGCTGCCGATCTCACATCCTGCTTACTATTCCGCATATTTGGCGAAGCTGCTCGGCTCGTTTGCGACGGTAGGTATGGCCGAGGACACCTGGGCGTTGAACGAGGGCGCCATTGACGAGGACGCCTTTCTCGAGCAGGCTTGGGCGATTCACGAGGAGCGGGAGGCGATGTTTTTCAACTCGCTGGCCAAGATGCGGCATGGAGTTACTGCCTGCGTCTTTGACGCGAGTGACCGCATCCAGCACATGTTCTACCGGTACCTCGAGAACCGGGCTTCGGGCAAGCACGCTCGGACCATCGAGGCGATGTATGCGCGCATGGACGAGCTGGTGGGACGGACGCTGCGGTACGTGGACCGGGAGACAGCGCTGTTCGTGCTGTCCGATCACGGTTTCGCCTCGTTCCGCCGGGGGGTAAACCTGAATACCTGGCTGCTCGACAACGGCTATCTGGCTCTCCGGGACGGCGCCACGACGGCCGGTCCTTACTTCAAGGGTGTGGACTGGAGCCGGACGCGCGCCTACACGCTCGGGCTCGCCGGACTGTACCTGAATCTCAGGGGCCGGGAGAGCGGCGGCATCGTCGCGCCGGGCGCGGAGGCCGAAGCGCTGAAAGCCGAGCTGATCGCCCGCCTGAGCGGCCTCAGGGATCCAGACACCGGTGAGGTCGCCATTCAGCAGGTTTATGCCACCAACAGGCTCTACCGGGGGCCGTATCTAGAGGAGGCTCCCGATCTCATCGTAGGTTACAGCAACGGTTACCGGACATCGTGGGACGCCGCGCAAGGCAAAGTCACCTCGAAGGTTTTCGAGGACAACCCGAAAGCCTGGAGCGGCGATCACAGCCTGGACCCGGTGCTCGTGCCAGGCGTACTCTTCTCCAACCTGAAGCTGGCCTCGGACGATCCCGGCATCGAGGATATGGCGCCCACGGCGCTCGCCTTGTTCGGCCTGCCGAAGCCCGCACATATGGAGGGTCAAGTCATTGTTGAAACAACCAAGCGTTAAGTTACGGAAGGAACTTTGGGAGCGCGTCAAGCGCTGTGCCGGCCTTGCCGGCTATTCATCCCCGGAGGAGTTTGTCGAACATATCATCGAGAGGGAACTGGCCAAGCTCGAGGATGCCGAGACCGATGAGCAGATCATAAACAAGCTGAAAGGTCTGGGCTATCTCCAGTAATCCATGCCGCTCGAGTCAGTCAGCCTCTTGTTGATCAGCGCGGCGGCCGGTGTTATCCTGCTTTGGGTCTTTCGCAAAACTTCGGATCAGGCCGCCATCCGCCGGACCAAGAAGAGGCTCCAGGCGCACCTGCTCGAGATTCGCCTGTATGCTGACGATCCGGCGATCATCTGGCAGGCGCAGAAGAAGCTGCTCGCGGCGAATGCGCGTTACTTCGGCCTGATGCTCCGGCCGGCCGCGATTGTGACGGTTCCGATGGTCCTGCTGCTGGTGGCTCTGGACGGCTACTACGGGAAACGCCCGCTCGAGCCCGGGCGCGCGGCGATTGTTACCGCGCAGTTCGAGGCGGCAATGAACGGCGGTGAAGTCTTTCGGCTCGAAGCCCCGGAGGGAATCGCGGTGGAGACGCCCGGCGTGCGGCTTCTGGGGGCGCACCAGGTGAGCTGGCGGATCCGGGCCGCTCAGCCAGCCGCCGGTGAGCTTCGCCTGTTGGCTGGACCGGTCACCGTCACCAAGTCGGTGGTGGCCGGAAACGAGCGCCGGTTCGTCTCCACGCGGCGCGTCGGGCTACATCCTTCGCTGTTGCTCTATCCGGGCGAGCCGCCCCTGCCGGCCTCCGGCGTGAAGTGGATCGAGGTGGACTACCCGGCGGCGCGCGTTCAGATGTTCGGCTTCGAGGCGCACTGGCTGGTTTGGTTCCTGATCATCTCGATGGCCTCGGCCTTCCTCCTGAAGGGGAAGTTCCGCGTCACGGTCTGAGGCGTGCCAGCCGCCGAGCCTCTCTCCGAGGTCCTTAGCCGGGCGATGAGCGGCCGCCAAGGGACTGCGGTGGTGCTGGAGGCCGGAACAGGCAAGCTGGTTGCCTGCCACGATCCGCGGCGCGCCGCGCTCCGGCAAGCACGACCTGGCTCTGCCGTCAAACCGTTCACGCTGGCCGCGCTGCTCGAGACCGGCTCCGGGAAGGCGGCCCCGCGTATCCCGTGCCGCAGGGAGGTCCGGCTGGCGGGCCGCCGCCTGGACTGCACCCATTTGGAGAACTTGCCGCCGTTCGACGCCGTAGCAGCCCTGGCCTGGTCGTGCAACTGGTATTTCACGCAGGCGGCCCGCCGCCTGTCGCCGGACGGGCTCGTTGCCGCTTTCGAGCGCGCGGGCCTGGTTGCTCGAACCGGTCTCATTGAGCGGGAGGCCACGGGCAATCTGCGCCGGACGGAAAGTCAGGAGCAACTCGCGCTCCAAGCCGTGGGTGAAAGCGCGATCGAGGTGACGCCGCTCGCTCTGGCGTCCGCCTATCGGCGTCTCGCTGCCGCCGTCACACGCCGCCCGGAGCTCTCCTACGTGCTCGAGGGGATGGTCGGCTGTGTTCGTTACGGGACCGGTCAGGCGGCAGCGCGTGTTCCCATCCCGGTGGCCGGGAAGACGGGGACGGCCTCCGGCCCCGGGGGCGCGTACACGCACGCCTGGTTCGCCGGCTTTGCGCCCGCCACGGCGCCCGACATCGTTTTGGTGGTGTTTCTCGAACAGGGGCAAGGCGCGTTTGACGCTGCTCCGGTCGCGGCGAGCATACTGGAGGGACTTGTCCGCGTGGGGAGGCTGCGATGAAGCGGATGTGGCTCGCCGTGGCCCTGGCCGCGGCCTCGCCGTGCGTCGCGCAGGTGAGCTACAAGGTCCGCCTGTTCTGGCAGCAGCCCTCTCACCCCAAGGCTCGTACGATCGAGCTGGCGCGCGAGGATTACGTCGCGGCGGTGCTGGCCGGCGAAGCGGGCGCATTTCGCTCGGAGGAGGGGCTGAAGGCGATGGCTGTCGTCGCGCGGACCTTCGCCCACCGCTTCCAGGGCCGCCACCGCGCGGAAGGGTTTGACTTCTGCGACACCACCCACTGCCAGGACCTGCGCCTGTCTGCTGTTACTGAGCGTCTCCGCCAGGCCGCAGCCGCCACGGAAGGGGAGCTGCTCTGGTACGAAGGCGCGCCCATCGCCGCCTTTCACCACGCCGACTGCGGCGGCGCGACGGCCGCGGCGGCTGAGTTATGGCCTGATCATTCCGCCCCGTACTTGAGGCGGCTGGAGGACACCTACTGCATCTCGAAAGGGCGGAGTGGGTGGACCGCCGCCATCTCGGCGGCCGATCTTCGCGCCGCGCTCGAGGAGGAAGGCGTCCGCCTGAGCTCCGGACCAGGCGGGATCCGCATTGTGCGGCGCTCGCCGTCAGGCCGCGTGATGGAGCTCGAGATCGGCGGGCGAAGGATCAGCGGGGAGTTGCTTCATCATGCCGTGGGCCGCCGACTCGGCTGGCACTTGCTGCGGAGCTTGCGCTATGAGGTTTCTGGCAGCGGCGGCGAGCTCCTCTTTCGTGGCTACGGGCACGGTCACGGCGTGGGCCTGTGCCAGGCCGGCGCGGACCTGCGGGGCAGGGAAGGGCACAGCTACAGACAGATCCTCGCTTTCTACTATCCCGGGACTGTGCTGGGCATCACGGCACGTGGCTTCACCTGGCAATACTTCGGCGGGCAACGCCTCGATCTGTTCACCACGCGGGCCGGGGAGGAGCGGACGTTGCTGCCGCTGGCTGAGCGGCTGTTGAGTGAGGCGGAGCGGCGCACGGGACTTCCATTGAGCCGCCGCGTCCGCCTGCGTGTCTATCCCACCGTGGCCGCCTTTCGCGACGCCACGGGGGAGCCGGGTTGGGTAGCCGGCTCGATGACCGGCGCGACGATCCGGCTTCAACCGCCGGAGGTGCTTCGCTCGGCTGGCGCGCTCGAGGCAACGCTGCTTCACGAACTCGTGCACGCCGTGCTCGACTCCCACGCTCACCCCTCGACGCCGCGCTGGTTCAGCGAGGGATTGGCGCTGGTGCTGGCGCCACCTGCCCCGTCAGGCTCGTTGCCGTCCGCGCATCGCAAATTTCACGACGATTCGCGCGTGCGCGTCCGGGGCCTGCTCGATCGCCACGGCATGGCCGTGCTCTCGGACTGGCTACGCCGGGGACTTCCGGCTGAGCTCAAGGATCGAGGCCGCCAGGAATAGCCACGAGGCCACCGCCGCCAGCCACGCCACGCCGAAACGCAGGGCGAGGCTCAGCGTTTCCACCAGCAGCCCGCCGTGCACCGGAGTCCAGAGGACGACCGCCCAGGGAAGTGCCACACCAATGAGGATGGCGATCACCCCGGCCAGCCAGTATTCGGGACGCCGAAGCAGACTCGCCGCGCGGCGCAGGCAAACCGTGCCGCGCGCCGCCTGGCTTGCCAGGGGCAGCAGAAGGAGAATCGCCGCGGCCCCCGCGAGCCACCCGGAAAAGCGACTCAGCCGCCAGACGACGAGCACAACGGCGGCGGCCATCAGCAGCACAACCGGGGCGAGGCGTCCGAGGCGCCGCGGCCAGGATGCCCAAACGGGCGCGGGCTCCTCGAAAGCGACAAGCGTCCACCCCGCCAGTCCGATCGCCCCAGCGACGAGTAGCACGAACAGGACGGCGGAGAGAAGCAGATCCCAGGGGGTCCGCTCGGGCAAACCCAGCCAGAGATAGACGAGCACCACCAGTACGGCGCCCCCGCCCCAGGCGGTCAGGATCAGCCGCGGACGGGCCAGCACGGCGCGCCAGGCGGTCCGCAGAGGAGCGAACAGTTTATCCGTCATCTTACCTCCAGGGTCAGCGCTGCTGAGGTGGCGAGTGTCTCGGGTTCGTACATGGGCGACACTCGCGCCGGGCTGACGCGAAACAGGCCGGGATTGGTCACCTTGAGCAGGTAGACGAGCTCGACCGTGCCGCGGCTGAAGCTTCGCAGATAGAACGCGGCGCGGTCGTCTCGGAGCTCGCGCCGCTCCACCCAAAAGCTCCACCATGGCGGCGGCTGGCCAAGCGCGTAAAGGTCGTCGCGCTCGATCGTTTCAGTTCCGGCTGGGATCGGGTCCTCGACGAGGAGGTATTGCCAGTCGCTTCCGTCGAGAATCAAACGAACAGCGAGCACGTCGCCCGCGACCGCTTCTCTCACGAGAGGTTCCAACCGGTGGACGACCTTGCCGCCTTTGGCTTCGGGTGCCAGTTTGAAGTACTCGCGCCGGACGCCAAGCTTGCCCGATGGGGCGCGCGAGAGGGAATCTTCGCGACTGTAATATTCAGAGCGCAGGGCCCAGTATAGGCGCCCTTTGCCGCGTGTGGTGAGACGCAGGCGGTTGGTGTCGGCAAGCTTCGCGGCATCGAGCCGGACGGCAACGGGTGCCGAGAAGATCTCAGCGCGCGTGAATTTCTTGCCGAAAACCACCGTGCCGTTCAGCTCGAGTTGGACGGCAAGGTCCGGTTCGAGTTCGCTGCTGAGCTTCAGGTAATCGATGAGCCCATGGATGACCAGCGCCGTCTGTTTCGTTGAGGACCAATAATAGCCCTGATCTCGGTACTCGATCAGCCATCGCGCCGCTGGTTCGAGTAGCGGGCTTTGCGGCCGCAGGCGCGCTAGCAGCTTCATCGCGTGCGCGGTCGCTTCCGGGGAAGTGCTCATGCGAAGGCCAAGCAAAGGATCGTCTGCCGCCTCCCAATGCGCGGTTCCGGGGCCGGTCTTCGCGAGAGATTCGAGCCGGCTGGCGATCGCCGCGGCGCGGCCGTCCTTGCGAGCTTCAAGCGCCAGGCCGAGTAGCGCCAGCCCGTACGGATTGAGCGCCTCCTGCCGCCGGAAGACACTCTCGATCTCTGTCGGCTCGACCGCATCGTTCCAGGCCAGCGCGTAGAGAGCGTAGGCGGCCAGATTCGGCTCGCGGGCCGGCAGGCTCCCGAATTCGCCGTGCAACCACGCGACGCCCCGTTCCAGCACCTCCGGCCTCACCGGGTAACCCGCCGCCTGGGCCTGCTTCAGACCGGCGAGCACGTAGGCCGTCATGAAGGCATCACTGTCATCGGCCGCCCACCAGCCCCAGCCGCCGTCGGCGTGCTGGAAATCGTAAAGCCGCTCGAGCCCGGCCGTGACCTTCCGCGCCAGCTCACGCGCGTCCAGATTTGTTTCGATGCGGAGTTCCCTGGCCGCCTGCGCCACGAGCACGTTCGGGAGAAAACTCGACATGGTCTGCTCGGTGCAGCCGTACGGATACGAGGTGAGATATTCGAGCGCGCCGAGAATCGTGCCCGCCAGAGAAGGCGTGAGCTGAATCTCGATCGACCGTGACTGAGGCGCCGAGGCGGCCGGATAAGCGACGTCGAGCTCGGCGGCATCGCCCGCCTTTTCGATCAGCCCCGTGCGAGATTCGGCCAGCTTGACCCCGAAAGGAACGACCGGCATCTCCAGCTCGAGCGCATCCGACTCCTCGTCGGTGAGCGCCTTTCCCAGCAGGACCGCCTTGCGCGTCGCCTGGGCGCGCACGCGGTAGTCAACCTTTGCCTGGCCGCGGCTGGCGACGGCGATGTCGCGCGTGCCTCCTTCGAGAATCTCCAGACCCTGCGCCTCGAGCGACACCCGCACGGTCTTTTCCGAGGCCAGGTAGTTGTGCACGATCGCCGAGACCGTCATCTCGTCGCCTTCGGTGAAGAACCGCGGAGCCGCCAGGCGCAGCACCAGGTTCTTGCGCACTTGCGCCTTGTGCCGCGCGCTGCCGACCTTCGTGTCTTCAGTGACGCCGCGCGCCGTCGCGCGCCAGGTGGTGAGCGCATCCGGGAAAGAGACGCGAACCTGGGCCCGGCCGCTCGCGTCTGTCTTGAGGTCGGCGATCCAGTAAATGGTGTCCGGAAATGCCTTGCGGACCTTCGGCATCACGAATCGCTCGGGCTTAAGCTGGGCCAGAGGTCGTCCTCGCCGCCGGGCGGCAAGCTCCATCCGGCGGCGGCCCGCCTCGCCGCTGAAGTGATACGACAGCGAGGAATCGGTGTGGACGCGGTTGTAGATCCGGCCGTAGAAGAACGGAAAGATTTCCGGCACGGTTTCGTCGCGCACGGCATAGATGGCCTCGTCGACGACGCCGAGACTGAACTCGGCGGCCACGGGCCTGCCCTGGTGATCTTTGGCCTCGAGCGTAAACTCACCGGGCTCGCCGGGTTTGAAGATGTCTTTCGAGGAGCGGAGTTCGACCGCCAGCGTCTGCTCGAGCGCGGGCGCGCGGATGCTCCTGGTGCCGAGATAAAGCTGGCCCTGGCGAACACAGGCGGCGGTGACGAAGAAGTTCGGCGCGTACTCGGCAAGCACGGGGATCTCTATGCTCGCCGAAGGGCCCCGAGCGGTGACGAACTGGCCGGAGCTCACCGTCCGTCCTTCGACGGTGATCCACAAATGGGCCTCGGGCGCGCCGGTCATGATGAGCACGCGCGCCACTTCCCCGGGCTGGTAGGATTTCTTGTCCGGGACGATCTGAAGGCGCTGTTCGACGGGATAGCCGCCTCCGCCGCCAAGCCAGATATAAGTGGTGTCGCGCACGGTGCGACCCTCGGGAGTTTGCGAGGAGACCCGCGCCACCAAGGCCGCGGCGTCGGGCAACACGAAGTCCACCATCGCTTTTCCCGAGGGGTCCGTGCGACCTTCCGCGGTTGCCAGCACCCGGCCGTCTCCCTCACGCCCGCGGTGCTCCGCCAGCTCGACGCGAAACGCGACGTCCGCTACCGCGCCGCCTTGGTAGTCCAGCGCCGTCACTTCAAAGCGGGCCGTTTCGCGCGGCTCGAAGAGATACTTCGTTGGGGCGATCTCGAGCCGGTAGTCGGCCACGGTGGCCAGAACCCAGGCCGAGCCTGAGACTTCGCGCCGTGCCGCGTCGGTGACTCGAGCCTCGATGCGGTAGTTCATGTCGAAGTCGGCCGGGGCAGCCTCGAACTGGATCGTCAGCCGCCCCTCAGCGTCGAGCTCGCCCTCCTGCTCGAGCACCTGCTCCTGTTCGCCGTAACCAGCGCCCTCGCTTTCGAAGTCCTCTTCCTCGTCGCCCGGCGGCCAGTACCGGGAGCGGTGGACGACGTAAGTTACCTTCGCATGGGTTACCGGCTCGCCGTAATAGTAGCGAGCCTCGATCTCCGCCTCGATCGGTCGCCCTTGCAGGTAGCGCCGCTCGCGCGGCTTCACCGAGACGGCGTACTCCGGCTTCCGATACTCCTCGACGTGGAAGCCTCCATAAAGGCGGGCCTCCTGCGCCAGGAGCTCGATGCCGTAGTAGCCCAGCGCGGCGGTTTCCGGAAGGTTGAACTCCCCGTGCGCCGTGCCGAAACGGGAGAGCGCAAGCGTGGCTCGATGGACGACCGAGCCGTCCGGGCCGCGAATTTCCGCGCGAAGCGGATCGGCCCCGGGCAGCTCGTAGCCCCGTTCGCTCTCGCGCCGGGCGATAGCGCGGAACCGGACCTGATGGCCCGGCCGGTAGACGGGCCGGTCCGTGTAGACGTAGCCGGTCAGGCGCCGGTCCGGATCAGAGCCGAGCGCCCAGCCGTAGAGCGCGTTGACGGCGAAATCCTCGCCCCGATGCGCCATCAGGGTCACCTGCTCGGGCTGGGTCTTCTCGAGGCGGATTTCGACGAAGCCCTGCGCGTCGGTCTCCGCCCGGGCTCCCTCCTTGCCGTCGACTCGCGCCACGACGCGGCAGCCGCCCACCGGAGCGCCGGCCGCGCGGTCCACCACCCGCGCCAGAATGCGCCCGGGCGCGCTCTTGGTGAGCATCACCAGGTCGGTGACCGAGACGACGGTGTAAGCGGTAAGCTTACCGTCGGTCGCCTCTACAAGATAAAGCCCCTTCTTATCCACTTTCACCGGGACGATTTGGCTGGACCACTGCCGCCTTGCTCCCGTGCGCTGCTCCCACACCGCGACGACCTGTTGAGGATTGAGCAGCGGGACCTCCGCGTAGCGCACGGCAGCCGGGGCGCCCGGCGGGACCGGCTTCTGCTCGCGCAGAGCGAGCCACAGCCGGATGGCGGCACGCGTCTCGGCGGAGTATTGCCGGCGCACCAAATCGCGCATCTGCGCCTGCAAGCGGCGTTTCCAGCGATGGAATCGCTCGATGGGCGTCAGCTCGCCAGACCGCGCCCGCGCGCTTCCGCCGAAGCGATGCGGGTCCTCGAGCCGGGAGAAAAAGGCGACAGGATCATTGATCCGATAGACGCGAAATTGCAGCGTGTCGACTCCGTCGGCCCAAAGCTGCACCGCCGGCGTTTCATTCGGCGCCCAGCTCCGGCTGCTGCTCAGGGAGAAGAACGCGCGGCTTTCCTCCTCCTGCGCCACCACCGGCGCGCCCAACAGGAGCGCCACGAGCACCAGGGCGCTCACGCCCGGTCCGCGCCCGAAGCGGAATCTAACGGCATCTGCCATCTCAGGGGACCTCCCGTAATAGGTTCCAGCGATGCACTCCAAGGAAGTTCGTGTTGCCGGCGAGCGGCCGCCATTGCGGCAGCGGATGTTCGAGCAGCTCGGCCACCGAGGGGCGGCGGATCTCGCCGCGGCCGCTGCCCGAGGGGCCCGTGTGATAGACCACCCACTCGCCGGGACCCGGCTCGACCTGGCTCCGGCCGAGGTAGATCATCGCATGGAACGGCAGCCTTTGCCCGGACTGCTCGAAGAAAAGAAGATCGCCCGGCCGGGCCTCCTCGATCCGTCGAGAGATGAAATGGGTATTGTAGCGGCACAGCGTCCGCGCGTCGGCGAACTGCCCCCAGCGGTCGCGCGAGATGCGGAACAGGTTCACGCCGGGAGGCCAGAGCGGGTATCGGTACTTTTTCACCGACGGGATCGCCGGCACGAGCGGCAGGCGCAACTCGGCCGCCCAGCCGCCGTCGTGCAACCTGAGCGCCTCGCGGTAGGCGAAGCGGATCAGCCCGGCGCAGTCGCTCACCTCGCGCGCGAGATCCTCGGGTGGCTGGAAGTATTGGATTTCCGCGAGAAAGGTGAACCACCGGACGAAGGCCGCCCGGTCCTCCGGCGCATCGAGCCGGGGTTCCTCCTCCGCTCCGAGGGCGGCGGCTGCGGCGAGCGCCGCAACGCACCTGACGAGCCCAGTCACTCGGCGGAATTATACCGCAAGGCTCAAAGAAGGAAAAATCACACTCGATCCGGCGTGGTGAGCCCGGGAGGAATCGAACCTCCAACCCACTGATTAAGAGTCAGTTGCTCTGCCAGTTGAGCTACGGGCCCTTCGAGGTTACGACTTGTATTATAGCACCCGCCGCGCCTTCACCCCTCGAGCGCGAAGACCGGTTTGCGCGTCTTCCAGCGGCCGCGCGTGAAGTCCGGACAGGCCACCGGGGCACTGCCCGCGGCGATCGACTGCTCCGACAACGGGATGATCACGCTCATCGTCACCGAATCGTAGACATCGATGGGCGTCGGCGACCGGCTCGCCACGGCGTCCACGAACAGCTTCAGCTCGAGATAGTCCGTGCCGCCGTGGCCGATGTCCGGCACATCCTCCCTCATTCGCCGCCACCAGATGTGATCGTATTGTTCCTGGTAGGGCGCCAGCGGCTCCCACTGCTCGTATTGCGGACTCCGGCCGGACAGATAGACGGCGCTTCGCGCTTCGTCGTAGAGCCCTTCGGTTCCCTGGATCATCCAGCGATTGTCATACGGACGCGGCAGTTGCATGTCGTTGTTGATCACGATCGTGTTGCCGCGCGCCGTCCGCACGACGGTGGTGACAATGTCAGCCTGCTTCCACTCGCGCTTCGCCGCGGGGTGATCCGGGCCGAACTTTTTGCGGAAGTAATGGTTGATGCCGAGCGAGCGGGTGGCCGTCGAAGTGAGCGTCGCGAAGACATCGCCGCAGTTGATGTCCATCCAGCTCAGCACAGGCCCGAGGCTGTGCGTCGGATACTGGTCGGCGTTGCGGCGCGCCAGGTGCAGCCCGCTCCAGCGGGGATTGCCCTCCGGATCGAAATACCAATAGAGGCAGTTGTGGGAGTGGGCGCAATGGCAGTGGACGATCTCGCCGAAGAGGCCGGCGCGGATCATCTTGAGCACCGCGAGATTGGGCCGCAGGAAGCTCCAGTTCTCGAGCATCATGCAGGGCACGCCGGTCTCCTCATGGACCCGCACCAGCTCCCAGCACTCATCGAGCGTGATCGCCGCCGGCACCTCGACGCCCGCGTACTTGCCGGCCCGCATCGCGGCCACGGCCATGCTGGCGTGCCACTCCCAGGGCGTGGCGATGATGACGGCGTCGATGTCGTCGCGCGCCACCAGGCGCCGGTAGTCCTCCTCGCCGGTGTAGAGCTTGGGCGCCGGGCGGCCCGAGGCGGTGACGAATCCCGCCGCCCGCGCGAGGGCTTCCTTGCGGATGTCGTTGAGCGCCGGGACAGCCACCTGCTCCATGCGCAGCAGCAACCGCAAAAGGCCCGTGCCGCGCCCGCCGGTTCCGACGATGCCGACGCGCACCGGTTGTCTTTCCGCAGCGGCGAAAGCCGCGGGCGCTGCGAGAAACTGTCGCCGGTCGATCCTCATCGCGGCCTCACATATACATCCCGCCGTTGACGCTCAGGACCTGGCCGGTGATGTAACTGGCCGCGTCGCTCACCAGGAACCGCACGGCGGCGGCGACGTCGGCCGGCTGCCCCATACGCGCCAGCGGAATGCGCGCCAGCATCTTCTGCTTGATCTCCTCCGGCAACACGCGGGTCATGTCGGTCTCGATGAAACCCGGCGCGACGGCGTTAACGGTGATGTTGCGGGAAGCGAGCTCGAGCGCCAGCGTCTTGGTCAGCCCGATCAGTCCCGCTTTCGAGGCCACATAGTTGGCCTGTCCGATGTTGCCCATCAGACCGACCACGGAGCTGATGTTGACGATGCGGCCCCAGCGCTCGCGCATCATGCCGGGAATCACCTGCTGCGCGCACAGGAAGGCGCCGCTCAGGTTGATCTGGAGAACGAGGTTCCAATCCTCGGGCTTCATGCGCATGGAAAGGGCATCCTTGGTGATGCCCGCGTTGTTGACGAGCACGTCGATGCGCCCGCAGGCGGTTAGTGCCTCCTGGAAAGCCTCCCGGATGGAGTCGGCCTGCGCCAGATCCAGGTAGACGGCGATTGCCTCGCCTCCGGCGGCGCGGATCTCCTCGACCACCTTGTCGTTGTTTTCCCGCTCGTTGGAGGCCACGACGATCTTCAGGCCGTCACGGCTGAGCGCGAGCGCGATCTCGCGGCCGATGCCGCGGCTCGCTCCGGTGACGCATGCGGTACGTTCTGCCATTCTTTCTCCTTCGGGTTTGCCTGCAAACCATCAATCATAGTAGAAAGAGAAATTCTTCCCCTATGGCGTATCGCGATCTTGGCGACTTCATCCGTGCGCTCGAGAAGCACGGCGAGTTGAAGCGAATTCCGTTCGAGGTGGATCCGGTGCTCGAGATCACGGAGTTCGCGGACCGCGCGGTGAAGCAGGGCGGGCCCGCGCTCCTGTTCGAGCGGCCCAGGGGCAGCCGCTACCCGGTGCTGATCAACGCTTTCGCTTCGATGCGGCGGATGGAGCTGGCGCTCGAGGTCTTCTCCGTCGAAGAAGTGGCGGCGCGCATCGCCGAGTTTCTGCAACTTCAGATGCCCCAGGGGCTATTGGGGAAGCTGAAGATGCTGCCGAAGCTCGCCGAGATCGGCAAGTTCTTTCCCAGAACGGTTTCGAGCGGCCCGTGCAAGGAAGTGATCGAGCGCGACGGTTTCTCGCTGTTCGATTTTCCGATTTTGCAATGCTGGCCGAAGGATGCCGGGCGTTTCATCACTTTGCCGCTCGTCTTCTCGCGCCACCCGGAAACGGGGCGGCGCAACTGCGGCATGTACCGCATGCAGGTCTTCGACGAGCGCACCACGGGCATGCACTGGCAGACGCACAAGCACGGCGCGGAGCACTACCGGCGCCTGGCGGCCGAAGGCAAGAGCGCCCGCATGGACGTGGCCGTCGCCATCGGCGCGGATCCGGCCACCATGTATGCGGCCATCCTGCCGGCGCCGCCGGACCTCGATGAAATGATCCTGGCCGGGTTCCTGCGCGGCGAGCCCGTGGAGATGGTCCGCTGCGAAACCTGCGATCTGGAGGTGCCGGCCAACGCCGAGATCGTGCTCGAGGGCTACGTCGAGCTGGGCGAACTGCGCCGCGAGGGGCCGTTCGGCGATCACACCGGCTTTTACTCACTCGAAGACGACTATCCCGTCTTCCATGTCACCTGCATCAGCCGGCGCAAGCGCCCCATCTACGCCACCACGATCGTCGGCCCGCCGCCCATGGAGGATTTCTTCCTGGGCAAGGCGATCGAGCGAATCTTTTTGCCGCTGATGCGGCTTCAGTTGCCGGAGATCCGCGACATCCACATGCCCGCCGAAGGCGTCTTCCACAACCTGATGCTCGTGGCGATCCGCAAATCCTACCCGGGCCACGCCCGCAAAGTGATGCATGCGATCTGGGGTCTCGGGCAGGCGATGTTCACCAAGTGCATCGTCGTCGTCGATGAGGACGTCGACGTCCAGGACGTGCGCGAGGTGGCCTGGAAGGCGCTGAACAACATCGACCCGGAGCGCGATATCGAATTCGTGCACGGCCCGGTCGATTCTCTCGATCATGCCAGCCGCCTGCCGAACTTCGGCTCGAAGATGGGCATCGATGCGACGCGCAAGTGGCCGGAGGAGGGCTTCAGCCGTCCTTGGCCCGACGTGATCCAAATGGCGCCGGAGGTCAAGCGGCGGGTGGATGAGCTCTGGAAAAAGGCGGGGCTGTAAATGCCGCTGCATGTGAAGATCCTGATCGGGCTGGTGGCGGGCATCGCCGCCGGCGTGGTGGCGAATCTCACGGGAGCCGAATGGCTTCGCGCCGCACTGGTGGCGCTCGAGCCGGTGGGCACGGCTTTCATCCGGCTCATCACGATGGTCGTCATCCCGCTCATCGTCTCGAGCATCATCGTGGGCGTCTCTTCGCTCGGGGATCTCAAGCGGCTGGGCCGCATCGGCGGCAAGGCGGTGGGCTACTACCTGTTCACCACCGTGGCCGCCATTGTGCTGGGCCTGCTGCTGGCGAACCTGGTGAGGCCGGGCAGCCGCATCGACGCCGCCACGCGCGACGCCCTGGCCGAACAGTTCTCATCGGAGGCGGCGGCGCAGTCCCAGCGCGCTCATGAGGCCCCGGCGCTCAAGGACACGCTGCTCAACATCATCCCCCGCAATCCGGTGCGTGCGGCGGCCGATTTCGAGCTACTGCCGCTCATCTTCTTCTCGGTCGTCTTCGGCGCGGCGATCGGGCAGCTCCGCGGCGATTCCCAGCGCGCTGTCATCGGCTTCTTCTCCGGCATCACTGACGCGGCGGCCGTCGTCATCGGCTGGATCATGCTCCTGGCGCCCTACGCCGTGTTCGTGCTCATCGGCGCCGTTGTGGCGCGCTTCGGCTTCGATTTGCTGGGGAGCCTGCTCGTCTACGCTGTGACCGTGCTGGTCGGGCTGGCGCTGCACCAGTTCGTGACGCTGGCGCTGCTCATTCGTTTGCTGGCGCGCCTGGATCCTCGCGAATTCTTCCGGCGCACGGCGGCCGTACAGTTGTTCGCCTTTTCCACCTCCTCCTCGAATGCGACCCTGCCGCTGTCGCTCGAAACGGCGGAGCACAAGCTCGGCATTCCGAAAAGCATCGCCAGCTTTGTGCTGCCTCTGGGCGCGACGGTCAACATGAACGGCACGGCGCTCTATCAGGCCATCGCCGTCATGTTCATCGCCCAGATCTACGGCGCGCCGATGGACCTGGCCGCGCAGCTCACCATTGTCGTCACGGCCACGCTCGCCGCCATCGGCGCCGCCGGCGTGCCCGCGGCGGGCATCATCACGCTCATCATTGTGCTCGAATCGGTAGGTCTGGGCGGACGAATCGAATCAGGAATTGCTCTGATTCTGGGCGTGGACCGCATCCTCGATATGGCGCGCACCATCGTCAACGTCATCGGCGATCTCACCTGCGCTGCGTTCGTCGCGCGCAGCGAGGGAGAGCTCGCGAATTGAGGGCGCCTCGCTCCGGCGCGGCAGGCCGGCCCGATCTATCCTGATGGGAGGTGACAAGCCAGACTCCCCTGCCCGATTACGAAAAGCTCGGCCTGTTTTATCTCGGCCGCCTCCACGATCCGGAAACCGGAAAGACGACGGATCGTCCGCTGCTGTACGATTCGCGCGACCTCGTCACTCATGCCGTCTGCTTCGGAATGACCGGCAGCGGCAAGACGGGCCTGTGCCTGGCGCTGCTCGAAGAGGCGGCGCTCGACGGCATTCCGGCCATCGCCATCGACCCGAAGGGCGACATCGCCAACCTGCTGCTCACCTTCCCGAATCTCGCCCCCGAGGACTTCCGGCCGTGGATCAACGAAGACGAGGCGCGCGCGAAGGGGCTCTCCCCCGATGAGTACGCCCGCCGGCAGGCCGAGCTTTGGAGGAGCGGCCTAGCTGCCTGGGGCCAGGATTCCGACCGCATCCGCCGGCTCCGTGCCGCTGCCGACTTCGCCATTTACACCCCGGGTAGCACCGCCGGCCTACCCGCTTCCATCCTCCGTTCGTTCGCCGCTCCGGGCGAAGCCGTTTTGCAGGATTCCGAACTGTTGCGCGAGCGCGTCAACGCGACCGCGGCGGCGCTGCTGGGGCTGCTCGGCATCGAGGCGGACCCGGTCCAAAGCCGCGAGCACATCCTGCTGGCCACGGTCCTCACGCACGCCTGGAGGCAGGGACGGGATCTCGATCTCGGCGCGCTGATTCATGCCGTGCAGTCGCCGCCGGTCAAGCGCATCGGCGTGATGGACCTCGAAACGTTCTATCCGGCGCGCGACCGATTCGCCCTGGCGATGGCGTTGAACAATCTGCTGGCTTCGCCCGCCTTCGAGGCCTGGCTCGATGGGGAGCCGCTCGATCCAGCAGGCCTGCTCTGGACGCCGGAGGGCCGGCCGCGCGTGGCGATCGTCTCGATCGCCCACTTGGCCGACAGCGAGCGCATGTTCTTCGTCTCGCTTCTGCTCAACCAGGTCTTGAGCTGGATGCGGGCGCAGCCGGGCACCACCAGCCTCCGCGCTCTCCTCTACATGGACGAAATCTTCGGCTTCTTCCCGCCGGTGGCCAACCCGCCGTCGAAGCAGCCGCTACTCACCTTGCTCAAGCAGGCGCGGGCGTTCGGCCTGGGCGTCGTGC
The DNA here is from genome assembly GCA_938003835.1 of uncultured Bryobacteraceae bacterium. Classification (GTDB taxonomy): domain Bacteria; phylum Acidobacteriota; class Terriglobia; order Bryobacterales; family Bryobacteraceae; genus CALKXJ01. The sequence goes on along the minus strand of CALKXJ010000007.1, from coordinate 290,247 downwards.
TTGCCACGCAGAACCCGGTCGATCTCGACTACAAGGGACTGGCCAACGCGGGTACGTGGTTCATCGGCCGGCTCCAGACCGACCGCGACCGCGCCCGGGTGCTCGAGGGGCTGGAAGGAGTCGCCGGGCGCGGGCTCGACCGAGGCCGCGCCGACTGGATCCTGTCGCAGCTCCGCAACCGGCTGTTCCTGATGCACAACGTTCATGAGGATGCGCCCTCGGTTTTCGAGACCCGATGGGTGATGTGCTACCTGCGCGGTCCGCTGACCCGGGCGCAGATCCGTACGCTCACAGAAACGCGCCGCCAGGCTGTGGCTGTGCGGGAGGCGACGCGGCTCGTCGAACAGACCATTGCCCGGCCGGTGCTGCCTCCCGAGATCCCGCAATATTTCCTGCCTGTGCGCGGGCCGGCGCGTGCGGGGACTCGCCTGGTTTTCGAGCCGCGGCTCGCTGCGGCGGCCCAGGTGCGCTTCATCGACGCCAGGATGCAGGTCGATTCGGCGCAGGACGTTTTCGTGCTCGCTCCGCTCCGTGCCGGCGCGCTTGCCGTGGACTGGCAGGAGAGCCTGGAGATCGGCTTGAACGTCGACGAGTTGGAGCGCGAGCCACCCGCTGATGCGCTCTTCATGCCGCTTGCTCCGGCAGCCGTGAAGGCCGCCTCCTACGCCGCGTGGCGGCGCGATTTCGTGAACTGGCTATGCGAGGCGCGGGCGCTCACCCTCTACAGGAGCCCTTCGGTCGGCGAAATCTCGCGTCCCGGCGAATCCGAACGGGACTTCCGCGCGAGGCTCCAGCAGGCGGCGCGTGAGAGGCGTGACCAAGCGGTGGAGCGGCTGCGCAAGAGCTATGCTCCGAAGCTTGCCGCAATCGAGGAGCGGCTCCGCCGCGCCGAGCAGGCCGTGGCCCGGGAGAAAGAACAGGCCGACCGGCAACGATTGGACACGGCGATCTCCTTCGGCGCCACGGTTGTCGGTGTGCTATTCGGGCGAAAAACCGTCAGCCGCTCGACGCTCGGCCGGGCCGCCAGCACCGCACGCGCCGGCACGCGGGCCTGGAAAGAGGCGCAGGACGTGGCGCGCGCCGCCGAGACGGCGGAGGTTCTCCGGAGACAACTGGCGGACCTGGAAGCCCAGCTTGCCGCCGAGGCGGCGGAAATCGCGGCCGCGATCAATCCCGCGACCGAGCCGCTCGAGACCATCACCATCAAGCCGAAGAAAAGCAACGTCACCGTGCGGTTGGTGGCCCTCTGCTGGGCGCCTCACTGGCGGGATGCCGCGGGCAAGCTCGCGCCCGCTTTCTGAATGGGAGGGCTGCCCCTCACGAGCCGCGGTAGGCTTCGTCCAGCAGCTCGACGACGTGCGCGACACGCTGCCCGCGCCCGTAGAGCTCCACTCCGGCCTTGAGTTGCAGCATGCAGCCCGGGTTGGCTGTGGCGAGGATGTCCGCTTTGGTGCGGTTGGCGTTCTGCATCTTCTTTTCGAGAATCGCCATCGCCATTTCCGTGTGCACGAGGTTGTAAATGCCCGCGCTGCCGCAGCAGAGGTCGCTCAGGGCCATCTCCTTGAACTGCAAGCCGGGAATCGCCTTGAGCAGCTTGCGCGGCGCGGCGCGCACCTTCTGGCCGTGCGCCAGATGGCAACTGTCCTGGTACGTCACCGTCGCCGCGATCGGACCGAGCCTGGGATTGAGTTCGATTGAGGCGAGGAATTCGTTGACGTCCTTGACCAGGTCGACGAAGCGCCGCGCCCGGTCGGCGTAGTCCGGATCCTCCTCGAGCAGCTCGTGGTACTCCTTGAGCGTCGAGCCGCACCCGGCGGCGTTGGTGATGATGGCGTCATAGCCGCCTGCGAGCAGCGCATCGATATTCCGGCGGGCGAGCTTGCGCGCCTCGTGACGCAGGCCTGCGTGCACGTGCAGAGCGCCGCAACAGGTCTGCTTCTCCGGCACGACGACCTCACACCCGTTCTTCTGGAGCACACGCACGGTCGCCTCGTTGAGGCGGGCGAAAAAGACGTTGGCGATGCAGCCGCCGAGCAAGGCGACGCGGTAACGGCGTTCGCCCTCCGCCGGAAACGTCTTACCGTAGTGCCGGAAGAAGGTCGGCAGCTCAGCCTCCGGCGCCAGTTGCTCGGCCTCGGCCAGCTTGCCGAACAAACGAAGCAGGCCGGTGGCGCGAACCAGACGCCTCAGACCCGATTTCTGATACAGCCAGAGCCCCAGGCCGCCCAACCGCAGCCAGAACCGCGACGGCAGCAGGTGCTCGAAGACGAACCACCGGAAGAGCCGCACGGGCGCCGGCCGCTCGATGGTGGCCTCGATCTCGGCTCGCGCCGCCTCCACCAGGCGCCCGTAGAGGACGCCGGACGGGCAGGCGCTCTCGCAGCCGCGACAGGCCAGGCACAGCCCGATGTGCTCGATGTAGGACGGGCCGATGGGCATGGCGCCTTCGGCCACCTTCACCATCTGGTAAATCCGCCCGCGCGGCGAATCCATCTCGAGGCCGAGCTCGCGGTAGGTGGGGCAGGCGTTGAGGCACAGGCCGCAGTGCACGCACCGGTCCAAGTCCACCAGCGAAGGCTGATCGATTCGCACCAGTTCAGAGACGGCCATACAGTCTGCCCGGGTTCAGCAGATGCCCGGGATCGAACATCCGCTTGATCTTTTCCATGATGGCAAAGTCATCCCCGGGCGCCGGCCAGGGCACCAGGCCCGCCGGGGGCTTTTCCGGTAGGAATTCCATCACCGCCTTCCACCCCCGCTCGGTGGCGTCTGCCAGGGTACGAGCGGCCTGTTCCGCATCGTCCAGGTAAGCATAGCCGACGCCGGTGCCGGCGCGCGCCACGATGGGGGCACTGATGGCGCCCATCACCTGCTTGAGCCCGCTCAACGTCGATGAGATGCGCAGTATGGCTCCCTGAGGGTGCGCAGCGAGAAACTCGGGTGTGAACTCGCGAATCCTCCGCCAGAGCTCGGCCTCGGACTCGCCCTCCACGGCGGCGCGCCCAAGCTCCCTAGCGTAGCGCTCCATCACTGCCTCGCTGCCGCCCACCTGCACCACCAACAGATAGCCTTGCCGGCCGATGCGTGCCGCTGCCGCCGGATTGAGCAGATCGATCGCCACCGGCTGCAACGGGCTTCGGAGCAACGCGTCACGTGCAGCGAAGGCTTCCGCGAGCGTGGAGAAGCTCGAGGCGTAGGTCCGGCTGGCGGGTGGTCGCGGCGCCAGGCGGAAATTTACCACCGCGATGGCGGCGAGCGTGCCCATCGAGCCGACCATCAACTTCGCCATATCCAGACCCGCAGCATTCTTCACCACCATGCCGCCCGAGCTGACGAGCTTGCCCTCGAGCGTGACGAACTTCATGCCGATGACCAGGTCCCGGCAAGCGCCGTAGAGCCGGCGGCGAGGGCCGTTCGTGTTGGCGGCGACGACACCCCCGACTGTCGCCCCGGCGTAGAAAGGCGGATCGAGCGGCGCCATCTGCTTGTGCTCGCCGGCGATTCGCTCCAGCTCAGCGAAAGGCAGCCCCGCTTCGACGCTGATGGTGAGATCCCGCGGGTCGTATTCGACGATCCGCCGCAGTTCGCAGGTGGAAATCACCACGTCCGGCGCCGGAGACGGGCCGCCCATGCGGTTCTTGGTGAAGTTCCCGCCCAGTCGTATGCGCTTGCCGCCGCCGGCCGCCTCCCGCAGGGCCTCGGCCAGCTCATCGATGCTTTTGGGTCTGAGCGTCTCCATACGTTGCCGTCCTGAGCGGAGAAAAGCCCTCAGCTCAGCCCGCTCATCGCCGAATCGACATCGGGAAAAAACTCGAATATCGTATCGAGGCGCGTGACGCGAAACGCGTCTCGCACGACGGGGCTCGCCGCCGCCATGCGCAGGATCCCGCCGGCCCGCGTCACCCGATGGAGGCAGGCGATGAACCGCCCGATGCCGGTGCTGTCGATATGGGTGACGCCGGAGAGCTCGAAAATGAATTGGCGAAATCCCTTCGCCAGCAGCTCCTCGATCCGGGTCTCGATCTGGGCGCTCTCCTCGCCCAGCATCACCCGGCCACCCACCTGGATCACCGCGATCCCGGGACCTGCTTCCCGGTGGCTGATCTCCATCCGTTTACTCATCGTGCGCCGGCGTCGTGTCTTCGCTATCCTAGCACCGCACGGGGACGGACGGCTTGCCGCGGTATGATGAATGGGTCCGAGAGCTCATGTACGTATCGCTGAACGGCACGCTCGTCGCCGGCGGCCAGCTCAGCTGGACCGAGTTTGCCGAGCTGGCCGCGCGCGTTGGCTACGCAGCCGTCGACGTCAATCTCGGCGCCGCGATGCGCGACGGCGTGGAGGCCACGCGCGCCCTGCTGGCGCGGCTCAAACTTCGACCCGGCATCGTCGGCTTGCCGGTCGATTTCCGCCAGGATGAGTCTGTCTTCCAGCAAGGGTTGGCGAAGCTCGAAGAGGCCGCGCGGTTTGCCCGCGCCATCGGCTGCCCGCGCATGGCCACCTGGGTGATGTCTTCAAGCGAGCGGCCCAAGGCCGAGCAGCGGCAGATCCTCAAGGAACGCATCCAGGCCTGCGCGGAAATTCTAAACAAACATGGCGTGCGTCTGGGCTTGGAGTTCCTCGGCCCGCTGCACCTGCGCCGGCGCTTTCCGCACGAGTTCATCTACCGGATGGATGAGATGCTCGACTTTGCGCGCGAGTGCGGCCCCAACCTCGGGCTGCTGCTCGATAGCTGGCACTGGCACCTGGCCGGGGCGACCGTCGCCGACATCTTACGGGCCGGCAAGGACGGCATTGTTCACGTTCACGTCTCCGACGTTCCCGCCGGTCTGCCGCCGGAGAAGATTCTCGACAGCGAGCGGCTGATGCCTGGCGAAGGCGCCGTCGATTGGCCAGGCTTTTTCGGCGCGCTGCGCAAGATTGGCTATCGGGACGCCGTCAGCCCCGAGGTCTTCGGCCGCGGCCTGAAGACGATGCGGCCCGAGGACGGCGCCCGCCTGGGCTTGAGCTACACAATGGACGTCATGCGCAGGGCCGGCGTAATCTGACCGTTTTTCATGAGCTCGCTCGATAACCTGCAAACAGAACAGCCGAACCCTTCCTCCTACGGCATCGATGCGCGTTCCACCGAGGAGATCCTCCGAATCATGAACGCCGAGGATCACAAGGTCGCTCCGGCGGTCGGGGCTGAAATTCCCCGGATCGCGCGCGCCGTGGACATCATCGTGGACCGCCTCTCGCGCGGCGGCCGCCTTTTCTATGTGGGCGCCGGCACCAGCGGCCGCCTCGGCGCGCTCGATGCCGCCGAGTGTCCGCCGACGTTCCGTGTCCCGCCCGACCTCGTCCAAGCCGTCATCGCCGGAGGCGAGAAGGCGCTCACCCGGTCCACCGAAGCCAGCGAAGACGACCCCGAGGGCGCTGTCCGTGACCTGACCGCCCGGGGCTTCGCCCCTTCCGACGTCCTGGTGGGCATCGCCGCCAGCGGCCGCACGCCGTACGTGCTCGGCGCGGTGGAATGGGCCCGGCGTTTGGGCGCGGCCACCGTCGGCATCACCTCGAATCCCGGCTCCCCGCTTGCCGGGCTGGTGGACGTCGCCATCGTGCCGCTCACTGGGCCTGAGATCATCGCGGGCTCGACGCGCCTGAAAGCCGGCACGGCTGCCAAACTCGTGCTCAATATGCTTAGCACGGCCACCATGATCCGCCTGGGGCACGTCTACGGCAACCTGATGGTCAACGTGCAGCCCACGAACGTGAAGCTCCGCGCCCGTGCCCGGCGCATCCTGCGGCAGGCGGCAGGCGTCCCCGAGGAGGAGGCAGACCGCTTGCTCGCTGCCGCCGGCGACAACGTCAAGGTCGCCATCGTCATGGCCCGCACCGGCCTGAGCCGTGCTGAGGCCGAGCGGCGTCTGGCGGAAGCAGGCGGCCGTGTCTCTGCCGCCCTCCAGGAGTCCGGCCGTGGATAAGTTTCTCGTCCGGGGCGGAGTGCCGCTCGAAGGCGAAATTCCCGTGAGCGGGGCCAAGAATTCGGCATTGCCCACTCTCGCCGCCTGCCTGCTGACACCCGAGGCGGTCACGCTGCGCCGCATCCCCGACGTGCGCGACGTTCGCACCATGCTCCACCTTCTCCAACTCAACGGCGCGCAGGCGGAGCGGCGCGAAGACGGCTCCGTTTGCGTCACCGCGGCCGAGATCAGCCGGCCCGAAGCCCCCTACGAGGTTGTCAAGACCATGCGGGCCTCGAGCCTGGTCCTGGGACCGCTGCTTGCCCGCACCGGGCGCGCCCGTGTGTCGCTCCCCGGCGGCTGCGCCATCGGCGCGCGCCCGATCAACCTTCACATCGCGGGGCTCGAACAGCTCGGCGCCACCCTCCGCCAGGTCCACGGCTATATCGAGGCCGAGGCCCCGCAGGGCCTGCGCGGCGCCCTCATCCATTTCGACAGGATCACCGTTACGGGCACCGAGGACCTGCTCATGGCCGCGGTGCTGGCTGAGGGCGAGACCGTGCTCGAGAACGCCGCTCGCGAGCCGGAGGTTGCCGACCTGGCCGCACTTCTCGTGAAGATGGGCGCCCAAATCCAAGGCGCCGGGACCTCGACCATCCGCATCCGCGGCGTCTCGCGCCTGCATGGGGCCGATCACACCATCATCCCGGACCGCATCGAAGCGGGTACGTTTCTGATCGCCGGCGCCATCACCTCCGGCGACCTTCTCGTCACCGGATGCAATCCGGATCACCTTGCCGCGCTGATCGCCAAGCTCCGCCAGGCCGGCGTCGAGGTGCGCCGGGCGGGCAACGGCAGGCTGCGCGTCCGCGGCCGCGGGCGCCTCACCGCGGTCGACGTGGTCACCGAGGAATATCCCGGCTTCGCCACCGATCTTCAGGCGCAGTTCATGGCCTTGATGACCCAGGCCGACGGCATCAGCTTCATCACCGAGACGATCTTCGAAAACCGCTTCATGCACGCGCTCGAGCTGGTGCGCATGGGCGCCAGCATCCGCGTCGTCGGCCGGCAGGCCATCGTCGCCGGGCCGCGACCCTTAAGCGGCGCCCAGGTGATCGCTTCGGACTTGCGTGCCAGCGCCTCCCTCGTGCTTGCCGGTCTGGTCGCGAGCGGCGAGACCGTCATCGATCGCGTCTATCACATCGACCGCGGCTACGAGCGCATTGAAGAGAAGTTGGCTGCTGTAGGGGCGCAGATCCGCCGCCTCGTCTGAAGCGCAGCCGCATCCCCTGTTCGCCTCCTCAGATCCTTATGATCCGCGCGAAGGCGTAGATGAACAGTCCGAGGATAATGAACTCCACCGCCTGCACGAACCTGGCGAAGCCCCGGCCCATGAACTCGAAACGCAGAAACAGACCGGCCAGCACGCCCGCGTAAATGAACCGCGACTCCAGATAACCCGGATATTGGTAACTATAGAGAACCACGCCCAGATAGTAAAGTAACGGCCAATTGCTTTCCCGCGCACCGCGCACCCGGGCTACCATCACCCAGAGCGTCAGCACAAGCGCCACGGCCGTCGTGATGTTGAACGGCGCGTACCGGGGGTCCATACAAGACTCAAAACGACCAGCTCAGGCTGGTATATCCCGTATGAGCGCGGTAGTTCTGCCACCTCGCGAACGCTTCGGCATAGCCGTACCATTGATAGCCGGCGTTCCAGCGTAGCTTGTCGTGGATCCTCAGGGAGAGGCGGCCAAGGGGGGACTGGTAGGTGACCGGAAAGGTTTGCGCTGCGAGTAATGCTGCCTGAGCCGTACCCGTTGTCCTACCCGCCGGCGGTTGAGTGGCCGCCGCACGCCCGTCGCCCGCATCCTGGACCCGGTGGTAGCCAAGATAAACATCCAGGCGGTTGCGGAGCGATAGCCGCAATCCGGTGTGCCCCGTGTGCAGATTGCTTCGATAGATGGACTGCTCGCCGGTGATGAGCCGCGCCGCGGAGAAGTAAGCCAGTCCAGAGACAGTCTCGAGGTGGACTCTCGCATAGCCCGCCTCTATCGCCAGCCGCGCTGACGGTGTCCAGGCTCCCTCCGCGGTGTAGCTGCGCCCGCGAGAGCTGTGGGCGCTCAGCGCCGTCGAGTTCACGTTCCATCGCGAGGAGGCGGAAGCCGCCAAGCGGATGGTTTTGGTCCTGTACTCCGCCCGCCCTCCGAAGCCTTCGTACCGCCGTTCGCTCGTCGGATAGAGGGGCCGGTCGGCTCGCCCCAGCTCGCCGGTAAAGCTCAGCGTCAAGGGACCCGCGGGCTTCAGGCGCAGCCCAGCCAGCCCGGCCTGGATCGTGCTCATCTGCTCCGCCGACACGATCTCCTCGAAACCCTCCACTTCCAGCCGCTCGCGCGACCGGATCCGCCGCGTCGCGACCTGGTAGCCTCCGTACAGGCCCACGCGCGCCGATGGGCGGTAGTTGACGTCCGTCATGTTGGCCAGCGTCCGGATCCCGAGCGCCTGGAAATAGACGAAAGTGGGCAGGCGCACCGCATTGTTGAACTCGGTGAGCGCCGCATCGCCTTCCATGCGAACGTGGTAGAGCGCGGTGTGGTTGCTCACCGTCACCCGCGCCGCGGGCATGAGCGTGAGGGTCAGGTTGCCGGTCGCCACCGGTCGCCGCCCTGCGCCAAAAGCCACCACTTGCCGGTTACGTTCCGCCGCCAGTCGGTTCGTGCCGGTGAAGACCTCGTCGGCCACGAAAGCTCGTTCACCGCCGGCATAGGTGAGCCGCCCGTTTACCGCGTAGCCGCGCCGCTCGCCGCTCGCCAGGTGCAGCCGCCAGCTTCGCGTCATGCCGTGATAGGGTTCATCGCGGCGGAGAGCCAGCAGGCGGATGCGATCGGCCGGGTTGCCCCCCTCGCTCGGCGTCGTCCGGCTGTGGCGCGTGTCCTCCTTGAAGTTCTCCCAGCTTCGCATCAGCGTCAGCCGCCATCCGCGAAGCTCGGCCACGCCCCCCAGCCGGTACTCGTTCTGCTTGCGCCGGATGTCGGCGAAGACGGGAAATTCGTCGCCCAGGGCGCCGTCGATGTTGAACGTCGCCAGAGCCGGCCCGGACTGCGAATTGCGGCTATAGCCGGCCAGAAGGCGCAGGCGCGACTCGGGTAATAGCACCAGATCGTGGTCCTGCCAGCGGCGGCGCGTGTCGAGCGCCTGCGAGGTCCGCCCGATCACCAGCCCGGGATTGAAATAGGCGTTCTCGCGCCAGCCGAGCTCGTAGCGATAGAGCCGGTTCCTCTCCAGGCGCAGCACGGCGCTCTGGTAGGGGTCGTTGCCGAGCCCCTGCGCCGTGAATAGGAGCTGGTCGAAGTACTTGCCCCGGCCGTCGCGCGAGTAGATGCCTGCCTGAGCCGCCAGCAGGCGGACGCCGTTGCCGAAATTGACATCGCTGCGGTACTTGCTCTCCTGCCCCGCCAGCCGCCGCGCCCGGTAGCCGACCTCCCAGGAGTTGACGAAGTTGTAACCGAAAGCGTCCTCCCCTCGGCGCGTCCCCGTCTCGGGCGAGGGCGCCACGGTGGGCTGGGCCAACAACGCCGCCGGCGCCAGAAACGACAGCCAGTGCCTGAGGCCCATGGTCGCCCTCACCTCAGAAACAGCGGCGAACTGTTCGAGCCGTGGATGCGCAAGTGACAACCGGTGCAGTTCTGATAGCGCGAATCGGCCAGATTGTGCGAGGCCGACGTCAGGCGCACCCCGTCGCCTTGCCGCCCGAATCCATCCGCGCCGTTGTGGCATTCCAGACACAGCGTGAAAACCACCGGACGCCTTAGCAGGCGCGCGTTCATCGAGCCGTGGGGCAGATGACAGGCTTCGCAGCCGTCCACCCGCACCGCCGCATGTTCGAAAGCGAACGGCCCCCGCTTGTCGGCATGACAGCGCAGGCAGGGCTGCTCGTTGGCCTGCGCCACCTCCACCATGCGCGGCCGCAATCCCATGCGCCAGGTCGCCGCCTGCGCGCCATGCGGATTGTGACAGTCGGTGCATTTCACGGTACCTTCATTCACCCGGTGCTTCGAGGGCAGGGAAAACTGAGCGCGCACCTCGGCGTGGCATTCGTAGCAGAGGTCGGTCTGGCGGCGCGCCAGCAGAAACTGCGGAACCGGCGAGCGGTGAATCGAATGGCAGTTCGTACAGACGATCTCGGCCAGCGTGTGAGCGGAGCGCCGGATCGCCGCCCGCGAGATCTCCCGGGCATGGCAGTCCAGACACGCTCGGAGCACTCCCTGGGGCTCGAGAAGAGAAAAGGCCCGGATATTCTGCTTGCCGCCCCGCGCCTCCACGTGCCCGGCGCCAGGTCCATGACAGCCTTCGCAGCCGGTGCGCTCCGGGGGCTCCTTGCCCGAGGCGATGCTTTTGAAGTGGGGGTTGCGGAAGAAGTTCAGCCAGATGTCCGGGTGGCAGCTCCGGCATACCTGGCTGCCGACGTAACCGGCAAGCAGCACAGCCGGGGCGAGCAGCGCGATCACCACTCAGCGCTCCCGCGCGGAGTTGGGGATTGCGTATCCTCTTCCCAATTAGGCGCCACCTACGTAGTATATAGGCTCAAAATGCGAAGCCGATTCCCACTGCCGGCACGATGTTATGGATCCAGCCGCCCACGCTTGCGCCCGGCGCCGGCGCGATCACTTTTTCCGGAAACTCCGTCAGGTAGTCGTAGACCTCGAGACGCATCATCAGGCGCGGGCTCAAGGCCCATTTCACCCCTCCGCCGATGACGACCAGGCCCTTCCATTGGCTGGTCTTCGTCAACAGCGCGTACTCTTGAAGCGGCTGATAGAGGCGCTCTGAGCCGCTTCCCTGGTAGCCTTTGATGCCGCCGCCCACCGCCACAAACGGCCGGGCCTTCGCTTCCGCCGGGGTCGCGTGAAGCAGTAGGTTGTAATGAATGGCGTGCGTTCTCCCGCGGAAGTCCGCCCGGGTGGCGCCGGAGGCTACCCGCAGTTGCTGGTTTTCGAACAGGTACCGGATCTCGCCGCTGATCCAGCGGTAGTTGTGCCCGCCCCAAACGCCCGCCGCAAATCCCCGGGCGAAACCCGCATCCGCCCGCCCGAACGGGGCTTGAACGCTTTTGTTCTGAAAGAAACTTCCGCCGCCGGTAAAGCCCAGCTCGGCGCTTTCACCCCGGGCGCCGACAACAGCCCCGGTCAGCAGCACGACCCACACCAGTCTCCGGTAGACCATGAGGCTCCTCGATGGATTAGTGGCTCCAGGCGGGCAGTCCTCGCTACTTGACCACCCGCACCGTCACCGTGGTGGCGCTGCCTCCCTGGACGATCCGCAGCGGCTGCTCCATCCCCTCGGGCGTCCACCAGGGCACCTGCGCCCGGATCTCGTAGACGCCGGCCTGCCCCGGCGTCAGGCCTGCGTAGCGCACCGGCAGGCCCACGCCCGCCAGGCTCACCTCGGGCGGAATCAGCACCGAAGCCGGCGGATCCACCGGCGCCGGCATGCCCGCCTCCACCGGCGGATTCGTCTTTCCCATGCCCGTCAGGTAGATGACGATCTCTTCGCCTGCGCGCACCGGATTGGCCGGTGTCGCCAGCTGGTTGTTGGATGCCCGCACAACGGCCGGCAGCCCGGTCAACGGTCCGGCCACCCCGCTGCGGAAGACACTCGGCGCCGTCGGCCGCAGGCGCAAGTAAAAACTGTCGCTCACCCCGCCCGGCGTTCGGAGCACCATCGTGACGTTGCCCTCCGCCTGGTAGGGCAACTGCGCGTTCACCTGCCGCGGCGAGACGAACAGCACCGGCACCGGCGCGCCGTTCACCGTCAGGCAGCTTTCGCCGAGCGCGGTCGGAAGCGGCATCTGGCTGGTCGCCTGATTCACGGGACTCAAGTTCTCGCCGAAGATCGTGATCAGACCGCCCGGCGCGAGCGGCTCCGTGAAGTCGGCCGCGTTCACCACCGAGGTGATCCGGGGCGGCGCCACCGAAGCGTCATAGTCCCAGGCGAGCACCGTGAAGCCGGACACCGTCAGGCACACCAGCACGCGCCGGCTCGAAAGCGGCGCTACCGTCCGCGTAAAGGGAAACTCGGCGTCGCCGACCACGGGCGCCTCGGCCAGGCGCGTCGCCCGCGTGCCGGCGCCTCCCTCCGGCCGGTAGCGCTCGATCACGCCGGCATCGGTCGCTGCGGGCGCCACTGTGCGGAAGCCCCAGTCGTCCACAAATGCGAAGCCCGAGCTTTCGCCTGCCGCCGCATCGAACCGCGCCGTCGCCACCAGCGAGGCGTTGAGCAGCCGGTCGCCGATGACGAACTGTTCATAACTCGAGGCGGCATAGGCGCCCTTGAGCCCGCCCTCCTCGGCCAGGCGGCGCCAGATGGTGAACTCCCCGGCGTTGGCGTTATACAGCAGCGCCTGCCCGTTCTTCTGCGCCGCCAGAATCGAGGCGCCGTTGGGCGAAGCCACTAGGACGGTGCTCTTGTCGATCGAGTTTTCCCACACCCCCAGGCTCGCCAGCTCGGTCGCCATGCGCGTGGCCAGGTCCACGCGGTCGATGGTGTGCCTGGGACCGCTCACCCGGTTGGCGGTCAGGATCGCGTTGCTCGAGGCGGCGACCGAGCGCGGATAATGGCCCGGCGGCGTGCGCACGGGCAGAGTCGGCTCGAGCGTCTCGAGATCGAAGACGCTCACCAGTTGCGAGTTCTCATGCCCGACGAGCAGATACCGCCGGTCGAAGGTCACGGCCATCTGCGTGGGCGTGTTGCCCGTCTTGAGCGAGGCCACCTGCCGGTAGCTTGCCCCGTCGAAGACCAGCACCTCGTTGGTGTCCTGGCGCAGCAGGAAGAACCGGTCCCGGTTGGGATCCGGCAGAATGTCCACCAGCTTGCCGGGCACCGGCACGATCGTTCCGCGCTGCTCCGGACCGGCCACGTTCACCAGCACGCGGATCGGCCGCGGCAGGTTCACCGCCGCCGAGCTGCGCAGCTCGACCTCGACGGCGCTCGTGCCCTGCCGGTTCAGGAAGGCGCTCGGGTCGATGCGCAACGTCACCGTCGCCGGCGTCCTTCCGGCCCGCGGCGTGACCTCGACGCCGGCGCCCTTGACCTCGAGCGTGAAGTCGGCGCCGCGGCCGCTCGGATCATAGAGCGCGAGCTCGCGCCGCACCACGCGCCGGTCGCAGGCATTGGCCTGGACGAAGACCTGCTCGGCGCTCGCCTTGAGCTGCGGGTGGCGCCCCAGCTCGCCCACCGGCAGCGCCAGGATGCCGCTTTCGCTGATCGAATACATCATGGAGCCGTCGGCGCGCAGCAGGCTCTTGCCCGCCAGGTTCTCCGGCAGCCGGATCCGCTCCCGTACCGCCAGGTTGTCCCCGTCGAGCACCTCGAGCACCGGCGGCTCGGCCCCCGAGCCACCTTCGCGCCGGCGCGCGTACTGCGCATAGACGACGCCGCGCGCCGAATCGATCGCGTGGCTTCCGAGCTCGAGCGCCCCGCTCGCGCCGGGCAGTTGCGCCAGGTTCCAGACCCCGGCGGCCTGATCCCAGATCGCCGTGCCGTGCAGCACCCAGCCCGCCATGTAGCGCGTCCCGTCGCGGTTGACGCTCACCACCCGCGGGCCCTGCGGCGGGTCCGAGACATAGCCGAGCACCGCGAGGCGGCGGCTTGAGACGTCATAGCCGAATTCGAACACGTCGGTCAGCCCGTAGATGCGACTCAGGTCGCCCGAGGCGGCCACCGAAGCGGCGACGATTTGAGCCGGGGCGTTTGCGCCGGTCGCCGGCAGCGAGCGCGCCGCAAGCTCCGGCACCGTCGCCAGCACGCGCAGGGCCCCGCTCGCCGGATCGAACAACAGAAACTCCGACGCCGTCACCACCAGGGCCTGCCCGTCGCTGCCGAAGGCGACGCCGAGCGGCGGCGAGGAGAGCGCGTAGCTGGCCCGCGCCCGGGTCTCCAGATCGATTACCGTCAGGGCGTTGGCCCGCCCCTGCGGCGCCTGGAAGTTGCCGTAGTGCGCCACCACGAGGTGCCGGGCGTCCGGCGAGAGCGCCAGCGAAGCCGGCTGCGAGGCCACGTTCATCGAGGTCTCCACCACCAGCCGCTCGAGCGAGACCACATCCACCCGGTTGGCGGTAAAGTTCGCCACATACAGCACGCCCCGGCGCTCATCGAGCGCCAGATCCCAAGCCTGTCCTCCGAGCGGCACCACCCGCCCGAAGGTCGCGCCCCAGACCGTCGCCGGCCCGAGCACCGCCGCCATCAGGCCGGCCGCGATCCGCTGCCACAGCCTATTCGCCCTCATACACCTCATCTCCTTCCTCGGCCGCCCGCTGCCGCTCGAGCCGGGCCCGGGGGAGCGCCGCCAGCCCGGCGCCTCCCCCGGGCGGCCGCGGCCTCACTCGTCCGCTTTGCTGCGGCGGCGCATGATGATCAGCCCCAGAAACAGGACCGCCAGCACTGCGCAAATGATCCGAATCGTCGAAGCGTCCATCGCCTTGTCTCCTTTCTGTTCACAAATTCCGGCCTCGCCGTCTTGAACTACTTCCCAAACCCCCGCATCATCGGCAGCAGATCCCGGTAGATGCGCACCACCATCGGGCCCACCGTCACCACGAACAGCGACGGCAGGATGCAGAAAAAGATCGGAAACACGAGCTTGACGCCCAACTTGGCCGCCTTCTCCTCGGCCGCCTGCCGGGCCTGCACGCGCATGAAGTCGGAATGGGCGCGCAGGCTCTGCGCCACCCCGGTGCCGAAGCGGTCCGCCTGCACCAGCACCGCCACCAGCTTCCTGAGATCCTCCACCCCGCTGCGCTCGGCCAGGTTCCGGAGCGCCTCGGCCCGGCGCTTGCCCGCCTTGAGCTCGAGGTTCACCAGGCCGAACTCCTCGCAGATCTCCGGGTGGGCGTGCTCGAGCTCCTTGGCCACCTGCATGATGGCCTGGTCTAGACCTAGGCCCGACTCCACGCACACCACCAACAGGTCGAGCGCGTTCGGCAGGCCCCGCCGGATCGCCCGCTGCCGGCGCCGGGCCCGCAGCCGCACATACTCATTCGGGCCGAAAAAGCCCGCCGCCGCCGCTGCGGCCACCAGCAGGAACTTGTTCGCCGGATCGCCCTCGGAGCCCGCCACGGCCGCTGCGGCCGCCACCGGCGCCAGAATCCCGAACAGGATCTTCGTGCCGTAGAGGATCTTGAGCGCGTTCGGATCCCGGATGCCCGCCCGGATCAGCCGGCGCTGGATGAGACCGACGTCCCGGGGCGAGGCGGGTAACAGGGTGCCGAGCTTCTGCGCGATCTCGCGGAACAGCAGGCTCGGGTGGCGCGGCGGCGCCTCCTCCGCCGCCGGCAGGCTGGCGCCGGTCACCCGGTCGATCGCCTCCTTGGGTCGCACCCAGAGCCGCATGCCAGCGCGAGCCGCGAGCGCCGTCATCAAGGCGAACAGCACGAAGGTTGCGACCAGTTCCATCGCCCTAGATCTCGATCGAGACGATCTTCTTGATCACCGCGTAGCCCACCAGTTGCAGCCCGGCCGCGGCGAGCGCCATCATCCGCCCGGTAGGGTCGGTGATAAAGAAGCCCGCATAGCCGGGATTCAGATACAACAGAAGCAGCGCGACGACGATCGGAATCGAGGTGAGCGCCATGCCCGTCATCCGCCCGTGCGCGCTGATCGCCCGGATCTTGCCTCGCAGCTTGAACCGCTCCCGGATCAGGCTCGCCAGCTTGTCCAGGATCTCGGCCAGATTGCCGCCCGTGCGCCGCTGCAACAGGACCGCCGAAACGAAAAAGTGCACGTCCATGGAGGGCACCCGCTGGCTCAGCTTGATGAGCGCTGTCTCGAGCGGCAGCCCGAGGTTGTGTTCCTCGAAGGTCCGCCGGAACTCGCCCGCCAGCGGCTCGGGAAACTCCCGGTGCAGCATCTCGAGCGACACCGAGAAGGCGTGCCCGGCGCGCATCGAGCGCGCCATGAACTCCAGGCTCTCCGGGAAGAGCGCCTCGAACTTCATGAGACGCGTGCGCCGCCGGCGCACCAGATAAAGAACGGGCAGCGCCCCCAAGGCTGCCGCGAGCGCCGGCACGAGCCACCCCCAGCCGGCCGGCGCCAGCTTCATCCCCGTCCAGGTGCCCACCAGCGCCAGCGCGAGGCAGCCGTGCGCCAGCCGCGCCGGCTTCCACTTCAGGCCCGCCTGCTCGATCAGCCGCCGCGCCCACTCCTCGTAGCGGAACCGCCGGAGAAGGCGCACCACCAGGAGCTCACGCTCGGCGCCCACGGCGTCGATGAGCGCCGGCGCCTTCCTCTTCTCCCGCTTCGGACGCCGCTTCTGTTTGCCGGTCCCGGCCAGCCGCTCGCGCATGCGCGTCATTTCGGCGGAACGTGCCGCCCGGCTGAGCAACCACCAAGCGCCGAGCGTCCCCAGCCAGAGCACGGCAAACAGTGCCAAATACAGCGCCATCGCCCCTGGTTAGACCTCCACGACCTCGTCGAACAGATCCGGCCGCAGCCGGATGCCGGCGGCGAGCAGCCGCTCGTAGAACTTCGGGCGGATCCCGGTGGCCGCAAAGCGGCCCTGCACCTTGCCCTCGGGCGAAAGACCCCGCTTTTCGAAGACGAAGATGTCCTGCAGCGTCACCACGTCGCCCTCCATGCCGGTGACCTCGGTGATGCTGGTCACGCGGCGCGAGCCGTCGCTCAGGCGCGTCGCTTGCACGAACAGGTCGACGGCATTGGCGATCTGCTGCCGGATCGATTTGAGCGTCATGTTCGCGTTGGCGAGCGAGACCATCACCTCCAGGCGCGAGACCGCATCGCGCGGGCTGTTGGCGTGAATCGTCGTCAGCGAACCGTCGTGGCCGGTGTTCATCGCCTGGAGCATGTCCATCGCCTCCTCGCCGCGCACCTCGCCCATGACGATCCGGTCCGGCCGCATGCGCAGGCTGTTGATGAGCAGCTCGCGCTGCCGCACCGCCCCGTGACCCTCGAGATTGGGCGGTCGGGTCTCGAGCCGCGCCACGTGCGGCTGCTTGAGCTGGAGCTCGGCGGCATCCTCGATGGTGATGATCCGCTCCCGCGGGGAGATGAAGAACGAGAGCGCGTTGAGCAGCGTCGTCTTGCCGGCGCCGGTGCCGCCGGCGATCACGATGTTCAGCCGCGCCTTGACCGCCGCCTCGAGCAGGTCCATCATCCCCTGCGTCAGCGTCTTTTTCTCCACCAGATCGGGCGGCATCAGCTTGTCGGTGCCGAAACGCCGGATCGACAGCAGCGGCCCGTCCACCGCCAGCGGCGGAATGATGGCGTTCACGCGCGAACCGTCGGCCAGCCGCGCATCGACCATCGGCGTGGATTCGTCGATGCGCCGGCCCACCTGGCTGACGATCTTGTCGATGATCCGCAGCAGGTGCGCGTCGTCGCGGAAGGTGACGTTGGTGAGCTCGAGCACGCCCCGGCGCTCGACGTAGACCTGCTTGTGGGTGTTCACCAGGATGTCGGAGATCGTCGGGTCTTGCAGCAGCGGCTCGAGCGGCCCCAGGCCGAAAACCTCGTCGAGCACCTCCTCGGCGATCTGCTGCTTTTCGGCCGAGCTCAGCAGCGTCTGCTCCTCGTTGATAAGGGCGAGCAGCGCCTGCCGGACCTCGCCGCGCACGCGCTGGTTGTCGATGGTCGCCAGCGCCTCCAGGTTGATCTTGTCCAGCAGCTTGCGGTGCAGCGTGAACTTGAGCTCCTGGTATTCCGGCCGCAGGGCTGAGCGCGGCCGGCCCGCATTGCGCAACAGCCTTTGCTCCCAACTGAGCGGCGTCTCGGTTCGGAACTCGTTCAGAGGCAGCATCGACTCTTTCTCCGTCCTCCTTTTGCACTAAGCCGTACCCGCTCCGGCTCCGGCGTGCGCCCGCGCGGTCTCGGCCGCCGCCAGCGTCCGCGCCAGCCCCTCCAGGGCCCGGCCCAGCTCCCGCTCGGCCGCCACCGCCTGGCCGAGCGAGACCGCCTGGTGCAGCGCCAGGGGATCCTCCGGCAGCAGCGCCGCCACCGGATGAGCCAGCATCCGCCGGATCTCCTCGGCGCCCACCCCGTGGCGCTTCGACCAGCGGTTGATGATCACCTCGAAACGGTCACGGCCGAAACCGAGCTGCCCGAGCAGTCCCACGGCCCGGTGCGCCAGGTGCAGGCTGGCCAGCTCGGGCGTCGAGACCAGGAAGGCCCGATCGGAGGCCGAAAGCGCCACCAGCGTCGTCCGGCGGGGCACGGCCGGCGCGTCGAGCACCACCCAGTCGTAGAGCTGCCGAGCAAACTCGATCAGGTCATAGAGCCGCGAGGGTTCCACCGCTTCTCCGCCTGGCTCCGAGGGTCCGGCGAGCACCTCGATGCCGTGGCAGCTGGCCACCAGGGCGGCCCAGCAGGCCGGGTCGAGGCCCCCTCCCCGCTCGAGCGCGTCGGCGATCGTCGCCGGAGGATCGAGCTTGAGATAAAAGGCGAGGCTGGCGCCCTCCGGATCGAGATCTGCCGCCAGCACCCGGCCGCCGGTCTGGCGGCGCAGCGCCAGCGCCGTCTGCGCGGCGAGCGTCGAGGCGCCCGCGCCCGGCTTGGCCGCAGCAAACACCGCCACCCGTCCCGCCGCCCGCACACCCGCCTCGGGCGCCTTCAGCCGGCGCAGACGCGCCACCGCCTCCCGCTGTTCGCCTGCGGCGAAGGGCGCCGCCAGGAACTCGCTGGCGCCCAGCCGCAACGTGCGCAGCACCATCTCGGGCTCATGCGCCGGGGCCAGGCCCACCACCAGCGTCTGGGGCCGCCAGGAGGCGAGAAAGCGGATCAGCTGGGCGGCGGCCTCGCCGTCGGTGGCCACATCGAGAAGCACGACGTCGGGACGGAGCTGCCGCAGGCGGATCTCGAGCGTCTGAAGCGTTGGATAGCTCTTGAGCTCGGCCAGCACCTGGAAGCTGCGGGCCCCGGCCAGCGTGGCGAGCAGGCGCGAGGCAAGCTCCCTATCCGGCGCTACGAGCAGCGCCGTCAGTTCCGCCTCGCCTGTCCGTCCCCTGGGCTCCGCCATGCACCCCTCCCTGTTCAGTTGCCCTTGACGCGGCCGTCGTAGCCCATGCGCTGGCCCCGCCTGAACCGCTCGAGAAACTCGATCGGCATCTCAATCTCCGGCCGGGGCTCGTCGGGCTCGAGCGGCCGCACGATCTCCGGCGTCACCATCACCAGCAGCTCGCTCTTGGAGCGCTTCTTCTCCCGGCTCTTGAACAGCTCGCCCAGGATCGGGATGCTGGCCAAGCCGGGAATCTGGTTGAAGGTGGCCCGCACGCGGTCGTCGATGAGGCCGGCGATGACGAAGCTCTGGCGCTCGGCCAGCTCGATGTGGGTCTCCATGCGCCGCGTCGCCAGCGCCGGGATGGTGAAGCCGCCGATCGAGATCGCGTTCATCAGGTCGATGGTCGAGACCTCCGGCCGTACGTACATCCGGATGGTGCCGTTCGGCGTCAGTTGCGGCGTGAAGTTCAGCCGGATGCCGAACTCGCGGAACTGCACCGTCACGGCCCCGGCCATCGCCCCGCCTTGCAGCACCGGAACCGGGAACTCGCCGCCCACCAGGAAGCTGGCCTCCTTGCCGTCGCTCGTCACCAGGTTCGGCTCGGCCAGCACTTGCAGCAGCGCCTGGCTTTCGAGCAGCCGCAGGAACGCCGCCAGGTCGAGATCGGGCCGGAAGGCGAACACGTTGAGGGCGTCGGTGATCCGGAAGCTGGTAGCGCGGCCTTCGATGGCATCCGGAGTGGCCGCGCCGAACTGGCCCGTCGTCACGCGTCCGATGCTGTTCGTGGCCCCGGTCGAGACGATCGAGGTGCCGAACTGCGACGTCGCATCGCGGTCGAGCTCGGCGAACTTGACCCGGAGCAGGATCTGTTTCTCCACTGCCGGCGGGCGCACGCGGAGATGATTGACCACCGTCTTGGCAAGCGAGGCCACCAGTGCCGCCGCCCGCTCGGAGACCTCCTGCGAGGAGACGGTTCCGGTGAGCGTCACCGAATCGCGGGCCGAGGCCAGGTGAATCTCCTCGCCCGGGAAGGTCGCCTCGAGAAGCTGGCGGATGGGCGCCAGGTTGTGCTCCACCGTGATCGTGTAGAAATTCCGCTCGCCGCTCCGGGCCCAGACGACGACCGTCGCCGCTCCGTGCCCCTTGGCGTGCAACAGGATTTCGCGCGTGCTCACGGCGACGGCGTCCACCACGTCAGGGTTCGAGGTCGAGATGCGGGCGATATCGGCCGGATAGTCGAGCACCAGGCTCTTGCCCACCGTCACGCGCAACTCCTCCGGGTTCTGCCCCGAAAGCAGGGCCGCCGCGAGGACCGCCGCCACGAGCGCGACCGTGCGTTTCCCCACAACGCGTCTCGGCTTCACTGCCCACCCCCCGCCTCGGCCGAAGCCGCCCGGCTCACCGCCTCCACCTTGCGCTCCGTTCCCCGGTAGACGACGATCTCCTCCACGGCAGGAACCAGCCGGGGCGGCGGCGGGGGCTCCGGCCGGGTCTCGGCCGCCGGCGGTCTCGGCGGCGCCGCGGCGCGCGGAGCCGGCTCCGGCGGCCGGGCGCCCGGACGCCGATAGAGCTCCGCCGTGGTCATCCCTTCGGTCTTGGCCAGCTGCTGGTCCGTGCCGTTGCGCAGCACCAGTTGCACCCTCCCTTCATTGGCCGCCAGGGTGATCACCTCGGCCTGCTGCGGCGTCACCAGCAAGGTCACCGTGGTGGCGTTGATCGCCTGGCCGCGCGCGTCGGGTTCGATCTTCTGGTCGGCCGAAAGCACCTGGATGTTCTGGAGCACAGTGACCGTCATCTTTCCTTCGCCGTCGGGCGGGTTGCCGGTGAGCAGGACGTCGACGCGCATGCCCGGCATGACGAAACCGGAGACGCCCACCACCTGGTCGACCCGGATCGAGACGGCGCGCATCCCCTCGGGGATAATGGGCGCCAGGCCCAGGCCGCTGCCCCGCTCCGCCAGCCGGCCCAGATGCACCGGCTCGTCGAGCAGGATGTTGGAGACCACCGGCCGGTCGATCACCTCCTCGACGCGCGAGGCGGCGCCCTTGGGGAAGTGCGCTGCCGGCACCTTGACCACCTTGACGTCGTCGGGCTTGACGGTCGCGCCCACCGGCAGGGGCTTGGCCGCCACGACCAGGTCCCGCATCTCGGCCGGCTCAGCCGCAGGGGCGGGGCTCGAGCGCGCCCGCACCAGCACCTGATAGAAGACGCTCGAGACCACCAGCGCAAACAGCAGGCTGACCACCAGGACGATCAAGAATCTCCGATCCATCCGTCGCGCTCCCAGCGCCGCAAGCGGCGCGCTTTCACCCGGCCACCCTCCGCCGGAGGTCGGCGGTCGCGCGCAGCGCCCCTTGGCGGCACCTCCCCCCTCATTGCCTCTGCCGATTGCGCCGGACGGCCGCCTCGGCCGGCGCTGTCTCCACCTCGCCCTTCTCCCGCTCGAGAACTTCCGAGACCGTCAGCAGCGAACCGACGAACCCCGCGTGAAGGGCGAACTCTTCGAGCGACTCTCCCGAGGGGAGCCGCCAGCTCTCCTCGGCCTCCCGCATTCGTCTGGGGACCCTACGCTTTGCTTTGCCGCGTTTCACGGGCCTGGAACTCCGCAGGGAAGTTCGGCAGAAACGACGGCCGACTTTAGGAGGGCGGCGCGGCAGCCCCTTCGCGCCGGAGGAAGAGGATCGCCTGGCCGTCATCCTCGAGCAGTCGCCAGTTCGGGCTCAGCTTCAGAAGGCCGGCGACGGGGGCCGAAACCGGCACAAGAACCGCGTCGCAGGCGCGCCGGTCCAGGATCTGCTCCCAGTCGTGGCGGCCGCCAAAGACGGCCAGATACTCGCCGACCAGCTCGGGGCCGAAAAAGTCGCTGCGGCCGTCCAGGAAGACGCGCGCCCGCCCCGGGAGGCGCCAGATCAGGTAATCGGCCCACTCGTCGGAAGCGAAGACGAGGGCGCCCTCGAGTGCTTCCTGCTGCCGTGTCACCATCGCGACGGGGAACCGCCTGGCAGGAAAATCCTCCGGCCAGCGCGCGGGAATGGCTCCGATGGCGAGCGCCCCCAGGACGAGCGCCGGCCAGAGGGAAAGGCGCCGCAGGTGCCGTCGCGAGTCCGCCGCCGCTTGCTCCAGCGCGCCCGCGGCCGACCCCGGCGCCGCCAGACGGTGCCAGAGAGCGCTCAGCTCATCGGCGACGAGGGGCGCGGCGACGATCACGTAGATCGGAATGTGGCGCGCGGAAACCAGCGCCGCATGCGCCCACATGATGAGGAGCGCCGCCGGGGCGAGGCGCTTTCGCGCCAGCGCCGCGGCCGCCGCCATCAACCCGGCAAACAACAAGAACTCGAACCAGAAGACGCTCTCGCTGCGGAAGGCGGGGGAGCGAAATTCGGCGACCGTGTCGCGGATCCAGCCGGCGGTGAGATATCGCGCCAGATGCTCGTGTAGTCGCCAGCCATATGGGTTGGCCAGGGTGGCCGCTGCACACGCCAGCCACAGCAGCGCCGAACGGGCGATCGGGTTGCCGCCGGGCTCTGGGCGTCGGCCGAGGGCCGCCTCGAGCGCCTGTGCCACCGCGAGCGCCGCTAGCGTCACCAGCCAGGCCACGAAACCGCCATGCAAGTTGGCCCAGACCGTCGTCAGCGGCACGAGCAGCCAGACCCAGCCGTCGCGGCGTAAGGTGTCGCGCTCCCACAGCCACAGGGCAATCACCAGCAGCCACCAGGTGAAAAGATGCGGCCGTGCCAGGAAGTGCACCGACGAGGCGCCGAAAGCGGCCAGGGCCACCGGCAGAGCGGCCACCGGAGTGGCCCCGCGCCAGAGCATCCAGCGCACGAGCAGCAGTCCGAAGCCTGCGATGAGGATCCCGGCCATCAGCACCACCCCCTTGAGGCCCGCCAGGCGGAATGCCGCGGCGTACAGAAGCTCGCTGAGCCATTCCCAGGCGAACCACGGCTCGCCCGGCTTGGTGAAGGAAAACGAATCGGTGCGCGGGACCGAGCGTGTGGCGAGGATCTGCTCGCCCGTACGGATGTGCCAGCCGGTGTCGCCGTCGGCCAGAAGCGCATCCCAGCCGGCCAGGAAGAACCAGGCGATCCAGGCGAGCAACAGCACGTCGCCGAGCGAGGGGACAAGCCATCGCTTCAGGCGCTCGCGAGCCAGCAGGCACCTGGCGAGTGGAGGGGCGCTCAGTGGAAAACTGACCATCGCCAAGAGTCGATCGGCCGAAAAGCGACACGGACTTATGCCGTGAGCCGGCGCAGCGGATGCTCTTGCCGGTGGCGCCGTCCGATCGAGTGAGGCCGCGGTGCAGCCAGTTCGGCCGGTTTTGGCGAGAAACCGCAGCCGCCGATTCGAGCCGGGCGAAGACCGAGGAGCAGCGGATCAGGCTCACGTCCGGGCTTTGCTCATTCGGCGGAGTTGCTGCTAGGCTAGGGAATGCTGCGGATTCATTAATCTGCGCCAGCGCGCGGGCCGGGCCGGCCGCCCGGCA
The DNA here is from genome assembly GCA_938003835.1 of uncultured Bryobacteraceae bacterium. GTDB lineage: Bacteria > Acidobacteriota > Terriglobia > Bryobacterales > Bryobacteraceae > CALKXJ01. The sequence continues at coordinate 266,810 of CALKXJ010000007.1, read as the reverse complement.
CCCGCCGGAGTTGGATTCTGGGAGAAGCCGAACATGCAACGACTTCGATTCCTCGTCCTCGCGACGATGATCCTGGCGGCGGCCGCCTCCCGGCTGCTTCCGCATCCACCCAACTTCACGCCGATCGGGGCGATGGCTCTGTTCGGCGGAGCCTGCTTGGCCGATCTGCGCCAGGCCTTCCTGGTGCCGCTGGCCGCGATGTTGTTGAGCGATCTGGCGATCGGCGTGCTCGCGGGCGACCTCTCTCGGGGCCTGCACCCACTGATGCCCGTCGTCTATGGCAGCTTTGCCCTGGTTGTGTGCCTCGGCCGGTGGCTTCGGGGTCGCCGATCTTTCGCGTCGATCGCGGGGGCTACGCTTGCCGGATCGATTCTGTTTTTCGTGGTCACCAACTTCGGCGTTTGGGCTTTGGGATCGGCCTATCCCAAGAGTGCGGCGGGACTGGCCGCCTGCTACGTGGCGGCGATCCCGTTCTTTCATCTCACGCTGTTCGGGGATGCGGTCTATGCGGCTGCGCTTTTCGGCGGCCTGGCTTTGGCCGATAGGAGCCTGCCGGCGCTCCGCGAGCGCTCAATGGTCCCATCTCGGTAGCAGGGGCCGATGCGAATCGTTTCCCTGCTGCCCAGCGCGACCGAGATGATCTGCGCTCTCGGGCTGGAGAACCAGCTGGTGGGCGTCACCCATGAATGCGATTTCCCGCCCTCGGTCCGGCGGTTGCCGAAGGTGACGCGCAGCCTCATTCCCGGCGATGCCTCAAGCCGCGAAATCGATCGTCTGGTGCGCGAGCGGTTGCGGAGAAAGCGTGCGCTGTACCAGCTCGACCTGGGAGTGCTCGAAGAGCTGCGACCTGACCTAATCGTCACGCAAGCGCTCTGCGACGTCTGTGCGGTGGCCGAAGAAGAGGTCCGGGCCGCCGCGTGTGTCCTGCCCGGCCATCCCGGCGTGATCCACCTCGAACCGAAGCGCCTGACGGAGGTCTTCGACGCCATGCGAGAAGTGGCGAAAGCTGCGGGGGTGGAGCAGAAAGCGGAAGAGGTGGCGGCAGAGCTCACGGCGCGCGTTGGCGCAGTCGCCGCGCGCACGGCCGGAATCCGTCACCGGCCGCGCGTCGCCCTGCTGGAATGGCTCGACCCGCCCTTTTCTTGCGGCCACTGGAGTCCCGAGCTGGTCCGGCTGGCAGGGGGTGTCGAGGGGCTTGGCCGGGAAGGCTTCCCGTCGCGGACGCTGAGCTGGGAAGAGGTGCTGGCCTGGAAGCCGGAGGTGGTCTTCGTCGCCTGCTGCGGCTTCGGGGTGGAACGCACCATGGAAGATCTGCGAATCGTGAGCGCGCTGCCCGTTTGGGAGGCCTTGCCCGCCGTCCGTGATGGGTGCGTCTATGTGGCGGACGGCAGTCAATATTTCAGCCGCCCGGGCCCACGGCTGGTCGACAGCCTGGAGATGCTGGCGCACGCCCTGCATCCGGATGCGCATCCGTTGCCGGCCGGGGTTCCGGCGCCCGCTCCAGCAGCCGGTTGCGGCCGGACCCAGACGGCGTCGGGGGCGTTGCTCTGAGAATGCGGCGCGTGTGGCTCTCCTGGAGCTCGGGCAAGGACAGCGCCTGGGCCCTCTACGTGCTCCGCAACACCCCCCAGGTCGAGGTGATTGGCCTTCTGACGGTCGTCAACGCGGCGCACGGCCGCGTCGCGATGCATGCGACGCGGCTCGCGCTCGTTCAGGCGCAGGCCCGTTCCGCCGGCCTGCCGCTCAAGGTGATCCCATTGCCCTGGCCTTGCCCCAACGAGGTTTACGAGCGCGCAATGCGCGAGGCGAGCGAGGAGGTGCTCGGCCACGGGGCGACGCACATGGCCTTTGGAGACCTGTATCTCGAGGAGGTCCGAGCGTATCGCATCCGGCAGTTGGAAGGCTCCGGCCTGGAGCCGCTTTTCCCGCTCTGGCAGGAGCCGACGGGGCAGCTGGCGCAACGCATGATCGAGGCCGGCCTGGAAGCGGTGATCACCTGTGTCGACCCGAAGAGGCTTCCGCGCTCGTTTGTCGGTCGCAAATTCGATCACGAGCTCCTCGAGGGGCTTCCGCCCGGGGTCGATCCCTGCGGCGAGAACGGGGAGTTTCACACCTGCGTTCTTGCCGGACCGATGTTTCGCGAGCGGCTGTCTGCGGTGGCGGGCGAGATTGTGGAGCGCGACGGTTTCGTCTTCGCCGACCTGATGCCAGAGCCCGCAAGCTGCGCTGCTTATGGCGCCGTGGGTAACGGCCCGTAGCGGCCGGCGATCCGCGCCGCCGGGGGTGCTGTCTTTTGGGCTATCCTAACAACGAGCCGTCACTTATGGAGTCGACCTCACAAGCCTTGCCTTTCCAGGAACTCGTCGCGGCGGAGGGACATCTCATTGACTCGCACATCATGGAGCGCATCTTCGACACGGTGGTCGAATTCGGCGGCCGCTTCGAGGTCGAGGAGTTCCATATCGGCCGGACCAACGCCGACCCTTCCCGGTTGCGCCTGAAGGTGGAGGCGCCGACGCGCGAGGCGATGGAGAAGATGCTGAGCGCGCTGCTCGGCCTGGGGTGCACGCCGGTCGAGGCGGGCGATGCCGAAACCGAGCTGGTCGAGGCCGACCGCTGCGCTCCGGAGAATTTCTACTCGACGACGAATCATCGCACCTACGTCCGGCTGGGCGGCGAGTGGATCCTGGTGGAAAACCAGCGCATGGACGCCATGATTGTCGTCGCCGACGGGCGGGCCATCTGCCGCCGCCTGCGCGACCTCAAGGCGGGAGACCGCGTGGTGGTAGGCATGCGGGGCATACGGGTGGTGCCCGAGTTCAAGGAGCGCGACCGGCTGGCGTTCGCCTTCATGAGCAACGGCATCTCCTCGGAGCGACAGGTGGAGACGGCGGTCCGGGAGACGGCCCAGCTCGTCCGCCAGACGCTCGCCCGCGGGGAGAAGGTGGTCGCGGTGGCCGGCCCCGTGGTGGTGCACACCGGCGGAGGGCCGGCGCTGGCGCGGCTGATCCGCGCCGGCTACATCCAGGCCGTGCTTTCGGGCAACGCGCTGGGCGTGCACGACGTCGAAGCAGCGCTTTACGGGACCTCGCTGGGGGTCCGGCTGTCCGACGGCCGGCAGGAGGAGCACGGACACCGCAACCACATGCGGGCCATCAACGCCGTCTACCGCGCGGGGGGCATCCGCCGCGCGGTCGAGACCGGCCGGCTCCGCTCCGGGATCCTGTACGAATGCGTCCGGGCCGGCGTGCCGTTCGTGCTGGGTGGCAGCCTGCGCGACGACGGGCCGCTGCCGGAGACGATCACCGACATGAACGAAGCCCAGGACGCCTACGCCGCCGCGCTCCGCGGCGCGGGGCTGGTGTTGTGCCTGGGCTCGATGCTGCATTCGATCGCGGTGGGCAACATGCTGCCGAGCTGGGTCAAGCTGATCTGCGTCGACATCAACCCCGCGGTGGTGACGAAGGTGAGTGACCGCGGCACCGGCCAGGCCATCGGCGTGGTGACCGACGTGGGCCTTTTTTTGGAACAGCTTGCGCGGGCGCTGGTTCCCGCCTGAGACCGACTCCACCGACTCCGATGAAGCGCGTCTACACCGACGAACACGCCCGGGCGGGCCTGGACGCCGAGCTGCCCGAAATCGAGACGTTTCCGAACCAATTCCCCGGTTATACGATCGAGATCTCGATGCCCGAGTTCACCTCGGTCTGCCCGCGCACGGGCCTGCCCGATCATGGCACGCTCACGTTGATCTACGAGCCGGACAAGCGCTGCCTCGAGCTCAAGTCGCTCAAGATGTACATGCTGGCCTACCGCAATCTCGGCATCTTCCAGGAGAACGCGGTCAACCGTTTCCTCCGCGACGTGGTCGCCGCAGCGCGGCCGGTTTCGGCCACGGTGATCGGCGAGTTCGCCCCCCGTGGAGGTATCTCGACTCGGATTACGGCCACCTGGAGGAGGAAGCGTGCCCGAGCCTGAAGGCGGCTCCGAGCTCCGCACGGCCGAGCTCGCCGAGATCATCCGCACGATTCAAGAGCGGGTTCGCTCGCGGTTTCCGGCCACGGTGCCGACCGGGACGGCGGCGGTTGCGCTGGCCGACCTGATGCCGCTCGTCCACGCCCGGGACGCCGCGCAGGGCAAGGTCGCCGCCATTGGAACGGTGAATCCGCGCCCGCCGGGGCCGCTCAACGCGCTGATCCAGGCGGCCAAGCGGCTGATCGCACGCCTGCTGGACTGGCACGTGCGCGAGCAGGTGGAATTCAACCGCGGCATGGTCTCTTGCGTGAACGCGACGCTCGAGGCGCTGAACCAGCTCAACCGGTCGATGGCAGCCCTGGCGGAGGAGCTGCGCCAAAAGGCAAGCGCGCTCAGCGAGGAAGCTCGCCAGGCGCGGGATATCCGCAGCCATTGGAACGAATGGCGCAGCGGCTGGGAGAAAAGACTGGCCGAGACCGAGATCCGCTATCTGCGTGCGGTCGCGGAGCTTCAGGCGGCCTTCGACCAGCGGGTTCGGGAGGGCGAGGCGGGTTTCGGCTATCGCTTGGCCCAGGCCGAGAGTGCCTTTCGCGAGCTTGCTGGACGGCAGCATGCCGACTTTTCGCGCGCTCTGGCGGAGGCGGGCCGCCGGTTTGAGGAGCAGATCACAGAAGAGTTCCGCCGCATCCGCTTGGAGGTCGAGCGCGAGATCCACTCTGAGCTGCGGACGTTGAGGCAGCGCCTGGCGCTCATGGCGCGTCAAAGCACGGTGGAGCGAGCCGATCGACCGCGGGAGGCTGGGCTCGACTGGCTGCGCTTTGCCGAGCGGTTCCGGGGCAGCGAGGAGTCGGTCAAGGCCGCGCAGCGGCGCTACGTGGAGGAGTTTCGCGGCTGCCGGCGCGTCGTCGACTTGGGCTGCGGGCGCGGCGAGTTCCTGGAACTCATGGCGGAGGCAGGCATTTCCGCCCGTGGCGTCGACGCAAGCGCCGAATGCGTGGCGCTGGTGCGCGCCAAGGGGTTCGAAGCCGACCAGGCGGACCTGTTCGATTACCTCGAGGCGCTCGCCGACGGCTCGCTGGACGGGATCTTCTGCGCGCATGTGATCGAGCACCTGCCCGTCGAACGGCTGCCGGCACTCGTCGGGCTTTCGGCGCGGAAGCTCGAGCGCGGCGGCCGGCTGGTGATCGAGACGCCGAACCCGGCCTGCCTGGCGATCTTCGCGACGCATTTTTACGCCGATCCGACGCATGTCCGGCCCGTGCCCGCCTCGCTCGTCGTCTTCTATCTCGAGGAGGCCGGCTTCGGCGGCATCGAGGTCCGGCCGCTGTCGCCGGCCGTGGACGCCATTGCCGCGCTCGCCGAGCTGCCCGAGGGATTTCGCGAAACCTTCTTCGGCGGCCTGGACTACGCGGTGCTCGCCCGGCGCCTATGAGCGCGGCGGCGGTCGTACGGTGGCTGCGAGGCGAGCGGCTGCGCGCCTCCGGGCCTGCCCCGCAGCGACTGCTGGTGGCGAGCTTCGCTGCCCTGATCGCCCTCGGCACGCTGTTGCTCCTGCACCCGGCCGCCACACCGGCCGAGCGGCCCATCGGCGTGGTGGACGCGCTGTTCACCGCCACGAGCGCCACCTGCGTCACCGGGCTCGTCGTCCGCGACACGGGCACGGAATTCACCCTTTTCGGCCAGTTGGTCATCCTGGCGCTCATCCAGCTCGGCGGGCTGGGCATCATGACGCTTTCGCTGGTGATCCTGGCTGCGCTCGGCGGGCGGTTTTCGCCGATCTCGCGCACCATCCTCACGCAGACGCTCGCCGGGGCGGGCCTCTGGGAAGATTTCTGGCCGTTGCTGAAGCTAGTGGTTCGCTTCACATTCACCGTCGAGGCGCTGGGCACACTGGCGCTGTTCGTGCGGTGGGAGCCGGAGCTCGGCCCGGCGCGGGCAGCCTACGCCGCGGTCTTTCACGCCGTCTCGGCCTTCTCGAACGCCGGGTTTTCGATCTTTCGGGACAATCTGACGGCGTGGCGCGGCGACGGCTGGGTGAACCTTGTCATCGTTTCGCTGATCGTGCTGGGGGGCTTGGGTTATCTCACCGTCTATGAAGTGCTTGCATGGCTCCGGCGGGCCCGGCGGCTATCGCTGCACTCCCAGCTGGCCCTGAGCACCAGCGCGGTGCTCATTCTGGCAGGGGCGGCTCTGATCTTCCTGCTCGAGCTCGGCTCGAGCTTTGCGAACTTTTCCTGGGGCGAGCGGCTCTGGGCGAGCCTGTTTCAGAGCGTCACCAGCCGCACGGCGGGCTTCAATACGGTCGACATCGGGCGGCTGGCGCCGGCGACTCTGGCGGTGATCATGCTGTTGATGTTCATTGGCGGCTCGCCGGGCTCCTGCGCCGGGGGCGTGAAGACGACCACCTTCGGCGTGCTGGTGGTGACGGCCTGGACACGGCTGAGACACCGCACGCACGTCAATCTGTTCCGGCGAACGCTTGGGCCGAAAACCGTGGCGGACACGCTGAGCATCACCCTGGCGGGGCTCGCGGTGGTGACGGCCGGCGTCTTCCTGTTGTTGATGTTCCAGCAGATAGTTGCCGGCGTCGCGCAGACGCATGCCCTGTTCCTCGAGTACCTGTTCGAGACGATTTCGGCGCTTGGAACGGTGGGCCTGTCCACGGGTGCGACGCCGGCCCTGGCGCCTGTGTCCCGGCTGCTGGTGACCTTCCTGATGTTTCTGGGGCGGCTGGGGCCGCTCACGGTAGCCGCCGCCCTGGCACGCCGGGATGAGCTCGGCGACTGGCGCTATCCCGAAGAAGAGGTCATGGTGGGTTGATTCTATGCGCCACTTTGCGGTAATCGGCCTGGGCCGGTTCGGCTCGCAGGTCGTACGCTCGCTCCACGAGACCGGCCATCGGGTGCTGGCGATCGATTCGGATCCGGAGGCGGTCCAGCGAATCAAGGACCACTGCACCCAGGCGGTCGTGCTCGACGCGCGCGACAAGCAGCGCTTGCGGGCGCTCGGCATCCGCGACTACGACGTCGTGGTCATCAGCCTGGGCGAAAGCATCGAGGCTTCGGCGCTGGTGGCGCTGCATCTGAAGGACTTGGGCGTCAAGCGGATCGTGGCCAAGGCGGGTTCGGACGACCACGCGCGGCTGCTCGAGCTGATCGGTGTCGACGAGATCATTGCGCCGGAGCGGCAGGCGGCGGAGCGGCTGGCCAGCCGCCTGGGAAACTCGGCGATTCTCGACTACATCCCGCTCGGGCGCGACTACAGCATCCGGGAAGTGGCGCCGCTTGAGGAGTTCCTGGGCCGCTCGCTCGAGCAGTTGCGATTGCGCAATCGCTTCGGCCTTCATGTGCTCGCCGTGCGGGACAGCCGGACCGGCGAGGTGGAGGTCAATCCCGGGGCGGGCTTCCGCATCGAGGCGCACCACATTCTGGTGCTGCTCGGGCGCAACGAGGATCTCGAACGCCTCAAAGGGCGCCTGTGAAAAGCGGCCGCGTTAACGCGAAGTTAATCCTTGTAATCTAGAAACAGGAGGAAGCGCATGGAACTGCTGCGGAAGGAGCAACTCAAGAGGCTGATCGAACCGACGACGGGACCGTGCGTGTCGATTTACCTGCCGACGGCGCGCGCGGGAGTAGAGGCCAAACAGGGTTCCATCCGCTTGAAGAACCTGCTCAAGCAAGCCGAAAAGGAGCTCGCGGCCCAGGGGCTGAAGACGGCCCAGGTGGCCGCGCTGCTTGAGCCGGCGCAGAAGTTGTGCGAAAACAATGGCTTCTGGCGCTACCAGGGGGACGGCCTGGCGGTATTCCGCTCTCCGGAAAAGTTCTATTACTACCGGCTGCCGATCCATTTCGACGAGCTGGTAGTGGTTACGGACCGTTTTCACGTCAAGCCGCTGATGCGGTTGTTCACCGAGGACGGCCGCTACTATCTGCTGACCCTGAGCAAGAACGACATCCGGCTGTTTCAGTGCACCCGTTTCGGCATCCGGGAGGTGGAGCTGCCGGCGGAGACGCCGAGGAGCTTTACCGAGGTGCTGGCGCTCGAAGGCGTCGAGCGGCAGATCCAGGTCCACACGGCGGGCAGCACGGTGAAGTTTCATGGTCACGGCGCCAAGGACGAGGACGAGAAGGAGAACTTGCGCGAATTCTTCCGTCGCGTGGACCGTGGCGTGCGCGAGGTGTTACGGGACGACCGGGCGCCGCTGGTGCTGGCCGGGGTCGAGTATCTGTTCCCGCTGTACCGCGAGGCCAGCACGCATCCGAATTTGATCGAGCGCGGTGTGGCCGGCAACCCGGAGGGCAGGCGTCCGGAGGAGTTGCAGGCCGAAGCCTGGAAGATCGCCGAGCCCCATTTGCGGCGCTCGCGCCTGGAGGCGGCCCGGCGTTTCGAAGAGCTGGCGGGAGGGCCGCGCGCCTCGAGCGACGTGAAAACCGTCGTTGCCGCGGCGTGGCAGGGCCGTGTCGAGCATCTGTTCGTCGCCACGGGCCGGCAGCTCTGGGGCAGCTTCGATCCGGAGACGCTCGAGGTGCACGTCAGCCAGGAGCATCGTCCCGGCGACCGGGATCTGTTGAACCTGGCGGCGGTGCACACGTTCCTGAACAACGGGGCGGTCTACGCCGTCGAGCCGGAGGAGGTTCCGGGCGGCGGGCTGGTGGCGGCGGTCTTCCGCTACTAGACGCTTCCGCGCCGGCAGGTTTCCGCCGCGCGGTCAACGCACGTCCCTGAGCGAGAGGCACCAGCCGGGAAAGCCGCGGGCGGCCGATTGCTCGTCGGCCTCGAGCTGGATCGCGGCGTCGATTCGCGTGCCGGCGACGAGCTCGGCGGCGCGCTCGCGAAAATTCCACCCCTTCACCCAGGCCAGGCGGCCATTCTGGCGCATCCGGATGCGCAGATGGTTTTCGCCGTACGGAGAAGGTTCGCCGACGATCTCGGCCTCCTCGACGACGAACAGCGGCGCGGGATTGCCGAAGCCGAACGGGGCGAGCCGGAAGATGTCTTCCACCGCCTCCGTGCTGAGCTCGTCGAGGCCGAGGCGGGCGTCGAACTCGTGTGTGGGCAGCAGATCCTCGGGCCGAAGCCGCTCAGCGGCATACCGGTTGAGCCGGCGGCGAAGTTCGTCGATGCGATCCGCCGCCAGCGTCAGGCCCGCCGCCTGCTTGTGGCCTCCAAAGCGCAGCAGCAGGTCCTGAACGGCTTCGAGCGCTTCGAGCAGATGGAACGCCGCGATGCTGCGGCCGGAGCCGCGCGCCAGGCCGGTCTCGGGATCGATGCTCAGAACGATGGCGGGCCGGTGGAAACGGTCGACTAGGCGGTTGGCTACGATGCCAATGACGCCGGGATGCCAGCCCGTGCCTGCAAAAACTAAGGCGGCTTGGTCGTCGCCGACCGGCACGCGCGCGCATTCTTCGAGAATTTGGGCGATGATGCGCGACTCGGTGATCTGGCGCTCCTGGTTGAGGGCGTGGAGCTGCCCGGCGAGCTCGCGGGCCTTTTGTTCGTCCTCGGTGAGGAACAGGCGCACGACATCCTCGGCGCTGGCCATGCGCCCTGCGGCGTTGAGGCGCGGCGCCAGGCGGAAGGCCACCTGGCCGGCCGAGGGCGCTTCTCCCAGGTTGAAGCCCGCCACCTCGAGCAGGGCGCGCAAGCCGGGATTGCGCACCGAGGCCAGGCCGGCCAGGCCGTGTTTGACCATGACGCGGTTTTCCCCGACGAGCGGCACGACGTCGGCGACGGTGGCGATAGCCACCATTTTGAGCATGGAGGCAATGACGCGGCGGCGGCGATCCTCGGGCCACTCAAGCGCCTGAAAAAGGGCCTGGGCCAGCTTCAGCGTGATGCCGGCGCCGCAGAGATCCTTTTCCGGGTAGGCACAGCCGGGCTGTTTGGGGTTGAGGATGGCCGCGGCCGGCGGCAGGCCGGTTTCCGGAAGGTGGTGGTCGGTGACGATGACGTCGAGCCCGAGGGCCCGGGCGCGCTCGAGCGCATCGGCGGCGCGGATGCCGGTGTCGACGCTGACGATGAGACTCACTCCCTCAGCGGCGGCGCGCTCCATGACTTCGGGGCGCATCCCGTAGCCTTCGGCCAGCCGGTTGGGCACGTAGTGCTCGGCGGCGCCGCCGGCCATCTGAATCGCCTTCTTGAGGATCACGATGCTGGTGGCGCCGTCGACGTCGTAGTCGCCGTACAGCAGGATGCGCTCGCCGCCGGTGACGGCCCGCCGAAGCCGCTCCACGGCGGCCGGCATGCCCTTCATCAGGAACGGGTCGTGCAGATCATCGAGCGAGGCTTCGAGGAACCGACGGGCGGCGGCCGCATCCCGATAGCCCCGGCGCCAGAGCACGCGCGCCGCCGGGCGGCTCACGGGCACAGTGCGGGCCAGTTCCTCCACCTCGGCCTCGTTGATTCGAGGCAGGAGCCAGCGCGCCGGGGTGGGCATCGGCATGCGGCTCTAATTGCGAGAGAAATAGCCGCTCATCGACTCGCCGTTGCCTTCTCCGTTGCCTTCCGCCGCGAGATAGTCGTCGATCTCGTCGGCGATTTCGAGCAGCTCCTCGTACCAGTCGGCGCGCTGACTGTAAATGTAGGTCTGATTGCCGAAGGTGAAGGCCAGTTCGATAACGCTGGTGAGGCCTTCATAGATGCGCAGTTCGCGGAGCCGCTCCCCCAGGCGCTGGTATTCGTCCGCGGGCAGGTCGGCGCTTTCCAGATCCTCCAGAGCATCGTCAATGAAGTCGGGGGCGAGCTCCCGGTGATGGAAGCAGACCAGCGGGACCTCGAGCCGGCGGCAAACCTCGAGGAATGCCTTGAAGTCGGGGTAGAGCCTCGAATCCCAGTGCACCAGAGGCGCCGCTTCGGTGAGGCGCGAGTGGCTGTGGAAGACGACGAAGTTGTTCGAGTCCAGATACTGCTGGATCTCGTCTCGAAGGCGGTCCAAATTCCCTTTCATGAGCGTTGGGCCATCACCAGAATGTCACCCGCCGCGGCCAGCTCGCGCGCAGCCGGCGTCACGATGGTCTTCGGGCCGATGAAAATTTTACGCTTTTGGGTAATGGCCTCGCGCACGTCCTTTTCGCAGACGAAGTCAGCGATCTGGACCTCGGGTTCGGGCGCGGCCTGGGGCGGGGGGGCAGCAGGCGCGGGCACGGGGCAGACGGGCGGCGGAGGAGGGGGCGCGGGCCGGGAAGCCAGGAACCGCTCCACCACCTGGGCGGCGATCTCAGCGGCGCTCAGCACCGGGCGTGCCGGCGCTGCCGCAGCGTAGCCGTGTTCGGCTAGGTACTTCCTAACCGCAGCTTCGATCAGCTCGGGCGGCACCGTCGCCGGTGCGGGCGCCGGAGCCGAAGCGGGTGCTGGCAGGAGGGCCGAGTCGGGAATCGGCGGGATCTCCATGGCGTCTTCCGGCCGGCGCACCCACCAGGCCAGCCGCTTAATGTTGATCAGGTGCTGCGGTCCGACGTTGTCGCTTGTGGCGTTGCCGGCCACCGCGCCGCAGCCGAGCGTCATGGACGGAAAGACGTTCGTCGTTAGCCCGACCGAGCCGTGCGGCGCCGGGGTGTTCACCAGTACGCGATAGGCCGGCATTCGGGCGGCGAATTCCCGGATCCGCGCCTCGTCCTGGGAGAAGATGACACAGGTGTGACCCAAACCTCCAAAGCGGAGGATCGCCTCGCAGGTGTCCATCGCCGCGGCGAAGCTCTCGACGAAATAGAGCGCCAGCACCGGCGACAGCTTTTCGCGCGACAGCGGGAAATCCTTTCCCACGCCCTGAACTTCGGCGGCTAGGATCGAGGTGTCCGGCGGCACGTCAAAGCCGGCCATCCGCGCGATGCGAACCGGCGATTGTCCGACGCAAGTCGGGTCAACGGTGCCCTGCGGCGTGATCAGGAGCTTGCCCAGCGCCTCGGCCTGCGCCGGGCTGCACAGGTACGCCCTGTTCTTCCTCAGCTCGGCCAGCACGGCCTCGCGCATCGCCCGGCAGCTCACCAGGGCCTGCTCGCTCGAGCAGACCGTACCGTAGTCAAAGGCTTTGCCCTGGACGACGCTGGCTACGGCCTGAGCGATGTCGGCCGTCTTTTCGAGCAGCACAGGGACGTTCCCCGGCCCGACGCCGAAGGCGGGCTTGCCGCTCGTGTAGGCGGCGCGGACCAGGCCGTGGCCTCCGGTGGCGAGAATGACGCCGGTCTTCGGATGCCGCATGAGAGCCTGGGTGGCCTCCTGCGTGACGTTGGACAGGCACTGAACGATGCCATCGGGCGCCCCGGCTTCGACGGCGGCCTTGTGGAGCAGGTCGGCTGCGTGGGCGGTGCATTTCTGCGCGCGGGGGTGCGGGCTGATGACGATGCCGTTGCCGGATTTGAGCGAGATGAGCGTCTTGTAGATGACCGTCGAGGTCGGGTTGGTCATCGGAATGATGGCAGCGACGACGCCCACCGGCACGCCGTACTCGACGAGCTTCTGCTCGGGAATCTCCCTCAGCAGGCCGACCAACTTCATGCCCCGCATGGTGCGGCAGAGGAAGTCGGCATTGAGCAGGTTCTTGGCCACTTTATCAGGGACGTTGCCGTAGCCGGTCTCCTCGACAGCCATCCGGGCGAGGGAGACGGCATGGGCGCGGCCGGCGGCGGCGGCTCGTTCGACGACGGCATCGATTTGCTCCTGAGAGAAGTTGCGATATTTCTCCCAAGCGGCGTAAGCCGTCTCGACCTTCGAACGTACCTCCTGTATGGCGACGAGGTCAGAATCGTAAAGCATGGCCTTTCAAAAAGGGCAAGCGGCGGCGCGCGCCGTGGCGGGACGCGCCCCATCGAAGCGGCCGTCTTACTTATCCCGGTTCTTTGCGCCGGGAAGGATCTTCTCGACTTCCGCGTGGGGATTGGGAATTACGTGGACGGCGACGAGCTCCCCGACGCGCCGGGCGGCGGCGGCCCCGGCATCGGTTGCGGCCTTGACGGCGCCCACGTCGCCGCGGACGGTTACCGTCACATAGCCGGCCCCGATGTACTCCTTGCCGGTGAGAACCACATTGGCCGTCTTCACCATGGCGTCGGCGGCCTCGATGGCCCCGACCAAACCTCTGGTTTCAACCATTCCGAGGGCTTCCATAATCCTCCTCGCTGGGCGGCAGGATCCGGGCCACCTGGCCCGGCGCTCGGCCGCCGATGAACTTTTCACGGTATCATATCGCGGCGCGTGACGGTGAGCTCGATCTCCTGGCCCCCCTGGAGCGCGAGGGGATAACCGGCCAGCAGGTCCTTGCCCGAGACCGGCGCCGGCTGTCCGTAGCGGAGAAAGACCTCGTAGCGGCCGCGCTCCTCCACGGTGAACCATTCCGGAAACTGGTTGATGCGGGGGTAGTCGAACGGCATCCGGAGGAAGTCCCGGTGGCGCGGCCTGTCGAAGCGGAGCTTGCCGCGCCAGGGGTGCTCGGCCCGTAGCCAGAGGCGAAGGCTCCTGTCGTTCAGGCGGGTTGCGCCGAGCTCGAGGTCGGTGCGCCAGGGCGAAGCGGTGACGCCCTGGGTCTTCATCAGTGCGTACATGAGGGCCGTGCGGGCGCTGTTGCCGTCGCCGTGCCAGCCCTCCATGAGGCCATCCTCACGCTGTTTGGCGAGCAGAAGGCGCACGGAGCGGTCTACCCACTCGCCTGCTGCGGCAGAGGGGATGCGGTTCAGCAGGTTGATCGCGCCCTCGATCGAGTCGGCGTAGCCGTCGGCGCCGGCGCCTTCCCACGGATAGTCGACATATTTGGGCAGATTCGAGAGGACCTGGACGACGGCATCGCGCAAGCGCGGGACGTTGTCGATCTCGGCGACGGTAAGCAGGGCGTTATAGTTGTAGCCCCAGTTGTCAGTCAGCTCGTCGCGCAGCACGCGGCCGTCGCGCGGGTCGATGGTGTGGTAGAGCAGGCCGTCCTCATTGCGGGCGTGCTGGAGGATCCTCTCCAGGATGGCGTGCATGGCCGGGCGGTACCGGACGTGGCGGTCCGGATCCGTCTTCGCCGCGATGAGATAGGCTTCCGAGAGTCCCCCGATGATCTCGCAGGCGTGGTCATCCAACTGGAGCCGGGGCGCCTCGAGGATGTTCTCGTGGAGGAAGTAATGATCGGCGAGGCGGAACGCCCAGGCGCGGTACTGCTCCTCGCCGGTGATCCAGTAGAGGCGGCTCGAGACCTGCAACATGTTGCCGTTGACCTCGACGTTGCTCGAGGGGAGGCGCCCGTAGGGGCTCTCGGTGGGTGCATGCTTCCAGATGTCGCGCACCAGCTCCTGGAGGCGGTCCAGCCACGGGCCGGGCCCAAGCCACTCGGTGATCGGCGTCAGGCCGTCCTTGGCGTATTCCGAGGCACCGAAGATGATGGCGTCGAGCTTGTAGGGCCCGTCGCGAAAGCCCTGGCGATCGAAGAGGAAGTCGTCCGGCAGCCGGTCGAGCCGGGGCGTAAGACGGCGCTCGGTTTCGAGCATGGAGAGAAACGAACGTTTCAGATGATGGTGGTCCGTGACGAAGGCGGTGAGCAGATAGAAGGGAAAGTTGTCGGCGGCGGCATCCTGGGCGTTCCAATACCAATCGCCGCGGAGGTTGCGCGGCAGCAGCCCGGAGACCGGATCGGCCTGTTCCAGCCAGGCACAGGCCAGGCGGTGGCACAGGCGTACGGCAGCGCGTGCGTCGGAGGCGTTCGAGCGCGCGTCGGCGAGCAGAGGCGCGGCGAGCAAAGTCAGAAGCGCATATCGGCGGAACATCACAGGTTCGAACAGTGTAGCGGGCCGGTCACACGTGGTGCAACGGGGAAGTGGCGGACAGACGGGGCTGCTACGGCAGCCATTCGCCGGCTCCCCGGGCTAAGGCCTGCCAGGTCGCCTTCCTCATGCGCGATGCGCGCCACCATTGTGGGCGTGAGCACCGCAGTCAAAGGTTGAGGGGGCCAGGACGGAGAGGCCCGCGAAGTAGGCGCGGTGGAAGCCGCGGTCACGCGTCAGGGGCCGGTCGGCTTGAAGCCGCTTGCGCGCGCCGATCAAGAAGTCTGCCACCACCCGTTGGCGCCGGCCTTCCTGCGCACGATGAGCTTTCCAGGCGGAGACGGCGGCCAAGGCCGCTTCCAGATCGAGGGCGCTGAATTCTGCCGGAAGGCTTTCCATAGCCTCCCGCGCCTGGGCGAGCGCCGGAAACACGCCTGCCACCTCTGCCCAGACTGTTTCGCAGGCAATCAGGCGACCTTCTCCGAGGCAGGACCGAAGGGCCCGGGCGGAGCGAGCGCCGAAAATCGGGTCTGCTGCGAAGACATGGAGCAACACGTTGGTATCGCCGGCGGTGATCACGTGGTGTCCGCCCGGCCTCGAAGTCGCCGGATTGTAGCGTCGGTCCCGCGACGGGTTTTGAGAATTCCGTAGACTCGTTCCACCGGATCCTCCGGCGCATGTTTGAGAGCGATCAACCGCCCGCGGTCCTCAGTGAAATCCAGGACATGGCCCGGACGGAGGCCTAGGCGCTCGCGAAGGGGCTTCGGAATGGTCACCTGACGCTTTTCCGAGACAGCGGCTTTCAGACCAATATCAATATGGTGTGAATCTTTACCGAAAATGTGAAACGGATAAGCCCGACCGCAGGACACCGGCGTTCTCTTGTGGGCCGCGATTGCTCAGGATGATGGTCCCGCAGAGGGCGGAAGAATAGCCGGGTGCGAGGGAGGATGCTACACTGACTGCTCATGGTGGCGATCTCCCGCCGGGTGTTTTTGGGAGGCTCGATGGCGTTGACACCCATGGCGGATGAAGGCTGGATCGACGCGCACGCGCACGTCTGGACCGACGACACGGCGCGATATCCCCTGGCGGAGGGATTCCAGAAGGAGCAAATGAAGCCGGCGCGCTTCGAGCCGGAGGAGCTGCTCGGACATGCCCGCCCCTGCGGCGTCAATCGCGTCGTGCTGATCCAGATGAGTTACTACCGCTACGACAACTCTTACCTGCTCGATGCGATGGCGCGCTACCCGGGTATTTTCAGCGGGGTGGCGATCGTCGATGCGGCGCGCCAGGACGCTCCCCAGCGGATGGTGGAGCTCAAAAGGCGCGGCGTGCGCGGCTTCCGGATCGTCGCTTCCGAGCTTGAGGCGCCCGCCATGGAGGCCATGTGGGAGTGCGGCGCCGAGCAGGAGCTGGCCATCTGCCCGCTGATCAATCCGCCGGAGCTCGCCGCCCTCGAGCGGATGTGCGCCAGGCACCCGCGCACGCCGGTAGTGATCGATCACTTCGCGCGCATCGGCATGGACGGCGAGATCCGGGAGGCGGACCTCGAGCGGTTGTGCGGGCTGGCGCGTTTTCCGCGCGTGCACGTCAAGGTGTCGGCTTTCTATGCGCTCGGCCGTAAGAAGTACCCGTATACGGATCTGCTGCCGATGATCGAGCGGCTGCTCAGGGCCTACGGGGCCGAGCGGCTGATGTGGGCCACCGACTGCCCGTTCCAGGTGATGGGCGGCCACACCTACTTAGGTTCACTCGAGCTGGTGAGGGACCGCCTGAGCGCCTCCGACAAGGAGAAAGAGTGGCTGCTCCGGCGCACGGCTGAGCGGGTCTTCTTTTCCTGAGCCGGCGCGATTACGCGAGAAAACCTCTCCTGCTCAAAGCCTGCCGTGCGGACCGTCACCCCGGATCGGGTGCCGGCCCGCTCATCACCGGCCGACGCGTTCGAGGGATTTCCATTCCTCCCTGAGGGCGACGTTCGGGTCGAAGCCCGGCGAATCGCTCACAAGATACTCGCCACGATTGTTCACCCAGGCCCGGCCGTACTCGCTGCTGAGAGTGACCGTCTCTCCGGTGGCCGGATTGCGGTAGGTTTCCACGCCGCGAATGCTCGCGACCATCGAGCCGAACATGCGATCCTCGGCGCGCTGCCGCCTCTCCCAGCCCTCGGCCTGCATCTCGGCGATCTCCTGTGCCATCCGGGAGACGATCCGGGAGCGGTCGCGGATGCCTTCCAGCTCCATCCCCTTGATTTCAAAAATCAGCCGAATCACCCGGGCTTCCCATTCCGGGTTCCTGCGGGAGGTGCTCCAGACGAGATCGAAGAATCTCTCGGAGGCGTCCAACTGGCCGGCGGGGGCGCGCGAGGTCATAGCTCAGCCGGGCCCGGGCCGCATCGGGGCGAACGCTCTGGCGGAGACCGTGCTGTGCGAAGGACTGCTCGGTCTGGCGCGCCTGCCGCTCGAGCATCTCCTGCAACTTGGGAGCGGGCTCGATGGGCACCAGGCGGGCATTCGGCCGTATCTGGCCGAGCCTGCTCTTGATGGACTCGGCCGCGGGCATGGGCGGCTGCACGTCGCACGGGCGCACGCCGAAGTGAGCCTGCATGGCGTTGGCCTGAAGAACGAGTGCCGAATCGTCGTCCCAGATCCAGTTATAGGCGGGGAAGATTTCGATGCCACGCCCGTCAGATCCGCCGGCGCGGAGCGCGATCTGGACCTGGTTGCACCGGTCCAGGGGCTGAATGTTCCATACGACGGCCCCCTGGGATTGCCAATCGACGGGAACCAAGATGCTTCTGGCGAAGATAGGGCGCCTGAAGGCGCTCATCTATCGCCTTGACCATCTTCATGCGATAGGCGTGACCTTGGCCGGCGTCCCTGGGGGCGGCGCGCGGTCTGGCTGCTTCGAGCAGGCGGGATGCCACTTTGCGCGGTCGCTTGGGGTCTTTCGGCAGGCACGCAGAGCGTCATGCCGATTGCGCACCACAGGACGGCTGCGGTTCGCCGGTCGGGCGGATTCCTCAGCGTTCACTCCTCCGCGAAGGAATCCAGGCGAGTCCGTCCGCTATTGTAGGAGTCTGCCTCGGCGATGGCAACCAGGCTCGGCCACGACTGCGTGGATCTGTGCCACACTCGGAGGAAGCGGTTCGTGCCTGTGGCGACAGGCCCATGTTCCGAGGCGCGAGGTTCCCGAAAGCTCGCTATGAAGATCACGGACGTTCGCACGGTGGTGGTGAACGCCCAGATGCGGAACTGGGTGTTCGTGAAAGTCGAAACGGATACCGACGGTTTGTACGGCTGGGGCGAGGCTTCCACCGAATGGAAGACGCGCGCCGTCGTGGGCGCGGTCGAGGATCTGCGCCCGTTCCTTGTCGGCGAGGATCCAACACGGATCGAACACATCTACCAGAAGCTCTACCGCCAGCCGTTCTTCCGGCCGGGCGTCATCGGCATGTCGGCGATCTCCGGCATCGAGCAGGCCTGCTGGGACATCACGGGGAAGCTCCTGGGCGTGCCGGTTTACAAACTGCTCGGCGGGGCCGTCCGGGACAAGGTCCGCATGTATACGCACCTGGGCGGCGGCGAGATGAAGGCGGTCTACCAGAGCTTCGATCCGGAGCCGGTGGTGGAGCTGGCGCTCGAGGTCATCGAGCGCGGCTACACGGCGGTGAAGGTCGTCTTCGTTCCGATCTCGGAGCCGCTGATGGGCCCGCCTTACGCGAAAAAGCTTCGCCAGCTCATGGAGCGGCTCCGGAGCGCCGTGGGTGACGAGGTCGACATCATGATCGACTTTCACGGCCGGACCTGGCCCGCGACGGCGATCGACTATATCAACGCGATCGCGGACCTCAGGCCTTACTTCTGCGAAGAGCCGGTCCCGCCGGAAAACATCGACGCGCTGGCGGAGGTGCGCGCCGCCGTGCGCGTGCCGATCGCCACCGGCGAACGGCTGGTGACGCGCCACCAGTTCCGCGAGGTGCTGGAGAAGCGCGCGGCGCACGTCATTCAGCCCGACCTTTGCCATTGCGGCGGCCTGCTTGAGGCCAAGAAGATTGCCGCGATGGCCGAGGCATACTACGTCGGTGTGGCGCCGCACAATCCGCTGGGGCCGGTGGCGAATGCGGCCGCGCTTCACTTTGCGCTTTCGACGCCCAATTTCCTCATCCAGGAGGACATGCTCGCCGACGTGCCCTGGCGCTGGGAGGTGGTGGAAAGTTCGTTGCGCACCGAGAAGGGTTACTGGCTGCCGGCGGAGCGCCCGGGACTGGGCATCGAGGTGAACGAGAAAGAGGCGGCGCGCCACCCGTTTGTGCAGGAGCCGCTCGCCTCCGCAGCCTACGCACCGGACGGTGCGGTGCTTGACTGGTAAGATGCAGCGGCGCGAATTTCTCGCCACTCTCGCCGGCCGTCTCGTCGCGGCCGAAAAAAGCATTCTCGTGCACGAGCACATCCTGGTGGACTTTATCGGCGCCGAGGAGATCCGGCCGGGGCGCTACGACCCGGAGGAGGTTTTTCGCGTGGCCCGGCCGAAGCTGGAGGAGGTTCGCAAGCTGGGTTGCGTGCGCCTGCTCGAGTGCACGCCGAACTATCTGGGGCGCGACGCGCGGCTTTGCCTGAGGTTGGAGCAGGCCACCGGAGTCGAGATCTGGACCAATACCGGCCTCTATGGCGCGGCGAATCACAAATTCGTGCCGGCGTTCGCGCGGCGTGAAACGGCCGAAGAGCTGGCCCGGCGTTGGATCGCCGAATATGAGCAGGGCATCGACGGCGTGCGGCCGCGCTTCATCAAGACCGGCGTCAACAAAGCACCGCTCGACGAACTGGACCGGAAGCTGGTCCGGGCCGCAGCCCTCACCAGCCGGGCCACCGGACTCACCATCGCCTCGCACACGGGCGACGGGGCCGCGGCGCTCGAGCAGCTCGAGATTTTCGCCGCCGAGCGCGTGGCGCCGGAGAAATTCGTCTGGGTGCACGCGCAGAACGAGCGGGACCATGCGATTCACGAGCGCGTGGCGCGCGCCGGCGCCTGGGTGGAGTTCGACGGCATCAGCGAGAAGACGGCGGACTGGCACCTGAGCTGTGTCCGGCATATGGCCGGCGCGGGCTTGCTCGGCCGGGTGCTGATCTCGCAAGATGCCGGCTGGTACCGCGTGGGCGAGCCGGGCGGCGGCGCCTACCGGGGATACACTTACCTTTACACCGATTTCGTTCCCCGCCTGGAGGCGGCCTGGCGCCGCCGGCTGTTGTGGGAAAATCCGATCGCCGCTTTCGGCGCAGCCTGAGCCCGGTCTCGGCTGAACCGTTCCTTATACTGTCAGTTTGAAAATCCGATTCGATCGAGGAGAGTGGTCGGGCGCCTTCGGGGATCTGGGCACCGATCTGCCGCTGCTGGTGGGCATGATTCTGGCCGCGGGACTCGACGCGGCAAGCGTCCTGACCGTCTTCGGGCTGATGCAAATCCTCACGGCGCTCCGCTACCGGATGCCGATGCCCGTGCAGCCCTTGAAGGCGATGGCGGCGCTGGTGATCGCCCAGAAGCTGCCCCCGGGAGTGCTCTACGGCGGCGGGCTGGCGATCGGCGTGGTGATGCTGGCGCTTTCGGTGAGCGGCTTGATCGAGTGGTTGAACCGCCTGGTTCCCAAGCCCGTTGTGCGGGGCATCCAGTTCGGGCTGGGTTTGCAGCTGGCCGGCATCGCACTTGGCGAGTACGTCCAGCGAGACGGTCCCCAGGGATGGTGGCTGGCAGCGGCGGGCTTCGCCGTCGCCCTGCTGCTGATCGGCCGGCGGCGGGTGCCCGCGGCGGTGGTGCTGGTGATCCTCGGTGCGGCGTACGCGCTGGCGTTCAAGCTGGACGGGTCGAAGCTGCTCGATCACGTCGGATTTCACCTGCCCAACTGGCACCGGCCCACTCCGGCGGAGATCTGGACGGGGTTCCTCGTGCTGGCGCTCCCGCAGATTCCGCTCTCACTTGCCAACTCGGTCCTGGCGACGCGGCAGATCGTCGAAGACCTGTTCCCGGATCGCCGGGTGACGGCGCGGCAGATCGGGTTCACCTACTCGGCGATGAACCTGGTGAACCCGTTCCTCGGCGGCGTGCCGACCTGCCACGGCTCGGGCGGCATGGCCGGCCACTACGCCTTCGGCGGACGCACGGGCGGCTCGGTGATCATTTATGGGGCGATGTATCTGGTGCTGGGGCTGTTCTTCGGGCCGGGCTTCGAGACGGTGATCGGAGTCTTTCCGATGCCGATCCTGGGCGTGCTGCTGCTGTTTGAGGCGCTCACGCTGCTGGCTCTGGTGCGGGACCTCGGCGCCAACCGGGCCGATTTTGTCACTGCGGTGCTCGTCGGTTTGATTGCGGGCTCGATTCCCTACGGCTACATCGTGGGCATGGGAGTGGGCCTGGCCTGCTACCATCTGATTCGCCGCGGCCTCATCCGGCTGGGCGCCTAAAGCGGCCGCTACAATAGCGCTGATGAAACGAATCGCAGTCCTGGGCGCCGGGAACATTGGCGGCGCATTGATCGGTGGGATTCTCAAGGCCGGGGTCGCCGACACCGAGCACCTGCGGGCCACGGATGCCTCCGCGGCGCGCGCCGAGGAGATCGCCGCCAAGTACCTGATCGAGGTCAGCCGCAGCGGCAACCGCCAGGTAACGGACTGGGCGGAGGTAGTGATCGTCGCGGTGAAGCCGCCGACGGTTCCCCATGTCATCGCCGAGATCCGGGACGCGCTTCGCGAAGACCAGATGCTGATCTCGGTAGCTGCCGCCTTCCCAATCGCGCTGCTCGAGAAACTGATCGGCAAGCCGATGCCGGTCTTCCGGGCGATGCCGAACATCCCGGTGGTGGTGGGGGAAGGAGCGACGGCGCTGGCGGTAAACGGAGCGGCCACTGCCGAGCAGCGCAAGTTCGTCGAGAGCATCTTCCGCTCGACCGGAGTGGTCTGCACGGTGGACGAGGAGCTGATGGACGCGGTGACGGCGCTCTCAGGCAGCGGCCCGGCCTACGTCTACATGGTGATCGAAGCGTTGATCGCGGGCGGCCTGAAGGTGGGCCTCTCCCATGAGATCTCCACGCGCCTGGCCGAACAGACGGTGCTCGGAGCGGCGAAGCTGGTGCGCGAGACGATGCTGCACCCGGCGATCCTGAAGGACCGGGTGATCACGCCGGGCGGCGTGACCATCTCGGCGATTCACGAGCTCGAGCGCCACGGCCTGCGGGCGATGCTGATTTCGGCGGTGGAGACGGCGACCCGGCGCTCGCGCGAGCTCACCCAGAGCCTGGTGGCGAAATACGGCGCGGCGAAATGAACGGCATGGATGCGAACCCGCTGGCGGAGATCCGGTTTCCGATCCCCTTCGACAAGATCCGCGCCGAGCACGTCGTTCCGGCCGTGAGGCATCACATCGGAGCGGCGAGGGAGCGCCTGCGGGCGATCGGCTCGGGCGACGGGCCGCGCACGTTCGAAAACACGCTGCTTGCGCTCGACCGGCTGACCGAGGAGCTCGATTACGCCGCCGGCCTCGCCCATCATCTCGAGAGCGTCGTGAGCAGCCCGGAGCTCCGCGCGGCCTACAACGAAATCCACCCCGAGGCGAGCGCCTTCCATACCGAGATCCTGCTCGATGCGGCGCTCTGGCGAGCCCTGCGCGAGGTCGAGGCGAGGGAAGCCCGGGCGCTCGAAGGCGTGCGCCGGCGCTTTCTCGAGCGCACGATCGCGGAGTTCCGCCGGCACGGCGCCGAGCTCGACGCGGCGGGCAAGGCGAAGCTCGAGGCGATCGACGTCGAGCTGGCGAAGCTCACGGCGCGCTTTGCGCAGAACGCGCTCGATGCGACGAGCGCCTTCGAGGTGGTGATCGAAGACGAGGCGCGTCTGGCCGGGTTGCCGGAGACGGCCCGGGCCGCGGCCCGGGAGAGTGCGGCGGCGAAAGGTCTGAGCGGGTGGCGCTTCACGCTCCAGGCGCCCAGCTACCACGCCGTGATGACCTATCTCGACGATGCCGAGCTGCGAGAGCGCCTTTACCGGGCACATGTCACGCGCGCCGCCGGCCCGCCGTTCAACAACGTGGAAGTGGTTCACCGCATCCTGGGCTTGCGGCGTGAGAAAGCGAATCTGCTCGGCTATCGCGACTGGGCCGACTTCGTGCTCGAGGATCGGATGGCGAAGACCGGCGCGCGGGCACGCGCCTTTCTCGAGGAGCTGCGCGCGGCCACCGTGGCCGCTTTCGAGCGGGAGAACGCCGAGCTCGAAGCATTCCGGCGGGAACTCGAAGGGCCGCGCGCCCGGCCGCTGGCGCCCTGGGACGTCGCCTACTACGCCGAGAAGCTGCGCCGGGCCCGGTTCGACTTCGACGAAGAGGACCTGCGACCTTACTTTCCGCTCGAGCAGGTGATCTCCGGGCTGCGCCGGCTCATCGAGCGCCTGTTCGGCGTGCGCATCGAGGAGGCGGAGGCGCCGCTGTGGCATCCGGAGACGAGTTACTACGAGATCCGGGACGAGGACGGGACGCTGCTCGGAGCCTTCTATGCCGATTGGCACCCCCGCGAGAACAAGCGCGACGGCGCCTGGATGGACGCCTTCATCACGGGTGGGCCCTCCAACGGGGCCTTCCGGCCCCATGCGGGCTGTGTCTGCGGGAATCTGAACCGGCCGGCCGGCGGGCGCCCGGCGCTGCTCACTCACCGGGAGGTGGAAACGATCTTCCATGAGTTCGGCCACCTGTTGCATCACTCCTTGAGCCGCGTGCCGATCCGGTCGCTCGCCGGAACGCACGTCGCCTGGGACTTCGTCGAGCTACCCTCGCAGATTCTGGAGAACTGGTGCTGGGAGCGCGAGGCGCTCGACCTGTTCGCGCGCCACTGGGAGAGCGGCGAGCCGATTCCGGAAGAACTGTTCGCTAAGATGAAGCGCGCGCGAACGTTTCGCGCGGCCAATGCGCAGATGCGACAGCTCGGCTTCGGCGTGCTCGATTTCGCCCTGCATTGCGACTACGATCCGGGCCGCGACGGAGACCTGGCGGCTTACAGCCGCGGGATCCTCCAGCAGTTCTCCCCCGCGCCGCTGCCGGAAGAGCATGCCATGGTGGCCTCCTTCACGCACCTGTTCGGCGATCCCGTGGGCTATGCGGCGGGCTATTACTCCTACAAGTGGGCCGAGGTGCTCGACGCCGACGCCTTCAGCCGGTTCCGCGCCGAAGGCATTCTGAATCCGGAAACCGGGCGGCATTTCCGGCGAGCGATCCTGGAGCGAGGCGACAGCGCCGATCCGAGCGAGCTGTATCGGGAGTTTTTGGGCCGCGATGCACGCATTGACGCGCTGCTCGAGCGCCTGGGGCTGACGCCGAATGGTTAGATTCGGCGCCGCTGTTGTGTCACGGGCCCTCGAGTTCGTTCTGCTGTTCGGGGGTGTGCCTCTGGCGATGGCAGCGGGCCTTCTGCCACGCTGGCCGATTCCGGTGTTGTTGCTTGTCGCACTGGCGGTCACCGTCGGACTAAGGGCCGACAGCGGCTTCCCGTGGGCGCGAATCTTCACCCTGGCGCTGCCCGCGCGGCGGCTTCGCGGCGTGCTGCTTCGCTGTGTCTTGATCGGCTTGGCGCTGGCCGTAGCCGTTGCGGTCATCGCTCCGGAACGGTTTCTCGTCTTTCCGCGCCGCGCCCCGTGGCTTTGGCTCGTCGTGATGCTGCTGTATCCCGTGCTTTCGGCGGCGCCCCAGGAGCTCGTCTTCCGCGTCTTCCTGCTGCACCGGTACCGGTGCCTGTTTCCGGAGCCTCGCGCCGCTTTTCTGGCGAGCGCCGGGGCCTTCGCCTTCGCTCACATCCTGTTTGGCCACTGGCTGTCAGTGGTGCTGAGCTTCGCCGCGGGGCTGCTGTTCACCAGGACGTATCTGGCTTCCGGCTCATTCTGGTTGGTGGCGCTCGAACACGCCATCCTCGGCGATTTGGCCTTCACGGTCGGGCTGGGCGAGTTTTTCTACCGGCCGGTTCTCGAGCGTTGACCGTCGTGGCGCCGTGCGGAGGCTACCGCCACGGAGTCTCCGGGAGGTTTCTGGTGAAGAGGCGCAGGCTCCGCAGAAATGCCTGCGAGGTGACGGTCACATTCAACAGAAACATGAAGAAGGCGGCGGCCAAGTGGCGGAGGGGCCTTCCCACCCGGGCGCGGCGGAGGGCGAGGGCCAGGTGGAGCCCGGGACCTGCCGGATAGACGGGAAGCCACAACGCGGCGACGAGGCCGGCAGCGATGCCGGCAAGGTGCGCGGCAACGACGCCGCGTTCGAGATATCCGACTGCGTCCAGGGCGACGCCCAGCCCGGCTGATGCATAGCGCTCCAGAAAACGCCGGTAGCCCAGCGGCGGCGCTGCTCGAGAAATTCGCGAATCGTGGCCGGCACCCGGGTCTGGACCACTGCCTGCCGCCGGAACCGGGTCCTCCAGCCGGCGCGGGCCAGCGCCGCCGAAGTCTGGAGGTCCTCGGCGAGGGAGGGCGCCGCGGGGAAGGCAGGCAATTTCGAGAGCGCCGAGGTCCGGAAGGCGCGGTGCGCGCCGATCGCGGGTGGATTCAGGCCCAGGCGGTCGCGTGCCGTTTGAATCACCTGATGAAAGCCCCACAGTTCGCAGGCGGCATATCGGGCGGCGAAGCCGGAGCCGGAGTCGAGCGGTTCGACCTCTCCGGAGACGGCGCCGATCCGCGGATCGGAGAACTCCGCGGCAAGCAGGGCGAGGGCGTCCGGGGCGGGCAAGACGTCCGCGTCGAACAAGACCGTCAGCTCGGCGCCGGGCGCCTGCTCCCAGGCGCGGCGCAGAGCAGCGCTCTTGCCCTCCGCCTTCTCGAGCCGCACCACTCTAGCGTGCGGGTGCCCGCGGCGCCACTCTTCGAGCAGGCGCGGCGTCGCATCCGCGGAGCCATCGTCGGCAAAAACGAAATTGAGCTCATCGGCTTCGCTGGCCAGCGCATCCAGAGCCTCGAGAAATGCCGGGAGCCCGGCCTCTTCGTTGCGTGCGGCGACGAGGATCCGAACGGAAGGAGCATTGTCCGGCGCGGGCTGCGCGCGCCGGGGAAATAGCGCTGCGAGCGCGAAGCTGATGCGGTAGGCCAGCGAGAGCAGGACCAGAGAGACAATCAGGTTCCCCATATCGTTTTCCAGTAGCCGTAGCATTCGCCGCACTGGCGGGCGGCGTAGCCGGCGAAGAGCACCGGCGAGTAGCGCAGCCAAGCGAGCCATTGCGCCGGTCGTTGCACGTAACGCGCACTTGGCGCGAGCATCCACGCGATCAGAACCGGGGCCGCCAGAGCGTAGGCGAGTCTGCGGGCGGCGCCCCAGCCTTCCAGGCGGGGACGCTCCGCGCCGAAGTCGAGTCCGCGCTGCCAGCGTTCGCTGAGGAAGCTCCACCAGCCATGGCGATGATCATGAAGGACACGCGCCTCGGCTCGAACCAGAGCCCGATGCCCAGAGCGACCGCGCGCCGCGAGAGGATTGGGTCGCCGCACCAGACCTCGGGGAAAGGGCCAATCTTCTCGAACAACTCCCGCGAGTAGCTGACATTGGCCGTGGGGAGCTCGGGCCGCGGCCCTCGAGGACCGCTGGAGAGCCACCAGGCGTACTTCGACCAATGGATGCGCGATTCGAGCCAGCCGGTCCGCAGGCTGTCCACCGAACCGCCGACCGCTTGGTGTCCCGACCGGTGTGCTCGCACCAGTCGGGCCAGCCACTCCGGCGTCATCTGACAGTCCGGGTCACTGAAGACCAGGATGCGGCCGCGAGCGTGTCGGGTGCCGAGGTTGCGCGCGGCGTGGGCGCTGAGACGGTTTTGGCTCCGAAACAGCCGCACTTCAGGGAACTCGGCCGCGACGATGCGGGCTGTGGCTTCGTGCGGGGAAGAGTCGACGACGATCGTCTCGAAGTCGTCGAAGGTTTGCCGGCGGAGCGAGTGCAGGCAGGCGGCGATGGTTCGATGGGAGAGGAAGGCGGGCAGGATCACCGAGACCGCCGGTTCAGCCATCGCGCGTGACGGCAAGTTCGCGGGCGCCGAACTTCTCGCGGCTGCGGCCGGGACCGAACAGATATCCCATCGCTTCCGAGACCGCGCTGTCCGTGTAGATGGAGGCGACGATGGGAAGCCCGGCGAGGAAGGTTCCCCACAGAGCCGGGCGGTGGCGCAAGCTACGGGCGAGTCGCAGAATGCCGAAGGCAGGCATCGCCGCTATCGCCAGGGCCATCAGCGTCCTCCGCGGTGCACCCCAGTTGCCGAGTGCCGCCCGGCGCGCGCCCAGAGCCCTCTTGTTGGCTCCGTTAGCCAGGCAGGCGTCGCCGAGGCGGCTCCGGGACTCGTGCGCCACGAGCGCGCCCGGCGCGACGACGATGCGCCAGCCATCGGCTTCGAGCGCGCGGTGGAGCAGGAACTCCGCCTCGAAGGCCGCTTCGTCGGGCAGGTGCTTTAGCAGCAGGTCGCGCCGGTAGGCGATGTTGGTCGAGGAGGCAAAGCGCACGGCTCCGCCGGGATGGGGCGCCATCCAGTGGCCGTATTCAGCCATCAGGATCGAGCGGCTCAGATAGCCGCTTGCGGCCGGCGTGAAGGTGTAATTGACCGCGCCCGTCCGTTCTTCGGCGAAAGCCTCAAGCAACGCCTCGGCCCAACCCAGCGAGGCGTAGGAATGATCTTCGATAAACGCGACAACGGGGGCGCGCGCCGCGTACAGCGCAGCGGCCTGCGCCCGGCAGTAGTAGGCGTTGCGCGGTAGCGCCAAAGAGCGCACGGCCGGATGATCGGTGGCAACGGGCCTCGCTCCGGACAGAGGTCCGCTACGAGGACCTCCATCCGGCCGATGATCGTCTGGGCCGGCAGGCGCCGAAGGCTCCTGCCCGCTCGCTCCCTCAACTCGCCTGCGATGAGGATAGCGGCCAGATCAGGCGGCAAGCGCACAGTTTCCCTCGCCACCCATTCTCCACGCAAGCGCATGGCCGGGGAGGCTCAGGGGAGCAGCTCGGAGATTTCCACCACGCCGAGCACGGAATAGAGGATCAGGGCCGCGACCAGGACCAGATTGGCCGGCCACGGCGTGCGGAGCTCCGCGCCGATCCAGGCGCGGCGGTTGTTTAAGACGAGCAGCGTCAAAGCGAGCAGCGGCAGGAATAGGGAGGCCACGATGCCGTAGGCGAGCTGGATCTCACGGACCGGGCGGACCAGGCCGAGCAGCGGCACTGTGGCGATCAGCAGCAGCCACAGCCGGTAGGCGGGAGTCCGGCGCAGCTCCGGCGCCGGAGTCGTGGAGCGGCGGCTGAGGGTGACGAAATTTGCGAATAGATAAGGGATGCTTTGCCAGACGCCCAGGAGGCTCGAGAAAACGGCGCCCCAGAAGCCCGCCAGGAACAGCCACCGTCCCCACGGCCCCACGACCTGGGCGAGCTGGTCGGCGAGTTGTGAGGCGAGCACGGCGCCCTGGCCTTCGAGCTCGAGGCGGGAGCCGATGATCAGAGCGCCGATGCCGAAGACGGCGGTCATGCCGTTGCCGAGGGCGAGGTCCAGGCGGCAGGTGCGAACCGCCTCGACGCCCGCCCGGCCCTCTTCGCGGATCCAGTAACCGTAGGAGAGCAGGGTGACGGTTCCGCCCACGCCGCCCAGAACGGCCAACACCCAGGAGGAGCCCGTTTCGGGAATCGATGGAAGGAGTCCCGCGGCCAGGCTGCGAGGGTCCGGGACGACGGCCACGGCGGTGAGGATAACGGTGAAGAACATGAGGCCGGCCAGGGCGGCCATGACTGCTTCGAAGAGGCGGAAGCTTCCCCGCCAAGCCAGCGCGAGACCGGCGGCCGAATGCAGCACACCCCAGACAAGGCGCGAACTCTGCGCATCACCGAGCATGAGGAAACCGGTGCCGGCGACGCCGCAGGCACTCACCAGCGCGCTTCCGGTCGAGAGGCTGTAGAGCAACAGGTAGCTCAAGAAGAGCCAGCGGATCCATGCGCCGAGACGCAAGGCCCAACCCTCGAGCAGCGTGAGGCCGGTGGCGAGCTGCCAGCGAGCGATTCCCTCGCTCAGCGTGAATTTGAGCAGCGCCCCGGCCACGACGGCCCAGATGAGCACAAGGCCGACTTCGGAGCCGGCCAGGCTCGTGGTGAGGATGTCGCCCGCGCCCACGCCCGTGGCGGCAAGCAGGATGCCGGGGGCGATCTGCGAGAACCAGCCGGTGCGCCGCTTCATTCGAGGTGAGCGTGATTGTATCGCAGGGCGACACGGCGGATCTGCTAGCTTGGTGGATTCGAGGGAGCGACGAAAGTGATCATAGCGGATTTGGGCGAGATCGAAGGGCGGCGCTTTCCGGCGCGGCGGCGGACCCAGAATCTGGTGGGCGGGCTTTCGCCGATCCAGGCCAAGAACTTTGCCATGGGGCACGTGACGCTCGAGCCGCACGGCGGGCAGGTGCCGTGGCACAACCAAGAGCAGGAGGAGATCTACTTCATCCTGGAGGGCGAAGGCGAGATGTGCCTGGGCGAGGAGCGGCGAACGCTCAAGGCGGGCCAGGCGGTCTACATTCCGCCGGGCGTCTATCACCAGCTCACCAACACGGGCGAGACGCCGCTCAGGATGCTTTACTGCTACGGGCCCGCCGGGGACGTCGCGCACTGGCGCCAGGAGCTCGACGGGACCTTGCCCCGGGCGGGCGTGGAGGCGCCGCCTCTGCCCGAGGGAGCCTGGCCACAATGGACCGGGCGGAGCGAGGAGTGAAGGAGGATTCGTGAAAGTTCATCGAGTCGGCATCATCATGAACGGCGTCACGGGGCGCATGGGGACGAACCAGCACCTGATGCGCTCGATCGTGGCGATCATTCGCCAGGGAGGCCTGAAGCTGGACGCCGAGGAGACCATCCTGCCGGAGCCTGTGCTGGTGGGCCGGAACCGGGCGAAGCTGGAGCGGCTGGCGGAGATGAGCGGGGTGACGAAGTACACCACCGACCTCGAGGAGGCGCTGGCCGACCCGGCGAACGCGATTTACTTCGATGCGCAAAGCACTTTGTTGCGCTACGAATCGGTGAAGCGCGCGATTGCAGCCGGCAAGCATATTTACTGCGAGAAGCCGAGCGCGCACTCCACCGAGGCGGCCTATGAGCTTTACCGGCTGGCCCGCGAGGCCGGCGTCAAGCACGGCGTGGTGCAGGACAAGCTCTGGTTGCCGGGCCTGCTGAAGCTCAAGATGCTCCGCGAGACGGGCTTTTTCGGCGAGATCATCTCCGTGAGGGGCGAGTTCGGCTACTGGGTCTTTGCCGGCGATCCGGTCCAGCCGCAGCGGCCTTCGTGGAACTACCGCAAGGAGGACGGCGGCGGCATCATCCTGGACATGCTCTGCCACTGGCGCTATGTGCTCGACAATCTGGTGGCGGAGGTGCGGGCGGTCTCCTGTCTGGGGGCGACGCACATCAGGCGGCGGAGGGATGAGAACGGCAACTGGTACGACTGCACGGCCGAGGATGCCGCTTACGCCACCTTCGAGCTGGACGGGGGCGTGGTGGCGCACATCAACTCCTCCTGGTGCGTGCGCGTGCGGCGGGACGATCTGCTGGTGCTCCAGGTGGACGGCACCAGGGGGACGGCGGTGGCGGGCCTGCGCGAGTGCTGGATCCAGCCTTACGGGGCGACGCCGCGACCGGTGTGGAATCCGGATCTCGAGAGCCCAATCAACTACTTTGCCGACTGGCAGAAGGTGCCAAGCCATCAGGCGTACGACAACGCGTTCAAGGCGCAGTGGGAGCTCTTTCTGCGCCATGTGGTGAAGGACGAGCCGTTCAAGTGGAACCTGCTCGAGGGGGCCAAGGGGGTGCAGCTTGCCGAGCGGGGCCTGGAGAGCTGGCGGCGGCGGGCCTGGGTGGCGGTAGAGCCGTTGGAGTAGCCGGGCGAAATTGGGGATTGAGTGTACTGTCCCCGATTTCTTACCAGGCTTCTTTGTGGACCAGCGCCACGGGGGAGAGGCGCCGGTCCTGTTCGAAGAAGCCGGCCTCGGCGAGACGGCGGAAGATTTCGCCCGCGATACCGCTGGCCACGGGGCCGTTGACCGGCGCGCCCCCGGTCAACAGGACGGCGACGGCAATGGGGTTCCGCTCCGATTCATTGAAGGCGCCGAACCAGCCCAGATGCGTGGGCGAGTTCCGGTCCGTGCAGGTGCCGGTCTTGCCGAAGACGGGGATATTCGGGTCGAAGCCGACGCGCCTCGCGGTGCCGAAGGCGACCGCGCCGAGCAGGCCGTGTTTGACTTCGGCGATCCAGGGCCCGATGTCCAGCCGGCGCTTGACGCGCGGTACGAAGTTGTCACGCTCCTCCTGCGTGCGCGGGTACTGGAGGTAGTACAGGGTTCCGCCGTTGGCCAGAGCACTCATCAAAGCGGCCAGTTGTAACGGAGTCAGCGTGATCCCCTCGCCGAAGCTGCACATCATTCCGATGCCGCCGTTGGCGGGCGGGGCTTCCGGGAGCGAGCCGGCCTGTTCGCCCTCGATGTTCAGGCCTGCCTTCTCGCCGAGGCCGAACAGGCGCGCGTAGTAGGTGAAGCGGTCGAAACCGAGTTTACGCCCCAGGCTGGCGAAGTAAGGGTTGTCGGAATAAGCGAGCGCCTCGGTCATGTCGAGCGGCGCGCGCCCGGCGACGCGAAGGCGGGTGCTGCGGTCGATGAGCCCTTCGCTCAAAGCGGCGAGCGCCACGGGAATCTTGATGGTGGAGCACGGCGTGAAGGCGCCTGCCAGCGCGACCTTCTGGTTCACCATCGTAAGGATGCGCCCGGTGGAGGCTTCGACGACAACCACGGAGCCGTTGTACGGGCCGAGCGCCTCAACGGCAATGCGGCGCACGAGCGGATCGTCGCCGTCGGGCACGTCCCCGGCGGCGGAATCGGCGTAGGTGGGGGTGCGCCAGGGGCCCTGGCGTTCGGCGGGCTTTCCGGCCCGAGCTTTCTTCGGGGCGGCAGTCCGGGTTGCCGCGCGCGGCGCCGGCGAAGGGGCCTTGCGGACGGCGGTCGTCTTGGGCCGGGGATGAGCGGGTTTGGCCGCGGCGGCGGAGGCCAGAGCGGGCAGGCAAGCCCACAGCCAGAGCAGAACAAACAGGGCCGTCAGCGTTGGGAGCGCTCGGGACCGCATTGAGCCATTTTGTTTCATCGGGGCAACGGGCGTCAAGCCGCAGTCCAGCCGCCGTCGATCGTCACCACGGAGCCGGTCGCGAACTCGGCCTCGGAGGAGCACAAGTACAGCGCCAGGTAGGCGACCTCCTCGGGCCGCCCCATTCTGCCGATGGGCTGTCTCCGGTTCAGTTCCTCGCGAACTTTGTCCTTCTCATTTTTATGGTACTTCTCCAAGTACGCCTCGACAAACGGGGTGTGCACGGTGCCGGGACAGATGCAGTTGACGCGGAGCTGAGTGGGATAATCCACGGTGAGCTGCCGGGCCATGGCGACGATGGCGCCTTTGCTGGCGCAATAGGCGAAGCGCCGCTTGACTCCGATGAGGCCGGCGACAGATCCGATGAAGACAATCGAGCCGCGCGAAGCCAGCAATTGCGGGAGCGCATACTTGGTTACAAGAAACGGCCCCTCGACGTTCACCCTCATGATGCGCTCGAAGTCCTCGCGGCTGGTCTCTTCGATCGAGCCGACCAGGCCGATGCCGGCGTTGTTGATGAGGATATCGAGGGTGGGGATGGAGGCGAAAGTCTGGCGCACCTGCGCCTCGTCCGTGATGTCGCAGATGACGGCGGAGGCGCGGGGCAGCTCCCCGGCGAGGGCTTCAGCGCGCGCGCGATCGATGTCGAGGATGAGCACGGAGGCGCCTGCGTCAGTGAGCACGCGGCAGGTGGCCTCGCCGATGCCGCTGGCGCCTCCGGTAACGAGTGCGATCTTGCCATCGAGTCGGAACGGGGTAGCCATGTCTTGAATTGTACCGTTGCCCGGGAGGTCTCCGGACGGCGCGCGTAGAATAGAAGGGCGAGGTGGCTCATGAAGATCTCGCTCGGCACGTGGGCCTTTTCCTTCGGTCCGTATGCAGATCAACCGGTGCCGTGGGAGAAAACCCTGGTCCGCGCGGCCGAATGTGGCTATGACGGCGTGGAGATTTGCGGCTTTCCGCCGCACATCTCGCTCGAGGCCTATCCGACGGCGGCATCCCGGCGCGCGGTGCGGCGGAGGCTGGAGGACCTGGGGCTTGGCATTTCGGGTTACTCACCGGATCTGACGGCGGTCAACCCGGCGGCGGAGGGCAACCGCGAGAGGTACCTTGACCTGTTCCGGCGCAATGTCGAGCTTTGCGCCGACCTTGGCAGCCCGCTCATGCGCGTGGACAGCGGCGGAGCGCCGGGATCGCTCAGCGAGACCGAGTACGCGCAGGCCTTTGAGCGGCTGGCGGAGCTCTGGCGTGAGGCGGCGGAGCTGGCGCAGGCTCACGGGGTAGCGGTGGCCTGGGAATTCGAGCCGGGTTTTCTTTTCAACAAGCCTTCCGAAGTGGTGCGGTTGCACGAAGCGGTCGGTCATCGGAACTTCCATGTGCTGTTCGATACCTCGCACGCGTACATGTGCAGCGTGGTGGGCGCGCGGCAACAGGGGAGGCGGGAGATCCTCAAGGGTGGGATCCTGGAGTTCCTGAAGATGCTCGAGGGTCGAATCGGTCATGTGCATATCATCGACTCCGACGGCACCCTCTATGCCGATGAAACGAGCACGCACCGGCCTTTCGGCGAGGGCCGCATCGATTTCAAGACGCTCGCACCGGCGCTCGTGGCCTTGCCCGGCGTCGAGTGGTGGTGCGTCGACCACTGCTTCTGGGCGGGCTGCTGGGATCTGGTTGGCGACAGCCTCAGCTTCGTGCGGACTCTGATTGCGGAAGCGGTGCCGGCCTGAAGGCGAGCAGGGGGCGGCCGTCGCGGCGGGCATCGAGGACGATCCGGGCGAGCTCTTCGAGATTGTCCACGAGGAAATCGGGCGGCTCCTGCTCGAAGCCCTCCGGCTGGAAGCCGTAGGTGACGCCGCAGACGGGAATTCCGGCGTTGCGCGCCGTGCGAACATCCACCGCGCTGTCACCCACCATCAGCGTGCCCTCGCGCGCGGCGCCGGATTCGGCGATGAGTGTCTCGACGCCTATGGGGTGAGGCTTTTTCTGCTCGAAGCTGTTACCGCCATAGACACGGAAGAAATGCTCGCCGAGACCGAGGCCTTCGACCAGGGCCTGACTGAAGCGCACAGGTTTGTTGGTGAGAACGGCCATTTTGATGCCGGCATCGCGGAGCAGGTCGAGGGCGGGCTGTACTCCGGGGTAAAGGCGCGTATGGTCGAGCATGTGCTCCCGGTAATAGTCATAGAAGAACTGGAGCGCCTGCTGGATCTGGGCTTCGGTCGCTTCGGGGCCGAGGGCGCGGCGGATCAGCACCGGGGCCCCGTCGCCCACGTAGGAGGCAATGAGGCGCAGCTCGATCGGCTCCAGACCGAGATGGGCGCGGGCGGCATTGACCGCATGCGCGAGGTCGAGCTGCGAGTCGATGAGCGTGCCGTCGAGGTCGAAGATCACCAGATCCATGGGATGCTTTCATTCTAGCGCCCGGTCTTGAGGGGCCTCATCCGGCTGCGAGATAATGTGGAAGCCGTGTGTGAAACGGCAGGTTCAAGGCAGTTTTCTTCCCTGTGTGAACTCTTACGGCGGCGAGCGGAGGACGGCGACGCCTGCGGCTACACGTTTCTCCGGGAGGATGGCGGGGCCGTCCACCTCGGCTGGCGGGAACTCGACGAGCGAGCGCGGCGGGTGGCGGCCGCCCTCGAGCGCCGTCTTGGGCCGGGCGAGCGGGTGCTGCTGGTTCACCGGGCCGGGTTCGATTTCCTGGCGGCCCTGTTCGGCTGCCTGTACGCCCGCCTGCTGGCGGCGCCGCTGCCGCTTGCGGCGACGCGTGCCGGGTTCGAGAAATTTTTGCCCGTAATGGAAGATTCGGGTGCGCGCCTGGCGCTCACGGACGCCTCCCATCTTGCCGCGGCGCGCACGGCGATACCGGGCCTGGCCTGGGAGGCGACCGAAGACCTGGTAGCTCAAGGGGAGACGGGCTGGGAGGGGCCGATGCCCGAAGCGGACGAGCTCGCCTATTTGCAATACACCTCCGGCTCGACCCGATCGCCACGCGGCGTGATGCTCACTCACGGGAACGTGCTGCACAACCTGGCGAACATCGACGCGGGGTTCCGGCACGGACCGGACAGCGTCGTGGTGAGCTGGCTGCCCCATTTCCATGACATGGGTCTGATCTACGGGTTGCTGGCGCCGCTTTACGGTGGCTTTCCGTGCTACTGGATGGCGCCGGCGACTTTTGTGGGGCGGCCCCGGGCGTGGCTGGAGGCGATCAGCACCTACCGGGCGACGCACAGCGGAGGGCCGAACTTTGCCTACGAGCTTTGCGTGCGGCGCATCGGGCCTGAGGATCGCGAGGGGCTCGACCTCGGTTGCTGGGAGGTAGCCTTCAACGGTGCCGAGCCGGTCCAGGCGGAGACGCTCGAACGCTTCAGCCGGGCTTTTGCCGGCTGCGGCTTTCGCGCTTCCGCGTTTTACCCCGCCTACGGACTGGCCGAGGCAACACTCAAGGTGAGCGGCGGCGAACGTGGCGGCGGCTGGGTGAGTTTCAAAGCCGATGCGGCGTGGCTTCAGCGCAACCGGGTGCGCGAGGCGGCCGGCGGTCCGGTGCGCCGGCTGGTGGGTTGCGGGCGCCCGGCTCTGGAGACGCGCGTCGTGATCGTCGATCCGGAAACCGGCCGGAGGTGCGCGCCGGACGAGGTCGGTGAGATCTGGGTCGCGGGACCGGGCGTGGCGCAGGGATATTGGGGGCGGCCGGAGGAGACGCGCGCGACCTTCGGCGCCTTCCTGTCGGATACCGGCGAAGGGCCGTTCCTGCGCACGGGCGATCTGGGCTTCCTTCGCGACGGCGAACTCTACATCGCGGGCCGGCTCAAGGACCTGATCATCATCCGCGGTCTCAATCACCATCCGAACGACATCGAGGCGACGGCGCGGCGGGCGCATCCGGAGGTCGCATCGAGCGTGGCGGCCGCCTTTGCCATCGAGGCGGAAGGGGAGGAGAAGCTCGCCCTGGCGATCGAGGCGGCTGGCAAAGGGCCCGAGGACGCCGGGGCGATTGCTGTGGCGGTGCGGCAGGCGATCGCTGCCGAGCACGAGGTCCAACTCCACGCCTTCGCGCTGGTGGCGAAAGGGGCGATTCCGCGCACTTCGAGCGGGAAGGTGCAGCGGGGGCTCTGCCGATCTCGATATCTCAGCGGCGAGCTGCCGCTTCTCTACCACGAGGTCTTCAAGGAAGGCGCGGAGGCCGGGTCCGGCCCGAAACTTTGCCGGGAAGATCTCGACGGGCTGCCTCGCGACGAACTCGAAGCGCGACTGGGGGCCTGGCTGAGGCAAGCGGCGGCACGCAAGCTTCGGATGAATCGGGAGGCGCTCGACCCCGAAAGGCCGCTCCTTGCCTACGGGCTCGATTCGCTGGCGGCGCTCGAGATCGGCTACGAGCTCGAGCGGGAGCTCGGAGTGGCAGTGCCGCTCGAGGCTGTTCTGGAAGGCGCCGGTGTGGCACGGCTGGCGGCCATACTGGCTGAAAGACT
This sequence comes from uncultured Bryobacteraceae bacterium, assembly GCA_938003835.1. Taxonomy (GTDB): domain Bacteria; phylum Acidobacteriota; class Terriglobia; order Bryobacterales; family Bryobacteraceae; genus CALKXJ01. The sequence goes on along the minus strand of CALKXJ010000007.1, from coordinate 230,497 downwards.
GATCTGCGGCAGGGCGGGGGAGGGAAAGATCGCATCACGCGGTGCAGAAAAAGCTCCTCTCTCGCTGGAGCAAGAGCGGCTGTGGTTGCTCGAGCAGCTTGCGCCGGGCAGCGCCGCGCGCCACATTCCGGTGGCGGTGCGGATCCGGGGCCGGCTCGATGCCGGGCTGATTGAGCGCGGGGCGCGCGAGCTTCTGAAACGCCACCCGTCACTCCGCACCTCGGCGCGCAGCGAAGAGGGCAGACCTTTCGCCGTCTGCGAGACCCTCGCTGAGCCGCCTTTGGTGCTGGAGGACGCGGCCGGCTTTGAAGACGCCTGGGCGCGGGCCAGGCAGGAGGCGCGGCGGCCTTTCGATTTGACGCGGGCGCCGCTGTGGCGCTTGAACCTCTGGCGCGTGGGCCCGGAGGATCACCTGTGTCTGGCGGTGATGCACCACCTGATCGGCGACCTGTGGTCGGTGCGGATCCTGTTCGAGGAGCTGTTCGAGCTCTATCGCGCCGGCGGTGAGGGCCGGGCGCCGGAGCTTGCGCCGCTGGAAATCAGCTACGGGGATTTCGCCGCCTGGCAGCGCGAGCGGCTTACGGCCGAGAGGAGCGAGCAACTCCAGCAGTGGTGGCGCCAGCACCTGGCGGGCGCGCCGCGGCTGGAGCTGGCGCCGGGGCGTCCGCGGCCGAACAGGCCGGTCTTCCAGGCCGGCGTGGAGCGCTTCGAGGTGGGAGGCGAGCTGGCGAGGCGCCTGCGCGAAACCGCCCGCGAGCGGGGCATGACCCTGTTCACGCTGCTGGCGGGAGCCATGGCGGCCCTTCTGGCGCGCTGGACCGGCCAGACGGATGTGGTGTTGGGTATCACCGCCGCCCGGCGCCCCCGTCGGGAGCTCGAAGGGTTGATCGGCTATTTTGCCGCGCCCGCGGTGTTGCGGATCGATCTACGCGGCGACCCGGATCAGGCGGAGATCGCGGAACGCACGCGGCGCGAGATCGCGGCGGTCTACGCGCACGAGGAGCTGCCGTTTGCCCAGGTGGCGCAGGCGGCGGGTCGGGGATCGCCACCGCTCGTGGCTGCGATGTTCAGCCTGGTGAAAGGCCCCATCCCGGGGACGGCGCCGGCCGGGCTGGAGTTCGAGGCGGTGGGCATCGACACCGGCGAGACGGATTTTGAGCTGTTCATCACCCTGGTCGAAGAGGCCGACCGGATGCGCGGCGAGGCGCTGTTCGCCCTCGATCTGCTCGAGCCGGCCCGGGTGCGCGCGGCTGTCGAATCATACCTGAGATTGCTCGAGCGATGGAGTGACGGCGAAAGGCGGCGACTGAGCGAGCTGGAGGTGGCCGAAAGCTTGCGGGGTGATGAGAGGGACGTCGCCGTCGTTGCCCTGGCGGCGACCTTCACGGCCGAACCGGTCGGAGAGGTCCTCGAGTTCTGGTTTCGCGAGCTTGGACTGGATTATCGGGTTCGGTTTGCTCCTTTCAATCAGGTATTTCAGCAATTGCTCGATCCGGGCAGCCTGGTGTGCACGAATCGCGGCGGCGCGAACGTCCTGCTGGTCCGTCTGGCGGACTGGCTGGCCGGCGGCGCGGAGCTCGCCGAACGGATCGCGGCCGAGTTCGTCTCGGCACTCCGAACCGCTGCCGGGCAGGCCATGGCGCCGTTTCTAGTCGTTCTGTGTCCTAGCGACTCCGGCGATGAGCGGCTGGGGCATGCGGAGGCTGTGATTGCGGCGAGCTTCGCCAGCTCGTCGACGGTCCAGGTGGTTCGCTGGGAACAGATTGCCGCGCTTTATCCGGCGACGTCCGTCTTCGACCCGCATGCGGACCAGCTCGGGCGTCTGCCCTACACCCCGGAGTTCTTTGCAGCGGTGGGGACCTTTCTCGCGCGCCGGATTCATGCGCTGGCGGGATCGCGCTACAAGGTGATCGTCCTGGATGCCGATCAGACGCTGTGGCGGGGCGTGTGCGCCGAGGACGGCCCTGAGGGCGTCGAGATCACCGCGGCGCACCGTCGGTTGCAGCAGTTCATGCGGGCCAGGCGGCAGGCGGGCATGCTGCTGGCCCTCGTCAGCAAGAACAACGAGGCCGATGTCGAGGCCGTCTTTGCCGCGCATCCCGAGATGCCGCTAAGCCGGGAGGATTTTGTCGCCTGGAAGGTCAACTGGAGGCCGAAATCGGAGAACCTGCGCGCCCTGGCGTGCGAGCTCGATCTCGGACTGGACAGTTTCTTATTCGTGGACGACAACCCGGCCGAATGCGCCGAGGTGGAGGCGAACTGCCCGGAAGTGCTGACGCTTGCGCTGCCGCAGGCGGAGGAGGAGATTCCGGATTTTCTCGAGCACGTCTGGGCGTTCGACCGCTGGGCGGTCACGGAGGAGGACCGCCGGCGGGCCGAGATGTACGGGGAACGGCTGAGACGGATCCGGCTGGCGCATCAGGTGGCGACGTTGCGGGAATTCCTCGATGCTCTGCAGCTTGACGTGCGGATCGAGCGGGCGCAGGCAGCGGAGTTGGCGCGGGTGGCCCAGCTCACCCAGCGGACAAATCAAATGAACGTCGCGCCGCGCCGGCGGACCGAGACCGAGGTGGCGGCGATGCTCACCGGCGGCGCCGAGTGTCTGGCGGTTCACGTGCGGGATCGCTTCGGCAGTTATGGATTAGTGGGCGTCGTCATTTACCAAACGACGGCCGAGGCGTTGGAGGTGGACACCTTCCTGCTGAGCTGCCGGGCACTGGGGCGCGGCGTGGAGCACCGTATGCTGGCGCGGCTCGGCGAGATCGCTCTCGGGTGCGGCCTGAGCCGAGTGATGATTCCTTACGTGAAGACGGCCCGCAACGAGCCGGCCTACGGCTTCCTGCGCGAGACCGGCGCCGAATGGGAGCAGCCTGCGGAAGGCGGCGCCATTTTCGCTTACCCGGCGGAGCGGGCGGCGCAAGTAACCTACGATCCGGACGCGCGGGTGCCAGTGGCCGCCGCGCGAGAGGTTCCTTCTGCGGCCGCGGCGCCTTCGGTGGATTACGCGCGCATTGCGCGCGAGCTCCGGGATCCGGCGACGATTCTTGAGCAGGTGCGGGGCCAAAGACGGCCGCCGGCGCCGGCAAGCGCCTACGTGCCGCCTGCGACACCGCTCGAGGAGGAGCTCGCCACCCTGTGGTCCCAGATGCTCGGCGTCGAGCGAGTCGGCCTGCACGAGAATTTCTTCGACCTGGGCGGGCATTCGCTTCTGGCGGTGCAGATGCTCGGCCGCGTTCGTGAACGCTACCAGGTCGAGCTGCCGCTCGATGTCATCTTTACGGGCAACTTTTCGGTGGCGGAGCTCGCCAGGGCGATCGAGCTGGAGCGGATCGAGCGAGATTCCCCGGATGAGTACGCGGCTTTGCTCAAGGAGCTCGAGGGCATGAGCGAGGAGGAGATCCGCGCGCTGCTCGAAGAGGAGCAGGGCGAAGGGGCGACGTGAAGATGCGGATCCTGCTGACCTCGAATGCGGTGCATGTGCCGCCGCGGGGAGGCTCGACGCGGAGCAACCTGGCCTGGCTGGAGCATCTGGCCTCGCGAGGCCACGAGTGCCGGATCGTGGCGCCCGCAGCGGCGGAGGACACGCCCGAACGCCGAGCCCGCCTCCGCGCCGATCTGGAGGAGCAGGGCATCCGGGTGCAGCGCATCCGAACCGAGCCTCGCCTCGGCTGCGAGGTGCTGCGCCAGGGGGAGCTCACGGTCTACGCGGTGCGGGAGCCGGGCCGGATACGCGCAGCGCTCGCCGAGACGATTCGGGAGTTCGCGCCGGACTGGGTGCTGGTATCGAGCGAAGACGTCGGGCAAGCGCTCCTGGGGGAGGCGCAGCGAGCGGCGCCAGGGCGGGTGGTTTATCTGGCCCATACGCCCCAAATGTTCCCGTTCGGACCCGCAAGCCTGAACCCGAGCGCGTCCAGAGCGGAGCTGGTGCGGCGCGCGGCCGGCATCGTCACCATCGGCGACTTTACTGCACGCTACATCGAGAGGCACTTGGGACGGCGCCCGGTGGTGATCCATCCGCCCGTCTATGGGAAGCGTCCATACGCGCACCGGGATCCGAACGCCGACGGGCTCATCACGATGATCAATCCCTGTGCGGTGAAAGGGATCTCCATCTTTCTCGAGCTGGCGCGCCGGTTTCCGCAGTATCGCTTCGGAGCGTTGCGGGGCTGGGGGACGACGGCGGCGGATCTTGCGGCTCTGCGGGCGGCGAACAACATCACCCTGCTCGCCAAAGCGCGGCACATCGAGGCGGTGCTGCGCCAGACGAAGATTCTGCTCGTACCCTCGCTGTGGCCGGAGGGCTTCGGTCTCGTCGTCATGGAGGCGATGCTTTACGGGGTGCCGGTGCTGGCCAGCGATCAGGGAGGGCTGCCGGAAGCGAAGCAGGGCACCCGCTACGTGCTGCCGGTGCGGCCGATCGAGCGGTACCGGACGGTGTTCGACGAAAACCGGATGCCGGTGGCGGTGGTGCCGGAGCAGGACATCGGGCCGTGGGCGCAGGCGCTCGAAGAGTTGATGAGCGATGCGGACCTCTACCGGCGGGAGTCGGACGCGGCGCGTGAGGCAGCCTTGCGATTCGTGCTTGCGGTTCGGCCGGAGGCATTTGAGGAGTATCTGGCCGGGCTCGAGCCGCGAATGCCCGAGGAAGTGGGCGGTGTCGCGGCCCGGCCGGGCGAGGAGGCCGCTCGGGAGCGGCGAGCGTTGCTCGTCAAGAAGCTCCGGGAGAAGCTGCGGCCGGCAAGCGGCGGTTGAGAATCGGTGCGGATCCTGCTGGCACAGAACTCGCCGTACTACCCGTCGCATGGCGGTGGAGACAAATCCAACCGGCTGCTGATGGAGGCGCTGGCGGCCCGCTCGCACGCCTGCGAGGTGGTGGCGCGCGCTTCGGGGAACTTCGGCGAGGAGGTCGAGCGAAACTATCTGGAGGAGCTCGAGCGGCGTGGCCTTGCGCCGCTGGCCGTCGAGGAGGGACTCGTGCGGCTGGCGCTCCACGGCGTGCGCCTGCGTGTTCTCACGGGCAAGACGAATCTCCGCGCGGAGCTCCAGCGGGCGATCCGGGAATTCGAACCCGACGTGATCCTGCTATCGACCGACGACCCGGCGCAGATTTTCCTGGAGGCGGCGCTCCGGGAGGAGCGCGGGGCCCTGGTCTATCTGGTGCGAACGACGCTGGCGCTGCCGTTCGGGCCGGAGGCGGCGTTCGAAAGCAGGGAGATGACCGAGCGGCTGCGGCGCGTGGACGCGGTGGTGGGAGTGAGCCGGTACGTCGCCGATTATGTTCGGCGGTGGAGCGGGATAGCCGCCGAGGCGCTTCCGATTTCACCGCTCGAAGGCGGGCCGTACCGGGAGCTCGGCCGCTGGGACAACGAGTTCGTCACGATGGTGAATCCCTGCGCCGTGAAGGGGATCGCGATTTTCCTGGCGCTCGCCGATGCCCTGCCGGAGGTTCGCTTTGCTGCGGTGCCGACCTGGGGAACCACAGCCGCGGATCTCGAGGCGCTTCGCCGCCGCCCAAACGTGACTTTGCTCGAGCCGGTGGATGACATCGAGCGGATCCTGGAGCGAACGCGCGTCATGCTGGTTCCGTCGCTTTGGGTGGAGGCGCGCGGCCGCATCGTGGTCGAGGCCTGGCTGCGCGGCGTGCCGGTCATCGCCGCCCAAGTGGGCGGTATTCCGGAGGCGATGATGGGCCTTGACTATCTGGTGCCGGTGCGGCCAATTGCCCGCTACCGGCATCAGGTCGACGAACAGATGGTGCCGGTGGCGGAGGTGCCCGAACAGGACACCGGGCCGTGGAGGCGGGCGCTCGAAGAGCTGCTCGGTGACCGCGACCGTTATGAGAGGCTTTCACGTGAAGGGCGGCGCCGGGCGCTCGAGTATGCGGCCGGCGTGAGCGTCGAGCCGCTCGAGCGGTTGCTCGAGACGGTGGCGAGTCGGCCGCCCCAGCGAACCGGCGTCAAGAGGCCTGCGGGCAGCTCTCTCCGGGAGAAACTTTCGCCGGATCAGCGGGCGTTGCTCGTCGCCAGGTTGCGCCGCCGCGCTCAGCAGGGGGCCGAGCGATGGTTCCCGGGTTTGCGGCGCGACGCCGAGGTGCAACTGCGCCTATTCTGCTTCCCGTACGCGGGCGGTGGCGCGGCGGTTTTTCGTGGCTGGGAGGGACGGTTGGCCCGGTGGGTGGCCGTGTGCCCGGCGCGGCTGCCGGGCCGGGAGAGCCGGATTGCGGAGGCGCCCGCTGACCGGATCGAGACGCTGGTGGGCGAGCTGGCGCGGGCGATCACGGCGGAGCTCGACCGGCCCTATGCCTTTTTCGGGCACAGCATGGGGGCGCTGGTGGCCTTCGAGCTGGCGCGGCGGCTGGCGCGGGAGGGAAGGCCCGAACCGCAGGTGTTGCTGGTGGCCGCGGCCCGCGCGCCGCAGTTGCGACGTACAGCCATTATCGGGCCGGATCCGGGTGAAGAGGAGCTGCTCGGCGAGCTGGAGCGACTCGGCGCGACGAGGGAGATTTTCGAAAGCGAGGATCTGAAACGGCTGGTGTTGCCGGCCCTGCGCGCCGATGTGGCCCTCAGCCGGGCCTATGTGTACGAGCCCGGCCCGAAACTTCGGTGCCCCATCGTGGTCTATGCGGGCGCCGAGGACGTACGAATGACGCCAGAGGCGCTCGAAGCCTGGAGGGAGCAGACGGAGGGGGAGTTTCACCTGCGGTGGTTCGCCGGCGGGCATCTGTTCGTGCACACGGCCGGGGAGGATCTGCTCCGGGCGGTGCATGAAGACTTGGAGCGGGCGCTGGCGCGGCGCTGAGGGAGCGCTCCGGGAATCGCGGCTTGCGCAGGTGTGCCAGAGCGGTCTATGATGGCCGCGCGATGCGACGGCGCGACTTTACGATTCTCGGGGCGCTGGCGGCGGGCTGCCGGGCGCCGGAGCGGCCGCGCGGCGTCAAGCCGCTGCGGATCAAGGCGGTCAAGACGATCGAAGTGCGCGGCGTGGCGACCGGCAAGGGTCTTGTCCTGCCCTGGGATCCAAAGCGGACGCCGCTCGATACGCGCGACTACGTGGTCACCCAGTTCCTGACCGATCAGGGTCTGGTGGGCACCACCATCGACGGCGACTACCGCTTGCCCGAGGGCATCGCCGCGGAGGTGCAGGGCCGGGCCGAGGCGTATTTCGCGGGCAAAGATCCGTTTGAGATCGCGCGGCACCAGACGGAGTTCTTCGAAAAGCAAAAGGCGCCGGTTCGTCTCTATTTCCTGGAAATCGGGCTTTGGGACATCGTGGGCAAGGCGCTCGGCGCGCCGCTGTATCGGGTTTGGGGAGCGTCCGCCGACAAGGTGCGCGCCTACGCCGCGACGGTGCATTTTGACAAGACGCCGGAGGAACGCGCCGAGGACGCCCGCCGGTTTTACGAGGCGGGCTTCCGGGCCATCAAGCTGCGCCTGCACCACGCGGAGATGAAGGACGACCTGCGGCTGGTCGAGACGGTGGTGCGGGCGGCCGGCGATCGCATCACCGTCATGGTGGACGCCAATCAGGCGGGCAAGCGGCCCGGCGATCCGCCGCCGGTGTGGGATTACCGGCGCGCCTCCGAGACGGCGAGGGCGCTCGAGGAGATGGGCGTCTACTGGCTGGAGGAGCCGCTCGCGCGCGGGGCGCTCGAGGAGCTGGCGCGGCTACGAAGCGGGCTTACGCGGATGCATCTGGCCGGGGGCGAGGGCAACCGCGGGCTCGGGGAATTTCGCGAGATCCTGGTCAAAGGGGCCTTCAGCTACATCCAGCCGGACCCGGTGGTGAGCGGCCCGATCTCGTTGGTGCGCAAGATGGCGGCGATGGGCGAGGCCTTCGGCGTTCTTTTCGGACCGCACCACGGCAAGAGCGGCGTGGGGATGATGGCGAATCTCCACATGCAATGCGCGGCGCCCAACAGCGGTTATATCGAATACATGTACGATCCCGGCTACTGGAATCCAGAGGGCTTTCAGGTCGGCTTCGCCGCTCCCTATCCGGTCGACTCCGAGGGCTTCGTCCATGCTCCGGAGGCGCCGGGGTTGGGTATCGACTGGGATCCGGCGTTTCTCAAGCGGCACGGTCTGGAGCGTGGCTAAAGTTTGACGCGGCCGGAGGGGCTGGGCTAGAGTGAAGCCAGAGGCAGAAGGCTGGGTGCTATGAGTTCTTTCCATACCTATACAAGACGGGCGTGGTTGCAGGCGGCCGCCGCCGCGGGCGCGGCTGGTCTGGCGCGGGCGAACGCCCCGGCGGCGCCGGTGGCGGTGGCGCGCTGCCGGACTTACGAGCCCGGGGAGCTTTTCCCCGTGCTCGAGCGCATGTTCGACCAGATCGGAGGATTGGGCCGGCTGGTGAAAGGCAAGACCGTCGCGATCAAGCTGAACCTGACCGGCACGGCGGACCGGCGCCTGGGCCATGCGCCGCTCGAGCAGACGACGTGGACGCACCCGGCGGTGGTTCTGGCGACGATGCGGTTGATGGACCGCGCCGGAGCGCACCGCATCCGGTTGCTCGAAAGTCCGTGGTCGACGGCGGAGCCGCTCGAGGAGTTCATGCTGAAGGCGGGCTGGGAGCCCCAGGACTTCGTGGCGACGGCGCGGCGCGTAGAATTCGAGAACACGAATTACCTGGGCTATGGCAAGCAGTACTACCGGTTCCCGGTGCCGAAGGGCGGCCATCTGTTTCCGGCCTATGACCTGAACCACTCCTACCGCGACTGCGACGTCTATGTGTCCATCGCCAAGCTGAAGGAACATCTCACGGCGGGCATCACCCTGGCGATGAAAAACTCCTTCGGAATTACGCCTTGCACGATCTACGGCGAGGGCGCGGGGGAGCAGGAGCCAAGCCTGGTGCCGCGGGGTGGGCGTGGCGCGGTGATTCACTACGGGCGGCGGCCGCCGTCGAAGAGCGCGCCGCAGGAGATCGACCCGAATTCCCCGCGCGAGGGCGGCTACCGCGTCCCGCGGTGCGTGGCGGATCTGGCGGCGGCCCGGCCGATCGATCTGGCGATTATCGACGGCATCGAGAGCCAGGCGGTGGGCGAGACGGCGGGCTCGCGCGGGTCGTTCCCGGTGAGCCCGGGATTGCTCGTAGTGGGCACGAATGCGGTGTGCACGGATGCGGTCGGCGCGGCGCTCATGGGTTTCGATCCGATGGCCGACCGCGGCGCGCCGCCATTTGAGTTCTGTGACAGCACGCTCCGCCTGGCCGAGGAGCTCGGGGTCGGCACTCGAGATCTGAACCGGATCGAGGTAATCGGTACCCCCATCCGCGAGGCCGTATTCGATTTCCGTGCGGCGCGGCGCGAGCGGGGCGTACCGCCGCCGGAGTGGCTGATTCCGAGGCGCCGGACGTAAGCCGCGGGTGTGCCGAAATTGGGGAATTCGTATACTGTCCCCGATTTTTAGCGGGTGAGTTCCCAGGCGAGGTGGGCTAGCTCGGGCGCAAGCAGCTTTTCCCAGGCCAGGCGCACCGCGGCGGGCGAGCCGGGAAGCGAGACCACGAGCCGGCCGCGCCAGACGCCGGCTACCGCGCGCGAGAGCATTGCCGCCGGCCCGACCTGGGCATAACTGAGCATCCGGAACAGCTCTCCGAAGCCCGGCAACGTCTTCTCGAGAAGGCCGGCGAGCACGTCATAGGTGGTGTCGCGCCGGGCAATCCCCGTGCCGCCGTTGAAGATCACCACCTGAGCCTCGGTGGCGGCAAGTTCTTCGAGGACCGAGGCGACCGCGGCGGGCTCATCCGGGACGAGGCGATAGGCGACAAGCCGGTGGCCCGCTTCGGCGAGCCGGGCTTCGAAATAGACGCGATTTTCGTCGGTCTCCGGTGTGCGGGTGTCGCTCACGGTCACGAGCGCGACCGCGACCGGTCCCCGTTCTTCCGCCGTCCGGCGGTGGCGCTCTGCGCTCAAAGGGGCCTCGCTCATGGGGGGTTGCGCCGTCGATGTGCTACACTAGACGTCGAACCACTCCAGTCTAGCGAGGAAGTATGTCCCTTGTTTGCCAAGTGACCGGGCGACGTCCGAAGAGCGGGCATCGTGTGTCGCACGCCAACAACAAGACGAAGCGCTGGTTCAAGCCGAACATTCAGTGGAAGCGCTTCTGGTTGGAGAGCGAGAAGCGCTTCGTGCGGCTCAAGGTGAGCGCGGCGGGGATCAAGACGATCAATAAGCTCGGCATCGAGAAGGTGGTGGCTGATTTGAGGAAGAAGGGGGTGAAGGTCTGATGCCGCGAGTTCTCATCAAGCTGGTTTCTACGGCAGGCACGGGTCATTTCTACACGACAACGAAGAATCAGAAGACCAAGCCGGACAAGCTGGAGATCAAGAAGTACGACCCGGTGGCGCGCAAGCACGTCATCTATAAAGAGGCAAAGATCTCCTAGCTGGCCGCCCTCTCCCGTTTCGCCTCCTCGGATTTGACGACAAATCGCATCCAGTACAGGATTCCGGCGATGGTCTTTGCGTCCTGAAGCTTGCCAGAGCGCAGCCACGCTTCGAGTTCTCGTCGCGTGAACCATCGCGTTTCGATGCGTTCGTCCTCCATGGGGGAGGCGCCGCCGGCTGCGAGATCCGTCGCCAGGAAGAGCGTCATTTTCTCGGAGACGTAGCCTGGAGACGGGTAAAAAGAAGCCAGTTTCTTCCAGCGGCGGGCCCGGAATCCGGTCTCCTCGGCAAGTTCCCGCCGTGCAGCCCGGAGAGGCGTCTCGCCGGGATCGAGACGGCCTGCCGGGAGTTCCCAAAGGTACCGCCTGGCCGGCAGGCGATATTGCCGCACCAGCAGGACGCGGTGCTTTTCGTCGACGGCCAGCATGACGGCCGAGCCGGGGTGATGCACGATGTCGCGGCGAATTTCAAAGCCGTCCGGGGCCAGGGCGCGCTCCTCGGCGACACGGAAGATGGGGTTGGAATAAACCTCGCGGGACGCGATGACTCTCATGAGGTCACCTGTTCAACTTGAAGAGCACCGAAGGCTTCTAGTGTGGCGGCAACACGGGAGGCGTCGCCGACTAGGACGATGGCCAGTGACTGCGGGTCGAAGTAGCGCGCTGCCGCTGCCCGGACCTGGGCGGCGGTAACGGCACGCACACGCGGCACGAAGGTCTCCAGGTAATCCGCGGGCAGGCCGTTGAGGCGCCGTGAGAGGAGCTGACCGGCGAGCGCGCCGGGAGTCTCGAGACTGATGGCGAAGGTGCCGGTCAGGAAGTTCTGTGCCGTTTCGAGCTCCTCGGCCGTGACCGGTTCCTCGGTGAGCGCGCGGAGCTGGTCGAGCAGGGCTTCGAGCGCCGCGGCGGCCACTTCGGGGCGCACCTGCGTTTCAGCGCTGAACAGGGCGGCCTCCCGGCGCGGCTCGATCCGGCTATGCGCGTCGTAGCCGAAGCCCATCTGCTCGCGCAAGATTCGGAACAGGCGCGAGCTCGCTCCGGAACCGAGGATGGTGTTGGCTACGAGCAGCGGGAAGTAGTCCGGATGAGTGCGGCAGACGGTGCGGCGCCCGGCGCGAATGTCCACCTGGACCGAATCTCTGCGATCCAGCAGGACGAGCGAGCGGGCCGGCTCGGGGAAGTCCCCGCCCGCCACCGAAGGGGCGGGGAGTGCCTTCCAGCCGGCGAATTGCGTTTCGATGGTTTCGACCAGCCGGCGGCGGTCGCCGAGCGGCCCGACGAGAACCAGGACGGCGTTCTCCGGGTGGAGGAAACGCGAACGGAAGTCGAGCAGTTCTTCGCGACCGATGCGTTCGATCGATTCGGCTTCGGGCAGCAGGCGCGCGTAGGGGTGGTGGCCGAAGACGAGCCGGCACAGTCGCTCGGCGCCGAGCACATCGGGCAGCGAGCGTTCATGCGCCAGTTCCTGGAGGCGGTTCTGCTTGCGAAGGGCGACCTCCTCGTCGGGGAAGGAGGCGTGGCGCACCATGTCGGCGACGAGCTCGAGCAGCTTCGCGCTGTGCTCGCTGAGAGCCGAGCCGGAGGCGATGAGGAAGTCCGGCGTGGAGCGCGCCTCCAACGTCCCGCCAATCGAAGCGACCTCTTCGGCGAAACGCCGCGCCGGGCGCGTCTCGGTCCCCTCTTTCAAGAGCTGGGCGGTGAGCTCGGCGAGCCCTGCGAGTGCCGGCGGATCGAACCGCGTGCCGGCGTGGAAGCCCAGGCGGGCGTGGGTCATCGGGAACCGGGCGTCGTCCACCAGCAATACCTCCAGCCCGTTGGCAAGGCGCAGCTCCTCGACAGGGGGCAGGCGCAGGGGCTCGAGCGGGGGCGTCACGGGCGGACGCGTGCGATCGAGGTTCGGTGTCACGGGGCTTCTCCTTGTGAGGGGCTGGGGACGATCTCGAGCACGGCGCGGACGCCGGGATCAAAATAGCGGCGGGCCGCCGACTGAATCTGCCCGGCAGTGACCTCGAGGAAGCGCTCGAGCTGCGTGTTCACAAGGCCGGCATCGCCGTCGAGCAGCTCGTGGCGGCCGAGAAGCTGAGCGCGCCCGATGTTGCTTTGAAGCTGCTTGATATGCTCGGCGCGGAGGAAGTTCCGGGCGCGTTCGAGTTCCTCGCCGCCGATGCCGTCATTGGCGACTTTGGCGAGCTCCTCGGTGATGTGTTCGAGCACCTGGCGAGCGGGGAGGTCGGGACGGTGAAGGGCGAAGATGCTGTAAGCGCCGGGGTCCAGGTAATCCGAGGCCGAGGCGAAGGGCCAGCCCAGGTTGGCCTCGTACTGGATGACGCTTTGCCGTCCTTTCACGAGGTTCTGGTAGAAGCGGGAGCTGGGGCCGGCGGTGAGTATGACGTCGAGCACGCCGAGCGCGTAGTAATCGGCGGAGCGACGGCGCGGGCCGGGGAAGCCGAGAATGAGCGCGGGAAGGCGGGCGTGGGCGTCGTGGTGGACGGCGCAGCGCTCGCCTTGGGGCTCCGGTTCGGCCGTATCCGGCCGCGGGGGCTCGGCCTGGGGTTCGATGTCGCCGAAATAGGCCTCGATGAGGCGCTTCGATTCCTCGGGATGGAGATCTCCGGCCAGCACGAGCACCGCGTTGTTCGGCGCGTAGTAGGTCTTGAAGAACCGGGCGACATCGTCGACGGTGGCCGCATCCAGGTCTTCGAAAGAGCCGATGAGGGAGTGCGAGTTGCTCCAGTTGCGGAACAGGAGCTGGGGCCAGCGATCGACGATCGCGGTGACGTAGGGCTGATTGTCGAGCCGCAGCCGCCGCTCCTCCTTGACCGCCTCCTTCTGGTTGGCCAGATTCTCCTCGTTAATGGCGAGGCCGCGCATGCGATCGGCTTCAAGCCAGAGCGCCACCGGCAGCTTATTCGAGGGCAAGACTTCGTAATAGTCGGTGTAGTCGGGATGGGTGGAGCCGTTCAGGTAACCGCCGTTGGCCTCGACGATCTGGAAATGGAGGCCCTTGGGGGCGTGGCGAGAGCCCTGAAACATCATGTGCTCGAACAGGTGGGCGAAGCCGCTGCGGCCGGGTTCCTCCGAGCGCGCGCCGACACCATAGAGCAGATAGACGGCGACCACCGGCGTGGCGGGGTCGCGCGAGAGCACGACGCGCAGGCCGTTGTCCAGCCGGTATCGCTCGAGCGGGAGGGTGACGGGAAACGATTTCATGGCTTTGGACGCAGGGCGGCGAGGAATTCTTCGAGCGGGAGGGTATTGAGCACGTCGCCCGGTCCCAGCCAACCGCGGCGCGCCATCAGCACGCCGTAGCGGATGTTCTTGAGATGCGCGGGATGGTGAGCGTCCGTGGAGATGGTGAAGCGCGCGCCGCGCGCCTTGGCGGTGCGCAGCAGGGGCGCGTAGAGATCCAGACGCTCCGGACTGGCGTTGATCTCCAGGCATACGGCGCGCCGGGCGGCCTCGGCGGCGACGGCTTCAAAGTCGAAGGGGAAACCTTCCCGGTGGAGCAGGACGCGACCGGTGGGGTGACCGAGAACCCGCAGGTAGGGATTCTCCAGGGCGCGCAGCAGGCGGTCGGTCATCTCCGCCGCTTCCAGATTCATGTAACTGTGGACGCTGCCGATGACCAGGTCGAGTTCGGCCAGGGCGTCGTCGGCCAGATCCATGGAGCCGTCACGGCGGATGTCGCACTCCAGGCCGGCAAGCACCCTTACGCCGAGGCCGTTGCGGTTGATTTCGCGCACGCGCCGGGCAAAGGCGACGGCGCGCTTCTCATCGAGGCCGTTGGCCATGGCGAGGCTTTTCGAATGGTCGGTGATGGCAATATACTCGTAGCCGAGCGCCTGCGCAGCCTGGGCCATCTCCTCGAGCGTGGCGCGACCGTCGCTTTCCCGGGTGTGCATGTGGATGTCGCCGCGCAGGTCTGCCAGCGTGACGAGGCGCGGCAGGCGGCGCTCGGCGGCGGCGTCGATCTCGCCCTGGTTTTCTCGCAGCTCCGGCGGGATCCAGACCAGGTCAAGGCGCTCGTAGATCTCCTCCTCGGTGGCGCTGGCCACGACTTTCCGGTCCTGGAGTCGCTCGAGGCCGTACTCGCTGAGCGAATAGCCCATCTTGAGGGCGCGGTTGCGCAGCGCGATGTTGTGCTCCTTGGAGCCGGTGAAGTACTGAAGGGCGGCGCCGTAGCTCGATGCCGGAAGGGCGCGCATATCGATTTGGATGCCCTCGACGCCCGCGCGGACGCTGGCTTTGTTTTCGCCCTTGCCGAGCACCTCGGTGACCTTCGGATGGCGGACGAAGCGATCGAGCGCGGCGGCGGCGCCGGCTCCGGTGACCAGGATGTCCAGATCTCCGACGGTTTCCTTGCCGCGGCGAAGGCTGCCTGCGGGCGTGATCTGCTCGAGGTCGCCCTGCTCGCGGAGATAGGCGGTCAACTCCTCGGCCAGCGCCAGGGCGAAGCTCAGCAGGAAGCGGCCGGCGCTGCGGCGGTACTGAGCGATGGAGCGGAGGATCTTCTCCTCGAGTTTGGCGCCCATGCGGGGCAACTCGCGGAGCTTGTGCTCCTGGCAGAGGCGTTCCAGCTCGTCGATGGTCGTGCAGCGGTAGTGCTCGATGATGGCGGCGATCGATTTGGGGCCCAGGCCCTGGATCTTGAGCATCTCGAGCGCCGTGGGCGGGTATTTCTCGAGCAGCTTGTCGCGGCGTTCAAAGGAACCGCGCGTCAGGATCTCCTCGATGACGGCGGCGATGCCCTTGCCGATGCCCGCGATCTCGGTGAGCCGGCGGGCCGGGTCGCGTGCGATCTCGGCGATGCGCTCGGGGTAGCCCTCAAGGACCGAGGCGGCGTTGCGGTAGCTGCGGACACGAAACGGGTCTTCGCCGGCGATCTCCATCAGATCGGCGGTCTCCGCCAGCAAGCGGGCGATTTCGGCGTTCTCCATGGAGGGACTGCCGGTTAACTATTGTGGCATCCCCGGCGGGCAGGCTGCGGCGGCAGTTGCTCAGCGGGGTCGGGTCAGTTGGGCGGCGTCGATGAAGTGCGCCGAGGGGAGGGGGCGGTACCGGTCCGGGTGGCAGGTGAGAATCACGATCTGGGCATGGGGGCGGAGCTCCTCAAGCAACTGGAGGACGCGCCGCAAGCGATTCTCATCGGTGACCACAAGCACGTCATCGAGGGCGACCAGGTGGCGCTCACCGGCGTCCTTGGTCAGCAACTCCGCCAAAGCGAGACGAACGGCGAAGTGGACCTGCTCGCGCTCGCCGGCCGAGAGGGCGTCGAGGGGGGCTTCCGCGCCGGCGTCGCGCGGAAGGACGCTCTGCGGCCCCAGTTTCTCGCCGAGCTCGATCGAGCGGAGGCGGTCGCCGGCGATGCGAGCCAGCAGCTTCGCCGCGCGCTCTGCCACAGGCCGGATCAGAGCCGAGCCGGCTTCTGCCTCGCAGGCGGCAATCTCGTCACGGAGGCGCTTGAGGGCCTCGGCGCGCGCCCGGTCGGTTTCCATTCGAGCGCGAAGCGTTTCGCTCTCCTCTTCGAGGCGGGCCACGGTCTCATAGGGCGCCTGTGCAGCGAGATTGGCGAGCACGCCGAGGTGGTGGTGGTAGTCGCGGTCGGCCGACTCGGAAGCCTTCTCTGCGGCCTCGAGGTCCCGGCGGGCGCGATCGAGCTCCGGCCCGGGATCGGCCCCCAGGGCTTGCAGAGTCCCCAACTGCCGCTCGTAGCGTTCCTTGAATCCGGTGGCCTCGACGGCCGCCTCCCTGGCGCGCCGGGCCCGCTCGGCGTCGGTGAGGCCGTCGGTTTCGAGGTCGCGAATCTGGACCTCGATGTCACGCCGCTGCCCGGCAAGAGCGTCCCGTTCAGCGCCAAGCCGCGCGCACTCCTGGCCGGCTGCGGTCAACTCCGGTTGCCGAGCCGCGAGCTCGGCGTCGAGCGAACGGCGACGGTGCTGGAGTGCGGGGCGATCCGCGGCCAGCGCTGCGCGAAGCTCTTCGAGTGCGGGTGGCGCCCCGGGCCACTCGGGGTGGACCGCTTCGAGGCGCCCAATCTCGTCCCGGATCCAGCTGAGCCGCTTCTGGAGTGCTTCGAGTGAGCGGCCGCCGAGCAGAGTGGCCAACTCCTGCCGGGTGTGAGAGAGCTGAGCTTCGAGATGCAAGCGTCGCTCGCGCCGCCGCCGCAGCTCCTCGAGGTCGGTAGTCCCGCAAGGGGCGGTGAGGTTCGCCAGGCGCTCCCCTGATTCCCTGAGCTTTGCTTGGAGTTCGGCGGCGCCTTCCGCCGGACCGCTGATAACCAGGCGCCCGAAGCCTTCGAGTTCGAGTTCGATGACTGGGGAGCCGCTGATGCGCACCGTTTGGCCGGCGGCGAGCTCGATCAGGCCGGGCGCATTGCCGCGGACTACCTCTACGCGACGGGCCTGATGAGGCGCGAGCTCGACGTGCAGGAGCGCGCCCTCGAGCCTGGTTTCGAGTTGAGCCCGTTCGGCGATCAGTTTCTCGATCTGGGCCAGAGTCCGATCGTCGGGTACGACGAGCGATCCGAGAGCGTCTTGCGCCTCGTCGAGGCGAGCCGAGAGTTGCGCGGCGCGGCCGATGAGACGCTCCAGTTCTTCTGCTTCGCCGCGGCAGTGGACGTAGCTTTCGGCTTCAGCAAGCAGCGACTCGCGCGAGGCGAGCTTCTCCTCGTCCTCCTGGAGCGAGCCCAATTGCTGGCGAAGCGATGTGACGGCGGCTTCGAGCTGTGCCCGCCCCGCCAGTCTTTCCGGAAGCTCCGCATCAATCTGGGAGATCCGTGCGTCAATGGCGCTCAAGCTATGGCGCGCTTTGTTAAGTTGTTCCACCCGGTCGTTGAGTGTGACGGCCTCCTGCTGCTTGGCCTGCCACTGAGCCTCCAGGGTCTTGGTTTCCGCTGCGGCCTGACGCCAGGCGGCGAGCTTCGCCTCCAGCTCTGCGACGCGGCGCCGGGCATTGTCGCGCGTCTGTGCTGCCGCCGCGCGAGCCGCCTCGAGCTGCCGGGCTCTGTCTTGCGCGGCGTGGAATGCCTCCAGCTCCCTGCGGGCCTGATCGAGCGATTGGCGCCGCTCGTGAAGAATTTGTTCCAGCTGCACCCAAAGCGGCTGGTTTTTGCCGGTCTTGGCTTTGCCGGTCGGCGTCCAGTATTCGGAGAACGCGTCCTCGATGCGTTTGCGGAGGCGGGCGGCAGTCGGGTCGAGGCCCGCTTGGCCCAGAACCTGCCGGACGGCGCCGAGGACGCGCTCATCGAGCTCTTCGACGGCGAGGTAGTCCTGCGGGCACCATAGCGCGCGAGCCAGGCCCCAGGCCTCGGGCGTAGCCAGTCCCTTCGGAGCCCGTTCAGCCAGCAGCATCCCCCGCACGGTGTCCTCGGCTTTCTCGAACTCAGCCAGGGGGAGGAACCGCCCGTCTCTGTACTCCTCGAGACGTGCTCCGCGATTCTCGAGGAAACCTTTCTCCAGGCGATATCTTTTGCCCGAGTGTTCGAACTCGACAGCGATCTTCGGGGCGAGGCCCGTGCCCCAGGGGCGCAGCTCTTCAACGGCTTTTCCGCCGGCCTTGTAAGTATCAAGCAGGGCACGCGCCAGCGCCCAAAGCAGAGTGGATTTGCCCGAGCCGTTCGGCCCGTGAAGGACGTTGATACGCTGTGGGTCGAATTCGACGACGACGCGCTCGCGCCAGCAGCGGAAACCGGACACTTCCATTCGCAGGACGATCATGCGTCGCCTCCCTGGGCAATCCGGTAGAGCTCGAGGAGGGCTCGGGCGGCGGCGGCATCTCGTGGCGCCGCGTTTCTGAGGCGCCGCGCGGCCTCGCGAATGGCGCCGGCGGGGAGGTTCTCGATCCAGGCGTCGTCATCGGGGGCGGGAACGAGCCGGCCGGCATCGAGCTTCGCGTCAAGGAAGCGCGAGGCGAGCAGCGTTTCGAGCTTGTCGAGGCGAGCCGACTCGGCGGCGAAAAACAATCCGCTGAGCTCCAGACGAAGCAGGGTCCGCTCGGGCTCCGGCAGCGCCTCGAGCCTCGCGATGAGGCGATCGAGTTCGCCCCGCGCGCTGAGCTCCTCCTTGAGGGTCAGCCAATGGAGCTGTCCCACCCGGCGCTGCTCGATCCGGGGTGGCGCACCTGCGCGGTCGATCTCGACGAGAAGGACGAAACCACTCTCGCTCTCTGAGAAGCTCGAAGGCTCGGGCGTGCCGCTGTAGGCCGTGCGAACGGCGCCGTCACCGATCGGGAGGAGCTTCACCGAATGCCAGTCGCCCAGGGCCAGGTAGTCGAGCCTCGCGCGCTCGGCTGCCTCCGGATGGATCGGATGGTGGCGCTCGCCTTCGAGGATCGGCAGCGCGAGGCTGCCGTGGGCCAGACCGATGCGGATTGCGTCAAGCGGCTCGGGGGGAATCCAGGCCGTCGGGTCCTCGTTCGACCAGCGCTCAAAGAGCGGGCAGGGATAGAGCAGACCGCCGGGTATCTCTACGGGGCGGCGCTCGAACAGCAGGTGTACGCGGCGGCTCCACTGCCTCGAAGCTCGCTCCCAAACTCCGCCCGCGACGAACGGATCGTGGTTGCCCGGGATGAGATAGACCGGGCAGTCGAAGCCGGCGAGCAGATCGCCCACCTGAGTGATCAACGCGCCGCTGACTCCGTGATCTTCGAAGGTGTCGCCGGCAATGAGCACGAAATCGAGGCGCTCGTCGCGAGCGAGCGCCTGGATGCGGCGGATCGTTTCCAAACGCGCGTCGCGGACTTTTTGAGCGGCGGCGCCGGCATGCGCCGCCTTCATGCCGATCTGCCAGTCGGCGGTGTGAAGGAAGCGCATGGGATGAAAGTAGCACACGAGCGCCCGTGCGAGTCCTCGCTAATCAGCGAAACTCGATCGCCGTCACTGTCCCGTGGGCGTCGCCTGCGGCGCCGGAGGCGACGAGATACTCGACGAGGACGGGCCGGCCGGGCTGGGGGCCGCAGGAGAACTCGAAGCTGGGCGCGGCGGAGTTCCTCAAAGCCACTTTGGTGGGGTCGTCAATTCGAAGCAGGACGACGCGATCTTGGCTGCGAATCTTGAGGCGGGCTTCGCGGCCGTGGCAGAGGATCTCTTCGAGAAGGCCTTCGACGCGACTGTCGCCCTGGGGTGGAAACCAGGCCTTCGGGGTGACGACGTCAGGTTGGAAAACGGTCTGCTCCTCCGGCGAGCGGTGGATGAGATCCAGCACGGCACGGGCCATCTCGGCCTCCTGTTCGGTCGCGGCGGCCTCGAGGGCGCGCCGGGCGGCTTGCCGGGCGAGCTCCGGGCGGCGGCTCTTGTGGCAGGCGAGCGCCAGGGCATGCCAGAAGCTGCTCTGGCGGGGAAGGATCTCGGCGGCTTGCCGGATGTGCTCCACAGCCTCTTCGAGACGGCCGTGCGAGGAGGCAAACTGGCCGAGCAGGAAGTGGGCCTCGGCATGGCTGGGGTTGAGTTCGACGGCACGTTCGAGGAGCTCGATGGCGCGGGCGGGGTCCTCCCCTGTGTCCCGGAGCAACATCGCGTACTCAAAGTAGGTAGTCGCTTCACGGCTGCCACCGGCGATCGCTGCCTCGAAGTGGCGCCGGGCAGAGGGAAGATCGCCGCGAGCCATGGCGAGTTTGGCGCGGGCCGTCTCGACTTCGGGCGCGCCGGGCCGGCCCCGGGCGAGCCGGCGCAGGGTCTGTTCGGAGGCGTCCCAAAGGCCCAGCTCGAGCTCGAGTGCGAGCAGGGTGGAATCGAGGTCGTCGCCGGAAAGGGGCGCGATGACGACGCCAGAGGCGCCGGCAGCGTCGAAGGGAAATTGGGCCGTGGGCCAGCGACCGAGCCGGACGTAAGCGCGCAGGTCCTCGAGGGCCTCTTCGAGGTTGCGGCCGAACGCCTGCTCGAAAGCCTCGAGCCACGGCCGGCCGTCGGCTAACAGCGCGGCAAAGCGCGCCAGGCGATCCCGGTAGGGCTCGTGGAAATTCAGCATGTGGACGAGCGCCCAGGACTGCGCATAGAAGATGCCGGCACGGCTTGCCTCGTTCCAGATGGCGGAGCCGCGGCGCACGGAGGCGAGCGTGGCGGCGTCGAGCCAGGGCGCGGCGCGGAGCGCCGTCAGGTGAGAGCCCACCGGGCGGCCGATGATGAGGTTTCCGGAGCGGAATTCGAGCGTCGAGTAGAACTCGGCGATGCCTTCCTCGAACCACTGGGGAAGGCGGACGGAGGCATGATTCAGGACCAGGTGGGCGTACTCATGGAAGGCGATGCGGCGCGTCTCGGCCCCGGAGGCGAGCAAGACGATGTGGTTGGCATCGGCTCCGCCCTGGTAGAAGCCCTTGACCGCGGGCGAGGGTTGATAGCGGTGGTACAGATCAGCGGAGGCGAACAGGTAAACCCGGACCGGGATCGGGGAGTCGTGGCGGCTGCCCGCCAGGGTCAGGAAAGCGGAGCGGATCTGCTCGAGCGCAAGCAGGAGCTCGCGACCGGCGCGTTCTCCGGCGTCGGTCACCAGTCTGAAGTGCGGCGAGCGCAGTTCGAGCCAGGCGGCCGGGGCGGGCGGGACCAGGCCGACCGAGACACCCAGGAACACGGAGAGAGCCGCGGCGGAAAGGCGCATGACTTGCGGGCCGCGACGGGCCGGCCTCCTGTTCCCATTCTACCGGGTGCCTTGCGACGGGCCCGCCGGAGATGGTCAAATGCGCTGGAGGAGGAAGCTCATGGAAGGAAGTAATCCTTCAGCGAGGAGAAGGTTTCTTGGAAATCTCGCGGCGGTGACCGCGGCGGTTGCCGCGCCCCGGCAGGCAGGGGCGCAGGGTACCGGGAAGGCGGGCGCAGCGGTGCTGCCAGCGTACGTGCTGGCTCAGGATTACAAGTCGCTCAAGCAGTCCAGTCACGACCGCTCGGGCGGCAACGCCGACTTCTGGCCCATCGCCCCGGGCGAAACCAGGGAGGTCTTCCGCGCCGACGGGCCGGGCATGATCTCGCACATCTGGTTCACGATCGCCGCCGACAGCATGCATCATCTGAAAGAGCTGGTGTTGCGCATGTACTGGGACGGCAACGCCAGGCCGAGCGTCGAGACACCCGTCGGGGATTTCTTCGGGCTGAACCTGGGCGAGTATGTGATCTACGAGTGCGAGTATCTCGGTTGCTCGCCGGGCCGGTCGCTGAACTGTTACTTCGCCATGCCGTATCGCAAATCCGCCCGGATTACGGTGGAGAATCAGGGTACGCGGCAGGTGCGTGCCTTTTACTCGAACATCGACTATATGAGCCTGCCGTCGCTTCCGGAGAACGCGCTCTACTTTCATGCCCAGTACCGGCAGTCCGCGCCGTGCCCGGCGGTGACCTTCGACTGGCAAACGAACGCCGACGCCAACAAGTTGCTCAACGCCGACGGCAAGAACAACTATGTGTACTGCGAGACGCGCGGCCGCGGGCACCTGATGGGCGTCACGCTCGGTGTGCTCCAGAATCAGGAGTACTGGATGGGAGAGGGCGACGACATGATCTTTGTGGACGACGAGACGAAGCCGCTCATCATCGGCACGGGGTCGGAGGATTACTTCCTGGGGAGCTGGAACTTCGGCGGGCGCGACGGGGCGCGGGCTTTTGCGCACCGGATGTACGGGGCGCAGTTCATTCAGCTCCCCGAGCGCACGGGCGGCCGGTATCTGTGTTACCGCTTCCACGGGGACAACCCGGTGACGTTCACGCGCTATCTCAAACACACGATGGAGCACGGCCACGCCAATCACCGAGCCGACAATTTCTACTCCTGCGCGTACTGGTATCAGCTCGGGGCGTACACGGACTTTCCACCGCTGCCTCCGGTGGAGGCGCGGATTCCGCGGATCGTAGCCGTGGCGGGGCCGGGCGGTGCGCGGAGCGGCTGAGTCGAAGGGCGGCCTCCGGGAGCCTGGTTGAGCGGAGGCCGCCGAGGATGGGTGAGAACCTGGTTACCAGTCGGTTACCAGGTTGCCGTGCTCGTCCAGATGCGGATAGGGGCCGCCGCGCCGGAAGTCGTCGATGATGAACTTATCGAACTCGGGCGTGGGCTCGAAGTAGCCGGGTACGCGGAGGTGCTGCTTGACCACCTCGTCGTTGAGCTCGATGCCGAGGCCGACGGTATCGGGGACCTGGATGTAGCCCTTGTTGACGATGGGCTTGGGGACGCCGTTCACCAGATCGTCCCACCAGGGGATGTCCACGGCGTGGTTCTCCATGGCAAGGAACTCTTTGAAGGTGGCGATGGTGTGAACGCAGGCCATGCAGCCCACCGGCGAGCCTGCGAAGTGTATGGCCGTCCGCACGCCATGCATGACGGCGTAGTCGGCAATGCGTTTGGTTTCGCGGATGGCCCCGGAGGTGAGCGGATCGGGGTGGATCACGTCGATCGCCTGGTTGTCGATGAAAGCCTTGAAGCCCTCTTCCAGTCCGAACAGGCTCTCGCCGGTAGCGATCGGCGTCACGGTGGAGTCGCACAGGGTCTTGTAGGCCCGCCAGTTGAGCGGCGCGTCGCCGCCCTGGCCGAGGTGGCCGATTTGTATCATGTCCTCGGCCCAGGCGAGGTTGTAAGGTTCGAAAGCACGGGCGTAGCGAATGGAGGCGTTCAAGTCGAGCGGCCCGAAGTGGTCGGCCGCGAGCGGCTGGTCCCAGCCGATCGCGTCGCGGACGGCCTGGATGAACTCACAGAAAATCTTCAGGCCCTTCTCGGTGGCGACGCCGTCGATGAGCGCGCCGGGGATGTGTTCGATCAGCCGCGGGCCGATGTCCATCTTGAAGAACGTAAAGCCCTTGTCCTTGCGCTTGCGCATGCGCTCGGCGTAGATCTTCGGATCCTTGCTCTCGTCGGTGTCGCAATAGATGCGGATCCGGTCCCGGTATTTCGAGCCGATCAATCGCCAGGCGGGCACGCCGTAGACCTTGCCGGCGATGTCATGCAGAGCCATGTCGACAGCGCTGTAGCCGCCGCCAGTCCGGCGGTGGTTGGCGAACTTGCGGATGCGGTCGAGGTTGGGCTCGATGTCGAGCGGGTTACGGCCGACGAGGTGGGGCTTGAGCACAAGGGCCAGTCCTTCAACACCCGCGTCGCGCACTTCGCCGAGACCGTAGACGTCCTGATTGGTGTAGATCTTGATAATCGGATAGTCGTAGTTGGAGGCGATGCGGCAAGCCCGCATGTCGGTGATGCGTAGCTTGCTGGGAGCCGAGTTCTTGTTGAGGGCGGCCGTCTGCGCGGCCGAGGCCGGTTTGGTGGCCTGAAACAGGGGGCCGAAGGCAGCCAGGGCGGCGGCGCGCCGCAAAAGGCCGCGACGGGTCACGCGAGGTCTCGTAGGACGCATCTGACAAGACTCCTTTTCCGATCAGGTCGAAAAAAATCTCGCTCATTATATCCCAGCGGCGGAACGGCGGTCGCTGCCAAGCGCCAGTGCTAGAGTGTGATCTTGCGCGGGTACCTGCTGAGCGGAGTCACGCTGGGCCTCGCGGCGGGGCTGGCGCCGGGGCCGATGCTGGCCCTGGTGGTGGCCCAGACGCTGCGATACGGCTGGCGGGAAGGCGTCAAGGTGAGCCTGGCGCCACTGGTGACGGACACGCCGATCGTCGCCGCGGCCCTCCTGATCCTGGCGCGCCTGAAGCAGGTCGAGGCCGCGCTGGGCGGGCTGGCGGTTGCCGGGGGATTGTACCTGGGCTGGCTGGGTTCGGAGCTGATTCGCAGCCCGGATCCGCGCGCCGGTATCGAGGTCGCACCGGGCTCGCTGCGGAAGGCCGTTACGGTCAACTTCCTGAACCCGCACGTGTATCTGTTCTGGATGACCGTGGGCGGGCCGCTCGTGATCGAAGGCGCCTCCGCCGGCTGGAGCAGGGCGGCGGCCTTCGTCGCCGCCTTTTATGTCTGCCTCTGCGGCTCCAAGGTGGTGCTGGCCCTGGCGACGCACCGGATACGCGGGCCGGCCGGCTCCACCGCTTACCGGATCGCGCTCCGGCTGGCGGGGCTGGCGCTCGCCGGCTTCGGCGTGTGGCTGGTTTGGGGTGGTCTGACAAGATTCGGCGTCGGCCGTTGAGCGGGGTGGTAAAATCGCGCAAAGGTGAACCCGTTCTTGAAACTGTTAGGCGCAAGGAGGTGTTCGAGGTGTGGACAAGAAAGAAAGAGGAGGAACCGGTGAGCGCGCGGCCCTCGTCGCCGATCCCGACGGCAGCGGAGCTGAGCCGGGAGGGGATTCCGATCTCGACGGCGCCGACGCGCGTGGCCGAACCCAGTGGGGGAGCAGCGGCGGTGGGCAAGTCGGTGGTAGTCAAGGGCCAGATCTTCAGCCGGGAGGACCTCTACGTTGACGGCGAAGTTGAGGGCACGATCGAAGTGCAGGAATACCGCCTGACCGTCGGTCCGAACGGCAAGGTGCACGCCAACGTGAAGGCGAAAGAGATCATCGTGCAGGGGACGGTGCACGGCAACATGGAGGCGAGCGAGCGGATCGAGATCCGCAAGGAGGCGAAGATCGTCGGTGATCTGAGGACGGCCCGGATCGCGATCGAAGACGGCGCCTACTTCAAGGGCAGCATCGATGTGATCCGGGCCGAGGCGCCGAAGGCCGCGCCCGTCTCCCCGCAGCCGGCCCGCCCGGCGCCGACGCCGACAGTGCCGCCGGCCCGCCCGGAGCCGTCCAAGGTGGCTGCGGCCGGAGCCGAAACCAAGTCGTGAGGCTGCGGGGCGTGCCGCCGGCAGAGCAGGCCGGCGGGCGTGGCGGCTGAGGAGATGACGCAGGAGGCTTTAGTCAAGAAGAGCCACGGATTGGCCCAGTTTGTGGCGACGATTCGGGACGAGGCGGGATTGACGATTCTCGATCTCGGCGGGATATCGCAGGAGAATGTCAGTTTTCTGACGGGTTTCGGACACCGGCTCTACTCGGAAGACCTGCTGCGGACTCTGGATTCGCTCACGTCCGAGGAGGATCCTCCCGGGGGTCCTTCGCAACGGGCGCAGATCGAGGCCTTCCTTGCGCAGTGCTTCGACTTCGGTCCCGGCACGCTCGACGGCGTGCTGGCCTGGGATACGCTCCAGTACCTGTCGCGTCCGGTGCTGCTGGCGACCATCGACCGGCTCTATGAGACCCTGCGGCCGGGCGCGCACATGTTTACGCTGTTCCACACGGCGGAACGGCCGCAAGAAGTTCCGCTGTATTCCTACCGGATCGCCGACGGCGAGACCCTCTATCTGGTTCCGCGGGGGCGGCGCCTGACGGTTCAGCAGTTCAATAACCGGGGCATCGAGCGGTTATTCGAGCGCTTCAACGCGGTGAAGTTTTTCCTGACGCGGGACAATCTGCGGGAGGTGATCGTCAAGCGATAAGCGGCGCCGCTCCGCAAACCGGCGCGCCCCTCGCCAGGACCATTTGAGCCGTGCAAGCCTGGACGCTCGTCTATCACATTGTCCTGCTGATCACCACCGCGCTACTGCTGGGCCTTCTCGCCGAACGCCTTAAGCAAAACGCCATCGTCGGTTATCTGTTGACGGGCGTACTCGTCGGTCCGGGCGGCCTGGGGCTGGTGTCGACCGACGAAGGGGTCGAGGCGATTGCCGAGCTCGGCGTCGCTCTGCTGCTGTTTACGATCGGGCTGGAATTTTCCTGGCGACGCCTGAAAGCGTTCGGGCGGCTGGCGGTCGGCGGCGGGACGCTTCAGGTGCTGGCGACGGTGATGGCATTCACCGCGGCGTTTCACTGGATCGGCCTGTCGTACAAGGCGGCGCTGGTGTTGGGGGCGGCGGTCTCAATGAGCAGTACGGCCCTGGTGATCCGCGTGCTCGCGGCGCGGGCCGAGCTCGACAGCCTGCATGGCCGGAACGCGGTGGGCATCCTGTTGCTTCAAGACATGGCGGTTGTGCCACTGGTGCTGGTGGTGAACGCCCTGGGCGGCGTCTCCGAGGGGTGGAGCGCGGCGGCTGAGTTTGGGCTGCGGCTCGGCAAAGGGGCGCTGTTGGTGACCGGAGTCGTCCTGGCGGGGCGGTACGTGTTGCCGCCGGTGTTGAATCTGGCGGCGTCGCTGCGCAACCGCGAGCTGCCGATCCTGCTCGCGGTTGCGGTCTTCCTGCTGGTGACGTGGGCCTCGCATGCCTTGGAGCAGTCGCCGATTCTGGGGGCCTTCATCGCCGGGATGCTTCTGGCCGAGACCATTTTTGCCGAGCAGATCCGCGCCGACGTGATTCCGCTGCGGGCGGGTTTCGTCACGGTGTTTTTTGCTTCGGTGGGGCTTCTGGTCGAGCTACCCGATCCCGGGACGCTGCTCAAGGCGACGGCGCTGGCGGCGGTGATCGTGGCGGGCAAAGCGCTGATCGTCAGCGGCGTGGTGCGGCTATTCCGTTTGAGCATGGGGGTGGCGCTCGCCACGGGTCTGGCGCTGGCGCAGATCGGGGAGTTCTCGTTCGTGCTGGGGGAGACGGCGCGCCAGGCGCGGATCCTGCCGCAGAGCGACTTCCAGCTGTTTCTGGCGGCCTCGCTGGTGACCCTGCTGGCGGCACCCTATCTGATTGGCGCCGCGACGGCGATTCCGGAGCGCTGGCTGCGGTCGCCGGCGCGGGCTCTGGGGCTGGGAACCGAGGAGCGGCCGGAGAGCGGCCATGTGATCGTGGTGGGTTTCGGGCCGGCGGGGCAGGCGGTGGTGTCGGCGCTCGGGGCGCAGGGAATCCCGTTTGTGGTGCTCGAGCTGAACCCCAACACCGTGGCGGCCTGGCGGCCGGGTTTGCCGATTGCGTTGGGCGACGCCACCCAGCCGGAGATCCTGGAGCATGCGGGCCTGGCGCGGGCGCGCGGTGTGGTGGTGACGGTGCCGGACACGATCACGGTGCGGCGTGTGATCCATCAGGTGAAGACGCTGGCGCCGCAGGTGCGGGTGATTGCGCGGGCGCGGCATCACATAGCCGTCGACGAGCTGGTGGGCGCGGGTGCGGATGCCATCGTGGACGAGGAAGAGGTCACCGGGCGGGAGTTGGGCCGGAGGCTGGCCGAATCGCTCGGATGACGGCGCGGCGAGCTTTCCGGCTAAGATCGGGAGAGGAGGTCGAACAACCGTGCGAGTGGGCGTACTGACGGTCCTGCTGGCGGACCTGACGCTCGATCAGGTCCTGGAGAAGCTGAAGCGGCTGAACATTTACACGATCGAGCTCGGCACAGGCAATTACACGCGCGACACGCACTGCAAGCTGTCGCTGCTGGAGAACAAGACGGCGCTCAAGGAATTCAAGCAGAAGATCGCGGACAACGGCTTCACGATCAGCGCGTTGAGCTGCCACGGCGAGCCGCTGCATCCAGATCCGGCCGTCGCCAAGAAGAACCAGGAGGTGGCGCGCAAGACGATCCTGCTGGCGGAGAAGCTCGGTGTGCCGGTGGTGTGCGACTTTTCCGGATGTCCGGGCGACAGCGACAAGGCGAAGTATCCCAACTGGGTGGTTTCTCCTTGGCCGCCGCACTATCAGGAGCTGCTTAAGTGGCAGTGGGAGAAAAAAGTGGCGCCGTACTGGTCCAAGCACGCCAAGTTCGCGCGCGACCACGGGGTGAAGATCGCCATCGAGATGCACCCGGGCTATGTCGTCTACAGCCCGGAGACGATGCTGAAGCTGCGCGAGGTGGCGGGCGACAACGTAGGCTGCAACTTCGATCCGAGCCACCTCTTCTGGCAGGGGATCGATCCGATCCAGGCGGTGCGAATTCTGGCCGATTGCATCTTCCATGTGCATGCCAAGGACACCAAGATCTATGAGGCAAACCTGCCGAAGTCGGGCGTACTGGATATGAAGCTGTACACGGATGAGCGAAACCGCTCATGGATCTTCCGCACCTGCGGTTACGGGCACGGCGAGGACTGGTGGCGGGATTTCGTCTCGACGCTGCGGATGTGCGGCTACGATTACGTCCTGTCGATCGAGCACGAAGACAGCCTGATGTCGCCGGAAGAAGGCCTGACCAAGGCAGCGCAGTTCCTGAATCAGATTGTGATCAAAGAGAGTACGACGGCGCCGTGGTGGGTGGACAACGTGGCGACCTAGGGGGAGCGAATGAGCGAGGCGGTAAGCGCGTTCACGGTATCGATCGAGCAGGTGGCTGACTATGAGTTCCGGGTGAGCTTCGACGGCTCGGCGCTGGCGCCGCTGACGGTGGACGAAGGGCCGCCGCTCGGCAAGTCGGCGGGCCCGAATCCGGCGCGCCTGCTGGCGGCGGCGGTAGGAGGTTGCCTGAATGCGAGCCTGCTGTTCTGTGCCCGCAAGGCCAAGCTCGATCTGAAGCATCTGCGTTCGCGGGTGCGGGTCGAGACGGTGCGCAACGAGCAGCGGCGGTTGCGGATCGGCAAGATCGAGGTAGTGATCTCGCCCGAGCTTGCGGAGGCGGACCGCGAGCGGGCCGGCCGATGTCTGGACTTATTCGAAGACTACTGCACGGTGACCCAGAGCGTCCGGAAGGGCATCCCGATCGAGGTGCACGTGGAAGGGCTGGACGGCGAAGCGGGATCGCCGTGATCATTCCTCAAAAAGGAGAGAATCGGATCAAATGCGAATTGGCATTCTTACGGGCGGGGGCGACGTCCCCGGATTGAATCATGCCATCAAGGCGGTGGTTTACCGGGCCGCCGAGCTGGGCCATCAGGTCATCGGGCTCCGCCGCGGCTGGGAGGGCCTGACTCATCTGAACATGGACGACGAGCAGAGCCGGGCCCGCTACGTTTATCCGTTGGACCGGGAGGTGACGCGGACGGTGGACCGGACCGGCGGAACCTTCCTGCACACCTCGCGAACGAACCCGGCCAGCATGAAGAAGCTGCCGGATTTTCTGAATCCGGCGGATTTTCCGCAGCGCGAGGTTACCAAGAAGGGCATCACGTCGACGGTTTGGGATATTACCAAACACGTTCTCAAGAACATTGAGGCGCTCAAGCTCGACTACCTCGTGGCGATCGGCGGCGATGATACGCTCAGCTACGCGGCCCGTCTGGACAAAGAGGGCGTCAAGATCGTCTGCATTCCGAAGACGATGGACAACGACGTCCAGAACACGGAGTATTGCATCGGCTTTTCGACGGCGATCACGCGGGCGACGGACGCCATTTCCCGGCAGCGCACGACGGTGGGTTCGCATGAGCGGATCGGCGTCTTCCGCGTGTTCGGCCGCGACGCCGGCTATACGGCGCTGTACACGGCTTACGTGCAGAGCATTCGCTGCTGCATCCCCGAGTACACGGTGAATCTGGACCGGCTCATCGAATTGTTACTCGAGGACAAGAGGGAGAATCCGAGCAATTATTGTCTGGTCGTGCTCTCGGAGGGCGCCAAGTGGGAGGGCTACACGGTCAGGGAGTACGGCGAGCCGGATGCTTTCGGGCACCGCAAGAAGATGAATGTAGCCGAGGATCTGGCCGACGAGATCAAGAAGCGCACGGGGGAAGAGACGCTGGTGAGCGACCTGACCTACGAGCTCCGCAGCGGATCGCCCGATTTCATCGATTCGATGGTGGCGATCACCTTCGGCAACATGGCCGTGGACGCGATCCTCGAGGGCGCCAGCGGGACGATGACGGCGATCGTCAAGGGCTGCTACACGATGATGCCCATTCCCGATCCGAAGCTCGGGCCGCGCTCGGTGGATGTGGCCACGATGTACGACACGGTGCAATACCGGCCGAACTACGCCGGCAAGATCGGCCTGCCGGTTTTTCTGACGCGCGTCTGACGCGTCGAAAGTGCCTCCCGGGCGGCGACAGGGCGCCGCGGCCGGACTGGAATGGATGGGCTTGAGCAGCGGCTGATCGTCGGCGCCCTGCTGCTTGTCGCGGGTGTCCTGGCGAGCAAACTGTCCGACCGCCTAGGTGTGCCGGCGCTGCTGTTCTTCCTGGCGATCGGCATGCTCGCCGGCTCCGAGGGGATCGCGGGGATCCCGTTCGATGACGCCAGGCTGGCGCAATCGCTCGGCGTCGTTGCTCTGGCCTTCATTCTGTTCTCGGGCGGCCTCGATACCGAGTGGCAGGCGATCGCGCCGGTAATGTTCAGCGGCATCCGGCTGGCGAGTCTTGGCGTCCTGCTGACGGCGCTGGGGGTCGCTGCCTTCGCTCATTGGGGGCTGGATTTCGGCTGGGCGGAGGCACTGTTGCTCGGCTCGATCGTCTCATCGACGGACGCAGCGGCGGTCTTCGCGGTTCTCCGGTCACGCAATGCAAGTCTGAAAGGGCGGCTGCGGCCTCTGCTCGAGCTCGAGTCAGGCAGCAACGATCCGATGGCAGTTTTCCTCACGGTCGGTTGCATTCGCCTGCTCACGGAGCCGGGCGCTCGCGGCATGGACCTTCTGCCGCTTTTCCTACTCCAGATGGGGCTTGGGGCGGTGCTGGGCATCGTTTTCGGCAAGCTTGCACTTGCCGCTTTGAATCGCTTGAGACTGGAGAGCGAGGGCCTGTATCCGGTGCTGACGCTGGCGCTGGTGCTGGCCACTTACAGTGCCACGGTGCTGGCAGGCGGTAACGGCTTTCTGGCCGTTTATCTGACGGGCCTGGTGATGGCGCGCGAGGATTTCATTCACAAGCGCAGCCTGATCCGGTTTCACGACGGCCTGGCATGGCTGATGCAGATCGTAATGTTCCTCGTGCTCGGCCTGCTGGTGGTGCCTTCGCATCTTGCCGGGGTGGCCGGTCCGGGTTTGCTCGTGGCGGCGGTGCTCATGCTGGCGGCGCGGCCGCTGGGTGTGTTCGCGAGTCTGCTGCTGGCGGGATTCTCGCTGCGCGAGCAATTGCTGATCGCATGGGTGGGCCTGCGCGGAGCCGTGCCGATTATCCTGGCGACCTTCCCGCTACTGGCGGGTCTGCCCCATGCCGAGCTCTATTTCAACGTCGTCTTCTTCGTCGTGATCACGTCGGTGCTGCTTCAGGGGACGACGCTCGCCTGGGTGGCACGGCGGCTCGGCCTTCAGGCTCCGATCGAAGGCCGGCCGGAGAGGCCGCTGGAGTTCTTGCCGGGGCGGCGCACGACGAGCCGGCTAGAAGAGTTCGAGGTGCAGCAGGGATCGAAGGCGGCCGGCCGGCAGATCGTGGACCTGCGGTTGCCGAGAACAACTCTGGTGGTGTTGATCAGCCGGAGGGAGGATTACGTAGTGCCAAAGGGCGGCACCGTGCTCGAAGCCGGGGACCGGGTTATGGTGCTGGCGGACGTCAAGGATCTAGAGTGCCTGAGCCGCCTTTTCGGGTCGGCCAAAAATGGGGATTGAGTATACTGTCCCCGATTTCAGGCGAGGCGCCAGGGGGCGCGGTAGGGCTGGGTGAGGAGCGCGTTGGCGGCGTCGTTGTTGCGGACGCGCCCGGCGGCGGCATCCCACTCGATCCGGCTGCGCGAGCGCAGGGCGATGTTGCCCAAATGCGCCACGGCGGAGACGTGGTGGCCGATGTCGAAGTTTTCGTTCGGCTGGCTGCGGGATTGGATCGCGTCCAGGAAGTTGCGCACGTGTGCGGCGCGAACCGCCTCGTCGGTGCGGGCGCGGCGCCGCATCTCGATCATCCCGCGTTTCTTTGGCTCGGCGATCACCTCCCAGCCGGAGGTGTCCACGATGAGCGTGGCCTCCGAGCCGGTGAACATCACGCCATGTTCGCGGCGGTCCGGGCCGAGGCCGCACTGCACCTGATGCTCCCAGATGAGGGTGTAGGAGGGGAAGTCATAGACGGCGATCTGGGTGTCGGGGGTCTCGGAATTGTCCTGGAGCAGATATTTGCCGCCGGAGGCGACCACACTGTTCGGCCACTCGGGTCCCATCGCCCAGAGGGCGATGTTGATGAGGTGCACGCCCCAGTCCGTCATCAGGCCGCCGGCATAGTCCCAGAACCAGCGGAAATTGAAGTGGAAACGATTCCGGTTGAAGGGGCGCTTGGGCGCCGGGCCGAGCCACATGTCGTAGTCGACGCCCGGGGGCACAGGCTCATCCGGCGGATTGCCGATGTCGGTGATCCAGTCCAGGTAGGCCCAGCAGCGCACCTGGCGGACTTTGCCGATCTTGCCCGACTGAACCATCTCGACGGCCTCGCGGTAGTGTTCGCCGCTGCGCCACTGAGTTCCCATCTGGCAGACGCGGCCATGTTCGCGGGCGACGTCGGCCATCAGGCGGCCTTCACCGATGGAGGTGGCGAGCGGCTTTTCGCAGTAGACGTCCTTGCCGGCGCGGCAGGCGGCGATGGCGGGCAGGGCATGCCAGTGGTCCGGCGTGCAGATCAGGCAGACATCCACGTCCTTGCGGTCGACTATCCGGCGGAAATCTTTGACGGCGTCCGGGCGTTTGCGACCGAGCGAGGCCAGGCGTTCCAGGGTCTTTTGGATCCGCGAGTCGTCGACGTCGCAGATGGCGACGACCTCGCACTCGGGGTGGGCCAGGAAGGCGTTGGTGTCTCCGACGGAGATGCCGCCGCAGCCGATCAATCCGATGCGGACCTGGTCACTGGGCGCGGCGGGGCGGGCCGTGGCCGCAGCGATGGAGGTGGCCAGGGAGCCTTGCAGGAAGGTGCGCCGACTGTACCGCATGGCCATTATGTTAGCGCAGCGCTTCAGGCGCCGAGCGCCTGACGGATGGCATCTTTGACGAGGCTCTCGCCGCCCGGCAGGTGATTGGAGGCGCTGGGTTCGTAGCCGCCCTCTTCGAAGGCGCGGTCGGGACAGACGTAGCCGGGGCTGATGTCGCCGTATCCGGCGACGGCGACAAATTCTGCGGGCAGCAAGCGCTGGGCGAATCGCTGAAACTCGAGCAGGGGCTCGCCGGGAAGGTGGAGGATGCGGACGCCGCCGAGATCGATGGCGGTGATTTCGAGCGGCTCTTTACGGCGCGCGAAAGCGTGCGTGATGGCCGTGCGATAGCGCAGGGTCGGATCGGCGATGTCCTCGAAAGGCTTCGACGGGGCGCGTGGCGGGAGCTTGAGGGGCACGGTTCGCGCGGCGAGGCGTGCGACGGGGCGGAGCTCGGTGGCCGCGGAGGCGGCCTTCAGACCGGCGTGGAGCCGGGAGGCGAGCTCGCGCCGCGCCTCGATGGAGCCGTCGTTGTACTTTCCCACGGTGACGTCGCCGGCGCACCCGGTGAAATAGATCTGGGCGACGCCCTCCTCGCGCTCCCAGCGCTCGCGGGCCTCGCCGACGATGTCGGCCGAGGCCTTTCCGTCGCAGCAGAAGGTTTGCGGGTGAGTGGCGTAGAAATGGAGGCGCGCGATCGGCCGGTCGCCATGAGCGAAGCTGATGGTTTTCAGCCAGGGATCGATAGGCCCCTCAGGCAGGGCGGCCATATGGGGATCCTTGCCGCCGTTGCTGTAGCGGACCAGCAGCTTGCCCTGATCCCAGACGCGTCTGGCCGAGGCGACGCGCTCGACCTTGCCCTGGCCGATGCCGATTCGATCGCAGGTCACAAGGTTGGAGGAGGCGGTCCGCACGGCCTCGGCAAGCCTCCCGGCAATTTCGCGCAGACCGGCCTCGCTGAAGCAAAGCGGAGTATCCGGTGCGGCGCGCAGCAAACGGTAGGCATCCCCATCGACGTAGGGGGCGGCGTGCTGGTGCACGCACTGGAGAATGACTTGGGACGGGCGGACCCCGGCGGCTCGGGCGATGGCGTTTTGGAACTGGCGGAATGCCGCGCCGCCCAGCCCACACCAATCGATGGCGCAAAGGACGACGCGCTCGCGGCCGTCGTCCAGGATGATGCCCTTGGCGAGCAGCGGGTCGAGCGTTTCCTCAAGCGGCACCACCCAGATCAGGGGTTCGCCTTTGGGCGGTGTGGCGTCCGCGCGAAAGACACCGACACGGAGCGAAGCGGCCGCGGCGAGCTTCAGAGCGGGAGCAGCGAACAGGAGCTCTCTTCGGGTAAGGCGCGACGACACAGACATTTTTGGGTCCATGGTAGCACCCGGGCGCCGCCCCTCCCGGCGGGTTAGTCCTCCGGGAGCCGCGGACGCACATCGATGGGCTCGACGGAGGGGAGTTCGCCGGCGGCGGCTCCGAGTTCGCGGAACCGGCGGGCGCTCACGAGCACGCGGCTCTCGAGCGAGGCGGCGGCGTCGTTGAAGGCGGAGACGGCCTGCTCGAGGTTTCGTCCGAGCCTGAGAAGGTGCTCGGAGAAGGTGCGGAGGCGGTCGTGTAGCGTACGGCCGAGGTTGCGGATCTCCTCGGCGTTGCGCGCCAGCCGTTCCTCGCGCCAGCCGTGAGCCACTGAGAGAAGCAGCGCGATGAGCGTGGTGGGAGTCGCCAGCAACACCCGGCGGGCCGCGCCATAGTCGAGGAGTTCGGGATCATGCTGGAGCGCCGCGCTGAAGAAGGCTTCGCCCGGCACAAAGGCGACGACGAACTCGGGGCTTGGTTCGAACTGGTTCCAGTAGGCTTTGGCGGCCAGCCGGTCCAGGTGAGCCCGGAGTTGCGCGGCGTGCTCTTTGAGCCTGGCCATGCGCTCGTTTTCTGCGGGCGCCTCCAGGGCCTCGAGATAGGCCTTGAGCGGGACCTTGGCATCGACGACGACCTGTCTGCCGTTGGGCAGGCGCACGATCATGTCGGGACGGAGACGGCCAGCGTCGCCTGAGGTCTGGACCTGCTCCTCGAAGTCGCAATGCTCGAGCATGCCGGCAAGCTCCGCGGCGCGGCGGAGCTGAATCTCTCCCCAGCGGCCGCGTACGGCGGGGGTACGAAGCGCCTGGACCAGATTGGCGGTTTCCGCCCGGAGCAGTTGCTGGGCTTCGGCCAGCGCGCGCACCTGCTCGGAGAGCGAGCCAAAGGCCGCTGCGCGGGACTGCTCCATCTCGCGGATGGCGGCGTCGACCCGACCGAGTGCTTCCTTGAGGGGACGCACGAGTTCGTCAATGGCCTGCTGCCGGCTTTCGAGATCCCCCTTGGCCTCCTGGTGGAGCCGGGCGAAGTTCTCGCGAGCCAGGTCGAGAAACATCTGATTGTTGGCTCGCAGGGCTTCGGCGGCTAAGGCCTTGAAGGCGTCGGAGAGCTTGCGCTCGGCCTCTTCGAGCAAGGCGGTAGTCTGCCGGCCGGTGTTTTCGGCCTCGGCCAGGCGCAGCTCGAGCGCTGCGTGCCGGCTGCGCAGCAACAGCCAGACGAGGAGGCCACCGAAGAACAGGCCGACGCCGAGAAACGCCAGATGGGCGAGGGTGACTTCCATCGTGTTTCAATTATCGGTTGTGCCGGGGTTGCCCGAAAGGTTGTATAAGAGAGCGGGAGGAGGCGAGCGGGAGCAGTGGCGGGCCCGCGCGTGGGCCGCATGAGAGTCGCCTTGGACGGGACGCCGCTCGCGGTCACGAGCGGCGGCATCGCCCGGTACACCCGAGAGTTGAGCTGCGCGCTGGCGGAGGCTTTTCCGGAGGACGAATATTGGTTGGTCTCCGACCAGGATTTCGCCATGCCTTCGGGAGCTCCAGCCAACCTGCGGCGCGGGCGGCCGCCGGTCCGGCTCTGGGAGCGGCGCTGGTGGTCGGCGGGGTTGATCGGCGAACTCCGGCGGCGAAGCATCGACGTGTTCCACGGCACTGACTTCGCCGTGCCCTACCTGCCGGTGCGCCCGGCGGTGATGACGCTGCACGATCTGAGCCCGTGGAAGTTGCGGCGCTGGTACCCGGAAGCCGGGCGCATACGGAGGCGGACGCCACTGTTGCTGCGGCTCGGCCTGGCGACGATGGTTGTCACGCCGACCGAAGCGATCCGGCGCGAGGCGATGGCGAAGTTCCGGGTTCCTGCGGAGCGGATCGTCGCCGTGCCGCTGGCGGCGGCGGGGTTGTTCCGCCCTGTCGAGGAGCGCCTGCGGGCGGCGCCCTACTTTCTGCATGTCGGCGTGCTCGAGCCGAGGAAAAACCTGGGTGTCATTGTCGAGGCGTGGCGGGATGTGAGCCGGCGGCACCCGGTCGAGCTGGTCCTGGTGGGACGTCGCCGGCGAGATTTCCCGGAACTCGAGCCGACACCCGGCCTTGTGGTGGAGGGGGAGGTCGAGGACGAGCGCCTGGCGGCGCTCTATTCGCACGCCCTTGCGGTATTGTATCCGAGCCTGTATGAGGGCTTCGGCCTGCCTGTCGTGGAAGCGATGAGTTGCGGGGCCCCGGTCATCACAAGCCGGGACCCGGCGGTGACGGAGGTCGCCGCAGGGGCGGGTTTGCGCCTGGAGTTTACGGACGTGAGGCAGTGGATCGAAGGGCTGGAGCTTGCCATCACGAATCCGGAGTGGCGGGCCGAGCAACGGCGACGCTCGCTCGAGCGGGCGCGGGAGTTCTCCTGGAGCCGGACGGCGCGGAAGACCAGGGAGGTATACGAGGAGGCGAAGCGGCGGTTTGGACGGTAAGTTCGAAGCGCTGGTGCTCGCCCCAGAGGCGCCGTACCCTGCCGTTGGGGGCGGCCCGCTCCGCACGGCGGCGATCGTGGAGTACCTGGCCCGGCGCGCCGCTCTCGATGTCATCGTCTTCCGGGAGGCGGGGGCTCCGGACCCGCGTGGGGGCCGCTTGAGCGAACTGGCGCGGCACATCAAGGTAATCGAACTGCCGGTTCATTCGCGGGCCCGCTGGGCCCGGCTTGTTCGAAACCTGCGCCGATGCCTGCAAGGCGTGCCGCCGCTGGTGGACCGGTTTGCGGGCTTCGAAAAGCAGATTGCCGCAGGACTCGAGGGACGGCGGTACCGGTTAGCGGTTGTCGAACATTTCTGGTGCGCGCCCTATGGTGGGCTGCTCCGGCGGTTCGCCGAGCGGTTGGTGCTCGACCTGCATAACGTCGAGTCCGTGTGGCATGAGAGAGCGTCGAGGGTCGAGCTTTGGCCAATCTCCGTCATGCATCGGCGGTTCGCCGCCGGCTGTCGGCGGCTGGAGCGGTTCTGGCTGCCGCGGTTCTGGCGGGTGCTGGTCGCCTCCGGGGCGGATGCGACGCAGGTGCGCGGGATCGCGGCGGCGACGAAAGCCTGCGTGTATCCGAACACGATCCCGTACCGCGAGGCGCCCCGGCGGAGCGAGCAGGAAGCGGTGATTTTTACCGGCAACCTGGAGTATTTGCCGAATGTGGCGGCGGTGCGCGATTTCGCACGCGAGATCTGGCCGCGGCTCAAAGAGCGGCGTCCGGGGCTGGAGTGGTGGCTGGCCGGGAAACGTCCGGAGGTGGTGGCGCGGTATGTCGCCGGTGCAGATGGCGTGAGGGTGTGGGGCGAGGTGGAAGATGCGGTCGAGCTACTGGCGCGCGCCAAGGTAGCGGTGGTGCCGGTCCAGAGCGGGAGCGGGACGCGGGTGAAGATTCTCGAGGCGTGGGCAGCCACAACCCCTGTGGTTTCGACATCGTTGGGAGCCGAAGGACTGGGGGCGATTGCGGGCCAACATCTGCTGATCGCGGACACGCCCGGGGAGTTCGTCGAGGCAATCCTGAGACTTCTCGAGTGCGGGGATTTGCGAACAAGGATCGGGGAGGCGGGGCGGAGTCTTTACGAGCGGGAGTACATATGGGAGGCGGGTTGGAGGAGATTGGACCAATGCCTGTCTCCGGATGAGCTGTAACTCTCCCGTCACGGAGGGGCAGGCTATACTGTAGGGAACGCGGATGCGCTTTTCGGTGGACGCTCACGCAATCGGGCTCAATTTAACGGGGAACGAAGTCTACATTCGAAACCTGCTCTGGGGATTTGCCCGCCTGGAGCCGCCAGCGGAGTTCATCACCTATGTATCCGCCGAGGGGGCGGAGGCTCATTTGCCGCCGGGCTTCCGCGTCCGGAGGGTTTCACGGGTGCCTCATATCCGGTTGTCTTTTGACCTTCCGCGGAAGCTACGGCGGGACAAGCCGGATCTTGTGCACGTCCAGTACACAGCGCCGCTCGGGTGCCCTGCGCCCGTGGTGGCGACCGTGCACGATGTGAGTTTCATCGAGCGCCCGGAGTTTTTCCGGAGGGGCAGAGCGCTCCAACTGCGGATCACCGTCCGGAGGACAGCGCAGCGGGCGGCGCGCCTGCTGACACCGAGCGAGTTTTCCAAGCGGGCGATCCTCAAAGCGTTCGGATTGCCGGAAGAGCGTGTGGTGGTGGTGCCCAACGCGGTTTCCGAGGAATTCCGGCCGCGACCGGCGGCGCCGGCGGCGGCGGAAGTCGAGAGGCGCTACGGGATTCCGGCTCCGTTCCTGCTTACGGTGGGAGATCTTCAGCCGCGAAAGAACCACGAGGGTCTGATCCGCGCGTATACGGAACTCCTCCGGCATTATCCGGCGCTGCCGCACCGGCTGGTTATCGTCGGTCAGGACGGCTGGTTCGGGGCGCAGGTACGCCGCATGGCGGCGCGGAGCGGCGTGGGGGATCGCATTCATTTCCCGGGGTTCGTGCCGGACGAGGACCTGCTGCTGTTTTACGCGGCGTGCGAGGTGTTCGTGTTTCCATCGCTTTACGAAGGCTTCGGGCTGCCGATTCTGGAGGCGATGGCGTGCGGGAAGGCAGTGGCCTGCTCGAACACGACGGCGATGCCGGAAGTGGCCGACGCCGCGGCGCTCCTGTTCGATCCGCGGGATCCGGGCGAGATCATGCGGGCGA
Organism: uncultured Bryobacteraceae bacterium; assembly: GCA_938003835.1. Lineage (GTDB taxonomy): Bacteria > Acidobacteriota > Terriglobia > Bryobacterales > Bryobacteraceae > CALKXJ01. The sequence continues at coordinate 191,621 of CALKXJ010000007.1, read as the reverse complement.
TGCGGGATCTGATCGCGGATGCGGAGTTGCGGTTGCGACGCGAGCGCCTGGGACAGAAGTGGGCTACCCGCTTCAGTTGGGAGAAGGCGGCGGAGAAGACCTACGAAGTGTACTGTGCGGTGGCGGGCGCTCGCGAGGGGAGGCGGGCGGAGACGGCGCCGAGCGTCGTACACTCGGGATGATGCGCCATCGTGTTGCCGTCGTGCTGCTTGTTCTGGCAGCAGGCAGCGCCGCGCAGGAGGTCCCCTTCCCGGAGGAGGAGATCCTCCGGTACAGCGTGAACTGGCCGAGCGGGTTGAGTCTGGGCGAGTGCGAGATGTCGGCCCGGCTGGTGCGGAGCGCTCCAGGGGAGGCGCCGCAGTGGAACTTCGAATTTCGATTGGACGCGGCGGTGCCGGGTTTTACGGTGCAGGATTTTTTTGCCTCGGCGGCAACGGCGGAGTTGTGCTCGCTGCGGCTGGAGAAGGAAGCCGTGCACGGCAGGAGGACGGCGAGGGAAAAGACGGTCTTTGACGCCGGGACGGGGCTGGCACGCCGCGAGACTGCCGGCGGAGGCACCTCGGAGATGGCGACCGGAAAGTGCCCGCGCGACGCGCTGACGTTCCTGTATCACCTGCGGCGAGAGCTGAGCCAGGGGCGGTTGCCGCCGCCGCAGAAGATCTTTTTCGGGGCCGAGTATGAGATCCGGCTTCGTTACAGCGGCACCAAGCAGGTTCGCATTGGCGAGACGGTTCAAACGGCGGACCAGATTCTGGCGCAGGTGAAAGGTCCCGTTTCCGAGCACACCTTCGAGCTGCTGGTGGGGCAGGAGGAGGCCCGACGGCCGCTGCGGATCACGGTTCCGCTCGAGTTAGGGAGCTTCAGCATGGAACTTGTGCCGTAAGCGATGAGGCTGGCGCTGTTCTCGCCCCTTCCCCCGGCACGAAGCGGAATTGCCGATTACACCGCGGCCCTGCTCGGGCCGTTGAGGCGGCGCGTGGAGGTCGAGGTCTTTGCAGACTCGACGGAGGACTTCACGGCTTCCCGGTTCGACGCCCTCGTTTATCAGATCGGCAACAACATCCATCACGCCACGGCATACCGCACGGCGCTCGAGCACCCCGGCGTGGTGGTGCTCCACGAAGCCAACCTGCATCATCTGGTGGCGGAGATGACGATCCGCAGCGGTGACTGGGACGGATATCTGGAGGCAGTCGCCTACGAAGGCGGGGAGGCGGCGCTCGAGCATGCCCGGCGCGTACGGGCGCTCGAAGCGGGTCCCGATTATGAAGGCGTGCCGATGCTGCGGCGGATTCTCGAACGGGCGAGGGCGGTGATCGTTCACAGCCGGTTCGTCGAGGAGAAGGTTCGGGAGGCAGGATTTGTGGGGCCGGTGGGACGGATTCCCCACGGGGCGTGGCTGGTGGACGGAGACCGCGCCGGATACCGGCAGCGGCTCGGCCTGGACGAGAGCGTGCCGCTGGTCGGAATTCTGGGTTTTCTGAAGCCGTACAAGCGGATCCCTGAAGCTTTGCGAGCGTTCCGGCGGTTGCTTCGGGTCGAACCGCGGGCGAGACTGATTCTGGCCGGGGAGGAGCATCCCGAGCTAGCCCTCGGGGAGTTGATCGAGGCGCTCGAACTGGAGCCGGCGGTGCGCCGGCTGGGCTTCACGCCGGAGGAGGATTTTATGGGGCTGCTGGCGGCCTGCGACATCGTCTTGAACCTGCGCTATCCGACGGTGGGTGAGACCTCCGGGACGCTTCAGCGGGCTCTCGGAATGGGCAAGGCAGTCATCGTCTCCGACGTGGGGGCCTTCCGCGAGTTGCCCGAGGATGTATGCCTGAAAGTCGGCGTCGACGCGCACGAGGAGGACTTGCTGTTCGAGTATCTGAACCTGCTGGTCTCGCGGCCGGAGGTTCGGCGGGAACTCGGCCGGAGAGCGCGGCAGTGGGCCGAGCGGGAGTGCTCCTGGGAGCGGGTGGCGAGTTTGTATGTTTCCTTCCTCGGAGCAGTGACGCGCGGTGAGCCGTGGGCGCCTCCTGAGCGGCCGGCAAAGAGCGAAGCGGCGGCGCCCCAAACGGCGCCAAAGGCGGTCCGGCGCGAGGAGGTGTTGAGCTGGACAGGGCAGAGCGCATACGTCGAGAGGCACATCAGCAGGCTGGAGAGGACGCTGGCCGTCACCCCGCCCGGCGGCCCGGACGACCGGATCCTGGAGATGGGGGCGTATCTTCAGATCACTCCCGCGCTCCGAAACAGGCTCGGCTACGGGGAGGTGCGGGGCTGCTACTATGGGCCGGCGGGGCAGGTCGAGGTCAAGCAGGTGAGCTCGGTCGAGGGCGAACAGTTTGTGTGTGAAATCGATCTGTTCGATGCCGAGCGCGACCGGTTTCCTTACCCGGACGGGCATTTCGCCACGGTGCTGTGTTGCGAGCTGATCGAGCATCTGGCCGAGGATCCGATGCACATGATGGCGGAGATCAACCGGGTGCTGCGCTCGGGCGGACATCTGGTGCTGACGACGCCGAACATCGCTTCGCTGCGTGCAATTGCGGCTGTGTTGCAAGGCTATCATCCCGGCTATTTCCCCGCCTATTTGCGGCCGGAGGCGCGCCGGCAGGGCGAGGCGCGCCACACGCGGGAGTACACGCCGCGGGAGGTAGCGCGGCTGCTGGTGGATGCCGGTTTCGAGGTCGTGCGGCTCGAGACCGGCCCGTACCGCGAAGCGCCGCGACCGGAGCTCGTGTGGGCCGAGAACGTCCTGGAGCGATACGGGCTTTCAAAAGAGCTGAGGGGCGACGCCATCTATGCGGTGGGCAGGAAGACCGGCCCGGTGGTGGCGCGCTACCCGGAGTGGTTGTACGGCTGAATGGGTGCGCGGTATTTGAACCCGGAGGCGGAGGTAGACGCGGCGGGACGTCGCCTTTCTGTTCGGTTTCGAATCGAGAACGTCTCCGGGAGAAGTTGGCGGCCGGAGGCAGGCCTGTGCGTAGGCTGGCAACTTTTCGACCCGGCAACGGGTTTGTTTATTGAAGAGGGGCCCTGGAAGCGACTGGAGCGGGAGGTTGCACCCGGCGGGTACGCCAGACAGCAGGTGGAGATCGAGCTGCCACCAGAGGCTGGGCGCTATCACGTCTATGTGTCGCTGCTTGACGAAGGTTCCGGGTGGTTTTACCTACGGGGGTGGCCGTTGCTCCTAGTCGAGGCGCAGGTCGAGCAGGGGCAGGCCAAGCTCACGGGGGTGCGGACGACGACGGTCCGGCGCCTGAGCTGGGAGCGGCGATTGCGCTCGCTGGACAGATTGGTGAGCGGTCCCGTGGAGGCGGTCTGGCGGAACCGGGGGCTAATCCGCTCGATGGTGCGGCGGGATCTGGCGTCGCGATACCGCGGCTCGCTAGGGGATGTGGCGTGGTCGGTGCTCAATCCCGTGCTGCTGATGGCAACTTACTATTTCGTCTTCGGGCTGGTGCTACGGGCAAGGTTCGAGGGGGATCCGAGCCGCTCCGGTTTTGCCCTCTATTTCCTGGCAGGGATGCTGCCGTGGCTGGCCTTTGCAGAGGCGGTGGGCCGAGCGCCGGCGGTGGTGCTCGAGTACCGGAACTTTGTCAAGAAGCTGGTCTTTCCGATCGAGATCCTGCCAGTGAATCTGGGTGTGGCGGGCCTGGTGACGCAGGCGCTGGCGCTGGGCTGTTTTCTTGTCTTTCTTGCGGCGGTTCGGGGCGGCGTACCCTGGACGGCGCTGTGGCTTCCGGTGCTGATAGCGCCCCAATTCCTTTTTACGCTGGGAGTGGCCTGGTTTCTGGCGGCGCTCGGGGTTTATGTCCGGGACCTAGGGCAACTGATGGGTTACGTGTTGACGCTGTGGTTTTTCCTAACGCCGATCTGTTACCCCGAAGCGTCGTTACCGGGGGCCGTGCTGCCGGTGCTCGAGAAGAACCCGCTTTTCGTGCTGGTTCGCGGCTTTCGCCGGACGTTGCTCGAGGCGGCGGCGCCGGACTGGAGGGCCGTCTTCGGCCTCTGGCTGATCGGCGCCGGAGCCTGCCTGCTGGGGTACGCCTGGTTCCGCAAGCTGCGGAGGAGCTTTGCGGACGTGATTTGAGGTGCGACCGCCGTTTTTTCGCGACCGTGAGGCTCAGGCGGGCAGGAGCAGCCTGAGGGCGGGGTAAGCTTGGCGGGCGAAGTCCAAGGCGAGGCGCGTGGCCGTCTCCACGTTGTCGCCGACGAAGGGCACGGTGATGCGCACGAGGGCGGTTTCCGTGCGGTTATGCCGGAGGGCATCGGCGACGAGGTAGAGCTTGGCGGCGTATTCACTGGCGATGACGCGGTCGCGGGACTGGTACCAGTACAGGACCAGGCTCTTGGCGTCGCCCTTGGCGACGACGTAACGATTGAGGCGCACCTCGTCGGTACGGCCAGGCATCGGGACGGAAATGACGCCCGACACCAGCGGATACCAACCCGCGCCGGGGAGGCAGTTCTTGGGCGAGTGGGGGTTGACCCCGGTGCGCTGAGACTTGAAATAGGCCACGAAAAAGGAAAGCGCCGCCGGAGTGGCCGTGTTCCTGTAGGAACGCGAGAGCACCTCGTCGGCGCGCAGGACCTGCCGGGTGGCCTCGTCGATAGCGCTCTCGCCGGTTTGCGTCCAGTGGCCGAGCGTGGCGGGGAACTCGCGCAGCGGGCGGTTGGCGGGTACGATCTCTTCGCGCGAGAAGCCGTAAACGATCAAGATATGCAGCAACAGGACGGCCGAAAGCGCCTGGGAAGCGCGTGAGGCCAGGAAGGGGAAGAAGCGTTCAGCGACGTTTCGCGACAAAGGCGTAGACTCCGTTCACTACCCCGTGGGTCGCCGCCAGAGCGGCGAGCGAGACGAGAAAGATAACCCAGCCCTCGACGCTGTGGAAGAAGCCCTGCGCGAGGGCGACGTCGTATTCGCCGATGATGCCCGTGATGGTGACGCGGCCGGCGTTGGCGAGGATGGCGATCGGGACGCTGGCGGCGAGCAAGACGGCACGCATCCACGGTTTGGCGTCGAAGAAGTAGGCGTAGACGAGCGCGAGGAAGGAGAGCGAGAGCAGGGAGCGAATGCCGCTGCACGCCTCCACGACATTCAGGCGCTGGCTGGCGAGCTCGAGGATGTTGCCTTCGCGCAGGACGGGAATGGCGAGGAGAGCCAGGCTCGCTTCGGCGACGCGGCTGGCGAGCAGTTGGAGCGGGAAGGCGATCTGGTTGAAGATCACGCGTGGGAGGGGAATCATGAAGGCGAGCAGGAAGAGGGGGAAGGCAAGGATGCGGAGCACGTGGGGGCCGCACAGCAACAGGATGGCGCCGACGAGCGTGATCAGGAGAGCGGTGCGGGTCAGAAAGAGCTCGGCGCCGAGGGTGCCCACCAGCATCTGCAAAGAGCCATAAATCACGAGGGGCAGGCCCCACCAGTTTGTCGTGCGAGGTGCGGTGAGGAGCCGGTCACGTCGGCTCCAGGCGATGTAGGCGGCGACCAGCGGCACAAAGAGGCCATGGCCCATGTCGGGATCCGAAAGCCACTGGCGGACGAGCCGGTCCAGGACAGGGGCATAGGCGCCGAGCAAGAGCAGTGTGAACCACAGGATCGATGGCCAAGGCAGACGCCTGGCCGGCGGCCGGGCCTGTTCCTGAGTGGTTGGCATTTCGCCGGACAGCATCCAGGTCAGCACACAGTATAAACGGTGAACTGGCCGGCCATCCGGGCCTGCCGGGTTAGAGGCGCGCGCGATTCGAGTTCAGCGGCGGCGGATGGTGTAGGACTTCAAGGGGTCGAAGTCATGTTGAATGCGCCAGCCGCGGCTCGGGAGTTCGCGGACGGAATAACTGTCCCAGGGAGCGAGGTCGCGTTCGACGCGATAACCGCCAATAGTCGGGCGTGCGGTCCAGCTCTCGGTGGGGTTCAGGTCATCTGTGATCCGGAGCCGAGCACCCGGGCCAGGACGGGCGGTGTAGCTGCGGAGGACATCGAAGTCATGCTGGAGGCGAAAGCCGCCGCCGGGAAGTTGGCGCACGGTATAGGATTCGAGCGGGTCGAGGTCGTCGCGGAGGCGGGCCTCCCCGAGCGGCGCCTGGCGATACGTGAACGAGCGGTCCAGCCGGAGCTGTGAGGTCTGCCATGTAGGGGATGAATGCCAGGCGGCATCGACGCGTACGCGAGGAGGGTCGGCGTAACGACGCCCAGTGAGACCTCGGGAATCCTGGCCGAGGAGCGGTGTGATGAGAAGAAAGAAAACCGGCAGGGCGCGGAAGATCATGGCAACGACTCCCCCGTATCAGACGGCGGCGAGGTCAGCGGCGTTTCCAAGCCATGTTGCGCCGGCCGCGCAGGGCATAGTAGATGCCCGGAAGCGCAGCGGCGTTTACCATCACGAAGTAGTAAGGGAGGCGGAGAAGGCGTGGCGCTTTGGGGAGGACGCCGCCGGTGAGGACGGCCAGGTAGAAAGCCGCCTGAGCGATGAGGGCAGCCTGATAGAAGACCTGCGACAGCAGGAAGGCGTTGCTCAGCAGGAGCACAAGGAGGGCGAAGGGCACCGCGAGGCGGGCAACCTTGTGAGATAGAAAGAAGAATAACGGGAGCGGGCGCGGGGGCCAGAGGAGGGCCAACAGCTCGCGAAGTTGCTGAAAGTTACCAGCCATGATGCGGATCCGGCGGCTGAAGCCGCGCATCTCATGCGCCTCCTCCCAGGCAATGGCTTCGGGCTCGTAGCAGACCCGGTAGCCCCGCCCGACGATGCGCACGGGGATGACATAATCGTCATTGATAATCGAAGGCTCCGGGTAGGGGTAGAGCTCCTTGCGGATGGCGTAGAGCGCTCCATGAGCGCCGAGGATGGAGTCGAGATCGGATTCCATCCGTTTCAAGAAAGTCTCGTATTGCCAATAAAAGTCTTCCTGAGCTCCGAGCTGAGCGCCGGCTGCATTCCGGACGCGGTAAAGCCCGCTGACAGCGCCTACGCGCGGATCGGCGAAGCAGGCGACGAGGCGCCGCACGGCGTCGGGCTCGAGCATGCTGGCGGCATCAGTGAAGACCACGATCTCGCCCTGCAGGCGGCCCACGGCGTCGTTGAGCACGGCGGTTTTGCCACGATTGGGGGAGAAGGCCAGCAGGCGCACGCGCCCCGAGTTCGTAAAGCGCGCCGCGATGTCGTTGGTTGCGTCGGTAGAGCCGTCGGAGGCGACGACGATTTCGAGCTTGTCGGGCGGGTAGTCGAGCGCGAGTGCATTTCGGATCTTGGCTTCGATGACCTTCTCCTCGTTGTAGGCGGGGATCAGGAGCGAGACCGGCGGCTCGATGGAGGCGCGCTGAATTGGCCGGCGAAACAGCTTCGAGAGCAGAAACAGCAACGCGGGGTAACCCGCGTAAGGGTAGACGACGAAGGCGAGAGAAAACCAGAAAAGCAGCTCGGCGGTCATGGCTACCCGCGACGGTAACGCTCCAGGATCTCCTCGAAGCGGGCGGCTATGCGGGACCAGGAGTAGCGCTCGGCAATCCAGCTCCAGGCGGCGCTGGCGAGTTCGGCGCGGCGTTCTGGAGCTTCCAGCAACTCCAGGCAAGCTTCAGCGAAGGCCGCGGGCGTGTCGGCCAGGAGGAAGTGGTCAGGGCTGCGGACGTCGAGGCCCTCCGCCCCGACCCGAGTAGAGACCACGGGGATCCTGGCAGCCATCGACTCGTAAATCTTCAGGCGGGTGCCGCCGCCAATGCGCAACGGGACGATGGAGACGGCGGAGCCCCAGAGGTACGGGCGGATGTCCTCGACGGTTCCCGTGATGTGGATGAATGGGTCCCTCCGTTCGAGCGCGCGGATCTCGGGGGCCGGATTCCGCCCCGCGACGGTCAGCGTGCAGCCTGGACGTTGGCGGCGGATCAGCGGGAGAATCTCCCGGACAAAGAACAAGATGGCGTCGATGTTAGGCAACCAGTCCATGGCGCCGACGAAAACCAGGTCGCCAACTGGGGCGGCTGCGGGAGGTGGTGCGAAAAAATCGAGGTCGACGCCCGTGGGCACGACAGAAACGTGCGAGATGCCGAAACGGGATCGCATGAGCCCGGCGTCGGCTTCCGAGACGGCGATGATATGCGCGACCTGGCGGCAGATGCGGCTCTCGAGGGCTTCCATGCGGCGCGCTTGCAGGCCGAAGTAGAACTTTCGAAGAGGGTCGCGGGCCTCCTGGTGGTGGCGCTGCCAGATGAGGGTTTCGACGTTGTGCTGAAACAGGATGCACTCGGAGAGATCCGTCAGATTGATAGCGGGCACCAGAAAGTCACAGACGACGGCATCGAAGCGCTGGGTGCTGCGCAGGGCGGCGAGGAGACGCTGCATTTTCCTGGAACGATAGCGCGAAACGGCGAGCGGTAGAGGAGAGAGCCAACTGGCGGCTACCTGAAAGGCGAACGTGAGGGAGCGCTTGTCGGCGACCCGGAGCGGGATCGGGTAGGTGCGGCTGGAGTACTCCGAGCACGAGGAGAGCGCGTCGGCCTGGTCGGGATACAGGAACGCGGCGTAGTGGATTTCGTGACGAGGCCGCAGGCGCTTCAAAATCTCCAAGGTGCGGATGCGGCTACCGGCGACGGCGGGATGCAGGAAGTCCGATTTCACCCACAGGATTTTCATCAGGCATTGGAAGCGGCCGGAGCGGTGCGGCACGCGAATTCAGAATGGGGCGAGAGGGTGCGGGTGAGGAAGACGGCGGCCCAGATCTGGAGGTTGAGCAGGCGCCAGATGCGGTCGGAGGCGTCCTCGCGACCCTCGCGGTGACGCGCCAGGAGAAGCTCGAGCGCGGTACGGTCGACATAAGCTGCCAGAAAGCCCTCGGGATCAAGGAGGGTCTCATAGACCGCGGCGGCTTCGGGCTCGAGCAACCAGGCGCGCCACGGGGTGGGAAAGCCCATCTTGGTGCGGTAAAGGATCTGGCGGGGCAGGAGGTCCTCGGCGATCTTCTTGAGGATGTATTTGCCGGTGCGGCCACGGAGCTTCATGCGGTCCGGGACACGGGCAGCAAATTCGACGAAGAGGTGGTCGAGCAACGGGACGCGGCTTTCGATCGAGGAAGCCATGCTCATCTGGTCCTGCTTCATCAGAAGTTCGACGAGATAGGTCTTCTGGTCGGCGTAGAGCATGCGAGCGAGCAGGGAGTGCTGCGGTTGCTGGACCCAGTAGCGGAGGAAGTTGGCGTAGATCTTCTTCGGAGCGACGTCGAGGCCGGGAAACAGGGCTTGCTGTTCCTGGGAGGCGAAAGCAGCGTAGAAATTGTCGAGATAAAGGGATTCGAGAGCGCCGTCCCGGGCGAGGAACGTATGCCCGAGTTTTCGCCGGAGGTCGGCGGTGAGGAGGCTGGAGGAGGCGATCAAGGACCGCAACCGGCCGCGGAGAACCGCAGGCACGAGGGCATAACGCCGCTCCCATTGACAGTTCCACAGGTGGTGCTGATAGCGGGAGTAGCCGGCGAAGAGCTCGTCGCCCCCTTCACCGGTGAGAACGACCTTGACATGTTGGGAGGCCAGGCGTGAGACGGCGTACAAGGAGACGCTCGAGGGCCAGGTGAGCGGTTCGTCCTCATGCCAGATGAGCCGGGGAAGCAGGCTGAAGAAGTTGTCGCGCGTCAGCAGCACCTCGCGGTGCTCGGTCCGGAGGTGGCGCGCGACCAGGCGGGCATAGTCCAGCTCACTGTAAGGCTGCTCAGCATAGCCAACGGAAAAGGTCTGGACCGGCCCGGAGACGAGGCGCGTCATGAGGGCGGCGATGAGGGAGGAGTCGACGCCGCCGCTCAGGAAGACGCCGAGGGGCACATCGCTCATCAAGCGAGTTTCGACGGCGTTCTCCAGGCGGGCGCGACAGTCGCGAATCCAGGAGGCGTCGTCCTGGTCTTCCAGCGTTTCGTAGCGGGGGAGATCCCAGTAGCAACGGATTTCGAGGATGTAGCGGTCACCCTCAGGCCGGAGCAACAGATAGTGTCCCGGCGGGAGCTTTCGGATGCCGGAAAACAGGGTCTCGTCGCCGCTTGAATAGCCGAAGGCAAGGTATTCGGGAAGAAGAGATTCGTTGAATCCAGGGGAGATGTCGGGATGGGCAAGCAGTGCCTTGATTTCCGAAGCGAAAGCGAAGAGGCGGCCGTCCCAGAAGTAATAAAACGGCTTCTTGCCGAGGCGGTCCCGGGCGCAAAAGAGCGTCCGTTTGGCAGCGTCCCAAAGGGCGAAGGCGAACATGCCGCGGAAGCGCTCGACGCACGCCGGGCCGAAGGCTTCATAAGCGTGAAGGATGGCTTCGGTGTCGGACCGGGTCCGGAAGCGATGACCGTCCCGCTCCAGGGATGCCCGCAGCTCGGTGTGGTTAAAGATCTCGCCGTTGTAGACGACCCAGAGCGAGCCGGTTTCGTTGGCCATGGGCTGGTGACCGCCGGCGAGGTCGATGATGCTGAGACGGCGGTGACCGAGGGCGATCAAGGCATCTTCGAAGAAGCCGGCGTCGTCGGGTCCGCGGTGGCGCAAGAGCTCGGTCATGCGGGTTAGGGTGGCTGAAGAAGCGCCGGAGGAGGTTTTCAGAAAGCCCGCGAGACCGCACATAGTCAGAATTTGACGAGCGGGCGGGGCCAGAAGGCGGGAGCCGGGTTGGGGGCCGGTTCGGGCGGACGTCGAGCCGCAGGGCTTGCTGGAGGGGACTGAAGCAAAGGCGCGGCCGTTCGCGAGGTGGCCTCGGCGAAAGCGGCGTAGGCCGGAAGCAGCATCGTATAAGCGTAGCTGCCGAACAGAGCGACAAAGGCGTAGATCGAGACGGCAAGGTAGATCGAGCTGGCCATGGCGGCTGCGGGGCGGAGAGTGGGCGAGCGATGAGCCTCCCGGCGGAGCCAGGACATCGAGCGAAAACAGTAACCCAAAATCGCGAGAAAGAGCGCCAAGGCCGGTAAGCCGCACTCGCTAGAGACCTGAAGATACGTGTTGTGCGTTTCGCGCCAAAGGGCGCGCTCTCCACGGGAGGCTGCCATGCCAGCCGCTGCCGGGGCGAACTGTCCCGGGCCAACGCCAAGCACCGGGTTTCGCAGGGTGAGTTCCAAAGCATCGACAGCGAGTTTACGCCGGGCCCAGTAGGAAGCGGCGGCCTTGCCGAGATCCGGGTTTTCGACGAGCTCATCAGACTCAGCCGAGCCGAGAGTGGTCAAGCGCTGCCACGTAGAGGAAGGCACGAAGGGCACGACCAGAGGAGCCGCGATCAAGGCGATCACCGCGAGCTTAATCTTATTGGCGAGCGAGAGGTTCCAAAACATCACAGCGGTCATGCCCAGGAGCGTGATAAAGCCGGCGCGGGAGCCGGAGCGAAGGGCGAGCACGACAATGCCTGCGATGCCCACGACAGCGGCCGCTTTCAAAGGAAGCCTGGTTTGATCGAGGAAGACAAAAAGGCAAAAAGGGGTGCCGAGGAGAAGAAAGGCGGCGAAGTCGTTGGGATTTCCGAGGGTTCCCCAGACGAAGGAGAGCCGCTCACCGCCGCCGAAACGAAAGCTCATGAGCACGATCAGGAGCGAGGCAACGGCCATGGCGTACATCGCCTTGCGGCACTGCGCGAAGGTGTTCAGGGCGCCCGAGATGGCGAGGAAGACGGCCAGAGAGATGCTCCAGCGCTCGGTCAGCAGGGCAAAGCTGCCCCCCTTCCAGACGCTGAAAGGGAGCGAGACGCAAAGCCAAAAGGTGAACAGCAGGAGGAGGATGCCCGGGCGGGAGAGCATCGCGCGGAAGACGCCGCCGCTCAGAAAGGCTCCGAGGAGGCAGATCGCGATAGGGGCGCGGACGGCATAGGGGATGGGCATGAACTCGTTGATCCGGCTGAAGGCCACGACGAGGAAAACGAGGAGGGCACCGAAGGCAAGCTTCTGAAACAGCGTCAACGCCGGGGCGGACGAACGTCCCACGGCGAGACCGCCGAGGAGAGAACGCTGCTGGGTTGCGTATGCCAAGAACGCCGTCTTGATTCAGTCCTTGCCCGGATCGCATTCGGGAGAACGGATCCGGCGCGCTTCTTTCTTGAGAGTACGGCACCGGAGGGGGCGGCGTCAATGCGAAAAGGTGCGAGCCGGAGGGGCGGGGCGCGGACCGCGCATGGTCACGCCCGGGCAACGATTGAGAAATTCAAGAGGCATTCACGGAATAAATCCTCTTTGTTTATCTTGATTTAGTCTCATATTCCTGCGAAGCCGGCGATAAACTGGGAAATAAAGGGGGGCGTCCTCCCCGTTAGGACAAGAAAGTCTAAGGAAAATCATCGTCATGATAGGCACTGGATTCTGGCGGAGAATCGTCCTGGCTGTGGTCGCGGCCGGGCTCGCGGCTGCGCAAACCCGAGTCGACCTGCGGACGCAGGGTAGGAACGTCGATTTTGCCGATGCGGTGGCGACACGTCCGTTCGCTGTGGGGACGGCGTTGCCGGCGAACTGCACGCCCGGCCAGGCGTTTTTCAAGAGCGATGCGGAGGCGGGAAGGAACTTGTATCTGTGCACAGCGGCCGGCGTCTGGCGGGTCACTTCGGGCGATCCGAGCGTGGTGACGGTAGCCGGGCTGCCGCCGGCGGGTTCGCACGCCGGCCAGATGTTCATCGTCTCGGATGCGCAGAACAAGGGCGATTGCAGTTTGGGCGGCGGAGCGGTTTATACCGCCTGTGTGAGTGACGGGGCGAGCTGGTCGCCGCTGGGTGGGAGCAAGCCGCCCTACGTGCGGCAATTCGACAGCCCGGCGTTGACCTGGATGGTGGACGGGGCCACGCATGGACTGGGCACGGACATCGAGGTATTCGTTCAGGTGGGCGAGGGCAGTTCGTGGCGGCGCGCCGACCCGGCGGAGGTGCTGATCCACCGGTTCACCGGCGACGTGACCGTGCAGTGGGCCACGCCGACGGCGGGACGCATCCTCATCAGCGGCCTGACGGGGACAGTGGTGACGCAAGGGGGAGGTGGGACGATGGACCACTCCCAACTACTGAATCTCGATTACGAGAGCTCCGGGCACACCGGCTTTGCACGCGCCAATCACGGGGAGGAGCACCGGCACGGCGGCACAGACGAGATTGCGACCGAGACGGCACAACCGTACGGCATACCCAAAGCTGGGGCTCTGGGGACCCTGAACCGGACCTGGCTGCCACTGATGCAGGGAGACACCGGGACTGGGGGGCTGAGCGGGGCAGTGCCGGCTCCAGGACCGGGGGACGCTTCCAAATGCCTGAGGGGTGACGCGACATGGGGTAGCTGCGGCACGGGAACCGGCGGTTACACCATGATCCAGGACGAGGGTGCGGTGTTGCCGCAGAGGCCGGCGCTCAACCTCACTGGGATGGGGGTGACTTGCACGGACGACGCGGCGAACAATCGCACGATCTGTTCCATTCCAGGAGGAGGCGGCGGCGGGACGTTCGACGCAGCGGGCACGTACGATTTGTCGGGCTTGAACAAAGTGAACATGACATATGCATCGATCTATCTGCCGAACAACGCAGCGACGGGTACAGCGCTCTACCGCACGGTTTGCCTGGCATCGGACGGAACGGCGGAGCAGTGCGGGCTGGGCAACGCGGGGCGTGCGATCGGGATCTGCATGGAGGGATGCGGGCAGTCCGGCAATGCGCGCATTGCGATCCAGGGTTTCCTCACCTGCGACTTCGACGGCGGTGTGACGGCGGGCAACTGGGTGACGGTGAGTTCCTCCCAGCTGGGCAAATGCAGCGACGCCGGCACGACAAAGCCTTTGGTAGCGCTCGGCATCGCGCTCGTGACTCAAGCGGGAGCGGGCAGCTACGACCTGATCAGGGGGATCCAATGAGGTTGGGTTTGACGGTGATGCTGGCGGCGACTGCCGCCTTTGGCGCCATTGACCGCTCACCGGCGGGTTGTGCAACTCGGCCGTGCACCTACACGCTGACCTGTGCCTCGGCAGTCTGCACGAGTGCAGAATCAGCGGAGCTCCAGACGGTACTCGATGAGGCGCACTTAGGAGACAGCATCCGGCTTCAGGCAGGGCGGATCTGGACGGGGACCAGCACGAACTTTGTCATTCGCGGCCGGCCCGGGAGCGGCTGGTTGACGATTACCTCGACGCTGGCGGACCGGCTGCCGCTGCCAGGCACAAGAATCACGCCGCACTATCGAGGCGTCATGCCGACTATTCGTAATGCAGCGGGATCGCCGAGCGCGTTGCGGTTTCCGCCGTCCAGTAACCCGGCCCGCTTCATCCGGATCGTAGGAGTACGCTTCGACACCCAGGGAAATAACCAGCCCCTAATCCAGATCGGCTATAACACGACCGAGCCGTGGAAGGAAGATCCCACCGACATTGTCATAGATCGCTGCATCGTGGAGAACTCAGGGTGGGTCACGACGGCGGGCCAGATGATCGGCTCCCGGGGCCATCGAATCTCGATCCTGAACTCCTACATCCAAGGCTCGATCAAGCAGCCGAGCGCGGAGGTTCAACTGATTGGACGGACGTGGGGGGAGATCAAGATCCTGAACAATTACCTGGCCGAGAATATGGGTGAAAATGTCATGCTGGGCGGAACCCCACCTGATGTCGACGTCGAACCGTGGAACCATTCGTCTGGTGAGATCGCGTATAACGTTTTGATCAACCACCGGGAACGCGTCCCGCATCTCGCCTGGCAGCCAAACACCCGCTACTTCAAGTCGGTGATGGTGCGTTATAACGGGGTGGACTACATGGCGACGAACTCGGGAACGAGCGGGCCGACCTTTAGCTTGTACGACAACGGCATCCAGTGGGTCGTGGCCTCCGGGACGCCGAGCTCCAAGAACATCTTCGAGATCAAGAATGCCAAAAACGTTAAGATTCACCACAACACGTTTGAGGGCTTCTGGACGAAAGCGCAGTATCAGATCATCGTGTTCAAGGTCGCCAACAGCAGTTCTCCGGCAGATTGCAAACCGTCGTTCGGTGGTACTGTCAACGTGAGCGGGGATGTGGTTACCTCGGCGGATGGGAATCCGATTCCGGACCTTTGGTGGGGATCGGCTGCTGACGGCTCGTCCTGTGCCATCAATATAGCTGGAACCAACTACACGATCAAGGATTTTGACATCAGCAATCCTCAACGGCTGGTTCTGTCCTCCAACGCGGGGAACCTGGTGAACGTCAGCTACAGCTACGGCTCCACGGACTGCAAGGGAGCTTACCTTCAGAACATTGCCTTCGAAAATAACGTCGTGCGCAGGGGGCCGCAGGCGTTTCAGATCCTGTCAATCAATAATGCCAGATTCAGCCGCATAGGGAACATCCGGGTGCGCAACAATCTTATATACGACATCGACAGGAACGAGTACTGCATGGTGGGGGCGGATTGCAGCGTGTCCCGATCCGCGTTTTACTTTTCGCAGATTCCGTTCGGAGTGGACTTCTCGAACAATACGGTTCTGGACGTGCGGAACATGGTTGGAACAGTGACCTGGGAGGGGCACTACGACTGTCGAAGCTGGTGTCGCACGGCAGCACCATGCTCCACAGCAGGCGGATTTCCGGTTGCCGGAGATACTCGTTTCGCGAACAACATATTACATACCTCACCGACGTACATGTTTCGCGGGATCACGCCGGTGGTCAACGACGCGGCGATGGTGCCGGCCAAGATCTGCCTGGGGGGCTGCACCAGAGAGAAGTGGGACGGGAACATCCTGGCGGGGGCGGCCTTGGGTGGATACCCGGCCGGGACGTATAATCTTTGCCCGTCGGGCTCGGCCTGTGCAGTGAATTGGGAATATGAAGATCCGCTTTACGGCCGGCTGTTCGAGAATTACTCGGAGCGGAACTGGAGGGTACGAACCGGTCACTATGCGCAAAAGGGCGGGATGTACGGCCGGCAGATAGGCGCCGACTGGGATGCGCTTCCGATTGTCACCAAAGTTTCAACGGGAGGGATTGGGGTTGACGTGTCGGCGACACGCACGACGATTCGGCTGGATTATCGCGTGACCGCGCCGATCCGGCACATTCCATGCGTTGTGGAGGCGAGCACGACTCCGGATATCGAGGGGGGGCGGATTGCAGACCTGGACGCGTCGGTGCACTTGCGCCCGGATGGGGACGGGCCAGCCAACGAGTTGACTCGTACGGTGACGATCGGCACGCGGACGCCGCTCGAGAGCGGTAGGACGTATTTCCTCCGCCTGCATTGCGGAGGCGCCTACTGGGAGGGAGAGGTGACGACGCCGTAAGGTTGGGACGGAATTGTCCACTTTGAAGATGGCCAAGCGGCGGGAAACCGCCATTGAGGTACAGGAGATGCGAGGAAAGGTATTGGCGTGTGCGCTTTGGTGTGGGGTAGCGGTTTTCGGGCAGAGGCCCGATCATGGCCGGGTTGCGGCGGCCGGCAGCGTCCAGGACGCTTCGCAGGCAGCCGTAACCAGACCGTTTCGGGTGGGGACGACTTTGCCCAATTCCTGCGCTGTGGGGCAGGCGTTTTTCAAAAGTGACGCTCCGGCCGGGCAGAATCTGTATCTGTGCACGGCGACGGACACCTGGAGCGCGCTTCAGGGGGGTTCGTCGCAGGCGACCTACTACCGCGAGAGGGACTACGTTCCGGTGCAGAACCAGTCAGGCACGATGCAGTTAGCGAACGGTTGGAGCACGCCGAGTTCGGTTGGGGCGACGCGTGGCGGCGGCGGGACGTCCCCGCACGCGTACGGTTATCTGGCGTTCGCAGACGGGTCGGCTCCCATCTACGCGGTTCTGAACACCCGGATGCCCTCGGATTGGACGGGAGAGGCGGTGAACGTAGAGTGGACCTGGACGAGGGGCTCGGGGACCGGCAGTGGCGTGGTGCTCGGTGTGGAAGTGGCCTGCGTGGCTTCCAATGGAAACTATGCGGCGCCGGGTTACGGGCCTGTGCAGAAGAGAAGCCTAACGGTGCCCTCGACAGTGGACACGCTGGCGAGCGCCTCGTGGGCGCCGCTCACGTTGCCCGCATGCGCGCCCGGCTCGATGCTGGCGCTCCGGGTGAGCCGAGATCCTACGGACCCGGCGGACAACTTCACTGGCGAGGTGAGAATGGTGAACTTCACTCTGCGATTGCCCGTGCAGTGATGATGCGCGAGGGTCCTTTCTCGCCGGTTGGCGAGGGTGGACGGCGGGGGGAAGTCGCGCTACAACCGCTCGGAGTGAAGAGGAGGCCCGGGCACGTTCAGCGCACCGCGAGGGTGACGCCCTCGGGCGCGGCGACATCGCCGATGGCCAGCCACAGGGGAACGGCGTCACCCGTGGGTGCGTTGTCGGGGATTTGGATATCGATCTGAAGCAGGCCCATGACCGATCCCGGAGACGAGCCGGCGTAAGTGACCGTGGCCGGAACCCCTCCCACCGCCACCGCGACCGGAAGCTGCAACGGTTGAATGCCATCGGCGAGCTTGCCTTCCTGACAGGGTGGCGTCAACGGCCCACCCGAAGTTCCGAACAGGGAGACAAACGAACCGCGACGTGCAGGGGCCTCCGGGCCGTTCAGGGTGCCGTCTTCGAGATTGACGGCTCGCGCCTGTCCCCGACCGCTCAGATCCACAGTGAAGAGGCCCGGTCGGGTTGTTAGCACGGGCACGGAGACGGCCTGGGAGCGCCTGCCGGCGTACTCCACCTGCACTTCGGTGACCGGCCGGCCCTCGATCCTGGCAGGGGAGATGGCGCCAATTTGCCCTTCGGAGACATAGAGAAGGGGCGCGGCTTCCCGATCGAAGAGCAGACGAACGCCGCCGAGGGTCTCGGCTGCGGGTGCATCGGCAGGCAGAACCAATTGTTCGGGGCCGAGACGGCTGCCGAAGATGGCGATGATCTCGCACGGCGCGACACCCGCATTTACGCCGCTGGCGCTGTTGGCGATGGAATTCAGAGAAAACTTGGGCTCGGGGAAGACCGCCGCGGCGTCGGCCGTCACCATGACCGGGGTGCGGGCCAGCTCCTGGCCGCTGGCATCGAGTTCGATCGCCCGATAATACAGGACCTGAGACGGGTTGACCGTGAGGGAGATCTCGCAGGGGGCGCCCGAGGAGCAGGCCGTAAGATTCGAAGCCTGATAGTCCGGGATCGTATCGGTGCTTCCGTCGTAGGAATAACCGTAGTCGATCCGCACGGAGGCGACGCCGGGCGCCGCGGGCGTGTGAGTGAGGGTTACTACCTGGGATTGGCTTCCTGCCGGTTTCGTGGTAAACGAGCCCATTGCGGCATCTCCTCCGCATTGGAGCCGGTACCAATAAGTCCTGGCGGGCTCGAGCGGGACGTTCTTGCCGATGCGAATCATTCTCTGGGGACCCAGACGGGTGACGCTATCAGGCGCCTGATCGGTGTCGGGGCGGAGAAAACGCCGCGCGTCGAGATCGGGAATGGAAACGGACAAATCCCTCTCGGTGCTGACTTCGACGACGCAGGGTATGTGGGCGACCGACGCCGTCACTTCGTAGGTGAAGAGAGCCATGCGGTCGGTGGGCGCGACGCGAAGGTTCTGGATGCGGGGCAAGCGGTCCCAGTCGACGCCGATATCGCGCCTGTCGGTGCCTCCGCGCCAGGCGTAGTGGCCCGGCCGGACGCGGTAGCTACCGGCGGCAAAATCTTCAAAAAGCCGACCGAACCGAGGATCATCGTAGTCGAAATCGACGGTGCAGCCCCGGCGGTCCGGGCAAAGATTGTAGTTCTCGCCCGTCCGGTATCGCGTCAGGTCTGCTCCGACGATGATATTCCTGTTGAACTGAGCGGCGGAGCAGGGTTTGCCCCCGCACAATTTGGCGTCCAATGTAGTGCTGCCTTCGGCGGTGCCCTCCCCGGAGATACCGCTTTCAGAACCGCGCGGGAAGATGTTGTTCAAAAGTTTCGTATCTCCCGCGAAGCTCGAATTGGGGCCGGAGAAGCGGATACCGACCCTGGCATTCTGGGCAAGCACGGTATTATTGGAGAACTCGACACGGGGCGGGAGCTGTGCGAGGAAGATATACCAGGACAGGAGGCTGCCGGAGCACTGTCCGGCGAAGTTGCTCCACTTCTTACAGTCCAGGTCAGCAAACAGGTTGTTCGTCACCGAGATATCCCCGACGCGGGAACGAACACTGTTGTTCCAAGTGGTGATGCTGAGGCCGGTTGGACCGCTGCGGACGATATTATGGCGAAAGACGATGTCGCGATCCCAGGCGGCCTGGCAGCCGGGCTGCCCGTATGAGTAAGCGGCGCCACTCCGGCTGCCTGCGTCGGTCTTCAGAAGAATCTTGAAGTCGTCGGCCTCCTCGAAGGATTCGATCTCGTAATCGACACCGTCGATCTTGATCACCATTGGGTTCACATTCCGCTGCGTGGTGGGGTGGTGGATGTTGGGCAGCGGTTTGCCATCGGCGGAGGTCACCACACGGCCATTAACGTTGACTCTCCCAGAGAACTCGGGCACGCAGTCGCAAGCGGAGCTTTTGGGCGGGCAGTTGGTCAGCTTGAAAACGATGTTATTGTTCTGATCCGTGTCGAACCAGTGCTTGTCGAAGACGTTGTACTCGATGGTGACGTTGCGGGCATTCTTGATTTCGAAATTGTTCTTGCTGACCGTCCGGGCGTTTCCTTGCCCGATACGCACCCAGATGATGCCATTGTCGTTGACCGGCTCCTTCTGATTGGACAGCCAGGCGGGCTCCACCTCGCCCGTGATGCCCGAGTTGCGCGCCTCGAAGGTGGGTGCGTTGGGCAGGTCGGCTGAGGGCCGGATGACTCGGCCCTTGAAAACGACCAAGCCAGGCTGCCATTTGGCGAAGCGCATCCTCTCTTCCACTTTGGGGAAGTAGTTGTACCGGATTTCGGCGGAAATGGGAGTGTCCGGGTACATCGAGCCCGTCCCGCCGAACATCAGGTTTTCGGTGGCTCCGCCCACGTAGCAGTTCTCGAGAATCAGCGGCCCGACTCCCTGCGAGCTCGAGACTGATTGGGTGTCGGAGTTGAGTTCGCGGGCACCGTCAAGATACGAATTCCTGATGACAGTCTTTCGGGCGTTGACCTGGACCAGGCGCCGGATGAAGACGGTGAAATCCTGGTCGAACAAACAACGATCGACGATGATGTTGTCAGGCTGGTTCTCCGGGGTGATGGAGCGTTCGGGGAAGGTCCAGCCGAACTCGTTGCCGTCGTTGCCGATCATCAGAAGGGCGGTCTGCGTGTTCGCCATTGCAGTAAAGCGCAGACCGACAAGCTGGACGTACTCGGCCGGGCGGTCGTGGCCCGCCAGCCCCAGCGCATAGGCGTTCGGGCCGGAAACGGCGATGGTCGGCAGCAGCTCGGCGTAGGCCGGTGTGATCCGGGTGTTCGGGGCGGGCAGCCGGTCGAACTCCGTGGTGGTGATCGTCAGATATCCGGAGTCGCCCGGGCGGCGAGTAATCCGCAAGCTGCGTGTACTGGGGAAGACCCTTCCGGCCTGGAGCCTGATGGTGTCGCCGCGATGGGCGTCGTCCAAGGCGGCCTGCACTTCACGCACTTCCGCCGCGGTACACGTGCGGGCAGCGCAGGTGATGGTGTAAGTGCAGGGCCGGGAGGAGCAATCCGGCGGGTCCTTTTGGGTGGCGGCAAAGGCCAGGGAAGCCACCGCTAGCAAAATGACAGGTCGCATGTTTTGCTTCCGAGGCCCCTCAGCTTCCGATTATAACAGGCGGGAGGTTAGCACGCCGCCCGGAAATGGAAGCCGCCGCCAGCAAACTGAGCGGCCTCAGAGGTGGATGCGTCCCGGACCGTCGCCACGAACGACGTGCACCAGGCCGTCGGAGACGGGCGATGGGGAAAGAGCCTCAACGAGCGCCGGAGAGCAGGCGCAAAGGTAGTTGGACGGGCCGCGCAAGAAGCCAGCGTCGCGGAAGGCTTCCTGCCAGCGGGGGAGCGACTGGTTGGTGATGACAAGGTCCGCTCCCTCGGCCTCCAGTGCCTCATCGGCGAGAGCGGCCACGGCAAAGAAAGCCTCGGGTTGGGCGGCGGCGTCGAGCACGGTTCCCACCCGCAGGTTGCCGAAGTATCGATTGTCACGCATCTGCGTTAAAAGAGCCGCCGCCCACCCGAGGGTTTGCTCTCCGCGGACCACTCTGTAGATCCGCAGTCTCGGCTCCTCTGGCGGATAGAGCTCTTCGAGCACCGCGGCATCACGCCGGACGCCGAAACGCAGCTCCGGGCGGAAGGCGTGCCAGACGGCATCAGCCCAGTCTCCCCAGGAAGATTCCCGTAGAAGCCTCAACCCGCTCGGCAGCTTCTTTCGTTTCCGGTGCAGCCAGAGGCAACCTGCGCTGCCGAGCCCGCTCAACGCGGCCACGCGCGCCCCCCATCGCCTGAACCACGGTGAGTTGAACATGGGCATCTCAGTGAAGAAGCGGTTCGCCCGGTGAACGCGAAAAAGAAAAGGAACCTCTTCCACGCTCCAACCAAGCGATCGCAGGCGCTTCGGCAGCCGCGCTTCGAGGCTGCCCATGCCGACTTCGAAGGCAATGGGTTGCTTGCGAACCAGGTCCGTGATCATCTCCGGGGCGACGTGCCGGTAGCGCTTGTCGATGACGCTCTCCGAGAGAGGCGATTGCAGGTTCACGGCGGTGACTGGCTCGCCATTGAGCACGGCGGGATAAACGACGATGCGGTAGCCCCCCCGAACCTCGCCCTCCTCGAGTGCAACATAGTGACAGGAGCTGATGTGCAGCTTGTGCCAGGGGTCAGGGGCGGGATCGAGTGGCAGCAGGAACGGCGGCTGCCCCAGGGCGTCCCGCAGTCGTTGATTAAAAGCGGCCACCGCGTCCCGGTGCTCCGGGCCCTGCGCAACGATGGTCAAGCTCATTCAGGAGGTCCCCCGTAAAAGCTTCTGCCGCAACCAGCGCCATTCCAGGCGCCGCCGGGCTGCGTCCGTCAGAGTTTGCAGCCCTCGTTGTTGCTCGATATACGCCAGCAGAGTGCCGGCCGGGACGAACCAGCCCGGGCGCGAGGCGAGGCGCCGCATTCGGGAGACGAAGTCGGCATGGAGACGCCCATCGTCGACAAAGCCGAGCCCGAAGTGCGTGTAGAGGATACAGGCACCTCCTGCCTCCTCCAGTTGCGCGAGCGCTGGTTCGGAAAGCGTCTTTAAGAAAGCGCGGCGGTCGGCTCCCTCGCTGGCGGCAAACCATGCCCGCACGTAGGGCCGCAACGGGTCGTAGTACGGCATCCAGGGACAGGCCTGGAGAGTGTCGAGCATGGCAAAGACGAAATTCCGGCAGTAGCGCACCCGCGCCAGGCAGACGTCACCCCAGAAAGCTGCGTGGGACGGTACATGACCGAAAAAGCGGCCCGAGGTTCGTCCCATCGTCGCGCTCTGGTAGAGAAGCCGCGCGAGGCCGCCCACCCGCGCCGGCCCCCAGTAGATAGCTTCTTCGTTGTAATGGTTCGCCATGGTCACGGGGTCGTGGCCGAAATAGTCGCGAAACCGCTCGAGCGCCTCGATGGTTTCCTCGCGGGTAGCCGAGTGGCAGGTGGCGTTGTGAAACGCGATCTCGAAGCCACGCTCCTGGAGCTGCTGGCAGTGGCGGCGGAAGGAAGGGTTGCCGCAAGTCTCGCCCGGCGAGTTGGGCTCGCGGGTTGGCGCCAGCGGCCAAACGGCTTTTGTCGTGCGCAACCCCAGGTCCTCGAGCAGCCCATAAACAAGGCTGCTCGTCTGCTCAGTCTGGCTGTCGGGGTCGTCGAAGATGGTGAAGGCGAAGCGCTTGCCGTCCGGCCAGATCACAATGGTTGCGGCGCTCCTGCACCGCCGAACTGGGCTCTTACAACCGCGATTATAGCAGTCCGCTGAGATGCCGCCCCTTGAAGCGCCTCATGGCGCCGATGCGTTCTCGGTCTGACTGAGGTCCTCGGGAAAGACGGCGTAGCCGGGCGGGGGCGGGTAGAGCGACTCGAGCAGCTCGAGCCTCCGGCGCAGGTGGCGGCTGGCGATCTGCCGCGGCCCGGTCTCGACATCGATGTCGCAGCAGATGCCGTGCAGGTAAAGCGTGAGCGTATCGATGAAGGCCTGGCGCGCATACTTGACGAAACCTTTCGAACGGTGCCGGACGCGGCGCGAGCGCCGGAGCAGAGCCTGCTTGAGCTGCCAGCTCTCTTCGTCCACCTCGCCGTGGACGCCGGCGTTGAGCTCCTCGCGCAGGATCCCGTAGAAGGGCTCGAGCAACGCCTCCGTGGCGACGTCGGCGGCGATCTCCGCAATGACGTGGAAAAAGCGGTAATGGTGGTCTGCCACGTCTTCGTCCTTGACGGCGAAGGCCACGATGGTCTCCTCGGGCTTGACGAGCCTGGCGGTCCAGACCTGATGTTTGGGCTCGGGCCGTTCAAAGGCCACGTAGTCGCCATTGCGGGTCTCCTCGGAGGAGGGGTGAATCGCCCGCGCCAGGTACGGAACCAGGAGCACGGAAATGTGCGGCAGCGTGGCGCACAAGCCGGGCGGCAGGGCGGCCACGGGCTCCTCGAGGTACTCCTTGATGTCCTCTTCGGTCAGGGGCAGAGCCGTGAAGAAGTACGAGAAGCGGTTGTTGAGAGGGATCATCTGGCCGCGGATCTGGCGGGCGAACTCCTCGAGCGATAGTCTTCCCACGTCGGATTGCAAAGCCATTGGAGGGAGGCTATGTCCAATTATATTAAATCGGCGCGTCCGGGGCGCTCAGCGCCGGCGCAGCTCCAGGGCGATGTCTTCACGGTACTCGGGTGTGGCCAGGTAGCACGGCCCGCCGGGGTGCTCGAAGGTTTGCGGCTCCTCGATGCGCCCATCCCGCGGGTGCCACCAGCGGGCCGTATAGTTGCCGGCGGGCAGATTGAGCACCGGCGTGGCGCGGAGCGCGCCCGTGCGCACCACGTAGCGAGGGAGGCGATCGCGCAGGACCTGGCCGTGATGCAGGTACAGAGCGTAAGCGCGGCCGTCGCCGGCAAGCAGCCGGGCCGAGGCCTCCTCGGGAATACCTCCGAGAATCAGCTCGTTGCGCGGCTTCATCCGAAGAAAGTCGAACCCCTCCATGAACTCGATGAGCCTCCTGAGCTGCCGGCGCAACTCGGGCCCGCCGCCGCCCGGCTGGTTCTTCGGGAACTCGAAGGTGCCGTCCTCGTGGCCGGCGGTGAAGGAATAATCGAGGTGATTGTAATGACCGCCGCCGGCGAGAATGAAGTCCCAGCCCTGTATGCGATAGGGGACATCGAGCGTGCCGTCGAAGCCCGTTTCATCGAAGCCGATCAGCCGGTTGGTGGAGTAGTTCATCGCCACCGCGACCGGCGGGCGGGCGTAGTGGAAGTGCAGGATCGAGACGGCCGGATGGGGTTCGATGACGGCCTCGGTGAAATTGGCCACGTTGCGGGCGATCAGGTGCTTGTTCGGCAGCTTCGCCTCGGTGGCGGCGATGAGCTCGGCGATGCGGTGCTGCCACTCGAGCGTCACGCCGTGAAAGTAGGGCTCGTTGCAGATCTCATAGGTGACGTTGTCGTAGCCGTTGAGCTCGGTCACCATCTTGCGGACGAACGCCTCCTGGCGGGCGACGAGCGCCGGATGCTGGAGCGTGAGCACCTCCGTTCGTTTCACCTCCGGCAGGCCGTTGACGTTGTTGCGGGCATGCAAGGGGCTGGCCTCCCACATGGAATCGGTGTAATAAGTGCAGAACAAGGTGACTTGCACGAGGATTCCCCGTTCGGAGGCGTAGCGGACCAGCTCGTGCAGGCGTCGAAAGTAGTCTGGATTCCACTGGTCGAGATCCCATAGGGTAAGCCCGTCGAGTGCTCCCGGCCTGGCCGTCCGCCGGTATGGTGTCAGGAAGCGGTTGGCGGCGGGAGCGAGCGTGTTGCGCGTGATGTTGAACGAGTCCGGCGCCTCGCGGTAAAGGCCGGTGAAGAACCGCGTCATGCGCATGCCGTCGCGGGCGAGCGTGTCGAAGTACTTACGGTAGTCAAAGTCGAGGTTGATCAAAGCCCCATAGTGCTCGGCGGAGGTGACCACCAGAAACGGCTTCCCGCGGAAAAGGTAATACCGCGGATTTTCCGGGTGCAGGCGAATGGGTTCGGCGCCGTGGAGGGCCAGCGCGACCACCAGCGTGGACAACCAGCGAAAGCTCATCGTGCAGCCATTCTACACAGCCGGCCTGGCGGAGGAAATTTTCCGCCGTCGGCACGCGCGGGCGGGACTATAATTGGGGCATGCCAAGGAGGGTGGCCGTGGCGCTGCTCTGGGTGGCGGCGGGGGCCGGGGCGCAGCCGCTCGAGGATTGGGAGGGGCTGCTCGAGCGGGTGCGCGCTCGGGCGCGAGAAAACCTCCGACGCCTGCCGGACTACGTCTGCGTACAGACCGTCGAGCGGGCTTCCCGGAGCCGGCCGGAACAGCCTTTCGAGCCGCTGGACACGCTGCGGCTGGAAGTGGCTCTCGTGGGCGACCGGGAGCTGGTCGCCTGGGCCGGGGCCTCGCACTTCGAGGAAAAGGACATCACGGAGCTCATCGAGCGCGGCACCATCGGCAACGGGGCCTTCGGCCTGCATGCACGGAACATCTTTCTCTCGGAGGCGCCGGAGTTCGCCTTCGCCGGCGAAGAGCGGATCGGGGAGCTGCGCACGCTTCGATTCGACTTCGAAGTGCCGCTCGAGCGGAGTACGTACCGGATGCGCGTGCCGCCGCGGGTTGCCCGTGTTGGCTATCACGGCAGCTTCTGGGTCGAGGCCGAGACGCTCGATCTGGTCAGGCTCCGTGTGGTGGTGGACGACATCCCCGAGGAGCTCGGCCTCGTGGAGGCCAGCGGCGAGATCCGCTACGGTCGCGTCTCGGTCGGCGAGGGCGAGTTCCTGCTGGCCGAGGCCTCCGAGCTCATGATGATCTCGACGACAGGGGAGATCTCGCGGAATTTGACGCGATTCGGCAACTGCCGGAGGTATTCGGCGCGTTCGAGCCTGTCGTTCGCTGAGGCTGAGGCGCCTGCCGGAACCGGTCCGCGCAGCCTGGCGCTTCCGCCCAAAGCGGTGATCGAGCTCGAGCTCGAGACCGAGATCGATCCCAGGAGTGCGGCGCTCGGGGATGAGGTCCGGGCCGTGGTGTCGCGTGCGGTAAAGGAGGGGAATCGGGTGGTGGTGCCTGCCGGCGCCGTGGCGCTCGGCCGGCTGGTGCGTCTGGACAGGCAGGAACAGCCGATCGAGCACTACCTGATCGGCCTGGAATTCCACACGCTCGAAGCCGGGGATCTCAAGACGGGGTTGCGGGCGACGATGCGCCGCGCGGGTCCCGCTTCCGGGTTGCTGCCGCAAGCCAGGCGCCTGGATCCCACCTTCGACAGGCGCCGCAAGCGCCCCTTCCTCGAGATTCTGGTGAACGAGCAACGGCGGGGCCAGGGCATCCTGCACTGGCGGGCCCAATCCCCGGTGGTGAGCCGGGGGCTGCGGATGGAGTGGCAGATCGAACCTTAGCGCACCGCGCTACTCAAATGATCTGGGCGCGGAAGACGAACAGCCGGGTTTGCGGATCGTCGTAGACTTGCGGCGAGCAGCCCGCCTTCTGCGCCAGAGCGTTCAGGAAATCGCGTGCGGTCCAACTCCGGCCCTCCGCCACCTGCGGCAGCAAGAGGCCCGAGCGGGTGGCGGTGCGCAGATAGCCGCCATCGCGGTAGACGCGGAAGCGCGAGGGCTCGGGCAGCCACTTCATCGGTGAGAGGATCGAGATCTCCACCTCGAGGCCGGTCTCTCCGGGACGCACGGGAGGAAAGCGCGTGTCTTCGAGCGCCGCAGCCAGCGTCAACTGCGGGATTTCCGTGGCCAGCGGCTCGGGCTTGGTGCAACGCCCGACACAGCCGCGCAGCCGGCCGTTCTGGTGAATTGTGACGAAGGCGCCCAGGCGCCGCATCAGCGCCGGCGAGCCCCCGGCAGGCGGCACCGGCTCCGGCCTTCCAGTCTGCTGATAGTGGCCCAGTGTCTGGCGCGCGCTCTCGAGCAGAACCTGCTGATCTGCTGCGTCCAGCAGGAAGGAGCTCCAGGGGAAGTAGCCGAGCGCGGCGTAGCTGACCGAGTGCGAGTAATCCCCGGTGAGTTCCCCGGAGGTCTGGTAGTCGAGCGTGCACTGGAAAATATCCTCGGCTGCCGGCGAGGCACGCAGGGTCTCGAGCAGCAGGGCGATCGGCTCGCGGCCGCAGACGGTTCCCCGCGCAGCAATCAGGGCGTCGAGAAAGCGCTCGGGATCGAGGCTCGAGGCCGCCTCGATGAAACTCTCGTCGAGCTTTTCAAGCCGCGAAGCCACGGCGGCATCTGTCGCGAAGGGCTTGTAGCGGAAGGCGTCCCCATAGTGGGTGAAGTCAGAGCTGGCCAGCAGCACCCGCCCCGGGGTGAGGATTTCGAGCAATGCCGCCGCGAGCTGCCGGCGCATCCCAGTCGAAAGCGAGGAGACATAAATCGGGACGACGGCCGCTCCCGGAACGGCACGCTGGAGCAGCGGGAGCTGGATCTCGATCGAGTGGTCGCACAGGACCTCTTCGTTCAGAGAGCCCAGGCCAGGGCGCGCGAGAAGCTCGCAGGCGAGTTCGCGATCGACCGGAACCTCGCCGAGCGGCGTGCGGTAGCTCGCCACCGGAGGGATCCAGGCGCCGGCCGGGCAGCCGTGATGAGGAAATCCGATCACCACAACCGTTCGGGGCGCCTGCTGCGCCAGGTGGCGGTAGACCGCCGCGGCCACGGCGCCGGAGTAGATCAGGCCGGCGTGGGGCACGACGTAGGCCAGTCCTCCGGGAAGCAATGCCGGACCGGTGCGGGCGGCCGAGCGCTCGAACAGCTCGTCGAGCAGGGTGTTCAGGCGGGAGCGATCGGCGGGATACCAGCTTCCGCTGAAAGGCGTCGTGTGCGAGACCAGCGCGGCCATCTCCGCCTCTGATGAGTATTGTAAACCCCGCGCGGGCGCGCGGCGCTGTTCAGTGCGAAGCGGATTGGGTGGAGGCGACGGGCTCCGGCGCCCGGCCGTACTTGACGATGATCGAGACGCGGCGGTTGGAAGGATGCGCCGGGTCATCGGGTTTCCGGGGCCGCCGGTCGGCGTAGCCCCGCACCTCGTCGATGCGCCCGGCCGGCAGCCCGTGTTGCTCCATCAGCCGCCGCACCGCATTGGCCCGGTCGGCCGAGAGTTCCCAGTTCGAGTATCCGTTCCTTGAGGCGTACGGGCGGGCGTCGGTGTGTCCCTCGATCATGAGCTTGTTCGGCAGGCGCGCCAGTTCGGCAGCTAACATGGCCAGCATCTCACGTCCGGGGCCGGTGGGCTCAGCGCTACCCGATTCAAAGAATGTGCCGACCTCCTGCTCCAGCAGTTCGATGCGCAACCCCTCGCCGGTCACGGTCATCTGCACCTGGTCCTTGAGGGCCTCGAGCTCGGGCATCTCTTTCATGGCCGCCTCGAGCTTCTCGCGGAGCTTACCCATGTCGTTCCGGCCGAGAGCCAGACCTTCGCCGAGGCCCGCCTGGCCGGAACCCTGTTCGGCGCCCCGGCCGGAGGGATCGCGGAAGTAGCCGGCGACGGCGCGCTGGATCTCCTCGCTGGTGTTCATCAGCCAGAGCACGATGAACAGCGCCATCATTGCCGTGACGAAATCGGCATAGGCCACTTTCCAGGCGCCTCCGTGATGGCCGTGCCCGGCAATCTTCTTCTTGACGATGATGATGGGCTGCGTTTCGGGTTTCTGCGTCGACATCGTCGATCAGGACTTGCCGCGGCAGGCGTTCTCGAGCTGCTTGAAGCTCGGGCGCACATGACCGGGTATGGCCCGCCGGGCGAATTCCACGCTCAGCAGGGGCGAGGTGCCCTTGAGAAACGCGGTGAGCGCAACGCGGATGGCGTGGTAGAAATGCCCTTCCTCCTCGGCCGCCTTGCTCATCTTGGCGGCCATCGGACCGATCAGCCCGTAGCAGAGCAGAATGCCGACGAAGGTGCCTACGAGCGCCGCAGCCACCTTGTGACCGATCTCCTCGGGCGGTCCGCCCAGGGCGCCCATGGTGATCACCACGCCTAGAACGGCGGCGACGATGCCGAGCCCGGGCAGCGAGTCGGCCACCGAGCTCAGTGCGGCGACGGGCTGATGCGAGTAGTGATGGTGAACTTCGAGGTCTACTTCCATCACCTGATCGAGATCGTGCGGCGACGGACCGCCGGCCATCGCCAGCCGTAGCGTATCGCAGACGAAGTCACGGACGTGATGGTCCCAGCCCTGAAACAGGTCGCTTTTGGAGGGATCCTCGATGTCGTTCTCGAGCGCCGTGAGGCCCCCTTTGCGCGCCTTTTGCATCAGGTTGTAGAGCTGGGTCAAGGTCTTCAGGTAAAAGGCCTGGGTGAAGCGCGATCCCGCAAAGACATGCTTGATGCCGCCGAGAATGGCCTTCAGCACGTTGGGCGGATTCGCGATCAGAATGGTGCCGCCGGCGGCGCCCCCGATGATGAGGAGCTCAGCGGGTTGCAAGAGCACCAGGAGGTTGCCGTGCGCCAGCACGTACCCTCCGAGAACAGAGCCGAAAACGATGAGGATTCCGAGGATGCCAAACATCTTGGTTCAGCCGATGGAGTCCGGCCCGCCCGGGAGCCTGCCCGGCCGGGCTCGCTCCAATTGCGCCCGAACGCGGCGTTCGAGCGATTCGAGGGTGTCCTGTTCGCCTGCCATCAGAGCGGCCACGGAGACGCTTACGCGGCGCGCATCGCCCCACCAGTCGAGCGTCGAGGCGCCGACGAGCGCCTGGAGTTTCCTCGCCAGGGCCGCAAGTTCGGCTGGCATGGCGCCATCGATCAGGGCACGCAGCTCGGTGGGCGCCCAGCGCACCAACAGATCGCGAGAACCCAGGTTGGCGTCGACCGTTTCGGCGATCAAACACATCGCCGCTTCGAGAAAACCTGGCCCGAAGCGGCGCCGCCATTCCGCCGCGTCGTTCAGCTCGAGCCCGATCCAGCCCGCGGGAATTCCAAAGCGGCGCAGCGTCTCCAGGGCATGCTTGAGCTGCCATTCGCCGAATTCCCTCGGAGCGGCGACCGCGATCCGGTTCTCCTCGTCCGTCTCCGGGCTCGGCTGTCGTTCGCGCCTGCCCGGCGCCACGTCAAGCGCGAAGAGCTCCACCGCTCCGAGGATTCGGCCCTCGGCGTCCGACAGGGCCCGGCCCCAAATGCGGACCGGCAACCTGTGACCGTCGCGGTGGCGCAGGAAGACCTCCGCCCGGCGAGGCTGGCCGTCCTCCATGACGGCAGCCAGCGGGCAGCCGCTGCCGCAAAGCAGCGTGCCGTCGGCAGTGCAGTGCATCAGCAGATCGTGGTGACAGGAACGCCCCACGACCTCTTGCGCCAGGTAACCTGAGATGCGCTCCGCCCCGCGGTTCCAATAGACGATCCGGCGCTCGCGGTCGACCAGATAAAGCCCTTCCTCGATCTGCTCGAGCAGAGCCGCCACCAGGCCCGCGTCGAGCATCTCCCGCGGCGGATCCACGCTCGGGCTGGAATCGGTGACGCTCACCAATCGCCTCCGGTTTTCTCATCGGCAGAGCGGGTTTGGATTTGCACGGCCTTCTCAGAGTTCCCGCTTATACTTGGTGAGAGGATTCGGCTCATGCGCGGTGCGGCGAAACGTTGCTGCTGGCTGCCTGCCTGGGTCTTACTCCTCTTCGCGCTACCGTCGCGGTCGCAGGTGCTGCGTCTGACGGAGCCGCAGGAGATCGAACTGGGCCGGCGTGCGGCGGCCGAGATCGAGTTTCACCAGCCGCTGTTAGAAGACAGCGAGATCTCCGACTACGTCGAGCGCGTGGGGCTGCGCCTGGCGCGAAAGTCCGGGCGCCCGCACCTCAGATACCGCTTCCGCGTGCTCAACGCCGAGGAGGTCAACGCGTTCGCCTTGCCCGGAGGCTTCATTTACGTGACGCGCGGCCTGCTGGATCTGGCGGAAAGCGAAAGCGAGCTGGCCGGGGCGCTGGCTCACGAGATCGCCCATGTCGCCGCTCGCCACCACGCCGGCAGGATCCGGCGCAACCAGCTTGTTTCCCTGGGATTCTCGGTCGCCTCACCGGCGATCGGCGGGGGGTTGAAGATGGTGGGCGTGCGGCGTGCCGGCCAGTCGACGGTCCAGGGGCTTTTTCAGCGCTTCAGCCGGGATGAGGAGCGCGAGGCGGACCGTCTGGCCGCCCAGAATCTCTATCGCGCAGGTTATGATCCCCGCGGCCTGCTCACCCTGCTCGCGCGTCTGAAGGCGTCGGAAGAACGTCACCCCAGCCGTATCCAGCGTTTCTTCGCCTCCCACCCCAGCCTGGAGGAGCGCACCGACAACATCGCCGATTTACTGGAATCTTTTGCAGAGACGGAGAGCCTGGTTGCCGACCGTCCTGACTTCAAGCGCATGAAGCAGCGGCTGGCTTCGTTGCGGCCGCCGGCCGCCGGCTCGACCACCGAGGCCGCCATGGCCATCCTGGAAGCCGCCGAGGACGCGCCGGTGCTGCGCGAGGCGCGACATCGCGAGGTGGCCGCCCTTTTTGCCCCGCTGTTCTATCAGGCCCTGGGCGAGCACCCCCGCTATGACTACATCACGAATTTCGACTTCGATGGCGACTGGCGCGGTGACAACAACTGGAAAAACGCCAGTGACCGGCGCTTTCCGCTCGAGGCCTGGGTCTACTACAACGTGCGTGAGACGCCCACCCATTACTTCCTGCATTACGCGGTCTTCCACCCCCGCGACTACAAGGGCGGCAAGCGCCGGGGCCGCCTGCTGAGCCGCGTCATCCGCGCGGGCGTCGAGCGCGCTGCCTCGGTCGATCCCACGGGCCGGGCGCAGGAAGCCGTGCTGGCTCATGAAAACGATCTCGAGGGCTGCCTCATCGTTGTGGAAAAGCACGGCCCCGATCCCCGGCGCGGCCAGGTCCGCTTCGTCGAGACCCTGGCCCACAACCAGTTCCTGCGCTACGTCCCGGAGACGAACCCGCGCGAAGGTGTCGAGACGGTTCCCTTGAGCGGGCGCCGCCCGAAGCTTTACATCGAGCCTCGCGGTCACGGCATCGAGGCGTGGCGGGCAGACGAGTCTCAGCGCCGCTCGGCCCGTAAGGGATTCCGCCTGTACGCCTTCACTGGCAAAGCCGAAGCGCAAGGAGATGACAACCGCAGCGATGTGGTCGGCTATGATCTGGCTCCCATCGCCACAACGCTCTGGCCGCGGGCGCTCGCCGGGATTTCCCCAACCTACGGGGAGACGGAAGACTACGGGCTGCTGTTGCTCGATGTCTTTGAGCCCGCCGGCGTCGAGGAGCGGGCCATACGCCTGGGATGGCTGGGGTCCGCTTTCCGGGGAACCGTCGGCGGGCGGAACCTGGCGCGCCCTCCCTGGGGCTGGTTTGACGGGAAGAACCCGACAGAGCCCTTGGGACAGTGGTATTTCGATCCGGCGCGGACCATCCGGACGCATTTCGCTTTGGGGCGGGATTTCCCGGTGGCTTATCTGCCCGAAGACGTCCAGGCTTTTGCCGCCTCGGTGATTGCCGCAACCGACGGCGGCCCGTGAGGTCCGATGAACAGCCGACGCTCACCGGCTGCGTCCGAGAAACGCTTCGAGTTCTGCCGTCAGCTTCTCCACTACCGCTTCGAGCTCCCGGAAGGCGGTCTCCACGCCATGCCAGGCTCGTTCCCGGCCTGCTTTCTCCAGCCGAAATGCTGCCTCGGCGGCCCGCTCGGCGCCGAAGTTGGCGACCGCGCCTTTGAGCACATGAGCTGACCGCTCGAGCTCCGCCCCATCGGCGGCGGCAATGGCTTGACGAATTCGACCGAGTAAGTCTTCGTACTGGTCGAGAAAGAGTCCGGCGATTTCCTGAAGCAGGACCTGATCCCCACCCAGGCGTTCGAGCGCCGCAGCGAAATCGGCGGCCGCCAAATCTTCGGAGACGCCCATATTCCTCCAATTCTACCGTTGCCGAGCGCCGCTTGCGCGACGCTCCGCCCCTCTCATCGGCGGAAACGCTCTTCGGCCTTAGGCGAGAAGGGGTTTCGGGCCCTCAACTGGACCGTTCCGCGACAATGCCCGAAGTATAATGTTAGGCAGATGAGTCACCTGTCGCCCCGGCTGGAGATCAAGGTCTCGCAGAAGCAGACTCTCACGCCCGGCCTGGTGCAGATGGTGACCCTGCTGCAATACAACCGCCTGGAGCTGCGCGAGCTGATCACGCGCGAGCTGGCCGAGAATCCACTGCTTGAAGAGGTGACGGGGGTCTCCGAGGAGTTGACGCCTGCCGAAGAGCAGGCCCTGCTCGAAGGTGAGCGGGACCCGCAACCGGCCGATCTGCCGATTCTTGAGGCCGTGCAGGAGGCGCTCAGCCCGGAGCCCGCCGAATTCATGCTGGAGGGAGGCGAGTCGCCTGAGGCGACCGACGGCACTCCCGCCGACACCCCGGCGGCGCCCGAGACGCCGGATCCGTTCGACGAGATCGATTTCGGCTCGTTTTTCGAGGAGTATCTCGATCCCGGTTTCCGGAACCCTGCCACGGAGGCGGTCGAGCGGCCGTCATTTGAGGCCTTCCTGCCCGCCCCGGTGACCCTGGCCGACTACTTGCAGCAGCAGTTGAGCCTGGTGGTGCTGAGCGAGGAGGTTCGCGACGCCGCCGACGCCATCATCGGCAACCTGGATGAGAATGGCTACCTGACGCTCGGTCTCGAGGAGATCGCCGCCTCGGGGGAATTTGCGCTCGAGACTCTACAGGAGGCGCTCCAGGTGGTGCAGTCGCTCGATCCGGCGGGCGTCGGCGCCAGGGACCTGCAAGAGTGCCTGTTGCTCCAGTTGGCCAGCCGAAACGCGCGCGGCGGTGTGGCCTGGCAGATCGTCTCCGATCACCTGCATCTGCTCGAGGCGCATAAGTTGAAGGAGCTGGCCCGGGCGCTGGGCCGCCCGCTCGAGCATGTGCAGATTGCCGTCAATGTCATCCGGCATCTGGATCCCCGGCCAGGCCTGCGCTTCTCGCCCTCCGGCGCCCGGCACGTCGAGCCGGACGTCTATATTTTCAAGGAGGGCGACGAGTTCGTCATCCAGCTCAACGACGACGATATCCCGCAACTGCGGCTCAATACGGATTATCGCCAGATGTTGCGCCGGGACGAGGTGCCGGACAAAGACGTGCGCAACTATGTCAAGGACCGCTACGCCTCGGCGCTCCAGTTGATCAAGAATATCGAGCAGCGCAAGCAGACCATTCTCAAAGTCTGCCAGGCGATCGTCCGCCGTCAGGCCGCCTTTCTCGAGCATGGCATCGACCATCTCAAGCCGATGATGATCAAGGAGGTCGCGGACGAGATCGGGGTACATCCTTCGACGGTGAGCCGCGCGGTGGCGAACAAGTACGCGCACACGCCCCACGGTGTCTTCGAACTGCGCTACTGTTTTTCCGAGGCGGTGCAAGGGCCGTCGGGCGCCGAGACGCCGCTGCTGATCCTCAAGCGCAAGGTGAAGAAGATGATCGAGGAGGAGGATCCCGCCCACCCCCTGACCGATGAGCAGATCGCTCAGCGGCTGCGCGCCGAAGGCATCCAGGTCACCCGGCGCACGGTGGCCAAATATCGCGAGGACATGAAGATTCCCTCGACCCATCACCGCCGCCGGCGGGACTGAAAGCCAGTAACCTGCGCCCGCGCGGGCGGCCTCCACGGAGGGCACCATGAAAGTGATCATCAAAGGAAATCTCGAGCAGCTAGTTCCGGCCCAGAGAAAAAAACTCGATCGGAAATTGGCCAAACTCGGCAAGTTGATCGACGGCAGGGAGGAACGCGAGGCTCATCTCATCGTGGTCTCCGAGCGCCAGAATCACCGCGCTGAGATCACCGTCAACTTTCACGACCACCCGCTGGTGAGCGAGGCCTCCTCGCCGGACCTGCTCACGGCGCTGACGCTGGCCGCCGACAAGCTGGAGAAACAGGTCCAGAAGCTGCGCACCAAGTGGCGCGATACCAAGCGGGTCCCGCTCCGGGAGAAATCGGCCGTCGTCGAGGAGGGCGAAGCCGGGGCCGAAGTCGAGGAAACGGAGGCCGGCGAGGCGCCCCGGGTCTTTCGCGTCAATCACCGCGCCGACCAGAAGCCGCTGACGCTCGAAGAGGCGCTCATCGAGATGGAAGACGGCCGCGATTATCTGGTCTATCGCGACGCCGACACGGACCGCCTTTCCGTCCTGCTCCGACGCCGGGACGGCAACTTTGACCTGGTCCAGGCCTGAAGGCGCCCGCCAAGATCCGGATACGCTTGACGAGCTCCCAACCGAGTCGCCGCTTGAAACGACGCCAGCCCGAGCTGGTCATCATCACGGGACTGAGCGGCTCGGGCAAGGGGACGGTGCTCAAGTGCCTGGAGGATCAGGGCTTCTATGCCGTTGACAACCTCCCGGTGGATCTGATTCCCACGCTGGCCGAACTCACGCGCGACTCGCCCCGCATCTCGCGCGCCGCGCTTGTGGTCGACATCCGCCTGGGCCGCGATCTCGAGCGTTTCCCCGAGATCTACTCCAGCCTGAAGCGCAAGATCCGCACCACGCTGGTCTTTCTCGAGGCCGAAGAGGAGACCCTGGTGCGGCGCTTCAGCGAAACCCGGCGCCCCCACCCCCTCGGCAAAGGCCGTGGCGTTGTTCGCAGCATCCGGACCGAGCGGCGGCAACTCGAGCCGATCCGCGCCCTGGCCGACCACATCATCAACACCTCGAAGTTCAACGTGCACGATCTGCGGGATTATGTGCGGCAGCTCTTCGAGGGCGCCTCCGAGCGGGCCAAGATCCTGATCTGGGTCACCAGCTTCGGCTATCGTCACGGCATCCCGCCCGACAGCGACCTGGTCTTCGACGTCCGATTCCTCCCCAACCCGAATTACAAACCCGAATTCCGGAACCTCACCGGCCGGAACCCCCAGGTGGCCCGCTACATCAAGCGCTTCCCGCAGACCGTGGAGTTCATCGAGCGCATCACGGAGCTGCTCATTTATCTGTTGCCCCACTACATCGAGGAGGGCAAGAGCTACCTCACGATCTCCTTCGGCTGCACCGGAGGGCACCACCGCTCGGTGGCCATCGCCGATGAGATCCGCCGGCGGCTGGCCCGCGCCGGCTACCAGGTGAAGACGACCCACCGGGATCTGGCCAAGCCGGTCTGACGGCCGGCAGAAACGGAGTTTTTCGATTGCCGGGACCGTCGCCTTGGCATGACGCCGGCCCCAGGCAATAATCGCGAAATTCAGGTGCGACGAGGATGCTTATTCGTCGAATTTCTGTGATATTCTCTTACCAGAGGATTGGCTCATGCGCCGGCTCCCCATCGTTCTCGCTTTCACCTGTCCGCTTTGGTGCCAGGAGTTTGACCTCGATAGTTCCATGCGCCTGCTGAGCATCGCTCCCGGCGCCTCGCTCGAAAGCAGCGTCAAGGCGCTCGACGAGCTTGGCATCCCGTCGAGTCAGGCCGGCATGCGGGGACTCCTCACCCGGACCTCTGATTCCGCCTTCCGCTTTTCTCGTACGCCGCGTTCCGGCCCGCCCGAGTTACGCAGCTCGGACGGGAAGGCGAAATATCTCGGAAATCTGAGCGCCAACCCGTACGATCCCGATTCCATTTCGAATCGGTTCGGAATCTACGGGAGCTGCTACGGCCCCGATTCGGTGAATAACCCGTACGGGCTGTATGGGAGTCCCTTCTCCCCCTATAGCGCCCGGAATCCTTATGCCACGGAGGCGCCCGCCATCGTAACGCCGGACGGCAAGTACCTGGGGAAATTCAGCGCCAACCGGTACGACCCGGATTCGGTGAGCAATCCCTTCGGGCGCTATGGCAGTCCGTTCAGCCCGGACTCGATCAACAATCCGTTCGGGCCGTACGGCAGCCCGTTCTCACCCTTGAGTGTTCATAACCCTTATGCCCCGGCCCGGCCCGGCCCGGCGAGGCTGACGGCCCCGCCGGGCTGGTCTTACCGCCTGCTGGCGCCGGGCCGGTAGAGCTCGGACCCCGAGCGCGAGCGGAGGGCAGCGCCGCCACGCCCGGCCAGGATGGGGATGCCGCCGTCGCAGGGTTTGGGGGGAATGCGCCGGCCACCGCGCTCCGCCTCGATCCCCCTGCCGGGCGGGCCGTATACTACGATGACAGAACCGAGATGCCCACCGGTGCCGAACTGTTCGTCGATTCGCTCGAAGCGCTTGCGATCCGGGAGATCTTCACCCTGGTCGGGGACCACCTGAACGAAGTGCTTTCCGTCGCCCACCGGCGCGGGCTCCGGATCATCGACATGCGGCATGAGTCCGGCGTGACGCACGCGGCCGATGCCCTGGCGCGGGTGCGCCGCTATCCGGCCGTTTCGCTCGTCACCGGCGGCCCCGGGCACACCAACTCCCTCACCGGCATTGCGACCGCCTTCCTGACCGGCAGCCCCTTGATCGCGGTGAGCGGCGCGGCGCCGCTCGGGCCTGCGGGCCGGCAGGTTTTTCAGGTGATCGACCAGGTGGCGATGGCGGCTCCGGTGGTGAAATTTGCCGCCCAGGCGACGCAGGCGGCCCACATCCCGTATCTGGTGGGCCGCGCCTTCGCCGAAGCCACCTCCGGGCGCATGGGACCAGTCCACCTGTCGATTCCCGTCGACGTCTTCTCGGCCAAGACCGAGCAGCCGTTGCCGCTGCCTGCCCCTCCGCCCCGCCCGTGCGGCGCGCCCTCCTCGGCTGAGGTGATCCGCGCGCTGGAGATTCTCGAGGCCGCCGAGCGTCCAGTGGTGATCGCCGGCAGCGGCCTGTGGTGGGCGGACGCGGCGGCTGAGCTCGATGAGTTGCTTCGCCGCACCCAGCTTCCTTACTACTCGATCACGCTCGCCCGCGGCGTGCTTCGCGACGACGCCCCGTATTCGTTCGGCTACGCCGACCCGGCACTCAACAAAGCCGTCCAGGAGGCTTTCCGCGAAGCCGACGTCGTGCTGGTGCTCGGCAAGCGCTTGGATTCGCGCCTGGCGCTCGGCGGCGCAAAGCTGTTCTCGCCGGAGGCCCGCTTCATCCAGGTGGACATCCATGCGCCGGAGCTCAACCACACGCGACGGCTGGAGGTGGGAATTTGCGCCGACCTGAAGGCCGCCTTGCGCGCCATGCTGGAGATGCTCGGCGGCCGCTCCTGGCCGCGCCGCGAGGCCTGGTGGCGCCGCCTGCGCGAGCTCGAGGCGGCCTGGCGTGCCGAGCTGGACGCCCTTGCCTCGGACCGCTCGCTGCCGATGAATCCTGTCGCTTTTTTCGCCGAGTTGAAGAAACACCTGCCGGCGGACGTTCTCTTCTCCTGGGACGGCGGCGACTTTGTGCACTGGGGGCGCGTGATGCTGCCGGCGCTCCGGCCCGGCGGCTGGCTGCGCCTGGGACCGCTGGCCACGATCGGCTCCGGCTTGCCCAACTCGGTCGGCCTGAAGATCGGCCGGCCGGGCGAACCGGTGGTGATGATCACCGGCGACGGTTCGTTAGGCTTCTATCTGGCCGAGCTCGATACGCTGGTCCGCCATGAGCTGCCAGTGGTGCTCCTCGTCGGCAACGACGGCGCCTGGGGCGTCGAGCGCGAGCTCCAGCTCGCCACGCAGGGCACCACCGTCGCCTGCTCGCTCCGGCAGAGCCGCTACGAGAAAATCATGCAGGGCTTTGGCGGCGAGGGCGAGCTCATCGAGCGTCTCGATCAGGTCCCCGGGGCCGTCCACCGCGCCTTTGCGAGCGGCAAGCCGTATCTGTTGAATGTGCTCATTCGCGGCCTTCGGTCCCCGTTTACGGAGTGGGCCATCCGCCGAAAGACATGAGAACTCCAGCCATGCAGAATCAGGGTGCGATCCCCGAGCGACACAGCTTGGGCGAGCACGGCATCCGCAACGTCCGGACCGTCTGGTGGAATCTTTCGACGCCGGCGCTCTATGAGCAGGCGCTCGAGCGTCGCGAGGGGCTGCTCGCGCATCTCGGGCCGCTCGTGGTGCGCACCGGCCAGTACACCGGTCGATCCCCCAACGACCGTTACGTCGTGCGCGAGCCTTCGAGCGAGGGCCACATCTGGTGGGGCAAGGCGAACCAGCCGTTTTCGGCCGAGCGCTACGACGCCCTCCGGGCCCGCCTGACGGCCTACCTTCAGGGCAAGGATCTGTTCGTGCAGGACTGTTTCGTGGGCGCCGATCCGAAATACCGGATCCCGGTGCGGGTGGTGACGGAGCTGGCCTGGCACAACATCTTCGCCCGCAACATGTTCCTCAAGGAGCTCGACCGCTCGCGCTGGGCCGCCTACCGGCCTGAGTTCACCGTCATCGATGCGCCGGGCTTCCAGGCTCATCCCGAAGAGGACGGCACCCGCTCGGAGGCCTTCATTCTGTTGCACTTCGGCCGCAAGGAGGTTTTGATCGGCGGCACCGCCTATGCCGGCGAGATCAAAAAGAGCGTCTTCACGGTGATGAATTATCTGCTGCCGCCGCGCGGCGTGCTCTCCATGCACTGCTCGGCCAACTACGGCCGCGACCGCGATGACGTGGCCATCTTCTTCGGCCTCTCGGGCACCGGCAAGACGACGTTGTCGGCCGACCCGGAGCGGACGCTCGTAGGCGACGACGAACACGGCTGGAGCGACGAGGGCATCTTCAATTTCGAAGGAGGTTGCTACGCCAAGGTGATCCGCCTCTCCCCGGAAGGCGAGCCCGAAATCTACGCCACGACGCGCCGCTTCGGCACCATCCTCGAAAACGTCGCCATCGACGTCGAAACGCGCCGAATCGATCTCGACTCCGACGCCTTCACGGAGAATACGCGGGCCTCCTATCCGATCACGCACATGTCGCGGGCCGACCGGCAAGGCGTGGCCGGCCACCCGAAAACCATCATCATGCTGACGGCGGACGCTTTCGGCGTTCTGCCTCCGATCGCCCGTCTTGAGCCGGCGCAGGCGATGTATCATTTCCTGTCCGGCTACACCGCGAAAGTCGCCGGGACCGAACGTGGCGTCACGGAGCCCCAAGCCACCTTCAGCACCTGCTTCGGAGCGCCGTTCATGGCTTTGAACCCGATCGTGTATGCGCGCCTGCTCGGCGAGAAGCTGGCGCGCCATCGCGCCGACGCCTGGCTGATCAACACCGGCTGGACCGGCGGCTCCTACGGGATCGGGCGGCGCATTCTCCTCGCTTACACGCGCGCCATGGTCCGCGCCGTCTTGAGCGGGGCCCTGGCGGGCGCGCCGATGCGGCGGGATCCGGTCTTCGGGCTACTCGTACCCCGGAACTGTCCCGGCGTGCCCGAGGAGCTGCTCGATCCACGCAGCACCTGGGTCGATCCGGCGGCTTACGATGAACAGGCTCGCAGGCTGGCTGCCATGTTCCGCAGCAACTTCGAGCAGTTCGCCGCCGAGGCCCCAGCGGAGGTGCGCGTCGCCGGGCCTGCGGCAGACTGAGCGCGGAGGGAATGAACCTGACCGAGCAACTGCTGGTCCTGCTGGCGGTTATCGCCACCGGCCTGTTGCTCGGCCGCCTCCACCTCGCCGGCCTGACCCTCGGCTCCTCCGGAGTCATCTTCACCGGGCTTGCTTTTGGCCATTTCGGCTACCGCATCCCGGAGGGGATCGGCCTGCCGGGGCTCGTGCTGTTCGTCTACTGCGTGGGGCTGCGCGCCGGCCCCGCCTTCTTCCGCAGCTTCGTACGCCAGGGCCGATCGTTGGCGAAGCTGGCGGTGCTGCTGACCGCGACCGGAGCGCTTCTCACCTGGGCGCTCGCCCGGCTCCTGGCGCTTCCCACGGATTTGGCAGCGGGAATTTTCGCCGGCGCCATGACCTCGACCCCTGCGCTCGCCGCCGTGCTGGAAAAGTTGCCCTCCGGCTCGCAGGCGGCTGTGGGCTACGGCCTCGCTTATCCGTTCGGGGTGGTGGGCGTTGTGCTTGTCATGGAGCTCCTGCCCCGCCTGCTACGCCAAAACCTGAGCGAACTGGGCAAGCAACTCGCCTCCCAAGAAGAGGCCGGCCGCCAGATCGTGCGCATGCTGGTGGAGGTTCTCAACCCGGCCGTCATTGGAAAGAAGCTAAGCGAGCTCGAGGTAATCGCCGAGCACAACTGCCAGGTGCCCCGCCTGCTGCGCGGCAACCGGCTGCTGCCGGTCTCCGCCGACGTGACGCTCGAGGCCGGCCAGCACGTGCTGGTCGTCGGTCACGAGTCCCGCGTGCCGATCATCGTCAACTTGCTGGGGCGTCCGAGCGAGAAGACCGACTACATCATGGACACCGAGCGTGAGCGCCGCCAAGTGGTGGCCACCTCGCCGAACGTGGTCGGGCGGACTCTGGCCGAACTGAAGCCGATGCACAACTTCGGCGTCACCATTTCGCGCATCCTCCGACACGAGCTCGAGTTCGTGCCGCGTATGCGGGATGAAATCCAATACGGAGACGCGCTGGTGGTGGTGGGCGAGCCGGACAACATCGAGAAGTTCGCCGAGGTTGCCGGGCATCGAGCGCGCTCATTCGACGAAACCGACCTGGTTTCGCTTACCGCCGGTCTCATCGCCGGCGTTCTGCTCGGCATGGTCTCCTTCGGCTTCGGCCAGGAGAGCTTCTCGCTGGGGCTCGCCGGAGGCCCGCTGTTCGTGGCGCTTCTGCTTGGCCATTTCGGGCGCATCGGCCCGGTAGTGGGCCATTTTCCGCGAGCCGCCCTGATGCTGGCGATGGAGGCCGGGCTGGTCTGCTTTTTGGCCGATGCCGGGGTGCGGGCGGGTCAGAGCCTGATGGGAGTGCTCAGCCAGTATGGCCTGCGGCTCTCGGCGGCCTCGCTCGCCGTCGTGCTGGCGCCGATGGCGGTCGGCTGCCTGGCCGGCAGGTATGTGCTCAAGATGAACTTCCTCGAAATCCTCGGCGGCGTGGCCGGCGGCATGACCTCGACGCCAGGTCTGGCCGTGGTGACGGCGAAGACCGATTCGGAGATCCCTGTCGTCAGCTACGCGACTGCTTACCCGGTCGCCCTCATCCTGATGACCGTCTTTGCCCAGGCGCTGGTTGGGGTCCTGAGCTAGGCGGGACGGGGGCGGGGCTCGGCCGCCGCCCCGGTCTGCGCGCTTCCGCAGCCGCTTACCACCTCAGGCGGAGCGTCATGCCCACCTCGCGCGCCGTCGTGCCGTCGATAGCCTGATCGGCGCCGTAGAGCACGCTGGTAATCTGGCCCGCCCCGGCCACCGAAATGTTGTTCCGCGGCGCGGCGAAATGCGGGTGGTTGAGCGCGTTTGCCATCGAGGCAATGTACTCAAGCCGGAAGCGCTCGGTCAGTGCAAACTGCTTGGCGATGCTTAGGTGAAGGAGGTTGTAGCCTGGCCGTTTGAGCACGTTTACGCCGCTGTTGCCGAATCGGCCCGCCGGCGGCACCACGAAGCAGGCCGGATTGAACCACCGCTCCACGGTGCGCTCGCCTCGCGGCAGGTTGCCGTCGCAGATGCGGTCCGGCAACCCGCCCACGGTATTGGTGTTTGAGGGATCCGAGCCGGAGAACGTTGGGCTGAAGAACTGCCCGGAGCTGAAGTGGCTGATGGTAGTGAGGTTCCAGCCGCCCAGCACGTGGTCCGCCGCGGCGGGAGCGGACCCCAGATACCTTCGGCCGCGGCCGACCGGGATCTGGACCATCGTCGTGATCACGGCCCGGTGACGCGCGCTGAAGGCCTCGCGGTTCCAGAACTTGTGATCGTAAGGGTTCTCCAGGTTCAGGAAATCCGACAGGTGCGATTGCAGCGTGTAATGGCCGTTGAAGGTGATGATCTCGCCCATCTTGCGCTGCACCTCCACCTGGAAGGCGTTGTAGTTGGTCCGGCCGTCGTTCTGTCCCATCGTCACGCCGATAAACTGCGGGTAAGGTCGCCGGGACTGCGTGAAGGGGATCAGGCTGGGTCGCGGCTTGTTGATCGCGAGATTGTAATTCAGACCGCGGCTGCGTGAGCCGATGTAGGAGAGGCGAACGCCAAGGCTTCCCACCTGCTGCTCGACCGTGAGGTTGAACTGGTGGATCGAGCCGTTCTCGGTTTGCATCGGAAAGCCCACGACGCTCTGCGAGGGGATTTGCGCCGAGGCCAAACTCGTCGGGAAGGGATTCGGGAAGGCGAACAGGGGAGCGCCGCCCTCGATCCGGTTGATATAGGTCTCGGCGATCTGGAACGGGCCGCCTCCCTGGAGGTGCGCAAAGTAGCCGATCTGCTCGGTGAAGATCCCATAGCCACCCCGGACCACCGTCTTGTCGCGGAGCCGATAGGCGGCTCCGAACCGCGG
This sequence comes from uncultured Bryobacteraceae bacterium, assembly GCA_938003835.1. Lineage (GTDB taxonomy): Bacteria > Acidobacteriota > Terriglobia > Bryobacterales > Bryobacteraceae > CALKXJ01. Next base: position 148,413 of record CALKXJ010000007.1, on the reverse strand, counting down.
CGCAAAATTCTTCCGGTCCGGCCGGGGCAGCACGTTGCCCTCGACCACGGTGATGTTCTTGGGATAGAGCGGGCTGACAGAGCGCATCGCGCCCTGGGGGACGATGACGTTGCCGGTCACCGGATCCCAGGCGTACTGGAGGCCGTCATCGAAACGCGGCGCGGTGAAATAGTCCCAGCGCAGGCCGTAGTCAAGGCTTAACCGGGAGGTGACCTTGAAGGTGTCCATGACAAAGAGGCCGAGCTCCTTGGCCCGACGGTCCCGGTTCACCAGCGGGCTCAGCCGCTGGCTGGTATACGGCAGGCCGAGCAGGAAGTCTGCGTACGGGGCCCCACTGAGACTGCCGTTAAAGTTGAATGCCCCGAAGGTGGGATCGGGGATGCTGCCGAGGAAGGTCTGCACCGTTTTGAGCTCGCCGCCGAACTTGAACACATGACGGCCCACCGACCAGGTCAGCGAGTCGGCGAAGGAGTATTGGTGGTCGTCGCCCACCACGCCGCCGCCCGGCATGCTGATGCCGTCATAGCCGGTGATGGCGATGTTGGGCGAGCCTTGCACGTCCTTGAAGCCGGGCTGGTTGACCCCCTGAAGGCCGATGCGCTCGATGACCCGGTCCGCCTTGAGTGGCGCCACGCCGGCGATCACCTTGCCGTCCTCAATGAAGTCCGTCTTCAGGCCGAAGCGGAACGAGTTCACGAGCGTGGGCGTAAACACATGCGTGTCGTTAATCACGGAGTGTGTGTGCGAGCGGAAGCGGGTCCAGGTCAAGCCGGGAAAGCTTCGTGCCAGCACGTAGGGCGTCCGGCGGCGGATCCAGCGGAAAAAAATGGTGTTCTTCTCTGAGAAATTGTGGTCAAAGCGGATCTGCGGGTAGCGCGCTTCGAACAGGTCGTTTGGATACGGGTGGAGGAAGCCGTAGTTGTTGACCTGGTCGTCGGGCCCGCCCATGTTCGGTTCCGGAATCAGCTCGCGCTGAATGGCGAGTGAGGTCGGATTGTGCCGGCTGGCCGGAATCAGATTCTGGGGGAACGGTTGCCCGGAAAGCGGATCGCGCACCTGGCGCGTCAGTTGGGAAAAATCCCCCTGGCGCATCTTCTTCGTCGGGACGGTCCGACGATAAAAATAGCCGGCCGGGATCCTCTGGTAGAAGTAGGAGACATAGAAGAATGTCTTGTTGCGGATGACCGGGCCGGAGAAGGCGATTTGCCCCCGGTGTTCCTTGTAGGGCGTCTTTGCCGGATCGAAGAAGTTGCGAGCGTTCAGCGCCGAGTTCAGGTGGGTGTAATAGAATTCGCCGTGGAAGGCGTTGTCGCCGCGCTTGGAGATCATGTTGTAATTGGCGACGCGCGCCTGGTCGGCTGTGTTGTTGACGCCCGTCACGGTGATTTCGCTGAAGTCGAGCCGATTGACGAGGTTCACCGTGCCATCGTTGGTTACGCCGTCCATGCCGAGCGCCACCTGACTTGGCGGCTGCCCATTGATGTTCAGGCTCCAGCCGCCACCCTGGCTTTCGACGCCCGCCAGGGTTACCAGCAGAGAGTGCGGATAGTAGTTGCGCATCAACGGGCTTTCATCGTAGATCTGCCGCCGCAAGCCCGAGGTAATCTGGGCGCTGTCGGTGGTGATCGGCGAGGCGCCCGCCTCCACCGTAACCTGCTCGGCGATTTGGCCGAGCTCGAGCCGGATGTCTACGCGGCGGATTTGGGAGCCTTCGACGACGATGTTGTCGGCTATGAAGGTCTTAAAACCGGCCGACTCGACTGTGACGCGATAAACGCCCGTGACCACGTCCGGCACCTCGTAGTTGCCGGCGGCGTCGGTGGTCACGGTGCGCACCACCACATTGGTCTTGACGTCGGTAACCGTGATGCGCGCTCCCGCAATGACCGCGCCGGTCGGATCGGAGACGGTTCCGCGGATGGTGGAAAGTAGCGACTGGCCGAAGAGCACGAGGCCGCCGGCGAAAACCAGCAGGGCCAGAGCCCCGCTCAAGCGGGTGGCCTGTGTCGGCAATTGGGCCCGGTCGTAATGCATGACAACCTCCCCTCGGTTGGTTACGGCACATGCGCCGTATGGATGTTGTTATCACAAGACGGCGGATTTGTCAATGAAATTTTTTCTATTGAACCGAGACCCGTCGGGCCGCGGCTGCCCCGCAGAACCTGCTTGGGAGGCGCCGCCGATCCCTGAAACCGGCCCGGCGCCGTGACCGTCAAACGGGTTGTTATACTAAGACTTCTGCCTCGAACTGGCTTCGTCTCATGAGGTTTCTCGCTCTGTTTCTCCTGGCGGCGTCCTCTTATGCCGAGATGCGGTTCGTCACCGCCCAGGGAGCGCGCCTGGTGATCGGTCAGAGCACGTTCACGGCCCAGGAGGCCGGCGTGAGCGACCGTATCTTGGGCGCGGTCTCCGGCTTGGCCTACGCCAACGACATGCTTTTCGTCGCCGACGCCAACCGGGTGAACGCCGAGCCGATCAACCACCGGGTGCTCATCTTCAAGAACCTCTCCCGGCAACTGCCGGCGCCCGAAGCGGACATTCCGTTCACCGGCGAGCGCTGCCTCGTCTGCGTCGGCACCGCCGATGTGGTGCTCGGCCAGGCGAGCATGGACAAGGGCGAATTGCAGCCGCCCCGCGCCGACACCTTGCGGTTGCCCATCGGCGTGGCGAGCGACGGCGCCCGGCTGGCGGTCGCCGACACCGACAACAACCGGGTGCTCATCTGGAACTCGATCCCCATTTACAACGGCCAGCCCGCTGACGTCGTCGTCGGCCAGCCAGACTTCACCAAGTCCACCTCGACCGGCTTCAACCCGAACGAGAGGAGCCTCAAGGGCCCGCAAGGGGTCTGGCTTCAGAATGGCAAACTCTTCGTCGCCGACACCGGCAATAACCGGGTGCTGATCTGGAACTCGATCCCCACGACCAACCACGCGCCGGCGGACATCGTTTTGGGAGCGCCCGATTTCAAGACCTTCGTCCAGCCCGATCTGACGAAGGCGCAGCTCGAGCCGAAAGCGACCACCTTGCTAACGCCGGTATCCGTGACGAGCGATGGCCAGCGTCTTTACGTGACCGACCTCGGTCACAACCGCGTGCTGATCTGGAACTCGATCCCGACCAGAAACCAGACGCCCGCCGACGTCGTAATCGGCCAGCCGAACTTTGAAACCGCCATCGCCAACAACGCCAAAGCGCTGTGCGAAGCGCGGGGCGAGGACGAGCAGGGCAACAAGCTCTATCCTCCCCGCTGTGCCGCCACGCTCGAGTTCCCGCGCTTTGCCCTTTCCGACGGCACCCGGCTGTTCATCGCCGACGGCGGCAACGACCGCATCCTGGTCTTCAACGAGGTCCCGACCACCAACGGCAAGGCGGCCGACGCCGTCATCGGCCAGGTGAACGAGTTCGTCAACAACGTCTCCGACAGCGCCTTTCCGGACGATATCGCCAGCGCCGCCGTCGTCCGCACGCCAATGTCGCTCGCCTGGGACGGGCTGAATCTGTATGCCAGTGACCCGTTCAACCGGCGCGTGATGGTGTTCACGATCGCCGAGCAGCGCGTCGCCTTTACCGGCGTGCGCAATGCGGCGAGCCTCGATGTCTTCGCCGTCGGCCGCGTCGAAATCGATGGCACCCCCGCCAAAGGCGATGAGATCACCATCACGATCCAGGGGGAGCGCCAGTACACCTACAAAGTCGAAGGAAGCGACGAGAAGCTCGAGAACATTGTCAACGGCCTGGCCGCTCTGATCAACGAAGGAGACGGAGACCCGGACGTCTTCGCCACGCCCAACCCGGAATTTCGCTCCGTAATCCTGACGGCGCGAATGGGCGGTGCGCCTGGCAACGACATCAAGTACGAGGTCAAGACCTCCGAAGACGCCAAACTGGTGGTGCAGACCGACGGGGCCACGCTGCGCGGCGGCGGCGAAGCCACCAAGATCGCCCCGGGCACCATCGTCAGCATCATCGGTGAAGATCTGGCGGATTTCGAGGCGTCGGCGCCGCCGGACGCCCGTGTCCTCCCGCGCGAGCTCGCCGGCGTGCGCGTTTACTTCGACGGGATCCAGGCGCCGCTCTTCTACGTCTCGCCAAGGCAGATCAACGCGCAGATGCCGCTCAACGTCTATGACGCGCAGAGCGCGAGCGCCTACGTCCGCACGGTGCATGCCGACGGCCGCGTCGTGGCGAGCAATGCCGTCGCCGTGCCGATCGTGCAGTACAATCCCGGCATCTTTGCCGAGGGCGATGCCGAGCCCCGCATGGCCGTGGCGACGCATTCGAGCTCGTATGCCATGGGTGTGGTTTCCGTCGACGGGCAGGCCAAGGCCGGCGACACAGCCACGGTGATCATCGGCGATCCGAACAGTGAGAGCGCGCGCCGCTACACCTATACCGTCAAGGCCGAAGATGTTCCGCCGGAGGGGCAGCCCGCCCGGCTCGGTCTCGAGAAGATTCGCGACGGGCTGGTCGAGCTGATCAACCAGGATCCGGAGGTCCGCGCCTTCGCCGCCGGCATCTTCGCCACGCGCATCCGGCTCGAAGCGCGGGTGCCGGGGCCTGCGGGCAACGGGATCAAGTACTCGGCCGAGTCCAAGGCGGGCTCGGGCGACGCCAGCGTCATCCTCACGGCCACCACCTCGGAGCTGTGCTGCGCCAACGAGGCGGGAACGCGCGTCACCCCGGACAATCCCGCCATCGCCGGCGAGATCATCACGGTCTACGCCACCGGGCTCGGCATCGTGCAGCCCGAAGAGGCCCGGCAGAAGCAGTTCACCGGCGAGGTCTACGAGGGGCCGGAGCTAAACGAGCCCGTGGAGTTCGTCTCCTCGCTTTGCGGCGGCCGCACCGCCAACGTGCTGGCTAGCGGGTTGATGCCCGGCACGATCGGCCTCTACCGGGTGGATCTTCAGCTGAACTCCGGCCTCCCCACCAACCCGAAGACCCAGTGCACCATCGCCCAGGGCTTCAACGTGAGCAACGTGGTGGCGGTGCCGGTCTTCAACCCTAACCCGGAGCAGTAGTTCTCAAAGCTCGAATGGGCGATAGCCGTTCTGGGTCAGGGCCGCCTGCGCCCGTTCCAGGTCGCGCCGTGCGACATAGAAAAAAGCCCCGACGCGCACCCGGCGGAAGATGACGCCGCCGGTGTACTCATCAGCCTCCACCAGGTAGTCCAGGGCGCGCTCGCTCAAGACCCGCTCGAGTGCCTGGGCTTCGCTGAGCCGCCGGGCGATGTAGATGAGCTCCAGCTCCTCACCCTCGAAGAACTCGGCATCACGGCGCACTGGGAACCTCCCGGTTGACCCCGCACCTGGGGAAATTGGGGATTGAGTATCCTGTCACCGATTTTCTTTCAGCTTACGGCAGGATGAGGGTGAACAGGCGCACGCGGTCCCAGAGGTTCGAGGTGTCGGTGATCCGCACCCAGTTCACAGTCGCCTCCTCTCCCGGTTCGGCAAAGAAACCGATCCCGCCGCGCGCGTGACGACTGTCGCTCCAGGAGTCCACCACCTGGTTGTCCACCAGCGTCACGAAATGATCGGCCCGCACCCGAACCGAGACCTGGAAGGCGGTGTGCGGCTGGAGGCGGACCGGCAGCGGCAGCCGCACCGGAGGAGACTTTTCGCCATGCGCGACAACCCAGCGTTCGATGGCCGCCCCGCCCGCGCGCGCCTCCTCGGCGCGGAGCTTCACGGCGTAATAGTTGCCGCCGTCGCTTGCCCGGAAAACCCAGGCCACCGCCTTGCGCTCGATCTCGCCCTGAAAGGTGAACTCGTAGTTGCGCAGCTTAAGCGTCGGCTTCCACAGCAGCAGCGTGCGGGGCCGGATGGTGCCGCTGTGCCGATACCAGTCCGGGCGCTTGCCCGCCGGGCTGATCCAGGCGCTCAAGCCGTGCTCGAAGTCCTCGCGCAGTCTCAAGGAAGGCGTCGCAGGCAGCGCACGCTCCAGGCGCTCCGGCAACCCCAGGGCGAGCGGCAAGGGACGCGCACCCGGCGCCGGCTCAGCTCCGTGCGGGAGAACGAGCAGCAGGACCACCAGAGCGGCCAACAGCAGGATCCCAACCGCCGCCAGAGCACTGCTCGGCGTCTTGGGTTCGGCGGAGACGACCTCGGAGATCAGCCAAGGCTCCTCGAGCTCGTCCCTGTCGGCCAGATCGCGGAGCAACCGTGCCGACTTCCGCGGCAGGCGCCGGTGCGCGTCCGAGCAATAGCGCTGGTCCACCAGGCGGCGGAGGAGGCCAATCCGTTTGCCGCACACGAGACAGCGCATAGGCGGCCCATTCTCTCGCCCTCAATACTACCAAGCTTCCAGCCGGTTGGATTCGGGATAAGGTAATAACGTCAGCAAATTCAGTTATTTGCCCCAATGCCGCCAGCCTCCGTCGAGATTGGCTAATCTGGAAGAACAGCCTAGCAGCGAGGCTCTCTGGGATGGATCTGCCGGAAAGGAAACCCGATCCGATTGCCAGTGCCGAAATCGAGCGGCTTCTCTATCAGGCGGGCGTGGTCAAAATGGACGCCTGCGGACTGACCTCGACCCTCACCGAAGAGCAGTTCCACTGGAAGCCGTCGCCCGAGGCGTGGTCGGTCGGCGAATGCTTCGACCACCTCAATCTAACGGGGCGTCTTTGGTTTCCGCGGCTTGAGGAGGCGGTCGAGCGGGGCCGGGCCCAAGGCCTGCTGAGCGAGGGGCCGTTTGTCTACGGCTGGCTGTCGCGCTGGCTGCTGGCGAAGACCGAGCCGCCGCCGAAGAGGCGTTTTCCCACCCCGTCGCGCCTACGACCCAAAGGCGGGCGCCCGCCTTCGGAAGTTATGAGAGAATTCCTTGAGCTCCATGAGCGCCTGGAGCGGCTGCTGCGAGCCGCCGACGGCCTGGATCTCGCCCGCATCCGGGTGCCGACGCCATCCTTCCGGCTGCTGCACTTCAGCTTGGGCATCAGCCTCTGGCTGCTGCTGGCGCACGAACGCCGGCATATCTACCAGGCGCGGCAGCTCTGTCAGATGGCGGGCTTTCCTCGCGCTGCCCTCGAAAGGAGCGCCTGAGCGCCCTCCGGTTAGGTGTAAGCGCGGAAGGGGAAGACCACCTTCGAGATCGGCTCGCCCACCACTTCGATCCGCCGCAGGTCGCGCGTTCCCAGGCCGTGCCGCTCGGCGAGCGCCAGCGTGCTGTCGCAGGTCTCAAACGGGGGCGTACCGCGCTCGGCCATCGGGTCGAAGCCCATCACCGCGGCGGCGACGGCGTCGGTGGCCACCGGGTCGGTCCCTACGATCATCACCCCCGGGCGCACGTAGTGGATCTTGCGGGTGCGCCCGGCGGCGATCCAAGGTCCCTCGCCCGTGGTCATCGTCTCGACGCCCTCGACAATCGCCAGATGGATGGGGCGCGCAGCCGCCAGATCGGCAATGATGCGCGGCACGCGATAGCCTTCCTCGCGGGGCGAGGTGGGATCATTCTCCTGAGGCGCGCTGCGCGAGGGCTGGCGGTAGCCGGTGTGGAACATCATGCGGCCCCCGTGCGGCACCAGGGCCGGCTCGTCTTTGCCTGCCGCCGTGCCGTAGATGGTGCACGGAGCGATGCCGAAGAGATTCTTCAGGGCGCCGGTGATGCCGGCGGTGACATGTTCCTTGAGCTTGGCGATCGAGACAAAGACGTCGCACTCCTCGTAGGAGTGGTTCAGGTCGAAGCCCGGATAGATGTAGCCGCCGTTGGGCACCATCATGCGGTGATAGCGCTTGCCGTAGCCCAAAAAGCCGGTGTTTTCCATCTCCACTCGCGGCGCGGCGTTCAGCAGATCGGCCGGCTCCCAGCCGGCGACGATCATCTCCTCTTCGAGCGGCTTCGTTCCTTCGGCGAAGCTCTCGAGAATCCGGATGCGGCGCGCGCCGGCGCGGCCGAGCCAGTAGATGGTGGCCCCGATCACGTCGGGGTGCGTCCAGTAGGTGGTTTCTGCCGGTTCGTGCCACAGCCGGATGGTGGAGGCGCCGGTCAGGTTGATCTTCACGGCGACGGTCTTGCCGGCAACCAGCTTCTTGAGGCCCCCGATCTGGTCGAACATCTTGCCGAGCAGCGGCACCAGATGCGGACCGTAGCTCTGGCAGCGGGCCAATGCCACGCGGGCCTCCGGCCCCGCCTTCACCGGAAGCGCCAGCGGCAGCGCGCCCGCCGCCGCGAGAAACGCCCGTCGCGTATAAGTCGTGCCTGAAAGATTCTTCGTCTGCATCCTCAACCCCTCAATTCAATTCGAGCATACGTGGAGAACGCAGGCAAGGGGAACTCGATGCCCAGCCGCCGCTTCACCGGCTGCACCGCGGCGGAACTCTCCGCCGTCAGCACCGTCGCCGACTGATAGGGGCGCGGGAAACCGAGCGTGACGGCGTCCAGCGTCGAGCGCAGGCTGTAGTTGACGATGTGGACGACGCCGCGGGAGCCGTCGGGCGAGGCCAGATACAGCGTATTCATCATGCCTCCGTTCCAGACCCGCATGGGATCGTGACGGTGTCCGATCAGCAGGTGGATGTCGCCCGCCATCAGGTACGGATCGGCCCAGTCCTCGACCGGCGCGGCGATGCGCCCCTTGCCGTGCCGGTAGATCCGGTGGCCGAACTTTGTTTCCACCGCTACCGCCTTGGGCGGCGGCGCCGGCAGAATCAACAGCCCGCCTGCGGCGGCAAAATCGAACAGCTTGGTGCGGAGCGCGCCCTCAGGTAACCCCGGCTCAATATAGAGCACGGCTTTATAGCGATCCAGCCGCGCTTCGAGAGCCCGTGACGACGGGAGGATGGCGTAGGCCAGCCCCCGGCGATCGGCCAGATTGAGGAACTCGTGACTGAGGAATTCGGCTTCGCCAGCAAAGCTCGAGACCACAGCCAGCGGCGCCACCGGCTCGAAGTTGCGCCACTCCGGATTCGCGCCGCTCAGCTTCAGCACGGCGATGATCTTCTTCCACGCCTCCTCGGCTTCACGGCTTGCTTCGTCGAGGCCCCGGCGGAAGTGTTCATCGAGCGTGATGACCCAGTGGGCCCCGTAGGCCTCGGCCTCGGCGACAGCGAGGGCGAAGGCCGCCGGCGGCACGACCTCGTCCTGCTTGGGCGGCTGGTAGGTGAGCCAGACCGTCTTGCCCGGGTGGAGAGCCTGCGCCAGCCGGATTCTCCAGCCGTTGGAATCGACCCAGGGGGCCCCAGTCGGTCCCGTCTCGGCGGCGTTCGGATCGCGCCGCGCCATCTTCACGTGCGGCCAGAGGCCTTCGACCACCACGACGCCCTCGGGCGGCGAAGCCGGATCGAGCCGGAGGAATCGGATCTCGCCCAACGGAAACTCCGGAGGACGCTCTCCGACGAGGCAGTTAATGGGCGTGCCGCGCAGCCGCTCCAGCTTCGAGGCATCCTTCCACGCCTCGGGCCAGCGCATGGGCACCAGATCGGTTCTCATCGTCGTTTGCTTAGCCTCCCGAATTTCATCCACATTATAGCCTTCGCCCCCGAGGCGCCCGACGCCCGCCGAGCAGTTCATAGTAGAGTGGGCGACTATGAGGCTGCTGATCGTTGCTTTGAGTGCCGCCGCCTTGGTTCCGGCTGAGACTCACACCATCTATCCGCAACGCCACTCGCGGGTCTTTTCCGCCTACAAGGAGCCGGTGCTGCGGATCAAGTCGGGCGATACGGTCATTACGCGGACCTGGGATTCCGGAGGGGGCGACTGGAAGGGCGTGGCCCATATCCAGCACCCGTATGTCTACCCGGAAAGCGGCAATCCGTTAATGGGACCCTTCTACATCGAAGAGGCCGACTACGGCGATGCGCTCGAGGTGCACTTGGACAAGGTGCGGCTCAACCGCAACTACGGCTACTCCACGTACCGGCTGCTGCCCTCGGCCGCCAACCCTTCCGATATCGAGGGCTGGCACAGGAACTTCTACCAGCCGGGTGCCGTGCGTCCCGGCCGGGCGGATATGATCCCCTGGGATCTCGATCTCGAGCGGGGTGTGGCGCGGCCCCGGCTGCTCGAGGGCTCCGGCTACAAGTTCGAGATTCCCGTGCGGCCGATGCTCGGCTGCCTTGGCGTAGCGCCGCCAGGTGAACGGGTGGAAACCTCGGGACCCTCCGGACCTCACGGGGGCAACATCGATTACAACGACATCGTCGAAGGCGCCACCGTGTTTTTCCCCGTCTATCACAAAGGCGCGTACCTGTACCTCGGCGACGGCCACGCCCTCCAGGGCGACGGCGAGCCGCTCGGGGCCGGCGTGGAAACCTCGCTCGATGTCCAGTTCACCGTGCGCGTGCACAAGGGCAAGCGGTTGTCCATGCCACGCCTGATCAACGAGAACTACATCGTCTCGATCGCCAGCCAGCCCGAATTTGCCAGTTCAATGGAGATCGGCCTGCGAATGGCCAACTCCGACATGCTGCGCTGGCTCACTGAGGAGTACGGCCTGACGGGCCCGGAGGCGCACCTGCTGCTCGGAACGGTGGTCGAACACCGGATCGTCACCTACTATGGTTCGATCGCGACCCTCATCCCCCGCAGGTACTTGCCCAGGCGATAGGGGCGGGCCGAGGGATCGCCCGCCCCTCCGGTTGGGCGCTCACCAATAGAGCTTCAAACCGGCCTGCATCCGCCGCGGCTCGTTGATCTGGCTGGTGACGATGCCGAAGGTGGTGGCGTTCAGGTTCGTACTCCCGGTGGAGAAGATCGTCCGATGGAAGAGATTGAAGGCCTCCCAGCGGAAGTCCAGCCGTAGCCGCTCGCCCATCGGGAAACTCTTGGCGAGGCTGACGTTTTCCTCGAAGATCGGGAAGGTGCGGACCTTCGGGTTGTGGCGTGTCATGTTGCCGAAGCCCACCGGCTGGGCCGGAAACGCGGCGAGATCAAGGAACCGGTCGGCGCCGGGGTCGAACTTCTCACCCTTGATCGGCGCGCGCCAGTTCTCGTAGCTGGTGATCACCGGCCGCGTGTCGCGGTTGAAGATGGGCAGGGGATTGTTGCGGGTGAGCCGGAGCGGGAAGCCGCTCGCGTAGGTCATGATGCCGCTGATGCGCCAGCCGCCCAAAATCGCATTGACCGCCGGATGCGCTCCGGCCAGATAGCGCCGGCCGCGACCGAACGGCAGCTCATAGACGGTGCTCATTTTCAGGGCGTGCGTCTGGTCGAATTCGCCGATCGATTTCTCCAGGCGCCGGTTGTACTGATCCTGGGTTGTGCCGGCGCCCTCGCTGAAGCTGTCGACATCGGTCAGCAGCTTCGAGAGCGTGTAGTTCCACTCGAAGGCCAGGCCGCTCGAGTACCTCCGCGTCGCCTTGATGATCATGGAGTGATAGCTCGAATGGCCGCTCTTGTCGCCGCCTTGGTCGCCGGTGTTGATCGAGAGGTACTGCGGATACGGGCGCAGAGCCTGATTGACGGTGCGCGAAGTCTGCACGCGCGGGTCGAGAAAGTTGGGGTAGGGCACCGGCACGCCGGCGCTGACCGCAGCGGCCGAGGTGATGGCCGAGCGGAACAGATTGGCTGCGGCCGTGGGGCCGAGCTGTTGGACGTAACGATCCCAGATCGGAGTTGGAACCTGATTGAGGTTCACCAGGCTGCCTTGCAGGTGGGTGCCGATGGTGGCGCTGTAGGCGATTTCGAGGACCGTGTTCCGAGCCACCTCACGCTGGATGGAGAAATTCCAGTACAAAGTCTCAGGCGCCCGCACCGCATCGTAGGGTTGCCAATGGTCGACGTTCAGATTGTTGGCAAAGGCCGGATCGAGCTTGGCGTTCGGATCCATGACGATCGGCAGCGGATAGGGCGGCAGCCCTTGATCCAGGCGGAAGGCGGGCGTCACCCCTTGGTCCTGGGAGCTGAAGCGCCAGTGGCCGATGAAGCCGGCGTAATGGCCGCTGCCCTGGGTGACGGTGACGCGACCAAAGGAGCGCCCGAAAGCAGTGCGCAGCGTGGTCTTGTTGTTCACCGCATAGGCGATGCCCAGCCGCGGCCCGATCGCCTTGTACCAGCCGTCGAGCAGGCTCCGGCGGTTTTCGCGTCCTGGGCCGAAGCCGGCAAAGCGCAGCGCGCCGGGGTAGTTGTTCACCGCCGGGTTCGGCCGGTCGGGCGTGAAGTCCGAGTACTTGTCCTCGAGCTCCACCGGCGGCCGGGTGAACTCGTAGCGAAGCCCGATGTTGAGCGTGAGCTTCGGCGTCAGCCGCCAGTCGTCCTGCGCATAGAAGCCGTAGTAGGGGTAGATCTGCTCGATTTCACGAACTGTTTCCGTACCCCCGCTGATGGCCTCGCCGAGCAGGAACGAGGCGAAGGAGCTTCCGCTGCGGAAGGCGGTGTCGCCCGGCACGCTGGTCGACAGAAAGCTGAAGCCGGCCCCACCCGCGATCCACTGCTCGCCGTAGCCGTTGGCGCGCTGATTCTGATAGGCGAAGCCGAACTTTAAGGTGTGTTTGCCGCGCGTGTAGCTTAAGTCGTCCTTGAGCGACCACATCGGTTGCCTGGTGCCATTGATGGCGTCGCCACCCCACTGGGCGAACTCCGTAAAGGTAATCACGGGGAAGTTCCGGTTGCAGTCGATGACGTTCTTCATGCACAGCTTGTCTTTCCAGTTGCCGCCGTAGTTGGGCGAGAGGCTGGCCTTGTCGAAGGTGTTGCCGCCAATGATGAACTGGTTGACCACCGTGGGCGAGGCGACCCAGTCGTGGGAGAGCCGGTAAGCGGCGGTGTCAAACTGCTGAACCTGGCCGCTCCAGAGCGGGATGGGAAGTCCCGGGGGCCCGCCGGAACCGGTCTCCCTACGGTAACTGGTGATGTTGGCGAAGAACGAGAGCCGGTGCTTGTCGGTGAGCAGGTGGTCCAGCTTGGCGCTGCCCTTGTCCTGAGGCTCCAGAATGGTGCCGCTCGAGGTGATCCAGTTCTGCGTCACGTAGGAGAAGGTTCCCGGCTGGCCGCCGCGGTTCGGCTTCACCGCTTGCCCGTAAGGGATCAGCGCCTGGCTGAACTGGCTGAAGCGGGACTTGGGAATCTGGTTGCCCGGGAACGGATCGCGGATCTGGCCGCTGCCGGCGGGATTCGGACGCGTTGTCGCCGGATCGTAGATGCGCAGCAGTTGGTTGTTGCGGTCCACCCATTTGGTAAAGTCGCCCTCGTACATCTCGGGCGTCGGCACGCTCAGGATGGTGGCATTGGCGCCCACGCGGTTGCGGAAGCCCTCGTAGGTCAGGTAGAAGAACGTGCGGTTGCGGCCGTCGTATAGCTTGGGCAGGCGCACCGGGCCGCCCGCCGCCACGCCGAAGTTGTTTTGCTTATAGACCGATTTGGTGCGCTCGAAGAAGCGGCGCGCATCGAGCTTTTCATTGCGCAGGAAGTTGTAGGCGGTGCCGTGAAATTCGTTGGTGCCCGAGCGGGAGGAGAAGGTGAGCACGCCGCCGGTGGCCTGGCCATACTCGGCCTTGAAGCCGCCGGTGTCAACGGCAAACTCCGTGATGGCTTCGAGCGACGGCGCCATGAAGGAGATCTCATCGCGCTCGGCCGCCCGGTTCGTGGTGATGGACAGGCCGTCGAGCGTGGCGTTCCAGGAGCGCGACGGGGCGCCGCCCAGCGCCATCTCGCTGGCGCCACTGTTCATGACCTGGGGGGCAATCTTCACGAGGTCATAAGGGTTCCTCATCCGCCCGCCCACCACCAGCGGCAGCTCGTCGACAAACTTGTTTTCCACGGCGGTGGTAATCTTGGCGTTTTCGCTCTGCACGGTGAGGAGAGTTCCGGAGACTTCGATGGTTTCGGCGACGTTGCCGAGTTCGAGCATCAGGTCGAGCCGCACGGTGGCCGCGGCCGTCATGATGACGTTCTCGCGCACGAAGCGTTTGAATCCGGCCGCTTCGGCCGAGACCTGATAAGTGCCCGGATAGACGACGAGGTTGTAGTCGCCGGTTTCCGTGGAGGCAGTGACGGTCTCCACGCCGGTGGCGATATTGCGCGCGACGATCCGCGCGCCGGGCACGGCCGCGCCCGACGGATCGAGCACGCGGCCGGTGATGTTGCCGCTGGTACCCTGGGCGAGAAGCTGGGCGGCGGCAGCGGTGAGAAGTGAAAGGCAAACGAAGAAGCGGACAGTGTTCGACATGCTTGTCCCCTCAGTGAGGCTCCCTTCCCCGTCAGGAAGATCGTGTCCAATTATAAACCGAAAAATCGGGGACAGTACACTCTTTCCCTAATTTCCGCGGCTGCCCCCGCTGCCGGAGCCGCCTAAAGCGTACGCGTCACCTTCCGCAGGCCGCGCGGGCGGTCCGGATCAAGCCCCTTTTCCTCGGCTAGAATCGCCGCCAGCAGTTGGGCCGGGATGATGTAGGGAACCGGGGTGTACAGCTCGGGCAGGCGGGCAGGCACAACGATGGCCCGGCCGGCGAGCTGGCGCGCCTCCGGGTTGCCCCGGTCGGTGATGGTGAGCGTCTCTGCACCGCGCGCATGGAGTTTCTCCAGGATCTGCTTGAGCGACGGCCAGGTGGCGCCGGCGGGGGTGAATAGGAAGACAGGAAACGAGAGTCCAACCATGGCAATCGGACCGTGGAGGAAGTCGGCCGAAGAGAACCGCTCGGCGACCACCTGGCAGGTCTCCATAAGCTTCAGGGCGAACTCGAAGGCGTTGGCGTAGTTGAGCGCGCGGCCCACCACCACCGTCTCCTCGATGAAGCGATAGCGCTCGGCACGCCTCCGGATTTCCGGCTCGAGTTTCAACGCAGCGGCGGCCCACTCCGGAACGCGCCGTAGGTCCCGTTCCCGGATCGCTCCGCCGAGCGTCTGAGCCACCAGATAGAGCAGCAACAACTGGCCGGTGTAGGTCTTCGTGGCGGCGACGCTCTCCTCTTTGCCGGCACGAACCAGCAGCACATGGTCGGGCAGGCGCGCCAGGGTGCTTTCCGCACTGTTGGTAATGCCGACGGTGAGGGCGCCACGCCGGCGGGCCCGCTCGACGACGAAGTTCGTATCGGTGGACTCGCCGGATTGGGAGATGCCGACCACCAGGGCCCCTTCAAGGTCGAGCGGGGCGTCGTAGAGCGTCAGCACCGAGGGCGCGGCGAGTGAGACCGGGATGCCGGTGGTGATCTCGAGCAGGTATCGGCCGAAGAGGGCGGCGTTGTCGGAGGTGCCGCGCGCCGCCAACACGATCAGCCTGGGACGGCGGCCTTCGAGCGCGCGGCGCAACTCGGCCACGGCCGGCAAGGCTCCTTCGAGCGTCCGGGCCAGCGCCTCGGGCTGCTCGCGGATCTCCTCGAGCATTTTCGACATCGATTCTGAGCGTATCAGGTTGACAGGGGACAAACTACAGCGGCGAACGCGGCCGGGTCTCGGTCCCGGTCCAGAGCGGCACGGTGACGGTCTCGCTCGGCGGCAGCGTGACAATCCGGGGTTTGAGCACGATCAGGGTCTGGGCCGCGTCCCGCTCCCGAAGGTTCTGCCGGAACAGGGGACCGAATACCGGAAGCTGCCCCAGGCCCGCCAGCGAGGTGATGGTGCGGGCCTCCTGGCTGCGCACCAGGCCGGCGATGACGGCCCACTCGCCGTGGCGCACCCGGACAACGCCCTGGAAACGGCGGTTGGAGATGACGGGGATGCCGTTGATCGCCTCTCCGGCGAGGACCTTGTACTCGAGCTCGACCTCGAGCGTGACCTCCTCGGCGCCGTGCACGTAGGGTGTCACCTTGACCACCACGCCCAGGTCCTCGAAATTGAACGTTGGCGGAGGAGTGTAGACCTGGCCTTCGCCCTGGATGGGGCCGAAGTAGCCCACGGTGAGGATCGGGTACTTGTCGCCGACGTGGAGTGCAGCCTGCTGGCCATGGACGGAGCGCAGCAGAGACTTGACGAGCAACTGGGAGGAGGAACGCGTCATGGCCGCAAACAGCTCGGCGTCCGCCAGACCCAAGCCAATCAGCGTGGCGCCGCCGCCGAAGGTGGCGTACGCCGCCCCTCTGGCCGCCTCTCCGGAGACATTCCAGAACTTGCCGAGCCAGGCCAGCGGAAAAGATGTGGGCAGCCGCAGGCCGAAGCTCGCGCTCGAGGTGTCGGCGATTTCAACGAACTCCACCTCGACGACGACCTCCGGCCGGCGCGCCAGCATCTGTTCGAAGAGAAGCTGCGCGGGGCGCACGCGAGAAACGCGGTCGCGGATGAGCACGATCCTCCGCTGCGAATCGATCAGCATGCGCTGGATCTCGACCGTCTGCTGGATGGCGCGGGCGAGCTCCTGCGCCTCCTGGACCGAGACGGGCTCGGGGATCGGAATCACCGCCGCCATCGTCGGTTCGTAATCCTGGCGCTTCTGAGGAGTGTCTTTCACCACGAAGAACGTCCGGGGCCCCAGCGGCACGGTGAAGCTGGCGGTGGCGGCGTCGAGGATGCGGAGCGCCTCCTCGAAGCTCGCGTTCTCGATGCGCAGCGAGACGGGTTTCTCGGAGGGATACTCGGGATCGAAGGCTGCCTGGAGGCCGTAGGCCGCCGCCACGCGCTCATAAAGCTGGCGGGCGTCGGCGCGAAGTTCGAAGCTCTTGCGTTCGCGGACCGGCTCGAGCTCTGGCGGCGGCTGGAGACTGCGGACCTCGGCCAGTTCGGCGGCACTGATTTCGCCGAGGAACTCCCCGGAGGGCTCCAGCTCGGGCTCCTTTCTGGCTGCCGCCGCCAGTTGCGCGGGCAGGTTCGAAGAGGAGACAAGAACCCGGCGGCCCAGCGCCCGGCTGCGGAGCCAGTAGGTGGGGTTCGAGGGATCGAGGGCCGCCGCCCGCGCGTAAAGCAGGTAGGCAGTGGTCAGCTCGCCCGCCTCCTCCGCCTTTTTCGCCTTGCGGGCCAGACTCCGGGCGCTTTCACCGGCGGCGAGGCTCCCGCTTAGAATCAGCGTCAGCGCGACGGCACGAGCCAGCCCTCTCACTCTCAAGCTTAGACGCAGAAACCGGCCCGGGCGTGGAGGGTAAACCGCGGAGCGCGATCTGCCGATGAAGGCTCCGGGAGCCATCGATGATCACTCTGGCCGGATCGCGCCCCAACATTGCCCTGCCGGTGCCGCAGAGCCTCGAGGAGGTCCGGCTGCCGGAGTCGCTGGTGACGGATCTGGTCTTGCGGCGCCTGCTGCTCGAGGGTTTCAGCACGCTTCAGAGCCTGAGCCGGTCCCTGCGGCTTTCCACCGCCGTCATCCATCAGGTCTTCACCCAACTGCGCAGCCAGCAGCTTGTCGAAGTCAAGGGGATGATCGGCAACGACTACCGGTTCACGCTTTCGCACGCGGGCAAGGAGCTGGCCACGGACCGGTTTCAGATCTCGCAGTACGCCGGCGCCGCACCAGTGTCGCTAGAGGACTACCATACGGTGATCCGGGCCCAGGCGGCCAAGATCCGCTTGGACCGGAAGGCGCTGCGGTCGGCTCTTTCGGACCTGGTGGTCACTGACTCTTTGCTCGACCAGCTTGGACCGGCGCTGATCTCGCAGACCTCGATCTTTATCTACGGGCCCTCGGGCAACGGCAAGACGAGCATTGCCGAACGCATGTTGCGGGTTTACCAGGACGCGGTGCTGATCCCCTACGCCGTCGAAGTCGACCACCAGATCATCAGCGTCTATGACCCGGTGGTGCACCACAAGCTGGAGATCGAGGACCCGGATACGGATCCGCGGTGGGTGCTGTGCCGCCGGCCTTGCATCGTGGTCGGCGGCGAGCTGGTGCCGAGCATGGTCGAGCTGCGCCTGGATGAGACCTCGGGAATCTACGCAGCGCCGCTCCAGATGAAGGCCAACAACGGCATCTTCATCATCGATGACTTCGGCCGCCAGCTCATGTCGCCGCGCGACCTGCTCAACCGGTGGATCGTTCCGCTCGACAGGCGGGTCGATTACCTCACGTTGCGCTATGGCGTCAAATTCCAGATCCCGTTCGAGCTGATGGTCGTCTTTTCGACGAACCTGGATCCGTACGATCTGGCCGACGAGGCTTTCCTCCGGCGCATCCGGAACAAAATCTATGTCGGGCCGGTGGATCCGGCGAGCTTCGATCGGATTTTCGAGCGGGTGGCGGCCAGCAAACGGATTCCGGCCGAGCCGGGCAGCGCCGAGCAGTTGCGGCGGCTGGCCGAGGCGCGCGGGCAGAAGGAGCTGCGCGCCTGTTACCCGCTGGACATCGTGAACATCATCATCACCATCAGCGAATACGAGGGCCGCCCGCCGGCGATCAACCGGGCGGAGCTCGAACGGGCCGCCGAGCTGTACTTCGCCAAAGGCGATCCGGCCGCCGAGGGCCGCCGGGGCTGGATGGCGGAGTGATGCCCGATAATGAAATCTCGCGACCGTGCGCATCCTGCTGTGCTCGACCTATGAGCTGGGGCATCCGCCTTTCGGGCTGGCCTCGCCGGCGGCTACCCTGGCGGCCGACGGCCACGAGGTCTTCTGCGCCGATCTGGCGGTCGGCTCTTTGCCGGTGGAGACCATCGAGGAGGCGGATCTCATCGGCTTTTACCTGCCGATGCACACCGCCACGCGGTTGGCAATTCCCCTCATTGAGTGGGTGCGGAGACGCAATCCCGGCGCGCATCTGGTCTGCTACGGCCTGTATGCTCCCGTCAACGAGGCGCTGCTCCGGCGGCTTGGCGTGCAAACGATCATCGGGGGAGAGTTTGAACCGGTACTGAGGCGCCTGGCGCGCGGAGAGCTCCAGGGTCCGGCCACGCTCATCTCGCACGAGCGATTTGCCTTTCTCCCGCCGGACCGCTCGCGGCTGCCGGCGCTCGGCCGCTATGCGGCGCTTGCCTCGAACGGCGCGCGGAAGCTCGCCGGATACACCGAGTCGAGCCGGGGTTGCAAGCACGTGTGCCGTCACTGTCCGGTGGTGCCCATCTACGGCGGCCGGTTCCGGATCGTGCCGGTCGAGGTCGTACTGGCCGACATCCGCGCCCAGGTGGAGGCCGGAGCCGAGCACATCAGCTTCGGGGATCCGGACTTCTTCAACGGCCCGGCGCATGCCGTCCGGCTCGTCGAGGCGCTCCACCGTGAGTTTCCCGAACTCACCTATGACGTGACGATCAAGATCGAGCACCTGCTGCGGCACGCGGATCTGCTTGGGCTGCTGCGGCGCACCGGCT
Organism: uncultured Bryobacteraceae bacterium; assembly: GCA_938003835.1. Lineage (GTDB taxonomy): Bacteria > Acidobacteriota > Terriglobia > Bryobacterales > Bryobacteraceae > CALKXJ01. Next base: position 129,313 of record CALKXJ010000007.1, on the reverse strand, counting down.
GCCTGTTCATCACCAGCGCGGCCGAGTCGATCGACGACGGCGTGCTGGCGCGACTTCGCAAGGGCCACACCCGCGCCGATTTTCTCGAAGCGGTCCGCCGGGTGCGCGCGGCGGGCATCGAGCTTGCGCCCACCTTCATTCCCTTCACGCCCTGGACCACGTGGGAGGGCTACCGGGAGCTGTTGGGCCTCATCGTCGAGCAGGATCTTGTCGCCAACGTCGCTCCGATCCAGCTGGCATTGCGCCTGCTCATTCCCAATGGTTCGCTCCTGCTCGAGCTCGAGGAGGTGAAGCAGTTCATCGGACCGTTCGACGAGGCGGGGCTGCTCTGGCCCTGGAAGCATCCGGATGAGAGCCTGGACGAGTTGGCGGCCGAGCTGCTCCGCCTGATCGCCGACGAGCAGCGGCGAGGCCGCTCGCGAACCGAAATCTTCGCTCGCATCTGGGAGCGTGCCTACGGCAGGCCGCTGGCGGAAGATCCGAAGCGGAGGCGGCAGCGCGCAATTCCTCATTTCGAGGAGCCCTGGTTTTGTTGTGCGGAACCCGTCTGGGAGCCGACGACCCCTGTCTGATGCCAGTCGAAGGCAAACGGTTGCTGCTGGTGGCGGCGACCACCGGTTATCAAACTCGTATGTTCGCCGAGGCGGCAGGCCGGCTCGGCGTCGCCTGCACCCTGGCGACCGACCGCTGCCGCTCGCTCGATGATCCGTGGTGGGACGGCGCCATACCGGTCCGCTTTGACAAGCCGGCGGAGGCGGCACGCTTGGCGGTCCTCGTCGGGCGCGGCGCCTTCGATGGCGTCGTAGCGCTCGGGGATGCCCCGGCCGTGCTCGCGGCCGAGCTGGCGGAGCGGATCGCCGTGCCGTTTCACAGCGCGGCGGGCGCGCGAGCCGCGCACGACAAGCATCGCATGCGGCAGCTCTTCGAGCAGGCGGGCCTTGCCGTTCCGGCCTACCGACGCGTACCCGTTTCCTGCGACGTCGAGCGGGCAGCGGGCGAGAGCCGCTACCCCTGCGTGCTCAAGCCGCTCGGTCTTTCCGCCAGCCGGGGGGTGATTCGCGCCGACACGCCGGAGGAGTTCCGAGCGGCCTTCCGCCGCATCGTGAAGATACTCGAGTCCGCCGCAAGCCGACGTCGTGGGGCAGAGGAAAGCCACATCCAGATCGAAGATTACATCCCTGGTCAGGAGTTCGCGCTGGAGGCAATCGTGACCGCAGGCCGGCTCCAGGCACTGGCGCTGTTCGACAAGCCGGAGCCGCTCGAGGGACCATACTTTGAGGAGACCATCTACGTGACGCCGTCGCGCCGGGAGGCCGAGACCGTCCAGGCGATCATCCGCACGACGGAGCAGGCCGTTTCGGCGCTGGGCCTGGTGCACGGCCCGGTTCATGCCGAAATGCGCGTCAACGAGCGGGGGGTCTGGATGCTCGAGGTCGCGGCACGGCCCATCGGAGGGCTCTGCGCCAAAGCACTGCGCTTCACCGGCGGAATGCCGCTCGAGGAGCTGATCCTGCGGCACGCGCTCGGCGAGGACGTCTGCTCGCTTCAACGCGAAGATCCGGCCTCAGGCGTCATGATGATCCCCATCCCGCGCGCCGGCATCTTCCAGGCGGTGAAGGGAACCGAAGAGGCGGCGCGCGTGAAGGGGATCTGCGGCGTCGAGATCACTGCCAAAGCGGGCCAGAGGCTGGAGCCGCTCCCGGAAGGACACAGCTATCTCGGGTTCCTGTTTGCTCGGGCCGAGACGCCGGAGCAGGTGGAGTGGGCCCTCCGCCGCGCCCATGCTGTGCTCGAGTTCGAGATCACGGCTGCGCTGCCGGTGATTCACTTATAGCGCGGCGGAACATATTCCGGGGGCAGGGCTGCGCCCTCGCCGAAGAAGTACTCCTCCATCTGCTGGAGCAGGAACTCCTGCGCCTCACGGGTGCCCAGATTCAGACGGTACTCGTTCAGGAGGATCTTCATGTGTTCGAGCCACATCCTCCAGGCCTGCTTGGAGACGTTCTCGTAGATGCGCTGGCCGAGAGGGTGGTTGTCGAAAGGAACTTCGTCGAGGCCGGGCAGCTCCTTCTGAAACTTCACGCAGAAAACCGTGCGGCCGCCCTTTTCTTCTTCCTGCGGCGGAGGAAAGCCCGCTCCACTACCGCATCCCATGGAATCCTCCTCAGTCGTGGATAAAATCGCTACTTTTCAGGATAGCTCGACGCGAGGTTCCGGTTCGTAATGAATTCTGGCGAGCCGCCCGTCGTTGAGAATCGACAGCCGCCCGGCCTCGATGACCAGCTCGTTGAACAGGCTGTTGGCAGGCGTGGCCATCACGCCCCGGGCATCATATTCGGCCAGGATGCTCTGGCGTTCTCCTTCCGGCGCCGCTTCGACGCGCGCGGCGGCCTTCACGATGTACTCGATCGAGCGGTAGCCGTAGCCGACCGGCACCAGGCCGGGGCCGCCAAGATCGAGGTATTGGAAGTAATCGGTGCTCGGCTCGGCGTAGACGGTGGCGCCGGCCCCGCCGGGGTTGCGCGTATAGCAGTACTTGATGCCGCGGTACTGGTCGTGATGCTCGAGCCAGGCGCCGCGGTCGCCGCCGGAGCAATACATCGTCAAGCCTTGGATGTTCGTGCCCGGGGCATCGTCGGGGAAACCCAGCGCATTCTGCACGTTCAGACAGGCCCCGTTGGACCAGATGACACGGGCATCCGTCCAAAGAAAGCCTTCGTTGCCGTTCGGGTAGCGGTCGCGAACGCCCCAGACGCTCACGGCCACCGGCAGCAGGCCGGTGATGAAGTGCACCAGGTCGACGTAGTGGCAACCAATGTAGGTGAAGGCGTCGGAATTTTCCACCGTGCACCAGTTCTGGAAGTTCGAGTGCCGGTAGTACCATTTCTCGAGCAAGCGCGCCGTGCCCAGCTTGAATTCGCCGAACAGCCCCTCGCGGTAGCGCCGCCGGGCGAGCAGGCTCCGGTCATCGAAGCGCTTGTGGTATTCGACCCCCACAAGGAGAGAGCGCGCGCGGGCCTCGCGTTCGATCTCCACGGACTGGGCGGCGCGGAGCACCAACGGCTTGACCGAAAGCACATGCTGGTTGTGCTCGAGCGCGGCGCGGATCACCGGGTAATGAAGCTGGTCGGGCACGGCGACCACGACGAGGTTGCGCGGCGCCAGAGCTGCGATCACGTCGCGGTAGAGCTCCGGATAGGGCTTGTCGAGATCACCCGTCAGCTCCGGATAGGGGCGGAAGGACTGGCCGGGGAAGGCGCGGGCGAAGAGCTCGGATTCGGCCAGCGCCTTGAGCGGCCGCGCGTTGAGCGCGCAGACCGAGATCTCGCCGATCGTGCCCAGCCGCTGCAAATGATAGAGCGACGGCAGAATCTGGTCATAGGTGATCATGCCGCCGCCGATGACGGCCACATCCATCCGGCTCATGCCGCGGCTCCTTTGCGCTGGGCGACGGCTTCCGCGAAGGCCTCTTCGAAGGCCTCGGTGCTCTCGAGCACGGCCTCCTCGGTGATGACCAGCGGCGGGCAGATCTTGATGGAGGCGCCGCCCAGGCCGACGGGCGAGAACATGAGGACGCCTTTTTCGATTGAACGCCGCACGACGTCCCAGGCCAGGTCGCCGTCGGGCTCCTTGGTGCCCGGCTTGACGCACATGACGGCGGCCACGAGACCTTTGCCATCTACCCAGCCGATCTCGGCGAAGCGCAGCTTCATCGCCTGGAGCCTCTGATGCAGCAGCTCGCCCATGCGGCGGGCGTTTTCGGCGAGATTCTCCCGGATGACCAGTTCGATCGAGGCGAGCGCTGCGGCGCAGCAGACCGGGTTACCGGTGTGCGTGGAAGTCATCGAGCCCGGCGGATGCAGGTCCATCACATCCGGCCGGCCGACGATGGCCGAGATCGGCAGGGAGCTCGAGATGCCCTTGCCCCAGCAGACCAGATCCGGGACGATGCCGTAGTGCTCGAAGCCCCACAGGGTGCCGGTGCGGCCGAAGCCAGCCTGGACTTCGTCGAGGACCAGCAGGATGTCGTGGCCGGAGCACCACTCCCGCAGCGCCTGCATGTAAGCGCGGGGAGCGAAGGCAGCATTGCCGCCCTGATAGGTCTCCAGCATCACGCCGGCGATGTTGGCCGGCTCGACGCCGCGCTCGTCCAGGCATTCCAGGAAGTAATCGAAGGAAGTGTCCGTCGTGCGGAAGCCGTCCGGAAAGGGCACCTGAACGAAGCCCGGATCGAGGTTGACGATCCACTCCTTGAGCGCCGGAATGCCGCCGGCCTGCTGGGCGCCGAGCGTGCGACCGTGGAAGGCGTTCTCGAAAGAAACAATGACGTGCTTGGCGCGGCCGCCGACCTTGACGCCGTAGGTGCGGCAGAGCTTGATGGCGCACTCGACGGTTTCCGAGCCGGTGGTCAGTAGGAAGACCTTCTTGAGCGGCTCCGGGCTCAGCTCAGCCAATCGCTCGACCAGGCGCGCGCGAATGCGGCTGGGGAAGCAATAGTTGGTGAGCAGCTGGGCGTGCGCCTGGCCGGTGATGGCCTCGATGATCTCCCGGCGGCCGTGGCCGGCGTTGGTGATCAGCACGCCGGAGGACCAGTCGATCCAGCGGTTACCCCAGGCGTCATAGACCTGAAAGCCTTCGGCGCGCTCCCAGACCACGGGCGGCTGGCCGCGCATCGACTGTGGCTCCCAGCGATGGAGCGCCTCGAGCACGGGCAGCGACTCAGGCACGGGGAAATCGGTCACGATGCGGCGCAGCGGGGTTTCGATCCGCGGGACCGGGCGCGGCGTCAGGTCATACTCTCTGGCCATAAGACGCTATTCTACAGTGCCGCTGCCGGCGGGCTATAGGTCCGGGGCGAAGCCCTGGAAGTTGAAGATGAACGTGGTGTAGAACATGTGGCGGATGCCATAATCGTTCAGCCGCCGGGTCTCGTACCAGTAGCCGAATTCGACCGAGTCGCGCTTGTTGATGTTGCGCCGCAGCCCCGTGCCGTAGCGGGTGGTGGCGTAGCCGTGGTCGGTGAAGAAGAACTCGACGCTCGCATAGGGAACCCAGTCGCGGCCGCGGCTGACCCGGAAGCGCTGCCGGTAGCGATTGCAGTCAGGGCGCTCGGTGATCATGAAACGCTCGTACTGGGTGCGCAGCGTCAGTGTGACCGCCTTGTCCAGCACGGCGGGCTCGATGGCGACGATGGGACGGAAGTGGCGCTGCCAGTCGTTATTCGGGTATTCGAACCAACTGATGAAGGCGCCGGCGGCAAGCTGCACCCGCGGGCGCCACTGGTAGCGAAAGATCGGAATGATGCTCACGTCATACCAGTCGTTGGAGGTCGAACGCACGCGGGCGCGGTTGTGAACGAGCAGATCCCAACGGCGGCTCAGGCCGATGCGGAAATCGATGGCGCCGTCGCTTTGGAGCTCGGCCGAAAGGGCGCCGAGGGGCAGCAGCAGGAGAGGCAAGAGGCGGAAGCCCACAAAAGATATTATCGTCCGAAAGTCGACAACTGCGGGCGTGTGGTCTCCCGCCAGGCCTCGAGCCGCGGCGCCCCGGCTCGCGCGAAGAACTTGGCCAGCTCCGCGCGCAGGGCGGCGAGTTGGCGTCGATAGCGCGGATCGGAGATCCGGTTCTGGGTCTCGCCGGGGTCGGATGCGAGGTCATAGAGTTCGCTCGGCCACTCGCGGGTGCGCTCGACGTACTTGAGCTTGTCGGTGCGGACGGCCCGCACGTAGCAGTATTCGAAAGACAGACGATCCCGCCACCGCGGGCTCCGGCCTCGGAGAAAGTCGGCGTAGCTGCGGCCGACGCGCTTCGGATCTGGCGGCGCCTCGATGCCCAGATAGTCGAGGAGGGTGGGGAAGAAGTCGTAGTGGGAGACCATCGGCGAGAGCTCGCTCCCCGCCGGGATCCGGCCCGGCTGGTTGAAGATGAGCGGCACCCGGATCGACTCCTCCTACATGTTGAGCGGCCAGGTGCCGTTGCCCTTGCCCCAGAAGCCGTGATGGCCGGCAGACCAGCCTTGATCGGCGGTAAAGACGATCAGCGTGTTCTCGCGCAGGCCGAGCTCTTCCAGGCGCCGCAGGATCCGGCCGACGTTGTAATCGACGCCGGTGATGAGCGCCGAGTAGGCCAGCTTGCTGGCGCGGTTGCCCAGGTGCTTCAGCAGGCTCCGGTTCGCCCACGGGTGCGGCGGCGGATCGGGGAAGCAGGTGAAGGCGCAATCCCGGTAAGGTTCGCGATACCGCTCGGGCTGATAGTCGTAGGGCGTATGCGGCGCCTAAAACGGCACGTAGAGGAAGAACGGGCCGTCCTTGGCCGCGTCCAGGAACTCGAGGGCGGCATCGGCGATGATCTCGGTCTTGTAACCCGGAACGACGGCGCGCCGCCCGTTGTTGACGAACTCCGGATCGCGGTATGGCCCGCCCCCTCCGGGCACGGTGTTCCACCAGGTGAAGCCCGCATGAGCGTTCTCATCGTCGCCCATGTGCCACTTGCCGCTCATTCCCAACCGGTAGCCGCGGCGAGCCAGGATTTCCGAGAAGGTGGGGTGACCTTCGAGCCACCGGCGGCTCTTGGGCCCGAAGCTGTCCACGGGGCGCAGCCAGTCCTGGACGCCGTGGATGGAAGGCAGGCGGCCGGTGAAGAAGCTCATCCGGCTGGGCGAGCAGACGGGCGTGGCGGCGAAGGCGCGCCGGAAGCGCGCTCCGCCGGCGGCCAGCCGGTCCAGATTCGGCGTGTGCATCTCCGCGCAGCCGTAAGCGCCCAGCGCCCAGGCGCCGTGATCGTCGGTCATGAACAGGACCACGTTGGTCGGCCGCGCCGCGCCGCGGAGAAAGGGCGGGGCGGTTGCCGCCAGGAAAGAACGCCGGCTGATTTCGAGCATGGGAACTCCCAAGCCTTTTAGCCTATGACGTTTGTCCTCCAGGGCGCTGCTTATAATTGAGGGGTTATGGCTTCGCGCGCGGATGCACTGGCGCCGCCGGAGGTGATGGCCCGCTACGAGGCCGTGATCGGCCTCGAGGTTCATGTGCAACTGGCGACGCGGACCAAGATCTTTTGCGGCTGCCCGACGAGCTTCGGCGCGCCGCCCAACACCAACGTCTGCCCGGTTTGCCTGGGCTTGCCCGGCGCGCTGCCGGTGATGAACCGCCGCGCCGTCGAGATGGCCGTCCAGGCCGCGCTGGCGCTCAACTGCCGCGTCAACCCGGTCTCGCGCATGGCGCGAAAGAACTACTTTTATCCGGACCTGCCCAAGGGCTATCAGATTTCGCAATACGAACTGCCCCTGGCCGAGCACGGCTGGGTCGAATACGAGCTCGAGGGCGCCGCGCGGCGAGTCGGCATCCGGCGCGTGCACCTGGAGGATGACGCCGGCAAGAGCTTGCACGAAGGCTTCCGCGATTCCGAACGCTACACCTACGTCGACCTGAACCGCTGCGGCACCCCGCTGATCGAGATCGTCACCGAGCCCGATATCCGCAGCTCCGAGGAGGCCTATCAGTTCCTCACCGAGCTCAAGCAGATCATGCAGTACCTCGAGGTCTCCTCCTGCGACATGGAGAAGGGGCACCTGCGCTGCGACGCCAACATCTCGGTGCGGCTGCGGGGCGCCTCCGAGTTCGGGACCAAGACCGAGGTAAAGAACCTCAATTCGTTCCGGTTTCTCCGCATGGCGCTCGACTACGAGATTGCGCGGCAGGTGGCGGTGCTCGAGGACGGCGGGCGCATTGAGCAGGAAACGCGCCTCTATGACGTGGCCTCGGGAACCACCGTCGGCATGCGGACCAAGGAGCACGCGCACGACTACCGGTACTTTCCCGAGCCGGATCTGCTGCCGCTTCGGGTGAGCGATGCCTGGCGCGAGCGCCTCCGCGCGGCCATGCCGGAGCTGCCGGCCGCCAAACGGGCCCGGTTCCGAAGCGAGTTTGGGCTGCGCGACTACGACGTCGAGGTGCTGACGGCGAGCCGGGAGTTGGCCGAGTATTTCGAGCGCGCGGCGGCCGCCTCGGGCGATCCGGTAGAGGCCTCCAAGTGGGTGCAGGGCGAACTGCTGGGAGCGCTGAAGGCGGCGGGCAAGGATCTGGCCGTCTCGCCCGTGGCGCCGGAGCAGCTCGGCGAACTGGTGGCGATGGTCCGCCAGGGCCACCTGAGCGGCAAGATGGCCAAAGAGGTTTTCGCGAAGATGTTCGCCACGGGTGAGCCGGCCCGGGTCATTGTCGAGCGGGAGGGCCTGCGCCAGATCTCCGACGCGGGCGAACTCGAGCGGGTTGTCGACGAAGTGCTGGCGGCGAATCCGAAGCAGCTCGAGCAATACCGGGCGGGCAAGGCCACCGTGCTCGGCTTCTTTGTCGGTCAGGTGATGAAGGCCACGCGCGGGCAGGCCAATCCCCAAGCGGTGCAGGAACTGTTGCGCCGGAAACTCGCCAGCCCAGCTTCATAGGCTTCCGGCCCGACTCTCATCTGCGGAGCTTCAAATGCCGATAAGAACGGCAGGGATGCCGATGCGGCACGAAGACGTCGTGCCTGCGGGGAATCGAGCAGACGCAGACCGGCCAGCGCAGGAGAAGCTCCTCGAACTGGTGTGGGAGAACTCGACCGACGCCATGCGCCTGATCGACGCCGCAGGCACCGTGGTTCGGGTCAACCGCGCCTACTGCCAGCTCACCGGCATGAGCCGGCAGGAGCTCGAAGGCCAATCCTTCGCCATGGTTTACGCTCCCGAGCGCCGCGACCACATCCTGGAGTCATTCCGCCGGCGGTTCAGCGAACGGCAACTCGAGCGGATCTTTGAGCGCGAGATGACCTTCTGGGACGGGCGCAGGCGCTGGGTCGAGCTGACCACCTCCTATCTGGAGCTGGACGGGCGGCCGCTGGTGCTGAACGTCATCCGCGACATCACCGAGCGCAAGGAGATCGAACTTCAGTTGGCCGCCGCGCGGGATCAGGCCGAGGCGGCGTCTCGAGCCAAGAGCGCCTTTCTGGCGAGCATCAGTCATGAGATCCGCACCCCAATGAACGGCATCCTGGGCCTGACCGGGCTGCTGCTCGATCTGGACCTCACGGACAAGCAGCGCGAGTACGCCGAGGGGATCCGCACCTCGGCCGAGGCGTTGCTCGAGCTGATCAACGACATTCTGGACTTCTCGCGCATCGAAGCGGGCAAGCTGACGATTGAGCCGGCGCCGTTCGATCTGGCCTCGGTGCTCGAAGAGATCGGGATGCTGCTCGGGCCGCAGGCCGACTCCAAAGGCATCGAGCTCATTGTCTGCTGTGACCCGCGCGCGCCCCGGCGCCTCGTCGGCGACGCCGGACGGATCCGGCAGATCTTGCTCAACCTGGCGGGCAACGCGGTGAAGTTTACCGAGCGCGGTCACGTGCTGGTGGAAGCGCGGGGCGACCGGCGCGGGAGCATGGCGCTGATCGAAATCGCGGTGGAGGACACCGGCATCGGCATCTCGGAAGAGCAGCTGCCGAAGCTGTTCGTCGACTTCAGCCAGGGAGACAGTTCGCGCGTGCGCAAGTATGGCGGGACCGGGCTGGGTCTGGCGATCTCCAAGCGCCTGGCCGACGCCATGGGGGCGCGGATCGATGTCCGAAGCCGATTGGGGCAAGGCTCGACCTTTACGCTGTCGCTCACCCTGCCGCTGGAGAGTCCCGGCGCCGCTCCGCCGCCACCGCCGGGCGATCTGCGCGGCCTGCGCGCCCTGGTGGTCGAGCCGCACCCAATCGCCGCGAGAACCCTGACCGAGCTGTTGACCTCCTGGGAGATCCGCGCCGACTGGTGTCGCGGAACGCAGGAGGCGCTCGAGCGCCTGCACGCGCCCGACGGCGACTATCATTTCGTCTTTGTCAACGCCCATTTGCCCGACGGCGACCCGCGCCAGCTGGCACGCTCGGTCCGCGAGGAGTCGCGCCGGCGCGGACCGATTCTGATTGCAGTGACGCCCCCGTCGGGCTGCCGGGATAGCGAAGCGGCACGTCAGGAGGGCTTCGCCGCCTGCATCACCAAGCCGGTCAGGCCCTCGCTGCTGTTCGACACCTTGAGCACCGCCTGGGGAGAAAGGACTGCGGGGGAGACCGAGCGGGTGCGCGCCGGCAACGGCGCCGCCGGAAGCGTCGATGGGCACTTTACACCCTGCCGTGTCCTGGTGGCCGAGGACAACGCGGTGAATCAGAAGGTGGCGCGGGCCATGCTCGAGCGCCTGGGCTGCCATGTCGATCTGGTGGCCAATGGGCGCGAGGCGGTCGAGATGGCAAGCCGGCTCCCCTACGACCTCATTTTCATGGACTGCCAGATGCCGGAGATGGACGGCTACGAGGCCACGCGCCGCCTCCGAAGCCTCGGCGCCGCGCCGCCGATCATCGCCATGACCGCCAATGCGATGCCGGGTGACCGCGAACTGTGCCTGGAGGCGGGAATGAGCGATTACATCGCCAAGCCGCTTCGCGTCGACGATCTCATGCGGCTGCTCACCCGCTGGGTGCCGATTGCAAGCCGCTGAGGCGGCCGCGCCCCTGTGCTAGTACTGATTTGAATGTTCCGGCATTTTCTATGCCTGCTCTCTGCGGGCCTGCTTTCGGCGGCCGATTTGCTCGTGGTCGACATCCAGAGCGTCCGCGCCGAAGGCGATCCGGCCTCCTTCCTTCGCCGGGTGCTGATTCCCGACGAGCCAACCGAGTTTGCCTGCGAGCTGCTGGTGGCGGGAGGAGGTCTGAGCGGGGTGGCCGCGGCGATTCGCGCCGCCGAGCGGGGCCACTCGGTCTGCCTGACCGAGGAGACCGACTGGATCGGAGGGCAGATGACGGCCGGGGGTGTCTCGGCCCTCGATGAGAACCGGTTTATCGAGCGCAGCGGGGCGACGCGCACCTATGCGGATTTCCGCCGCCGTGTGCGGGACTACTACCGGAGCCGGTACCAGCTCTCCGCCGCGGCGGCGCTGTGGGAAAACCTCAACCCCGGCTCCTGCTACGTTTCGCCCTTGTGCTTCGAGCCCAGAGCGGGTCTGGCGGTGCTCGAGGAGATGCTCGCGCCGCACCGGGAGCGAGTTCGGCTCCTGCTGCGCACGCGCGTCGCGGCGCTCGAAGTCGAGCGCGGCCGCATCGTCTCGGCTCTGGCCTATCGTTTCGAGGACGGCCAAGCGCTTCGTATCCGGCCGCGCTGGGTGATCGACGCCACCGAGCTCGGTGACCTGCTCCCGCTCGCCGGAGTTCCCTATGTCGTGGGCGCCGAGGCCAGGACCGACACCGGGGAGCCGCACGCGGCCGAGGCGCCGAATCCGGCTTGCGTGCAGAGCTTCACCTACACCTTTGCCCTGGAACACCGGCCGGGCGAGTCCCACCGGATCGACAAGCCGCCCGATTACGAGAAGCACCGCGACGGCCAGCCGTTCAGCCTGCGGCTTTACTACCCCGTGGAGTTCGGCTGGAAAGGCTATGTGCAATATCGGATGTTCGGGGAGGAGCCGCCGGTGCCGAACAACATGTCGCCGGGACCGTTCTTCCCCTGGCGCCGGCTGATCGCGGCGAAAAACTTCGAGGATCCGCGCCTGGCGCACGATGTCGCCCTGATCAACTGGCCGACGCAGGACTATCGCCGCCGGAGCGTGCTCGAGCGGCCGCCGCTCGAGCAGGCCCAGATCCTCCAGGAGGCCAAGCGGGTCTCGCTTTCCTTTCTGTACTGGCTCCAGACCGAAGTGGCGCGTGACGACGGGCAGGGCTCGGGCTACCCTGAGCTGAAGCTCCGCGCCGACGTCATGGGCACCCCCGACGGCCTTTCCAAGATGCCGTATTTTCGCGAGTCGCGCCGCATCCGCTCGCGAGTGCGCGTGGTCGAGCAGGATATCGTCGCCGACTACCAGAAGGGCGCGCGGGCCCGCCGGTTCGCCGACTCCATCGGCACCGGCTTCTATATGGTGGACATCCACCCGTGCGGGGCGGGCGAGCGCGCGCGGATGATGATGCCGCGCCCGTTCGAGATTCCGATGGGGGCGCTGATTCCTGAAAGGGTGGAGAATCTGGCGGCGGCAGCCAAGAACATTGGCGTGACCCACATCACAAACGGCTCCTACCGGCTGCATCCCGTGGAGTGGAACGTGGGCGAGGCGGCGGCCACCATCGCCGCACTCGAAATGGAGACGGGGCGGATGCCGGAGGCTGCGGCGGTGCAGCGAGAGCTAGCGCGGGCAGGCGTGCCGCTGGTCTGGTTCGACGATCTTCCCCTGGACGACCCCTCTTTTTCGGCCATCCAGTTCGCCGCGGTCCGGGGATGGTACCCAGTGAGCGATTGGGATCTCCATGCCGCTGCTGAGGCGATGGTCACCCGAGGCGAGGCGGCGCAGGCGCTGGCGGGGTATTACGGCGTCGAGCCGGGCAAGCCTGCGCCGGGCAGACTCGATGTGCCGGCTTCGCACCCCCATGCGGGCGCCATCGAGGCGGCATTGAGAGGCGGGTGGATGCGGGTCGATCACCGAAACTGGTTCCATCCCGACATCCCTTTTTATTTGAGCGACTTGGATGAGACGCGGCTGCCTGGTCGAGCACCCGAGTGGCGGCTGCGCCGGACGGGACCGGTGCGCCGGCGCGAGCTGGCGGAGGCTATAACCGGTCTGTTTTCAAATAGATAAATGGGGAGGCGGGAGGCCGCAAAAATTCCTGGACAAAAGGACTTGATTTTCTTTTTCGAATCCGATACACTTAAAACAACCATAAGTCGTCATTGACTTATAGCATCCCCGGCGACGAGGCCCAGCTCGTCGCCAGCCCCTCTGAGTGAAGCCCGGTGGCCCAGCACCGGGCTTCTTTCTCTCGACAGGATTTGATTTCGGCCAAACAAAAAAGTTGGGGAGGGATTGCTTTCACCCCTCCCCTTGGCGATGACCTTCGAGGGTGAGATTCCCCGAGAGACCGATCGATGAGCTTACCGGCGCCAGCCGCGCCCTCCGCCGAGCCCGGAGCCGGGTTGGGGACCAGCGCCCCACGCCGGACCGAGACCAGGTCCCAGACCCAAGCCAAGACCACGACGCCGGCCGGGACCGGCCGCCGGCGGCGTGATCAGGTTCAGCGCCACGGCCTGACCGATGGCGGGAGCCAGCTTGGCTGCCTCTTCGAGCTTAGCCAGGGCTGCCTGCTGTGTCGGCGTCAGGACCGCAAGCGCCTGCTTGTGATAGGACTCGCGGATTTGCTGGGCCTTGTTGCGCACCTCCTGGCAGGCGAGCGCCAGCTTGCCGATCTCGGCCGGATCGCCGCCCGCCCGGAGCTTGTCGCGGTAGGCCTGGCAGTTGGTGCGCAACTGCTCGCGGATCGGCGCCAGCGCCTCCCACTCGCCCTTGCGCAGCTCGCGCAGTTTAGCGATCTGGTCGTCGGTGAGGTCCAAGGCCGACTTCAGCGCCCCGGGCGAGGCGTCGGCCGCCCTTGGGGGGCCGAAGGGCTGCGCGACGAGCGCGGCGGTCAGAATCACAAAGGGAATCAGCAGGCGAATCAGTGTCTTCATCGGTGGTTTTCGCTCCTTTCGCTCACTCAGACGAGGCGGCTGCGCGACGGTTTACACACGGCGGCTCGGAAAAGTCGAATTCGAGCTGCCGGTGGCGCACGTAGGCTCGGGCGTTCGAGGCCGCGCGGGAGGGCAGGTGCAGCAGAACGCGCCCGCCAAAGCGGCGGGCGATCTCGCGGGCGACGGCGCCCTCCTGATCCTCGTCCGAGCAGGCGGGACCGCCGGTGGCTTGGAACCAGCGCCGGGTTTCAGTGTTCAACCGCTTTTCGAGTCGGAGGTCGGCGGCGAGCCAGGATCCTTTACGGAGGATGGCCTTCTGCTTTCCCACCCGGATCAGGACGCTCATACCTCACTCATCATACGGTCTCGGGCGGGCCGGCTGTTGCGCTCCGGGCGGCGATGTGTTACTAATAAAGCAGATTCGAATTCTTAACCCAGGAAAGGAGGCGGCGCGAGCATCTGGTGCGCTCGCCGCTGGCCGCCTCCGCCGAAAACAGGAGACACAGCGTGGAGGCCTCAAACCGTAAACTCATCCGCCCGTCTTTTGCGGAGGCGAAAGAGCAGGTCGGCGCCCGCCGCAACAATCATGCCAACAGCAACAAGAAGAAGGCGCCGCCGCCCGAGCACACCAACGCCGAGAATTTTTACTATCTGAAGCAGATGCAGACGCGGACGCCGATGGTGATTGTGCTGCGCGATGGGGAGACGGTGCACGGCACGATCGAATGGTACGACAAGAGCTGCCTGAAGCTGGCCCGGACGAACGAGCCGAATCTTTTGATTTATAAGCCGAACATCAAGTACATGTACAAGGCCGAGGGCTAGGGTTTCGCCCGCAGTCGTTCCCGGAGCTGGAGCCGGTAGCGGCGGCGTTCTCCGGCCTCCTCGAAGCGGCGCCTCTGCTCTGGTGTTTCCGGGATGACGGGCGGCACTGGAGTGGGCCGTCCCTCATCATCCAGGGCGACAAAAGTCAGGTAGGCCGATGAAGTGTGGCGTACCTCGCCGGTCCGCAAATCCTCGACCATGACCTTGACGCCCACCTCCATCGACGTGCGGAAAGCACGGTTCACCGAAGAGCGCAGGATGAGAAGCTGCCCGATGTGCACCGGGCTGAGGAAGGTCATATGATCGACGGCGACAGTGACCACCGGCCGCCGGGAATGACGCGAAGCGGCCAAGGCTCCGGCCATATCCACCAGATGCATGACGCGACCGCCGAGCAGGTGGCCAAGCGGATTGGCGTCATTGGGCAGGGCGATCTCCGAATACTCAGAGATGGACTCCCGCACCGGGCGAGCCGGCGGCAGTTCGCTCACGGCTTCCAGCATAGCGCAGCGCTCGGGGCGGCCTTAGAATGGGGGGATGGCGTCGGATCGGCTCGGTGTGCTCCGCCAGCTTGTCGAACAGAATCCTTCAGACAACCGCACCCGCTACATGCTGGCCATGGAGCTGGTGGGGCGTGGCGAGCTCGAGGCGGCGGTGCGGGAGTTTGAGGCGGTGATTGCCGGCGACGCCGACTACGTCGCCGCCTACGTATACGGCGGGCAGGCACTCGAGCGCCTGGGCCGGCTGGAGGGGGCACGGGCTCTCTACCAGCGCGGAATCGAGGCCTGCCGGCGCACTGGCAACGATCACGCCCGGGAGCAGCTTGAAGGCCTGCTGGCGCTTCTCGGAGAGTCGTGAGGGCGCCGGCGGTCCGGAGGCCCGGATGCGCTATCATGGCCGAGGCGGGTATCGCCCGACGCGCGGGAACGCATATGGGAGGCGCTTCCAGAAGAAGACAACCCTCCGGCAAGGCCACCTGGCTCGAACAGCAGAGGCTGCGTGCCGGCCTGAGCCTGGAGGCGATCGCCGACCGCACCAAGATCAGCATCCGCTTCCTGCGGGCCATCGAGGCGGGCGACTTTGAACAGCTCCCCGCCGGCATCTTCGCCACCAGCTACATCCGCCAGTATGCCGAGGCGATCGGAACCGATCCCGAAAAGATCCTGACCCGCTACCGGGCATGGTGCGGTGCTGCCGAAGGGGCGCCGCAGCAGCCCCAGCGGTCGCGGAGATGGTGGTTCCGTGCGCTCGAGCTTTTGGGGTCCCGTTAGCTGCGGGGCGCTTATTTGGGCGGCACTGCTCGCGCCGGCGCTCGAGGCAGCCGTCCTCACGGTGACGGTGGTCGAGAACCGTACTTCTCGGCCGCTCGCTCGCGCCCAGGTGACTGTAGAACCTCTCGGGGGCGCGCCGATTTCGGCATGGACGGGGCGCCGGGGGACGGTGACGTTCCAGGGCCTGGCGCCGGGAACTTATTCGGTGCGGGCCGAGCGGGCGGGCTTTGCGCCGCGTGCCTACGGGCAGCGGTGGCATGGCGAACCCGGCACGCCGATCGTGCTCGAGGCGGACGGCCACTTCACAGCCGAGGTGCGCCTGGCCCGGCTGGGTGCGATCAGCGGCGAAGTGGTTGACGAAAACGAGGTGGGCCTGCCCGGCGTCTCGGTGACTGCCCTCCGGTTGGGCGAGCTCCTGAAGGCGGCGGCGACAGCGCGAACGGATGACCGGGGGCGGTTCCGCCTCCCGGGCCTGGAGCCGGGGCGGTATCTGGTCCGGACGGGCGCCCAGGCGCTCGCCGGCGGCGCCGGGCTGCTGCCGACCTACTACGGGCAGACGGCCTCGGCAGCCCGGGCGGCAGCAGTGACGGTGCGGCTCGACGAGGAGGTCGAGGCGATCCGCATCACCCCGCTCGAAGGACGGTTGGCCAAACTTGCGGGACGCCTTCTCGGGGGCACGGCCGAACGCGTCAGTCTAATCTCGGAAACCGGAGTGCGCGAAACGACGGTCACCGAGGGCGGGCGCTTCGAGTTCTCCGGGCTGGAGCCGGGCGACTGGGCGCTCCTGGCCGAGGGGGGCGGCCGCTCCGGCTATGCTGAGCTGACGCTGGGCGAGCAGGACGCGGCCGTGACGCTCGAGATGGGGCCGATGCCGGTGGTGGAGCTCCGGTGCCTCGCTTCGGAAGGAGGTAGCCCGGACCTGCGTGCGGTCTCGCTTTTCGCCCGGCGCAAGGGCGGCGAAGGCGCCATCGAGCGAATTCAATGCGGCGAGCGGGCGGTGTGGCCGGCCGGCCGCTGGGAGCTGGGCGTCGCGACGCCGGCGGACTCCTATGTCGCGGCGATTCTCGAGGCCGAGAGCCGCTCCAAGCTGGCCGAGCTCCGCCTTTTGCCAGGCACCGTGACCCTGCTTCAGTTGCTGGTGAGCAGCCAGCCTGCCTCGCTCGAGGTCCGCGTGCGGGGACCGGGTGGCGTGGGCGCGGCAGGCGCCCCGGTCTGGCTCCGCGCCGGCGATGCCGAACTGGCACAGCGGGTGGGCGGCCTCCGTTCTTCGCAGGCCGACCTCGAGGGTCGCTGCCAGTTCCATGGGTTGCCGCCCGGCCGCTACGAAGTGATCAGTTCCTACCAGCTTCGGGGGCAGGCGAGCGGGGACTGGCCGGAGGGCGCGGGCACGGCGGTGGTGCTCGAGCGGGGCCAGAGGGCCGAAGTCGAGATTCCCTTGACCGTGATCGAATGAACCGCGGTAATGCTTTGTCCGGATCCGTCCGATAAGATCCAGCGAGGAGGCCACGCACGGTCAGACTCGGTATGCGCGTAGACGATCCCAATACGAACCGGTTGGCGCCGGAGGCGCCCGGCGGTCAAGGCATCAGCCGAGCGCAGGAGGCGGCCCGGCCCCTGCGAGCGGCCGTAGCGGGCGCCTCCCGGGCGGCCTCGGGGGAGTCGCCGGATCGCGTGGCTCTCTCCGAGCTGGGCAGCCGGATCCGCGAGCTCGCTGTCGATGGCCCGGAGCGGGCGGCGCGGCTGGAAAAGCTCCGTGTCGAGGTGAGCGCCGGCCGTTACCAGGTGGACGCCCTCGAGCTGAGCCGGCGTCTCATCGAGCAGGCGCTCGTGCCCGGTGCAGGCGGCGGGAAGCCATGAGCGAGACCGAGGAGGTATTGGCGCGGCTGGAGGCGCTGCTTGTGGCGGCCACGGCCGGCTCGATCGAGCAAGCCGCGCACTTGGCGCACCAATTGGCGGGGTGCACCGCGGAGCTCGCCTCCGACAGCGCCGCGCGCCGACTCGAGCGGAGCTTGCGGCTGGCGGTGCAGGCGCGGGACTTTTTCCGGGGTCTGGAGGCGCTGCTCGAAGCGCGCGCGGGCCAGTACACGGCCGAAGGCTCGTTGCGGTTGCCGGAGGGTCACCGGCTGGCGCTCGAAGCCTGAGGGCCTCAAGGCGAGGTCGGAATCTGCCGATAAGGGGGGCGTATGCCGGGTCTGCTGGCCAGCCTCAATTCCGCGGCTATGTCGCTGCGCGCCTACGAGCGGGCACTGGCTACGGTGCAAAACAATGTGGCGAATGCCTCCACTCCGGGCTACGCCCGCCAGCAGGTGGACCTGGTGGCGCAGGCCTTCCAGCCGGATCTGGAGCTGCCGGGGGGTGTCACGGTCAGCGATCTGGTGAGCTCGCGAGACGAGCATGCCGAGCGGTTGGTCCGCCGCCAGGCGTCGCTTCACGGACGTCTCGACCAGCTGGCGACGGCCATGGCCCGCCTGGAAGCGATTCTCGACATCCAGGACGGCTCCGGCGTCGCCGGCGCCATGGATCGGCTCTTCCGCGCCTTCGGCGCACTCGCGGTCACGCCCAACGACCTGGGCGCACGGGAGAACGTTCTCGGCCGGGCCCGGGAGGTGGCGCAAGCCTTTCGCTGGACCGCTTCGGCACTCATGGAGGCGCGTCAGGAAACCAACCGCGAGGTGCAAAGCGCCGTGGAGCGCATCAACCGGTTGGCGCACACGATCCGGGAGATCAATGCCGAGATCCGCAATGACCGGCGGAAACTCTCCGATGCGGGGCTGGACGCGCGTTTGAACCGGACGCTCGAAGAACTGGCCGAATGGGTGGATTTTCAGGCGCTCCGGGCCGACGATGGCAGCGTGACGGTGCTGATCGGCGGCCAGACATTGCTGGTGATCGGCGATCGGGCGCTCGAGATCCAGGCGGACTTCTCCGGCCCGCAGACCGAGCTGCGGGACGCCACCGGAGCGGTGATGACCTCGCGTGTCAGCCAGGGGCGGCTGGCCGGGCTGCTCGAGACGGCAAACGACCGCATCCCGTCGCTGCTTGCCTCGCTGGATTTGCTGGCGCAGACCTTCGCCGACCGGGTCAATTCGATTCTGGCCTCGGGCGTGGACCTGAACGGGCAGCCGCCGGCGGTGAACCTGTTCAGCTACTCGGCAGCTGTGGGGGCCGCCTCCACGCTTTCGGTCACTTCGATCACGGCGAGCGAGCTCGCCGCGGCCTACGCCTCGGCGCCGGGCGGCAACGGCAACGCTTTGGATCTGGCGGCGCTGGCGACCTCCGTGGAGATCCAGGGCGTGAGCTTCACCGCCTTCTATGGTTCGATCGCCGCCGAGGCGGGCAAGGTGCTGGCCTCCGCACGGGATGGGGCCGGCATGCAGGCGGCCCTGCTGGCGCAGGCGCGAAGCCTGCGGGAGGCTGCCTCTGGCGTCAATCTCGACGAGGAGGCGGCGGCCATGATCCAGTACCAACGTGCCTATCAGGCGGCGGCGAAGCTGGTGACGGTGCTCGATGAGCTGATTCAGTCGGTGCTGGCGATGGTGCGGTAGCAGGAGGACAGGCAAGGGATGATTCAACGGGTCGACGCGCAAACGGAGCGGTTCTTGCGTGATCTGGAGGCGATCAAAGACCGCTTGGCGCGCGCGCAGCGCGAAGTGACATCGGGCAAGCGGTTGAGGGAAGCTTCCGACGATCCCGACCAGGTCGGACGCCTCCTGGCGCTGCGCTCGGAGCTGGCCGCCACCGAGCAGATCCGGTCGAATCTGGGCCGCCTCAAGGCGGAGACGGACACGGCCGAGCAGACGCTCGCCGTTGCCGTAACGCGGCTGGAGCGGGCGGCCGTGCTCGGCGGCCAGGGGGCCAGCAGCACCGTCTCGGCTTCCCATCGCGCGGCGATCGCAATCGAGGTCGAAGCGCTGCTCGAGCAACTGGTGAGCCTGGCCGGGATGAGCGTCGAAGGCCGCTATATTTTCAGCGGCGATGCCGACGGCGTCCTACCCTACACACTGGACTGGTCACAAACGCCGCCGGTGAGCTCCTATCAGGGAGCTGCGGCGACGCGGGAGGCGGTGATGCCAGGCGGAGGGCGCTTCCGGGTTTCGCGCACTGCGGCGGAGATTTTTGACCACCCAGACCCGGCCAGAAACGCCTTTCAGGCGCTGGTCAACCTCCGCGCCGCGCTTCTGGCGGACGATGGGGCGGCTATCCAGGCCGCCGTCGGACAGGTGCAGACCGCCTCGTCGCATCTCAACGACCAGCTCGCCTTCTACGGGACCGTGCAGAATCAGATCGCGGCTGCCGTCGAGGCGGCTCACAGAGAAGAACTTCGCCTGAAGAGCCAGATCGCCGCGATCGAAGATGCCGACCTCACCGAGGCGATTCTGGCGATGAATCAAGCGCGGTTTCAGCAGGAGGCCGCGCTTTCAAGCAAAGCCCGGCTGCCGCGTACGAGCCTGTTCGATTATCTGGGGTAGCCTACCGCCTGCACGAAGGTAATCTGCTGTTCGGCTCGCAAGCCGAGCTTGTTCGCCAGGGCGGTGCGGTCGGCGCTATCGGCGAAGACGGTCCCTAGCCCGGCGGAGGCACAATACAGGTACACGTTCTCTCCGATGAATCCGGCGTGCGCGGCGGCGTAATAGCGGCGGTCGGCTTCGGCGGTCTTGGGCGCGCGGGCGAAATCGGCAATGTAGACCAGGACCACCGGAGCCTCGCGGAGGAAGGAGTCCGTCCCCGTGAGCGCGCGCCAATCCCCCGCCACCACAGGCTCCAGCTCATGGGGTCGCGGCCGGTAGAGGTAGGCTGCCTCCGGCGTGAGGATGTAGATGTCGACTTCCTGCTGATTCCAGGCCGAAGGCGCGGTGCGGCCTGCCGAATCGGGCCGATTGATGCCGAAAGCGGCCCACAGCAGGTTGGAGAGGACGCGGGGCGCAAGCGGCTCCGGCCGCAAGTCCCGCACGGTCCGGCGCAGCCGGAGAGCCTCCATGAGCGGCTTGCCGCCGGAGGTGTCCGGTGGCGGCAGTGGGATGGTCTTTAGATCGGCGGGAGCGGCAAGCGTGAGCCAGCCGGCCGCGACGAGGGCGAGGCCGGCGCGGATGATGGCCGTTGCTATGAAACCCACTCAGCCTACCTCGGTGACCGTGGCCTCCGGATACGGCTCGCGCGGCTGGGCCAGCAGTTGCTCTTTCCGCCAGATGAGCGTGACGGTGTCATAGCTGGCGATCTCGAAGCCGTGGCCGTGTGTGATCGCGTCAGTGGGGCAGGCCTCGACACAGTAGCCGCAGAAGATGCAGCGGTTGTAGTCGATGTTGTAGACCTTGGCGTAGCGCTCGCCGCCGCTGATGCGGATCGTGTCGGTGTTCTCGGCCGCCTCGATGTAGATGCAATTGGAGGGACACGCCGCGGCGCAGAGAAAGCAGGCCACACACTTCTCCAAGCCGTTTTCGTCCCGCTCGAGCACATGGACCCCGCGATAGCGCTCCTGGAAGCGCGGGGGCGAGTCCGGGTAGTCCTCCGTGATTGTCGGCGAGAGGAACTCCTTGAGCGTAACCCCGAGCCCCTTGGCGATGGCGGCGGCCGAGTCGATGATCTCGTTGACCTTGGTCGGCATCTTTCTTCCAGCTTAACCGAGCGGCGGGCTTCCGACGGAGCCCCGCCGCGAACGGGTATACTCTAGCGGCGGAGGCGTGATCGGCATGGTGACCAGGCGAGGATTGCTGTTTGCGGGGCTGGCGCCCCTGGGGGCGTTTCCGGCACAGGCTCGAGGAGCCGGGCAGGCCTCCCGGCCCAGGTTCGAGCCGAATTGGGAGTCGATCCGGACACACCGGCTCCCGCAGTGGTTCGACGACGCCAAGTTCGGCATTTTCATCCACTGGGGCCTTTACTCGGTGCCGGCCTGGGCGACTCCGGTGGGCGAGCTGGGCAAGGTGGACTGGAAGGTCTGGTTCCGCAACAACCCCTACGCGGAGTGGTACCTGAACACGCTACGCATCCCCAATTCACCCACCCGGAAGCACCACGAGGCGACCTACGGGAAGGACTTCGACTACCTGAACTTCATCCCCCGCTTCAACGAGGCGATCGCCCGCTGGGATCCGGGGGCGATGGCCGAGATCTTCCGGAGCGCCGGGGCCCGCTATGTCGTGCTGACCACGAAGCATCACGACGGCTTTACGCTCTGGCCCAGCAAAGTGGCGAACCCGAACCGGCGGCCGGACCAGCAGCACGCCGCGCGCGACATTGTGGGCGAGCTCACCCGGGCGGTGCGCGCTCGCAAGATGCGAATGGGTCTTTACTACTCAGGCGGCCTGGACTGGAGCTTCAATCCGGAGCCGATCGAGACGGTCGAGCAGGTCAGGAGCACGATTCTCCACACGCCCGAATATGCCCGTTACGCCGACGCGCACTGGCGCGAGCTCATCGAGCGCTACCAGCCCGCCATCCTCTGGAACGACATCGGCTATCCGGAGCAGGGGCGCCTGGAGGAGATCATCGCGGACTACTACAACCGCTTTCCGGAGGGACTCATCAACGACCGGTTCGAGATCCGCAAGCCGGGTGCGCCGCGCCGGCACCACGATTTCGTGACGCCGGAATACAAAAAGATGGACGACATCACCGACTACAAGTGGGAGACCTGCCGCGGCCTGGGTTTCTCCTTCGGCTACAACCAGCTGGAGGGGCCCGAGCACACCCTTGCCGAGGACGCACTGATTCACCTGCTCATCGACATCGTCAGCAAGAACGGCAATCTGCTCCTGAACGTGGGGCCGAAGGCCGACGGCAGCATCCCGGAGATTCAGCTCGCGCGGCTGCGGGCCTTGGGCGACTGGCTCCGCGTCAACGGCGAGGCGATCTACGGCACCCGGCCGTGGAAGCGGGCCGAGGGCGCGACGGCCGACGGCCTGCCCGTCAGGTTTACCCGAAAAGGCGAGGTTCTCTATGCGATTCTGCTCGGCAGGCCGCGCCAGGCCGAGGTGACGATCCGTTCGCTCGCGGTGCCCGCGGGCTCGCGAATCAGCCTGCTCGGCGGGAAGCAGCCGCTCAAGTTCACGCAGCAGGGCGAGGACCTCACCGTGGCGCTGCCCGAACCGCTGTGGCAGGCTCATGCCTACGCTCTCAGGATCGCCCCGGGCGCATGAGGCGGTGCAGAGAGGCCGCGCCCTGCCGTCGGCGCGCGGTCAAAGCTCGCGCACCAGCTGCTGAGCGGCGACGAGCAGCGGGTCCCAAACCGGCGCGAACGGCGGCGCGTAGGCCAGGTCGAGGAATTGAAACTCCTCGACCGTCAGCGCGCGGCTAACGGCTGCGGCGATGACGTTGACGCGGCCGGCGACGCCCTCTTCGCCGATCACGGCCCCGCCCAGAAGGCGCCCGGTCCGGCGGTCCGCGACCAGCTCGATCTCGGTAGGCCGGCCGGCGAAGTACCGGGGGCGGTCGCCGGCCGTGATGGTTGCCGCGGCGGCATCGAAGCCCGCGGCCCGCGCCCGCGCCGCGGAAAGCCCCGTGAAACCAATGGCCAGCCCGCACAGGCGCACGATCGCAGTGCCGGCGATGCCCGGAAAGCGCTCGCGACGGCCCGCGGCGTTGGCGCCGGCGACGCGGCCCATCTTGTTGGCCGTGGTCCCGAGGGGTTGCCAGACGGGGCCTCCGGTCACCAGATGGGTGGTCTCGGCGCAGTCGCCCGCGGCGTAGACGCCCGTGAGGTTGGTCTCCGTGCGCTCATTCACGCGGATGGCGCCGGTGGGGCCGATCTCGATGCCTGCCTCCTGGGCCAGTTCCACGTTCGGCTTCAGGCCCGTGGCCAGCACCACGAGATCGCAGGGAAAGCCGGCCACCCGGTCCGGTTCGATGGCGCGCACCGGCTGGTGGGGAACGTAGCTGACGCGGAACCGCTCCAGGTGCTGGGAGACGGCCCGGACGAGGAAATTGTCCTCGCGGCCGGCGATCGTGCCGCCGGCATCGAGCAAGGTTACCGAGAGTCCCTGCGTACGCAGGGCTTCGACGATCTCGAGGCCGATATAGCCCGCACCGACGACCACGGCGCGCCGGGGGCGCCGGGAGGCCAGAAACTCGCGCAGGCGGCGGGCGTCTTCGAGCGTGTGCAGCGTGAACGCGTTCGGCTGCGGCAGCCCCGCGATACCCTCGAGTTTCGGCCGCGCGCCCGTGGCGATGACCAGACGGTCGTAGCGCACGCGTTCGCCCCCGGCCAGAACGACCTCGCGGCGGGCATGGGAGATGGCGACCGCTTCGGCACCTGCCCGCACACGGATTCGTCGCTCCCGCTCGAAACGCTCGGGCGTGTAGACCACGAGCTCCTCGAGTGAGCGGACGCGGCCGTCGACATAGTAGGGCAGGCCGCAAGCCGCCCAGGAGATCTGGGCGCCCTTCTCGAGCACAAGGATTTCCAGCGAGGCATCGATCCGCCGGGCGCGCGCGGCGGCGCTCAAGCCGGCGGCTACGCCGCCAATCACCACCAGCGTCATGGTTCACTCCTGAGCGCGCTGGCTCTGGAGGAAGCTGAGAATGTCGAAGCGCTGAATCTTGCGGCCGGGGAAGAAGCTGTTGACGGCGTCCTGCTCGTCGTTGAAGATTTCAAAGACGGTGCTCAGCTTGGTCAATACCAGCAGTTCGACATTGCGCCGGTTGAGGTTGAGCAGTTTCAGGGCGCCGCCGGCCTTTTGCAGGCTGGTGAAGCAGATCACAAGCGTGCCCAGGCCAGTGCTGTCGATGTAGTCGACCTCGGCCAGGTTCAGGATGATGTTGATGCGCCCGGCGGCGGCTTCCCCGCGGAGCCTCTCACGGAGGATGCCGGCCTCCTCGCCGGCGGTGAGCCGCCCCTTGAGATCGAGGATGGTGATGCCCTCACGTTCCCGGTCTTGGATCGTCAGTGCCATGGGGTTCTTCCCCATTCTAGGTGGGGCTCGGTTTAAGAATCTATTCCGCCCCGTCGATAAGGCAGGTAGCCATGGAGCGCGAGGTCTGGGCAGAGTCCGGGCGCCGCTCGGAGGGGTTGGCCGATTCGGGTACCCCGCCGGCCCCCTTCAACCTGGCGGCCGCCATCGCCGCCCACGGGGCCTGGCTGGATGGGAGCCGCGAGGGCGTCCCACTGCGCCTGCGCGGCGTGACCCTCAGCGGGCGGAAAGCGCCGGGAGCCAGGCTACCCAAAGCGTCCTTGCAGTACGTCACCTGGCTCGAGGCGGACCTGGCTGAAGCGGACCTGAGCGAGTCGGCGCTCGAAGAGGTGGACCTGCGGCGCAGCACCCTTTCCCGTGCCGACCTGACCGGCGCCGAGCTCGACTTCGTCCGCCTGGACCGCGCCTACATGAGCGGCGTGAACCTGTGCGAGGCGCGGCTGAACGGCTGTTCCTTGGTCGATGTTCACATGCCGGAGTGCCGGCTGATGGATGCGGTTCTGCGCGGCTCGGATCTGACACGCGTGAAGGCGGCCAAGGGCAGTTTTCATCACGCGCGGATCTTCGACTGCAAGCTCGTGAACGCGAATCTCGAAGAGGCGCTGCTCTATCACGCCCGAATCGAGTTCTCTTTGCTCACCGGGGTTGCTGCCGCCGGGGCGAACTTCTCCTCCGCTCATCTGCATGGCGTCGACGGCGTGCGGGCCGAGATGCCGGGCGCGCGCTTCATTGAGGCGGATCTGAGCCGGAGCAACTTCTATCGCGCCGATCTTCGCCGGTGCGACTTCCGTGGAGCGGTCCTTCAGGGGACGGAGCTGGTGCGGGCCAACCTGAGCGAAGCCCGTTTCGGGGACGCGAACCTCATGGGCGCGGACTTGCGCGGCGCCGATCTCACCGGGGCGCTCGAGATGACGCCCCAGATGCTGATGCGGGCCCGGACCGACGAGACGACGATTCTGCCCAACGGCTCACGCGGCCCGTACATCCGCTTCTCCGCCGCTGAGCGTCCGGTGCGCCGTTAACGGACGGGCAAGCCGGCGGCGGGAGCGGATGCCGGGGCACGCCCTTGCTCGGCATGGGCTGGCGCGCCTGAGAGTGCTGGACGCCGCAGAAGGCGGCTTCCAGGCGGGCGATTTCCGAGCGAGAGTCCTCCCCGGCTGCGGCCTTCCCGGGGTGCGGATCAAAGCGGCGGCCGGGGCTTCCTCCGGCAGAGCTCGACCAGCTCGGCGATGGAAGCCGTTCCGGCGCACATGACCGTGTCGGCGCCGCCCCAGTAAAGCTTCAACGTGCCCTCCTCTTCGGCCACCGCGCCGCAGGTGAAGACCACGTTGTGGACGTAGCCGGTGCGCTCCCACGGATCTTCGGGTTGGAGAATCCAGTCGTCAGCCACGCCGATCAGCCGCGCCGGGTCTTCGAGATCGTGTAATGCCACGCCGAGCCGGTAAACCGCGCCATCCATGGTTCTGAAGACGCCGTGGAAAATGTTCAGCCAGCCGTCAGGGGTCCGGATGGGTGTGGCGCCGGGGCCGACCTTCATCTCGTCCCAGTGATACGGGAGCGGCCGGATGAGGATTTGGGAGTCGCCCCAGTGCACCAGATCGGGCGACCAGGAGATCCAGATCGACCACGGGGCGATCTCGGTGTGCGGCCGGTCCAGCCGCGCGTAAAGGCCCGCGAAGCGCGCTGGAAACAGCACGACGTTGCGCATGTCGGCCTGCGTGATCAGGGCGATGCGCTCGACGCGCTCGAAATCCTCGGTGCGCGCCAGCGCCACGCGCACCCCGTGACGCGAATAGGCGCTGTAGGTGATCCAGTAGGCGCCCTCGAGCCGGCAGATGCGCGGATCCTCCACGCCGAACTCCTCGTAGGTGGCGAAGGGCTCCTGTTCGGCAGGCACCAGGAAGGGCTTCGGGCGGACGCGAAAGCGGAAGCCGTCGTCGCTTTCCGCCAGGCCGAGGATCGAGCGGCCATTGCGCAGATGCGAACGGAAGACCATCACATAGCGGCCCTCGTGTTTGACGACGGCGGCATTGTGGACCGTCTCCACCGGGTAGGGCACGTCCGCCTTGGTGAGAATCGGATTGCCTTCGTAGCGGCGAATCATCTTGCGCGTTGCTCCAGGATGCGCCGGTAGACGGCGAGATAGTCCTCCACCATGCGCTCGGCGCTGAAACGCGCCTCCACCGAGCGGCGGCAGGCGCGCCGGTCGATCGAGGCGATCTCGGGCAATCGCTCAAGGGCCTCCTCGACGGAGCGGCACAGCAGGCCGGTTACGCCATCCTGGATGATCTCGCGCATGCTGCCGCGGTCGAAGGCCACCACCGGCGTGCCGCAGGCCATCGCCTCGACGACGGAAAGCCCGAACGGCTCGTTGAAGTTGATCGGGTGCACGAGCGCCCAGGCGCCGCCGAGTAGCCGGTTGCGAAGCTCAGGCCCGGCGCTGCCCACATATTGCACGCGCTCGCCGTCTACCCACGGGCGGACCTCGGTTTCGAAGTACGCCCGGTCCTGGATGATGCCGGCAAGAATCAACCGCCGCCCGGCGGCGCGGGCGATCTCGATCGCCTCGCGCGCGCCCTTGTCCGGGTGGATGCGGCCGAAAAAGAGGAGGTAGTCATCGGGGGTGGCCCGAAAGTCAAACTGCGTGAGGTCGATGCCGTGATAGACGGTCGCGACGTAGTCGAGTTCCGGGCTGCGGTCGGCCTCGCTGATGGCGACGTAGTAGACCTTGCCGTTGTACTTCTTGTAGACGGGCAGGATGCGGGGGCTCGAGAAGCCGTGGATGGTGGTCACGACAGGCGTCCGCGTCATCTTCGTGTAAGTGAGCGGCAGGAAGTCGAAGTGGTTGTGGATGAGATCGAACTCGTCGCCGTGCTCGAACAGCTCCGAGATGTGCAGGCACTCCCAGACCTTGGCGTCGATCGTGGGATCTTCCTCGTAGCCCCGGGGACAGACGGCGCGCAGCCGGGCGCTGGTGATGGAATCGGCGGTGGCGTAGAGCGTGACGTCGACGCCCCGGCGCACCAGGCCCTCGGTCAACAGCGAGACGACGGTCTCCCAGGGGCCGTAGTGGCGCGGAGGCGTGCGCCAGGCGATCGGCGCCAGCATCGCTACGTGCATCGGCGTTCGGACCAGTGGCGGCTGTGGGCCTTGAGCCAGTCGAGCAGGCGGGACAGGCGGCCGTGGGCCAGGGCCAGGCATGTGTCCGCGGCGCCGTAGTAGAGGCGAATCTGGTCGCCGTCCAGGACCCAGCCGCAGGGGAAGACCACCTTGCCCACGTCGCCGAACATTTCGTAACTCTCCTCCGGGCCGAAGACCCACTCGTCGGAGCGGAGCAGCACGCGGCAGGGGTCCTCGAGATCGAGCAGCGCCAGGCCGAGCCGGTAGATGGCGCCTCCGGCGGTGTTTCGGACGCCGTGATAGAGCACGAGCCAGCCGGCCGGCGTGGCGAGCGGCGGCGGCGACAGGCCGACCTTATTGGCGTCCCACCAGCCGCCTTTGCGGGCCTCGATCAGCACCTTGTGGTCGCCCCAGTGCTTGAGGTCCGGCGAGTAAGAGAGCCAAATGTGGGCGCCGACGCCCGGGAAAGTTGAGACCGGGCGGTGAATCATCGCCCAGCGGCCGCCGAAACGGACGGGAAACAGGGCGGCGTCCTTGTCCTCGGGCGGCATGACCGGACCGAGACGCTCGAAGGAGCGGAAATCCTCGGTGAGCGCCAGCGAGACCAGCGGCCCGGCGGCCGAGTAAGCCGTGTAGGTGACGGCCCAGACGTTCTTTTCCTCGAGAAAGGTGATTCGCGGATCTTCGATGCCCCAGATCTCTTCCGGGTGCGTGTCGGGATCGGACGCTAGTGTCGGCTGCGGGTCGATGCGCCACCCGGTGACGCCGTCCCGGCTGCGGGCCGCCGTCAGGTGCGAAAGACCGCGGCGGTCTTCCACGCGCAGCAACAGCAACGTCTCGCCGTCGAATGCCGCCGCAGCGGCGTTGAAGACCGAGTTGGCCGGGTAGGGCAGGTCGGCGGCGCGGAGGATCGGGTTGCGCGGATCGCGCTCGAACAGGACTTCGTGCTGCATAGTGGTCAGAACTCGAGCGGGAGAGTGACGCGCGTACCGGTGCGTTTGGCCTCGCGGGCGAGCTCGTAGGCCTCGTGGTACTGCCGAACGACCACCTCCCAGGAGACGACTTCGTCGAGATAGCGGCGGAGATTCTCGCCCAGGCGCAGGCGGAGCTGCTCGTTCGTCGCCATGCGGATGACCTTGCGGCGCAGCATCTCCTTGGTGGTGAACAGCAGGCCGCCCTCGCTTTCGAGCGTCTGCGCCGTCAGGCCCTCCATGGGCGCCGTGGTGATGAAGGGTTTGTTCAGCGCAATGATGCGCGCCAGCGTTCCGGATTGGGTTTCGTCGGTCGAGGGCAAGACGATGAAGTCGCAGACGGCCATCATCTTGTAGTAGAGCTCGCCCCGGGGGATGAACTCGTAGTAATGCGCGATGCCCTTGTCCTGGAGCCGGAGCACGGCCGATTTCCAGCTTTCATACTGCGGCTTGTCGTGCGGGTCGCGGATGGTGCCCGCGGCCAGCAGGTCCCACTCCTGGCCGCTTTGGCGCTTGATCTCTTCGTGCAACTCCTCCCACATCGACAGCAGGATGTCCCAGCGCTTGTTGGCCTGGATCCAGCCGATCATGCCGACGACGTGATCGGCCAGGCCCGCCTTGTCCAATCCCAGCTCGGCGCGCAGCGCGGGGATCTCGTGAATGCCCCAGCGCCGGTCCGGCCGGGCGCCGTGCGGCACCACCATGACGTTGCGCGGGGTCTCCCAGCCGCGGCCGGGAAAGGTCCAGTCCAAGCGCCACTTCTGGTAATGGCACTTGAACAGGACGACGTCGGCGCGCTGGCAGAGCTGGTAGATGAACTCGGCCTCGAAGTCGCTTAACCGCCCGTGCACCGTGTGGGGCTCGACCACCAGCGGATATTCACCGACGGCCTCGAGCAGCGTGAGGAAGCCTTCATTGCCGTCGCCGCGCCCCCGCGGATCGCGGTATTCATAGAGCCCGTACTCGTGCTCCAGATGGACCGCATAGGGGTCGAGTTGCCGGATCTTCTCCGCCACCGGCTTCCACCAGTCGCGCCGGGAAGTGTCGATCAAGGGAAAGACGCCCTCGCCCTGCCCGTCGGTGTGAGAGATCACCAGCACCTCACGATCCGGATTGGCCCTCTGGAGAAACTCCCGGGCCTCTTCCGTGAAGGTGCCGATGCCGCACAGCCGCGGCGGGTAGGAACTGATCAGAACGATCGGTTCAGCCATAGCGCGACAGCGCAGAATGCGATCTCAGACGGTGGCGGAAGCGGTCTGGGCGGCGCCGGCGCGCGCGCGCTCCAGCTGGTGGAAGTCTAGGAGCGCCAGCAGCAGCGACAAGGTGGATTCGGCGCCCTGATTCAGATTGACGCCGTCAGCCGTTAAGCCGTCGCAGCAGCCCCCGGTCTGATAATCGAGCAGGGGCTTGCCGTGGTCGTTGCGCCCAAGGAACCATTCGAGGGCCCGGCGCGCCTCAACCAGCCAGCGCTTTTCGCCGGTCGCGTGCCAGGCGGCGATGGAGGCTTCGATGATGCTTTCGGCCTCGATCGGCTGCTGATCGAAACGGGCCCGCGGGCCGCCGCGCGTGTACCAGTCGCGATTGCCGATGGGCACGAAGTGGCCGGCAGGATCGGTCTGGAGACGCACCAGCCAGTCCAGAGAGCGCAGGCCCGCCTGGATCATGTCTTCGCGCTCGAGTCCGCGGCCCGCAAGCAGCAAGGCGTGCGGTATCTTGCCGTTGGCATAGGCGACGATATCCTCAATCCAGGGCCAGTCCTCGGTAGCATTCCTCTCATAGAGGTCGAACAACTGTCCGGCAAGGCGCTCACGCACTCGTTTGGCTTCGCTGTCGCCGCTGAAGCGGCGCAGGTAGGCGTCGATGCCCACCAGAGCGTAGGCCCAGGCCCGGGGCGAGGTGAGCCGCAGCAGGGCGGGGAGGGCGCGCTCGAACAGGTGGAGGGCCGTCCCGGTGAGCGAGTCGAGCTTGGAGGCGCCGATGGTCAAACCCAGGCTCCAGACGGCGCGGCCGTGGGCGTCGTCGCTACCCTCCTCTTCGAGCCAGCGCCGGTCGAAGCCCATGAAGTTCCGAAACCGGCCGTTGGACTCGTTGAACGCGTGGTGGAGGAAGCTCAGATACCGGCAGGCGAGATTGAGAAACAGACCCGGATCCTCGGCGAACTCGGAGGCGACGATGGCGACGATGAGCGCCCGGGCGTTATCGTCGGTGCAGTAGCCGTGGGCGCGATCCGGCACGATGAATTTGGCGTGCTGGAGCACGCCCACGTCGTCGGTGAGCCGCAGCAGATGATCGAACTTGGGCTGGGGGATCTCCGCAGGGAGCGATTCGAGGCTGGGAGCGTGGTAGACCGGCCGAGGATGGCGGACGCGCTCATCGCAGACCTCGGCAAAGGTGGCCAGATAGCGCCGCGCCACTTCCTTCCAGATCATGTCCCGGCAAAAGGTGTAGGCCCGCTTGCGCATGGCGTGGCGTTCGACCTCGTTGGCGAGCAGGTCGATGACGTGGTAGGCCAGCTCCTCCGAGCTCCGGAACGCCGCCAGGCGGCCGCGGCCGTCGGCGAGCAGCTCCTCGGCATACCAGTAGGGCGTCGAGACCGTGGCCTTGCCCGCGCCGAGCGCATAGGAAAGCGTTCCGGAGACGATCTGCTCCTTGTTGAGGTAGGGGGTGACATAGATGTCGGCGGCCCCTAGGAACTCACACAACTCGTTGAGGTCGACAAAGCGGTTGTGGAAAATCAGATGATCTTCGACGCCTAGGTCGCGCGCGAGCCGGTGCAGCGAGAGCCGGTAGGACTCGCCCTGCTCACGCCGCACGTGCGGATGCGTGGCGCCGAGGATGATATAGGTGGCTTCAGGGAAGCGCCGCACCACTTCCGGCATCGCTCCGATCATGTACTCGAGCCCCTTGCCGGGCGAAACCAGGCCGAAGGTCAGGATCACCTTGCGACCCTCGACGCCGAACTGGTCCTTGTAATAGTTGGGGTCGACGAACGGGACGTCGGGAATTCCGTGGGGGATGAAGACGATCTTCTCCGGCGGCACATGATAGACCTCTTCGAGAAGCTGGCGCGCTTTGTGGCTCATCACCACCACGCGGTCGGAGAGGCGGCAGATCTCCTTGAGAATCGCCCGCTGTGCCGGGTTCGGCTGATAGAGGATGGTGTGGAGGGTGGAGACTACGGGCATGCGGAGATTGCGCAGCAACTCGAGGACGTAGCTCCCATGGTCACCGCCGAAGATGCCGTATTCGTGCTGGAGGCAGACCACCTCCACCCGGTTCATGTTCAGGAACTCGGCTGCCAGCCGGTAATCGGCCAGGGTGCGATGATTGAGCTCGAAGCGGACCCGGGGCGGGTATTTATAACCTTCGGGCGTGTCGTTCATCGCCAGGGCCCAGAACTGGATGTCCGGCGCCTCCTCGACCAGGGCGTCAAGCAGGTCCCCGGTGAAGGTGGCAATGCCGCACCGGCGGGGCACATAGGTGCCGAGGAAAGCGATGGTGCGGGGGCCGGTACGATACAGACCAGAGCGGTTCAAGCGGACGATTTCCATTTCTAGCTACCCTTAGCCAGCCTTCAGTTCCGCGGTTTGCGGATGGGGTCACGCGAGGAACCGGTAGGGTTCCCACCCTGCGGTGCGGTTGGGCAACCCCCCTAAATTCTAGATTATAGCGGCATGGCTCGCTACCGTTGCGGATACTCTCGCCTGACGTCCGGCGGCAACTGGAGCCGGAGCTCGGCGGCGCCGAGCGGCCGATTGAGCCGGATGTCGCTGTACAGGATCGTAGTGGTGTCCTCGGAGGGAGTGTAGAACTTTTGCTGGACCGGGTGCCCGCCGTCACGGGCGATCCAGAGCTCGACCTTCGTCAGGTGCTCGCGGGCCTCTTTCGCCTTCGGAATCAGCTCGAGCTTGTCGGCCGGCGCGCCCGCCACAGGCTCGGAGCCCGCAAGCCGGACCTGGTAGTCTCGCGTGAGTTCGCGTCCCGGGGTACCGAAACCGAGCAAGAGAAACTGGTCGACGAGCGCCCTATGGCGGCCGAGATCGTAGACCTGCACGGTGTTGATTTTCGGGTAAAAAACCTCGGCCTTCCGATCGGAGAAGGCGATCGAACGCGGATCCGGCTCGAGGAACTCGATCTTCATTTCGACCGCCCGCCGGCTGCGCCGCACCAGATAGAGGACGCCCCGCTCGGTGCTCTCGTCATTGATCACGGCGGTCCGGGTGGTCTTCTGGATCTTCGCGGTGACGCTTTCGAAGGTGGCCGCGGCCCGGTCCATGCGGTCCAGCACGTCTTTGAGCGAGGCTTGGGCGAACGCCGGCGGCGCCGCGCAAATCAGGGTGAAAGCGAGCAGGCGACGATGCATAAGTCCGCCGGGACGAGACCGCTCAAGGTGCGGCAAACGCCATAAAGCCCTTGATCTCTTTCTCCGCGTCGAAGATCGGCTCGAGGCGAATCAGCCTCAGCTTTTGGGTGCGGGACTGGTTTCGGATGAGCGCCTCGGCGCGCGCGGGCCGTTCCTGCTCCGCATACGGGACCAGCAGCTCGGGATCGATCCAGAAGACGCTGGCGCCCGTTTCCGAGGGGATCATCACGACATCCTTCGGCTTGGGCTGATCGCGGAAGAACTCGCGCGGCGTCAAGAAGATGAAAGCGAGGATGAGGGCCACCATGATGTCATAGGGGAGGCTGCCCCGAGGATAGTCCCAAAGGACGAAACGCTTCAAAGCCTCGTAAATGCCCCGCATCAACGCACTCAGTGTAGCAGACGCCGCAGGCCGCAACCCTGTTTCCTCCAGGGCGCTAAAACTCCGCGGTCTCGATCAGATTATTCAGTTCCGCCTCGAGCGCGGACTTTTTCTTGCGCAGCTCGCTCAGCCGGTCGCGCAGGGCGGCGATGCGGGTCTCCTGTTCGGCAAGCTGCGCAGCGTACTTCTGCACCTGCGCCTGTTGGCCGCTGACGCGGTTGAGGCTGGCGATATTCTCCCGGAGACGCTCCTGATCCTTGACGAGCTCATCGAGCTGCGCCTGCATTTCGGCGATCTGGCGGTCCGCGGCGGCGATTTCGCGCTTCTGGGCGAGAATGCGTTCCAGCTGCGCGCGCGCCTTGGCGCTCAGCTCCCTGTTTTCGAGGAAGGTAACCAGAAAGTCGGGCGTCTGGCCCGCCAGCGCGTAGGTGTTCGAGAGCTGGCGCTCCTCCTCGACGACGAACTTCTCGGTGGCGGCCGGCCCGAGCTTGACTTCGAACCGCCAGGCGTCGACGGTGATCTCGGCCGGCTTCAGATGGACGAGCTGGTAGCCTGGTCGCGCCGGGTGCTCGATCACGAGCAGCTTCGCCTTGGCGTCGACGTTCCGTATGGTGTAAGTGCGGCGTTCGCGGATGGCCGAGGTGGTTGTCAGCACGCCACGGCGCAGGCGGACTTCGCGCACCCGCGCGCTGTCGGAATCGAACTGGGTGGTGATGCGGGTGCCGAGATCCACCCCGTAGCTGATGAGGCGCTTGTCGCCCGCCTTGAGCGTTTCGAGCAGCGCCTCGCCCGCATAGGCACCCTCCTCGAAGACCGTCACCGGGCCGCCGTCGAGCGTCTTGCCGGTGGAATTGGCGAGCTCGGCGGCATTGCGCGGGTGAGGGGAGCCCGCCTCCGAATAGATGAGGAGCTTGCGGGCGGCGACCTTCTGCTGGAGAAAGGGGAGCATGGCCGACTCGCTCTTGCGGATGGTTACAGGCGCGTCGAAGCGGTACTCGAACAGTTCGCCGAGCTCACGCGCCGAGGCCGCGGCAACGATCGTGCTCGCGATCGACTCCCGGGCAAGCTCCGGCTCGGCCCTGGGGGCTTGCGCGGTGGCGGCGACCTGCTGCTCGAGGCCCCGGACAGCCAGGCGAGGGCGTCCCGCTTCGGGCGCGGCCTCGAGGGCGACGGCCCCGGGGTGAATCACCGGCGCCTGGGCGCGGTCCTCGGGCAGCTCCGCAACCGGCCGGCTGACGTAGCGCGGCTCGTAGAGCCTGCTCACGAAGGAGATGGGCCGGCCGGAGACGAGCGCGAGCCGCACCTTGGTCCAGTCCTCGCCGGTGGTGTTATCGACGATCGCCCAGCCCTCGAGCAACGGCTCGCCCTCCCTGGCAAAGATCAACCGGTAGCTCGACTTCCAGACCGGCGCCGGGATCATGTAGCTGACCGTGATGCGGCGCCGGGCCGTGTCGGTCGAATCGATATACAGGCTGCGGCGCTCGGTGGAGCGCGCGCCGGCCACCAGCGCCAGGTAGTCCTTGAGGTGGAGCTGGAGCCGGGGATCGGCAAAGCGGAGGGCCGAGGCGGCGGAAAGGTCCAGGGTGCGCAGCGCCCCGTCATCGCCGAGCAGTGTCAGAAGCTCCCGTTCGGGATGCTCGCGGGTGGCGGGCGCCAGGCGCGCCGAGACGATCGTCCCGGCGAGGAGCTCGTCGCCCAGGCGCAACTCCACGCGCTCGCCTTTGAGCTGGTCGAGCAGGTGGGAGAGGGGCTTGCCCGCCTCCAGGCGCAAGGGCAGTTCGGCGAGCTTGTTCTCGAGCGGCTCGCTCGAGTCGTAACGCAGGGCGACGATGCGGTCACCGCCGCTCGACTCGAGCGTCAGTGACTTGAGGACATCGTCCATCTGCGAAGCCTTGAACTCCAGCCGGGCCGACTCTCCGGGACCGAGCTCACCCGAGCGCTCGAAGTAGCCGACTCCGTGCTTGTACAGCACGACGGTGCGCACCGGCAGCTCGGCGGCAGCGGCGAGTACCGGCAAAAGCAGAAGCGCGAAACTGTGACGTCCCATAATCCCCCCTGCTAGGACGCGCCGGCCCAGAGAGAAGTTCCCGTCCGGGTTACTCGCCCATCACCTTGATGATGACGCGCTTGCGCCGCTGCCCGTCGAACTCGGCGTAATAGACCTGCTGCCAGGGCCCGAGATCGAGTTTGCCGTCGGTAACCGGCAGGATCACCTGATGGTGCACCAGCAGACTCTTAAGATGCGAATCCCCGTTGGTCTCGCCGGTGCGGTGATGGCGGTAGTCCTGGCGGAAGGGCGCCAGCTTCTCCAGCCACTCGTCGATGTCGGCAAGCAGCCCGTCCTCGGCGTCGTTGACCCAGACCCCGGCGGTGATGTGCATGGCTGAGACCAGCACCATGCCTTCGCGTATGCCGCTCTTTCTTACCGCCTCCTCGACCTTGTCGGTAATGTTGATGTACTCGCGGTGCTTGCGCGTGTTGAACCACAGGTACTCGGTGTGAAACCGCATATCTCGGATGATAGCGTGGAGCGTTGCCGCTTCCGCCGAACGGCTCAGCGGAGTTTGCCGCGGCCGGCCACCGGCCAGATGACCTCGATGCGCCCGTTGCGCACGCCGTAGACTTCCTCGTGAAGGTTGAGCGTCGTCTCTTGGTGTTGAGGGATCACCATCAGGCGCTCGCCGACGCGGAACTTGTGGGAACAGGCCCTCACGTCGACGTGGCCGTGCTCGACCGACATGGTGTAGATGCGGGCCTCCGGGTGGTCGACGACATAGCCGTAGGGGTTGGGCGGGTTGCGCTCGAAGCCTTTTTGGCCGGCGTCGATGATGATGCGTTCGGGCGTCGGTGTGCTCACCACGGTGACGATCACCCGCGTGGCGCAGGTGGTGGGGTTCGGCGGGTTGGTGGTGGTGTTGATCCGCTGCAAACCCTCGAAGGCATAGGAGCCGCTGCGGGTGACGTTGCAGCCGATCTCTTTGGAGACCGCCTCGGCCCCGGTTCCGCCGCCGCTAATCTCATCGAGCGGGAGTCCCGCTTTGCGGAACAGATCGATGGTCTCCTCCAGGACCGGTTTCGCCTCGATCCGGCTGGGGTAGGTCATGATGCCCCGTAGCTCGAGGTTGGGCAGGCGCGAGACCTTTTGGGCCAGCTCCAGGGCGGCTTGCGGCGACTGCACGCCTGTACGCCTGCCCCCGGTGTCGATCTCCACCAGGACGCGCACGCGACCCCCGTCACGCTGGAGCTGTTCGGAGATCCCGCGGGCGGTGTATTCGGAATCGACGGCGACGGTGAGCCGGGCCCGCTTGGCCAGCCGGGCCAGGCGGACGAGTTTCTGCTCGCCGACGAGATTGTAGGGGATGAGAATGTTCTCGTAGATGCCGTGCGCCACCATCACCTCCGCTTCGCCGAGCTTCTGGCAGCAGATGCCGACAGCGCCCTGGCGGAGCTGCATACGGGCGATCTCGGGGTTCTTGTGCGTCTTGGTGTGGACCTGGAGCGGGATCGGAATTCGATTGCAGAGCTCCTGCATCTCGCGGATGTTCTTCTCCAGGATGTCCAGGTCGATGATCATGGCCGGCGTGTCCAGATCGTCGATCGTGCGCAGGCGGCCGCTGTGCAGGCCGGTGGCCCGGGCGCCGGCCGGCGCAAGACCCAGTCCGGTGGAAATCAGGCCGGCGGCCCGCAGCCACCTGCGTCGGCTCAGTTCGCTGATAGGAACTCGCATGGTTTTGGCCTCCTTCTCGCCTTCGGAGAATCGATGTTGTCCATCGGCTGAGGGAGAGTATACGCTGGTGAGAGAAATGGAGAGTGTGGTATGGTTTCATTTTGAGATTTTCAGCTTCCATAATTCGCATTTGCTTCGAGCTTGGAGGGGCGGGAGCGGGCACCAGCAGGCGAGCTCCCCGGCGGGGGTCCCCGGCCGCGATTTGGGCGGCGTCGGCGACCGTCGCGTTCGCCTGCCTGGCGGTTGGCACG
Organism: uncultured Bryobacteraceae bacterium; assembly: GCA_938003835.1. Taxonomy (GTDB): domain Bacteria; phylum Acidobacteriota; class Terriglobia; order Bryobacterales; family Bryobacteraceae; genus CALKXJ01. The sequence continues at coordinate 92,014 of CALKXJ010000007.1, read as the reverse complement.
GCACAGGCTGGACCGCGGGAGCTGAAGACCGGCCGAGAGATCTACCAGGCGGCCTGCGTCTCCTGCCACGGTCCCGACGGACGTGGCGCGCCGCAGACCACAGTCGGCTTTGACCAGCCATTGCCGGACTTCACCGACTGCCGCTTCGCCGTCCGCGAGGCCGACACCGACTGGCATGCGGTGATTCGCAGCGGCGGACCGGCGCGGGGCTTCTCAGAAATCATGCCCGCCTTCGGGGAGGCGCTCAGCCGCGAACAGATCGAACAGGTGCTCGGCATTCTTCGAGGCTTTTGCCGCGACCGTGCCTGGCCACGCGGCGAGCTGAACCTGCCGCGGCCGTTGGTGACTGAAAAGGCGTTCCCCGAGGACGAGGTCGTTCTCACCACCAAACTTCCGGCGGAAGGGGAACCCGCCGTGACCCAGGAGATCGTTTATGAGAAACGCATCGGTCCCCGGGGACAGATCGAGGCGAAGGTGCCGTTTGCCTTTGCCCGGCAGCCGGGCGGTTCCTGGCTCGGGGGCGTCGGGGATGTGGCTTTGGCCTACAAGCGCGCCATCCTCCATAGTCTCTCGAGCGGCTCGATCGTCAGTCTGACCGGCGAGGTGAAACTGCCGAGCGGCGACCCGAAACGCGGCCTCGGCAAAGGACTCACCATCTGGGAAACCTTTGCCACCTACGGGCAGCTTCTGCCGCGAGACGCCTTCGCCCAGTTTCAGGGCGGCTTCGAATTCCCTACGCGGAGCCAGGTCCACAAGGCCGCCTTTTGGCGGGCGGTTCTGGGCAAAACCCTTACGCAGGATAGCGGTTTCGGGCGCGCCTGGTCACCGATGGTGGAGCTGCTTGCGAAGCGAAATCTGGCGACGGGCGCGCGGATCTACTGGGATCTGCTGCCGCAGATGCAAGTGACCTTAAGCCGGCGCCAGCACATTATGTTCAATTTTGGGGTCCGCCTGCCAGTGACCGAGGCGGGACCGCGGCGCACGGAGGTGCTCTTCTATCTGCTCTGGGACTGGTTTGACGGCGGCCTGCTGGAAGGCTGGAAGTAGGGAAGGCGACGATGAGCGTACGAGAAGGCTCCAGAGGCGGTGCGGTTGGATTGCTGGTGCTCGTTCTGGTGGGAGCAGCCGCCGGCCAGGTCGCTCGCAGCGGCCGGGCGCCGGAGCCGATTTTTGAGACCTCGGAGCGGTGCCTGGCCTGCCACAACGGGTTGACGACAACCGCCGGCGAGGATGTCTCCATCGGCTTTGACTGGCGCGCCTCGATGATGGCGAACTCGGCGCGCGACCCCTACTGGCAGGCCGGCGTGCGGCGCGAGGTCATGGATCATCCGGAGGCGCAAGCTCTCATCGAAGACGAGTGCGCCATCTGCCACATGCCCATGGCGCGCTTCGAAGCGCACCGAGCTGGGCAGAAAGGGCGCGTTTTCGAGCTCCTGCCTTTGGATTCGGGCAACCCGGCCGGCCGCCTTGCCGCTGACGGAGTCTCCTGCACGCTCTGTCATCAAATCACCGACCAGAAGTTGGGCACCCGCGAAAGCTTCGTGGGCGGCTTCGTGATCGACGCCGAGCGGCCGCGCCGCCAGCGGCACATCTACGGACGCGTGAAGGTCGAGCCAGGCATCCGCCGCATCATGCAGAGCTCGACCGGCGGCTTTACGCCGGTGGAGTCCGAGCACATTCGCCGCTCGGAGCTGTGCGCCACCTGTCATACGCTCATCACGGAAACTCTGGGGCCGGGCGGCAAGGTGATCGGCGAGCTTCCGGAGCAGGTGCCGTACCAGGAATGGCTCCACAGTAGCTGGCGCGAGCGGGCGAGCTGCCAGGACTGTCACATGCCGGCCGTCCGGCAAGTTCCGATCTCGAGCGTCCTCGGCGAGGTGCGCGACGAGCTCAGCCGACACGTTTTCGTGGGCGGCAACTTTTTCATGTTGCGCCTGCTCAATCGCTTCCGGCACGAGCTGGGGGTGGCGGCGCTGCCCCATGAGTTCGAGGCCGCGGCGCTGCGCACGGTAGCGTTCCTTCAGAGCGACACCGCGCGCCTTTTCGTCGATCGCCTCGAGCAGCGCGACGGAAGGCTCGAGGTCGACGTCCGGGTGGAGAACTTGAGCGGACACAAGCTTCCCACGGCCTATCCGTCGCGCCGCGCGTGGCTGCGTCTGGCCGTTCGGGATGGTGGCGGCCGGCTCGTCTTCGAGTCCGGAGCGCTCGAGTCGGACGGCAGCATCCGCGGCAACGACAACGACGCGGACCCGAAGCGTTTCGAGCCGCACTTCGACGAGATCAGCCGGGCCGATCAGGTACAGATCTACGAGTCGGTGATGGTGGACGCGGCCGGAGTGCCGACCACGGGCCTGCTGTCCGGCCTTCGTTACGCCAAGGACAATCGATTGTTGCCGCTGGGATTCGACAAGACGACGGCGCCGAAGGAGGTGGCGGTGGCCGGAGGCGCGGCTGCTGACAAGGACTTCACTGGCGGGGGCGACCGCATCCGCTACTTCGTGGACCTCGGCGATGCGAGAGGGCCCTTCGAGGTCGAGGCGGAGCTCTGGTATCAGCCGATTGCCTACCGCTGGGCCGAAAACCTGCGCGGCTACGACTCTGAGGAAACGCGCCGCTTTGGCCGCTACTACGACCAGATGCGGGACGCTTCGGCGGTGCGACTGGCGCGGGTCACGGCACGAAGCCACTGATGGAATTTTCCGGCTGATTTGTCCTTGAATCCGCGCGCCGGCGGGATGATAATGCCGCTAGGAGGAGACCGGGACAATGAAGAGCCTCTTCCTGTGGCTGTTGCTGACCGTTGTCCTCAGCCTGGCGGGTTGCGCCGGCCCGTCGGAGCAAAGCGCAGCTCCCGAGCCGGCTCCGGCGGCTCCGGCTCCTGCCGCTGAGGCCGAGCCGCCGAAACCGGTTCCCCCGGCTGAGATGATCGCCCGCGGCATCTTCGTCGGCCGGAGCGGCAAGCCGATGGCGAAGGCGCGGCTAATGTTGGGTGAGATTAGCGGGGATGACGTCTTTCGTTACGCCCGCATCCGCCTGGTGGCGAAGGTCGCCACGGCGGTGGCGGATGCTGAGGGCAAGTTCGAGTTCAAGGGTTTTGCGCCCGGCGTTTACACCATCGTTTATCAGCCGGCCGGCTCGGCGGGCATCGTGCCCGTGGAGATCCCGATCCGCACTCTTTCCGGCACCACCGACTCGATTGCGCCGCTGCTGCGCGGCTTCGAGCTGGGCCGCGAAACGCCTTTCGGCAAGCGGCCCTGGGGGACGTACTTCACGCTGCTCGAGGGCCATACGCTTTACTCGGAAGGGCCGAAGATGCGGATCTGGAACGCGACGGCGCGCTACACGCAAGGGGGCGCGCATGTGGAAGTCCGCCGCGGGGAACCCTGGACGGCGAAGCTCGATGCGGGCGGCGAGATCCGTTTCGAGGCCTGGAGCTTCTGATCCGCTAAGATCGGAAGCATGATTGTTAAGGACTATCGCGACGTCGAGGCGAAAGCCTCCCCGGAAGCGCCGGGGGTCTCGCTGCGCTGGGTGGTGGCGAAAGAGGACGGCGCGCCCCGATTCGCCATGCGCATCATCGAGGTCTCGCCGGGTTCGGCCACGCCGCACCACCAGCACTGGTGGGAGCATGAGGTCTTCGTTCTTTCGGGCCGGGGGGTGGTCAAGGGCGGGGGCGAGGAGCGCCCCATCGAAGCCGGGAGCGTGGTCTTCGTTCCGGGTGGGGAACTGCACCAGTTCGTCAACACGGGGGCGGAGCCGCTTCGCTTCCTCTGCATGGTGCCGCACACGGAGGCGGCGCCGCCGGGCGCGACCGGCCGTTGATCGAGCAAGAGTGAAAGGTGGGCGTCTGCCGGGCGGCGGGCCGGCCGGCGGCGGAAAGGGTGCGCAATTTCCTTGACTTTTTTCTGCGAGCAGGATAGGCTTCGGCTTATGTTCGTGGAAGGCGGGTCGGTTGGGTTTCTGGCAAGGAAAACGCAGCCGGCTCCGGCTTGAGTCGTTGGCAGGGAGGTTCTGCCCGAACGCAATTCAGGTTTGGCTTCTGGGGCGTGTGACAGTCGAGACAGTGAGTGAAGGAAACATCCAGTGAAGACGACATATCGGAGTTTGTTTCAAGCGGGACTCTGCCTGCTGGGGGCCCTTGCGATTGCCTGGGGACAGGGGCAAGTGGGCACCCTGAACGGAACCGTACTGGACGCCTCCGGGGCGGTCGTCCCCGGGGCGACCGTAGTGGTCACCAACGTGGCGACGGGGGTAGAAACTCGAACGACGACGACTTCGGCGGGGGCCTATACGGTGCCCTATCTGCCCGGGGGCACGTACACGCTGCGGGTGAGCGCCCCCGGCTTCCGGACGGCCACGCGCGAAAACGTGGTGCTGCGCGTCGGCCAGGTCCTCACGGTGAACGTGACGCTCGAGCTGGGCGCGGTCACCGAGGAGGTGACGGTGAGCGCGGCGCCTCCGCTGCTCGAGGCCGGCACGGCCGAGATCGGCAGGTACGTGACGACCGAGGAGTACAACGCCTGGCCGATCATCGTCAGCGACGGCCAGCGCCAGATTCAGGACTTCATCTTCCGCAGCCTGCCCGGCACCACCGGGGGCACCTTCCGCGGGTCGATCAACGGCGGGCAGAATTATTCGCACGAAATTCTCATTGAGGGTATCCCGCTGGGACGGGCGGACCTCTCGGGCGGCAACAACAACGAGATGAGTCCGTCGGCGGAAGCGGTGGGCGAGTTCAAGCTGCATACCGGCGCCATGGGGGCGCAGTATAACGGCGGTCAGACGGCGGTGGCGAACTTCGCCCTCAAGTCCGGCACCAACTCGCTGCACGGCTCGATGTTCTACTACCTCCAGAACGAGGCGCTCAACGCGGCGCCGCTGTCCATCACCTCGCGCGGGGGTCGCAAGACGCCCTTCCGGCAGAACAACTTCGGCTACGCGGTGGGCGGGCCCGTCTACATTCCCAAGGTGTATGACGGCCGCAATCGAACCTTCTTCTTCAACAACCTGGAGGTGACGGACCGTTCGGAGTTCAACGTCATCGGCTATCAGACCACTCTGCCGACCAAGGATTTCAAGGCGGGCAACTTCGCGCGGCTGTTCGATCCGGCCTTCACCGGCAACCCCAACTCGGGACGGGTGATCGGAAGGGACGCGCTCGGCCGCGACATCCGGTTCGGGCAGATTTACGATCCGGCCTCGACGCGGGTCGGACCGGACGGCAGGCCGATTCGCGATCCGTTTGCGGGCAACATCATTCCGAAGAGCCGCTGGAGCCCGGTTTCGCAGAACATCGTCGAGAAGGTCGGCCTGGTCGATCCGGAGTTGGACCGCATGGTGCTGAACACCCCGACGGTGGGCACCTGCTGCCCGTACTTTGACCTGCGGACCTACATGGCCAAGATCGACCACAACATCGGCGACCGGCACCGGCTATCCGGCGTTTACAACCATGAGTTCCGCATCCGGAACAATTCGCCGGGCGGCCGCTACCTGCCGACGCCGCCGGGGCTGCCGACGCAGACTTGGCAGAACCAGTACACGCCCTCGCGCATTGTGCGCCTGTCGCTGAATTCCACCGTCACTCCGACAGTGCTGAACCGCGTGGCGGCCGGCTACAACCGGTTTCGCAATTCGAACGAATCGGTCTACGTGGATCAGGACTGGGCTAGTCAGGTGGGAGTGAAGAATACCGCGAAGACCCATTTCCCGCGGATGGACTTCCGCGGCACGGAGTGGCAGGGCGGTACGATCCACCAGATCGGTTCCTCGAGCGCGGGCGAGAGCGCCAACGGGAGCTGGATCGTCCAGGACGACGTGACCATCATCCGTGGCGCGCACAGCTTCCGACTCGGCTACGAGTATCGCAACTACTACTACAACACGCGCGGCAAGTCGGGTTCCGGACAGTTCTTCTTCTTCCCCAACCAGACCTGGCTGCCGGGCTACTCCAACGAGACGGGCCACGCCTTCGCCAGCTTTCTGCTCGGGGCGGTCAACAACGCCGGCCGAGGCGTCGTGGGCGCCACCTTCGGGCACCGCCATCCCTCGCACGGCTTCTATGTCATGGACGACTGGAAGGTGACGCCCAAGCTCACCTTCAATCTCGGCCTGCGGTGGGAGATCATCAACGCGTTCTACGAAGTGACCGGCCGGATGTCGATGATCGATCTCGACGCTCCGAATCCGGGCGCCGAAGGCCGCCGGGGCGCTTTGGTGTTCCGCGAGAGGTTTCAGAACACCAACTTCGGGCAGCTCGGCCCGCGCTTTGGCTTCGCCTATCAGTGGAACGAAAAGACGGTGGTGCGGGGCGGCTACGGCATCACCAACACGCCGCAGATCCGCAATGACTGGGGCTACGGGGCCTTTACTTTCGGATTCAATTCGAGCATTCCGGTGATTGCCGGAACCAGTCCGACGGGCTTTGTGGACGACCCGGCCATGTATTTGCATGATCCGTACCCGTCGCTGGCGTCGCCGCTTCCCAACACCAACCCGGCGGCGGGCAATTTCACCGGGCAGAGCACCACAGCGCCCGACTCGAACCGCCTGCCCTACGTGCAGAACTGGAACTTCACCATCCAGCGGGAGCTGCCGGGTCAGACGGTGCTCGAGATCGCCTATATCGGCAACAAGGGCACGCGTCTGTGGGGCCGGCCCTTCGGGAACCTGAATGCGCTGCCGGCCAGCGTGCTGCGCTACGGCGACATCCTGCGCGAACGTTCCGACCGCTATCCCGAGTTCCGGCCCTACGCCAGCTTCCCCGGCGCGCAGTCGGTGGCGCAGGCCCTGCGACCCTTCCCGCACTTCACGGGTCTTTCCGAGGCCTACCCGTACAACACGAATTCGAGCTACAACTCGCTCCAGATCACGGCAACGCGCCGCTTCCAGAACGGGCTCGGGATTCTGGCCGCATATACTTTCGGCAAAACAATCGGCTACAACGACGACAACGGTCCCGATTCTTACTACACTGCGGCCCAGGATGTTTACAACCGCGCACTCGAACGCTCCGTGGCCGGTTTTCATCTACCGCACCAGTTCAAGCTCACCTGGATCTACGACCTGCCGATCGGCAAGGGTAAGCCGCTCGATTTGAGCCACGCCAACTGGGTGCTGGGCGGATGGCGCTTGAGCGGGGTGCACCAGTACAGCTCCGGCTTCCCGGTTCGGGTCTCGCAGAGCGGCGTCACCGACATCATGGGCTCGGGCGAGGTGCGGCCGGACATCACGGGCCAGCCGCAGACGCTCGGCGGCGCGCCGGCCAACGTGGACTTCTTCATGCCGACGCCGTATCTGAACCCGGCCGGCTTCGCGCAGAGTCCGCGGACCGGCGCGGGCGTGCCGATCCGGCTGGGCACCGCGCCGCGGTATCTCGATATCCGCGGGCCGCACCAGGCCTCCGAGGACTTCCGCCTGACCAAGCAATTCCCGATCTGGGAGAGCATGAAGCTCGAAGTCGGCGCCAGCTTCATCAACGCTTTCAAGCGTGTCGGCCGCGGCTTCGCCAGCACGAATATCGACAGCGGCAACTTCGGAAAGCTGCTGGCGAGCGGCGGCGGGCGCACCATCGAGATGCTGGCCCGCATCGAGTGGTAACTCACAGGGTTCGTCCTGCTTGGGGGCCCCGGCCGAAACCGGCCGGGGCCCTCGCTGCCTCACGCCTCGCGATAGCATAGGAGAGACGTGAGGAGCGGGCCCACGCCGGTTGCGTTGATCGCCTTCGGACTGGCCGTCGCTGCGCCGGAGCAGAATGCGCCCCTCGCCCCGCCCGCTTGCGACGCCGTCCGGAGCACGGAGCTAGGCGAGCAGGCCAAGGCGGCCGTCGAAAGCGGCAAGCTACAGGCGGCGGCGCGCCTCTTTGAGCAAGCCTACGCCGCTTGCCCGTTTCAGTCTTTGTATCTGGTCGACGGCGCCCGCGCGCTGACCGCGGCACGCCGCTTCGACGAGGCGGTGGCGCTGCTCGACCGCTTCCTCGAGGAGAACCCGCGCTCGCTCAAGGGCCGGCTGGCGCGCGCCAATGCGCTGCTGATGGCGCAGCGCTGGAAGGAGTGCGGCGCCGAACTCGAGCGCGCGCTGGCGCTGGCCCCCGAGGACCGGGACGTGCTGCTGCTCAAAGGCAACTACGAGTACCTCATCGGAGAATCGGGCCAGGCGGAGCAAACCCTGCTCGCCTTGCTTGACCGGTATCCGACCGATGAGGAGGCGGCGTACGCGCTGGGCCGGATGTATTACATGGACAGCCGCATCGATTACGCCACCGCCCAGTTTCAGCGCGTCTTGCGGTTGAATCCGAAATCCTATAAGGCTTGGGACAACCTCGGCCTCTGTTACGACGCGGCGGGAGAGACCGCCAAAGCCATCCAGCACTTCCTGACGGCGATGGAGCTGGCCAAGACGCAGGATCCAGACTATGACTGGCCCTACGGCAATCTGGCCGACCTGCTGATTCGCCAGAACGATTTCGAGCGCGCTTACCAGGCCGCCACGCAGGCAGCCAAACGCAACCCTTATTCGGCGCGGAATTTCTATCTCGGCGGCAAGGCGCTCTCGCGGCTGGAGCGTACCGAGGACGCCATCCGATGGCTGGAGCGCTCGGCGGCCCTGGACCCCACGTATCCGGATCCCCTTTACCTGCTGGGTCAGCTTTACATGAAGCTGGGGCAGAAGGACAAGGGCATGGAGACGCTCAGGAAGTTCCGCGAGGTGAAGGCGAAGGCGCCCACGCAGAGGAGATAGATTGCATCTGCGCGCCGCCCGTCTTTCGATCGCCCTGATTGCTTTACTGAGCCGAGCGGAGGAGACGAGTGCGATCCGATTTCGCAACGTCGGAGTGAAGGCGGGCCTTGACTTCGTGCTCGAAAACCATCCCACGCCCGAGAAGCACCTGATCGAGACGATGGCCGGCGGCGTCGCGGTTTTCGATTACGACGGCGACGGATTGACCGACATCTTCTTCACCAACGGCGCCGAGGTGCCCTCGCTCGAGAAAAGCTCACCCCGGTACTTCAATCGCCTGTACCGGAATCTGGGGGAGTTGAAGTTCCGCGATGTGACGCGCGAGGCCGGCCTTGCCGGGGAGGGCTACGCCATCGGCGCCGCCGCGGCCGACTACGACAACGACGGCGACGTGGACCTGTTCGTCGGGGGCGTCCGCCGAAACATCCTGTACCGGAACCGGGGCGACGGCACGTTCGAGGACGTCACGGCGCAGGTGGGCATTTCGAGCGGCCGCTGGATGGAGGGCGCCGTCTGGCTGGATTACGACAACGACGGCTGGCTCGATCTCTTCGTGGTGAACTACCTCCAGTGGAGCCCGCAGTTCGACCTCTACTGCGGCGATCCCGGCGCGGGCGTCCGCGCCTACTGCCATCCGCGGTTCTTCAAGGGCCTGCCGAACCAGCTCTACCGGAACCGGGGCGACGGCACGTTCGAAGACGTCTCCGAGGGCTCCGGCATCGCCCGTCACATCGGCAAGGGCATGAGCGCCGCCGTGGCCGACTACGATCTGGACGGCGATCTGGACATCTTCGTCACCAACGACAAGATGCCCAATTTCCTCTTCCGCAACCGTGGCGACGGCACCTTTGAGGAGGTAGGGCTGTATGCCGGGGTGGCGCTCCAGGACAGCGGGCTGGAGGTCTCGAGCATGGGAGCCGATTTCCGCGACTACGACAACGACGGCTATCCGGACATCGTCTTTGCGGCGCTTGCCGGCGAGCGCTTCCCACTGTTCCGCAATCAGGGCGACGGCACCTTCCGCGACGTCACCTATCAGAGCCGCATGGGGCCGCTCAGCCACCGGCGCAGCGGCTGGAGCATCGGGCTGGTGGACCTGGACAACGACGGCTTCAAGGATATCTTCACGACGAACTCGCACGTCAATGATACGGTCTCCTTCTTCGAAGCCACCGAGTACAAGCTTCCCAATAGCGTCTTCCAAAACCGCGGCGACGGAACCTTCCGCGACGTCTCCGAGGAATCGGGCGTGGGCCGAGGCGCGGCGCTGGCGCACCGCGGCTGCGGCTTCGCCGACTTCAACAACGACGGCCGCCTGGATGTGGTGGTGGTGGCGCTCCAGGGAGAAACCGAATTGTGGGAGAACGTCTCTCAAACCGGGAATCACTGGCTGCGGCTTCAGCTCATCGGAACCCGAAGCAACCGGGACGGCATAGGCGCGCGCATTCGCATCGGCAACCAGCACAATCACATGACAACGGCGGTGGGTTATACCTCTTCGAGCCACGCCGGCGTCCATTTCGGCCTGGGCGGCTCACGCCGGATCGAGCGGATCGAGATCCGCTGGCCCAGCGGAATCGTGCAAGTGCTCGAGGACGTGCCGGCTGACCAGTTCCTCACGGTGCGCGAACCGGCCCGCTGAGCTCGCCACAGCCCGGCGCACGGGGGTATGATCTTGTTGGGAGATTCGGGTGCGACCTCAACGCCTGCTGATTTCCGTGGTGCTCGCCGCCGCGGCCCTCGCGGCCGCGGACCGGCTGCCGAATTTCGTCATCATCTTCATCGACGACATGGGCTACGCCGACATCGGACCGTTCGGCGCCCGAGGGTATGAGACGCCGCAGCTCGATCGCATGGCGCGCGAGGGGCGCCTGTTCACGGACTTCTATGTTTCGCAGGCCGTCTGCTCGGCTTCGCGCGCCAGCCTGCTGACCGGCTGCTACAACGTTCGGGTGGGCATTGTTGGAGCGCTGAACCACCGCGCCGAGCACGGCATCCACGCTTCGGAGATGACCTTGGCCGAGGTGGTCAAGCAGAAGGGCTATGCCACAGCCTGTTACGGCAAATGGCACCTCGGGCATCACCCCAAATTCCTTCCCGTCAACCACGGCTTCGACGAATATTTCGGCCTGCCCTACTCGAACGACATGTGGCCTCATCATCCGACGGCGGGCAAGGATTACCCCAGCCTGCCGCTGATCGAGGGCACACGGGTGGTGGATGCGGAGGTGACCGGCGAAGACCAGGCCCAGCTCACGCGCCTGTACACGGAACGCGCGGTGCGCTTCATCGAGCGGAACCGGAACCGGCCGTTTCTCCTCTACCTGCCCCACACGATGGTTCACGTACCGCTCTACGTCTCCGAGCGCTTCCGCGGCCGCACCGGCCGCGGCCTGTACGCCGACGTGGTGGCGGAAATCGACTGGTCGGTAGGGGAGGTTCTGGCGGCGCTCCGCAAGCATCGGCTGGAGCAGCATACGCTGGTGCTGTTCACCTCCGACAACGGGCCCTGGCTGAGCTACGGCGACCATGGCGGCTCGGCCGGCCCGCTGCGCGAGGGCAAGGGTACGTCGTTCGAGGGCGGCGTCCGGGTTCCCGCCATCATGTGGTGGCCGGGCAGGATCCCCGCCGGGACACGCTGCGAGGAGCCGGTGATGACCATCGACCTGCTGCCGACCGTGGCGCGCCTGGTGGGCGCTCGCCTGCCGGCGCACCCCATCGACGGCAAGGACGTCTGGCCGCTCCTGGGCGGCGCCTCCGGCGCGCGCAGCCCGCAGGAAGCTTACTATTTTTATTGGGGCAACGAACTCCAGGCGGTGCGGATGGGTAACTGGAAACTCCACTTCCCGCACGTCTACCGCACGCTGGCCGGGCGGCCAGGCGGAACCGGCGGCACACCTGCTCCGTACGAGGAAGCAAAGATCGAGCTGGCGCTGTATGATCTGGCCGCCGACGTCGGGGAGTCGCGCAACGTCGCCGCCGAGCATCCTGAAGTTGTGAAACGCATCGAGAGGCTCGCGGAGAAGATGCGGGCGGAGTTGGGAGACTCGGCCACGGGTCAAAAAGGAAGCGGAGTGCGCGAGCCCGGCCGCCTCCAGCCGGGCGACCGCCGCTTTCACTGGGTTCCCGGCAAGCCGCTGGAGGTTCAAGCCCGCTGAAAGGGGGTCGAGATGCGGTCCGGCGCCGACAACGGCCAGGGTCGCCCGAAGCCGAGGGTCCTTGCGCAGGCGCCGGAGGAGCTGACCCGGGGGCGGTTGAAACGGCTCGGCGAAGGCATTGGCAAGGTGGTGTATGCCTCCGAGCATTGGGTGGTCAAGCGCGAGCGGTCTCCGTCGGAGATCGTGGCGCTGATTCTGCTCTGGAGGGCGCTCCGGAAGCTCGAACGGCTGTTGCCGGGGCGCTGGGGCAAGCGCTTGGCGGCGCGCCCGGCCCGGCAGATCCGGCTCCTGCGGCTGGTTACGCAGGCCGCCATGGCGGTGGTGCCGAAAAGCATCTGGTTCACCACCCACGTGCGAGAGGTGTGGCGAGTCTACCACCGGCGGAACGTGCGCGGGGAGGCGCTTGCACAGGCGCATCTGGCCGGCACCTCGATCGTGCCCGAGCGCATCTGCTTCCCTCCCACCCGGGTGCGCATCGGCGGCTGGCCGGGCTGGCTGACGGTGTCCGAGGCCACGGAGCGCGTCGAAACCACGCTCTACCAGCGGTTGGCGGATCTCGCCCGGGCTGGACGTTACGACGAGGTCGAGCGGTGGCTGGAGCGGTTTCTCGAGCTGCGGCAGGCGGGCTGGCAGCGCGGCCTGTTCTCGGTGGATGCCCATCTCAAGAACTTCGGGGTGATCGGCGAGAGGATCGTGCTGCTGGACACCGGAGGCCTGACCAATCGCTGGCGGGAGATCGAAGGGCGGCTGGCATATGAGGATGTGGTGGCGCAGCCCCACGTCCAGCTCGGCCTGGCGCCGCTGCTCGCCAAACGCCCGGACATCGCGCGGCGCTTCGACGCCCGCTGGAAAGCGATCGTCAATCTCGAGGTGGTCCGGCGCCACTGGCCCGCGGCGCCCGCGACAGGCCGGGCTCAGTAGTTCGAATGAGCCGGTGTCAGGCCGCTGCTGCCGGCGAGCCGGAATTCGTGCTTGCGAATCAGCACGGCCAGCTTCCCTTCCTCGGAACGGAGAACAGAGCCTTGGATAATCAGCCTCAGGCCCGTCCGTGCGTTCAGCCTGGCCGGCCACTCGACGGCGAGCTCCACCGATGCCCCCTCCGGCAGGCGCTGGTCCGTGGCGACGAGCAGGCCCCCGCTGGCCATGTTCAGGGTGGTGCCCTGGCCGGTTTCAGAGGGCTTGCCGCCGCCGAGCCGGCGGAAGCGCACCGGGCACTCGATCGGGTAGCGTCTGGATTTGCGCCGTTCCATTTCTGGTTGCTCCTTGCGAACTCCGCATGTCAGGCAATCCAGCTCCCAAACCCGTTCACCCATGCAGCCGCATGGAAATTGAAGAAGTTGGCCCTAGTCTCGAGGCGTTGCGGCGGGGCGAGCGGGCACTGCGTTGCCGGAACGGATAGCCCGAACTTATCCCTTGGTTCAAGCATGAGGGTCGTGGTTGACAGTGCCCGCCGGCGGCGTTAATTTTGTAGCAGGGCCGCCCCACCGCCTCCCATGCTACGGCCGACGCTGCTCGATTTCAGCCGCCGCGAGCGGCAGATCATGGACATCCTCTACCGGCTGGGCCGGGCCACCGCGGCCCAAGTCCTGGCGGAGATGCCCGGCCGGCCGAGCTACTCCACGGTGCGGACACAGCTTCGCGTGCTGGAACGCAAGGGGCATGTGCGGCACGAGGTGGTCGGCCTCCGATACGTCTACTCGCCGGTGGTTTCGCGCGAGAAGGCGCAGCAGTTCGCCCTGAGGCACCTGGTCGAGACCTTTTTTGGCGGCTCGGCCGAGGATGCCGTCGCCGCCCTGCTCACCGGGGTTGGGCCGCGCATTCGCCGCGAGGGGCTGGAGCGGCTGTCCAGCCTGATCGAGAAGGCGCAGCGCCTTGGCGTCAAGAGCTGAAGCGGGCTGCCAGGCGTCGCGGTAGGATGGGACCTAAGAGCCGGGCCATGCGTGTCCCCGCAGTCTTTTTCTTCCTCACGTTGTGGATGGCGGCTGTGGCGCTCCCCCAGACCGCCGTAACTGAGATCAAACTGCACACCGATCCGGCCGAGCCGCGCGTTCGGCCCCTCGAGCATGTCGTAATCCAAGTGCGGGCCTATGGCCGGGTAGGCGAGAGGACAGGGCGCGTCCGCCGGGACGGGGCCAGTCTGAAGGTGGAGCCTGGCGGCGGTTGGATCTCGAAACCGTTTCGCTTTCAGGGGGAGGAAGACGAGCCTTTCGTCGAAGAGTTCCAGAGCCGGGTGGGGCAGATCTTCGGGCAGCTCACCGGCCAGTACGTTCTTCAGGACGCCTTCCTGTACACCGCCCCGGAACGGCCCGGGCGCTACCGGGTGGAGGCGGCCTTGCAAGGCAAGACGGCCGAAGTCGTCATCGAGGTGGACCCGTCGGCGCCGTCGCGGCGCAAGCCTGAGAAACACTCTTTCGCGAGCGGGGGAATCTCGCTCGATCCTTATCGCGATCTGGCCGAGTACTGGGCGCCCATGCTCGCCCAAGAGACCTGGTTCGATCCGAAGGCCGACTATCCCACGCGCTTTGACTATGACGGCGACTGGCACGGTGACAACAACTGGGATTCGCTCGAAGAGGGTACCTCGCAGGCTTACGTCTACTACGCGGCGATGGAGACCTCCACGCACTGGTTCCTGATCTACAACGTGTTCCACCCCCGGGATTACTCCGACAAGTGCGTGGCCGGCTCCTGCCACGAGAACGACAACGAGGGGCTGATCCTGACGATCCTCAAGGACGGCAGCCGCTACGGGCGGCTGCAAGTGATGGAGACGCTGGCGCACAACAATGTCTATTCGTTCACGGCCGACCGGCGCATCCGGCCGGCAGCGCACTCCATCGACGGCCCCATCGAGTTTTACCAGGAGCATCACCCGGTCGTCTTCATCGAATCGGGCGGCCATGGCATCTACGGCACGCGCTCGAGCCACGCGCGCTACGACGTGGCGAACGACCGGTTCACGGCAGGCACGGGCGCCACGTTCATTTACAAGGGCGTCGCGGAGCGGCCGCGACATCCCAATGACCGGCTGGTGGGTTACGACCTGTTGCCGATCCAGTCCGAGTGGTGGGCCAAGGCGAGCCGGGAGAGCGGCTGGACGGAGCGCACCTTCGACGCGTTCTTTACCTACCGGCCAGTGGGTGGGCGGCCGGGCGCGGCCTTTGCCGAGATCGGCGGGGCGTTTTACGGCCGCAAGTTCGGCGTCAACATGGCCAAGCCGTTCTGGGGCTGGCATGACAACCGGACCCGAAAGCGGAACATCGTGGCGGTGGGCCAATGGGGGCTCGATCCGGCCTACGCGGTGTCGCGGCACCTGAGTTTTCCTTCGGACCAGCCGTTTTCGCTGGAGTATGTTTTTAACCCGTATCTGGAGATCCCGGGCAGAGCGCCTGCGGCACGGCCGGCGCCTGAGGTGCCGCAACCTGCTCCGCCGGCGCCGGCCTTGGGCTCCTCGCAGGGTTGGTTCGAGTTCCGGGTCTGGATCGACGGTTCGGTAGAGGCGTATGTCCGGGGCGACCGGATCCGGTACGAGATTGTCAGCGGGGCGCCGTTTCAGGATCCGGCGATCTCTTACAGCGAGCCGCTGCCGGCCTCGGGCCTGCGGAGGATTCGGCTGGTGAAGTTGGAAGGCAGGGGCGAGGTGAGGCTGGTGGAGGAGCCCTCGGCGAGCAACGGGTGGACGGCGCGCGTGAGGATAAACGATCCGGCACGGGGTGGGGCGGTGTATCGAGTACGGTTGGAGTGGGAGCGATAGGGCTACTAGATGTCGTGGCTTGACCAGAGGGGCCCCTAAGGAGCGTAGCTTTGTGCTTTACTTCCTCCCCGTTTCCGGCTATCATGGTCTCAACTCCCCCGAGTTGAGGAGTGCGTGAAAGAACCGGCTCCCCGATCGGGATGCGCGCCCGGAGGCCGAGCGGGCAGACACCGGCTATCGCCGGGCCGCGCCAGCTTTTCCGCGATCGCTGGTGCTGGTTCTTTCATGCCCTCCCGGCATGTCGGCCTGGCGCCGGTTCGGCCAGGAAAGGAGTCGCGCTGTTTTGCTGAGACTGAAACGAGTCGAACTTCAGGGTTTCAAGTCGTTCTGTGACCGCACCGAGATGCGGTTCAACGGCGCCGGTCTGGCCGCCATCGTCGGCCCGAACGGTTGCGGCAAGTCGAACCTTGCCGACGCGATTAGCTGGGTGCTCGGCGAGCAATCGGCTAAGGCCCTGCGCGGCAGCCGGATGATGGACGTGATCTTTGCCGGCACGAATACCCGCAAGCCGTTGAGTATGGCCTCGGTGACGATCACGCTCGTCGATCCGGGGCATCCTGCGGAAGCGCCTGCCGCCGGCGCCTCAGCCGCGCCGCTTGCGATCGAGCCGGCCCCGCACGCCGCCGGAACCAACGGGGACGGCCTGAAAAAGCCCCGCGAAGTCACCATCACCCGCCGGCTGTTCCGCTCGGGCGAGAGCGAGTACCTGATCGACGGCCATCCAGCCCGCCTGCGCGACATTCAGGACCTTTTCCTCGGCACCGGGCTGGGGCCGGAGTCCTACGCCATCATCGAGCAAGGGCGTATCGGGCAGATTTTGAGCTCGAAGCCGCAGGACCGGCGGGCCGTCATCGAGGAGGCGGCCGGCATTAGCAAGTTCAAGACCAAGCGGCGGCTGGCCGAGGCGCGGCTCGAGGGGGCGCGCCAGAACCTCTCCCGCGTTTTCGACATCCTCGAGGAGGTCGGCCGCCAGGTGAATTCGCTCAAGCGCCAGGCGGCGAAGGCGAAGCGCTACCAGGAGTTGCGCGCCGAGCTCGTGGCCGTGCTGCGCCGCGTCCTGGCAGAGCGTTTCCGGCGTCTGGAGCGGGAGACCGCCAAAACCGTTCTCGATCTCAACCGCGCCAGCTCCGAGCTCCGGCGGCTCGCTGCCGAGAGTGCCGAGCGCGAGGGGGAGCAGGCGAAGACACAGGAAGAGGCATGGCGCACGGAAGCGGAGCTCAACCAGGCCCGGGCGCGGTTGACCGAGTTGCGCGTCGCCTCCGAGCGAACCCGGGGACGCCTGGAGGCGCAGGCGCGGGAGATTGCCGGAATCGAAGAACGCCTGGCGCAGGGCGAAGCGGAGGTCGAGCAGCTCGACGGCCGGGCGGCCGAGCTGGCGGCGCAGTGCGAGCGACACGGCCGCACCCTGGCCGAACTCGAGCGGGAGGCGGAGGAGGCGCGCCAGGCGCTGGCCGCCAAGGCCGCCGAGCGGGAGGCGGTTCAGAGCGCTCTGCGAGATGCCGAGTCAAGAATGGAGGCGCACCGCCAGGCAGTGCTGCGGCTGCTCGGGGAGGCGGCCAATCTTCGCAACGAGCTTGCGCAAATCGAAGAGTTCATGGCGGCCGTGGAGCGCGACGCCGCCCGAAGCGAACGGGACGCCCGAGCCGCCTCCGAGGAGCTGGAGCGGCTGGCGCGCACCCGCGAGGAGCTGGAGGCGCGCCTCGGAGCCGAGCAGAGCCAGCTCGAGGCGTTGAGCACGGAGCGGCGCGCGCTCGAAGGCCGCCTGGGTGAGCAGAGAGCCGAGTTGGGCGCGGTGCGCGGCAAGCTGGAGGGCCTCCGCGCCGAGGCTGCGCGCCTTCAGGCCAGGAGGCAATCGCTCGAAGAGATCCTCTCGCACCGTACCTATACCACCGAATCGGTGAAGCGTTTCTTTACCGCGATCGAGCGCAACCGCGAGCGCGAGTTGACGCCGCTCGGCGTGCTGGCCGATTTCATCGAGGTCGACCCAGCTTACGAGCGTGCCGCCGAGGAGTTCCTGCACGAGGAGCTGGAGTATATCGTCGTCCGGGACTGGGCCGAGGCCGAGCGGGGGATCGAGCTCGTGCGGCGCGATCTGGACGGGCGCGTCACCTTCCTGGTTCATCCCTCCGCGGAACAGGCCCCGCAGGCGATGGCGCCCGAGGTGCCGGAGGGTCCGGGAACGGGCGTGATCGGCCCGCTGAGCCGCTGGGTGCGGATGACGAACGGCCTGACCGGCATCTCGCCGGAGCTGCTGCCGCGTCTGGCGCGCTGCTGGATCGCCTCCAGCCGGGGGGAAGCGCGCCGGCTGGCTGAGCAGTACCCGGATTGTTACTTCCTTTTGCCGGACGGGGTCTGCTACCACGGCCATGCCGCCAGCGGCGGCCGCAAGACCGGCAGTGGTCCGCTGGCGCTCAAACGCGAATGGCGCGAGCTGCGGGCGCTGGCCGAGATGCGCGAGCGGGAGCGCAACGAGGCTGCCGCCCGCGCCGAAGCACTCGAGCGCGAGGTGGCGGCTTTCGAGGAGGCGCTCGAGGCGCTGCGGCTCCGGCAGCAGGCGCAGGAGAAAGGCGTTCTGGCGCTCGATCATGAGCTGCGCAAGATCCGGGAAGAGGCCGAACGGGCCTCTTTGCGGCTTTCGGTGGCCCGGGGCGAGCTCGAACGGCTGGAGCGGGCGCGGCGCCAGGCCCAGGAACAGCAGGCTTCGCACCAGGCGGCGGTGGCGGACAAGGAAGAGGCGCGGCGACGCGAGGAGGAACGGCTCGAAGAGCTCCGCCTGCGCCTCGCCGAGCTGCAAGCCGAGGCGGCCCGTCTGGGTGAAGAGCACGCGGCGCTGCGGGTGAGGGTTGCCGAGCAGGAGGAGCGCCGCCGGGCAGAGCGGGCGGCGCTGGCGCGGCTTGAATCCCAGCGCAACGAGGTCGCCGCGCGGAAGGCGGAGATGGCGGCCGAGATGGAGCGGCTGGGTGTCGAACGGGCGCGCCTGCTCGCCAGCAACATCGAGCTCGACGCCGAGGCGGCGCGGCTCAAGGCCGAGATCAGCGAGGCGGAGCAGGAGGTCGGCGAGCTCGAGGCCGCCGCGACGGAGTTCCGCGGGCGGCTGGCCGAGCTCGAGGAGGCGTTGAAACTGCTCCGGCAGGAGGCGCAAGCCGTGCAGGAGCAGCGCGCCCGGATCGAGGTGTCTCTGGCCGAACGCCGCGCGGAGCTCAAGTACCTCGAAGAGACGGCGCACCGCGAATTGGGTGTTTCGCTCGAGGAGCTCGCCCGTTCCGAGACGGCGGAGCTGGACGAGGACGCCTTCGCGCAGGCTGAGGAGAAGTGCGAGCAGTTGCGGGCGCGGATCGAGCAGCTCGGGCCGGTGAACCCGCAGGCGCTCGAGGAGTACGAGGAGGCGCAGCAGCGCTACGAATTTCTGAATACCCAACGGCAGGACCTGCTCGATTCGATCCGGGACACCGAGAAGGCGATCCATGACATCGACCTGGAGACGCGCAAGCGGTTCCAGCAGGCCTTCGAGGCGATCAACGAAAACTTCCGGCAGATGTTCCGGACGCTGTTCGGCGGCGGCACAGGCGAGATGCGGCTGACCGACGAGACCAACGCCGCCGATTCCGGCATCGACATCGTGGCCTCGCCTCCGGGCAAGCGCCTTCAGAACGTGTTGCTGCTCTCCGGCGGCGAGAAGGCCCTGACGGCGCTGGCCTTGTTGATGGCGATCTTCCAGTACCAGCCCAGTCCCTTCTGCATCCTCGACGAGGTGGATGCGCCGCTCGACGAGCCGAACATCGAGCGCCTGCTGCGCCTGCTCAAGCAGATGTCGCACCAGACGCAATTCATCCTCATCACGCACGCCAAGACCACCATGGCCGCCGCGGAGTCTCTCTACGGCGTGACCATGCCGGAGCCGGGCGTCTCGCGCCTGGTGAGCGTCCGGCTTCAGCCCGCCGGCGCAGAGCGGAGTGCGGAGCAGCCGGTTGCCGTGGGCGCGGGTTAAAGCTCGAGCTTGCCGTTGTAGACCATCTTCTTCAGCGGGAACTTGCGGCGGACATCGCCGAGACGCAGCTTGAGGAGGAATTCGACTTCCTTGTCCTCGAGCGTGATGTCATGGCCGCCCTGAGCCTCCTTGGGGAAGAAGAAGTAGACCTCGGCGAGGCCTTTCATCTGCCTCCCCTGGACGTTGGCGGGCGCGATGGGTTCTCGGCCTTTGATGCGGAGCTGGGCCCTCTCCTTCAGCTCCTCGAAACTGGCGCCGAGGCCCTTCACCGGCACGCCTTCGACGGCGATGACGTAGGCGGGCTCTTGGCGGCTGAGGTACTGAGTCGCTTCTTGAGACGCGCCCGCCTCGGCGCCGAAGCGCATGCGGGCCACCGCCTGTTTAACGGGGAGGGCGCTCATCCAGCGCAGGTAAACCGGGATGGTCGGCGGCGATTCGTAGCCGATTCCGCCTTCGCCGACCGGGCCCCGGCCGGGTCCGCCCATGCCTGGGCCCTCGCCCCCCTCGCCACCCGGAAATCCTCCTCCGGGACCACCCCTGCCAGGGCCGCCGCCCATCCCGCGCAGAGCGAGGTCGACGCGCTGAGCCCAGGGGGAGTTCCGAAGCATGCGCTCGACCTCCTTGTCCGACCAGGCGGTGAATTTCTTTGTCTCCCAGAAATCGGCCGCCGGCGCCAGGAGCGCCGCGGCCAGGATCAGTGCGAGTGCGATCGCAGCAGGCCGTTTCACGGGACTACACTCCGAACGAAATCCGGGACACCGATGTCCCATTCAACTATACGGGATCGCCTTCGCCGTCGCTACACGGGGGCCGGGGGAACCGGCCGGCGCGGGTTTCACGAGAAGAGCTGAGGGCTCAATTCGGCGGTGATCTCCGAGACGGCGCCGTCGACATCCTCGACGCGGATGATCAGGCGCCGGCAGCTCTTCACGGCGGCCTCGGGCATCTCAAAGCGCGCGGCGATCATCCGGTCCATCTGCTCGCGCGGCTCGACCCGGTCGCGGGCGATCAGCGAGCGGTTGTATTTGGGCCCCAGCAAGGGGTAGTAGCGGAACAGGCGCTCGGCATCGACCTCGCCCACCCTCATGCCCTCGATGCGCTTGCCCTCGGCATCTTCGAGCAGGAGCCTGGCGTCGCGGACGACGAGCGGATAATCAGAGGGGTTGACGAAGCGAAAGTCGGCCACGACGACGACGCTGCGCTCATCCATGGCCTGTGTGCGCACCTTTTGAACCGAGCCCTGGAGCACCACATGCGCGCCGCGGTTCAAGTAGAGAATCCCGGCGACGAGCGCGGCGGCGACGAGCAGCCCGAGGGCGGCGTAACGGAGAAATTCGCGATTCATCGTGGGGTGCGCGTAAGCGTTCCTCCTCCATTATCCCAGCGCCGTGGCGCCGGCCGGAGACCGGTCAGTCGCCCAGGAGCTTGCCGTAGGCTTTGAGGCCCGGCACATTGTCGCAGACGGCTTTGACGCCGGCCGCGATGGGGATGGCCAGCACCAGTCCGAGGCCGCCCCAAAGGACGCCAAAGAACATGAGCGCCACGGTGACGGCCAGGGGATTGAGGTGCACGCGCGAGCCGACCAGCTTGGGATAGAGAAGATTGAGCGCCAGCAAATGGAGGAAGCCGACCACGCTGCCGATGACCAGGTAGGGCGTGAGGTGGTCATAGACGGGCAGGGCAACGAAGAACGGCGGAATCATGGCCAGGGGAAAGCCGATATAGGGGATGAGGCTGAGGAACCCGCTGAGCGGCCCGATGAGCATGAAGTAGGGCAGCTTGACGGCCCAGAAAAAGATGGCGCTCACCACCGAGAGAATGATGCCGAGCACGAAATTGCCGAAGACATAGGCGCGAGCCATGTCAGCGATCCCTTCCCAGCTCCGGCCGGCGGCCTGGCGGTCCTGCCCCTCGAACAGGTGGAGGTAGCTTCGCCGGATGTGGTCCTTCCAGCTCAGCATGAAATAGACGAGGAAGGGCACAAACGAGGCCATGAGGATGACCAGGGAAAAGCTCTTGAGATAGCTGTAGGCCTGGGCTAGCAGCGGGGTGCGCTCCTCGCGGATGCGGACCTCGGGAATTGTTGGGATAACCGGCTTGGGAGGTTCGGCGGAGCGGCGCCGCCGGGTGGCCGGGTCGGGAGGGGGCGGCTCGGGCTCCGGCGTCAGGTTGCGCCGCAGGCGTTTGGGCAGCAACAACTCCTCGGCGCGCCGTTCCGTCTGCTCCAGGCGCGCCGCCGCCCGGTCCACGAGCTCCGTAATCCGCTCGCTGTAGGTGGGCAAATCTTCGATGATGCCGACCACCTGGGTGTAGGCGCCCAGGCCCAGAAGGTAGACGGCGAGCAGAGAGATGGCGCAAACGATGAAGCTGGCGACGCTGCGCGGCAGCTTCGCCTTCATCAGCAGCTCGACAAACGGATCGAGCAGGAAGGCGATCGAGATGGCGATCACCAGGGTCATGAAGAACAGCCGCCCGTAGTAGAGCAGGGCCACGGTGACGCCCAGGGCGATGAGGAAAAGGCTCAGGTTTCGAGGCTTCTGGACCGGGCTGGAATGAGGCGCGAAGCTCACGCAGACGAAGACCCTCGCCGACTCGCTACTCGCTACTCTAACACGCGACACCCTATAATGAGAACGACCGCATAAGGTGCGCAACATGTGGCGATGAAAGCGAGTCCGGAGGGCCGCATTCTGGCGCTCGACTACGGCACGCGCCGGATCGGACTGGCGATCAGCGACGAACTGGGCCTGACGGCGCAGGGTCTCGAGACACTGGAGCGGACGAACATCCGGGAGGATCTGGCGCGGTTGGCGGCGCTGGTTCGCGACAAGTCTGTCCGTCTGATCCTGATGGGAGATCCGGTCCGGCTGAGCGGGCGGGCCGGCTCGCACGCCGAGCAAGTACGCCGCTTCGCCCGGCGGCTCGAGCGGCGGACCGGGCTGCCAGTGCGTTTTTGGGACGAACGCCTCACGACGGTGGAAGCCAACCGTTTGCTGCGCGAAGCCGGCGTGGGCGCAAGAGAGCGGCGCCAGGCGGTGGACCGCCTTTCGGCGGTGCTTCTGCTGGAGAGTTATCTGGACCGGCGGGAGTGGGAGGTGGGGGAGTCATGATCCGCCGTTGGCGCATCGACGGCCGGCGGCTGGGCTTGGCCATCGTGGCAGGAGCTTATCTGGCGGCCGCGCTCGCCGCCGACTTCGCACGCCGCTACGCCGGCTTCCGTGGCGAGCAGCTCGTCGAGATCCCGCGGGGGAGCTCCAGCTTTGAAATCGCCCGGCTGCTCGAGCACCACGGCGTGATCCGCCACAAGTGGCATTTTCTGGTCGCGCGGGCGCTGCGGCGGCCCGAGACGCTTCAGGCTGGGGAGTACAAGTTCGACCGGCCGGCCTCTGCCTGGGAAGTCTACGATCGCCTGGTGCGCGGGGATGTGCATTACTATTGGCTGCGCGTGCCCGAGGGCGCCAATATCTTCGAGATTGCCGAGGCGGCCGAGCGTCTGGGGCTCTTTACGAGAGAGGAGTTCCTGGCCGCGGCGCGCCGGACGGAGGCGATTCGCGACCTGGCGCCGGAGGCGCCGACACTCGAAGGCTATCTCTTCCCGGCGACTTATGCCCTGACACGCCGGACGACGGCCGAGGAGCTCTGCCGGATGATGACGGCCAAGTTCCGCGAGGTCTGGCGGGAGCTGGGGGGCGCGGGCGAGGTTCATACCACGGTGACGCTGGCATCGCTGATCGAAAAAGAAACGGCGGTGGCCGAGGAGCGGCCGCTGGTGGCCTCTGTCTTCCGGAACCGCCTGGAGCGCCGGATGCCGCTTCAGTGCGATCCGACGACGATCTACGCGGCGATGCTGGACGGCCGCTGGCGGGGCGCGATATACCGGTCCGATCTCGAGCGAGCTCACCCGTACAACACCTACCGGGTGGCGGGCCTGCCTCCCGGCCCGATCGCCAATCCGGGCCGGAGTGCGCTCGAGGCCGCGCTGCGACCGGCCGAGACCGATTTCACCTACTTCGTGGCCAAGGCTGACGGCTCGGGTGCACACACCTTTTCGGCCTCGCTCGAGGCCCATAACCGCGCGGTGTCGCGCTTTCGCAATGGGTCGAGGAAGGCCGTCGGCCAAGGTCAGGCTCGCTGAGTATCTGGCCGGCCGCCGGGCCGGACCGCTCACCGAGGAGGAATTCGCGCGCCTGCTGGAAGTTTTGGCGCCGGTCTCGTCAAGTTATTTGCGCCGGCTGTTACGGCAGTCCGGCGTGCCGCTCGAACCCCTGGTGGAGGGCGTGCGGCAGGAGAACGCCGAGGAGCTTCACCGGAGTCTCGTAGCGCTCGAGCAGGAGTACCGCCGGGCGAAGGAGTCCGGGGACCGGGCGCGCCAACAGCTCTGCCGCCGGCTGGTGATCGAAGCCAAGGACCATGCCCGCTGGGCGCTGCGGCGAATGAAGGAGCCCTCGGCCGCCCGCCTATGGCGCGAAGAAGCGGTGGAATGGATGCGGGTCTGGCTCGAAGATCCCGAGCTGTTTCCGCTGTGGAGCGAACTGCGCCTGCGGGAAATCGAGAAAAGCCGTCCTGAGCTGTTGCATTCCTGAGGAGGCAGGCGTACGCTGGCCGTGTACCACCAGCCGGGCTGCGCAGCCTGGAAACCCGGGTTTCCCGCCAAAAACGGAGGAGGATTTGACGTGCCGATGTTCATCACGCTCTACCAGTGGACCGACCAAGGAGCCCGAAACGTGAAGGGATCGCCTGACCGGGTCGCGGCGACGATCGAGGCGGCCGAGGCGGCCGGCATGAAGATACACGGCATCTGGCTGACCATGGGCGAGTACGATCTGGTGTCGGTGAGCGAGACGCCGGACGACGCCACCGCGGCCGCATTCGTTCTGGGCCTGGCGGCTCAGGGCAACGTCCGGACCCGGACGATGAAGGCCTTCACCGTGGAGGAGTTTGCCGAAATCGTGAAGAAGATCCCGTAAGCGGGCGCGGCCGGCCTTAATAGGGCAGGGCCAGGAACTCGTAAGCGTTCGTGTAACAGATCCGGCGAACCATCCAGCCGGCAAGCTCGAGGTCTGGGATCTCGCCGGTTTCGACGTCCCGGCCGACGAGGTTGCATAGCACGCGCCGGAAATACTCGTGGCGCGGGAAGGAGAGGAAGGAGCGCGAGTCGGTCAGCATGCCGACGAAGCGGGCCAGCAGGCCGGTGTTCGCCAGCGCGTTGAGCTGCCACTCCATGCCTTCCTTTTGGTCCAGGTGCCACCAGCCGCTGCCGAACTGGATCTTGCCGGGCACCGAGCCGTCCTGGAAACAGCCGGTCAGCGTGGCGAACGCATAGTTGAAGACGGGATTGGAATTGTAGAGGATCATCTTCGGCAGGGAGCCCTCCTGGTTCAGCCGGTCCAGGTAGCCGGCCAGGGCGTCGATCTGCGGCCAGTCGCCCATGGCGTCGAAGCCGGTGTCCGGGCCGAGCATCTGGTACATCAGCGAGTTGATGTTCCGCTTGGCGCCGAGGTGTAACTGCTTGGTCCAACCTTTCTCGGCGTCCAGCCGCCCGAAAAACAGCATCAGGTAAGAGGCGAAGAGCTCTTTCTCGGCCGGGTCGGCAGGCCGCCCCGAGCGGACCTTTTCGAAGATCTGGGCGGCGGTGGCCTCCGGGCAGGGATCCGAGTAGCAGACCTCGAGCCCGTGGTCGGAGAGCCGGCAGCCGTGGGCGTGAAAGTAGTCGTGGCGCTTCCTGAGCGCATCGAGAAAGTCGGCCAGCGAGCCGATGTCGGTGTTGGAGGCCTCGGCCAGCCGGTCGCACCAGGCGTTGAAGGCTTCGGGCTGATTGACGGCCAGCGCTTTGTCGGGGCGGAAGGCCGGAAAGACGCGGGTTTCAAGCCCCGAGGCGGCGATCCTCTCATGGGCGGCCAGATCGTCGGTGGGGTCATCGGTGGTGCACAGCGCCTTGACCCGGAATTTTTTCAGGATGCCCTGGGGCCTGAGCTCGTCGGAGGCGAGCGCCTCGAGGGTCCAGTTCCAGATCGCCCGCGCGGTGGTTTCATCGAGGAGATCCTCGATGCCGAAATAGCGCTTGAGCTCGAGATGTGTCCAGTGATAAAGCGGATTGCGAAGCGTGTAGGGCACCGTCCGGGCCCAGGCCAGGAACTTCTCGTACGGTTCGGCGTCGCCGGTGCAAAAGCGCTCCTCGACGCCGTTGGCCCGCATGGCGCGCCACTTGTAGTGGTCGCCCTCGAGCCAGATCTCGAACAGGTTGTTGAAGCGCCGGTTTTGGGCGATGTCGTTGGGCGGGAGATGACAGTGGAAGTCCAGTATCGGCTCGGCGGCGGCGTAGTCGTGAAAGAGCCGGCGCGCGGCGCGGCTGGTCAGCAGGAAATCGTCGTGAATGAAAACCATGGTCTCCTCAGTCGGCGTTGCCCAGAAAGAGCGGCCGGATGTGCCGCTCGAAAAGATTGGCGGTGACGTTGCGGGCCACCGCGGTTTCACAGGCCGCGAGCATGTCCAGGTAGCGGGCTCCCATCCTGGAGGCGACTTTGTAGCCGATGTGCAACAGCTGGCGGAAGTGGGGATTGAATTTCTTCGACTTTGGGTCGTGGCGGAGAGCGCCGATGAACTCTTCGGCCCCCCAGTCCTGGACGGCAGCCGGATCGGGCAGCGCCGAGGGGTCGATGTCGATGACGGCGGCATAGGGGGCAGAGAGAGCCTCACGCTCGGCCCAGGCCCCGGCGTAGACCTCCTTCGCCAGCGCGAGACCTTCCGCGCCTGCCTCGGCCAGCCCGATCAGTTCCTCGAGCCAGGTGGTGCCCGCGGTCTTCAGATGCACGCCCGCGTCGAAGCGGCGCAAGGCGCGGCGAATGGGCGCGTAGAGCGAGAACTTGTCGCTGCCCGAATGGACGCTGAGCTTGAGGTTTGCGGGCAGCCCGTAGGTGCGCACGGCGTGGCCGAGGACGGCCACATCGGCGGCGAACTCGCATTCGAAGCCGGCGACGTCGCCGACGTAGTCCACTCCCTTGTTGAAACGGCCGGTGAACTTCGGGGCGATGGTCTGGATGGGGATCCCTTCGTCGGCAACGGCCGCCAGAATCACCAGTAGCTCGACGGGCGTCTGCGGGCTGTCGGTTTCATCCATGGAGACCTCGGCGATAAAGTTGCCGGCGCCCTTGGCCTCCGCGATGCGGCGATAAATGCGCCCCGCCTCCTCGACGGCGAGCAGGTATTTTCGGGCGATGGCGGCGAGCGAATCCGCGGTGGTTTCAAGCGGCTGATCGAGCCCGGAGACGGCCACGGAGCCGACGAGCTCCGGGTGGCGGTCGACGAACGCTTCGACGCGCTCCGGCGGGGCCGGCCGGCCAATCGTCTCGGCCACGTCCAAGGTGAAGAAGTCGCAGGGCTCGAGGAAGGCTTCGACGGTGCCGAGGTGGATGTGGTCGGCGTCGACGTGATAGGCGAGGTTCCAGCCGAGCGCCGCGACCGCCTCGTCGGCGGCGCGCCGCGTCGAGGCCGGCTCGGAGCCGATGATCGAATGCTCGCGGTAGGACTTGTTCCAGACGGGGATCACCTCGACGCCGGCGGCCAGGGCCAGGCGGCAGGCCTCGAGCTGGGCTTTGGCCTGGCGGCCGAACCGGTCGCCGACGCCGATCGAGTACTTGGCAAGCGTGACTGGCGCGGACATCTCTGACGATTGTATCGAGTGGCCCGGAGTGCGCGGGACGCTAGAATCATGTGGAATCGTAATAGACTGGAAGCAATGACACGACGTGAGCTGCTGGGACTCTTGGGGGCAGCGTCGCTGAGGGGAGCGCCGGAAGCGCCGACCGCTCCGGTGGCGGTGAGCCGCTGCCGCTCTTACGAGGAGGACTTGACGGCGCTGCTCGGCCGGATGTTCGACCAGATCGGCGGACTGGGCCGGCTGGTGCGTAACAAGACGGTCACCGTGAAGCTGAACCTGACCGGTTCGCCGGCGCTGCGGGTCCGGGGCTTGCCGCTCGGCGTGACGCACTATTCCCATCCGAAGATGGTGGGTTCGGTGGTGCATCTGCTCGGAGCGGCGGGTGCGCGCCGGGTGCGGCTGGTCGAAAGCGGCTACGGCACGGCGGCGCCGCTCGAAGAATATCTGCTCGATTCCGGCTGGAACGTGCGAGCGCTGAGCACCGCGGCGCCGCGCGTGGAGTTTGAGAACACGAACGCGCTGGGACTGGGCAAGCAATATACGCGGCTCCGGGTCCCGGGCGGCGGCCAGATCTTCCCCGCTTACGACCTGAATCACTCCTACGCCGACACGGACGTCTTCGTGACGATGGCCAAGCTCAAGGAGCACGCCACCTGCGGGATCACGCTGGCGCTCAAG
Organism: uncultured Bryobacteraceae bacterium; assembly: GCA_938003835.1. Lineage (GTDB taxonomy): Bacteria > Acidobacteriota > Terriglobia > Bryobacterales > Bryobacteraceae > CALKXJ01. The sequence continues at coordinate 64,040 of CALKXJ010000007.1, read as the reverse complement.
AACAGTTTCGGGATCACGCCGGCGTCGATCTATGGCGATGATGCGGGCGCCGAGGAGCCGAACGAGCAGCCGACGAAAGGGCGCGTCGACGTGTGTCACTTGGGCAAGCGGGCGCCGTCGAAGAGCGCCCCGCAAGAGATCGATCCCCGCTCGAGCCGCGAGCCAGGCTACCGGGTGCCGCGCATCACGGTGGAGCTGGTGGCGGCGCGGCCGATCGATTTGGCGATCATTGACGGTATCGAGACGATCGCCGGCGGGGAGGGCCCGTGGATTCCCGGCGTGCGGCATGTGCGCCCGGGCGTGGTGGTGGTGGGAACGAACCCCGTGGCGACAGACGCCGTGGCGACGGCGATCATGGGTTTCAACCCGCGCGCCCGCCGGGGTGAGGTTCCGTTCACTGACTGCGACAACACGCTGCTGCTCGCCGAGGCCAGGGGGATCGGCACGGCGGACCTAGCGAGGATCGAAGTGATCGGCGTGCCGGTGGCGGAGGCGCAGTTTCGGTTCCGGAGCTAGCGGGCCGGGGCTGCGCGAAGCGGCTAACTGATTCGAAACAAGACTGGTTCCTAGCGTTTTTCTCGCCCTTGGGGTACAATCAGGGGGGAGGATCGAGCACCGGGCGCGACAACGAGCATGAACTGGCCGGCGGACGCCTCTCTCGGTTTGTGGCCTACCCTGAGCCTGATTTCGATTCTCGACATTCTCGCCGTCGCCTTTCTTCTCTACCAGTTCTTCATGATGATTCACGGCCGGCGCGCCTTTCACATCCTGGCCGGCCTGGGGATTCTGGCCGTCGTGTACCTGGTGGCCGCGGTGGCTCGCTTGCAGCTCTTGCGCACGCTGCTCGAGACGCTGGCGCCCTATTCGGTCTTTGCCCTGATCGTGATCTTTCAGTCGGAGATCCGGCGGTTTCTGGCGCGCATCGGCCGTCGCCGGTGGGTGTTCGCCGGCGAGGGCTCCAGCCGGCACGAGGTGGCCGAGGAGATCGCACTCACGGTGCGCGATCTGGCGGCGAACAAGATCGGCGCCATCCTGGTGCTCGAGCGCGACATCGGGCTGCGGACCTTCATCGAAAGCGGGGTGCGGATCGATGGAGTCCTGTCGCGGAACCTGCTGCTCGCGATCTTTCAGCCCAACGGCGCGCTGCACGACGGCGCCGTGATCATTCAGGGAGACCGCATTGCGGCGGCTGCCTGTTTCCTGCCGTTGAGCGTCAATCCGCGGCTGGCGGCAACGCTGGGCACGCGTCACCGTGCGGCGGTGGGGATTTCCGAGGAGTCGGACTGCCTGGCGATTGTGGTTTCTGAGGAGACTGGAGCGATATCGATTGCGGTGAGCGGGGAGATTATTTCCCGTCTCACCCCGGAGGATGTCGAACAGCGCATCATCCGGCACTTCCGGCGCCGCGAAGCGGTCGAGCCGGCGGCCCAGGCCGAGACCGCGCTGGAGGAGGCTCGGCGTTGATCTGGAGCTTTTTCAGGAGGAATCTCGGCTGGAAGATCCTGTCGCTCGCGCTTGCCCTGACGCTGTGGTACCTCATCGTGCGCGATCCGGATCTGGCGACCTCGGTCACCGTGCCGGTGCTTTTCCGGGGGATGCCGCACGAGCTGGAGATCAGCTCGGACCTTCCGGACCGTGTGCAGCTCGAAGTCAGGGGGCCGTCCAAGCAGCTTGCGCCGGGGAGCCTGGCAACCGCAGCGGTCGTGCTGGATCTGGGGAGCGTGCACGATCCGGGCGAGCGGACCTACACCATCACCCCGGAGAACGTTTCGCTGCCTACCGGCGTGCAGCTCACCCGCGCCATCCCTTCGCAGATCCGCCTGAATTTCGAGCACCGGCTGGAGCGGGGTGTTCCGGTGCGAATCCGGATCGCCAAAGGGCCGCCTCCGGGCTATCGTGTCGTCCGCCAGGAGGCGGCGCCGGACAAGCTCCGAATCGTTGGACCGGAGACCAATGTCGCGCAGGTGAACTTCGTGGAGACCGATGCGATCGACCTGAGCTCGGTGGTGGCCGCGGCGGAGTTCCGGGTGAATGCTTTTGTCGGGGATCCGTGGGTGCGGTTTGAGTCCGCTCCGGTCGTGCAGGTGAAGGTCTTCGTCGAGAAAGCCCGCTAAGCGGGGCAACTAACTTCAGAGAGGGCCATGGGAAGGCAACTGTTTGGCACGGACGGCATTCGCGGCGTCGCAGGGGAGTTTCCCCTGGATCGGGCGACGACATTCGCTGTCGGCCGGGCCCTCGGCAACTGGGCCCGTAGGCGGCAGGAGAGGCCGGAGGTCGTTCTCGGCATGGACACCCGCGAGTCCGGCCCGCAACTGGCGGCGCTGGTGGCAGGCGGCTTGGCCGCCTCAGGAGTGAAGAGCCGGTTCGCCGGCGTGATCACGACGCCGGGCATTGCCCACCTGGCTCGAAGCGGCCCCCATGTGGCCGGAGTCATGATCTCGGCCTCGCACAATCCTTACCGGGACAACGGGATCAAGGTGTTCGATCATTCGGGCTACAAGCTTCCCGATGAGGTCGAGCAGCAGCTCGAGGAGGAGATCCTGCGCCTGCGGGAAGAGACCGCTGCGGTGCGCGAGGCCGATCTGGCGACAGAGCCGGGTCTGGACCGCGAGTACCTGGAGGCGCTGGCCGCGACCAGCGACCGGCTGGACGGGCTGAGCCTGGTGTTGGACTGCGCCAACGGGGCGGCCTACGAGCTTGCTCCGGAGCTGTTTCGCCGGCTCGGGGCCGAGGTCCATACGGTGGGTTGCGCTCCGGATGGGCGGAACATCAACCTGGGCTGCGGAGCGCTTCACCCGGAGCTGCTCGCGCGCGAGGTGCCCGCGCGCGGCGCGGACTTAGGCGTTGCCTTCGACGGTGATGCCGACCGGGCGATTTTCGTCTCGCGTTCCGGCCGGGTGATCGACGGGGATCTGGTGCTGTTTCTCTGCGGCCGCGCGCTGGCGGCGAAGGGGCTGCTCGGCGGGAGCAACGGCAAGCCGGTGGTGGTGGCGACGGTCATGTCCAATCTGGGTCTGGAAGAGGCGGTCCGGAGCTGGGGCGCGGAGTTGGTCCGGACGCCGGTCGGCGACAAGTACGTTCTCGAGGAGATGCTGCGGCGCGGGGCGCTGCTCGGTGGGGAGCAGAGCGGGCATGTGATCTTCCGGCACTACGCCACCACGGGCGACGGGTTGCTGACGGCGCTCCGCGTGCTGGAAGTGATGCGCGAAACCGGCAAGAGCCTGGATGAGCTCACCGCGGAGTTTCCGCGCTATCCGCAGCGGCTGGAGAATGTTCCGGTGGCGATGAAGAGGCCCCTGGAAGAGCTGGCGGCCGTGCAGCGCGAGATCGAGGAAGCCCGGCGGAGCTTCGGCGGGCGCGGCCGTGTCGTGGTGCGCTTCTCGGGCACGGAACCGCTGGCCCGGGTGATGGTCGAGGGGCCGGACGCCATTCTGGTGGCCGAGCATGCCGAGCGGATCGCCGCCGCGCTCCGGCGCGAGCTCGGCCCCGGCGCCTTTGCCTGAGCCGCCGCCTGCGGTACCATTTTTTTCCAATGGAACCTGTATTGGAGTTGCGGCAGGTCTCCAAGTACTATCCCGGGCACGAGGCCGTCAAGGAGCTTTCCTTCGCCGTGCCGCGGGGCGCGCTGTTCAGCCTGGTCGGCCCCTCCGGCTGCGGCAAGACGACGACGCTGAGGCTGGTGGCCGGCTTCGAGCAGCCCACGGCGGGAGACATCTATCTAAACGGCGTGCGCATCAACTCGCTCAAGCCCCACCAGCGCAATGTCTCGACCGTCTTTCAAAACTATGCGCTGTTTCCGCACCTGACGGTGCGCGGCAACATCGAGTTCGGCTTGCGGCGCCGGACGGCTGAAGCCGAGCGACGTCTCCGGGAGCTCATCGAGCTGGTGTGCCTGGAGGGCAAGGAGAACCGGCGCATCTGGGAGATTTCCGGCGGCGAACGGCAGCGGGTGGCGCTGGCGCGTTCGCTCGCCGTCGCGCCGGAGGTGTTGCTGCTGGACGAGCCGCTTTCGGCGCTCGATCCGAAGCTGCGCAAGCAGGTGCGCTCCGAGCTCCGCAGCTTGCAGCGGCGCGTCGGCGTCACTTTCGTGCTCGTGACCCATGACCAAGAGGAGGCGCTGTCGATTTCCGACCTGATCGGTGTGATGAACGAGGGGCGGCTGGAGCAGGTGGGGGAACCGCGCGAGGTCTATGAGCGGCCGCGGACCAGATTCGTCGCGTCCTTCCTGGGGACGGTGAACTGGATCAACGGCGTGGGTATCCGCCCGGAGGCCACCCGGATCAGTCGCGACCGGCCGCCGCAAGCGGCTTCGATTCCGGCAACCGTGCGCGAGACGGTGTTCCTGGGCAACTGCATTCACGTGGAGGCGGAGACCGGCGGAGGGCACGTGGTGGTGGCTGAAGTCGGCGCCCAGGACGGGCGATTTGAGCGCGGCGACCGGGTCTACCTCTGGTGGGAGCCTGCCGACGAGCTCCGCGTGAGCGAATGAGCCGCCTGCGGAGCTGGTTCCTGGCGCCGGCCGGGCTCTGGATTGCGTTCTTCGTCGCTGCGCCGCTCGGCGTGGTGGCGGCCTACAGCCTGCTGACGCGCGGAACCTACGGCGGACTCTCGGAGCCCTGGACGCTGGAGAATTACCTGCGGCTGGCCGATCCGCTGTACCTGAAGATCCTGGCGCGCTCGTTCTGGATTGCCGGACTGACCACCCTGCTGTGCCTGATTCTGGGCTTCCCGCTGGCGTTGTTTCTGGCGCGCTCGGGCGAGCGGAAACACCTTTACCTGGCGCTGGTGATTCTGCCGTTCTGGACGAGTTATCTGGTGAGGACCTACGCCTGGATGTTCCTGCTCCGCGACACGGGTCTCGTGAATACCCTGCTCATCGAAGCAGGATGGCTGGAGCGGCCGCTCGCCCTGCTTTATAACGACGGCGCGGTGATTCTGGGGTTGGTTCACGGGCACCTGCCCTACATGGTTCTGCCGCTGTTTGCGACACTCGAACGGCTGGACCGCAGCCTGGTGGAAGCGGCGGGGGATCTGGGCGCGCCGCCGCGGGAGACCTTCTTCCGGGTGGTGGTGCCACTGGCCCGCCCGGGGATCGCCGCGGGTTCCCTGCTCGTTTTCATCCCGTGCCTCGGCGCCTTCCTGACGCCGGATCTGCTCGGCGGCGGCAAGACGGTGATGATCGGCAATCTCATTCAGAACCAGTTCACCGCCGCGCGGGACTGGCCGTTCGGCGCCGCGGCGTCGCTGGCGCTGATGGTGCTGGTGATGCTGATGCTCGGCCTCTTGCTGAGGCGCGGAGGGGAGCGGTTTCTGTGAGCCGCCTGCTCGGGGTGTACGCGGCGGCCGTCTATGCCTTTCTTCACCTGCCGCTCATCATTCTCGGCGTCTTCAGCTTCAACGCCTCGCGATTCACCGTCTGGGAGGGCTTTTCGTTGCGGTGGTACCGCGCGGCGCTCGAGAATCCCCAACTGCTCGAGGCGTGCTGGAACAGTCTCCTGGTTGCCGCGGCGGCGACCCTGCTGGCAACGGCTCTGGGGACCCTGTGTGCTTATGGCTTGTGGAAGCGGCGCTCGGCGCCGATCGAGGCGGGCCTGTACGTCTCGCTGGTGACCCCGGAAGTGGTCATGGGGATCTCGCTGCTCGCGTTCTATCAGTGGCTGTTCCGCTATTTCGATGTGCGCCTGGGCATGCACACCGTGGTACTGGCGCACGTGACCTTCTGCCTGGCGTATGTGGTGCTGGTGGTGCTGGCGCGACTGCGCACGCTCGAGCCGGCGCTCGAGGAGGCGGCCATGGACCTGGGTGCAACCGAATGGCAGGCCTTTCGGCGCGTGACGCTGCCGCTTGCCGGGCCGGGAATCGCCGCGGCGGCGCTGTTGTGCTTTGCGCTCTCCTTCGACGATTACGTCATCACGAGCCTGGTGGCGGGCGTCGACAGCGAGACGCTTCCCATGGTCATCTACGCCATGGCGCGGCGGGGCGTCAGCCCGGTGGTGAACGCGGTTTCGACGGCCATCGTCTTCGGCCTGGGCGTGTTCATCCTGCTGGCGGAGAGGCTGCGGCGGGCATGAGAAGGCGCGAGTTTGTCGTGGCGCTTCCCGGACTGGCGTGCCGCTCGGGGCGTCCGCGGCTGAACGTGTTCAACTGGTCGGACTACGTTGCTCCGGAGACGGTTCCCGCCTTCGAGGCCGAGTTCGGCGTCCGGGTTCGTTACGGCACTTATGAGAGCGGCGAGGAGATGCTGGCCAAGGTCCTCTCCGGCAACTCCGGCTGGGACGTCGTTTTCCCGTCGAATTCGCTGGTGGAGCCGATGCGGGAGCAGGGGCTGCTGGCGCCGCTGCGGCACGCCTGGCTTCCCAATCTGGACAATCTCGAGGAGGGCTTTCGCCGGCCGCCCTGGGATCCGAAGCTGGACTGGTGTGTGCCCTACATGTGGGGCGGCACGGGCATCGCCTGCCGGCGCGAGGTGACGCCGCCGGCGGGCTGGGCAAGTCTTTGGGAGGAGCGGTGGCGCGGCCGCCTGACGATGCTGGATGATCCGGCGGAAGTGCTGGGGGCGTGCCTCAAGAAGCTGGGCTGGTCGGTGAATTCGACCGATCCGGTCGAGTTGCGGCGCGCCGGTGAGGAGGCGCGCGCGCAAAAGCCGCTGCTGCGGGCCTACGTCAACGCCGAGGTGCGCGATCAACTGGTGGCGGGCGACGTGCTCGCGGCGCAGCTCTGGGCAACGACCGCGCTTCAGGCGATGGAAGAGACCGCCGAGCTTGCCTTCGTGTGGCCGGCGGAGGGCTTCCCGCTTTACGCTGACAACGCCGTGATCCTGCGCGAGAGCGGGCGCGTCGAGCTGGCTCACCGCTTCATCGACTACCTGCTGCGCCCGGACGTGGCGGTGGCAGTCGTGAAGGCGACCAAGACCGCAACGGTGAACGCAAAAGCGAAAGCGCTACTCCCCGAGCGGCTGCGGCTGAATCCCGTGCTATATCCTCCGGCAGAGGTTCTCCGGCGGGGCGAATGGTTCACAGCTTTGCCCGCGGCGGCACAGCGGTTGCGCGACCGCATCTGGACGGAGATCCGGGCGGCTTAACCCGGCAAGGGCGCCGGTTCCAGGCGCTCTCCCTCGACGACGCGCTGTCCGGCGAGGAAGGCCTCCACCGGGAGGCGCTTGCGACCCTCGAGCTGCAACTCCATCAGCTCGAGCGCCGTGTCCTCTCCGCAGGCGACGAGCAGCCGGCGCCGTTGCGGGTGCAGCGTTCCGGGCGGGCCGGAGACGGTTTCCGGTGTGGGGCGCGTCCTCCAGATGTGCAGGAGCCGGCCGCGGAACAGGCAGTAGGCGCCCGGCCAGGGTTGGAAGCCCCGCACGCGATGGTGGATCTTCAGGGCCGGCCAGGACCAGTCGATCCGCCCGTCTTCCTTGGTGAGCATCGGCGCGTAGGTGGCGCGCGAGTGGTCCTGCGGGCGCGGCGTGACGGCGCCTGTCCGGAGTTCCTCGAGCGTCTCCAGGAGCAGGTCCGCGCCCATCGGCGCGAGCCGCCGGCTGAGCTCCGCTGCCGTCTCTTCCGGGCCGATCTCAACCTCGCGCTGGAGCAGAATGTCGCCGGTATCAAGCCCCGCGTCGATGCGCATGGTGGTGACGCCGGTGCGAGTCTCGCCGTTGGCGATGGCCCACTCGACAGGCGCTGCGCCGCGGTAGGCCGGGAGCAGCGAGAAGTGGACGTTGACGATGCCGAGCGGCGGGATGTCGATGATGGCCTGGGGGATGATCTTGCCATAGGCCACCACGACCATCACCTCCAGGCCGAGGCCGCGCAGGGTGTCGATGAATTCAGGCTGCCTGATCTTGAGGGGTTCCGAGACCGGCAGGCCGCGCGCCAGCGCCGCACGCTTGACGGGGGATGGCGCGGGCTCATAGCCGCGCCCCTTGGGCCGGTCCGGTTGCGTGATGACGAGGGCGATGTCATGGCCGGCATCGGCGAGCCGCTCGAGCGACGGAACGGCGGCGTCCGGCGTGCCGAAAAATGCCAGCCTCAGGCCCACTCGCCCGCCTTGACGAGCTTCCGCACCTTGCGGCGGATCAGGTCACGTTTCAGCGCACTGATGTGGCTGATGTAAAGCTTCCCGTTCAAGTGGTCGGTCTCGTGGCACAGCGCGCGGGCCAGCAGATCTTCGCCGGTGATCTCGAACGTCTTGCCGGAGGCATCCTGGGCCCGCACGGTGACGCGTTTCGGGCGGGTCACCGGTTCGCGGAATCCCGGCAGGCTCAGACAGCCCTCCTCGTCGCGCTGGCGACCTTCGGTGTGGACGATTTCGGGATTGATGAGCACCAGCCTGGAGTTCGGATCCTGGCCCGCGGAGATGTCGATGACGGCGATACGCTTGCCGATGCCGATTTGCGGCGCCGCCAGGCCGACCCCCTTGGCCGCGTACATGGACTCGAACATGTCGGCGATGAGCCGCTCCAGCTCCTCGGTGCCGAACTCCGTGATCTGCTCGGCGGGCGTCTCCAGAACCGGGTGGCCGTACTTGACGATGTCGTAGATCATCAGAATTCGCGTAGCTGCTCCATGTAGGAGGAAAAATTCCGCCGGGTCTCCTCGAGTGAATCGCCGCCGAATTTTTCGAGGAACGCCTGCGCCAACACGAGGGCGACCATGGCTTCGCCGATGACGCCCGCGGCCGGCACGACGCAGACGTCGCTGCGCTCGTAGGCGGCGGCCGAGGGCTCGCGCGTGATTAGGTCGACCGATTCGAGCGGCCTTCGCAGCGTCGAGATCGGTTTCAGGAATCCTCGGACGACGACGTCCTCGCCATTGGTGATGCCGCCTTCGAGGCCGCCGGCGCGATTGGAACCGCGAGTGAAGCGCCGGGCCGCGGCGTCGTAATGAATCGTGTCCTGCACCTCGGAGCCGAAGGAGGCGGCTGCCTGGTGCGCGTCGCCGATCTCGGCGCCCTTGACCGCCTGGATGGAGACGATGGCCTGAGCCAATCTGGCGTCCAGGCGCCGGTCCCAACTGGTGTGAGAGCCGAGGCCGGCGGGCACGCCGTGCGCGACCACCTCGAAGACGCCGCCGACGGTGTCGCCTGTGCGAAGCGCCTGGTCGACGACCTCTTTCATGCGAGCCTCGGCTTCCGGATCCACGCAGCCGAGCAGGATCTCCTCGCGGCGGCTGAGCGCGACGATCTCCTCCCAGGAGGCCCGCCGCTCGAGCCGGGCCGGGCCGACTGCGACGACGTGGCTGAGCACCTCGATGCCGAACTGGCGCAGGAAGGCCTTGGCGAGGGCGCCGAGGGCGACGCGCGCAGCAGTTTCCCGGGCGCTGGCGCGTTCGAGAACATAGCGGGCATCGTGAAAGTTGTACTTGAGCGCCCCGGCCAGGTCGGCGTGGCCGGGACGTGGCCGGGTGAGGGGCCGCTTCTTCTGTTCGCTATCGGGTGCCGCCTCCACCGGCAGCGCCTCGGTCCAGTTCGCCCAGTCGCGGTTTTCGATGATCAAAGCGATGGGCGCGCCGATGGTTTGCGAATGGCGAACTCCCGCCACGATGCGGACGCTGTCCGTTTCGATCTTCATGCGTCCGCCGCGGCCGTAGCCGAGCTGGCGCCTTCGCAGCTCGCGGTTAATTTCGGCGATGGAGACGGGCACGCCTGCCGGCAAGCCCACCAGCGTGGCGACCAGACACTCCCCGTGCGACTCCCCCGCCGTCTCGAAACGAAGCATGCTCGAAATGTTCATGCTAACAAAGGGCCTGCGTCCGGGGCGTTGCGGTTGCCCCGGGCCGGATAGAATAGGGCATATGGTGAGGCTCGACTGGTTTCTGGATTCCTGGAAGTCGACCCGCGCCGATGCGGCTCAGGCCGTCGAGGACATGCCGGCCGACGGGCTGGACTTCCGCCCGCAGCCGGATCTGATGAGCTTTCGGGAGATCGCCGAGCACATCCTCAACGTCGGCCGCGGACTCACCGGAATGTTGCTTGACGGAGAGACGGACTTCAGCCGGCCCGATTTTCCTGAGAAGCTGGCGCGGTATGCATTGCCGCTGGCGCCGGATTGCGGGAGCCTTTTGCTGGCCGGTGAGATGCGCCGCCTCGTCGAGCAGGATTGCCGGGCGCTGGCTTCTCAGCCCCCGGAATTCTTCTCGGAAATCATCACCAAATTCGACGGCGCCCGCCTGACCCGTCTCGAGATGCTCGAATTCATCAAGGATCATGAGCTGGCGCACCGGGCGCAGCTTTTCCTCTACCTGCGCCTGAAGGGCATCGTGCCGCCGACGACGCGGCGCAAGCGGGCCCGGAACGGGTAGGGGAGCTGCTGCCGGCGAGGAACACTTGCATTTGGCGTGTGGTTCTGTATAACAGAAAGTGCGTACCCAGAAGGAGGTCTTTCTATGGTCGAATGTCCGTTGTGCGATTCCCCGCTTGGGGTGGAAGAAGACGAACTGGATGAGGGCGACACGCTGGTCTGCGAAGAGTGCGGTGCCAACATCCGGGTGGTGAGCGTCGACCCCCTGGAGCTGGAGGAAGTCGAAGAGGACTACGAAGACGAGGACGAGGAGTACGAAGAGGACGAGGACGACCCATGGAGGGGCTCCCGCCGCTACTGATGTTACGGCGTCAGGCTGCCGGACGCCGTCCTCGGGCGTGGCTGGTGGCGCTGGCGGCCGTGCTTTCGCTGGCGGCGCCGGTGGAAGCCCAGCGGCGCAAGCCAGCGCAGTCCTACGCGGTGATCGCCGGGACGGTCTTCCAGGAGACCGGCCTTGTTTTGCCCGGGGCCCAGATTACCGTGACTGCCCTGGAAAGCGAGGGCGGGCGGAAGGTAACGAAGGCGGTGCGAGGTACGTCGAACTTGCAAGGGGAATTCGCGATTCGAGTCCCCGCGGGTTCCATGCGCTATAATGTCAAAGTCGAAGCGAGGGGCTTCGAGCCCGCTGAAAAAGAGGTCCAGGTGGAGTGGGATCAGCGGGTGGAGGTCTTCTTCCGGCTGAAGGCCATCCAGGGAGCGGAGAAACAGAAATGAAACTGTACCGTTTCCTTCCAGCTTTGTTTCTGATTGTGCCGGCCGGCTTCGCGCAAGATCCGATGGCGCCCCGCGAGCCGGGCAAGCCGGGCGGCTATCGGGTTTACGAGAAAAGAGAGAAGGAGCCTGAGGGAAGTCGCTCGGTGCAAGGAAAAGTCTTCGATGCCTCCGACCAGGCAGTGGCGGGCGCGGTCGTCCAACTGAAAGATGTCAAAACTCTTCGCGTGCGTTCGTTCATTACGCTCGAAGACGGCTCTTATCAGTTCCACGGGCTCAGTCCGGACACGGACTATGAGCTCAAGGCAACTCATGAGGGGCGGGAAAGCAGAACTCGCCGCTTGAGTGTTTTCGATTCGCGTAAGAAAGCGACGATCGACTTAAGACTAGAACCAAAGGGCTAGCCGGTTTTCGGACCGGAGCGGGAAGGAGAGGAAATGAAGAGGAGTTTTCTTCAGTCTGTGTCTTTGGCGCTGCTCATGGCGGGCGCTCTGGTGGCGGCTGGGTTGAAGGTCGGCTCGGCGGTCGAGAACTTCACCCTCAAGACGCTGGACGGCATGGATGTGCAGTACGCCGAACTGGCGGGCGACATCACCGTGGTGACCTTCATCGCCACGCAGTGTCCCATCTCCAACGACTACAACGAGCGGATGAAGGCCATCTACGCCGATTACCAACCGAAAGGGGTCAAGTTCGTTTTCATCAACTCAAACAATACGGAGCCTGCGGCTGAGGTCAAACAGCATGCCGCCAGCAACGGCTTCCAGTTCCAGGTCTACAAGGATCCGGGCAACGTCGTGGCCGACATGTTCGGCGCTCAGTTCACGCCCGAGGTTTACGTGATGAAGGGCGGCAAGGTCGCCTATCACGGCCGGATCGATGACGCGCGCAAGGGCGAAATCAAGGACCATAGTTTGAGGAATGCCCTGGATGCGCTGCTGGCCGGTAAGGCGCCGGCCGTGGCGGAGACCAAGGCGTTTGGCTGCACCATCAAGCGAGTAAAGGCTTCGTGAAGCGGCTGGCCGCCTTGCTTGTTCTGGCGGGCGCCGCATGGTCGGCGCCCGACCAGCTTCTCCCTTACGACGAAAAGACGCACCAGAAGGTGATCGCCGAGAGCAGGGGCAGGGTTCTGCTCCTCGATTTCTGGGCCACGTGGTGTGCGCCGTGCCGCGAGGAGATGCCGCTGCTCGTCGAGCTTCACCGCAAGTATGAGGCGAAAGGGTTGCGGCTCATCACCGTCTCCGCTGACGAGGAGGAGGACCGGGCGGCGGCGCTCAAGTTCCTTCAGCAACACAAGGTGAGTCCGCCCGCTTACCTCAAGCAGGTGGCCGACGACGACCGGTTCATCACTTTCGTCGACAAGAACTGGAGCGGGGCGCTTCCGGCCCTGTTTCTCTACGACCGCAAAGGGAAGCTGGTGAAAAGCTTCATCGGCGAAGCGGACATGAAGGCGGTCGAAAAAGCCATTCTCGGGCTTCTGTAGCGATCGAGCTCCTACCAGCCTGCGCGAACTCCCGTGGCGGTCGCAACCGCCACCAGCAACCCAAAGGCAATCTGCGTCCAGCCGACCACCTTTGCCGGCGCCGGGGGCCGACGGAAGGTGATGCCGGCCAGCGGCAGCAGCAGAGCGACGGAGATCGCTCCGAGCCAGGGAATCCGGCCACCCCAGGCGGCAGCGAACAGGATCGCGGTCGAAAGCGCCATCGCCAGCCAGGCAGGACCGAGGCGCACCGGTTCGCCTTTGGCCCGCGCCCGTCGCACCTGGACGCGGGCGTAGAAGATTGCGGCGATGCTCCGCGCGCCGAGGACCAGCCAGAGACCGTATGCCGTTTGCCGATCCGCGCCGCCTGCCAGCGCGATGGCCGGCGCCAGAGCGCCCATGGCGAGGGCTCCGGCAAGCTCTGCCGCGAGGTTTCGCGCCTGATCTCTGAGCTCGAGGCTGAGCTGGATGAGGACAAGCGGCAGCGCGGCGATGAGCGGCGACCAGAACTCTTGCCGGGCGAATTGCGCGGCGACCGCCAGTGCCGCCACCGCCGCACCGGCATAAAGAAGCGCGAAGCGCCGGGCATATTTCGTCCGGGGGTACTGACGGCGTGCGAGGCGGTCCGCCAGCCACAACTTCAGCGGATGGCGCGTCAGGAACGCGCTCAGAGCGAAAGCGCCGAGAGCGACTCCGGTCAAGGTCGGCGCGACGAGCAGGCCGAGCAGGACCGGCTCCAGCGTGAAGCCCCAACCGCCGTGCTCCACCGGCAGCGCGATGGAGCGCAGGCGCGGCCTCACCTGCTCCGGCGTGAGATTTCTCCGGAATGTCGCCTCCACGATTCGCCCCTCGCTGTGGCGTCCCGTCTCGGGCGATCCACGCCCGCTTGTTCTAAATTTCGAGGATAACGGAAAAGTCCCAGGGAATCTAGCGGCGGCGAATGCGCGGGGCTGGGCGGCCGGTCGCCACGGGGCAGACCTAGCGGCACCGCTCTTGCGACTCCTGGGGGTTCACGAACGCCGCACACTTCCGCTCGAGGCGCGCTCCCCGCGACGGAGCGTTGCAACGAGCCTAAAGCGCTCCGGGCCGAGCCAACCACAATCACTTCCCGGCTGCTCGCGCCTGTTGCGACCGCAGGCGTGGGCGTGCGTCAACGCGGACCGCTCAGCCGTTGCCTGTCGGCGAGAAATCTAGAACCGGGCCTTGACCTCTTGAGAAAACCACAATAGAATTCTGGAGGGAGGACAGGCGTCTTCCTCATTCGTCGACGGGGAGGAAGGGGTATGAAAACTCGCGGAATTTCCGTTTGGCCGATAGCTCTATTGTGTGCGTTGACTCTCGTCCATGCGCCGCTTTCCGGCCAGAGCTATCGCGCCCGTATCTTGGGCCTCGTCACCGACCAGACCCAGGCGGTGGTCGCCGGGGCCACCGTCACGCTGCTCAACGTTCACACCGGCGTCCGCACGGTCCGCCAGACGAGCGAGACCGGCCTGTATCTGTTCGATTTCGTCGACCCCGGCACTTACACGCTGACCGTCGAGCACGCCGGTTTCAACCGGTTTGTGCAGGAGAACATCGTCGTCCAGATGCGCGGCGATGTCACCGTCAACGTCACCTTGCAGCCGGGCATGGTTCAGGAGAGCATCACCGTTACGGAATCACCTGTGGCGGTGCAGTTCAACTCGGCTGCCAAGGACTTCACCATCGACGCGCGGCTGGCCGCCGAGGTGCCGCGTATCGATCGCAACCCGTTCAAGCTAACCCTGCTGGCGCCTTCGGCGATCAACACGCGCGGCGAAATGATGCCGTTTCATTCCTGGGCGGCCAACAGCGTCGACCTCGGCGGCGGCACCAACCTTAAAAACGATCTTCAGGTCGACGGCAGCCCTATCGGCATCGGTCACAAGAACAGCTACCCGCCGAACATCGATGCCGTTCAGGAGGTGGTCGTTTCGCAAAATCCGGTCGACGCGGAGACGGGCCATAGCGCCGGCGGCCTGATCAGCCTTACGCTCAAAGCGGGCACGAATGAATGGCACGGCACGACGTTCTATCTCGGCCGTTATCCCTGGCTGAACGCGATCGCTGACCGGACGCGGAACACGCGGATCGCCACGCGCCAGCACATGATGGGCGGAACGCTCGGCAATCCGATTCTGAAGAACAGGTTGTTCAACTTCTTTTCGCTCGAGTACTGGAAGGTGCGCTCGCCGGGCAGCCTGGTGACGACGGTCCCGACGCCGCTCGAGCGCGAGGGCGATTTTTCCAAGTCCTTTAACATTGAGGGCGGCCTGAGAACTCTCTACGATCCCTGGACCACGCGGCTCGATGCGGCGAGCGGGCGCTTCGTGCGGACGCCGTTTCCCGGCAACGTGATCCCGCGTGCCCGCTTCGATTCCTTTGCCGCCGGGCTGCTGAAGCATTTCTGGGACCCGAACAACCCGGGCGATAACATCACCGGCGTGAACAACTTCAAGATCGGTTTGATCAACAGTTGGGATTACTACAACTTCTCCGACCGTGTCGACTACAGCATCAACGACAATTGGAAAGTCTACGGTCGCATCAGCCGGTACCACACCGACAACACGCAAACCAACCCGACGCCGAACAATTCCATGCTGTTTGTCCCGACCGGCAGCCTGCGCCAGGCCAACCAGATCTCGGGCGACGCCGTCTGGACGATCAATCCGCAAACCGTGCTCAACATCCGGGGAAGCTGGGACAACATTGTGGACGCGCGGGTTTCGCCGGTCTTCGGCAGCCAGGGCTGGGCGTCGCTGTGGCCAAACAATCCCTGGTACAAGGTGAATCACGATGCCTCTAAGGGCGTTCCGGTTTACTTCCCGTATCTCAATATAGGCGGCCGCGGCGTGTTCGGCGGCCCGGGCTTTTATTGGGATCAGCGACCGAAGGCGATGAAACTTTACGGCCGGCTGTCGCAGCAGCGCGGCTCTCACTATCTGAAAGCAGGGCTCGAATATCGGCGCAGCTACGGCGTGACCTTCGTCGGCAACACCGAGCGCTTCTTCTTCCCGACCGGGCTGACAGCTGAAACTTTTCTCAGCCCTGACGTGCGGCGCAACGGTGACGGCTTTGCCACCTTCCTGCTCGGCGCGCTGGACGACACCTCGCAGGTGATTGGCGGGCCGGCTCCGGACCCACACATCCAGTTCTGGGGGATGTTTTTCCAGGACGACTGGAAGCTGACCCGACGAATCACGCTGAGCTTCGGTGTCCGCAACGAAACCGAGACCGCCTGGTACGACCCGAACTATAACTTCTCGCGCGGGCTCGATCTGAGTGCGCCGATCCCCGAGATGCAGGCCAACCCGCCGCAGATGCCGCCCCAGGCGGTGGCGCTCGTCGGTAGCGGCTTTTACAAGTGGAACGGCCAATGGCTCTGGACCAGCAAGGACAAGCGGGGTATGTGGGATCCGCAGCGGCTAGCTCTAGTTCCGCGCGCGGGCGTCGCCGTCCGCATCGATGACCGGACCGCGCTTCGCATCGGCTACGGGCGATTCCTGGTTCCGTACCAGCAGGTGCTGAGTCAGGCGCCGGTGACCGGCTTCGAGACGGTGAGCTTCCTCGAGCCCCCGTTCTTCGGCATGCGGCGATACCAAAACACGGCCCCATTGCGCGACGGCGTGCCGCAGCAGCGAATCTCCGATCCGTTCCCGGCGGATGTGAACCCGCTGCTGCCGGTGCTGGGCAAGGGCTACGGCCCGAATCTGGGCCGTGGCGGCGAGCCGCTGTTGTGGTTCCCGCGCGAGCCGCTCAAGAAGGCGCGCAACGACCGGTTGAGCTTCAACCTTCAGCGCCAGATCCCCGGCGAGATCGTGACGTCGTTCACCTGGTTCTTCAACATTGGAAATCAGCACTATACGCGGATGAACATCAACATGGTCGATCCGCGGATTTTGGAGCGCGAGCAGGCGGCGGTACGCGTGAGCGTCCCGAATCCCTTCTACCAGTACCTGAACGCAACGCTTTTCCCCGGGCCCTTGCGCAACCAGCGCACGATTCCGCTCGAGAGCCTGTTGCGGCCCTATCCTCACTACGGAGGCTTGTACGAGGTCGGCACGCTCGGCGCCGCTGAACGCTATCATTCGCTCGAGTTCAAGGCTCAAAAGGCGTTCACGAAGGGCTGGAACTTCCTGGCGGCGTATGCCTACATCCGCGAAAAAACGCAGCTGTTCCAGAGCGAACTCGACGAATACACCAACATGCTACGTTACCTAGATAGCAACCAGCCGCGGCATCGCATCACGGCGGCGGGGACCTGGGAGCTGCCCTTCGGCCGGGGCCGCGCCTACGGGGCCGACTTGCCAGCCGCAGCCGACGCGTTGATCGGAGGCTGGCAGATCACGGGGTTGCTGACCTACACCTCGGGCGCCTTCCTGCGCTTCCCGAAAGCCATCGCCACGGGCGATCCGACGATTCCAAACCCGAAGCCGGAGCGCTGGTTCGACACGACGAAGATCACGCCGGTGCCCTCGGGCGTCTATGTGATCCGCACCAACCCGTGGCAGTATCCGGGACTGACGGGGCCGAGCTTCTGGGTAATCGATGCCAGCCTCGGCAAAACGTTCCGCATCACTGAGCGGCTCAAGGCCGAGCTCGAGATGACCGCCTACAACGCGACGAACCGGCTGAACCGTGGCAATCCCGACGTGAGCCCGGTGAGCGCCAACTTCGGCAAGACGCTGTATCAAGGTGCTCCCACGGCGACGTTCGGCGCGCAGACGATGTCGATGGGCACCATCACGGGCCGGCAGGTCGAGCTGGGAGTCCGGCTGACCTTCTAACCGCTGCCGCGGGGCGGAATCCGGCCGGTGGATGCCGCGCTTTCTGCCGTGCGGCCCTTATGCCTCACCGGCTAGCGGCGGTAGGACGCAGTGGCTGAAGCTCACGGAGCGAGACCTGGCCGCGGCGGATGATGTCGAGCGCCTGGGTCAGCACGCGGAGCATCTCGCCGGGTGCGTGGAAACCGGCGGAGTTTTCCGCCTCCACCAGGTCGATGAAGAACTGGGCGTGGCGCTGGGCCTGCCAGGCGGGCGCAAGCTGGGCATCGGAGGCTCCAGCAGCGCGGAAGCGGGCGATCTCGGCGATCAGGTCCATGAGCGCGTCAAGGGCGATATTCCGGGCGCCGATGAAACGGTCCTGGATCTCCTCGACACGGTCTTTAAGCTCCTGTTCGGAGAAGCGGTGACAGCCCTGGCAGGCCCGGTTGATGTTGAGCAGCGGGCTGCGGACTTGGTGATCGCTTACCTTCATGCCGCCTTCGCGCTTGTACGGCATGTGACAGTCGGCGCAGGCAACGCCCGAGCGGGCATGGATGCCCTGGCTGAACATTTCAAATTCCGGATGCTGCGCCTTGAGCACCGGAGCTCCGGTTTCGGCGTGAACCCAGTCCCGGTGAGCCGCTTCTTCGTAGTAGGCGAGCATCTCTTCGGCGCGTAGTCCTTTGGACCAGGGATAGACCAGGCGTTTTTCCTCGCCCTTGAAGTAGTACTCCACGTGGCATTGGGCGCAGACAAACGTGCGCATCTCCTGCGCCGACGCCATCCGATTGGGATCGTAGTCGGGCACGCCCTGGGAAGCCTTGAGCGCGCGGATTCCCTCGAGGAAGGCGGGGCGGGTGATGCGCAGGCGCATGGTCTGGGGCTCGTGGCAATCCACGCAGGCGACGGGGTGAGTGGCGTATTTGGTGGCCTCGGCGTAGGGCATGCGATTGAGCGCCTCGAAACCCTTGAAGATGTCGCCTCCGCCGAGCTTCCGATAGATGACGGCGGTGGAGGCGTGGCAGTTGAGGCATGCGCCCGGCTGGTTGAACTCGAGCACCCGGCGGGTGTAACGCTGGTCGATCAGCATGTAAGCGTGACCGCGTTCCTCGCGGAAGTCGACCGAGAAGGGATAGCCGGCCCACATGCGCTTCAGGCGCGGGTCCTCTTCGATCTTCTCCTGCGAGACGCGCTCGCGCGGATCGGCTGCGGTGGGATTGCGCGGGAGGGCCTCGGAGCCTCCGTAGCGGGTGCGAACCATGTCGACGGTCCGCTTCCAGGAGTCGTACTGAAGCGGAAAATTGCGTCCCCAGATGGCGGGGTCTTCGGTGTCCTCGTCGATTTCGGCCACGCGGAAGAAGGTGTGGCGAGCCTCCTGCTTGCGCTCAATGATGCTGACGAGCAGGGCCGCCACGGCCATGGTCAGCACGGCGGAGGCCACGATCGTCCAGACGATGCGGCGATCCAGTTTCATGGAATGTCTTTCCCCGGAGAGAATTCAGTCTGCATGTCCGACCTGGGCGTGACAGGCGACGCAGGAAAAGCTCTCATCGCCGGGCCGATGCGGGGTGCGGATGGCGGCGGTGATCTCCTGGTGGCACCGCAGGCACGCCTCCTCGGCGAGGCGGCGGTTCCGGGCTTTGATCCGGATCTGGTCCGGAAAGCGCCCGGTGGTGAAGGCAGCCGAGTGGTTGAAGCCGTTGACGGCCTTCGTGAAGTATTTGGGCAGGAGGGAGTGGGGTGTATGACAGTCGTTGCACACGGCGGCCCGGCGGTGGCTCGACCGCATCCAGGTGGCGAGTTGCTCCCTCATGACGTGGCAGTTCGCACAGGCCTCAGGATCGTCCAACAGGTAGGAGTAGCCCCGAGCGTAACCGAACGTGTAAAGGCCCAATCCAACCAGCACCCCCAGAGGAACCCCGAGGAGCGCCGCCAGAGCGCCTTCTGCCTGCATGGTAGAAACTATTGTATCCCGCCCGCCGTTGCTCGGGCAAACGCCGGGAGGGCTATTTCACCGTCACCCAGATCGGCGAGCTCCAGGCCATCTGGTCGTCGACCTGCATGACGCGAACGTAGTAGTAGTTGTCGATCTGGTCCTCGGCTCGTGCGTCGGCGAAGGTCAGCTCGACCTCCTGGCGCAGCGGGTGGGCGGTGTGAATGAAGGTGTTGTTCTTGATGATGTCGAGCTGGCGGATGGGGGCGGTGCCGATCACCTTGATCCAGAGGGTGAAACCCGGGCCGGTGCGGAGAATGTCGCCCTGCAAGTACTCGGCGCCGTCGTGGGTGCGGAGCCGGTAGTCGAGCACGATGTTGTCGGTGGCGCCGTAGGAGTGCCGCATCTTCATCGCCTCGAGCAGCCCCTCGCGCGTGAACTGGCGGGCGATGGTGCAGGCGTAGGAGATGTGAGTTGACAGATGGTCAGAAGAGGCCTGTACGCCGAGCTTGTAGCCCTTGGCCCACGCGTTCCAGACATATCCGGCGGGGCGGTAGCCTCCGGGCGCCCCGGTGAGCTTGCCGCCCCAAGCGGCCTTCGGGGCTCCCTCGTATTCGGCCGAGACGCGGTCGCCCTGGAAGATCTCGACGAGCGGCTCGCGCTCGGGATCGTTGTCTCGCCAGTCGGTGCCCATGCCAGTTGCCGAAGTATGCGAAATGGCGATGCCGTCGTAGTTGCGCAGGTATTCGTAGAGGGCCTGCGCGCCGCTAACGCCCTTGGTCTCCTCCGGAGGAATCGGCAGCGTCGGATTACCGCGGCGAGCGAAGATGACGTTGCGGTGGCCGTTGGGGTAGGGAACGCTGCGTTCGTAGCCGAACAAAGGCACGAACCGGTTGGGAATTAGCAGCACATCGGCCATCTGCTGGAGCAGCCAGTTGATGTACTCGATATCCGGCCCGGCGAAGTTGTTGTGGTCACTGACCATGAGAAAGTCCAGAGCGGCCGCATCCAATGCGTAGCGATAGGTGTCGATCAGGCTGCCGTCATTGTTGCCGTCCATAGAAAATTCCGTATGGCGATGCGTGTCGCCGCGATAGATCCGGTAGGTGGCGCCACCGGAGCGGATCTCGTAGTTTCGGATGCGGGCGAGCTCCTCGGGCTCGTTGGGATGCAGGGGGAAGGTCGGGATCTCCGCGGGCTTTCGCGGCTGGAGCCTGGGTTCGCGAGGTGCGGAGGCCGGTGCGGGGATTCGCGCCAGGTAGACGTCGGCCTGCGTGAAGAGGAACTCGGCGTAATCGCGGTTGTCCATCGGCCAGGCGGCATAGAGACGGCCGGCGCCGTCGGAGGCGAAGCCGGCTCGCATGTCGGTGCGGCCCTGGCTGAAGGGGATGGGGATCGGCTCGAGCCACCGGTCGCCGTCGAGCGTCGTAGCGAAGATCTCCCAGGCGGCACGGTGCATCGGCGCATCGCTCGGCGTGTCCAGGATCCGGGGGAAGCGGTGGCGAAAGAGCAGCCAGATGCGTCCTTTCCCGTCGGCAGTGACGAGCGGCATATCGTTGTTGCCGCGGAGCTCCGGCGGGAGAGAGGATTCGAGCCGGGCGGCGGGCTCCTGCCAGGCCCCGTCAAAGACGGCCACCGCCATCCAGCGGCCCTGATACAGCCGCGTCCCCTGCCGGTTCAACAAGAAGCCGGTGTCCTTGCCCCACTGCGTGCCGCTCTCATTCCAGACAGCCCAGAGGCGGTTTCGGCCATCGCAGGCGAGGCTCACATGGGCCTCGAACCTGGGCGTGGCGGCCAGGGGGATGATCTCGGACCACTGATCGCCCTGGCGCCGGCGCACCACGACGTCATAGTTGCCTTTCTCGTAAGTGTCCCAGGCCACCCAGACGGTGCCCTGCGCATCGGCGGCGATGGCCGGTTCCCAGTCGTTGGCCGGTGAGTCGGAGACCTTCTGCTCGGCTGACCAGGCAGCGCCGTCGTGATAGCGCGCGAAGATATCCGAAGCCCCGTTACGAAAGCCTTGCCAGACCACCCAGAGGTTGCCGCGCGCATCGAGGGCGAGGGCAGGGAAGAGGTCCGGCTGCGGCGCCGTGGTCAGGCGCTCGATGGGCGACCACGAGGAGCCTTCGCGGCAGCGGGCGTAGAGGTCCCAGTTGCCGTCCACCTGCGCTGACCAGACGAACCAGACACGGCCTTTGGCGTCGCGGGCGGCCTTGACCAGGAAGATGTCGTCGTGCGTGTCGGAGACCGTGACGGCCTCCTCCCACGCCGCACCATTCCAGCGCCGTGCCATTACCTGATTCTTCCAGCCGGCGTAAGCGAGCCAGCCGACCCAGATCTCCCCGCCCGGCCCCGTGACCAGGGTGGCGAAATCGTTCTGCCGGTCGCGAGTCGACACCATCTGAGCGGTCGGAACCCGGTCGGCGACGACGGCGCCGCTGAGGTAGCTTCTCGGGGAGCCCGGCGCCAGCTCGAAGGGCCGGACTTCGAAGCTGCCCTGCGCCGTGCGCACCTGGACGCGAGTTCCACTGGAGCCTCTGACGTCGGCGATGATCCCCGTGGGGAGAATGTACGGCTGCGGACCGGCGGGCTCCTCCGCTTCCCAGGCGCGCTTCTGAAAATTGATTCCCTGGCGGCTGACGGCCTGCCAGCGGTTCGAACCCTCGATACGGTCTCCCGGGCGAGGCCGCCACAGCCGCAAGTTGACCATCTCGCCTCCGGAGACCGTGAGATTGCCGTCCCAGCGCCGGGACTCCGTGTCAGTCAGGCCGAAGCGGAGGCGAAAGGAGACCAGCGACTCATCGTCTGGGGACAACGTGGGGGAGGACTGGGTGAGAACCGCCTTGGACGGCGCCAGCAGCGCGAAGGCGATCGCTGCTGCGGCCGCAATACCGAATGGGCCAAACCGTGACCAGCGCTTGGACATCGCCGCACCTCCGGGTGCAATATACACCAGTTGGAAGTGCGGGTAAAGCCGGGCGGCGGCCGGCGGGGCGCCGCCGCCCGGAGCCGGATCCTGGTTTACCACATGAGCCGCAGCGTCAACTGGAGCTCACGCGGGGCGAGGTCAGAAACACGGGTGCTGATCACGCCGTTGCCCCCGACCGAGCCGGGCGTTCCCGGCCGATTGAAGACGTTGAAAAAGTCGGCGTTCAGGCGCATCTGAACGCGCTCGGTGATGGGGATGGTCTTGAACAGAGCGGCGTCGAGCACCCACTGGCCGGGTGCCGGGAAGTACTGCTGCCGCCAGGGATGGAGGCCGTCGTTAAAGGTGGTGCGCTGCACGGTACCGTCCTTGAGTGTTACCCAGGCCGTGTTCGTTCCATAAAAGGCGTACATGGGATCGGCAGGGTTCGGCTCTTTCGGCCAGGGAATCAGCGGCTCGCCGGCAGGCTTGTAATTTGCCGGAACGCCCATGATGCCGTTGGGCCGTCCGGTGGCCGGGTTGACGCTGTTGATCCGATGGGCGGGAATGTAGCCGTTCCACCAGAGATAGCCGGGGTAACAGACGCCGCTCGTGCAGTCCTCGATCTTGTACCTGGTGCCGTAGATCTCGATCTTGTTCCCGTTGGGATAGATATTCGTGGGCAGCGCGAAGTAGCGGGTGCCCCAGGAGCCGATGCCTGCCACCTGCCAGCCCCCGATCACCCGGTTCAGGAAGCCGCCAGCATTCGAGCCGATCGGCTTGCCACGGCCGAATGGAAGATCGACGATCCAGTTCCAGCGCAGGCGGTGTTTGGGCACGCTCGTGTCGCGCTGATAATTGAGGAACCGGTTGCGAGCATGGATGTCGGTGGGCACCAGGCCGGGCAGGAACTGATTCAGTTCGGGGATGACCGAGGTGCCGCTCCACTGCTGGCCGCCCGCGGCGAGGTTGTTGCCCATGACGTAGAAGAGCTGGAAGCCGTAGCCCTTACTGTACCGGCGCTCGATTTCCAGTTGCACGCCGTTGAAGTTACCCCAACCGCTCATGCGGTACTCCTCCACATTGCCCCAGACGACTTTGTCATACGGGCGCCGCGCGACGCCGGAATACTCGCCCGTGGGGAGGCGTTCGCCGGTGGTTACGAACCAGATGTAGTCCGGAGTGGGCAAGTTGTACTGGTAGAACTGCTCGAGGTGACTGGAGTGGTTGCCGACATAGGAGGCGCGCACCAGCGTGTTCTCCATAATCTCTCTCTCGATGGTGAAGTTCCAATCCTGCACGCGCGCGTCGGGCTGGTTGGGAGCGAAATAGCTGGCGTTCGGCGAACCTCGCGTGAGGCCGCTGGCCATGGCCAGACTGACGGCGTTGCGGCTGTTCTGGCCGGCGATGATGGTGGGCACGGAGCGCATGCCGTAGTTGGGCAGGCCGTCGGGCGCCAAGGCCGGGTCGGTCAGGCTGTTGTTGAAGCGCGCCGTGAGCGGGGCGTTCAGGCGCATCCGCGCCACCCAGGGCCGGGCGGGAATGTGGAAGTAGGAGATCCTGTAACCTCCGCGCAGGACCAAGGAGCGCGCGCCGTCGCCCAGCCGATAGGCGAAGCCCAGCCGTGGGCCGAAGTCCCGCTTGGGGCTACGCATCAGGTTCTGGGGCAGGCCGGCCTGTTCCCAGGTGATGAACTTGGCCCCTAAGGACTCGAGCCGGTTCACGATGGCCGGCAGCGTCGCTCCCAGCTTGTACATTTCCTCGAGCGAGGTGCCGAGCACAGCCGCCTTCTGGTTCGGATCGAAGCTGGTCATGATGTTCCGCTTCTCGCGGAAGGCCGGCCAGTACTCCCAGCGCAGGCCGAGGTTCAAGGTGAGCCGCGGCGAGACCTTCCAGTTGTCCTGGAAGTAGAGGGCATACTCGCGGCCGCGCGCATAGAAGTAGCCGCGCACGAACTGGTTGGAGTAGTTCATGATGCCGAGGAACGTGTTGGCGGCATTATGGCCCGTAAACGGGGTGGCCAGCGGGTTGGTGCGCGCGGTCCTCGGATCGTAGAGGGCTGTGGCCAGCGTATTGCCCTGAATGAGCCCCTGGTTCTGCTGCTGATCGGGCAGCAGGTTCAACTGATCGTAGCGGTAGTGGTAGCCGAACTGAAATTCGTGGCGCCCGGCGATCTTCGTGGCGTTGTTGTCGATGATGAGGTAAGTGTTGGCGGACGCCTGCGTGTTGTCGGAGACATAGTTGGTGAAGCCGGTATCATAAATGGCCGGCCAGCCGACGACGTCGAAGGGATTGGGCAGACCGAGCCGGTCGGTATACTTGACGCCGGGCTCGCCGGTACCCTTCCACCAGAACTCGCGGGCGCCACTCACCAGCAGCTCGTTGAAGAAGGTCGGCGAGAAGGTCCGCACGTAAGAGAGCGCCAGCGTTTTGTTCGGCGCCTGGCGCCGCACGCTGCCCGCCACCAGGTCCAGCATCGGGAGGTTCCAATCTTGCGAGAAGATGCGCTGGTCGCCTTGGCCGTAGCGGACGTAGACCCGGTCATTGTCGGTGAAGCTGTGATCGAAGCGCGCGGTGATGGTCCACTCGTTGCGCCGGTAAGGCGCGGTGCCCCACCAGTTGGCCTCCACCAGCGGGTTGACCTGGGGGTGCGTCGGCAGCGGGGTTACCGAGTACAGGTGCTTGGCCAGCGGGCTGATGCGGGACGGGTCGATGACGTTGAGCTCGCCGCGGTAGGCGAACGGCTGGCGGGTCCAGGTCTGGGGATTGGTCGACCAGGGATCGTAAAGAACGAATTGGCGCCCGTTGGCGTCCACCAGGCCGCGGAAGTCGCCGTTGCGCATCGCCTCGGTGGGCACCGAACCGCTCCAGTTGGTGCGGCTCACCTGGCGGTAGCCTTCGTAGGCGAAGAACCAGAAGGTGCGGTCCTTGCCGTTGTACAGCTTCGGGATGTAGACCGGCCCGCCGGCCGAGGCGCCGAACTCGTTGCGAATCAACTGGGGCGCCTTGCTGAAATAGTCCTGGCGGCGGCGCGCCACGCCGAGCGAGTTGTTGCGGTGGGTTTCAAAGAGCGCGCCGTGGATCTGATTGGTGCCGCTGCGGGTCGACATCAACACCGTGGTGGGCCGGTTGAACTTGGCCGAGGAGTTGTTGTTTTCGACCTTGAACTCCTGGATGGTGTCCAGTCCGGGCATGCGGCGCATGGCGCCACCCCAGAGGCGGTCGCTCATTGCGGCGCCGTCGAGCACGACCTCGTGCGAGCCTTCCCGCAGCCCGTAGGCGCGGGTGCCCTCCATGCCGGGCACGGTTTGCAGCAGCGTCAGCACGTTACGGCCGTTGATGGGCAACTGCTCGATGCGCTCGCGTTCGAGCACGTGGCCGAGCGTCGGATTGTCCGTCGTGACGAGCGGTGTGACGTCGCGCACGGAGATCTCGGTGACCGTCTGGCCGACCTCGAGAACCGGGTCGATGACGACGCTCTGGCCGACCTGCACGTTGAGCTCGCCCTCCCACTTCTGCATGCCGGCGGATTCGACGGTGAGGCGATAGGTGCCGGGAATGACGCCGGGAAAGAGGAAGAAGCCGGCCTCGTTCGTGGTGGAACGCAGAGTCACGTTCGTGGCGGTGTTGGTCAAGGTGACGGTGGCCTGGGGGATCACCGCTGCGGTCTGATCGCGGACGGTTCCGCTCACCCGCGCGGTGCTGGCCTGGGGCCAGACCGGCATCGCGAGAGCGACGGCAAGGATGACGACCCAGACGGCGTGGACGCGAAAGGCAGATGTTGCCATCGAAACCTCCCTCAATCTGGCTTTGTCAGGGAGCCTTTTCCCACCCAACCGACCCCGTACTGTGCCCTCCGGCCAACCGTACACCTGCGGTCAGACGAAGCCCCACGCGGCCGATTCTATTCGAGACAGACTCCCTTCAGAAAGTTTACACGGGAACGGGACGCGAGGCAAGCATTTTTTGCAGTCTGAAATTAAGAACCGAATCCGAGGCGGCCCGCGGTCCGGCCCGTTTGGCGGAGAGCGGCCGGGCCGGTATACTCAGGGGGAGGGGCTGATTATGTCTCACTCCAGTCGACGTGACTTCTTGAAGAATACGATGGCCGTGGCCGGCGCGTTGGTGGCGGGCGGCGCGGCCGCACCCGTTCAGGCGGCCAGGCGTTCCGCCACGGACTGGGTTCCACTGGGCAAGTCCGGCGTCCAGGTGACGCGTCTGGCCTTCGGCACCGGAACCTTCGGCGGCAAGGTGCAGCGCGAGCTGGGCCAGGCGGAGTTCACCCGGCTGGTGCGTCACGCTTATGATCGCGGCATCCGGTTCTTCGAATCGGCCGACGCCTACCGGGGCATGCACCAGATGCTCGCCGAGGCTTTGAAGGGGTTGCCGCGCGACTCCTACCGGCTGATGACCAAGTTCCGGTTGCGCGAGACGGCCGATCCGATGGAGACGATCGACCGGTTCCGGCGCGAGCTGAACTCGGAGTACTTCGACATTCTGCTGCTGCACTGCGTGCGGACGCCGGACTGGCCGCAGCAGTTCGCCCGGCTGCGCGATATCTTCTCCGAGGCCAAGCACAAGAAGATTTTGCTCGCGCACGGCGCCTCCTGCCACGGCCTGCTGCCGCTGCGGGCCTTCCCCGGCAACCAGTGGGTGGACGTCGCGCTCCTGCGGATCAATCACGACGGCACGCGGATGGACGATCTGCGCGGCAGCGAGGGCGAGGAGAAGGGCGACGTAAACGAGGTGGTTTCCCACATCCGCAAGATCCACGCGCAGGGCGCGGGCGTGATCGGGATGAAACTGATGGGAGAGGGCCGGTTCCGCGAGCCCGACGAGCGCGACGCCTCGCTCAAGTTCGTCATGAAGCTGGGCACGGTCGATTCAGTGACGATCGGCTTCAAGTCGACGGCGGAGATCGACGAGGCGATCGAGCGGATCAATCGCCACTTGAACTCATAGTCCGGCACTTGAACTCATAGTCCGGCAAGACCTCAATTGTTTTCGAGCCACCCGGAGGCGCGGAGCCACTGCTCACAGAGCCGAGGCCAGCCCGAGACCGCGTCTGCCGAGGGGCGCAGTCCGTAGCCGTGCCCGCCGCGCAGGAAGACGTGGAGCTCGGCGGGCACCCCTTTCCTTTTTAGTTCCGCCAGCAGCAGGGCGGCCTGGGCGCCCCGGTTTTCGTCGTCATACGTGACGGCGAGGAACATGGGCGGTGTCTGCTCGCTCACGCGGACCAAGGCGTTGAGCTTGAACGGATCCTGCGGGTCTCCCAGGTAGGCCGCGTAGATAGGGATCAGAAAGTCGGGACGGGCGCTCAGCCGGTCCGCCTCGTCCACCGGCTCGTAGGTCTGGACGTCGAAATGGGTGCCGGTAAGGATGGCGAGATGACCGCCGGCCGAGAAGCCCAGCATGCCCAGCCGGTTCGGATCGATACCCCAGGACGCGGCGTTCCGGCGAACCAGCCGCACAGCCCGCTGGGCGTCCATGAGCGGCGCCGTGTGGGGCGATTCTTTGTCGCGGCGCGGCACGCGGTACTTGAGCAGGACTGCGGTGATGCCGAGCCCGTTCAGCCAGGAGGCCACCTCGGTGCCTTCGAGGTCCCAGGCCAGGATGTTGTAGCCGCCGCCGGGGGCGATCAGGACGGCGGTGCCGTTCGGGCGGTCAGGACGGAGCAGCGTGATGGATGGCTCAGTAATGCCGGTGAGCCGCAGAACCTTTCGCTGGCCCTCCTTGGGCGGCTCCTCGCGCTCCGGGCCGAAGTCGCCCGTCTCGCCCGGCGGCCGGCCCGGCCAGAGCTTAAGGGTTGGGCCTTCGGCGGCAAAAGCCGTCCCCATCGAGATCGCGAGCAAGACGGCGGCAGCGCGGCTCATCCGATGTTTCCTCCTGCCTCGTTAGGATACAATTGACGGCGCAGTTGGGAGGTCGCTGATCATGGACAAGCAGGTGAGTTCGCGCCGCGAGTTTCTGAGGTCTTCGGCCGGATGGGTGCCGCTCGGGCTGTTCGCCGCCGCAAGCGACACGATCCGCGTCGGCGTGATCGGCTGTGGAGGACGCGGGACGGCGGCGGCGATGAACGCCATGAATGCCGACAAAGGCGTGCGGATCGTAGCCATGGCGGACATACGGCGGGACCGCATGGAGGAGAGCCGGGCCGAGCTGCGCCTGAAGTATCCGGGCCAGGTCGAGGTGCGCGATGATCATCTGTTTGCCGGCTTTGACGGCTACCGGCATGTGATCGAAGCTTCGCAGGTGGTTATCATCGCCAACGCCGCCAAGTTCCATCCCATGCAGATGAAGGCGGCGATCGAAGCGGGCCGGCACGTCTTCGTCGAGAAGCCGCATGCCATCGATCCGGCAGGCGTCAAGGTGGTGCGCGAAGCTTGCGAACTGGCTCGAAAAAAGGGCTTGTCGGTGGTCTCGGGCCTGCAAAGCCGCTATCACCCCGGCTACCGGGAAACGCTTGAGCGGGTGCATGACGGCGCCATCGGCGACATCGTGGCGATTCAGGAGACCTGGCTGCGGGCGCCCTACGTACTGCGAGAGCGCGTGCCGGGCGTAAGCGAGCTCGAGCATCAGGCGGCGAATCAATATCACTTTCACTGGCTTTCGGGCGACGATGTGCCGCAGACGCTGATTCATAACCTCGACCGGTCCCGCTGGGCGATGCGCGAGGCTTCGCCGGTGCGCGCCTGGGGCATGGGTGGGCGCTCGACGCTGCGGGGCGAGATCTACGGCAACGTCTTCGATCACCACGCCGTGGTCTACGAGTTCGCGAACGGCGTGCGCATCTACGCCTACTGCCGGACGATCGACAACTGCTACAACGAGAACTCCAGCTTGCTCATCGGGACCAAGGGCCGGTGCGACCTGCTGCGGCTGCGAATCACGGGCGAGACCGAGTGGCAGCATCCGGGCGCGACATCGAAGAATCCCGCCTATGATCTCGAGCACGTGGCGCTGTTCGAGTCGATTCGCTCCGGCAAGCCGGTCAACAACGGCGACTACATGGTGGCGAGCACGCTGACGGCGGTGATGGGCCAGATCGCCTGCTACAGCGGCAAGGAGATCACCTGGGACCAGGTCTCGGCGTCGGACTTCTACTATCCACCCAAGCCCGAGGAGGTCCGCCCGGGAATCGAACCACCGGTGAAGCCGGGGCCGGACGGCATCTATCCAGTGCCGTTCACGCCGGGGATCTCGCGTCTGCTCTGATCGGCCGGAGGTGGTGATGCCGGCTGCGAAGATAGGGCGGCGCCGGCAGAAACGTGTCTGGATTCCGGCACTCGTCTCCATCGTCGCGCTCGTGCACGGACTGGTTCCTTCGATTCCGGCGGGCTACCACAGTGTCATTCGATGGGTCTGCTGCCCGGTTTTTTCTATCTGGCACTCAAGATCGCCTGGGAGCTGAACGAGGCGCTAGCCGGCGTGTACGCGGTGAGCGCGATCGCTACCAATCCAAGCTATCCGTTGCGGCTGACGGATTCCGAACGAGCCGGGCTGTAGCTCATTTCGATCGCCCTGGCTGTTGTTGGGATCGTGATTCTGCGTTCGGAGAAAGAGCCCGAGGCGGCGGCCGCCGGCGGAAAGCGCTATAACGGCACCGCGTACTTCTCGACGTACTCGTCGACCTTCGTGCGCGCCGGGGGGCGCAGGTCGATGTAGTAGAACCGTTCGGCGCAGGCCAGGCCGTAAGGGCGGCCGAATTCGCGGTCGTCGTCGAGGAGGAACTCGCGCACAAAGGCGCGGTCAGCGGTGCGGTCATCATCGCCGAGCAGCGGAAGCCGCTTGCCCTCGCGAGCCAGGCGGGCGCGGAGCTGCGAGCCCAAGTTGCCGCCGCCCTGGGCACGGCACTCGACAATGGCGTCGATCTTCTTCTCGATGTGAGAGCTGATGTCGACCACGCGGTTATAGGGCTGGCCGGGCCGGCCGTAGAAGTAATACTTTTCGCGCACCGGGTAAGGCTGGATGCCCGCTTCGAGGTGTTCAGGGAAATCGGTTTCGACGCCGCACATCCAGCAGGCCTCCTCGACGGCGCGGCCCGTTACCCAATGGTCCGGGTTCTCCTCGCCGTGGCCCCAGGGGTTGAAGGAGATCACCGTGTCGACCTTCAGCAGGCGGAAGAGCAGGATCAGCCGGCCGCGAATGTCGAGCGAGGAGATGGCGTCCATTTCGTGATTCTGGTAGTAGAAGTCAAACACTTCCTTGAAGCCGAGGGCGGCGGCCATGCGGTAATGTTCCTGTTCGTTGCGCAGGATGTTCTCGGCCGGGGTGCCGCCGCCGCGCTTCTCGTCGTTGCTGGTGCGGATGATGTAGCCGGTGTAACCCTCGCTGATGAGCTTGGCGCAGAGGCCTGCGGCGTAGTAAGGCACGTCGTCCAGGTGGGCGTGGACGGCGGCGAAGACTTTGCCCTCGTGCGGGCGGCCGGGCGCGTCCCGGATCACCTGAATCTCGCCCAGATCGGCTCGCTGAAAGGGAGCGATACCGAGTTTTTCGAGCAATTGGTTGTGCATTTCGATCCTCCTTGCCTCAGAGCGCCACGGCGTGTTTTTCCGCATAGCGGCGGATGTTTTCCGTGTAGTTGGCCTCCGGGCCGATGTAGCGGAAGGCCTCGGCGTAACCTAAGCCAAAGCGTTCTCCGAGCAGGCGGAAATCCTCCATGAGGAAGTGCTTGACGTAGTTGAAATCGGCCTCCTCGTCGGTGGAGCCGAGCAGCGGCAGCCTCTTGCCCTGTTGTTCGAGCTCCTGACGCAGGCGCGAGCCGTGCGCGCCGGCCGGTC
Source organism: uncultured Bryobacteraceae bacterium (assembly GCA_938003835.1). Lineage (GTDB taxonomy): Bacteria > Acidobacteriota > Terriglobia > Bryobacterales > Bryobacteraceae > CALKXJ01. The sequence goes on along the minus strand of CALKXJ010000007.1, from coordinate 33,156 downwards.
CCTTGCCGCGGTTGGCGACGTTGGAGCGGACCTTGGCGTCGATATAGGAGCTGATGTCAACGATGCGGTTGACCAGGTTGTGGCCCTGGGGCGAGCGGGCATGGTAGTACTTCTCCCGCACGGCAACGGGCTTCAGGCCCGCGCGGAAATGCTCCGGATAGTCGTGGCGGCCGGCGGCCATCCAGCAGGCGCCCTCGGCGGCGCGCGAGGCCACCAGATGGTCGGGGTTCTCCTCGTAGTGGTTGTAGGGGTCCATGGCGACGATCGTGTCGACCCTCAGGAGCCGGAACAGGAAGATCAGGCGGGCGCGGATCTCCGCCTCGGCGCAATCATCCATGCGGTGGTTTCGGTAATAGAACGAGAAGGCCTTCTTGCATCCGAGCGCCCTGGCCACCGCGTTATTGTCGATTTCGTTTTGCACGACGCCGTGGCCCACGCTCTTGCCCGCGGCCTCGTCGTTGGAGATGCGGATGAGATAACCGGTGTAGCCTTCGTCAATGAGTTTGGCGACGGTGCCTGCGGCGTAGAGGGGGATGTCGTCGGAGTGAGCCTGGATGGCGGCGAGCACCTTGCTCTGATGAGGCTTGCCGGGCCGGTTTCGCTCGATGACGAGGTCGTCGGCCCAAGTGTAGTAGTCGGGCGTGGTGAACGGGCTGAATTCAGAGCGGCGGTTGGCGTAAGCGGTCGCCGTTACGCCGCGGGGCAGCGCCGAGCCGGGCCGGGAAGCAGGCGCCTGGCCGGGCGGTGCTGCCGGTCCCGGAAGAGCGCCGGCGGTGACGGCGCCGGCCAGAAAGTCACGTCGTTGCATGGGAAGGATTCCTCCTGGTGCTAATTTCAAGCGGAATAAGTATACCGGGCGGTTGTGATGGAATGAGAGGAGGGAGGCAGCTCACATGTTCGCCATGAAACGGATCCTCACTCCGGTGGATTTTTCGCAGCGCTCGCTCGGGGCGGCTCGTTACGCCGAGGCGCTTGCGGAGCGGTTCGGCGCCCAGGTCATTTTCTTGCACGTGCTGCCGCCGCCGCATTACGAGTTCAGTTCGATGGAGGTGGGCGGGAGCGTCTTGACGGAGCTGTTCGAGGCCCGCACCGCTCAAGTCAAGGCGGAGCTGGACGCGTTTGCTCGTGAGGAGCTGCCGCGCCTGGAGGCGGAGCGCGTGCTGCTCGAAGGAGATCCGGCGCGGCGCATCGTCGAGTACGCGCACAACGAGAAGGTGGACCTGATCGTGGTGCCCACCCACGGCTACGGGCCTTTCCGGCGGTTCATTTTGGGTTCGGTGACCGCCAAGGTCCTGCATGATGCCGACTGTCCCGTCTGGACAGGTGTGCATCTGGAAGAGGCGCCCGAGCTGGAGCAGATCGATTTCCGGACCGTGCTGGCGGCGGTCGATCTGGGGCCTCAGAGCGAGAAGGCGCTCGCCTGGGCGGCCGGCTTCGCCTCCGCCGTCGGGGCGCGTTTGATCCTGTGCCATGTGACGCTGTCGATCGAGGGGCGGGCAGGCGAGTACTTCGATCCGGACTGGCGGGAACACCTGGCCGCGGAGGCCATGGCGGAGATCAAGAAGCTGCTCGAGAAGGTCCCGGCGCAGCCGGAAATCATCATCGAGAGCGGCGATCCGCCCCGGACCGTCTCCAGCCTGGCGCAACAGGTTGGCGCGGACGTGCTGGTGATCGGCCGGGGGTCGGCGGCGGGCGTTTTCGGCCGGCTGCGGACGAACGCCTACTCCATCATCCGGCAGTCGCCGTGTCCGGTGGTAAGCGTGTGAGGGCCGCGTCCACCGCCACGTAACCGGCGGCGGCAATTGCCAGAAAGAGAGTGAGCACCTCCGTATCGCCCAGATTGAGCTCGAAGACGCCCTCGACGAGGATGGCCAGTACGGCTGCTGCCCCTCCCCGGAGGAAGACCTGAAGCGCCGGCGGGGCGCGCCGCGCGGCCCGGGTGAAATCGAGGAACATCTTGCCGAGCAGCCAGAGCAAGGCGAGGAGGGCCGGTACGCCCCGCTCGGCTGCGTAGTGCAGGTAGATGTTGTGGAGGTGGCCGTACCAGCCTTTCGGCAGGGGGCGCGGCACGTCCTCCGGGACGAAGCGCTCGAACTGGAGTTTGACGTGCTCCGGGCCAAGGCCGAACCAGGGGTGGGCGCGAATCATTCGCCAGCCGGTGCGCCAGGAGACGACGCGGTGCTGGTTGGAATCGATTTCGCCGCGCGGGCGCAGGGCGCTGGCGACGCGGTCGCGCAGGGCGGCGGGGCCGGCGATGAGGACGGCGGCGGCCAGAACGGGCGCCAGCAGGACGGCCCAGCGGCGCCAGTGCCAGATGAGATACAGTCCCGCGACGCCGGTGGCGAGCCAGATGCCCCGGGTGAAGCCGAGCACGATCGAGGCGAAAATGATGGTGCAACAGGCGAGCGCCAGTCCCGCTGCCCGGCGCGACGGGGATCCGAACAGCGCGTAGGCGGCGACGACGAGCAGCACGAGCATCATCTGCCCGCCGAAAGTCATCCAGTGGCTCATGAAGCCGGTGATCCGCTCGGCGACGTAGTATTCGTAGAAATCGGCTCCAAGCGCCGCTGCTTGCCGGTATTTGGCGACGAACTGCGCTGCGCCGGCGGCGGCCGACAGAGCGGCCAGCACGGCCCAGGCGATCACCAGACGGCGCAGCAGAACGGGTTCGCGCAGCAGGCTGAACACGAGCAGGAGAATCACAAAGACGAAGAATTTCCGGAGCTGGGGTCGCCCGGCGGAGGGCTGCTCGGAAAGCGCCAGCGAGACGACGGTGAGCGCCAGGAACAGTCCGAGTGGAAGCTTGATTGGGGGCAAGCGCAGCTTTTCGCCGGAGGCGAGCAGCGCCGCCAGCGCCAGCGCCATCAAGCTCTGCGAGACGGCGATCGAGAAAAGCACCGAGACGGCGGCGCCGAAGGTCAAATACAGGGCGGCTTGCCGGAGAAGGCTTTGCGCAGTCAAAGTACTTCAGTATGACAGAATAAGCTTTCACAGAAGCCGACACGGCCATGGAGATCTACATTCTCCGTCATGGAATCGCAGAATCCCGCGGCGGGATCGAGGACGCTGAACGCGCCCTGGTGCCCGAGGGGAAGAAGAAGCTGCGGGCGGTGCTGCGGATCGCCGCCGAAGCGGGTGTGGAGCCGGACGTGATCCTGACCAGTCCCTTGCGGCGCGCCGTCGAGACGGCGGAGCTGGCGGCGGAGGTGCTGGGCTATCGCGGCGAGATCCTGCGGACTGACGCCTTGCTGCCGGAGCGTTCGCCGCTGGACGTCTGGGAGGAGATCCGGGAGCACGAGGACAAGGGCCAGGTGCTGGTGAGCGGCCACGAGCCGCAGCTCAGCCACCTGGCCGCAGTGTTGCTCGGCTCGCCGTCCGTGCAGATCGATCTCAAGAAGGGCTCCCTGCTGCGGATCGACGTCGATGCGCCCTCGCGGCAGCCGCAAGGCGTGCTGCGCTGGTACCTGACGCCCTCGCTCGCACTGGCTCGCAGCAACGCCTGACCCCGGGCCGGCGCGGTATCCTGTCCGCGATGAGACACCGGATACCTTTGGTCGTGCTCCTGGCCTGCCTGCCGGGGCGCGTGGATGCGCAGCAGGCTTCGCCGCTCGATTTCCTCACAGGCCTCACCGAATATCGGCTGGTTCGCTCCATGCTGGGCCGTCACGTGAATGCACGGGCGGTCGAACTGCTCGAAGCGCGGCGGCGCACTGTGGGCGCCTTACGCAGCGTCTCCGACGTCGAAGCGCGGAAGGCGTACATACGGGAGCGCTTCCTGGCGACGCTCGGCGAGCTGCCGGAGCGCACGCCGTTGAATGCGCGCGTCGTGGGCACGATCGAGCGGCCGGACTACCGGATCGAGAAGATCATCTTCCAGAGCCAACCGGGCTTTTTCGTCACCGGGAACCTCTACCTGCCCAAGCAGGGCAAGCCGCCGTACCCGGCCGTGTTGTACCCGCTCGGCCATGAGCCCGGCGGCAAGGCGTATCCCGTCTGGCAGCAGATGCTCGGCACGCTGGCCAGCAAAGGCTATGTCGGCCTGACCTGGGATCCGCTGGGGCAGGGCGAGCGCGTGCAGTTGTGGGACGCCGCCTTTGGCGAGCAGCGCCTGGGCGGCTCGACGATGGAGCATACGATTCTGGGCATCCAGTGTCTGCTGGCGGGCGACAATCTGGCGCGCTACACGATCTGGGACGGCATCCGGGCGCTCGACTACCTGGCGTCACGCCCGGAGGTGGACGCCAGCCGCATCGCCGTTTCGGGCAACTCCGGCGGCGGGACCCATACGGCGTATCTGGCGGCGCTCGATGACCGCCTGAAGGTGGCCGCGCCCTCCTGCTATCTGACTTCGTGGCGGAAGTTGCTCGAGACGATCGGCCCGCAGGATGCCGAGCAGTGCCTTCCTCCCTGGCTTGCCGACGGGCTCGACCATGCCGACTTCGTGATCGCCTTTGCACCGAAGCCCTATCTGATGCTGGCGGCGATCCGGGACTTTTTCTCGATCACGGGAACCCGCCAGAGTTTCGAGGAAGCCAGGCAGATCTATGGTCTGGTGGGTGCGGGCGAGAAGGTGGACATGACGGAGGCTGACGATGGTCACGGCTTTTCGAAACCGCGGCGCATGGCAGCCTACCGGTGGTTCGGCCGCTGGCTGAAGGGTGTGGAAGACAACGAACCGGAGCCGGAGATCGAGCCGCTCAGCCGCGAGGAACTGAACTGTACTTCGACCGGGCAGGTGGTCACCGCCCTGGGCGGGGAGACCGTCTACAGCATGAACCGCCGGCGCGCCGAGCGCGCGGTGCGGTTGCGGCCGGCCTTCTCCAAAGAGGAGATGCGGCGCGTGATCGGCTTGGAGGATACGCGCGTGCAGCCTGTCGCTTGGCCGTACGGCGTCATCGAGCGCGAGGGTCACAGGATCGAAAAATGGGTCTTTGAGACCGATCCGGACATCGTGGTTCCGGCGCTGTACTACGTCCCGGCCGGGGGCGGCAGGCGCCCCGCAATCGTCCTGGCGGACGGGCGCGGCAAATCTGCCGCCGACACCGAAGCGACCGAGCTGGTCCGCGCCGGTGCGGCCGTGCTGTCGCTCGATCTGCGCGGGATGGGAGAGACGCGCTCGACGGAGGCGACCAAGGGTGGCGAGTGGAACCGGTTCCTCGGCGACTACGACAGCGCCATGACGGCGTTGCTGATCGGCCGGCCGCTGGTGGGCATGCGCGTGCGGGACGTTCTGCACGCCACAAGCTGGCTGGCCTCGCGCGAGGAGGTCGATCCGGCCCGTATCTATGCCATCGGCCGGGGCGCCGCCGCGGTGCCGGTGCTTCATGCCGCTGCTTTGGAGGCGCGGCTCAACCGGGTGGCGCTCGACGGGATGCTGGTCTCCTGGCGGGCGGTGGTGGAAGCGCAGGTGCACCAGCAGGTCTTCGAGAACGTCATTCGGGGTGTCCTGCGCTATTACGACTTGCCCGAGCTGGCGGCCTCGCTGGCGCCGCGTCCGGTCTGGGTCATCGACGCCGCGGATCCGATGGGCAGGCCGCTGACCAGGCCTGCCGTGGAGGCGGCCTGGCAGGCGGCAAAGCAGGTTCGCATCGTGCGGCGCTCGGCCGCGGAGCCGGCGGCGCGCGCTTTCATCGAGATGATCCGGTAGAGGCGATCCGTTCACCCGCGGCGATGCGGGCGCGCTCCCATTCGTCGGGGTTGTTGCGCCAGATCTCCGTGTCGAGCATCGCGGCCTTGCCAAACGGATTCTTGTAAATGATCTCGTTCACGATGGCGTCGGTGGCCGCCTTGCTGCCCGTGCGCTCGGCGAGCAGCCAGAAGTACTCGTAGTCCTGAAGACCGCGGCGCTGCGCCTTGAGCCGGATGCTCGGAATCGGCTGGGAGTAACCCATCACCGCGCCGCGATAGATGAGCTGGCCGGAGCCGTTGTAGATCCTCTTCGGCTCCTTGAAGTTTTCCGCCTCGTACCAAGCGGCGAAGGCGTTCCAGTCGAACTCCCACTGGACCCAGCCGGAGCGGTACTTCCAGCCCACCCAGCCGATGGCGCGGTTCACCAGCAGATCCAGGTCGAGGAAGGTGTTCGAGCCGCAGCCGGAGTTCTTGCGCTGCTCGTAGATCATGGGCCCGTAGAACCAGGCCTCGACGCCGCGGCGGCGGAAGTGTTCGACGGTATCGATATCAAAGGCCACCGTGTGGCAAACCCAGAGGTCGACCTCGGCGGCCAGCTTCTCCATCGCCTCGCGCGAGTAACCGCCGTCGACGCGGTACTTGAACCAGCCGCGGCCCATGGCCTCGTGCAGGAGCCGTCCGTAGTAGAGCATCTTCTCATAGGCCTCTTCGTAGTAGGACTCATCGAGGCCGTTCAGGAAGGCCACTTTCATCACTCGGCGCCATTCCGGCCGGCTGTCGAGATGCTCGCGCACCTGGCGGGCCGTTTCCCGCCACACCGCCTCGTAGTCGGGCGTGCGGCCCGCGGCGGGCAGCGGGATGGGCCAGGCGCCGCTTTTCGATTCGCCTTTTTCGATATCGAACGGCAGCATCCAGTGGGAGACCGGGACGCCGTAGCCGGGGCCCCAGTAGCCGTACCTGTCGGTGAAGGCGGAGCCGTCGAGGTAGCGCGCCACGCGCCGGTCGTAGTCGCTCCAGTCGAGCTCGACCTGAGTACCCGAGACCTTCAGCCGTGGGCGGTAGGCGTAGATGAGCGGCAGGAACCGGTGCTGTTTCGCAAGCTGGTAATAACGCAGCTCCTCGTCCGGGTGCATCTGGCGCATCGAGCCGTTCCAGATGTCGCCCTGGAGGTGGTTCTCGTGGGGCAAAGCGAAATCCCAGACGTCGAGGTTGATCCGAACGCTTGGAACGGCGCCCCCGGCACGCACGCGGGCCGTGCCGCTGTAACGGCCCGGCGGAGCGCTCGTGCGCTCGTAGGGTACGTAGACGTCAATCCAGAGGGCGTGATTTCGCTGGCCGGGGATGTTGTTGTAAAGGTCAGGAATCGAAAAGGGAAAGCCGGTGTTGAGCCGCGCCGGCCGATAGGGGAGCAGCGCGTCCGGATACCAGGCCGGCCCGAGCGACGTCTTTTCATAACCGGTGGAGGGACGCCTGACCTGGACGTACCACTGCTTGAAGATCTGGACATTGCGCCCGGAGAGAACGGTTCCGGAGGCGTGACTGAGTTCGATGGGTTCGATGTCGACCTCGGATACCGGCTCGTCGCTTTCCACGATGAGCTGGAAGGCGACGAACTCGTTCCGCGCGGCTTTGAGCGAGACGGTCCGGCTCGCGCCGTCCCAGACGAGGTTCGAGCGGCGGTAATCGCCCGCCGGGTAATCCTTGTGGATGTCGGGCCGGGCTTCGATCAACTTGCCGGTCACCGGATCGACGCGGACGCCGTCAGAGACAGCCCAAAGCGTGACCGCGCCGGGCAACGGCGCCGAGACAAGCAGAGCGACGAGTACGACCTTCATGCCGTGAGCTCCGTGGAAAGAAGGCCGCGCGTGACGGTTTCGAGGAACTCGCGAGCGCGCCGGGCCAGGGCGTCCACTCCTTCCGCCGTCTGCGGGCGGGGCAACAGCGGCTCGAAGATGTTCTCGCAGGCCAGCGGCATGGTTAGCCCCGTGCGCGCCACCGGTGCGAGCAGCCGGTAATGGTCGATTTCGCCGAAGCCCGGCCCGCAATCCTCGTCTTTGGGCCAGTTGCGGTGGTCCTTAATGGCGAAGGCGCGAACGTCCTGCCAGCAGGTCTGGATGTCGGGGATGGGGTCGTGATTTTCGTAGTCAAGCACGTTGCCGGCGTCGTAGCAGATCTTGATGCCTTCATCGCCGACGTCGCGCAGGATGCGGGCGCAGTGCTGCCCGGTGGCGGTGTTTCCTCCGTGTTGTTTGATGACGACCGTGACGCCGGCCTGGCGCGCCAGCGGGCCGACGTGCTTGAGACAACGGATCACATTTTCGTACTCGCCGGGACGGGTCCGGCCGAAGGTGAGCAGGAAAGGGATGCGCGCGGCGGCGGCCTGCTCGATGCGGGAGGCATGCAGGCGAGGCGCCTCCAGATCCTCGAGGTTGACGGTGGAGAACATCATGACCGGCTCGAGGCCCGCGGCACGCGTCCGCGCAGCCAGCTCCGCGGCGGCCTTGGGAGGCGCATCCGGCGGAAGAATGGGCACCCGCTTGCCGCCGGCGTCCTGATGCGAGGTGCCCCAGGCCGCATAGCGGTAGCCGGCCCGGACGATCCCTTCCAGAGCTCTCTCGAAGGAGAAGGCCGAGTAGGGCAAGGTCATGCAGGCGATCTGAAAGCGGGTGGGTGCGGCTTGCGCGAATCCTGTTCCAGCGGCCGCGCCGAGGGCGAGGCGGATTGAATCGCGACGCGTCATAAGCTGTAGAATACACCCCATGGCCGGTCAAATTGAGAGACGGACGTTTTTGGCAGCTTCCGCCGCTTCTCTTGTGCAGGGCGCGGCGCAGGAGCTCCGGGCGGCGGTGATCGGAGTCGGCATCCGGGGAGCGGAGCTGCTCCGGCAGGTGATGCGACAGGAGAACGTCAAGGTCGCGGCCATCTGCGACATCGACGCCGAGGCCCGGGAGCGGGCGCTCGCGGCGGCCGGACGCGACGCTCCGCAGGCCTTCACGGATTACCGCCAGGTGCTCGACCGCTCCGACGTCGACGCCGTGATCATCGCGACGCCGTGCGATCTGCATGCCGAGATGGCGGCCGCCTCTCTCGATGCGGGCAAGCACGTCTATTGCGAGAAGCCTCTCGGCATCACGCCGGAGCAGGTGGAGCTGGTGTGGAACGTGGCAAGGCGCTCGGCGGCGGTCTTCCAGATCGGCCAGCAGCTCCGTTACTTCCCCGCGCTGCGGGAGGCGATCCGGCGGTTGCAGGAGGAGCGCGTAATCGGGGAGATCTTCGCCGTCAAAGCGCAGCGCCACTCGACGCCGGTGGAGCCCGACAAGCGCCGGCCACGACCGGAGTGGTACCTGGACGTGAAGCGCTCCGGCGACCTGATCGTCGAGAACGCCGTTCACAACCTGGATGCCTGCAACTGGATCGTTGGGGACCATCCGGTGGCCGCCTGTGGTGAGGGCGGCACGTATCTGCCCCGGCGCATTCCCGCGGGCGGCGCCATGATGGACGGCTTCAGCGTGCAATACAGCTACGCCAACGGCGTGCATGTGGCTTACAGCCAGTACGTCTTCCATCCGCGGGGACTCAGCCGGCTGCCGAACGGCCAGTGGTACTCGATCTTCGGCGAGCGTGGCGCCGTCTGGCTCACGCACGACGACGCGCACCTCTACCGCATGCACGAAAGCGGCGAGCCGATGGCGTTGCTGCCGGACTGGGTGAAGAAAGCCCAGGAAAACGCGATGGAGGAGTTCTTCGCTGCGATTCGGGAAAAGCGCAGGCCGTTCGCCGGCATCGAGGTGGCGGCGACGGCGGCGCTGACGGCGATTCTGGGCCGCGAGGCGATCTACCGCAAGCGGCAGATGAGCTGGAAAGACCTTGGCGTCGCGATCCCGTGACTGGCGCCTCTGGGCGGGGCTGCTGGTCGGCCTGCATCTGCTCTCGGCCTACCTTGGCCGCCATCGGTTGCTGATCAACACGGAGATCTGGGCCCTTTATCACACCGGACGGCCGTTGGCGGAGCAGCTTGCGGCAGTCCGCGCCGACCTCGTGCATCCGCCGCTGTTCTATCTGATCGAGCGCGGCTGGTTCCGCCTGTTCGGCGCGAGCGACGGCGCCGCCAGGCTGCTGCCCGTCGTCATCAACATCCCGGCCCTGATTCTGTTCACCTGGTTTGCCCGGCGAGTCAGCCCGCACTGGCGGGTGGCCTCGCTCCTGTTTGCCGGCGCTGATCTGGCGCCCGGTCAGACGCTGACGCTCGTCCGCATGTACGGCCTTGTCATCCTGTGGGTGCTGCTCGCCCTGATCGTTTGGGACGGGTGGCGGGAGCGGCCCGGCGGGCTTGCGCTGGTGAGCTGGACGCTGGCCATGACGCTGCTCGTTTACACGCATTCCTCGGGGCTGCTGGTTGTGGCCGCCTTTCTCGCAGTCAACTGGTTGTTCGGACCGCACCAGCTCCTGTTTTCCGCGGCGTGCGCGGCCTCCCTGGCGGCTTTCCTGCCGTGGGCGCTTTTCAAGCTTCCGGTCTATGAGGCGCGCGGCCTGGAGACCAATCTCTGATGGGTGAGGATGCTGCTCGCCGAACCTTACAAAGGGCTGGCGCTGATGATGTATGAGTTTCTCGGTCCGATGCCGGTGGAAGGACGCTGGCGTTATGTCCTGGCCGCATGTGCGGGCGCGGTGCATCTGGTGCTGTTCCTCTTCGCGGTGCGGTCGCTTCGGCATAACTGGCCGCCCCGTCGGGAGGCGGCGGAGGATCGATGGTTTTGGGTTCTGGTCGTGTTTGCGAACGTACCGGTGGGGGTGCTGCTGGCGTTCTCTCTCACCGCGACCCCGGCGCTGGCGCCGCGCTTTTTGATCGGCATCCTGCCGGCGTACCGGCTCCTGGTGGTGCGTCTGGCCGAGACGGGAGGGCGGCGCGGGCTGCGGTGGCTCTACGGAGCCATCTTGCCCTGGGTCCTCGTTTCGGATGCCGCGGCGGTAGTGAAAAGCCTCGAACCGCCGGCTCTGCGCCGGCAGATTGAGCTGACGGCCCAGCGTATGTCGCCAGGGGATCTGGTTGTATGTCTGGACGAGCTTTGCAATCCGATCTCTTGGGAGCTTGTACACCGGCTGCGCGTGCCTGCCCGAATCGAAGCGCCGCGGCCGGAGCCGGCGGCCGGGCTCTCCGTGCACGAGCGGCGCGCGCTCGAACAGGGAGAGCGCCTTTCCGTTGTCCCATATCGCGGCGCCGGTCATATCGACTTTGAAACTACCGGGCGCGTGTATGTTTTCCATCAAGATCCGCAGCTACCCTCAAATGTGGCGACGGAGCTCGAGCGCCGCGGCTTCCGACTGGAACGCAAAGAAGGCGGCGAAGCAGCGCGCCTGTCGGTGTACCGCAAAGGCGGCTGAGGTTACCCTGTGTTCATGGGCAGACGGCTCTGGGCGCTGCTGGGCTTTTTCGCGCTGGGTACGGTATCGCGGATCGAGGCGCAGCAGCCGCAGGCCCGCCACGCCGTGCGTGGGCTTCGCGGTGCGGTGGCCGGCGGCAGCGATGCTGCGGTGGAAGCGGCCATGCGCGCTTACTATTCAGGCGGCAACGCCGTCGATGCCGGCGTCGCGGCCACCTTCGCGGCCTCGGTGGCCGAGTTCTCCCATTTCGGCTTCGGCGGCGAAGCGCCCATTTTGGTGCGCACGCCCGACGGCAAGGTGCACTCGATCGCCGGCGTGGGCCCCATGCCCAGGCTGGCAAGCGCGGAACTGTTCCGCAAGCGGAAGCTCCGGCCGGAAGAGGTGCTCGAGGTCGAGCCCGGCGGGATGCCGGAGTTTCTTCCCTCGGTGGGCCTGACGGCCGCGCTGGTGCCCGGGATGGTGGATGCGGTGCTGCTGGCGCTCAAGGAGTTCGGCAGCCTGAGCCTGGCCCAGATCATAAAGCCTGCCATCGAGCTCGCTGAGGGGATGCCCATGGATGAGACCCGCGCGCGGAGCATCGCCCAATACCGGCCGCTGCTCGTGCTTTGGCCGGCCTCGCGCGAGGTTTTCCTGCCCGGAGGGCGCATGGTCCGCCCCGGGGAGATTTTCCGGCAGCCGAATCTGGCCCGGACGATGCGGGCGATGACGGCGGCCGAGGCGAGGGCGCGCGCTGCCGGGGCGAGCCGGGCCCGAGCGATCGAAGCCGTGCGCGACTACTTCTACCGGGGCGAGATTGCGCGCAAAATCGACGCCTTCTCGCGCGGCAACGACGGGCTGCTCCGCTACGAGGATCTGGCCTCGTTCCGGCTCGAGCCCGAAGAGCCGGTGTCGGGCGCCTACCGCGGCTATGAGATTCACAAGCCCGGTTTCTGGAGCCAGGGTCCCGCGCTCATTCAGGCGCTGAACATTGTCGAGGGGTTGGAGCCGGCCAGAACGGGCTATAACTCGCCGGATTACATCCATCAAATCGTCGAAGCAATCAAGCTCGCCTATGCGGACCGGGATACCTATTACGGCGATCCCCGGTTTGTAAGTATCCCGCGGGAGCTCCTCGACAAGGAATACGGCGCGCGACGCCGCGGGCTCATAGGCCCCCGGGCCTCGCTCGAGTTCCGCCCGGGCGAGCTTGGCAAGGTGCGGCCCCGGCACCCCTCCGAGGCTCTGGCGGCGGACGCGGCCGCGCGGGCGGGTTCCGCTGGGCGGGACACAACCTGCATCGCGGCGATCGACCGCAACGGGATGATGTTCGCGGCGACGCCTTCTGGGGCCTGGATGCCGCCGGTGATCGCCGGCGAGACGGGCATTCCGCTGACGCAGCGGGCACAGAGCTTCTTGCTGCTCGAGGGCCATCCGAACGAGGTCGCCGGCGGCAAGCGCCCGCGCATCACGCTCAGCCCGACGCTGGTCACGCGCGCGGGTCGCCCGCTGGCCGTGCTGGCGACGCCGGGCGGGGACAATCAGGACCAGGCCCAGCTGCAACTGCTGCTGAACGTCATCGAGTTCGGCATGGGGACGCAGGCCGCGGTGGAGGCGCCCCGCTTTCAGAGCGAGCACCTGGTGGCCAGTTTCGACAATCACCCGATGAAGGCGGGTGTGCTGCTGCTCGACGAGCGGATTCCGGCGAGGACCCTCGCCCAGTTGCGCGAGCGCGGCCACCTGACGGAAGTGCGCAGCCGGTGGGCGAGCGGCGCCGCGCCGGTGATGATCCGGATGCTGCCCTCCGGGGTGATCGAGGCGGCGGCCGATCCGTACGGCTACCGTACCGCGCGGGCATGGTGAGATGAGCGAGTTGCCTCTGTTCGATTCCCCGGAATCCTCCCCGCGCGAGCGGCTTGCCGCCACGCTGCGGGGCCTGGCGGCCGAAGGCGTCTGGATCGGCACCAGCTCATGGAAATACGAAGGCTGGCTGGGCCACATTTACACTCCCGAGCGGTACTTCGTGCGGGGCCGCTTTTCCATGAAGCGCTTTCAAGAGACCTGTCTGGCGGAGTATGCCGAAACGTTCCCCATCGTTGGCGGCGATTTCACCTTTTATCAGTTCCCTTCGCTCTCCTACTGGCGGCGCCTGTTCGCCTCCGCGCCTTCGACACTCCGTTACGCGTTCAAAGTACCCGAGGCGATCACGGTGAAAATCTTCCCTTCGCACGAGCGCTACGGCGCCCGCGCCGGCCAGGCCAACGAGGCGTTCCTGAACGCTGAACTGCTCGAGGAGGCTTTCCTCGAACTGCTGCGGCCCTACCGGAGTCAGATCCCCGTGCTGATCTTCGAATTCGGCGCTTTCTCGCGGCAGGCGTATCCGGGAGTGGACGAGTTTCTGGCCGACCTCGACCGGTTTCTCGGGGCGCTGCCGCGAGACTTCGACTACTCGGTCGAGATCCGGAATCCCGAGTACCTGGGCTCCGAGTATTTCTCCTGCCTGCGCCGCCACGGCGTCGCGCATGTCTTCAACGCCTGGACGCGGATGCCGGAGCTCGCCGTGCAGATCTCGCTTCCCGATGCCTTCACCGCCCGCTTCACGGTGACGCGCGCCTTGCTCAAGCGCGGCCGCACATACGAGGAGGCGGTGAAGAGGTTCGCTCCCTATGACCGGATTCAGGAGGAGAATCCGCGGGGCCGTGAGGCGTTGCGCGAGCTGATCCGGCAGGCCCGGATCCGGCAGCAGCCGGCCTTCCTCTTCGTGAACAACCGCTTCGAGGGAAACGCGCCGCGCACGATCGAGGCGGTGGTCGAGGGGCTCTGAGAGGCCGGGCGCCGCAAGGTTCAGAGCAGGCGCCAGCGCTCAGTCTCGAACACTGCGGCGGGCTCGCGCCAGGTGCCGAACTTCGCCGCCATCTGGCCGCCGTCGACGAGCAGCGTTGCGCCGGTGATGAAGGCCGCCAGATCCGAGGCAAGGAAGGCCACCGCCTGGGCCACCTCCTCCGGCTCTCCGCCGCGGCCGAGAGGAATGTGCCGCGTGTATTCGCGCATGCGCTCGGGGTTGCCGAAGAAGCCGGTGGTGAGGCGCGTGCGAATCAGGCCGGGGCAGACGGCGTTCACGCGGATGCCATGGGGACCGAGTTCGTTGGCCGCTGTATGGAGGAGTCCGAGCAGACCGGCTTTGCTCGCGTTATAGGCGAGAAATCCGGCCTCGCCGTCCCAGGAATTCGTCGAGGCCATGAGCACGATGCTTCCTTTTCGGCGGGGTTTCATGAGCCGCGCGGCGATCTGGAGGGTATGAAAGACGCCGGTGAGGTTCACCGCTAGGGTTCGCTCCCAGTGGCCGGCCGTGGCCGAATCGAGGTCGTGCTCGAAGACTGTTCCTGCATTGGCGACCACGATGTCCGGCGCGCCGAGCCGGGCAAAGGCCGCCTCGAGGGCCGCACGATCGGTCACGTCGGCGGCAAGCCCGCGCGCCCCGAATCCTTCCGCCACTTCCGCCGGCCGTTCCGCCGCGAGGTCAAAGATCCATACACTGGCGCCGCCTTCGGCCAGCACGCGCGCGCAGGCCAGCCCGATGCCGTTGGCGCCGCCGGTCACCACCGCCGTCTTTCCCTCGAATTCGATCGCCATAGCCTTACTGTATGATAGGGACGATTTCCGGGCCGGGCTATCGGCCGCGGAAACAGGACCGGCGACGATGACAAGGCGCGAATTCGGCTCCACGCTGGCTGCCCCGCTGGTGGCGGCTCCACAGGCCGCGCCGCCGCGAAAGGCGCGCAAGGACAGTTTTTTCGGCATTCACCTGGACCTCCACCCGAGCGACCAGGACACCGCGCTCGGGCGCGACGTCACCGAGGAGATGGTGGAGCGGTTTCTGGCCCGCATCAAGCCCGACTATGTCCAGTACGACTACAAGGGACACGTGGGCTTCATCGGCTATCCTTCGAAGGTGAGCGCCTCGGCGCCCATCGTCAAGGATTCGCTGGCGATCTGGCGCAAGGTAACCGCCGCCCGGGGCGTGGCGCTTTACATTCATTTCTCCGGGGTTTGGGATTCCCAGGCGGTGAAAGAGCATCCCGAATGGGCGCGCGTGGGTCCCGACGGCAAGCCGGACGTCAATCAGACCTCCACCTTCGGCCCGTACGTCGACAAGCGCATGATCCCGCAGTTGCGGGAGGCGGCCGATAACTATCAGCTCGACGGCGCCTGGGTCGATGGGGAATGCTGGGCGACGCATCCTGACTACGGCGAGGCGGCCGCGCGCGCCTTCCGCCAGGCCACCGGCATCGAGAAGCTGCCCAGGGGCCCGGAGGATCCGGGCTGGCTCGAGTTTCTCGAGTTCAACCGCGAGCAGTTTCGAAAGTATGTGCGTCACTATGTCGAAGAGCTCCACCGGTCGCACCCGCACTTCCAGATTGCGAGTAACTGGCTTTATACGACTTTTGTCCCCGAGAAGCCCGATCTGCCCGTCGATTTCATCTCGGGCGATTACCTGGGCAACGCCTGCATCTCGCGAGCGCGGCTCGAGGCGCGCTATATCTCGCAGGTGGGCAAGCCCTGGGATCTGATGGCCTGGGGGTTCCAGTGGGGGCGGGACAATCCGGTCGGCCATGTGCACAAGTCGTCGGTGCAACTGATGCAGGAGGCTGCCGTCGTGCTGGCCCAGGGCGGCGGCTTTCAGATCTATTACCAGCCCACGCGGGCCGGTAAGGTGGATGACCGGCACATCGAAGTGATGGGCAAGGTTGCCGATTTCTGTCGCGCGCGCCAGAAGTGGTCCCACGAGACCGAGACGGTTCCGGAAGTCGGGGTTCTCTTCTCCAAGGAGACGCTTTACACGCGCGCAGGACGCCTTTTCGGCGGATGGGGCGCCGCCACGGATCCGGCGCGCGGCGTGGTGGATGCGCTCATCGAAAGCCATTACGCGGTGGACGTGATCCCGGATTGGAAGCTCGCGGAGGTGGCGGGCCGGTATCCCTGCATCGTCTTGCCCGATTGGTCGAATGTCGGAGAGGCCGTGCGGGACGAGCTGCTGCGGTATTTGAAAGGCGGGGGCCGGCTGCTGGTGATCGGGGCCGACAATGCCGCGCTGTTTCGCGAAGCGCTCGGCGTGCGTTTGATCGGCGAGCCCTCGGACCAGCCGGCGCATGTGGCGGGCCGGGAGGTCTTCGCCAACGTGCGAGGCAAGTGGGTGGATGTCGAGCCTGCGGGCGCTCATGTGCTCGAGACGCGCTTCCCCACTTACGATTCGACGCGCGACGCAAAGGTAGCCGCGACGCTGCATTCTTACGGGGACGGGCAGGTGGCGGCGATTTACGGCCCCGCGGGCGCCGTCTTTGCCGTCACCCATGCCCCGGAGACCCGGCGCTTCATTGCGCGCGTAATGGAGCAGTTGTTCACGCCCTCCCTCCGCATCGAGGGCCCGCCGACGGTGGAGGCGGTGCGGCGCCGCAAAGGCAGCCTCCAGTTGCTCCATCTGGCCAATGCGACGGCGATGCAGGTAGCTTCCGAGTATAGCGCCATTGACTTTGTCCCTCCCGTGGGCCCGCTGCGCCTCAGCGTCCAGATGCGGCGGCCGCCGGCGCGGGTCAGCTTCGAGCCGGGCGGAATCGCCGTGCGCGGCTCCTGGCGCGACGGCGTCTGGACGGGCACGCTCGAGCGGCTCGACGTCCACGGCGTGCTGGTCTGGGAAGGCTAGCTCAAAGATCCGACTTCCTCGGCGGTGAAGGGTACCTGCTGGAGGAGGTCGCGCTCGATCACCGAGGGGTCGTACTCGAATGAGAGGCGCAGAAATGACCGGGGCTGGAGTTCGATGCGGAGCGGCAGGACAGCCTCCGGATCCTGCTCCAGCCAGAGCGTGAACCGGCTCTTTTGCCCGGTCTTTCCCGAGTGCACGGTGCCAAGGAGGACGTCCGCGGGCCGGCCGAGGCGGTCCGTGAGGTGCGGCGCCGGGCGCCTGCTGGTTTCCAGCCGGTGCAGGTAGCCGCCGTAGGCGAACCATTGGGCATACTGCGGCGTGCGCGACCGGATCGCTTCCCGCACGGCGTGAAGGAAAGGCATGGCTCCGGCCGCCTCCCGGCATCCCACTTTTGCCGAGCGGACGGCTTCGAGTGCTCCCACCAGCAGCGAGGACCATTCTGGCCATCCGCTGCCCTCCGGCGCGGCGAACCTGGCGGTCCGGCAGAGCGGCGCCCGGCCAAGCTGGCCCTCGATCACGGAAAAAGGCGCTACGCCGCGGCTGCCTTCGACGCTCCCGCGCGCCTCGGCCAGGTCGTTCTCTTCCGACACGGAAAGGAAGCCGAAGTAGGAGGCCTCCAGCGCCGGGTCCTCCTCGGAAACGATTTCGCGGTAGTAACCGAGCCGGTTCAAGCCTTTGGCCCGCGCCGGCCACGAGCCGCCGGCAAAGCCGAGCACCCAACGCGGCCCGCTCATGCCTTCCAGGCGGCGGCAGACCGCATAGCCGCTGCCGACCCCGCGGCGCCGGTAGATCGGCAGGGAACCTAGCAGGATGACGGCATCCGCCCGGTAGGGCCGGACGCCGGGCGGGCACTCGAGCCGGGCAGAGGCAGGCAGCGCGACGGCCGCCAGTATCTTAAGTATTTCGCGACGGTTTCTCATGCGATCTCGCGACCCAGCCAGTCGCCGGGTGTGGAATGAAACGCCGGACCGGAGACAACCGAGTAGGCGGGATTCCTAACCAGATTCCAGATTTCGCGGTACAGGTCCAGGAATCCCTCGGCGACCCGCGGCCAGGAATGTGCTTCTGCCGTCCGGCGTGCTCTCGCCGTGCGCTCCCGGCGAAGCTGCGACTCCTGCACGGCTTCAAGACACGCTTGTGCGAAGGCCGCTCCAGTCGGCTCGACAAGCCACGCATTCCCGGCGTTCGCATATTCGGTGACGCCTCCGGAGTTGGCGGCCAGGAGCGGGGTGCCCGAGGCCATGGCTTCGAGCGGGGCGATGCCGAAGGGTTCTCGAGGATTGGGATGGAGAAACAGATCGGCGTTGGCGTAGAGGTCCGCCAGGCGCTCGCGCTCGGAAATGTGGCCGAGGAAATGAATACGGCCGGGGAATTCGGCCGTCCACTGGTGCTCCAGGTCACCACGGAGGATGCCATCGCCCGCCACCACCAGGTGAAAGCTGTCGTTCGCCGGTCGACTCAGCTCGCGCATCGTATCCAGGAGGAGACCGAGATTCTTCTCGGGAACGAGCCGTCCGGCGTAGAGCAGCCAGGTCGCCTCCGCAGGCGCTCCGAGCGACGAGGCCAGGCGCAGGCGACAGGCCTGATTCCGGCGGCGTGGATGGAACAGCTCGGCATCGACGCCCATGCCGCGAATCCAGACGGCGCGCCGCACAGCATGGCCGCGGGCGGCCGCGCGCAACTCCTCCGCCACGGAACTGGAGACGGCCACGTGATGGTCGAACATGGGGAAATAGAGCCACTTCATGTAGTGGCGGGCGAAAAATTTCCAAGGACGCGAGGGGCCGAGATAGACGCCGACATTGACGTCCATGCGCTCGCAACTCAAGCCGACCACGACAGGGCGCGACGCCACGCCCGGAACAAGCCGCTTGCGGAGCAGCGCCGCCAGGTAGTTCAGGGTGTACTTGTCGCAGATCTCCACCAAGTCGGGCTTTTCATCCCGCAGGATCTTCGCGATCGCCCCTCCGGGCCGCATGAATAGCCTGGGTCGGAGGAGGCGATATCGAGGATTTAGTGGCGCCGGCGCCGCCCGCAGGTGGTAGATTCGGACAAAGTCGCCGACCTGCTCGATGCGGTCGCGATCCGACGGCACCACCAGTCTGAGGTGGTGGCGGCGGCGGTTGGCCGCTTCGGTAAGGGCGCGGTAAAAGGTCGCCACACCTCCGGAAGTCGGGTGCCAGAAGTTGGTGAGATGCAGCGTACGCATCAACACGTGGTGGCTCCTGGGGAGCGCACACCTGAAGTATCGATGGAGGTGGTTAGAACGGCATGACGGAAGTGTGACGGGGCGGTGAGAGCGCAACAAACAGTTTTCGAAATGTTCTGGCGGGATTCATCCTCCTGTAACTCCATTGGGCGGACGCTGGTAGCGTGGAGAAGCCGAACATCGTTCCCCTTCGCCTGGCCCGCGCGCGGTTGCGCCTCCACCGTGCCGCGGTTTCCGTCCACAGCCATACCTTGCACTCCCAGGAGAGCCTCAGTTTCCTGACCGCACTGCTCGACCGGACCCGCTGGCTAGCCTGGTTGCTCCGGCAGGAATGCGGCGCCGAAGAGCTGGCCGGCTTCAGCTTCTCGCGCTTGTACTGGACGCCGCCGCTGAGCGCGCGCCAGGCGAGCTCGCTCGAAAAGGCACAGATTGAAAACCAACTCGGCCTGAAGCCGCTGGTGGCCCTGAGCGACCACGACTCGATCGAAGCCCCAATGAGCCTCCAGGTCCTCGAGGGCTCTGCGGCCGGGCCCGTCTCCGTGGAATGGACCGTGCCCTTCCGCAGCACTTTCTTTCACTTCGGGGTTTATAACCTCCCCGTCTCCCACGCCCGGGAGGCCATGGAACAAATGGCCTCATTCACCGCAGGGCCAGACGAGAGGCGCTTGCGCTCTCTCCTGGCCGAACTGACTGCTTTTCCTCATCTCCTGATCGTGTTCAACCATCCGGCGTGGGACGAGAAGGGCATTGGCAGAACGGCCCACGAGGAGCACCTGCGTGAGTTGGTGGCGGTTTGCCGGCCCTGGATCCACGGCATCGAGTTCAACGGGTTCCGGCCGTGGAGCGAAAACCGACAGGCCATCCGATTGGCCGAGGAAATCGGACTACCGGTCATCGGTGGCGGCGATCGTCACGGTCGCGAGCCCAATACCGTACTTAACCTCACGGAGGCGAGCTGTTTCGAGGAGTGGGTGGAAGGCGCCCGCTACCGCCGGGCCAACCAAGTAGTGTTGATGCCACAACACGAGGAGTGCCGCCGGACGCGCCTGCTGGCGAGCATCTCGGATATTCTTCGCGACGACCCCACGCACGCTCTGGGGTGGCGTCGCTGGGACCAGCGCGTCTTCTACCGCACGGATGACGGTGCGGTATTGCCGCTTAGAGAGGTCTGGCGCTGGCGGAGGCCGCCTTTCGCGGTGCGAGCCTTCGTCCGGCTCATGCGGCTGGCCGCAGTCGCGCTCGAGCATCCGCAAGGCCGCTCCGCCCTGCGCCTGACGCTCAGTCTCGGCGGCAACGAGGAGGCGGCATGAGCCTGTCGCGGGTCCCTCGCCTGGCCTTCTTTGCCGACTGCTTTCGGGAAGTCAACGGCGCGGCGCTCACCAGCCGTCAGCTCGAAGCCTATGCCCGGCGGCGCGGCGCCCCGATCCTGACCGTGCACCGCGCCCGGGGGCGCCGGATGCGGCGCAGAACCGTGGTCGGCGTCGAGCGTCTGGAGCTGCCGCGCAGCCCTCTGGCGTTGCCGGTCGATGTCGATTTGCGATTCGATCTGCTGTTCGCCCGCCACCTCGGTGTCCTCGAAAGATCTCTCGAGCGGTTCGCACCGGACGTCATTCATATTACGAGCCCCGGCGATTTGGGTCTGGCGGGTGCGATCGTTGCCCACCGGCTGGGCGTGCCCTTGGTGGCCTCCTGGCATACCAACCTGCATGAATTCGCCGCACGCCGCCTGGACCGGTGTCTCAGCGCGCTTCCGGGACGCGTTCGCCGCCAGATTTGCGGACTCGCCGAGGCCTCCTGTTGGAAGCTCAATGTGCGCTTCTACCAGCTCGCGCGCGCCGTATTTGCGCCGAACCCGGAGCTCGTTCAGGTCTTGGAGCGGGCCACCGGCAAGCCGGTCTATTTGATGGGGCGCGGCGTCGATACCGGGCTGTTCCATCCGGGGCGTCGCACGCGCACCAGCGGGGAGTTCGTCGCCGGCTATGTGGGCCGGCTCACACCGGAGAAGAACGTCCGCGCGCTGGCGCTCGTCGAATCCGCGCTCGAGCGCGCCGGCGTGGAGAACTTTCGCCTGCTGGTGGTGGGCGACGGCGGCGAGGCGGGCTGGCTGCGGAGGAACCTGCGCCGGGTCGAATGGAAGGGGGTGTTGCGTGGCGAACGCCTGGCCGCGGCCTACGCCGACATGGACGTCTTCGTTTTCCCCTCGCGGACCGACGCGTACGGGAACGTGGTTCAGGAGGCGCTCGCCAGCGGCGTCCCGGTTGTCGCCACCGGGGTGGGCGGCCCCAAACATATCGTCGAGCACGGCCGCACCGGCTTCCTCACTCAGGACGACGACGGGCTTGCCGAGGCCGTGGTCGAACTCGCGCGGAACCCGCTGTTGCGCCGTGCGATGAGCCGGGAGGCTGCCCGCTCGATGCAGGCGCGCTCGTGGGACGAGGTGTTTGACCGCGTCTGGCGCGTCTACCGCGACGTCGCTTTCGCGCCCCCGGCGCCGCGAAGGCTGGGGGTGCTGTTTCAGGAGTGAGGCAAGCAGACGATGCCTGAGATTGAATCCATCCTGGTCGGAAGAGAACTCGGCTCGCCCGCGCTCCGGCAGGTGGTGAGCCGGCTGCTGGGGGTGAATCGCCTCGAGGAGTGCCTCCGCGACGTGCTCGCCCGCGGGCACGGCCGGCTGAGCTTTGAGGAAGTCCTGCGCCGGATGCGTGTCACGGTCGAAGTCGATGACCGCCAGCTGGAGCGCGTTCCCCAGCACGGCCCCACCCTCGTCGTCGCCAACCATCCTTTCGGTCTGCTCGAGGGGCCGGTGCTGGGCGCGGTTCTCCTTCGCCGCCGGCCCGACATCAAATTCCTGGCCAATCGCGTGCTGGCGCTCGTGCCTGGCGTCCGCGATTATGTGATCCCGGTGGACGTCGAGACGGGATCTGAGGCGGTGCGCTCGAATTTCCATTCCCTTCGTGAGGGCCTGCGTTGGCTGGAAAGCGGAGGCCTGCTCGTCGTCTTGCCCGCCGGAGAGGTGGCTGCCTTCCGCCTCACGTCGCTGGGCGTAGCCGAGCCGCCGTGGAGCGAGGCCGCGGGTTGGCTGGCGCGCCGGAGCGGCGCGGTGGCCGTCGCCGTCTTCCTCGAGGGCGCCAACGGGCCGGGATTCCATCTCGCCGGGCTGATTCACCCCCGGCTGCGCACCGTTCTGTTGCCACGTGAATTCCTGAACAAGCAGGGGCGCCTGATCCGGGTATCGATCGGCCCGCATATCCCCGCCGAACGGCTCCAACAGATGCCCGCCCGGCAGGCATCGGACTACATGCGCTCCTGCACGGAGCTTCTCGGTGCGGCGCGGAGACGGTCGCGGTTGATTGTCCCCAGGCTTGCGCCGCGCCCGAAGCCCTTGGCCGCCCGGATTCCGGCAAACTTGCTCGCCGCCGAAATCGAGTCCCTCCCCGCAGACGCCAGACTGGTGGAAACCGGAGGGCAGCAGGTCTATCTCGCGCCAGCGCCGGCGATACCCCGCCTGCTCGAAGAGATCGGCGTGTTGCGGGAGATCTCCTTCCGCCAGGCGCAGGAGGGTACTGGGCGGCCGCTCGACCTGGACGAATTCGACCGCCACTACCTGCATCTTTTCATCTGGAATGTCGCGCGACGCGAGCTGGTCGGAGCCTACCGCCTCTGTGGGACCGATCATCGACGGCGGTTGTACACGCCGACGCTCTTCCGGATCGAACCGGAATTTTTCCGGAAGCTCGAGCCGGCGCTCGAGCTGGGCCGGTCCTTCGTGCAGCCGGGCTACCAGAAAAGTTACTCGGCGCTGTTCCTTCTGTGGCGCGGCATCGGAGAATACATCAACCGGAATCCGCACTACCGGTATCTGTTCGGTCCGGTGAGCATCAGTGCGGCATACACGAAGTCCTCCCGGGCGCTGATCGCCGAATACCTGCGGTGCCGCTTCGAGAGTTCGCCGCTCGCCTCCCTGGTGCGGCCGGCTCACCGCTTCGTACCCGACCGGCGGAGTGAAGCCTGGCTGCGCGGCCTAGCTCGCAGCATCGCCGGCTTCGACGAGCTTTCCGAGATCGTCTCGGCGCTCGAGCCTGACGGCAAGGCTGTGCCGGTGCTGCTCCGTCATTACCTGCAACTGGGCGCGCAGGTGCTCGAGTTCTCCGTGGACCGGAGCTTCTCCGGCGTAGTCGACGGGCTGATCGTTCTGGACCTGCTGGCGGTGCCGCCGGCGACGCTGGCGCGCTATCTGGGCCGCGAAGCAGCCCGGCGGTACTGGGCGCACCACGGCCGGGAGTTTCCGGCCTGAGCGAGCCTGGCCGTACCGGCGCGCCGCGAGTATGCTATACTCTCGGGGGACCTCTCTGGCGCGGGCCCGTAGCTCAGTTGGTTAGAGCGCTACCTTGACACGGTAGAGGTCTGGCGTTCGAGTCGCCACGGGCCCACCACCAACTCGCCCTTCATCTCGCAGTCGATTCCCCTCCGCGTAACCGCGTTGGCGCGAGCCGGCGCGAGGGCTAGAACGTACCGGTCCACAACCGGGGGTTCCGCGCTGCTCGCTTTCCCCCGTATTGCGGGCAGTGGCTTCCCCGGGGTATGGCCTTTTCATCCGGCCCCAAGCAAAGGCGGAAGACGAGCGTATGTTTCGTATCGTGAATTTGCAATTTCGAAATCTCAGGTGCCCGTGAACTCTGCCCCGTCCAACCCGACGCACTCGAGGCGGAGCGTCATTTCCCGGCATTTGTGTGAGCCGGGCTGCACCGAAAAAAGATTCCTGTTTCCTCCTCTGTCTACGCTGTCCATCAAATTATACGTCATGTGAAAAGATCCGAATATCACAATTTTTCCGCCGGCCCTTTACCTGTAACATCGTGTGCATAATTATTTTACTTGTGATATCGCGTTTTTAATTCGTACGTGGGAGAAAAATGGCCCATAGGTCCACGGGCGGTCCTAACCTACGGCGGGGACCGAAGAAGGCTCGATCCCTATCTTGCGGCGGGGCGCGATGTCGGCCTCGAGCCGATTCCGACCTCGCCCGAGTCCGACTGGGAGGCGAGCGAGCTCGACGGCCTGGTCCTCACCGGCGGCGCCGGCTTGCATCCTGCTCGCTGTGGCCAGCCGGGGCAGCCCGAGACCGGTGAACCCGACCGCGCCCGGGACGAGATGGAGGCGGCTTTCCTGAAGCGCGGGCTGGAGTCGGACCTGCCGGTTCTATCAAACTACCGGGGAAGGCAACTGTTCCCAGTGGAGCACGGCAGCAGGTTGATTCGGCACTGCCAGCGGCAGCCTCGCACAGATGGCAAGGGCGAGACCATGCCCCCCGTGTCGGTGCTCCCCGACACAAAATGGTCGTCGGTTCTCGGCACCGGGGAGCACCCAGTAAACTAAAGACATCGCCAGGCGGGCGGAAAGGTCAGCGAGGGCTTGGTGAGTTCGGCCCGAGCTCCCGCCGGAGTGTTTGAGGCTCTCGAGCGGCTGCACAAGTCCTTCGCTATCGCCGTGCCATGGCACCCAGAGGACCGTGTCGCGCTGGTCAAATCCGACAAACGGCTATTTCAGGCCTCTGCGGATGCCGACCGAGCGTAGGCAGGCCAGCGGAAAAAACCGGCAGCTTCGACGCCGGAGGCTACGGCGACGAGGCAGGAATTGGCAGGTGCGGCTCGGCTGAGGCTGCCTGCGTCATGCTGGCAAGGTGGTATTGCTTCGCCGCTCCACTCGCAACGCTGTCGATGCGCCGCGGAAGAATCCCCGGAGTGCGGCCCCGAGCGCTTCGACGAAGTTCAAGCGCCCGTGTCGTTGGACCTGATCAGCGAGACCGCACCGCATTCGGATTGCACCAGACCTGGCATCTCATGGCGCGCTTGCCCTGTCGGCTGGGGCTTAAGCTCCCAATGAGCGCACCGCGCCGGCGCGATACGCTGTCTTCGAGCCGCTGCTACCCTAGGAAGGACAGACGCCATGAACGGCGCGCACGAGCGAACCACCCCGTTGCCCCGGCTGCCGATCGGCCGCTACCGCCTGCGTTTTCAGGGCGAGCTTCTCGAAAGCCGGCGGAGTTATTGGGGCTCGGCCTGGCGCGGCCTGCTCGGGACCTCGCTCAAACGCCTGGTCTGCATCACGCGGCTGGAGGAGTGCCCTCCCTGCTTCGTCTACCGCTCCTGCATCTTCCCTTACGTCTTCCTGACGCCGCCACCGCTCGGCTCTGTGAAGCTGCCGAACTACATCGCCGCGCCGCATCCGTTCGTGCTGATCCCCGGCGGCAGCGTCAACGAGGGCATCATCGAGCTCGGCCTGAATCTCTTCGGCATGGCCAACCGCTACCTCGCCTATCTCGTTCATGCGCTGCGCGAGGGCGCCCGGGGCGGCCTCAAGAAGCGCACCGGCCCGCTCGAACTTGTCGCCGTCGAACAGGAGACCGCTCCCGGCTCCGGCGACTGGAAACCCATTTTCGATCCGGCGGCCGGCCTCAGCCCCCTCGCCACTTTTCCCGCTGAATGGCCCGCCCCGGCGCACCGCCTCCGCATCGACTTTCACACTCCCCTGCGCCTGCGCCTGCGTGACGATCTCGTCGCCGGCGAGGAGCTCGATTTCCGTGCCTTTTTCGTCACGCTGCTCCGCCGCATTTCCCTGCTCACCTATTTCCATACCGACGAGCCTCTGGAGACGGACTTCCGAGGCCTCGCCGAGCGCGCCCGCGACGTCCGCCTGAGCGAATCGCGCCTCGAATGGAAGGACTGGACCCGCTATTCCTCCCGCCAGCAGACGAAGCTCAAAATGGGGGGACTGGTCGGCTCCACCGTCGTGGATCTCGAAGCCGGTGACGAATTCTGGCCCTATTTGTGGCTCGGCCAGTGGACGCACGTCGGCAAAGGCACCAGCATGGGCCTCGGCCGTTATACGCTCGAGATCCTCGCCTGACAAGCTTGCAGCCGCTTTCCTCGCCGCTCGTTCCGGCGTAAAATCCTTCTGAAACGCAATGGCGCAAAGTGTGGAATTTCAGCGAAGAATCCTGCTCGGCGTCTGCGGCCTTTCCCCCCAGGTGCTCACCGAGACCGTCTACGCGCTCGCCGTTCGGCGCGAGCCGCCCTGGGTGCCCACCGAGGTTCATCTGGTGACCACGCAGGAAGGCGCCCAGCGCGCTCGCCTGACGCTGCTCGGCCGCAGCCCGGGCTGGTTTCAACGCCTGTGCCGGGACTATCAGCTTGGCGAGATCCGCTTTACCGAGCGGCAGATCCACGTGCTTTCCGACGGCAAGGGCGCCCCCCTGACCGACATCCGCAGCCGCGAGGATAACGAAAGCGCGGCCGGCCAGATCGCCGCCCTCGTGCGCGAGCTCACCTCGGACCCCGGCTCGGCGCTGCACGTCTCCATCGCCGGCGGCCGCAAAACCATCGGCTTCTACGCCGGCTATGCGCTCAGCCTCTTCGGCCGGCCGCAGGACGCTCTTTCGCACGTGCTCGTCTCGGCGCCGTTCGAGGCGCACCCGGAGTTCTACTACCCGACACGCTCGAGCCGCATTATCTATACGCCGCCGCCTGACAGCCGCCCGCTCGACACCCGCACCGCCGAGGTCGCCCTCGCCGAAATTCCCTTCGTGCGCCTGCGCCGCCTGTTGCCTGAGCGTCTGCTGGCAGCCAACTCGAGCTACACCGAACTCGTACGCGCCACCGAAGAGACGCTCGGCACGCCGAAGCTGGTCATCGATCCCGACGAGCGCGCCATCACCGCCGCAGGCCGCACCCTCCGCCTGCCACCCTCCGAGTTCGCCTTCTATGCCTGGATGGCGCGTCGCAAGCTCCGCGGCGCCGAACCTGTCCCCTGTCCGAGCGAAGGGGCGCCCGAGCCGGCCCTGGCCAAGGAGTTCCTCCGCGAATATCTGCAAGCCGACCCCGGCACCACCGCCCGCGCGCGCACCCGGCGCGCCTTGAGAAACGGCATGGAGAAAAACTACTTTCTTGAAAGGAAATCGCGGGTCAACCGGCTGCTTGAGGAGGCGCTCGGCGCCTCCGCCTGGGCCTACAAGGTACAAGGCTTCGGCAAGCGCCCCGACACGCGCTACGGCCTGGCGCTCGAGTCTGAGCAGATCGATTACAAGCGCAGCCGTTGGGAGGAGGAATGAGCACCATGAGCTTCGGAACTTTTGAGGAAACGGCGCTCGGCGCCTTCCTGCACGATATCGGCAAGTTCATGCAGCGGGCGCTGGCGCTCGCTGAGGACTTGCCCCCCGAAGTGCGCAAATTCGAGGCGGATGTTCTGCCCGGCGCGCAAGGCCGCTACACCCACCGGCACGCGCTCTGGAGCTGGGCCTTCTTCGACGAGCTTGAGCGCCGCGGCGTGTCTTTTCCCGGCGCCACGCTCGCCGGGGTGCGCCAGATCGCCTGCTATCACCACCGCCCTTTGCAGCAGAATACCCTGACGCTCCTCGTTCAGGTAGCCGATCAGCTCGCCTCCGGCATGGAGCGCAAGCCGAAGGACGAGGACGAAGAGGCCGCCTCGGCTGAACGGGGCTGGACCGAGTTTATCAAAACACCCCTCGAAAGCATCTTCTCGAACCTCAGTCTCGATGGCGCTCCACGCCAGAAAACCTACGTCCCGTTAACCGAGCTCACCCCCGGCGAGGGGATCGTGCCGCGCGCCCGCGCGGAGCTCGATCTGAACGGCTACCCGGACCGCTATCGCGAGCTCTGGAAACGGTTCCTCGAGGAGGTCGACGCCGCCACCCGCCTGCCCGCCTTCGACCTCTTCGCCGAGGCGCTGCTGTCGCTCTCGGAGCGCTACACCTTCGCCGTGCCGTCGTCCACCGTCGACCAGCCCGACATCCCGCTTCACGACCACCATCGGGCCGTCGCCGCCGTCGCCTGCGCCCTCTACCGCTTCCATGAGGCTGATGGTTCGCTCGAGGACGCCGGCCGCATCAGGGACCGGGAGACCCCCAAATTCCGCTTCGTCGTGGGCGATCTCTCCGGCATTCAGGACGGCCTGTTCCGCCTGGCGGCCCAGCGGGTGCGGGGCGCCAGCCGGATCCTGCGCGCGCGCTCCTTCCTGCTCAGCATGATTGTCGAAGCCGGCGCGCTGCTTCTCCGCCGCGAGCTCCGCCTGGCGCCTTTCAGCGTGCTCCAGGCGGCCGGCGGCCGCTTCCTGATTCTCGCCGGCGCCACGTCTGATCTCGATGACCGTCTCGAGGCCGCGCGCCGCCAGGTGGATGAGTGGATGATGGACCGCTTCCTGGGCGAGGTGGCGCTCAACATCGGCCTCACCGAGCCGTTTCCGGCCGCCAGGCTGGCGCTCGGGCAATTCCCCGAGTTGCAGGATGCCATGCGCCATGCGGCCGCCCGGGCCAAGCTCGAGCCCGCGCTCCGCGCCTACCGTGCGGTTCACCGTTTCGAATATCCGCTCGGCGATGCCTGCTCGGCCTGCGCCATCCGGCCGGCCACGCTCGAGCGCGACGGCGTGCTCTACTGTGCTCCCTGCGACCAGGAGCGCCGCCTGGGCGGCGATCTGCCGCACGCTCACGTGTTTCGTTTCACGGAGACCGGTCAGGGCGGCCTGCCGCTCTTTGGCGGCCTTTGGCTGGACTGGGGCGGATTCAGGCAGGCCGATGTGAGCTGCTGGCGTTCCGCCTTCCGGCTCTGGGACGAGCGGGCCGCACCCCGGGACCATCTGTCGCTACCCTTGCGCTTCCTGGCTAACTATGTGCCCATCTGGGACGGCAGCGTGAGCCCCGTCTACGAACGGCTGGTGAGCGAGCAGACGTTACAGGAAGAAGCCGAAAAGGACGGCCCCAAGCTCTTCGAGATGATCGCCGCCGATGCGGTCGAGGAGCTCCGTGCCGATGACGGCAAAGTCGACCTGGCCGGCGAGGCTCTGATCGCTGTGCTCAAGGCCGACGTCGACCGTCTGGGAGAACTCTTCGGCCGGGGCCTCGGGCAGCCGTCGCTGGCCCGCTTTGCCACGCTGTCGCGCATGCTCGACTTTTTCTTCTCGGCGCAGCTCATGAAGCTGGTGCGCGAGAGTTTCCCAAGCACTTACACCGTCTACGCCGGTGGCGACGACCTGCTGCTGATCGGCCCTTGGCGCCAGACGATCGAGCTCGCGCTGCGGCTGAGAAAAGAGTTCGACCGCTGGACCGGGGCCAATCCGTCGGTGACGATCTCGGCCGGCGTCGAGTTCGCGAAGGCCCATCATCCGCTCACGCGCACGGCCCATGCCGCCGAGGAGCGCCTCGAGGCGGCGAAAAGCGCCGGACGAAATCGCATCTCTTTGATCGACCCGGCACCGGCGCCCTGGGAACTCTTCGAGCGGGCTTGGATGGAATCCGGCGAACTCACCCAGCTCGTGCGCGACCAGGTGCTGAGCACCGCTTTCACATACAAACTCCTGGTGCTCGACGCCATGCGCTGCCGGGCGGAAGATCCCAACCGGATGGATCTCGATGCCGCCGCCTGGCGTGCCCGGTGGCGTTACCTGCGCGCCCGGCACCTGGACGCCCGCGACGAGCTGGATGCCACGGAACGGCGACGGATCACCGCCCTGCTCGAAGGCCTGCTCGGCCTGGGCGGCCGCCAGCCCCTGGCGCGCACGGCGGTAACCATCGCTCTATATCGAAATCGAACACCTGAAACAAGGAGGTAGAAAAAATGCCTGAACTAAGGTCGAGAAATCCCAATCCGCCGCGCGGCGGCTCCGGCTGGACCCCACCCGCGCCCCAGCAGGTCGTCTATCGGACCAATGGCCGGTTCGACACCAGGCTGGTGGATCAGCTCGCCGACGAGTGGGCGCAGAAGCTCGCCCAGGTCGCCGAGTCGCAGATGCGCCGCTTCTACGAATACGTCATGGGACTCCGGCGCCGCCTGGATGTCGAAGCCGGGCTTGACACCGAGAAGCGCCGGCTCGCCTTTCAGTCGCTCCATCCGGAGTTCCTGATGCTCAAGGCCCGGGCCATCTACGCCAATCGACGCAGCGAGAAGCAGTTCCCGACCGACGCTCTCAGATTTTTCATCAATCACACCGCCTCGGTGAAGACGGTCGAAGACTTCCAGGACTTCTGCCGGCACTTCGAGGCGGTGATGGCATTTCACAAAGCGTACTGCGCCAAGGATCGGCAGTAGCGCCAGGGAGGATTCAACATGAAGATTCGCCTTGCTGAAATCTATGAACTCACCGGTACGATCGAGATTCGTACCGGGCTGCACATTGGCGCGGGCAAGGAGACGCTCGAGATCGGCGGCGTCGATGGCCCCGTGGTGAAACACCCGCACACCGGCCAGCCCTACATTCCCGGCTCGAGCCTCAAGGGCAAACTCCGCTCGCTCATGGAATGGGCGACTAACAAGGTTCCTGTGGGCGACAACCAGCCCTACTACGGCGTGGACGCCAACGCCGACTACGAACTAGCCGATCCCTTGCTCCGCATCTTCGGCGTGACGGCCAAGAAGTGGAAGGGCGGCCCGAGCCGGCTCATCGTCCGCGACAGCTTTCCCTCGCCGGACTGGGTCGCGCAGGTTACCAAACTCGGGCTCCCCTTGGTCGAGGAGAAGACCGAGGTCACCATCGACCGCATCCAGGGGAAGGCCGCGGCCATGGGGCCGCGCACCATGGAGCGCGTGCCCGCCGGCGCCCGGTTCGCCCTCGAGATGCTCTTCAAGATCTTCGACGTCGACGATGACGGGGGCGCCGCTGACCGCTCCTGCCTGAGCGAGCTCATCAAGACGATGAAGCTGCTCGAGCAGGATGCCCTCGGCGGCTCGGGCTCCCGCGGCTATGGCAAGCTGCGCTTCCTTGATCTGAAACTCCGTTCGCTTCAGGCGCCCGACAGGCCCCGGCCGATCCAGGAACGCTTCGACTCGCTCCGGAGTTTCTCCGACGCGGTAGACTTCCTGGCGGACTGAGGCGGGGAGGCGGCCGTGAACTACTATCGCGTGCGTATCGACCTTGAGGGCCCGCTCGGCACTCCCCTGCACTCCGGTACGCTCTTCGGCCACCTCTGCTGGGCCCGGCGCTATCTCGACGGCGAAGAGGCGCTGGTTCGCTGGCTGGCCTTGCTCGAAGAGGGCGAGCCGTTCCTCATCTCCTCGGGCTTTCCCGCCGACCTGCTGCCCCGGCCCATGCTCGCGCCGGTGCGCGGGCTCGCCGAGGCAAAGAAGGTCCGTAAACGCGCCTTTCTGCCGCTTTCGGACTTCCTGGCTCTGCGCAACCGGCTCAGCGCTGCCGCGTTGGCTGAGAAGGTGTGTGACGCGCGGGGCGAGGCCGGGCGGTTCCGGCACCGCCTAGCCCACAACACGATCGATCGGCGGCTCGGAACCACGCCCGAAGCAGGCGGTCTCTACTTCGTCGACGAGTTCTGGCCGGGTGGCGCCCCGAACGGTGACGCCCGCTGGGACGTCTATGTCGGCGCGTCGATCTCCGCCGATGAGCTCGCCGAGCTGTTCCGGCGGGTGGGCCAGCTCGGCTATGGCCGCGACGCCACCATCGGCCGGGGCCGCTTTCGCGTTGCCGTCGAAGATGTCCCGGAAGGACTCTTCGAGGCGGGCGGGCGCCGGCGCATGAGCCTCTCGCACGGCTCCCTCACGCCGAACATGGCACGTCCTCGCTACCGCCTGGAGCCCCATTTTGGCAAGCTGGGCCCGCTGGCCGCGGCGGAGGCAGGCGGGAACCCTTTCAAATATCCGCTGGTGCTGTTGCGCCCCGGCGCCACGTTCGAGCCGGCCGATGCGGGGCCCTTCGGCGAGCTGCTCCGGGAGGTCCACCCGGCGGCCGGTTTCGCGCGGCACAACGCCTGGCATCTCGCCGTTCCCTATGACGAGCCTGAGGAGGATTGAAGCTTCATGCAGGTGAAACGTTTTCGGGTGAGGATCTTGACGCCGGTGCACATCGGCGCTGGAAAAATAATGGCTCCGGAAGAGTACTTCATCCGTGATTCCTTTCTGGTGCGCTTCCGCCCGGAGGTGGTCATGCGCTCCTGGACTCCGGCGGAACGCCAGACGTTCGAAAACCGCCTGCGTGCCGGTGCCCTGAGGCCGGCTTGGGACCAGTTGCGGGACGCCGCAGCTTCTCGGAGGGAGAGCTGGTTGTATGAAATCGCTACCGGTGAGGGCTCGGCCAGGGAGCTCGGCGTCGCGCTCGACCCCAGCCGGCGCCGGGGAGAGGTCCACCTCCTGCCCTGGAACCTCGCGCGTCGAGAGGTGATCGTGCCCGGCTCGGCCATCAAAGGCGCGCTCCGGACGGCATTCGTCAACGCCTGCATCCAGGCCGATCGGGCGCCGATTCGCTCCGAGGTGGAGCGGTGCAAGCGCCAGGACAGGGACTGGCGCAAGCACAACGACGCCTGGCGGGCCATGGAGGAAAAGGCGCTCCGAATCGAGTCGCGGGGCCGCGACGAGCCGGAGCCGATCGATCCGCTCCAGATGCTCAAAGTCTCTGACGCGTCGGTGCCCGCCCGGATGGTCCAGGTCGACCGGGCTGAGGTCCGCAAGCGCGAGGGCGCGCGGGCGTCTCAGAAGATCCAGATCCACTGCGAGCGCCTCCTCTCGGCTGCCGACGGCCAGGCCGCGGAATTCTCGCTCGAGATCCGCTGGGACCGCGACCGGGCGCGCCACCCGCGTCTAGACGGCCGCCTGGGACGCAACTTCGACTGGCAATCCTTGGCCGAGGCGGCCAATGCCTTCTTTCATCAGCGGCTGCAATCGGAGACGCAACGGTTCGCGTTTCTGAACCACGACCCCGATCAGAAGCCAAACGGGGATGATTGGCGTTCGCAAGCGGCAAGGAGGGAGAGGGGTATCATGCTCCTCCGCATCGGCCGCTTCAGCCATTTCGAATCGCTTTCCGTCGAGGAACTCCGCGACGGCTACAACCCGCAACGGAAGACCCCCATCAAAGAAGGAGACTCGAGGACCGTTGTGGTCGTTCAGGGACGCCCGGTATCCTTCGGCTGGATACTGCTCGAGCCCGAATCATAAGCTAAGCTGATGAAAGCGAGACCGTATGCTCAACAACTCGCCGCAACACATGAAAATTGGCAACGGCTCATCTATGCCACTGCACGCAAACGGCTTGCCCTCCCCCGCAGTATGAACCGAGACCTGAACCAGAAGGGATTAAGACGCGGTCCGGTACTCGGCCCCGTATGACCGGGACCGTATGAACCGAGACCTGAACCAGAAGGGATTAAGACGGGCCAGTACGGCCGGGTTCGCATAGGGCATAGGTATGAACCGAGACCTGAACCAGAAGGGATTAAGACTTACGGCCCTTAGTACCTCGTCACCGATGA
>CALKXJ010000006.1 GCA_938003835.1 uncultured Bryobacteraceae bacterium | reverse complement strand
CTCCGAAACTTCACCCGCGGGTTCTTCTTCGACAACACCTGCGTGATCGCCGCCGTCAGCGTCGTCTTGCCGTGATCAATGTGCCCGATCGTCCCAATGTTGACATGCGGCTTCGTCCGCTCGAATTTCTCTTTGGCCATAACCTGTCCTGACTCTCCTGTTCGCTGTCGTTGCTAGCGCGTTACCTTGCCTTGCACCCTGTTTACGATTTCCTCGGCGATGTTCGCGGGCACTTCTTCGTAGCGCCCGAAATGCATCGTGAAACTTCCCCGCCCCTGGGTCCTCGACCGGAGCGCCGTGGCGTAGCCGAACATCTCCGCCAGGGGCACCATGGCGCGGATGATCTGCGAGGTGCCGCGCAACTCGACGCCCTCGATCCGCCCGCGGCGCGAGTTCAGATCCGAAATCACGTCGCCCATGTACTCCTCGGGCACCACCACCTCGACACTCATCACCGGCTCGAGCAGAACCGGATGCGCCTTTCCGCCGGCCGCCTTGACCGCCATCGAACCGGCAATCTTGAAGGCCATCTCCGAGGAGTCCACCTCGTGGTAGCTGCCGTCGAGCAGGATGGCCTTGACATCAGCCACCGGATAGCCCGCCAGCAGCCCGCCCTCGAGCGCCTCCTCGATGCCTTTGGCGACCGCCGGAATGTATTCCTTGGGAACCACGCCGCCGACGATCTGGTCGACGAACTCGAAGCCACCGCCGGCCGGCAGTGGTTCCAGCCGGATCTTGACGTGGCCGTACTGGCCCCGGCCGCCGGTCTGGCGGATGAAGCGCCCCTCGGCCTCGGCCGGCCGGCGAATCGTCTCGCGATAAGCCACCTGGGGCTTGCCGACATTGGCCTGAACACCGAACTCGCGCAGCATCCGGTCAATGACGATCTCCAGATGCAGTTCGCCCATCCCGGAAAGGATGGTCTGCCCGGTTTCGGGATCGGTGGCCACCTTGAGCGTCGGATCCTCGGTGGTGAGCTTGCCGATGGCCATGCCCAGCTTCTCCTGGTCGGCCTTGGTTCTCGGCTCGATCGCCACCTGGATCACCGGCGCCGGGAACTCGATCGACTCGAGCACCACCGGGTGGCGCTCATCGCAGATGGTGTCGCCGGTCGCCACCGTGCGCAACCCGACCGCGGCCGCAATGTCGCCGGCGTAAACCTCCTTGATCTCCTCGCGCTTGTTGGCGTGCATGCGCACCAGGCGGCCGATACGCTCCTTGCGGCCCTTCGCCACGTTGTAGACCGAGTCGCCCGTGGCCAGCGTGCCCGAGTAGACCCGGATGAAGGCGAGCTGGCCGACAAACGGATCGGTCATGATCTTGAAAACGAGCGCCGAAAACGGAGCGCTGTCATCGGCCGGCCGCTCGATGACGGTCTCGCCGTCGAGCGAGGTGCCCTGGATCGGCGGGATGTCGGCCGGCGACGGCAAGTAGTCGACCACCGCATCGAGCAGGTTCTGGATGCCTTTGTTCTTGAAGGCGGCCCCGCACAGCACCGGGAAGATTTTCTTCTCGATCGTTGCCTTCCGGATTCCCGCGCGGAGGCGTTCGGGACTGATCGGCTCGCCGTGGACGAAGGCCTCGAAGACCTGGTCGTCGTACTCGGCCACCGCCTCGATCAGCTTCTCGCGGTATTCGGCCGCCAGCTCGCGCAACTCTTCGGGGATCTCGATGTCGTCGTATTGCGCCCCGAGCGTCTCATCGCGCCAGACGCGCGCCGTTCCGGAAACCAGATCGACGACCCCCCGGAAATTGTCCTCCGCGCCAATGGGAATCTGCACCGGCACGGGACGGCACTTCAGCCGCTCGACAATGCTTTGGACGGCGCCGAAGAAGTTGGCCCCGACGCGATCCATCTTGTTGATGAAGCAGATGCGTGGCACGCGGTACTTGTCCGCCTGGCGCCAGACCGTCTCCGATTGGGGCTGCACGCCGGCCACCGCGTCGAAAACCGCGATGGCGCCGTCGAGCACGCGCAGGCTGCGCTCGACCTCGGCGGTGAAGTCCACGTGGCCGGGCGTGTCGATGATGTTGATCTGACAGTCCCGCCACTGGCAGGTGGTCGCCGCCGAGGTGATGGTGATGCCGCGCTCCTGCTCCTGCTCCATCCAGTCCATGACCGCGGTACCTTCGTCCACCTCGCCGATCTTGTAGGTCCGGCCGGTGTAATAGAGGATGCGCTCGGTCGTGGTCGTCTTGCCGGCGTCGATGTGCGCGGCAATGCCGATGTTGCGCATCTTCTCGATGGGAACGCTCCGCGGCATGACCTTACCACCGGTAGTGCGCGAAAGCCTTGTTCGCCTCCGCCATGCGGTGCACGTCGTCCTTCTTCTTCACCGCCCCGCCGCGCAGATTCGCCGCGTCCATCAACTCGGCCGCCAGCTTCTCCGGCATACCTTTCTCCGGGCGGGAGCGCGCGTTCTGGATGAGCCAGCGGATCGCCAGGCTGGTGCGCCGGTTCGGAGGCACCTCCACCGGCACCTGGTAGTTGGCGCCGCCCACGCGCCGCGTCTTGACCTCGAGCACGGGCTTGCAGTTCTCCACCGCCTTCTTGAACAGTTTCAGCGGATCGTCACCCGTGCTCTCGCGAATCTTGTCCATGGCCGTATAGAAGATCTTCTGCGAGACGGTCTTCTTACCGTCCCACATCATGCAATTGATGAACTTCTCGGCCAACGTCGAGTTATAGACCGGGTCCGGCGCCACCTCCCGGGGTTCCGCTCTTCGCCGTCTTGCCATCTCTCGCCGCCTTCTTAGTTCTTGGGCCTCTTGGCGCCGTACTTCGAACGGCCCTGCCTGCGGTCGGCCACACCCGCCGCGTCCAGGGTCCCGCGAATGACGTGGTAGCGCACGCCGGGCAGGTCCTTGACGCGCCCGCCGCGGATCAGCACGATGGAGTGCTCTTGCAGGTTGTGCCCCACGCCGGGAATGTAAGTGGTCACCTCGATGCCGTTGGTAAGCCGTACGCGAGCCACCTTGCGCAGTGCCGAGTTCGGCTTCTTCGGCGTCGTCGTGTAAACGCGCGTGCAGACCCCGCGCCGCTGCGGACAGCCCTGCAAAGCCGGACTCGCCGTCTTGTAGCGCGGTGGCCGGCGTCCTTTGCGCACAAGCTGACTGAATGTGGGCACGTTCTTAGCTCTTCTCCAAAAAAGAAAACCTCGGATGACCAGGGCCCCTTCCGGCCGAGGTGGCTGGTTCAAGCCTCCGCGGCCGGCGCGCGGCTCCGGCCTTTGACTCTTCACCGGATCTCCGGTGAATCTAGCATCTGGCGTTTGCGTTCAGTTCTTTCTTCGGACCAGCCCATGTTCCCTTGCCGCGCAGGCAAGGAGAACCTCGGGGCCGGCTCCCGGCCGGGCGCTTCCAAGCGTCTTGCCCCAGAGTTCCTCTTGGGTTAGCCGGGGCGGCGCGTTTAAACTGAAGCGCGGTAGCGCGGGAGCAGAAGACGACCCGCCAAACTCTCTCCTAGTATGCCGCACACCCTCCGCGGCTGTCAAATGGGACCGCCTGTGCTGTCCGCTAACGGTTTCTCCGCCTGACGCCCCCAGCGGCCCGAGGTGCTGCCGCGGTTCTCAGCGCACCTTTTTTATCGGTTTTACCGGCACAAAGTCTCCGGCGCCGCCGCAGGAGAGATCCTCGAGGGGGGAACCGTCCGGCCACAAGTCCGGCTCCCGCCCAAGCCCGACCGGTTCAGCCCCAGAGCGTTCGGCGGCCAGGCGGGCAGCCTCGACGAGAAAGTCCGGTCCGAGCCCCTCGAGCTGGCGGTAGACGCGCCAGGCTCCGGCGGAGAGGAAACGTGATAGAAACGTCTCGAGCGCGCGGTTGGTGACCTCCGCCGCCTGCACGTCCTCAAGCATGCAAGCATAGGCCAGCTTCATCTCTAGCCAGGCGGCGAAGTCGAGGAGCGCCGGGAAGTCGTCCGGGGCGCTTCCCGGAGGTGCCACATACGCAAAGGCCTCATAGAAAGCCGCAAGCTCAGCCAAGAGGTAGCCGGGCTGAAGTCCGCCGTCGAAAGAGACCGCACGAATGCGAACCGGACCAGCGGGCCCGAACAGGCGCATCCAGAGCTCCGGACACACCTCGCGTGCTGCCCGTCGCGCCAGCTCCAGCACTGCCGCCCCACGCAGGGATCCGCAAAGAAGCTCGAACCGGCGCCTCCAGCCAGCGTCCGGGTAGGCAAAGAGCTGGGCCAGGAGGTGCCACTCGGCGGCCCGCTCCAGGTGAGCCACAAGCTCGTCCGCCGAAGCGACCGCCTGTTTCATGAACCGGCCCTCCGCACCAGGGGAATCCAACCGGTGCGCATCTTGCGCGCGCCGGCCTCCTGGTTCGACCCTTGCCAGACGGCGAAGGCGACGTGAGTCCGCTGGTCACGCCCCAGACCTTTGGGTAGCGGTCGCCGGATGACGACGCTCCAGCGGCCTTTCTCGAACACGCCCTGGCCGGTGGCATTCTGGGTTGCCGCTGAGGAAAGCGTTCCCGGACCGGTGGCGATCAGCGACTCGACGGGGGTCTTCCGCGGCCCGGCCCGCAAGTTACCCGCAGCCAGCGCCGGCGAGTAGAGCCGCTCCAGCTCCCTGGCGGCGGCCGAACCCGGTTCGAGCGGTTTCGCCTGAAAAGGATAATGGTCGATCGAGGCGTTCGGGTACAGATCCCGGATCGTGTCGCCGCGGCCGTTCACCCAGGCCTGCCAGTCGGCCCGCCAATAAGCGATCTCGACGAGGCGCCCTTCCTGTCCCATCTGAGGATCCGGCAGATCGGGCTCGATCGTCTCGGGCAACTGCACGGCGCAGGCGTCGACCATGCGGGCCGGGCCCGGCATGTCGTCAGCCCCGGCGTCGGGCCACTCCAGGCGAAAGACGATTTCGGCGCCGTTGGTCAGGGCGCGCACGGCAACCTCGGGCGTCGAGGGCGCCATCAGGCGTGGCTCGACCAGGTCCTGCACGAGTAGCGCCGCCCTGTGCTCCGGCGCGTCACGCCAGGTGCGGTCTCGAGGACCCTCAGGCAAACGGGTCGTCTCCACGGCGACAACCTCGTTGACCAGCTTGGGCCCCCGCGAACAGCCGGCGGCCACGAGCAGAAATCCGGCCAGCCAGTAGCATCGAGTAGACATCGCAGTCACCTCACGGGCAATTGATGCGAACGATCTGCGTGTGCGGATCTCGCGCCGGCCGGACAACGACCGGCTCGCGCAGCGGAACCCGCACCACTTCGGCGCCCTTCTCGTCGGCCCCGATGATGATTTCCCCCTGCCTCCGGAAGCGGGCCACCACCATTTCGGTGGAGCCGAACAGGCACAGCAGGCCGGCTAAATCGGCATCCCGCGCCGCTTCCCGGTACGTCCGCACGGCCTGTGGCGCCCCGGCGCCGAACAACTGGCGATTGAAGGCATCCGGAGCGTGCACCGGGGGGATGTAGTAGACGTTGGGCTCCAGTCCGAACTGCGGGAACAGCGGCAGCGCCACTTTGCGAATGTGGACCAGGTAATCGATCGGATTATCGGGGCGCGCCTTATCCGGCGTCGAGATCCATCCGGCCAGGCGGATCTTGCCGATGCAATTCACGAAACACTGCGGCTGGATACCCTGCTCGATTTTCGGAAAGCAAGCGATACACTTCTCGCTCGTGCCGGTCAGAGGATTGTAGAAGACCTTCTTATAAGGACACCCCTTGACGCACTCCTGATAGCCGCGGCAGCGGCCCTGATCCACCAGGACGATGCCGTCCTCGGGTCTTTTGTAGATCGATCCGCGCGGACAGGAGGCCAGACAAGCCGGATAGGTGCAGTGGTTGCAAATGCGCGCCAGGTAAAAGAACCAGCGGGCGTGCGGCAGCGCGAAGAATTCGCCGTGATCCACCTGCCCGGCGCAGTCGTCCTCGCCGGCGTTCGGAAACGCGTAATCCTCGCCGGTGGGGTGCCAGCCGAGCACACGCTCGCCGGCGGGCGCCGCCTCGAATAGGGTCCGCCCCGCGTAGCGATTGCCGTCCCATTCCTGACCGCCGAGCAGCTCCAGAAGTTTGACGTCGTAGGCCAGCGGATAACTCCCGTAGGGTTTTGTCTCGACGTTGTTCCAGAGCATGTACTCCTGGCCCTTGCCCGAAGTCCAGGTGGTCTTGCAGGCCAGAGTGCAGGTCTGGCAGGCGATGCATTTGTTGATGTCGAAGACGGCCGCAAACTGCCGCCGCGGGCGCGCCTCGGGATACCAGTAGGACATCTCGCGGCCGATCTGCCAGTTGTAGACGCGAGCCATCAGGATTTCCCTCCCTTCTGCCGCACGAACTCTCCCGCCAGGAAGCGCTTCATCGCCTCGGATTCGTACGTCGGCCGGATGCCGAGCGCGGCCGGCCGCCACAAGCCTCGGCCGCCCAGCCCGCCCGGTTCGGCCCTGGTGATCTTGACGAAGGCCTCGCGCGGCGCGCCTGTCGGGCAGTGAATGTCGGGCTCGAACCCCTGCCGGATGCCCTGCCCGAACGTGGTCTTGTGGACCAGGGTGTCGGTCATCCAGGTCGGTTTCAGCCAGCCGCGCGTGGCCGACTGGTGCGAGCCGGAGCGAAACATCGCCTGGTAGCCGGTCCTCGGATTCTTCGCCAGAGCATCCGGCCGCGATCTGTGCCCCTCCACCGAACCAGGCGTCGCCGTGTACATGTTGAACCACATCCGGGTGACGCCGCGTGGCGTGCCCGGGTAGTAGCGCGCGCGGCACAGCAGACGGGAGAATTCCATGTTTTTCCTGTCCCGCTGCCAGCCGCGAAAGGGCCGATCCTCCGGGTCCGGATCGATCCAGACATAATCGCCGTCCTCGATGCCCAGCTCGCGCGCGTCCGAGGGATTGATGTCGACATATCCCTCGGCGACAAACGGCATCCGGCGGTCATGCCGGTGCAGGTCGCCGAAGGGGCCGAACAGCACCGCGATCATGTCGGTGTCGATCGGCGTGGTGTGCGAACCGTGACGATACTTTGGCGTGTGGAAGATGAACTTGAAGCCCTGGCCCGCCAGCGGGTGCCGGGTCTTTTGGGCCTCCTGCCAGGAGAGCACCACGTTGCGCCCGCAGCGCGTCTCCGAGCTCAGATCGTCGCGCCGCACGCCGTAGTCCTCCGGCTGGTCGGGGCGCAGCGCTTCGTGCTTCGGGGCAATGATGACGTTCGGTTCGTAGAAGGTCGAATCGACCGGTTCGCGGTGCACGGGCAGGTTCTCGCCGGCGGCAATAAACTCCGGCTCCTCGCGATAGAACTCCAGGCGGCCCGATTTCGTATACCAGGGCATCGAATCGGTCACCTGATCGAAGCCGACGGCTTTGGGCGTGGTGCGGCTGTTCATCAGCGCGGGCACGCCCTGGCGGGCCTTGGCCTCGAGTTCGAGGAACCGGTAGCCCTTCGTGTTCGTGCTGTGGTCAAGAACGCGCTGAAGATAGACGTCGGTGCGCCCCTCGCGGACGAACTTAAAGTAATCGTGGAAGCGCTCGTCTGCCGTCAGCTCGGCCAGCTTTGAGGCCACCAGCGCATACAGCTCGATATCGCCGATCGTCTCGAACGCCCGCTTTATCGGCGTTCTCGGAAAGACCACCAGGAAGGGGTTGGTCACCGACGCCGTCATATCCGGGTGCTTGAGCTCGAACCAGGCGTCGACCCCGAAGACGATATCGGCCCACTCGCAGGAGGCGCTCCACCACCACTCCTGCACTGCGATCAGCTCGATCCGCGGCAGCACGTTCACCACGGTGTTGAAATGCCACTTGACGTTGCCGAGGATCGAGTTGGCGTTGGCGAACCACAGGGACTTGGTGGGCGTCGGAATGTGCGTCTTGCCGGTGAGCAGTTTGTGGCCGACGCGCAGCGGATGATCCTCATGGTTGTAGTAGTGCGCCGATTCCGGCCGCCAGTACTGGCGCACCCGGGCCGGTTTGTCCGGATCGAGTTCGATGTCGAAAGGATTTTCGTTGATGTATTGCGGCGCGCCGTTGAACAGCGCCACACGGTAGTTGCCCGCATAGGAGCCCACATTGCCGCCGATCTTGCCGACGTTGCCCGTGAGCGCGGCCACGAGAAAGATGTCGCGGTCCTTGTTGTCGTTGTTAAAGAACTGGTTCGGCCCCATGCCGACGGCGAACAGCGTCGTGCCCGGCTCTTTCGCGATGTGGCGCGCCAGGCTTTCGATCGAAGCCGCCGGCGCCCAGGTAATCTCCTCGGTCGTCCGCGGATCGAAATGCGCGACGTACTCGCGGATCAGATCGAAGACCGGCCGACAGCGCACCGATCTGCCGTCGGCCAGCCTGACTTCGACGCTACCTTCGAGCAAGGGATCCTGGACGTTCGAATTCCGGCCGACTTCGTCGCGGGTGAGCACGCGGGGCGCCTGACCCTTGCGGTCCCACCAGACGAAATCGCCCCAGGCCGTGCGCATCGCCTCGGTGACGACGGTGCGGTCCTGTTGAATCGGCGGCGGCTCCTTCTCGTCCTTGCCAAGCACGCGGGTGTTCTGGAGCGGTCGAGGCGGCTCGCCGAAGACATCCTGCGCCCGCAGATAGGCCAGCGTGTCCATGCGCACCAGCAGGGGCAGGTCCGTCCACTGTTTGACGTACTGCGCATCGAAGAGCTTTTCGCGCAGGATCACATGGGCCAGCCCCAGCGCCAGCGCCGAGGTGGTGCCGGGCCGGACGATGATCACCTCGTCGCCCTTACTCGAGGTCGCCGAGTATTCGCAGGCGATGACCACGACCTTGACGCCCTTCAGCCGCGCCTCGGTCAACCAGTGCGCATCCGGCATCTTCGTCGTGATCCAGTTCATGCCCCAGACCACGACGGTGCGCGCGTGTTCGACGGCGTTCAAATCGAACTCCACCGTCTGCTGTCCGGTCACCATCGGGTGGCCCGGCGGCAGGTCTGTATGCCAGGAGTAGTTGTCGAAGCCCTTCGCCCCGAGCGCCTTCTCGGGGCCTACGCCTCGGATCTTGGCGTCGAGAAGCGCCATGGAATTCGCCAGCCGGTACAATCCGAAGACGCGCGTAATGCCCAGCAGCGGCATGCCACCACGGAACTTCAGGGTCCGCACGCCGGCTCCCTCAGTCGCCTCGATGGTGACCGGATCGTAATGCTGCGCCTCGAGCCGCCGCTTGCCCTCCTCGCCCGTGTAAGTTTCGGCGATGTTTTTGAGAGCCGCGGCGGCAATCCTGGCGCCCTCCTCGTGCGAGATCCTCAGCCACTCGTCGCGCCCGCGGTTGAAGTATCTCCTCGGTGGAAGGCCGTCGCGCTCGCGCGGGAAACCGGCTTCGTACCATTCCTTGTACCCTTTGCGGATCAGGCAGCCGTTCACGCGCCGGTCACCATAGAAGCGGCGCGTCAGAGCCAGACCTTTCTGGCAGACGCGCGGATCCCAGCGATGGCTCACCCGGTTGCCCGCCAGGTCTGTGGCCTCCCCGTAACGCATCGACGGGCCGATGCGCACCACCACCCCGTTGCGGACGTACGCCCTCAGGATGCAGTTGTGCGTGTCATTCGGCGCGCAGGTGAAGGTGAAGACCGAATCGTGTTTCCACAGATCGCGGTAGGCCTGCTCCCAGTCCCGGTGCGGATAGCTCGCCAGGGGGTTTGGGATGGCCTCGAGCCCCCAGGACTCCGCCGTGGAAGCCACCAGACCGCCGAAGCCCGCCGCCGCCACCAGCTTGAGGAAATCGCGCCGGTTTTTCTCTTCACTCATGAAGAACCTCCTTCGAGGGAACGCAAGAACGAAACGATGGCCTCAATCTCCGCCTGCGAGAGAGCCGGCCGCACGGGCGTCGGCTCGGCGAATCCGCCCATGGCAGTGCCACGGCGTCCGCGGCGAATCGTTTCCACCAGGTAGGTGTCGGTGGCGCCGGCCAGCAACACCTTGTTATTGAGCGCCGGTCCTTCCCCGCCGCGGCCCTCCGGCCCGTGACAGCCCCTGCAATAACTCTCAAACAGCCTCCGGCCAAGCTCCACATCCGAGCTCACCCATCTCCGGGGCCTCGGGTCCGGTTCCGGAGCGACGCCGCCCAGCCGGCGCAGGTGGGCCACCACGGTTCGGATCTCCTCGGGCCGTAGCCCCTCCGGCTTCAGCCAACCCGGCATGCGCCGCCCGGGGCGACCCTCTTCGATCGTTCGCTGCATCAGCTCTTCAGGAGCGATGGCGAGGAAGTCCGGATGGGCGACGCTGGGGAAAGAGATCAGGCCGGGGAGCCGGCGCCCCATGCCGTCCGATCCATGACAACCGGCGCAAAAGGCGCCGTAGAGCGTCTCGCCGTCGGTCGAGAACTCGCGCTCGCCGAACCGCACGGCGCGCACCCGATCGCGCGGCAGGTAGCGGTCCGGAAGCTCCCGCGCGCGCAGCGACATGGTGAAGAAGGTGAGCTGGCGGATGTCCTCCTCCGGCAGCAGCACCGGCGGCATCAGCGAGCCCGCCACGACGGAGACGGGCGAACGGAGATGCTCGGCCATCCAGGCGCTCACCTGCCGTCCGCCCGGCACGCCCGCGAAAATCAACCGCCCGGGATCTTTTAACCCGGCTGCGTTCAGCTCCGGCCCGTCATCGCCTCCCACGCCGTTGACGCGATGGCAGCCCAGGCAGCCTGCGCTCAGAAAGACGCTTTTGGCCCTCACCAGGGAGGAAGCGCCGACCCGCGTTCGCAGGAAGACCTCAAGCAGCCGCTGATCCTCCTCGGAGACCGGAGAAAACGACTTGCGCCAGGCGCCGCCCTCCGAGGCGGCCTTTTTGGCGTGCTTTTCGTGCCAGGCGCCGTCCCAGCCCCGCAGACCGGTGAAGGAAAGATCCGGTCCCTCC
The DNA here is from genome assembly GCA_938003835.1 of uncultured Bryobacteraceae bacterium. Lineage (GTDB taxonomy): Bacteria > Acidobacteriota > Terriglobia > Bryobacterales > Bryobacteraceae > CALKXJ01. The sequence goes on along the minus strand of CALKXJ010000006.1, from coordinate 239,197 downwards.
ATGCCGCCACGATCGGGACGGATCGTGCCGCCGCGACTGTCTACCCGGTGGCAGGCGTAGCAATCCAGCCGCTCGAAGGCAAGCTCCGCCCGCCGCAGCGTGGTTTGGCTCGGCACGCCGAGCGCGACATGGCAGCTCCCGCAGCCGGCCCAGGACATCTCGCGTGGCAACATCGGCTCGGGCCAGAACTCGACCTGACCGTGAGCGTCCTCTTTGAAGGTGGCCTGGCCCTGCCCACCGTGGCAGATCGTGCAGCCGAATTCGGACGGATCATGAACGACCGGTTTGTGCGGCCTCAGCACATCCGCACCGCGCACGAGGGACTCTCCCGGCGCCATCCCCAGGTGGCAACTGACGCAGCGGTCGGCGACCTTGAGCGACGGATTCACGATCTGGCGCAACTGCAGGGCCGCGATGCCGGAGTCGCTGCGCGCGGAACGTTGAATCCTGCGCCACTCGCGAAAGAAATTCTCCTCGATCGCCGCCGCGGCGAGCAGCACTAGCGTCACTAGGCTGGACAACAGCAGCAGGTACTTGTTCTTCTTCATCTCAGTGCCCCGGCCAGTCGGCAGGAGACCAGAAAAACTCCCAGTTCGGCCCGCGGAAATAGGTGCCGATCACAGTGAGTACCGTGAAACCGCACAAGAAGCAGGTGAACAGCGCCAGAGCGCCCGCACGCGTCGAGTTGTGCCGCTTCATCGCCCAGATCGAGAAGGCGGCGTAGAGGGCCGTGAGGACAGTGCCCGGATTGAAGACGGTAATGGCGAGCTGGTGAATGTTTGGGAACCATTCGCGCAGCCAGCCGAAGCGGATGGCGAAAGCCTCCACTCCAAGCGCCGCGGCGAAGCCGAAAAGCAACGAGAGCCGCACCAGGGGCCAGCCGCCGGGACCTCCGAACCAGCGCCCCGTTCCCTCGGCTTCGCGATCGAGGTACGGGATCAGACCCAGCCCGATCAGCACGATCGTGGGAACGCCGATGCCGCCCATAAAGGCGCTGAAAGAGACCATCTCTTGCAGCCCCAGAAAGTACCAGGGCGCCTTCGCCGGGTTCTCCGGCACGTTCGGGTTGGCCAGTTCCTTGAGCGGCGCGTCCCAGAGGAGAGACAACAGCAGGCAGACGGCGACCGTCAGCATCAGCACGCCGAACTCGGCATAAAACAGGTGCGGCATGGAGGGGACGGTGTTTTCCGGACCGCGGCCCACCGCCGGCGTTCTTCCCCGAACGATCGCCGCCAGATGGTAGGTCTTCTGCGGCTGCTCGGTGAAGACTGGGTAAGTCTCCTCCCGGCGCTCGCGCGCCAGGATGTCGTCCGCATCGTCTGGACGGGCCAGGCCGCCGTCCTTGCGCACCCGCCAGAAATGCACCGCCAGCAACGCCGCCAGCACGAGCGGCAGCAGCATCACGTGAAGCAGATAGAAGCGGATCAGCGCCTCCTCGCCCACCGTGTCCGAGCCAAGCAACAGCAGCCGCTGAAGCCCGCCGGGATCGAACCATTCGGTGATGCCGAGCGCGTCGGTGACCTCGCGGGGTGACTGCGCGATGTTGGCGCCGATGGTGATGGCCCAGTAGGCCAGCTGATCCCAGGGCAGCAGGTAGCCGGTGAACGACAACGCCAGCGTCACCACCAGCAAGGCGATGCCGATCAGCCAGTTGTACTCGCGCGGCCGCCGGTAAGCCGCCGTGTAGAAGACGCGCGCCATGTGAAGGATCACCGTGACCACCATCACATTGGCCGCCCAGCGATGGAGATTGCGGATGAAGCGCCCCGTGGGCACGACGAAATGAATGTCCTTGATCGATTGGTAGGCGACCTCCGGGTAAGGCTTGTAGTAGAACATCAGCAGCACGCCGGTCACCAGTGTGATCAGGAAGGCCGCCAGCGTGGCGATGCCGAGGCCGGCCGTCGTGAGCCACCGCAGGCTCCAGCGATGTGTTCGCACCGAGTGCAGGTGCAGGAAGACATTGCCAAAGACGAAGGTGGAGCGCGAGCGGTCGGTCGTCGGCAGACCGGTACGAAAGGCCGTCTCGAGAATCCGTTTCGGCGCCGCGCGCAGGTTCTCCCGGAACTCCGTGAGTGCGTCCTTGGTCCCGATTGCCGGCATGATCAAGCCACCTTGGTGCCCTGCGGCACGGTTGTGCCCTCGTCGATCGTGACCAGGCTGCCGCTCACGCTGACTTTCAGCCACGCGAGCGGTTTGGGGGCCGGGCCTTTGCGCACCTCCCCGTCGGGCGCAAATCGGCTGCCGTGACAAGGGCATTCAAAGCCGTCGGCCGCGGGCTTGACGATGCAACCCAGATGCGTGCACACGGTCGAGATGGCATAGACTCCCTCCTCGTCCCGGAACAGGGCCACGGAACGCCCCGGCGGCACGAAGGGTTCGCCGGCGGCCAGCGTCTCCGGCAGCGCCACGCGGAACTTCTTCGACGGCGATGGCAGCACCGCCGCCTTGGGCAGTCGCATCATGCCGACCGTGGCGAACAGAAACGAAACCGCCATGGCCCACAGCGCGCCCAGCCCCAGCCAGTCGCGCCGCGGCATGGGCTCCGGGTCCAGCCGGGAGCGCTTTGGCGAAACCTGTGTCGTCATACGGTTCTCCATTCGGTGCGGAACGTCACGCGTTCCATCGTGATGGCATCCACCGGGCAGCGCATGGCGCATGCAGCGCAGCGGATGCAGCGGTCTTCGTCCTTGAGGATCGCCGAGTTCTCCGCGAGATCGGCCTCGCCGAGCATCGCGCGGATGGCCGCCTCCAGCTCCGGTGTCGGCGCGAGGTCGGCCAGGCGAACCAGCTTGAGGCATTGCGTCGGGCACACGTCGGCGCAGCCGCCACAGAGCACGCACCGCGCGCCGTCGAAGACCGGCGTCACCGAGCAATCCAGGCACCGCGAGGCCTCCCGCATCGCCTCCTGCTCGCTGTAGGCGAGCTCGACCAGCGCGCGCGGATCGCGCAGCCGCTCGGCAGGGGGCGCCGTAGGCGGCGCCACGCGCCGGAGCGCCTCGTAGCCGCGCTCCCGGCGGTAGTAGTGCTCCACCAGCGGAACCGTCAACTGCTCGGCCCGCAGCTCGCGCCCGGTCAGGTATCGATAGACCGACCGGGCGGCCGCTTTCCCCGAGGCCACCGCGTCGATCAGCAGGCGGGTGCCGTGCGCCAGATCGCCCGCCACGAAAACGCCGGGCGCGGTGGTCTCGAGCGTCTCCGGGTTCACCTTCGGCCAACCGGGACGGGCCATCTCGACATCTCCGCCGCCCTCGGCGAGGAAATCGACCTTCGGCGCCTGCCCCACAGCCAGCATCACCGTGTCGCAGGGCAGCCTCAACTGCTCCCGGGGTTCGAAGACGGGAGCGAAGCGGCGCGCCTCGTCATACACACGCAAGCATTTCTGAAACCGTACGCCCGTGACGCGGCCGTCGCCATCCCGCTCGATCTCGACCGGCCCCCAGCCGTTGTGCCGCTCGATGCCTTCCTCGTCGCCTTCGATGATTTCGATGGTGTCGGCGGGCATCTCCTCGAGACTTTCGAGCGAGACCAGCCGGACCGCCACCGTCGAGGGCAGGCGGGCGGCCGTGCGCGCCGTGTCGTAGGCGATCTGGCGGAGCACGGTGCGCGCCACGTCGTACGCCACATTGCCGCCGCCGATCACCACCACCTCGCGACCGACCGGCACCGGCTCGTTCAACGAAACGGCACGGAGGAAGTCGACGCCGCCGAAGACGCCGGGCCCCCATTCACCGGGCAGGCCGAGCGAGCGGCTGGATTTGGCGCCCACGGCCACGATCACCGCGGCGTGCTCGCGGCGGATCTGCTCGAACGAGATGTCGCGCCCCACGGTGACGCCGCAGCGGATCTCCACCCCCAGCGCGCGGATCACTTCCACCTCGCGCGCGATCACCTCCCGTGGAAGTCGGTAGGCCGGAACCCCGACAGCGAGCATGCCCGCCGGAACGGACTCGGTTTCAAATACCACGGGCCGGAAGCCGAGAAGCGCCAGATCGTGCGCCGCGGAGAGACCGGCCGGTCCGGCGCCGATAATCGCCACCTTTTCGCCGTTTGCGCGTCTTAGCCGGCCTTCGATCGCCGCACGGATCATGGCCGCCATCTCCTCGGCGTCGGCCGCCACCGGCGGCAGGAAATTTCGCACCTCTTGTAGCACCACGTCGGGGCCGCGCACCTCGGGCCCGAAGCGCTCGCAGACGAATCGCTTCAGCGCCCGGATGGCGATCGGCCGGTCCGTGCCGATAAACGCGCCGTCGTCATCCACCCGGGGAACCTTGCCTCGGCGGCAGGCGGCTTCGCACGGGGCTCCGCACACCCGGCCGCAGATCGAAGCAAACGGATTCGGGCCACGCGCGATCAGATAGGCTTCGCGAAAGCGCCCCTCGGCGATGGCGCGCACGTAGCCGCGCGCGTCCGTGTGCACGGGACAGGCTACCTGGCAGGAGATCAGCCCCTTGTGGTAACCCTCGCCGGGTAGATCAACGCGCAGCGACGTCATTGCTTCGCTCCTGCCGGCGCCTTGCTTCGGCCCTTGCCGCTCGAGACCGCCACGGAGACACCCCGCATCAGACAGGGGACGGATCTGCTGCGGCCGGAGCGCGATTCCGGCCTTTCCAGTAGTCGCTGGAGCGACCAGCTCTCCAGCACGCCTTGGATGGCGCCGTGCAGCTCGAGGGCGGCCAGGTGAAAGCTGCACATCTCGGGCGGCTTCCGATCCGATCGGCAATAGTCGCCGACAATGGCGCCCTGACAGGCTTCGACAATCTCCAGAAGCGTAACCTCGTTGGGGCGGCGCGCCAGCCGGACCCCGCCGCGGACGCCGCGCGCCACGTCCAGGGTGCCCGCCTTGACCAGGTGGCGGAGAACCTTGGCCAGATAGGTGGGCGATTCGCCGAGCTCGGCGGCCAAGCGGCGCGGAGACCACCAGTCAGCCTGCTCCTGCTGGGCCAGGAACAGCAGGGCCCGGATCGCCGAGAGGGAGGTTTTGCCGAGCATCGTAAAATCGCGATAATGCGGACATTATATATCCACTTTATCGCCATGTCAAGACCCCTCCCCCGGGCCGTCATCGCAGCCGCTCCGCACGCCGCCGCAGGCCGGCAAAGATCGCCTCCGGGCCGGCGGCGCCGTCCCAACCGTCGGCCTCCGCCTGAAGCAGCGAGCCCACCTCATGGAGGCGCCGGGCGGTGTCACCCTCGGCCGTGGCCTTTTTCGGTTTCCCCTCCGGCCCGCGCGCCGCCCGCAGCGCCCGGAGATGGCTCTCGACGCCGCGGTGATCGCCGCGCCTCCAGGCCAGCCAGGCAAGCCCGAAATGCGCCGGCTCGGATCGGGCGTTGGCCTGGACCACGCGCTCCAGGTGGCGCCGGGCCTGCTGGTTGCGCCCCAGCAGCAGCTCGATTTCGCCGAGCAACAACAAAGCCCCGGTCTCTTCCGGATTGATCGCGTGCGCGCGCTCGGCATCGCGCAGAGCTTCCATCAAGGAGCTTCGCGACCGTGCCTCCGCCGCGCGAAGGAAGGCCCGCCGGCCGAAAGCGCGTTGGCTCATTGGGTTCTGCCGGGCCAGGATGGCCAGCTCCCCCAGCGCGCCTGCCGTGTCGCCGGAGGCGGCAAGTGCGCTGGCCAGGTAGTAGCGCGCGTCCTCGTGCTGCGGGTCGAAGGCGAGCGCCTGGCGGAATTTCCTGGCCGCTGCCGCGGCCGCGGCCGACTGCTTGAGCAGGTTCATCCCCTCGTGGTGCGCCTCCCAAAAGCGAAGCTGCCGCTCGCGGCCCTCGAGCTCTGCCTTGACCAAGCGCGGCATTCCGCCCGGTTCAAGCCGCCACCACGCCTGCGCCCCGAGCGGCCCGAACTCCTCGGTGCTTCCGTCGGGCCAGCGAACCGTCAGCCGGTCGACGTACTCGGCATCTCCGATGCCGATGTGCACCTCGCGGGTGCTTTGCGAAAGGTAGGAGGCGCTCGAGATCGTACGTCGCAGAGGCGTCTGGCCAAGCCAGGCGGTCACCACCGCGCCGTCGGCGCCGCTCCAGAGACGCTCCTGCGACCCGCGCAGGCGGAGATGGATCGCGCGCCCCTGCCTGGTCTCGTTGCGGAGAAGGCGCAAGCCCCCGTCCAAATCGACGATCGCGACATCGAGATCGCCGTCGCCGTCGTAGTCGCTCACGGCCAGCCCGCGGCTTGCGTGCGGGCTGGCAAAGGGCAGCGCCGGGTCGGCCAGATGACGAAAACTCTCTCCGCCGGCGTTGCGAAACACAAAGGAAGGCAGGGGCACCAGGCGCCGGGGCTCAGACTCGGTCTCGAAGGTGCTGCCGGCGGCCACGACGAGGTCGAGCCAACCGTCGCCGTCGAGGTCGGCGAACTCTGCGCCCCAGCCGATGGAGCGGAGCGTCGGCTGGCCGATGCCGCGGATCTCGGCGACATCGGTGAAGTGCAGGCCGGGAGCATCCCCCTGGAGCAGCGCCCTTTGCGACAGTAGCGACTCATAGAGCGCAAACTGCTGCGCCGTCCAATGGCTGATGAAGAGGTCGTCGTCGCCGTCGCGGTCGAAATCCCCCGCCGCCAGCCCCATCGAGCCCCGGTATTCATTTACCCAGGCCTTCGGACCGGCGTTTTCGAAGCGCCCGCCGAAGTTCAACAACAGGCGGCTCTCGCTGATGTCATTGGCGACATAGATGTCCTGCCAGCCGTTTTGATCGAAGTCATGCCAGAGTGCGCTGAGGCTCCGGCCCGTCGGATCGTCGACGCCCAACTCGCGCGCGCACTCGACGAACCGCCGACCGCCCAGATTGCGGAACAACAGGTTCCGTTCCGCCTCATAGGAAGCGGGGTTCAACGTATATGGCACCGCCACGCCGAACTGACGGCTGACGCGGCTGCGGTCGGTCTCTTCATAGCGGTACCGGACATAGCCGCAGACGTACAGGTCCGGCCAGCCGTCGCGGTTGAAATCGCCCCAGGAGACGCCAGTCCAGAAGCCGGGCGGCGAGGCGAGCAACCGCGATAGTTCGAACCGCCCCGACCGGTTGTGAACGAGCAACAGCAGGTTGTACCCGCTGATGGCAACGTCCAACCACCCGTCGTTGTCAAAGTCAGCCCAGGCCCCGCCCATCCCTCGGATCCGCAGTGTGGGGAAGCCGCCATAGCTCCGGAAGCGCCCCTGCCCCAAGTTCTCAAACAAGACCGTCTCGGCCAGCTCGTCCTCCCGAGCGTTGAGCGGTCCGCCGGCGCTGACGAACAGCAGGTCGTCGTCGCCGTCGTTATCGAAGTCGGCCCACGCCGCGCCGCCGCCCATGTCCTCGGGTAGCTGGGAAGTTCGGCTGCCGGCGAAAGCGCGCGCTCCGGCCAGGCCGGCCTCGGCCGTCACATCGCGGAAGATGATCTCGCTCGGGCCCGTCTCCACGGTGCGGTCCAGCATCCGGGTGATGCCCTCGACTTCGGCGCCGGGCTCGTATTCCTCCTCGTCGGAGGAACGAAGCAGTATCCAGGTAGCCGCGCTCAGGCAGGCGAGCACCAGCAGTCCGAACAGGGCCGCCCGGGCGCGCCGCCGCCGGCGACCCCTGAACGGAGTGCCCACAGGCGCCTGGGTGGCCACGGCCATCAGTACACCTCGATCGTGCGCTCATCGCGCGCAATCTCGACCACCGGGGCGGTCCGCCTCGAGCGGCCGCCCTCGACATAGTTCAGCAGGAACTGGTCGATCTTTCGGTACATGAGGCGCGCCGAAACCTTCAGCCGACCCCGGCGAGCCGCAGGCGCGGGGAAGGCGTGGTCGGTGTGTCCGTCGCCGCGCCATCTGGCGGGCTCAGGGCTGCCCGACGGGCAGACCCAGGAGTAGTCGACAAAGTCGGAATAGCCGGGGAAGAGGCTGCGGCGATAGCGCACGCCCACCATTTCCCAGAGGTTGTGCCGGTCGATCAGGTTGCCGTGCTGATCCACCGGCTCAGCCTTGAACAGGAATGTGCCCGGCTCGATGAAATTTCCCTCGCCGATGCGCCCGGATTCGTAGACTACCCTGTCCGCCTCGTCCTGCGCGAGGAGGTGCACCCAAGACTGGATCATGTCCAGCGGGCCGGTGGGGAAGTCGTGACCGACCTTGTTAGAGGTCAGCGCGACGCGCAGGCGCACCGTCTCGCCGGCGCGCACGCGCTCCGGCGCCTGGATGGCGATGTCGACAACCTTGCCGTCCGCCCACTTCTCCTCGATCTCCGGAATGCGGATCTCGCCGCGCAACCATTTCTCGGTCAGTTTCGTGTGCTGCTGCCATCCGGGCAATTCGAGCACTTCCGGCATGAAATTGTTGGCCGCCAGAAAGCGGTGGCTGCGATGCTTGCCATCGTTCGGGCGACGGTTGTAGTCGGCGCTGTCGCCGGCCGCCGGGTCGCGCGAATCGACGAGCGGCATATGGCACTCTCGGCATTCCACCGTGCGCCGGGCGTCGCCTTTGACGTTCCAGTGACTTGCCGCCCAGTTGTCGTACTGATTCTGAAGCTGCACCCACCCCACGCGGTTCACCTCCTGATCGATGAACTGCTTGTGGCAGGCCGCGCAGTACTCCGGCGTCTTGAACATCCGCTTGCTCAGGCGGTTGTGCTCGGACGGATAGGCGCGGATCAGGAAATCGCGCAGCAAACGCCCGGGCCCCTGCGCCTGCCACTGCCAGAGATATTCGCGCGGCTGAGACATTGTATAGTTGGCATTGCCGCGGATGTCGGTCTCGCGGATGGCGTGGCAGACCAGACAGGAGACTCCCTCCTGATAGCCCGCCAGCCCGGTCAGATTCTCCACAAAAATGTTCTTCGTGCCGGAAAACAGCGAGATCGGATCATGGCAACCGCCGCAATACCGGGTCGACTCCGGCCCGTTCTGCTCGGCCATCACTTTCTGAATCGCCTGGAAGACCGTGTCCATCGCCGCGTAGCGGTGCGCGCTCGGCAGCCATTCCGCCAGGATCTGCTCATGGCAGCCGGGGGTGCCGCATGTCATCGAACCGGCCAGCGATTGCGGATCGATCGCCCGGCCCGTCGCCGTGCGGGCCAGCGAGGGGGCAAACGGGCGGTCTTTGCCATAAACGAAGCGGTAATCGGGTGGCAGGCGGTTATTCAGCTTCCGGCCGGAATAGATTCCGCTGGCCAGCACCGGCAGCGTGATCAGAAGCAGGCAAACGCCTCCGGCCCACGCCATGCCGCGCAGCGCCGCCGAGGAGTGCCCCAGCTTCCGTTGCCGCCGATAGGCGAGCGCGAGATGGGCTCCGCCGGCAATCAGCAGACCGACGGTGGTTACCAGATGAAGGTCGCGCCAGGCGGCGCTGGTGCGGGTGCCGACGAGCGCTTGCCCGCTCACTACAAGTCCGCTCGCCAGGCAAAGCGCCAGAAGAGCCGCCATCGCGTAGCCGAGAACCAGGACATCGGAGACGGCCTGCCTGCGGTATTCGCGCCAATGCCGGAAACTGTAGCCTCCAACCAGTCCCAGTAGGGCCAGCCCCCCTACCGTGTGCAAGATTACGTTCCACTGATTGGCCGGATGAAACGGCAGGAACCGGATTGCCAGGCCGGAAAGGGCCAGTGCGGCCAAGGCGCCCAGCAACAGAACCGTGCGCCGGCCGTCCCAGTCCGGCCGGCGCGGAAGCCGAGTCTCGCTGCCCATGTGGCTCATCGTGCCTTTCCCTCCGAGCGCCGAGTGTGTCCCGTTAGCCTCGAAACGGGCCGCACGTGCGACCTTCAAGATCGGTGGCGCGCGGAAACAGGATGTTGTTCTCCAAGTGGATGTGCAGGTGCAAATCCCGCTCCAATTCCTCGAGGCTTCGCCAGAGCGCTTGGGTGGTCTCACATGCCCAATCCGGCAGGCAATAGCCGCCGGCGAGTTCCCGTAACCGCTTTAGCGCTTCGGCGGCGCTGGAATGCTCGCGCTCCATGACGCGGATCGGGTTGGCGATGGTGCCGAAGGCGACCGGCGGAACGGGCAGTCCCTGGGAGGCGGCCTGCTCATAGCGCGCGATGACTGGAAAAAGGATGACCTCCTCCTTCTGCATGTGGCCTTCGAGCTCGGCGCGAAGTCCGGCAAACACTTCCGACATGCCCTCCAGCCTGGCCGCATCCCGGGCGCGGTGCACCTCGACCACCTCTGCCAAGCGCTGCGACAAGGCCGGCAGATTACGCTTCAGGTACTCGTGGTGCGTCTTGCGGATGTGTTCGATCAGTTGGCTGAGCGGCGCCTCCCGCCAGTCGCGCTCATCCGCGGAGGCCGCCTGCGCCTCTGAGATCTCTTGCAGAACCGCACCAGGATCGAGGCCCTTCTCCCGCGCCGCCTCCTCGAGCGGACGGCCGCCCTGGCACCAGTAATCCAGTCCGTGTTGCTCGAGGACTCGAGCCGCCGCCGAGGCCGCCGCCAGCTCCGCCAACGACGTCCGCACGCCGGATGTCATCCCGAAAATCTCCTTTCCCGATCAAGTTACCCTCCAAACGCGGCCCAGGCTGTGACGGAAGTCACCGGGCAGCCTCACGGCCCGTCGGGCGAGCCGTCCACTCCGCTTACTCTCGGTGGGGCAGCGCCGGCGGTAGGTCTCGGCGGGAGAGGCCGGCGGCCAAGTACTGGGGATAGAAGCTGCGCGGGGGATCGGGAGGGATCCGGCAGCGCTCGACGGCATCCTCGTCCACTATGAGACCTAGGCCTGGCGCGTCCGGTACATCGATCCATCCATCGTGCAGCCGGAAAAGTGGCCTGTTCCGCACCACACGCAACGCCGGGCTCCATTGTTCGTCGGGTAGCATCGGCGGCGTCACCAGAGCCAGCTCCTGCCAGTCGGCCCCGATGGCGGCGCTCGCCTGAAGCCAGCCCGCCAGCCGCAGCCCCATCGCCCCGTGGAGGACGACCGGAACGCCAAAAGCCCGAGCCAGCGCCGCCACCTTCCAGACCGTGAAGATGCCTCCCGCGATGACGCCGTCGGGCTGGAGCAGATCAAAAGCGGCCAGACGCAGGCACTCCCGGTATGGCTCGAGCCCTTGGAACCGCTCTCCGCCGGCGATGAGAATCTCCACTTCCCGAGCCAGGCGCGCCGCCGAGACCAGATCGTGCCGCGCAAACGGCTCCTCAAGCCACAGCACGCCGTGCTCTTCGAGCGCGCGCGCCACCTTCAGCGCCGTCGGGTAATCCCACGCTCCGGGAAGCTCCGCCGTACGGTCCACCATGATGGCAAAGTCCGGCCCGACGGCCCGGCGAATCGCCGCGCAGGCGCGCACATCGTCAAGAGGATCCGGGCGCCAGGCGCGGATCTTGAATCCGCCGAATCCGGCTTTCTTGTAAGCCAGCGCTGCTTTCGCCTGAACTTCCCAGGGCGTGTCGGACTGGTCGGGCTTGCCTCTCCAAACCGCGGTGAGATAGACCTTCAGCCGGGCTTTGCCGCCCCCCAACAGGCGGTAGACCGGCTGCCCGGCGATTCTGCCGATCGCGTCCCAGAAAGCATGCTCGAGTGCGCCCCAGCGCGCCAGTCCGGCTTTGAGGTGTGCCTCCAAGACAAACAGGTCTCGTCCCACAAACGCCGGGCGAATATGCGTGTCGAGTTGGCGGTAGTCTGTGCCCCGATCGAAGGCCCAGCCCCGCACGCCGGCGTCCGTTTCGACCCGGTAGACCGTGTAGCGGGCGTACCTTCCCCGCCGGAGTTCTTCCTCGGGTATGGGGATCTCGATGGGGAAGATGTCGATTGCGGTGATGCGGACCGGTTTCGCCGCCTGGGCCACGGCGCGCACACGGTCGAAAAGAACTGCGCCGGCCGCCCGGAGCGCCGAGCCGAGAAAATCGCGCCTCGCCGGCTCCTTCCCCCGCATCTGCGCCTGCGTGTACATCAGGTCTCGACCGCCGTGATCATGTTCTCGAGCACGTCTCGGTCGATCTCGTATCCCAGGCCAGGCTTGGTGGGAGCGTGGACATAGCCTTCCCGGTCGATCCGGATCTTGTCTTTGATATACGGCCGATCACTTTGCTCCATCGGCTGCGTCATCTCGAACCAAACGTTGTTGGGCATGGCCAGTTCGAGGTGGAAATGCACGGCGTGGTCGAACGGTCCGCCCCAGTTGTGCGGCGCGCATTCCATGCCGAAGCACTCGGCCAGGTGCGCCACCTTGATGCCGCCGGTGATGCCGCCGATGTTGTCGACGATTAGCCGCACCACATCGAGCGCCCCGGCGCGGATGTAAGCGGCATAGTCATAGATGGAGAAGAGGAACTCGCCGATGTGTATGGGCGTGTCGATGGCGCGACAGAGCTCGACCAGCCCGTCCATGTCCGTGGTCGGGATCGGATCTTCGTAAGCGACAAAGCCGAGCTCGTCCATCTGCCGGCCGACGCGCATCGCCTCCTCGCGCGTGTAGACCCCGACCGGATCGTTGAGCAGGAGGAAGTCGTCGCCGGCCGCCTGCCGCACCGCCTTGTTGACCTCCATATCCAGCTTGTAGTCGACGCGGCCGCCTGGAGTCTTCGGGTCCGGCGGGTGGATCTTGTATGCCTTGTAGCCGAGCGCCTTGACCCGCTTGACCTCCTCGACGAAGTCCTCGACCCTCGGGTGATGGTGTGAGCTGGCGTAGGCGAGCACCTTGTCCCGGTAGGCGCCGAGCAGCCGGTAGACGGGCAGGCCCACCGCCTTGCCCAGGATGTCCCAAAGGCAGTTATCGATGGCCGAGGCGTAGGAGCTTTGGCCCACCCGCCTCCGGCTCGGCTCCCACTGCGAGGTGAGAGCCGGCAACTCGAGCCCGCTCCGGCCGATGAGCAGCCGTTTGGCGTACTCAAGCCAGCCGGCGTTGCTCCAGTTGGGATGCCAGTAGCGCTCGTTGAGCGTGTAGTTGCCCTCGATGCCGCTCGCGGTGACGATGGCGGCGATGCGCTCGCGCTTGAGCGCATAAACCTTCACCGTCTTGATGGTGAGATCGGGCAGGTCGCCGGGCTTGACGCCGACGGCCTCGGCGGCGGCGCGGCCCGGATCGGCCAGCGCCGCCAGCGCGCCACCGATCGAGGCGCCGAAAAAACCGCGCCGCGAGACCGAGCGCTGATTTGCCGCGTGAAACGCCATAGCGTAGTCCTCAGCGGGAATTCCCACGGGCAATTCTATCGAGCATTCAGGCGCCGTGCGCGGCGCGGGGCTTGTTCACTCCACTCGCCGGAGGCCCGCGCCGGAGAGGATCAGCCCCAGCCGGCGATGGTCGCCGCGGGGGGAGAGGGTCCGGTCGACTTCGATTTCGAACGTCACCGGATCCCGCTCGACGCGCAACGGCGCGGGCGAGCGCAACCGGTAGCTTCCCGGGCGCTCATAGCGAGCCTCGGCGACAGGCCGCCCATCCACTTTCACCGTCACGTGCCGCGGCGTGGCGCCCTCCGGCAAGTAAAGATCGACTTCGGCCACCGACGCACCCGAAGGCCGCTTGAGCAGGATCACCGCACGCTCGCCCATCCAGCGCCAGCTTCCGCCTTCGAGCTGATACACGCCGCTTACGATCTGGCTTTCGGCCTCCGGCGCGGCCATCGGCACCCACTCGAGGACCGGCGGCTGCTCGACCACCAGCTCGGCCTTCACCTCATCCAGAGGCGTATTGCGGACGTCGAACGGCCGGTAGCCCAGCGTCACTGTCGAGTAGGCCGACCGCACGTCGAGGCCGATCAAGCGGATGGGTATCGAGGGCCGCACCTCGCGCCGCGCGATTTCCACCAGGCGCCCGCCGCCGGTGGTAAAGCTTGCGGGATAGGCGATCCGGCTGGTCAGCACCATTTCGCCCGGCGCCACCGGCTGGCTCCTGAGCAGCGGAAGCGCGCCTTCGGCCTCGGCATAGAAGCGCAGACCCCACTCGGCGTTCACCCAGACGCGCCGCGCGGAGAGCTCGCCGCGGAGCTCGCCAACGAAGGCCCGGTAGGCGTCCCAGTGCTGATAGTTCATCACGGCCGCCGGAACCCAGATGACCAGTTGCAGGCCGATGCCGGCCCAGAGCCACGCCCGGCGCTCGACCTGTTTCGCCACTAGCAAGGCTACGGGCGCAGCCATCGGAAGCAGGTATCTTGCCGAGCCGGCGAAAAATAGCACCAGGGCCGAGACAAAAAAGACAAGAATCCACCAGGCGAGGAAGCGCCGCTCGGGTTCGCACGGGCGCACCAGCGTCACCGCCGCAGCGAGTACAACCACCAGGCCGGCGGCGAACGAGACCCAGAAAAGCGGGTGGCGGTCAAGCCACCACGCCGCCGGCGCTACGGCCGCAATCACCAGCACCCAGAGCGGCCGCGACAGCCGCCGGAAGGCAGCGAAGGCCAGCCCGGGAAAGACCAGCCAGCCGGCATGAACGGTGAGTGCGACCGCGTTCGCGAGCTTGCTCGGGAGCGCCTGAAAGGCGTAGCTTGCAAGATATCCGGCGAGCACTCCCGCCGGGGCGACGCCGGAGCTGATCCGCTCGAAGAGCTGCCACAGCCCGAGCATCACCACGGGAGCGGCCAGCGCCACCCAACCTGCCAGCCAGGTGCGCGCCCTCCACCAGAGGTAGCCCGCAAGGACGGGGACGAGCACCACCGCCTGATAGGCCGCCAGCGCCGCCAGCGCCATTGCCGCCGCCGCGAACACAAGCGCCCGCACCGAGCGGCCGTTCGAAGCGCGGATGAAAAGCGCCGTCGAAGCGAGCCACAGCGCCAGGAAGGGCACGTCCGCCTCGAGAGAGTTGCCGTTTACCACGAAAGCCGGCGCCGCCAGGAACAGCAGCGCCGCCGTCACCGGCGGCGCGCTAAATTGGCGCGCCAGCCACCAGACGGCCAGCACGGCGGCCAGCGAGAAAAAAGCGTAGGCGGCGTGAAACGGCACTTCGCGGACGTCGCCGAAGATCGCCAGCAGCGCCCCGAGCACCCACATGTTCAGGGGCGGGTGCGGGTGTCCCCGCATGTCCACCATCTCGCCCAGGAAAACGTAGCGGCCGTGCGTGGGGTGCAGCGGATCGATCTGCGCCCGCATGGCGCCCGCCAGATAATAGTAGTCGTCGCCCTGAATCGGGTGGCTCAGAAATGGCAGGCGCAGGAGGAGAACGGCGAAGACCAACGCTGCCGCCTGGGCACGCATCACCCTGCGATTGTACTAACCGGCCGCAGACGGTCACGCTGCGCTTTTATGCCGAGCTCAATGACTTCCTGCCGCCCGAGGAGCGCGGTCTCCCGCTCGCTTTCTCCTTCTACACGCCCGTGCCGGTCAAGGATGCGATCGAAAGCATGGGCGTACCGCACACGGAGGTAGATCTGATCCTGGTGAACGGCGCGAGCGTCGATTTCGCTCACCTGCTCGGCGACGGCGACCGCATCAGCGTCTATCCGGTCTTCGAGTCCATCGACATCTCGCCGGTGCTGCGCGTGCGCCCCAAACCGCTGCGCGAGATCCGGTTTCTGGCCGATACGCACCTAGGGCGCCTGGCCGCCTACCTGCGCTTGATGGGCTTTGACACGGTTTACGGCCACAACCTCGGCGACCGCGATCTGGCGCGGCTGGCTTCCGAGGACCGGCGCATCCTGCTCACGCGCGACCGCGGCCTGCTGATGCGCTCCGCCGTGACGCACGGCTACTGGCTGCGCCAGACCGACCCCAGGCGCCAGCTTCCGGAAGTGCTCGAGCGCTTCGATCTGGCTTCTCAGGTGGCGCCGTTCACCCGCTGCCTCCGGTGCAACACGCCACTGGCCGCCGCCTCGAAGAGAGAGGTGGCCGGGCGCCTCCCACGCGGTGTTCTCGAGCGATACGAGGACTTCCATCAGTGCCCGGGCTGCGGCCGCATCTACTGGGAGGGCTCGCACCACCGGCGGATGAGCGAGCTGATCGCGGCGGTGCTCCGGCCACGCCAACCGGCGGCGACAGGCGAGCGAGACGACGATAGCGTCACACAGCGGGGCGTTTCGATCTAAATTCGAGGTTGCCACACTCGGCGCGAGCCGGTCATGTATGCCCGAATGAGGACTCGCAAAGAAACCTGAAAGCTGCGCACTCTGCGAAATCTCCTGCAAGGCGGTAGGCGGCTTATGAGTCGTCGGGTTTTGAGCCGGGATTTCAGTATCAGGAACCTCGCAGCGATGGCGAGGGACGTTGCGAGTCGGCCTTCTGACCGCAACAGGTCTACGACCGCGCCGAGATCGGTGCCGCGTTGATCGTGTGGGCGCGCTACACCGACGAGGAGGGACTCGGAGAGTTGACGGCTTCCTTCCGGGGACGGTGCCTCTGGCTCGCGAACGTCGGCCGGGACCGAGTCCGGCGCCGGCGCTGAGCCGCCATCAGCCCGCCAGCTCACCCCAGCCGGAAGCGGACTCGTTCACCGGCTCTTCCGCCTGGGCCTTCCGCAGGCGGACCAAGGCTCGCAGGGCATTGCGCCGGACAATGCCGCAGTCATCCTGGTAGAGCAGGCTCAGAACCGGTTGGAAGCGCGGCTCGCCAAGCCGGCCCATCCCCCACGCCGCGGCGGCGCGGAATTCCGGCGCTTGGTGCTGCGCGAGCTGCTCCAAGCGAGTGAGCGCCTCCTGCTCGCCGAGGCGCGCCAGCGCAACCAGGGCATTCACCGCCACGCGGTGATGCTCATCAGTGGAGGCGCGCCACAGCAGCTCCCGGCGGTCGGAGAGATGCCGCGCGTCCGCCAGGCTCTCGACGGCATTGGCGCGTACCCGCGGGTTGGCGTCCTCGAGCAGCCGCAACAGAAGACCGCGGGCCCGGTAGCGCCCCGCCAGGCGCGCCACCTGCGAGCTGATCCGCTGATCTGGTATCCGGCACGCCCGCAACAGAAAGGGTATGATTCGCTCGCCCGGCGAGAGGGCGGCGAGCAGCGCGAGCGCCCGCCGCACCACCGGCGGGGCGCTCTGCTTCTGCCCATCGGCCTCATCGCCCAAGGCGCGGCGCGCAAGGCGCAGATCCAGGTCCGGCACCCAGGATTTCAGCTCCTGAGCCAGTTCGGCCGCCTCGCTCTCAGAACAGAGGCCGGGCTCGAGAAGGGCGGCCACCAGCAGGTCGGCGTTGACGAGCTTCAGCAGCAACTCGACCTCTTCTGGCGGCCGCTCGAGCGCATCCACCACCGCTCCGAAGAAATCCAGCGGATCGACGGCCGACCATTGTTCGGCAAAGGAGCGGGCAGCCGGCTCACGCTCGCGCGCCAGCGCCAACATCCGGTCCAGGCGCTCCCGTGACTCCGCCTGCACCGGCCCGCCCTGGCATTTTCCGGCGAAGCGGGACAACAGGCTGAGCGGGAGACTCGGAAGGGCTGCGCCGTGCCGGGGCATGGACCGACCTTTAGTCCCCTTATCGGCGGCGCTCGAGGAAGTCACTCGCTTGCTGTGCGCAGTCCGCCGCCGCGCGACGGCTCAACCCTGTTTGCGAACCTCCACCTTCGCCGTCTGCTCGGTAAAGAGCGTAATGCCGGAATGGTCGAGATCCCCCTTGCCGTCATTGATGAGCGCGACGATCATCTGCTGTACCAGGCTGGTGACGGGCAGCGGCACGCTGAGCGATTCGGCGGCCTGTAAAGCGTTTCGCAAGTCTTTATGATGCAATGCGATGCGGAAACCCGGCTGGAAGTTCCGGCCGATGACCATCGGCGCCTTGGCGTTCAGGACAGCGCTGCCGGCCAGCCCTCCCCGAATGGCTTGAAAGACAACCTCGGGATCGAGACCTGCCTTCGTGGCCAGCACCAGCGCCTCCCCCATGGCGGCGATGTTGACAGCGACGATGATCTGGTTGGCGAGCTTGGTGACGTTGCCGGCGCCCACCGGCCCGGTGAGAGTCACCGTGCTGCCCATCGCCTGCAAGATCGGCAGCGCCCGGTCGAATACCTCTTGCTTGCCGCCCACCATGATGGCTAGGGTCCCGTCGATCGCCTTGGGTTCCCCGCCGCTGACAGGTGCGTCCAGGAAATCCACCCCTCGGGCTTCGCAGGCGGCCCCCACCTTTTGCGCCACCAGCGGATTGATCGAGCTCATGTCGATCGCTAGCGAGCCGCGCTGGGCTCCTTCGAGGACACCATCCGGGCCGAGTACCGCCCGTTCGACATCCGGCCCGTCCGGGAGCATCGTGATGACGACTTCGCTCCTCGAGGCGACGTCCCGAGCCGAGGAACCTTTCTCGGCGCCGGCCGCCGCCACTTCCTCGACGCGCTCGGCGACCAGGTCGTAGACGACGAGCGCGTGGCCGGCCTTGATGAGGTTCTTCGACATCGGCTTGCCCATAATGCCCAGTCCGATAAATCCGATCTTGGCCACGAGATTCGACTCCTTTCCTTGACCTCAGAAAATGTAAGCCAAACCGAGATTATCGGCGAAGCGGCCGGCGGGGTCAAACCGGGCGGTCAGGGCGTGACTGGAGCCGGGGCAGGAGGGGTTACGGCGGCGGAGACAGGCAGGCTGCGCGTGCGGGATCGGGCTGCGGCAGAACTTGACAACGACAGACTAAAGTTAGATAATGAAATTGTGCTAAGGATGGAGGCGAGGCCGTGACGCGTTGGGCCTCCCAGCCCCATTCTCAACGATTCGCTAAGGAGGTTTCCACCTAAGATGAGCAAAATCATTGGTATAGACCTAGGTACCACCAACTCCGTCGTCGCCGTCATGGAGGGTGGCCAGCCGGTCGTTATACCAAATCAAGAGGGCGGCCGGACCACTCCCTCGGTCGTCGCCTTCACCAAGAGCGGGGAGCGTCTGGTCGGCCAGGTCGCCAAGCGCCAGGCCATCACCAATCCGGAGAATACCGTCTACTCGATCAAGCGCTTCATGGGCCGGCGCTTGGAAGAGGTGCCGGAAGAGATCAAGATGGTCCCTTACAAGGTCGTCCGCGGCGACCATGGCGACGCCCGCGTGCTCATCCAGGGCAAGTTGTACTCGCCGCCGGAGATCTCGGCGATGATCCTGGCCAAGCTCAAGGATGCGGCCGAGGCCTACCTGGGCGAGAAGGTCACGCGCGCGGTCATCACTGTACCGGCCTACTTCAACGACTCCCAGCGCCAGGCCACCAAGGACGCGGGCCAGATTGCCGGCCTCGAGGTGATGCGCATCATCAATGAGCCGACCGCGGCCGCACTCGCCTACGGCCTTGACAAGAAGAAGGATCAGACCATCGCCGTCTATGACTTCGGCGGCGGCACCTTCGACATCTCGATCCTCGAGGTCGGCGAGGGCGTCGTCGAGGTGAAATCCACCAACGGCGACACCCACCTGGGCGGCGATAACATCGACCAGCGGCTGATCGACTGGATCATTGACGAGTTCAAGAAGGAGCAGGGCATCGACCTCTCGCGCGACCAGATGGCGCTCCAGCGGCTCAAGGAGGCCGCCGAGAAGGCCAAGATCGAGCTGTCGACCCTGCTCGAGACCGAGATCAACCTGCCGTTCATCACCGCCGACGCCAGCGGTCCGAAGCACCTGGTGATGAAGCTCACCCGGGCACGCTTCGAGCAGATGGTCGAGGATATCTTGCAGCGGTCCGTGCCGCCGTGCAAGCAAGCCTTGGCCGACGCGGGGCTGACGCCCAGCCAGATCGACGAGGTGGTGCTGGTGGGCGGCTCCACGCGCATCCCGCGCGTGCAGCAGATCGTTCGGAACCTCTTCGGCAAGGAGCCCAACAAGAGCGTCAACCCGGATGAGGTGGTCGCCGTCGGCGCCGCCGTTCAGGGCGGCGTGCTGGCCGGCGAGGTCAAGGATGTGCTCCTGCTCGACGTCACGCCGCTGTCGCTCGGCATCGAGACCCTGGGCGGCGTCTTCACCAAGCTGATCGAGCGCAACACGACAATCCCGACCCGCAAGAGCGAGATCTTCTCCACTGCGGCCGACAACCAGACCTCGGTCGAGATCAAGGTCTACCAGGGCGAGCGGGCCATGGCGGCCGACAACCGGCTGCTCGGCGTCTTCCAGTTGGTTGGCATTCCGCCTGCGCCGCGGGGTGTCCCGCAGATCGAGGTGACCTTCGATATCGACGCCAACGGCATCCTCAACGTTACGGCGCGCGATCGGGCCACCGGCAACGAGCAGAAGATCACCATCACCTCCTCGAGCGGCTTGAGCAAAGAGGAAGTCGAGAAGATGGCCCGCGACGCCGAGCTGCACGCCGCCGAGGACCGCAAGCGCAAGGAGGAGATCGAGCTCAAGAATCAGGCCGACGCCATGGTCTACAACATCGAGAAGATGTTGCGCGAGCATCGCGACAAGATCAGCGCCTCCGATGCCCGGCAGGTCGAGGAGGCGCTCGAGGAGACCAAGAAGGCGATCGCCTCCGGCGGCGCCGACAAGATCCGCTCGGCCATGGACCGGCTCACCAGCGCTTCGCACAAGCTCGCCGAGGCGATGTACCGGGCGGCCGGACAGCCGGGCGAGCAGGCCCGTCCGGGC
Organism: uncultured Bryobacteraceae bacterium; assembly: GCA_938003835.1. Lineage (GTDB taxonomy): Bacteria > Acidobacteriota > Terriglobia > Bryobacterales > Bryobacteraceae > CALKXJ01. Next base: position 218,857 of record CALKXJ010000006.1, on the reverse strand, counting down.
GCCGAGCAGGCAAAGAAGACGGCGGAGAAAGACACGGTGGTGGACGCCGAGTTCGTCGATGTCGACGACGGCAAGAAATCGTAATTGATTTCCGGCAGGCGGCCGGCGGATGGCCGCAGGCAGAAGAGGCCTTTCCGCCGCGCCGCCGGGTACGCCCATGGCGCGGGACTACTACGATACGCTCGGCATCAAGCGCAACGCCTCGGCCGAGGAGATCCGGAAGGCCTATCGGCGCCTGGCGCGCAAGTACCACCCGGATCTCAATCCCGGCGACAAGGCCGCCGAAGAACGTTTCAAACAGATCCAGGAGGCTTACGACGTTCTCGGCGATCCCAAAAAGCGCGAAATGTACGACCGTTTCGGCTTCTACGCGGACCGGGCGCGTCCCGCCGAGGGCGGCAGCCCCTTCGAGAGCGCCCGCGCCGCCGGATTTGACTTCAGCGGCTTCGATTTCTCCGACTTCATGTCGCGGGCCGGCAGCCGCGCCGAGACGGGCGGCTTCGCCTCCAGCTTCAGCGATCTGTTCAGCCAGTTTTTCGGCCGCGGCGGCCGGCGGCAGCCGCAGCAGGCCCCGGAGAGAGGCGCCGATCTTGAATACGCCTTGAACGTCGATTTCTGGCAGGCGATCCGCGGCACGCAGGTGCGCCTGAAGATCAATCGCCACGAGGCCTGCGCGGCCTGTGGCGGCACGGGCTCGATCGGCGGCACCCGGATGGTTTGCCCGGAGTGCAACGGATCGGGCAGCGTCTCCCAGATGGCCGGCGCGATGCGCTTCAGCCTCACCTGCCCGCGCTGTGAGGGGCGGGGCTTTCTCCGCAACGCCTGCCCCGTCTGTCACGGCGACGGCCGCACCGTTCAGGCGGAGGAGGTCGAGGTGCGCATCCCGGCCGGCGTGAAAAGCGGCGATCGGCTGCGCGTGGCCGGCAAGGGCAACGCGGGAGTGATGGGCGGCCCCCCAGGCGACCTCTATATCACGGTTCGCGTCGAGCCTCACCCGTTCTTTGAGCGGGAAGGTGACGACATCAAAATCAAGATCCCCGTCACGGTCTGGGAGGCGGCACTCGGCGCCAAGATTGAGGTGCCCACCATCGACGGCCGCGCTTTGCTCAAGATTCCCCAGGGAACCCAGAACGGCCAGAAGTTCCGCCTGCGGGAAAAAGGTGTCTTCAACAGCCGCAAGGGCACACGGGGAGATCTGATCGTCGAGGTCGAGGTGCTGGCGCCGTCGCCGCGCGATGAGCGCACACGCTCGCTCTTGCGGGAGTTGGCCGAGCTGCACACGGAGGATCCCCGGGCCGAGATCTGGACGAAGGTGTGAGTCATGGCCAAGCCAAAGAAGAAAGCTGCTTACATGATCTCCGCGGTGGCGCAGGAATACGGCATTCATCCGCAGACGCTCCGGCTCTACGAACGCGAAGGCCTGCTCAAGCCCTCCCGCAGTGAAGGCAATACGCGCCTTTACACGGACGAGGATCTCGAGCGGCTGGAGATGATCTTGAAGCTGACGCGCGAAATGGGCGTCAATCTCGCCGGCGTCGAGATCATCCTCAACATGCGGGAGAAGATGGAGGCCATGCAGCGGCAGTTTGAGGAGTTCATCGCGACGCTGAATCGCGAGCTGGCCAACCGCGCCCTGGCCCAGAATCCCGAGCAGGAGCACTCGCTCATCCCTGTAATCGAGGTTCCACGCTTCGATACGGAGCTCGAGCCCAGGAAAAGCCGCCGCCAGTAAGCTCAGCCGCGGCGCGTAATATAGGTGGCGTGGCGTCCGGGCGCAACTTCGGAGCAGTAAACCAGGCAGCCGGCGCGGCGGAAGGTTTCAATTAACGGCTCGGGACGGAACGAGCTCACGAGCTCGACGATCTCGCCGGGCTCGAGCGCGTTCACGCTGCGGCGGACCCTCCCGATGGGGTGTTCGCCTCCGGCTAGCATGGCGTCGGCATCGAAGCGGACGCGGATCCGGTCCGGGACCACCCAGTCCGGAGCCGGCCCTTCCGGCACGGACTCATCGGGGCCAACCTCCTCGAGCGCGCCCTGACCAGCAGCGGCGCGCAGCCGGCGCACCAGCTCGCGCACGCCGATGCCTCCGATGCGGGCGGCCTGCTCGAGCGTCGCCACGCGCGCCACGGTGCGGCGGAGAATCGGATTCTTCAGTTTGGCAAAGGCCGGCGCGCATTCTATCAGCGTCTGCTCCAGTTGCGGGTACGCCTCCAGCAGCGCCCCGACCTTCGTCTCCGGATTGATGGCCAGGCTCACGCGGCCTCCCCCACGGGCGCCTCGTCGTATTGAAGCAGGCGCCGCTCCCCCTCCAGGCTGCGCAGCCGCGTCAGATCCTGCGTGACCTCGAGCGTTCCGAGATAACGCCCCCCGCCGTCCCGCACCGCAAAATAGCGGATGTGAACGAAGCGGCCGCGGAAGTTGATCCAGAATTCGGCTACGTCGTGACGGCCTTCGCGAAAATCACTGAGGATGCGGTCCACAACGGCCACGCTGCGCGGCGGATGGCAGTGCTGGACCTTTCTGCCGAGCACCGCGCGGCTGCGGGCGAAGATCCTGTCCGGGCCCTCCGAGAAGAAGGCCACCCGGTCGTCGGCATCGACGAAGGTCAGATCGACGGGGAGCGTCGAAAAGATGCCGATCAACTGCTCGAGCGAAAGCGTCCCCGTCGGCATCTCGATCCCTTCGGAGACCGGAACCTTCAGTCCCTCGCGCACGACGGACTCAGGCGGCCGGTACCCGTCGCGTGGCTCCACCAGGCACCAGCCGTAGCGGGGAGAGGCCAGCCAGATTTCCGCCCAGTCCTCTTCGGTGAAGGTGTCTTGGCACAGCGGCAGGAAGATGGCCTCCTCCTTGTAGATCATCTCCTCGACCGCCGCAAGCGCAGCCGCGCCGACAGTCGCCGCGACCAGCTTCCATTCCCCGGCTGTGGCACCCTGTGCCTCGAGCGCTTGGCCCAACTCCTTGAGCAGGCCCCGCACTTCGTCGTCCTTGCCCCACATCACCTTTGGCGGACCCGTAATGCCGTGGCGCTCCAGGCGTGGGAAGAAGGCATGTTCTTTGCGCTGGTAGTGCTTGTCGAGATCCATTAACTCGTTGAGCGCCTGGCGCCAGATGAGCACCAGCGCGCCGGCATCGGCCTCGTCCTCGAGCGTTTGGAGCTTCGCCATGGTCTCGCGCATTCGCGCCACCACAACCCGTACGGCCTCGTTCTCCCGCCGGAAGGTGTCCACGGGATGCCCCGGCGGGAAAACGCGCTCGGGCAGCTTGACCAGCACATCCCGGGTGACTTCCGAATGCAGGTCGCACATCGACTGGATCTCCTCGACCGGCATGCCTTCGGCCATCAGCTCCTGCTCCATGGCTACGATCTCGGAGTAGTCGACCTCCTTCACCATCTGGCGCAGTTGCTCGCGCACCTGTTCGGGAGACCCGCCGGCATGCAGGTGCTTGATGATCTGCTTGAGGCTTCGCAGTCGGTGAGCCCGATTGTCGATCAGTTCGCTCATCTTGCTTTCCTGCGAACAGCTTAAGCCGCGCCGGGGAGGCGCCGCGATGACTTTGGTCACACTGCGGGAGCCGAGGGGGATGCGGGCGCGTAGGATGCTTCAAACGGAGAAGAATTTCAGCAGAACCACCAGCAGGAGGGCAGCAAAAAGAGAGGCGATGAGAAGCCAGGCCAGAATCTCTCCAACGCCGACCAGGTTTCGGCCGTCCCGGGGTAGCTCCCGGCCGGTGCCGACCTCCGCGGCGGGCGTCCGGGGCGCCTCCGCCGCGGCATGCGTCTCGCCCGGTTGCGGCGCCGGAGCAGCGCCAAGGCTCGGGAATGGCTCCGACAGGCCGAAACTCTCGATGTCCAGCTGGGTGAGCTTGCGCTGGATCTCCTCGCCCAAGAGCTCCGGAGCGGCCGGCAAGCGCTTGCGCACCGACTCCGGCAACTCCGCCAGCAGCGCGTCCACCGAAGGGGTATGCGGGCTCGGCAGAACGCCGAAGCCGAGAGCCATCGCCAACTGACAACCTAACCGGACTACTCCGATGAGGTTCCATTGGCGCGTCGGCCCCCAGGGGTGGCGACCGGCAATCTCAGCCAGCACCGGCGGCAGTTTCCAATCCTCCGCCAGCCCGCGGCCGACCTCGTAGTGATCCATGCCAAACAGATCACGCTCCAGTTGCACGATGTCGACAGGCTGGTTAGCTTCGAGCTGTTCACTGACGTGCCGGATCAGTTGCGCGTACTGCTCCGGATGCACCACCATGAGGGCCAGCCGGCCGATGTCGTGGAGCAGGCCGGCGGTGTAGGCGATATCCTCGGGTAATCCGAAGGCGCGCGCCAGCTCCTCTGAAAGCAGAGCGCAGGCGAGACTGTAACGCCAGAACTTCCGCAGTTCCTCGATCCGGGCCGCCTTCCGCAGGTACATGCCCGTGGCGACGGTGAGAGCCAGTCCCCGCACGCGCCGGAAACCAAGCAGAATCAGCGCCTCCCTGAGGCTGACAATCTCGGATTGAAAGCCAAACAGCGGCGAATTAGCGCGCCGTAGCAACTCCGTGCTGAAGGCCGGATCGGCCCGCATCAGCTCGACCAGCTCATCCACGGACACCGTGTCGTCCTGCAACAGTTGCAGGATGCGAATCGCCACGGGGGGAAAGGGCGGAAGTCGGCGTACCAGGGCCAGAGCCTCGCTAGTCTTCCTGTCGTCGAGGCTACGCATCCACCTACGCTAGTATCGACCTACCGTTTGGGAAAGTTCAGTGTCCTGGCCCCGGCCGAACGAGGCCCGCTTCAGCGGCGCGCCGGTCCGATCTTCTCCCAGGGAATGGGAACGAAACCCTCCGCCAGGGCCGGAGAATCGGGCCGGAGCCGGAAATCGCCGCCTGCCTCGTCGACGAAATACGCGCCGGCGTCGATCCAATTCGACTCGATGACGGCCGATGCTCCCTTGCGCAGATCCAGGAACTTGCCCCGAATACAGATGTTGCGCCGGACGATGTTGCCTTCCGGCGGCACGCCCCGGCCGGCCTCCAGGTGCGGCAGCAGGCTCCGCAGCGCCGGGTAGCGCGTGATGTAGGGCGGCTCGAGCCACCTCATCGCCTCCAGCCGCGCCCGCATCGTCCGGTTCACCATGTTCTGCCAGACCGGCCGCGGGTCGATGCCCCGGGCGTCGATGTGCACCGCCGGCTCGCAGTCGATGAAAAGGTTGTTCTCGACCAGGTTGTCCCGCCCGCCGCCAATGAACACCGCCCGCGGCGTGCGGTAGAAGACGTTGCCGAAAACGGTGGCGCCGCTGGCGCAGTCGTCCAGGTAGACCGCCATGCTGCCCATGCCGATGCCGCCGGTGTGATGGAAGTAGTTGTGGCGGATCTCGATGCCCCTCTCCGTGTAGTCCCGCCCCATGTAGAAGGCCCCCACGTCCCCTGTCTCCAGGCACACGTGGTGAATCTCGTTGCACTCGATGACGTGGTCGTTGCCGTTGAGGAGAATCGCGGTGTGCGGAGCGTCGTGTATCAGATTGTGCGCCACCCGGTGCCCCACGCCCGCGATGCGGATGCCCGCCTGGTAGGTCTTCGACCATTCCGCAATGTGATGGATGCGGTTGTTTAGTGCGGCGTGCCCGGCCGGGCTTAGCGTGGGCCGGTCACCGCCTTCGAGCACGATGCCCGCGTCGCCCGTCTGATAGATCTCGCAGCCGTCCACGGAGTGGCTGAGGCCGCCCTGCACGTGAACGCCGTGGTTGCCCACGTTGCGGATGGTCAGGTTCGCCAGGCGCACCCGTTCGCCGCCTGCCACCTCGACAGCCGTCCCCCGCGTCGCCTCGAGCGTCAGGCCCTCGATGGTGACATCACGCGCCCCGGCGACCTCGATGAGGGGCTCCGCCAGCGTCGAGAGAATCACCTCGGCGGAATCGACCGGCGCCGGAGGCCAGAAATAGAGCAGCCCGCGTGCGGCGTCGACATAATACTCGCCCGGCTGGTCGAGCTCCTCGAGCACATTGAGAAAGTAAAAGCGCTGCCCGGCGCGAAAGCCGTAAAGCCCGTGCGGAGACCTCGTCTTGACGAAGCCCCGCTCCCGGTCGTACTCGGCGACCGCTTCATAGGAATTGGCCCAGTCCCAGGACCAGAAGCCGTGCACCCAGACGTCCTCGATCGAGCGCCAGGGAGCGGGCCTCTCACCCTGAAAGTAGAAGCCGTAATCGAGCCGCCCGTGCCTTTGGCCGTGCTCGTCATCCGGCGGATCCGGATCGGCGGGAGCGGCGATTCGGGCCCAGCCGCCATCCGGGGCATCGGCATTCGGCCACCGGGCCAGGGTCATGCGTTTGCCGTTGAAGAACAGCTCCGAATGCGCCGGTTGTACCGGGCTGACAAAGCCGCGGCGCCTGAGCCGGCCGTACTCGACGATGCCCTGGCGCTTGAGGTCCACCACGAGCACATGGGGTCGCGCCTCCGGCTTCAGGCGCTCCTCCCGCGCCGGCCGGAAACCCTTGAGCAGCCGCCCGCCGAGCAGCCGGGCTCCCGCCTCACCCCGGAGCGTGAACCCCGAGGTGCTGATTCGCAGGGTCCGGCCGAGCGGGTAATCGCCCCGCGCCACCACGATTGCGCCCGTCTTGCCATTGGCCAAGGCTCGCATGAGCCCGTCCACGTCGCGCACGCGAACCGCCTCCGCGGCGGCCGGGGCCGCGTACAGAAGGAAGAAAACGAGAAGGACTAGATGAAACATCCACTCCACTCTATCGGAAGTGGGCCGCGCCGCCCCGCCGGTGCTTCAGCGATACTGGCGGGGGATGCCCGGCATTCTCTACGTGGTGGCGACGCCGATCGGCAACCTCGAGGATATGAGCTACCGCGCCGTCCGCATCTTGACCGAGGTTGAGCTGATCGCCTGCGAAGACACCCGCCAGACGCGGAAGTTGCTTGAGCACTACGGCATCCGCACGGCCACCGTCAGCTATCACGAGCACAACGAGGCACGGCGTACGCCGGAGCTCCTGGACCGGCTGCTCGGCGGCGCAAGCCTGGCGCTCGTCTCCGACGCTGGGATGCCGCTCGTCTCCGACCCCGGCTTCCTCCTGGTGAGGGCCGCCATCGAGCAAGGTCTTCGCGTCGTTCCGATCCCCGGACCGTCGGCGGCGATTGCCGCGCTGGCGGCCTCGGGCCTGCCTACCGAGCCGTTCTACTTCGCCGGTTTCCTGCCGGCCAAACCGACGCCGCGCCGGCGAGTCCTCGAACAATTGGCCTCGCTTGGTTGCACCTTGGTCTTCTACGAGGCGCCCCACCGCATCCGGGACACCTTGGCGGACCTCGAGGCTGTGTTGGCCGGCCGGCCCGTGGTCCTCGCCCGGGAATTAACCAAGATGCATGAAGAGTTCCTCCGCGGCACGGCCTCCTCCATCCGCGCCGAGCTCGAGGCGCGGGGGACGGTCAAGGGAGAGATGACATTGCTCATCGGCCCGCCCGCGGGCGCTCCGCAGTCGCCGCCGGACGTCGCTTCGATCCGCGAGCGCGTCCGGGAGCTCGAGCGCGCCGGCCTGACTCGCATGGAAGCCATCAAAGCCGTCGCCCGCGCCGAGGGCCTGCCCAAACGCGAAGTCTATCGGATCGTCGAATCGCGCTGAAGGGTACGCCTCAAGCGCCATGGAGGAAGAAGAACCGCGCCACCAACAGCGCCGTCAGCAGATAGACCAGCCAGGGGACGCTTCGCCACTGGCCCACCAGCACCCGCAGCAGCGTGTGCACGGTGAAGCCGAAAGCCAGTCCGTTTGCGATGCTGAAAGTCAGCGGGATGGTGATCATGGTCAGAAAAGCCGGGATCGCCACACCCGCATCCAGCCAGTCGATCTCGGCGGCGTGGGAGATCATCAGCGAGCCGACCAGGATCAGCGCCGGCGCCGTGGCCGCCGAGGGCACCGCGCCGATCAGAGGTGCGACGAACAGAGCGAGAGCAAAAAGAACGCCGCAAACGATGGCGGGAATGCCCGTGCGGCCCCCGGCCACCACACCCGCTGCGCTCTCGATGTAACTGACCACGGTGGAGGTTCCGCCGAGGGCCCCCACCATCGTGGCCGAAGCGTCCGCCGCCAGAATCCGGTTCACTCGCGGAATCCTATTTTCGCGGTCGAAGAGATTTGCCTTCTTGCCGACCGCGACAAGTGTTCCGATGTCATCGAACAAGGTGACGAACAGAAAGACCAGCACAATCTCGAGCACGCCGGGACGGAGGGCCCCGGCAACGTCGAGCCGGAAGGCCGTGGCCGTGATCTCGCCCCAGGAGTAGGTGCGCGCCTCCCAGCGCACCAGCCCGAAGACGGCTCCGACGAAGGTCGTCGCCAGGATGCCGAGGAGGATCGCCGCGCGAATCCGCCGCGCCATCAGGGCAGCCGTCAGCAGCAGCCCGAACAGCGCCAAAGCCGTGGTCGGCTGGCGCAGATCGCCCAAGGCGACCTTCGTCGACGGGTTGGAGACGACGATGCCGGCGTTCGACAGGCCGATGAAGGCGATGAAGAGCCCAATGCCCACCGCCACCGCGGCGTACAGCTCCGAAGGGATCGAGTAGAGGATCAGCTCGCGAATGCCGGCGAAGGTTAGCACCAGAAACAGCAGGCCGGAGAGGAAGACCGCCCCGAGCGCGACCTCCCAGGGCACGCCCATGCCGCGAACCACCGCGTAGGTGAAGTAGGCGTTCAGCCCCATCCCCGGCGCCAGCGCGATCGGATAACGCGCCCAGGCGCCCATCAGAAAGCTCCCGAAAGACGACGCCAGGCAGGTGGCGGCCACCACGCCCGTGTACGGCATGCCGGCGTCCTGGAGAATGGACGGATTGACAAAGATGATGTAGGCCATGGTCAGGAACGTGGTGAAACCGGCCAGAATCTCCGTCCGCCAGTCCGTGCCCAGTCGCTCGAATTCGAAGTATCGCTCCAGCCGCTGCCTCATGAGCCTGTGCGCGCCTTTCGGTATGGACCTATCTTCATTTTGCGCTTGGGCTGAGGTGGTGGCGTCGAGGCCGGCGAAAATCGGGGATTGAGTATACTGTCCCCGGTTTCGGTGTCTTCAGGCGCAGGCGCGCGCTTGCGAGTGGCTCACCACCCGGTTCCGGCCGGCGCGCTTGGCCGTGTAGACGCCGAGGTCGGCGCACTCGATCAGGCCGCGATCCGAGGAGACTTCCGCCTCCGGGTAGGCGGCCACTCCTGCGCTGATGGTGATGCGGATGACGTGATCCTCATCCATGAACGGGCTCTCCTCGATCGCTCGCCGCAGGCGCTCGGCTACCGCCGCCGCGTCGGCTTCATTGGCGGAGGGGAGAACGGCCAGAAACTCCTCACCCCCGTAGCGAACCAGCACGTCCCCGTGCCGGAGCACCGAGCGCGCCGCGCGCGCCACCCGCACCAGCACCCGGTCCCCCAGCAGGTGGCCATAGGTGTCGTTGACGGACTTGAAGTGATCGACGTCGAAGATGATGACGCCGAGCGGCGTCTCGTGCCGGACGGCGCGTTCGTATTCTTCGCGGAGCCTTTCCAGACCGAACCGCCGGTTGTAGCAACCGGTGAGCGCATCGAGCGCCGCCAGCCGCTCCAGATGATCGAACGACATGGCGTTGTGCAGCGCCAGGGCCAACGGCTTGGCAAACAGGCGGAGGCGCCGCACCTGCTCCGGCAGATAAGCGCGGTTGGCAGCGACCACCAGCACGCCCAGGCTCGCGCCCTGATAGCAGATCGGCAGCACGACCACGGCGCGCGGGGCAAAGTGGGCGAGGACGCCGTCAAGAGGAAGGTCGGGCGGGCATTCGAGAAGCTCCTCGATTTGCCGCTCGTAGGCCAGCCTCACCACAGGGTGCCGCGCCAGGCGCTCCGGCTCCACCAGCCCATGTGCCGCCAGCAATCGCAGCTCGCCCTCCTGCGCCGTCAGAATGGCTCCGCCGGAGGAGCCGCTCCAGAAGCGCACTTCCTGGAGGGCCCGCGCGGCGAGCTCCGCCAGGCTCTGTTGCGCCACCAGCACCTCGGTGAGCGTTTGCACGGCGCGGTTCGTCTGCAACGCGCTGTCCAGAGTATCGACCAACAGGTTGAACGATCGGCTCGTAGCGCCGATCTCGTCTTCGGAGTCCTCCGGCAGATGACACTGCTCCGGCTTGCACTCGACCCCCTCGCGGTTCTCCTGGAGCTTCTCGAGAATCTCGGTGATATGAGTCAACCTCTCCGCCAGCAGGCGCAGGCGCAGCCGCACAACCCCATGCGCCAGCAGCACATTCGCCCCGCCGACGGCAAAGCCGGCAATCAAGCAATAAAGATGGAACGGAACCGTCAGAATATAGGCCTTTGGAACCCCCATCTGGTGGACCGCCCAGGGAAAGATCAGGCCGACCGTCAGACCGAATCCGATCATCCAAATCGCCAGGTCCTTAAAGACGCTCCGTGTGATGCGACCGATCAAGGGGCCTCGAACCCACAGCATCCCATTGCTCATAATCGGCCTCCGGGAGCAAATTGCTTAGAGCGCCGCCCCGCGTTCCGGGCCGGCGGTGTTAGAATACCGCCGCAAGCCAATTACGGCCAGGAGTACCCTGATGAGGCGTCCGCCCAAAGTTTCCCGCCGCGCCTTCCTTGCCGGATCCACCGGCGCCCCGGTGGCTGCCTCCGCATCGCCTCGCATCTCCATCGCGCAGGCGCCTGCCGCCCGTGTGCGCCTCGAAGACGGCGCCGTGGTTCACGTCGAGACCGCGACGCTTCGCGCCCGGCTCGAGAAAGGATTCCTCGCTTCGCTCGAGAGCAAGCTCACGGGTGAAAAGTTCATCGAGCCGTTCGATCGCTCGCGCTTCGACGCGCTGCGGCTCATCTACCGCGGCCGCGAGACGGTCGATCTCGGCGAACAGCTCTTCGGAAACATTTCGGCCCGCCAGATCACGCCTTCCTGCGCCGAGCTCCGCTTTCAGAACTGGAACGGGGACGGCGTGATTCGCGTGACGGCTGATCCGGTCACCGGTGATCTCATTTTGGAGCCGTCGGGCTATTCCTCCCGGCCGGGCGTGCGCGCCTGCCGCTATACGATCGCAGGCATCCGGCGCGACCTCCGCCTGGTGGCGCCCTTCTACCAGGGCGTCTCGCTCGAGCTCGACGATCCGCTCGTCCGCGGCTCCCACTGGCTCTGGCCGCAGGGCTGGGAGGCCGGTTTTGTCATCCTCCAAGGCGCCGACGGCGGCTTCTGGGTTCACACGGAGGATCACCGCTACCGTTACAAGGCGCTGCGCGTGGGGCTCGACGATACCCCCTACGCGCTCGGCTTCGACGCCGAGGCCTATGGCCCGATCGACGACAATCTCGCCGCCGGCGGCCTCGCCTGGCGCCTCAATGTCTATCAGGGCTCATGGCAGGTGCCCGCCGCCCGTTACCGCGACTGGCTCTGGAAGGCCTACGACTTGGCGGCGGAAGAGCGGCGCCGCGCCCCGTGGATCCACGAGCTCGCCATGGCCATCTCCTGGTGCCCGACCCAGCTCGCCATACTCGAAAGCCTCGCCCGCAAGGTGAAGCCGGCGCGCGTGCTGATCCACCTGCCCAACTGGCGCACCGATCCCTACGACGAAAATTATCCGACCTATATGCCGAGCGACGCCGCCCGAGAGTTTCTCGCCCGAGCCAAACAGCTCGGCTTCCACGTGCTGCCCCACTTTAACAGCCTGGAAGTGGACCCGAATCATCCCGTCTATACCCGGCTGCGCGACTTTCAGTACCGCGATCTCGAAACGAAGAAGCTCTACGGCTGGAGCTGGGTCAATCAGCGCAACATCGGCGTTCCGGAATCGAACACCGCGCGCTTGCAGTTTCGTGACAAGAAGGTGATGGTCAAGATTCACCCGGGCCTGGCGATGTGGCGCTCGCTGCTGTGCGAACAAATTCAGGAGAACGCCAGCGCGCTCGGCCTCGATGCGGTCTTCATCGACGTGACGCTGGTGACGGCAAATCTTCACAATGCGCTGGTGGAGGGCATGACGAGCTCGGAAGGGATCAATCGCCTCATCCACGAGGTCGGCGCCATCGGCCAGGGCTTGAGCGTCGGCGGCGAAGGCTTAAACGAGGTGATTGCGCAGGGCCTGTCGTTCGCCCAGGTCCACCTGTTCCGCAGCGGGCACAGCAACGTCGAAGGGCTGGAACGCACCGGCGGCTGTGCGCTCAACGACTTCCTCTTCGGCAGGATCTGCCGCTCGTTCGGCTATTCCCGCCTGGGCGGCCGCGACGAGGCGGAAGAGCTCCGCGCCCGCATTCACGAAGAGCACAACGCGCTGCCGACGATCACCATCCGTTCGGCCGAGGAGATCGACAATCCCACACCCTGGGTCCGGCGGGCGCTCGAGCGGGCCAGGGGCTGAGGCCCGCGTCGCTCAGGCCTTGACGAGCTCCATGCAGCTCGATTGCCCCGCCAAGCATGAGCGAAATACAGCCGGGGTGGGATGCCCGCCGCGGCCTGCTCGGAAGAGCTCCGGACACAGCGCGGCAGCGCCTGCGAAGCTGCACCCTGGCTTCCCGGCAAAACCGACGGGCGCGAGCCGAATTGTGGAGGAGGCGCCCGCAAACACGCGCCCGGCTGGGCTGTTATTCCGGCCGGTCCGCGCCTCCGAGTCGGCCGGCAGATTCTCCCGGTTTGAGCGATCGGAAGGGGCGCGGAAGTCTCGGCGGAACTGCCCGCGGCTTTCGCGCCAAAATAGAGGCAGGAGAGAACGGCAAGCATGCGCGCGGTGGGCATTCGGGCGGCTCTGGCCGGCCTGTTGCTGACCGTGAGCGCACCGGCCCAGCGGGAGGGTCCTCTCGCGGTCAAAGTCCCCTCAGCCGGCAGGCCTGCTCTGTGCCCCGCGGCAACCGGCAGGAGCCCATCCTCCGGCGAATGTGTTCGGAAGCAGGTCATGGTCTCAACGGAGGCAGCGGTTCATGAGGAAACCGTCCGCCCGCTCGCCGACGACCCCGTGCTGGCCGGCGCTGCCGATCAGGTGCAGCGGCTCACTGAACAGCTCCCCGATTTCCTCTGCGAGCAATTGACCTGGCGCTTCGACAGCGATTCCCGGCCGCCGCGCTGGCGGCTGCGGGACCGCATCAGCGCCGAGGTGCTCTACCTGAACGGCCGCGAAATCTACCAGAACCTCCGGCGCAACGGCCGGCCGGTCGAGTACCGGCACGCGGAGCGGACGGGGACCTGGTCCACGGGCGAATTCGGAACGCTGGTGAGGGATCTGTTCTTTCCCGCGACGGCGGCGCGCTTTCGGTTCCTGAGGGAAACCGAGTTCAACGGGCAGCCGGCGAAGCTGTATGACTTCGAAGTGCCGCAGGAGGGCTCGCACTGGCGCGTCGATTTCGAGGGCCACGTGCTCTACCCCGCCTATCGAGGCTCCCTATGGATTCACTCCGAGACCGCGCGCGTACTCCGCATCGAGATCCAGGCGCGCCAGGTGCCCTCCTCCTACCCCATGGACGTGATCGAAATGACCGTCGACTACGGTCCCGTCCTGATCGGCGGCGCCTGGTACCTGCTGCCGGTCCGCGCGGAGAATCTCGCCTGCAAGCGGTATTCTACCTACTGCACTTACAACGAGATCACCTTCACGCATTACCGGCGTTTCGTTGCCGAATCGGTGCTTACCACCAGCGACTCGAAAATCACCTACGAGCTGCCCGGTGAACCCCCGCACGGCGCCCCTCAGCCGTAAGTTGGCTCGCGTCCCGCGCCGGTCTGTGGTATCACAGTCGGCATGCATCGATGCACCCTCGTTTCCGCCTGCCTCTGCATCGCGCTGGCGGGGCCTCTCGATTCCGCCGTCACGCTACCCAAGCTCTTTTCCGACCACATGGTGCTCCAGCAAGACGCTCCCGTCCGCATCTGGGGCAAAGCCGCGCCGGGCGAGTCGGTCCGCGTCCGCTTCCGCGACCAGTCCGTGGTAACGCGGGCGGATCAGGACGGCCGGTGGGAGGCGTTCCTGCGCCCGATGAAGCCGGCAGCGCCGGCTGCGCTCCGGATCGAAGCGGAAAACACCGTCACCTTCCAGGACGTGCTTGTCGGCGAGGTGTGGGTGGCCTCCGGTCAGTCGAACATGGTCTGGCCGGTCGAACGGTCCAACAACGCCGAGCAGGAGATCGCGCAGGCCGACCATGCCGAGATCCGGCTGTTCAAGGTCACGCTGAAGACCGCCGCCGAGCCGCTCGACGACGTCGAGGGCGCCTGGCAAGTCGCGCGCCCGGAAACCGTCCGGAGCTTCTCCGCCGTCGGCTACTTCTTCGCCCGCCATCTCAAGCAGCACCTGGGCGTGCCCGTGGGGATCATCCAGTCGGCCTGGGGCGGCACGCCCGCCGAAGCCTGGACGAGTCTGGAGGCGCTCAAGGCTGACCCGGCACTCCATTTCTACCTGGAGAACTGGGATCGGGTGCTCGCCGACTACCCGAGCGAGAAACTCCGTTTCGAGCAGGCGGTGCGCGAGTGGGAGCAGGCCGCGCAGGTAGCCAGGAGCCGCGGCGAGACGCCTCCACCGAAGCCGCGGGAGCCGCGCGGCCCGGGCCATCCTCACGCGCCGGCGACACTCTATAACGCGATGATCGCTCCGCTGGTTCCTTACGCCGTGCGCGGCGCCATCTGGTATCAGGGCGAAAGCAATGCCGGCAGCAATCAGGCGTACCTGTACCGGCGCCTGTTTGAAACGATGATCCGCGACTGGCGGCGCCGCTGGGCGCAGGGCGCCTTCCCATTTCTGTTCGTGCAGCTGGCGAACTTTGCCAAGGTCGGCCCGCAGACCAACTGGCCCGAGTTGCGCGAATCGCAAGCCTGCGCGCTCGAGCTGCGGGACACCGCCATGGCCGTGGCGCTTGATATCGGCGATCCCCAGGATATACACCCCACGAACAAACAGGAAGTGGGCCGGCGGCTGGCGCTCGCGGCGCGGGCGGTGGTTTACGGCGACAAGATCATCTACTCAGGCCCGGTCTTCCGCCGGCTGACCCGCGAGGACGGGCGGCTGCGCCTGTGGTTCGATTCCGCCGGAGGGGGTCTCAAGACCCGAGGCGCCGGGCCGTTGAAAGGCTTCGTCGTCGCGGGCGCCGACCGCATCTTCCAACCTGCGCAGGCGGCCATCGAGGGAGAAACGGTTGTCGTCTCCAGCCCTGAGGTGCCCGCGCCCGCGGCGGTCCGCTACGGCTGGGCCGACGACCCGGAAAACAACCTGATCAACGCCGAAGGCCTGCCCGCGCCGCCCTTCCGCACCGACGACTGGCGTAACGCCCGGATGCCCTAGCGGCCCGCCTCAGGAGAGCTCCGGCGGGACGTTCCCGTAAGACCAGGGCGCCTTGAACGGCGGCGCTTTGGGCGGCATGGGGACGGCGCCCGGCTGCATGGCGCGCGCCAGTCCCAGACCGAGCTCGGTCATCCGCCGGCCGGCCTCGGGCGCCAGATTCGAGTAACTGGTAAGGCGGGTCTCGTAGCCGCCGCCGTGCGGTCCGAACGCCTCCTCGGTGGGCACATAGCCCACGCAGCCGTTGGCCAGTTCCACCGGGAACGTCAGCGGGAAATTCGACCGCTTCTTGATTTCGAGGCCGTGCTCGACGAACATTTCGCCCGGGCGGGCGATGAAAACGGTCGGGCCGACCTGGAGGGCCTGCACCTCGACCTCCACGTCGCGCTCCTTGGCAATCAAGGCATCGAGGAGGACGATCTCTTTGGCAAAGGTCCACTCGGTCGGATCGACCTCCTTCGGAGATCTCTCAACCAGCGCCAGCGCGCGCCGGACGCGCTCCGGATTCGGGATGCGCCGCTTCATCCGCTCCACCGCAACCCGCGCGCCCACCGGAGCGAAACTGCCGGGATAGACGCTCAGGAGCACCTTCACCGCCTCGGCGCCGACTCGCCCGCCCACATACTGGGCCCACTGCTCGCCGGGCGGATTGGCGTAAGGGCTGAGATTGTCCACCTGCGTGACGTCGCCGCAATCGCCGGCGAGAAAGACCACGGCCACATCGCGGCCGAAGACGCCCTGAATGGTCTGCTCGAGGTAGTAGATCCAGTTGGCCGAGATGCCCCCGGGACTGGTGGTGGCGTGGCAGGCGTAGTTGACGACGCAACCAATGAGCCGCCCATGGCGGTCCCAGGCGCCGATGACGCCGACGTCGGGATCGATCGGCCCGGCATAGCCGATGATGTCGGGGTTGCCTTTGCCCGGGTGCGACCAGGTGAGCCCGTTCTTCATCCGCAGGCGGCGGTTGAAGCCGACTTTATCCTCTCGGCCGACGCCGAAGCCGCAGGCCGCCTCCGCGCGGCGCTGGTCAGCCTCCACTACCGCGCGCACGATCTCGGTCTCGACGCGGAGCAGGTAACCGGGGTCGGCGCAGGACGACATTTCGTAGGCCAGCCGTTTCACCAGCGGCGAGGCGTGGTCGTATTCACCTGGCAGCACCATGCCGACCGGCCCGGCCGAGTGCGAATGCGAGGCCCCGATGAGCACCGCCTCTCCGGGGATGCCGCAGCGCTCCGAGATCGCCTTGCGCGCCGCCATCACCATCGGTCGCGGCACCACCAGCGCATCGACGCCCACCAGGGCGACACGCCGGCTGCCGTCATCAAAGACTGCTGCCCGCACCTTGCAGGGGTCATGAAAACTGCGGTGATAGGCCTTGCCGTAGCCGCCCGGCATCTCCATGCCGATCGACGGCGTGATGTCCCGTTCGGCAAAGCCAACCTTCTCGCCGGCCTGAAGCACCGGTGGCGTCTGGGCCGCCGCCCGCAGCGGCGACTCGACGGCAGCGCCCAGCCAGGCGCCCGTTCGCAGGAAATCGCGGCGTCTCATGTCCGTCCAGTCTATCAGCGGGCGGTGGCGACCGAAAGCTCGCTTCAGCCGCTTAGCGCGCAGAGCGCCTGGCGCCCGCCGAGCCGCTGGAGGATGCCCGCCAGGCGCATCTGGAGCTTGCCGAGCGGCGCTTTGACGCCCACGGGCACCTCCGCGGAGCGGATGGTCGCCGGGCTGGCCAGGTGCACGAGCGTCTGCGGGCCCCGCGCCGCCACCACCACGTGCAGCGGCAGAAAGATGGCGCCGGCCGTATCCACCGCCATCGCCTCCACCAGCACCATCGGGCTGTCCACGCAGAGCAGCTTGCACGGAAGCAACGTGACTCCCAGCTCGCGCCGGACGCGCCGCGCCAGATCGAGCTCCATGGGAATGCCCAGGCCCTCCCTCCGAAGCGCCTCGCGGAGCAGCTTCAGCGCGCGCTCGAAGGGCTCAGGAATAACATAGGTGTGCGCCGCCGGGGCGCCGTTGGCGTACATCTGGAATCCTCCCGATTTCGGCCGCCTCAGGCGGCCCAGTCCGTCAGCTCGTCACGCTCCGGCTCCGCCTGGGCCCGCTCCTCACAGGCCACGCAACGCTCCGCCCAGGGAATCGCTTCGAGACGCCTGGCGGGAATCGCGGCGCCGCAGTCGGCGCAGACGCCGTAGTCGCCGGCAGCCAGCCTTGCCAGCGCCGCGTCAATTCGCTTTAGCTCCCGGTAGAGCATCCGGCCGACGCGCAAGGAGACGAACTCGTCGTGGAGCGCGCGAGCCTGGTCGAGCTCGGAAATCCGCTCGCCGCCGGCAAGGGCGCCGGCCGCGGCCCGGTGGCGGCTGACCAGCTCGGCCCGCTTGGCAAGCAGGCGCTTGCGGGCAGCCTCCGTGGGTCGAAGAGGTCGGACCTTCATGGCTTCACCTCCCTCGGGGCGCCCCGGCTCGGAGCGCCTCGTCTGAAGAGGTGGCAGGTGACGTGCCAAATGGCTTTCGGTAGGCGTCAGAGCCGGCTCCGCCAGGGAAATGGGAGCCTCTTCAACGGCTTAGGTTTACCGCAGGCGACGGCGTCGGATGGCTCCGCAAGGTGGCGGGCCTTGCAAGTGTACGATTTGGGACACCTGCCGCGGGGCGGGCGGTCGGCCGGATGGGATAATACGCATGGGCGGGGTTGATGTCTTGAGCTTTAGCAAGAGCCAAGTGGCCTGGCTCCGCGCGGGCATCATACTGGCGGCACTCCTCCTCATCAGCGCGCTGCACTACCTGACGCCTCCGGAGGTGGTCCACTGGCACTACATCTACCAGCGCCTGTTCTACCTGCCGGTCATCTTCGCCGCGCTCTCCTTTGGCTGGCGCGGCGGGCTGGCCACCGCCATCTTCGCCTGGATTTTCTACTTCCCGCCGTTCCTGGTGAGCTGGCAGAATCTGCCGCACTACGCGCTGAGCCAGTATCTGGAGGTGATCGTCTTCTGCCTGGCGGGCATTCTCACCGGAGTCATGGCCGACCGGGACCGGCGCCAGCGGGAAATGCTGCGCGAGCGCACCGAGGAGCTGAGCCGCGTCTACGCCGAGCTGCAAGAGAACTTCGAGCGCATGAAACGCGCCGAACGGCTCTACGCCGTGGGGCAGCTCTCGGCCGGCCTCGCCCATGAGATCCGCAATCCTCTGGCCTCCATCGCGGGCGCCGTCGGCATGCTGCGCCGCAACCGGCTCTCGGAGGAGCGCCGCCAGGAGTGCCTGGACATCATCGAAAAGGAGCAGGAGCGGCTCCAGCGGCTGCTCACGAGCTTCCTCGACTTCGCCCGGCCGCGCCCGCCGCGCTACCGGAGCGTCTCAGTCGACGAGCTGCTCGAGGCGGTGCTCGATCTGAGCGCCCACGCCGTCGGGAGCGCTCCGATCGAAATGCGCAAACAGGCCGCGCCAAACCTTCCGCCGCTCGAGTGCGACCCGGAGCAGCTCAAGCAGGTCCTCCTGAACCTGGTGATCAATGCGATCCAGGCCATGCCGCAGGGCGGCGAACTGTCGGTTTCAGCCCGGCTGGCCAACGGCCGCCTCCTCATAGAAGTGCGCGATCAAGGCTGCGGCATCGACCCGGAGCACCTGGAAAAGATCTTCGATCCCTTTTTCACCACCAAGGAGAACGGCACCGGCCTGGGCCTTTCGGTGGCGCATCAGATCGTCGAACAGCACGGCGGCGTGCTGTCGGCCCGGGCGAATCCCGAGGGAGGGATGACCTTCGCGCTGCTGCTGCCTCTTGATCGCAGGGGGCGTTCATGAAAGGCGCGCGGATTCTGGTGGTCGACGACGATTCGAGCCTCCGGCGCATCCTCCAGATGCAACTCGAGGAGGCCGGCTACGAGGTCGTGACCGCCCGCCACGCCCAGGAGGCGCTGGCGCGTCTGGAGGAAGCGGCGCCCGCGCTCGTCATCACCGACCTCAAGATGCCCGGGCTCTCCGGCCTCGACCTGCTGCGAGCCTTGCGCGCCGCCCACCCCGAGCTGACGGTGATCATCATTACCGCCTTCGGCAGCATCGAAACCGCCGTGGAGGCGATGAAAGCCGGCGCTTACGACTATCTCACCAAACCGATCGATTACGAGCAGCTCGTGCTGGTGGTCCGCCGCGCGCTCGAGCGCCAGCGTTTGATCGAACAAGTCGAGCTGCTGCGCCGCAACCTGGACAGCAAGTACGGCTTTGAGAACATCATCGGCCATTCGCAGGCGCTGCTGCGCGTGCTCGAGGTCGCCGCGCGGGCCGCCCGCAGCGACTCGGTGGTGCTGATTCGCGGCGAGACGGGCACCGGCAAGGAGCTACTCGCCAAGGCGATCCACCACAACAGCCCGAGGCGGGATCAACCCTTCGTCACCATCAACTGTGGCGCCATCCCTCGCGAGTTGCTGGAAAGCGAGCTGTTCGGCCACGTCAAGGGGTCTTTTACCGGCGCCGTGGCCACCAGGCGCGGCAAGGTGGAGGCGGCCGACGGCGGCACGCTGTTTCTGGACGAAATCGGCGAGTTGCCGCTCGAACTCCAGGTGAAGCTGCTCCGGCTGATCCAGGAAGGCGAAATCGAGACGGTGGGCGCGGCGGCGCCGCGCAAGGTGGACGTGCGCATCATCGCCGCCACGCACCGGAACCTGGAGGCAATGATCGAGGACGGGGCTTTCCGTGAGGATCTATACTACCGCCTCGCCGTCATCCCCCTGGAGCTGCCGCCGCTGCGCGAGCGGGCCGAGGACATCCCCGAGCTGGTGCAGCATCTGTTCCAGCGCGCCAAACAGAAGCACGGGCGGCCGGAGCTCAAGTTGCCGCCGGAATTGCTCCCCTATTTCTCGGCCTATCGCTGGCCGGGCAACATCCGGCAGCTTGAAAACGTCATCGAGCGCATCGTCGTGCTCACCGTGGGTGACACGGTGACGCTCGAGGATCTGCCTGAGCTGAGGAGCGCCGAACCGGTCACGGGCGACGTGCTCCATCTCGAGCTGGGCCCGCACGGCCTCAGCCTCGAGGCGATCGAGAAGGAGCTCATCCTGCGCGCCCTGCGCAAGTTCCGCTGGAACCAGACCCAGGCGGCGCGGTATCTGGACATCAGCCGCCGCACCCTGATCTACCGCATGGAGAAGCACAACATTCGCCGCGAGCCGGAAGAGGCCTGACGGCGAGGCGCTGTCCCAAATCGTACACCCCTCGCCGAAATCGTACGGCGCGAGAGCTTCTCTCTCCGCCTCCGGGGCGGGCGCCGGAGCCTCCCCGGAGGGACAACTCTCCTCAGATGAGATCGATAGAAACCCGCGCGGCGGGCCGGAGCGGTTTGGCACGCCCGGTGCTCTCCGGTTGGCAGAGGCCGGCTTCTCCAAAGCCGCCTCCGGCCGGTACGAAAACGTGAAAGGGAGGCCCCAGCGATGAAGAAGCTGCGCAACATTCTCTTCTACGCCGCGCCCGACGCAGCGGCGCCGGCCCTGGCTCGCGCGGCCGCTCTGGCGAAAAAGAGCGACGCGGTCCTGACCGTGGCGGGCGTCCTGGAAGAGATTCCACGCGATTTGTGGATGCTGGTGCCTCCGATCGGCACCGGTCCCGTGGCGGAGCTCGCCGCCGCGGAGATGCTGGAGCGGCTCGAACAGCTCGTCGAGCCGCTCCGGCGGCGGGGGGTTGACGTCGACACCGAGGTGCTGCTCGGCGATCCGTGCCGGGAACTGGTCCGGGCGATCGAGCGGCGCCGGCACGATCTGCTGGTAGTGGGAGCGGGTGAGCGGGCGGCGTCGCGCCGCACGCTCGTGCGGCTGCTCAAGACGGCCCCTTGCCCGGTCTCGATCGTCCGCGACGCCGAGACGGTCCCCGCGGGGAATATCCTGGCGGCCGTCGAGCTGAGGCACGGCGATGAGACCACCCGCCTGCTCAGCCGCAAGGTGGTGGAAACCGCGGCGGCCATCGCCCGGCTGGAGGCCGCCCGGCTCGAGGTTTTGTGCGTCTCGGACGCCCCGCTCGACGGGATCCTGGCGCGGCGCGGCGACGGCTCCGCGAACGCCGCTGTCGAAGGGCTGCTCGGGAAGCTCGATCTGCCGGCTCCCGTGAGCCAACTGCATCTCGAGCGCGGCAGGCTCGCGCCCGCGCTTGCCGGGGCGGCGCGGAGGGCGCCGGTCGACCTGGTGGTCGTCGGCGTCGCACCGCGCAGCCGAACCCGTGGCTGGTTCTCCGCCTCGGGCCTGGAGACGCTACTGGAGGAGCTGCCCTGCTCGCTGCTGGCGGTGAGGCAGCCGATGGCCGATTCCCCGGCCAAACAACGGGCCGCTTGATTGAAGCTTTTTGAGAAGGAGGTGCAACATGACGATGTTCAAGACGCTTGATGAGAAGCGCAACGAGTTCACCACGCGCCGGGAACGGTTCATCCGCTGGCTCGTGGGATCCGCCCTGGCGGTGTTGCTGCTGGGCAGTATCTACCTGATCACGCTTACGATTTGAGTTGGGCGTCCGACCTTGACCATCTCCTGGACGCTCTCGGGGGACCGGCGGAGATGTCGCGGGCAGAGCCGCCGGTCCCCCATTTCTGTTCGCGATATAATGGCCGGGCACAGCTCCTCCGGAGGCGGAAATGCCAGCACGCAAGAAGCTCATCCTCTGGTCCATCGCGTTTGTGGCGGCCTTCCTGGTGGGGTTTCTTCCCCGTTATGTGGAGGTGCGGCAGCTTCGCCGCGACCTGGCGGCGGCGCGCCAACAGGCGGACTTCGTGGCGCTGCGGGACCTGCTGGCGCAGGCTTACCTCGAAGTGACCCAGAACAACTTCGGGACCGCGGGCCGCTACACCACCCAGTTCTTCGACCAGGCCCAGGAGCTGGCCCGCACGCTCGGCGACCGCGACCGCAAGCGGCTCCTCGAGGAGATCCTGCCCGCCCGCGATGCGGTCACCGCGGGTCTGGCCAAAGCCGATCCGGCGGTCGTCTCGGCCCTCCAGGATCTGTTGCGCCGGCTTTACGCCGTGCCGGCGCGTTAGCGCACGCCTGCCCCCGGCCGCCGGGAGCGGATCGCCGGTGCGTCCGGGGGAGCAGGCGGAACATGCTCGGCGATCACTTCGAGCTGCTCGACACCGAGCCGTAAGCGCAGCGCCCTCCCGAGAATCTCCACCGCCGGCGCCGGCAAGGCTTCGGCGGCTTCGTAGCGAAGCCGGACGCGGAGCCCCTGCGGGCTGAAACCGAGCTCGTAGTCGCGCAACTCCCCCTGCGAGGCGGGCCAGACGTCGCTGAGAGCGCGGGCAAGCCGCGCGCTCACCTCCCCGCGCAGGCTGTCGAGAGCGAGCGCCGGGGAGGCCGCCGGTCTGAGACTCTGGCGAAGCGTCGCCAGCTCCTCCTCGCCCGCCACCTTGCGCACCAGCAGATCCACCTCCTTTCCGGTCCGGCGAAGAATCTGGCGTTCGGCTTCGGCGATCCTTTCCTGCGTGACGTTTCCGGTAAGCACCAGCCGCACGCGGATCCGGTCGCCGATCTCGATTTGTTGCGAGACGATCTCCTCCGGTGAGGCGAGCGAGCGGACGGCCTCCCGGATCGCCGTGCGCGCCAGCGTTTCATCGCGGACCTGCAACAGCGAGTCGCGAAGCGGAATGAACAGCACCACCAGCAGCACCGCAAGCATGGTGATCCGCCACCGCAGCCTTCCGATCTCGCCGAGCGAGCGAGCCAGCCGCGTGTTCGCCAGCAGCGAGTAGAGCCGCTCGTGCGCGAGGCGCTCGCGGATGGCCTCGCCGACGGCCCCGCGTGCGTCCGGCGCGTCCATCCGCGCGGCATAGAAGACGCCGAACGCCGCGGCGGTGATCGCCGTCAGGTTGGTCAAAAACAGCAGGCCGGCGCCCCAGATGATCGGCCACTGAAAGCCGCTGCCCACGCCGAAGCCCACGGTACAAAGCGGGGGCATCAGCGCCACGGCGATCGCCACGCCCGGCAGGGCGGTCACGCCGCCGCCGCGGCCGCCCCGGCAGACGATCAGCGAACCGGCCAGCCCGGAAAACAGCGCGACGCCCAAATCGAGCAGGTTCGGCTGCGTGCGCGCCAGGATCTCGCTGGTGGGCGTGCGGAAGGGAATCATCCAGACGATCAGCGCCGACAGCAGGATCGCCCCGGCGATGCTGATCACCAGATTCAAGGCCGACTTGATCCCCAGGTATAGATCCGCAGCCGCCAGCGCCAGCCCCGCCGCAATGATCGGTCCCATCAGCGGGGAGATGAGCATCGCGCCGATGACCACCGCCGGGCTGTTGAGCACCAGCCCGAGCGTGGCGATGGCCGCCGAAAGCACCAGCTCGAGCCAGTAATTGAGATCGTTGACCGCCGCCGATTCGTCGATGCGGCGGTAGACCTCCGGCTTGATCGCCGCCTCGATTCCGAGCAGCGTTTCGATCCTCTGCCGGAGCGAGCCTTCGCCTGGCATCCCTTCGCCCGATTGTACCGTCCCGGCGCAGGTTGAGACGCACCACGGCAATCTCCGACAATGCCAGTTGAGATGACACACCGCGAACGCGTGCTCCGCGCGATCCGGCATGAGCCGTCCGACCGCGTGCCCATCGATCTCGGCTCGACCCTCGCCACCACCCTGACCGTCGGCGCCGAGGAGCGCCTCCGCGCCCGGCTTGGACTTCCCGCCGCCGAGCCGCAGATCCTCTCCCGCCGCTCCGGCACGGTGATTCCCGATGAGGCGATTCTCGAGCGGTTCGATGTCGACACCCGCGCCCTGCTCCTCGGCGCCGCCGAGCGCCGACCGGACCGCGAGATCTCGCCGGACGCCTTCGTCGACGAGTGGGGCGTCACCTGGTCAAAGCCCGAGGGCGGCCACTACATCAACGTCGACGGGCCGTTTTACCGTCTCGACGATCCCTCGCCCGGCGACGTCGAACGTCACGACTGGCCCGATCCGGCCGATCCCGGCCGCTATCGCGGCCTGCGGGAGCGGGCCCGCGCGCTTCATGAGCAGACCGACTACGCCGTGGTGCTCGGCCTGGGCGTGGGCCCGGTGCATCAGTGCCAGTTCCTGCGCGGCTATGGCGAATGGCTCGAAGATCTTATCGCCCGGCGCGCCTTCGCCCAGGCGCTCATCGAACGGGTCACCGACCTCTGGACCGAGATCGCCCGGCGGGCGCTCGAGGAGACCGCCCAGTTCGTCGACGTGGTCATGTTCGGCGACGACGTGGGCACCCAGAAGAGCCCGCTCGTGCGCCCGGAGCTCTACCGGGCGGTGATCAAGCCCTGCCACAGGCGGATGGCGGGCGTCGTGAAATCGTTCGGCAAGCCGCTGCTCTATCACTCCTGCGGCTCGGTCTGGGCGCTCATCCCGGATCTCATCGACGCGGGCGTGGACATCCTCAACCCGGTGCAGGTCTCGGCGGCCCACATGGACACGCGGCGCCTGAAGGCGGAATACGGGCGCGAGCTGGCCTTCTGGGGCGCCATTGACAACCAGGGGCTGCTTCCCAAAGGCACACCGGAGGAGGTGCGCGCGGAAGTGCGGCGGCGCATTCAAGACCTCGGCCCGGGCGGCGGCTACGTCCTCGCGGCAGCCCACAACATCCAGGCCGACGTGCCGCCGGAAAACGTCATCGCGATGTTCGACGAAGCGCGCCAGTTCCCTCTGTAGCCCTCAGCCGTGGCGGATCAGCAGCACGTCGCCGTCGTTGACGACGTAGTCCTTGCCTTCCAGGCGCAGCAGGCCCTTTTCGCGCGCGCCGGCATAGCCGCCGGATTCGACCAGCGTCTTCCAGTTCACCACCTCGGCGCGGATGAATTTCTTTTCAAAATCGGTGTGAATCGTCCCGGCGGCCTTGAGCGCGGTGGTGCCGGCGGGCACACTCCAGGCGCGCACCTCGGTCTCGCTCGCCGTGATGAACGAGATCAGGCCGAGCAGCCGGTAACCGGCCTGTAGGATCCGCCCGAGGCCCGATTCCGGCAGCCCGTAGCCGGAGAGGAACTCGGCGGCCTCCTGCGGATCAAGCTCGGCCAGCTCGGCTTCGATCTTGCCGCAGATGGCGACCACTTCCGTGCGCGGCAGCGCGGCCAGGTGGCGCCGGCGGAAGTCGGCTTCGAGCTCGTGCAGGCGCGGCGCGTCCTCTTCGCCCAGGTTCAGCACGTACAGCATCGGCTTCTGGGAGAGGAAGCCGAAGCCGCGCAGGCGCTTTTCCGCCTCCCCGTCGAGCTCGAGGCTGCGCAGCGGCCGGTTGGCCTCGAGCGCCGCCCGCGCCCGCCCGAGCAGCTCGTACTCGTGATCGAGCTCGGCGCTCTTGATCTTCTTGCGGTCCTTCTCGAGCCGCTCCAACCGCTTTTCGACCATCAAAAGGTCGGAGAGGATCAGCTCGGTTTCGACGTCGTTGAGGTCGCGGACCGGATCGATGGAGCCCTTCTCGTGCGGCACGGTGTCGCTCTCAAAAACCCGCAGCACGTGCGCCAGCGCCTCGGCCAGGCGCATGCCGGCCAGATACCGGGGCTCCTGGAGCGCTTCGCGGGAGATGGCCGGAAAGTCAAGAAACTCCATCGTCGCGTGGGTGACCTTGGGCGGCCGAAACAGCTTCGCCACCTCCTCCACCCGCTCGTCCGGGACGATGGCAACACCGAGCCGCGCCTCCAGAGGTCCGTGCCGGATTGGCTCGTGCGCTCCCGTCAGGATGGTGAACAGCGAAGTCTTGCCCACCATGGGCAGGCCGATGATGGCGGTTCTCATCTCCTAGAGGGGGACTTCGACCGAGGCCAGGATCTCAGCCAGCACCCGTTCGCCGGCGTCGGCGCCGCGCGCCAGGAGCGCCACGCGCGGGTTGACCACGACGCGGTGAGCAAACACGGGCGTGGCCAGCCGCTTCACGTCGTCGGGGATAACATAATCGCGCCCTTCGAGCAGGGCGAGGGCCTGGGCGGCGCGATAGAGCGCCTGCGCGCCCCGGGGGCTCACGCCGAGATAGAGCGACTCGTGCGAGCGGCTGCGCTCGACGATGGCCATGATGTAGTCGGTGACGGCCTCTTCGACGCGCACGGCGTGGATCATCTCCTGGAGCTCGATCACCTCGGCAGCCGAGAGGACCGGCCGCACCTGCATGCCGATGCGGTCCTCCCGCTGGCGCAGAATCTGGCGTTCGCTTTCGGCGTCCGGATAGCCGATCCGCAGCCGGAGCAGGAACCGGTCCAGTTGGGATTCCGGCAGCGGATAGGTGCCGTGGTGCTCGACCGGATTCTGCGTGGCGATCACCATGAAGGGCCGGGCCATGGGATAGGAGACGCCGTCGATGCTCACCTGGAGCTCGTTCATCGCCTCGAGCAGCGCCGACTGCGTCTTGGGCGTGGCCCGATTGATCTCATCCGCCAGCAGAAAATTCGTGAAGATCGGCCCGCGCTTGAACTCGAACTCGCGGGTCTGGGCGTTGTAGACGGTGACGCCGAGCACGTCGCTCGGCAGCATGTCGGAGGTGAACTGGAGGCGGTGATAGCCGCAGTCGACCGAGCGCGCCAGCGCCTGGGCGAGCGTCGTCTTGCCGACGCCGGGCACATCCTCGATCAGCAGGTGGCCGCGCGCCAGCAGGCAGACGAGCGCCAGCCGGACCACTTCCGCCTTGCCGCGCAAGGCCTGCCCCAGGGCCGCTTCAAGTTCGGAGAGCTTTTCGGTCGCCGCCGGCAGGGCCTCGGCCGTTTCCCGCTGGCCCATCTCACGCCCATGATAGCGAACCGTTGCGGCGCCCGTTGTGGTAGGGTATGAGATGGCGAGGTTCAAAAGGCCCCGCTCGGGCGCGTAGCTCAGTTGGTTAGAGCGCGTGCTTCACACGCACGAGGTCACAGGTTCGAGTCCTGTCGCGCCCACCACTCCCCGGAACCGCTTTCCCCCGGTGAAGAGCCGGCTGCTGGTCGCGGCGCCGGTGCCGGGCGCCGTTCGGCTATACTGAGATTAATTTCGATGACTGCATAAAGGGCCCCTCAAACCATGGCACCAGTGAGCCCCACCGGGCGCCGGGCGCTGCGGAAAGCAGACCTCCGCGAATCCAACCAGCGCCTGATTCTCAATCTGATCCGGCAGACTCCGAATCTGAGCCGCGCCGACCTGGCCCAGATGACCGGCCTGCCGGCCAGCTCCATCACCTTCATCGTCAAACGCCTCCTGCGGGAAGGCTGGCTGGTGGAGAGCCGCAACGGCTCGTCCCAACCCGGGCGGCCCCCGATCGGTCTGCGTCTGCGGCGGGACGCCTCGCACGTCGTGGGCGTCGAGATCTCGCTGTCGCGCACGCGGGTGGTGGCGGCGGACGTTTTCGGCCGCATCCTCCGGCAGCGTCTCGTTGCCTGGCACCCCGATCCGCACGTTTTCCTGGTGCGCCTGCGCAGCGCGATCGCCGCGATGGTGGACAAGTATGCGCGAGATGGCCTGCTCGGGGTGGGCGTCGCCATACCCGGCACGATCGTGCGGGCGAGCGGCCACGTGGTGGCGGCGGAGAACCTCGGCTGGTTCGACCTGCCGGTCGGCGCGATGCTCTCCGAGGGGGTTCCGGCCCGCTTTTTCTTCGAGAACAACGCCAAGCTGGCGGCCTTCGCCGAGCAGTGGTTCTCGCAGCCGGGCCGGCAGCCGCCCCAGAACTTCGTTTTCGTCACTGCGCATGGCGGCATCGGCACCGGCGTCGTCGTCGACGGCCGCCTGCTCCAGGGCAGTCACGATCTCGGGGCCGAGTTCGGGCATACGATTCTGTTTCCGGACGGCATCCCCTGCCCATGCGGCAACCGCGGCTGCTGGGAGCAATATGCCTCGGACCGGGCGCTGATGCGGCTCTACGCCGAGCGCGAACCCCAGGCCGGGCCGGTCGCCGCGGGCGAGATCGTCGCCCGGGCCCGTGCCGGGGATCCGGCCGCCGCCGAAGCGCTCGCCGAGGTGGCCCTCTATGTCGGGCTCGGCTTCGTCAACCTCAAGCAGGCCTTCAGCCCCGAGGCGATCATCCTCGGCGACTACCTGGCTTCGGCCTGGGATCTGATCGGCGAAGCCGTGTGGAGGGTGCTCCGGGAGCGCATCGCACCGCGCTACCTCAGCCACTTTCGGATTCTGGCGGCGCAGCACGCCGATGAGGCACCCCTGATGGGAGCCCTCGGGCTGGTACTGGCGCAGTTCTTCACCCCGCTCGAGACCGCGCGTGTCGCAGCCGCGCCGGCCGCCGGCGGCGCCTGAAACGGCGGGAGAGGCGATCGCCGCCGGCGTGGATTTTTCCAGTTGACAGCCGCCGCGGCTGGGGTCATAATTATTGCGGTGACTGGATAAATTCGCCGCGCTCCACCGAGCGTCACGCGCCCAATCGATCCAGTGATTCGAGCCTGAAGGAGGCCCCAGAGCAATGTCCGCCATGGCCCGCACCGGCGCCGCCGTCGCCATTCTGCTCATTTCGCTGGCACCCGCCGTGCCCGCGCAGACCACGTTCGCCACCATCACCGGCATCGTCACCGACCCTACCGGCGCAGTGGTGCCCGAGGTCGAGATTGCCGTCACCCATGTGGCCACGGGTATCACCAGCAAGGCCGTCTCAAACAGCGAGGGGGTCTACACGATTCCCCAGCTCCGTGAGGGCGTCTACACCTTACGCGCCGCCAAGACCGGCTTCCGGGATTTCGTCGTCCAGGAGATCCAACTGCTGGCCCGGGACTACCGCCGGATCGACATCCGGCTGGTCGTCGGTCCGGTGGATACGGTGGTGGAGGTTACCGGCGGAGTGACGCTGATCGAGACCGAAACCGCCCGCATCTCCGAGACGCGGAGTTTCGCCCAGCTCCGTGACCTGCCGTTGAACACCCGCCAGATCTGGGCGCACCTGGCCCTTGTGCCCAATGTGTTGCAGGCAGCCACGGGCTCGACAATCCGCTTCTCCGGCAGCCGCACGAACCAGTCGCACTGGAGCATCGACGGCACCACGATGAGCGACGGGGTCACCGAAACGCAGATCGGGCCGCTCGCCAACTACGTCGAATCCTTCCAGGAGATCCGTATCGACTCGGCGAACAACACCGCCGAGTTCGGCACCATCGGCCAGGTCACCATGGTGACCAAATCAGGCACCAACTCCTTCCATGGCACGCTGTTCGACTACTACAGCACGCCCTGGTTCCGCGCGCGCAACCCCTTCGCCACGGCGCGCGCCACCGGAGTTTCCCATCTGCCGGGTGGCAGCGCCGGAGGACCCGTCTATCTGCCGCGCCTCTACGACGGCCGGAACCGGAGCTTCTTCTTCACCTCCTACGAGACGTACAAATCCAGCCTCACCAGCCATCACTTCAGCCCCACCGTGCCGCTGGCGCCCTGGCGGCAGGGCGACTTCTCGGCGCTGGGGACGGTGGTGAGAGACCCGCAGAGCCGGCAACCCTTCCCCGGGAATCGCATCCCGGCCGCCCGGCTGAATCCCACGGCCGTGGCGTTGCAGAACCGCTTTTATCCTCTGCCCAACTTTGGCGACACCTCGGTGCTCCAGAGCCAGAACTACCGCGAGACCCGCACCCGCAAGGAATACGACCAGTATTACATGGTCGTGCGGATGGATCATCGCTTCAGCGACAAGGACTCCCTGATGGGCCGGTTCACCAGGGTGGATTTCCGAATCGAGCCCTTCGAGGGGGCGCTGCCGACGATCGGGCAGGGCTTTGTCACGCGCACGAACAATGCCGCGACGGTCGCCTACACCCACACCTTCTCGCCGACCATGCTGAACGAGTTCCGCTGGGGGTTGGCCACCAACAACCTGCCGATCTTCCCGCCGGTCCGCGGCAAGCAGATGGTTGAGGAGTTCGGCCTACAGGGGCTGGCGCCGGACCTGCCTGATCTTCCCGGCATTCTCACGATCAACTTCGCCGGCCTCGGCTTATCCGGCATCAGCCAGGCGAACTTCCGCAGTCCCGGTGCGGCCAACTACCTGCACCACTTTCAGGAGCACGTGAGCGTCTTCCGCGGCCGGCATCACATGAAGTTCGGCGCCAACGTCACGCGGATCGAGCTTGACCACTATGCGGCCGACAACGCACTGTTCGGCAACCTGACCTTCTCCAACCGCTTCACCGGCTTTCCCTACGCCGACTTCCTTCTGGGCATTCCTACGACGGCCCGCCGTTCGTTCCCGCCTCTCCGCCAGGACCGCCTCCGCTACCAGTACGATTTCTTTTTCACCGATCTGTTCAAGCTGACGCCGCGGCTGACGCTGAACTACGGCCTGCGTTACGAATACCACCCAGGCTGGACCGAGGAGCACGGCTATCTATCGACCTTCGACATCGGAAGCGGCAGCATCGTGGTCAAAGACGGCTCGCTCAGCCGCGTCAGCCCGCTGTTTCCGAAGGCCTATGCCAACGTCATGGAAGCGAGCCGGGCCGGCCTGGCGGCCAAGACCCTCCTGCGGACCGACAGGAACAACGTTGCGCCGCGCCTCGCTCTGGCCTGGCGGCCCTGGGGCGAGAACACCGTGTTCAGATCCGGTTTCGGCGTCTACTTCGACGTCGTCCCGCCGGAAGCGGCGATGGCAAGCGTGCCGTTTGTGGTCAACGAGGAGCCGTTCAACAATCCCGCCGATAACCCGGTGGTGATCCTCCCGCGCGTCTTCCCGGCGGCCGGCGGCGCCGGCCCGGCTTCGGTTTCACTTCCGGTGGCAATCAACCCCAGGCTGGCGGTTCCCTACAGCATGCAGTACAGCTTCACGATCGAGCACGCGCGGTGGAACACCGGTTTTCGCGTCTCCTACATCGGGACCAACACGCGCCAGGGCGTCTATGCCTACAATTACAACTCACCGCGGCCCGATGACCAGCTCTTTATTAACAAGGCGCGACCCTTCCCGCAATATCCGGGGATCAATTACTTAACCAACGGCGCCGGCCACCAATTCAACAGCCTGACCGTCGAAGCCGAGCGGCGGCTGGCCCGGGGCCTGCAATTTCAGAGTTCCTGGGTCTGGGCCCGCGACATCGGCGACCTCGAGCGCGGCGAGACCCTGGAAAACCCCTTCGACCGCGCACGGGACCGGGCCGTCTGGCCGGACATCCCCACCCACCGCTTCACCTCCAACTGGGTCTACGAAATGCCTTTCGGAAAGGGGAAGCCGTTTCTCGCAAACGCCGGCCGGGCGCTGGACCTGCTCGTGGGAGGCTGGCAAATCAGCGGGATCTACAGCTACTACTCGGGGCAGTTCCTCACGCCGTTCTGGACCGGTCCGGATCCGACCGGCACGGCTTACACCGCCGGCGCCACGCGGCCTCTGGTGACCATCCGGCCGGATCATCTACGCAACGCCAACTTGCCTGCCGACCAGCGCAGCCTGAGCCGGTGGTTCGACACGAGCGCATTCGCCGCCCCGCCCATCGGCCGGTTCGGCAATTCCGCCAAGGGCGTCATCAAAGGGCCGTGGGTCAACGTGTGGCATCTGGGGCTGTTCAAGTCCTTCGCGCTGACCGAGCAGGTGCGGTTCCGCTGGGAGCTGACGGCTACCAATGCCTTCAACCACCCGAACTATAGCAACCCGGGAACCAACATCTCCCAGGTCGCGCAAGCCGGGGTAATTACCGGAGTCGGCGGCGTGCAGGGCGCCTCGACGGGCGATATGCCGTATCAGCGCAGTTTCCGCATGGGGCTGCGCCTGGAGTGGTAGGCCAGTCGGCGCCGCCTGCCAGGTCCGGCTACAATCGAGACATTGCGGAAGCCGGCCGGGACCGTGACCGTCCTGTCTGGCGACGGAAAGATCCGCGGTGTCGCTCGCTTACATTCTTCGCAAAGCGGCCACCCTGGCCATTCTGCCCCTCGGATGGATCCTGCTGCTGCTCGTGGCGGCGCTGGTGACCCGCCGGCGCAGCTTCATTGTCGCCGCCCTCGCCGTCCTTTATCTGTGTTCCATCCCCCGGACCGCTGACCGGCTCCTGGTCGCCCTGGAAGAGGCGCAGCCCAGGCTTTCCGTCGAAGCCTGCCCAGAGGCGGAGGCCATAGTCGTTCTCGGCGGCCTGGCCGCCTTCTTTGCACCCGGCCTGGCCGAATGGACCGACGCGGTCGATCGGCTCGAACAGGCCATCGCGCTCTATCAGGCCGGAAAGGCGCCGCGCCTCGTGTTCGCCGGAGGGATCTTCGAGTGGCTCGAAGGCAAACCCACCGAAGGCGAACTGATGCGCGAGGCGGCGCTGCGGCGGGGCGTTCCGGCGGAGGCGAGCCGCGTGCTCGCGGGCTCCCGCACCACGGCGCAGGAGGCTGCCCGTCTGGCCGAGCTGGCGGCCCGGGAGCCCCTCCGGCGCATTATCCTGGTCAGCTCGGCCCATCACCTGCCGCGCGCCGCGCTTCTGTTCCGCCGCCAGGGCTTCGAGGTCGTTCCCTTCCCGGTCGACTACCGGGTGGTGCGCGGCCAGCCGCTCACCGTGCTGGCGTTCCTGCCGCAGGCGGCGTCGTTGCTGAACGCGGAGACCGCGCTTAAGGAGCTCTACGGGCTTGCCTGGTACCGCCTGCGGGCGCTCCTCGATTAAACTTCCTCGGGCATCACGTAAGGCTCGCGGTACGTTCGCGTCAACAAGCGGTTGGCTTCCTCGTCGCCCGGGAACGTCTCCGTCTCCGGATCGAACACCAGCTTGCGCCCTGTCCGGTAGGCGATGTTGGCCAGATGGCACAGGGCGGTCGACAGGTGCCCTTCGAGGATCTCGCAGTGAAGATCCTCGCGGCGCCGGGAGCGGACGCAAGCGATGAAGTTGGCGAAGTGGTTGCTTTCCGGATCGGCGCCCGACTCCAAATCCGGAATCGCCGGGCCCGGCTCGTAGGAGATCTTCGGGAAGCTCCGCGCCACTACCTCCAGGCTCAGGCCGCCGAGCGGGTTTCGCTCCGGGTTGACCTCGAACCGGCCGGCTGTCGTCGACCAGTTGTTGGCTGAGCTGATGTAGCCCTGCGGCGTGTAGAAGACCAGGCCCAGGTGCATGCCCCCGAAGGGCGGGCTGGGCAGCGTGGTCACCTCGAGCTCGACCAGGGTGCCGTCTGCGTACTCGAAGCTGGCGTTCTGCACGTTGGGCGTCTCCTGATCCGAATCGTCCGCGAAGCGCCCGCCGGCGCAGTGAATCTTGACCGGGTGCGCCTGCTTCTTCAGGCCCCAGCGCACCAGGTCGATCATGTGCACGCCGTTGTTACCCACCTCGGTGGTCGAGGTGTCCCAGAAGAAGTGCCAGCCGTAGTGGAACCGGTTGGGCGTGAAGGCGCGGTAGGGCGCCGGACCCAGGTACAGGTCCCAGTGGACGCCTTCGGGAATCGAGCTCTCCTGCGCCCGGCCGATGCTGGTGCGCCCGCGATAGACGACGGCCTTGGCCCGGTAGGCCGGGCCGAAGCGCTCCTCCTGCACAAAGCGCATCGCCGAGCGCACGCGCGGCTCGCTTCGCCGATTCAGGCCCGCCTGGACGATGCGATTGTACTTGCGCGCCGCCTCGACCATTTTGCGTCCCTCGCGCAGGACGTACGACACCGGTTTTTCCACGTAGACGTCCTTGCCCGCCTGGCAGGCCCAGACGGTTTGCAGGGCGTGCCAGTGGTCGGGCGTGGCGATCGAGACGGCGTCGAGGTCCTTGCGCTCGATCAGCTTTCGAAAGTCCACCACCGTCTCGGGCCGGTAACCGGCAAGCTGCTCGACTTCGGCGACGGCCGGGGCGAACAGGCGCTCGTCGACATCGCACAGATAGGCTACGCGCACGCCGGGCATCTTGGCGAAGATCTGGTAATGGTCCCGGCCTCGCCCGCGGAAGCCCACCACGGCCAGGCGCACCGTATCGTTCGGGCTCTGGCGACCCCAGGCGGGACGCACCGCCGGCGCCGCGACCAGCCCCGCCGCCATCGCCTTTTGCACGAAATCCCTCCGGCTCGGCGAAGCCGGAGGTTGATCGTCCTTGCTGATTTGCATATTCGGTCCCGGCCGCTGATTGTATCATTCAGCCGCCCAGGAACGAGCGCGGGAGGCTGACATCGACTTCGTGACCGAGGCGGGGTGAGACGACGATATCGCTGCGGTCCACCCAGTGGAGCAAGCCGGCGATCGCCGGGGCCGCCGCGTTGTAACAGCGGCGGAGCCTGAGCGCGTACGAGCCGAACGGGCCGCTCGCAAAGATCGTGCGAATCCGACTCGTTGAATGCCGCGCAGGCAATCGGGGGCGCCGCCGTAGGAGAGGCCCGCCACATCGACTTCGGCAAGCTCGCGCCAGGTCCAAAGCCAGGCCCCGGTGGAACCCAGGCAATTCTCCACAGCAGAACGCTCCGTCAGGCGCGCCGCGAAAAGCCGGGAGTCCGATCGATGGTTTTCAAGCCGCTCTTGTGCTTTCGCGCTAAGGTATTCTTGTCAATTTGGAAATCCATGGCCAAGATCTATTACGTCGGCGACTGGGCGGTCATGCTCGGTCCGGTCTTCGCCGAGACCCCGTTCAATTACGCCTGGAAGGGCACCGATCTCTATAACTACGGGCACTGGCTCAAGGAGGCCATCGAGGCCGGCGGCGAGCACCAGGTGACCAGCGTACCGGCGTGGGAGTTCTACCGCTTGCCACCCGGGGGCTATGAAGAAGTCCTGGCCAGCTACGACGCAGTGATCTTTTCCGACGTCGAGGCCAAGCTCTTCCAGCTCGACCCGCACTTCTTCGATCGGAGCAAGTTCGGCCCCAAGCCCCTCACCTTCCCGGACCGGGTGCGGCTCACCGTGGAGGCGCTCCGCGCGGGCAAGCACATGATGTTTCTGGGGGGCTGGCTGAGCTTCAACGGCGAGCTGGGCAAGGGCGGCTGGGGCCGCACCGGGCTGCGGGAGATCCTTCCGGTGGAATGCCTCGACTACGAGGATCTTCGCGAAAGCACTGAGGGCTGGCGCGCGGTGGCGGTCCAAGCCGATCATCCCATTCTCCGCGGGGTCGACCTCGCCTCGATGCCCCCGATCCTGGGCTACAACATCGTGCGGCCTCGCGCCGGCTGCGAGGTGATCGCCGTCTGGGAGGGCACCACCGACCCGATGCTCGCCGCGGGCCGGTTCGGCGAGGGCCGCGTGCTCGCCTATACCTCAGATCCTGCACCGCACTGGGGCTGCAACTTTGTCTACTGGGAGTGCTACCCGCGCTTCTGGCAGAACGCCGTCGCCTGGCTGCTGGGCGGCTGAGAAGGTTCCCGGCTGCGCACGCCATGACGCTGACCCTGCTGGACTGGATCATCCTGGCGGCCGCGCTGGCCGTCTGTTTCGTGCCCGCGCTGTTTTTCGCCAAGCGCTCGGGCAGGAACACCTCGGAGTATTTCGCCTCCGGGCGCGCCGTGCCGTGGTGGCTGGCCGGGCTATCGATGGTAGCCACCACCTTCGCCAGCGACACGCCCAACCTGGTCACCAATTTCGTCCGCACGCAGGGGGTGGCGGGCAACTGGCAGTGGTGGGCCTTCACGCTGACGGGCGTGGCCACGGTGTTTTTCTATGCGCGCCTGTGGCGCCGCTCGGGCGTGATGACGGATCTAGAGTTCTATGAGCTTCGCTACTCCGGGCGCGCCGCGAGCGTGGTGAGGGGCTTTCGGGCGCTCTATCTCGGCCTGTTCTTCAACTCGATCATCATCGCCACGGTGAACCTCGCCGCCTGCAAGATTGCCGGCATCCTGTTCGGCTTCAGCCGCTGGGAGACGCTCATCGCCGTCGGCATCCTCAACGTGGTCTTCGCCGCTCATTCGGGCCTCTGGGGCGTGCTGGTGATCGACATGATTCAGTTCTTCATCAAAATGTCGGCGGTGATCGCAGCGGCCTGGTTTGCCGTCAAGCTGCCCGAAGTCGGCGGTCTTGCCGGGCTCGTCGAAAAGGTCTCCCGGATCGAAGGGCCAGGGGGCCTCAACTACCTGCACCTGCTGCCGGACTTCTCGAGCAACTGGGAGCTGGCCACGGCGGTCTTCATCATGCCGCTCGCCGTGCAGTGGTGGGCTGTTTGGTACCCCGGCGCCGAGCCGGGCGGAGGCAGCTACATCGCGCAGCGCATGCTCGCCTCGCGCTCGGAACGGGACGCGGTGGCCGGAACGCTGTTTTTCAACATCGCCCATTACGTCCTTCGGCCTTGGCCCTGGATTCTGGTGGGCTTGGCGTCGTTGATCGTATATCCGGAGTTGAGCGACATCGGCAAGGCGTTCCCGAACCTCGACCCCTCCCTCATCGGGCACGACATCGCCTACCCGGCGATGCTCAAGTTTCTGCCGGCGGGCTGGGTGGGTCTGATGGTGGCCGGACTGGTGGCCGCCAATTCCTCCACCGTGCTGACGCACCTGAACTGGGGCGCTTCCTATATCGTCCACGACTTCTACCGGCGCTTCATCCGGCGCGACGCCCCCGAGAAGCACTACGTGCTCGCCGGCCGGCTGGCCACCATCGGGCTGTTCGTCGTCTCCTCGTCGCTGGTCTTCGTGCTCGAGACGGCGCAGGACAGCTTTAACCTGATCCTCCAGGTGGGCGCCGGCACGGGCCTGCTGTATCTGATGCGGTGGTTCTGGTGGCGCATCACGGCCTGGAGCGAGGTCGCGGCCATGGTCAGCTCCTTCCTCATCTCGGTCGCCTTCGCCATCGCCCACCGCCACGGCTTCTCCTTCGGCACGCATCGCGAGCTGCTCATGACCGTCATCGGCACCACCGTGTGCTGGTTGCTTGTCACCTATTGGGGACCGCAGACCGACCGCCGCACGCTGATCGAGTTCTACCGCAAGGTGCGCCCCTTCGGGCCCGGCTGGGAGCGCATCCGCGTCGAGGCAGGCATCTCGGCGGAAGAAGCAGCTCGGGCGGCGCGGAGCGAAAACATCCCCCTCGCGCTTCTTGGCTGGGTGGCAGGCTGCGTGGCCATCTGGACGTCGCTGTTCACCGTGGGGAATTTCCTCTACGGCCGCACCGGATACGCGCTGGCGCTGCTGGCGACTTTTCTGGTGAGCGGCACGGTGCTCATCCGGGTGATCAACCGGCTGTGGAAGTAGAGGCGGCGAGCAGGCGGCGCACCGCGGCGGCCGAGTCGAGTTCGAGCGCCCGGCCGGCGAGCTTCTCGGCTTCAGCGGCGTCGACGGCGCGGATGGCCTCCTTGATCCGCGGAACCAGCGGCGCGCTTACGCTGAACTCGTCGATCCCCAGCCCCACCAGCAGCGGGGCGGCCAGCGGCTCGGCAGCCAGTTCCCCGCAAAGCGTGGCCGGGAGGCGTGCCTCGTGCGCCGCGCGCACTGCCTCGCGCACCAGACGGAGCACGGCCGGATGAAACGCGTCGGCGAGGGCGGCCACCCGGGGGTTGGTCCGGTCGGCCGCCATGACGTACTGCACCAGATCATTGGTTCCGATACTGAAGAAATCCGCCTCGCGCGCGAGCTCCGGCGCGAGCGCCACCGCCGAGGGCACTTCGATCATCACGCCGACCTTGAGCCGGACGCCGGCCTGCCGTTCGATGCCCGCGATTTCGGCCTTCGCCTCTCGCAGCTCTTCGAGACAGCTCACCATCGGCAGCAGCACCTCGACCGGATACCGCGTCGCCACGCGAGCAATGGCGCGAAGTTGCGTTCGGAACAAGGAGCGCTCGGCCAGGCTGAAGCGGATGCCGCGCCGGCCGAGGAACGGGTTCGCCTCCGAGCCTGTTTCAACGTAGGGGAGGGGCTTGTCGGCCCCCACATCGAGCGTGCGGATCACCAGCGGGCGGCCTTCGAGCGCCTCGGCAATCGCCTGATAAGCCGCGGCCTGCTCGTCTTCATCGGGCGCACGGTTGCGGTCGAGAAACAGAAACTCGGTGCGCAAGACGCCGACGCCCTCGGCCCCGCAGGCCACCGCCTCAGCCGCCCCTTCCACCGAGTTGACGTTGGCGGCGACACGGAGACGCCTGCCGTCACGAGTGCGCGCCGGCTCGAGGCGGCTCGCCTGGGCCGTTTCGCGCCGTGCCAGCCACCACTTGCGGCGGCCCTCGAGCTCCCGCAGAGTCTCTTCATCGGGAGCAATCCACACGGCGCCGGAGGCGCCGTCGATTGCCACGAGCGTGCCCTCCCCGACTCCGGCCAGCCCCGGACCGAGGCCCGCCACGACCGGAATTCCCAGCGCGCGCGCCAGGATGACGCTGTGCGCGCTCGGGCTGCCGCTCTCCAGACACACGCCGAGCACCCGGTCGCGGTCGAGTTCGCTCACCTGGGAGGGCAGCAGCTCCGCCGCCACGAGGATCGAAGGCCGCTCGGGCGCCGGAAGCCGGGTCGCGCCTTTGAGTCCGGCCAGCACGCGCCGGCCCGCGTCGGCGACGTCCTGCGCGCGGGCACGCAAATACTCGTCAGCAACCGCCTCCAGGCGGAGTGAAGCTCCGCGCCAGGCCCGCTCCCAGGCCGCTTCCGCCGCAAGGCGTTCCACCTCGATCAGCCGCGAAGCCTCCTCGAGCAGCGCGGGATCCTCGAGGAAAACCGCCTGAGCCTCGAAGATCCCGGCCATATCCTCCCCGGCCTCGATGCGCGCCCATTCGAAAAGCCGCCTCGTCTGATCACGCGCCTCTTCGAGCGCACGCTCCAGACGCCGGAGCTCCTCACCGGGATCGGCGGCGGTTGGTTCGACCTCCGCAGGCGGCGCCGTCTCGAGACGGACCAGCGGCCCGATGGCGATGCCCTCGCTGGCGGCGAGGCCCTGGATGTGCCCCTCGCGCCGAGGCCGCGCCCGGCTCGGCGGCGCGAGCATCTCCCCCTCTCCGCACCCTGAATCGAACCAGCGGGCGAGCTCCTCGAGCAGGGCGCGCGCCCCGGCGCCGGCCGCCCGCAGACGGAGCTCGTCGCCCTGGCGTGCCTCGAGCGCCAGGAGCGCTGTCAGGCTCGAGGCGGAGGCCGGTCCGGTCTTCCGCGTCAGGTTCTCGATCGCCAGGCGCGCAGGCGATCCCCTCGCCACACGCACCAGATGCGCCGCCGGCCGCGCGTGCAGCCCGAGCGGGTTCCTGATGCGGACCGTACGCTCCTCGGGCGCCTCGGGCGGTTCCGCGACGGCTTTCCGCGCAGCAGCCCCGCTCACCTCGGCGAGGATCTCCTCGACCGGCGCCCCCGCGGCCGCCAGGGAAGCGGCTGCCACCGCGCCCTCCACCAGCGGCCCCGGGCAGAGGCGCACCCTGGCCCGCTGATCCTCTGACAGGAACTCGAGGGCCGTCTCCGCCGAGAGCCGCGCGCTGCCCAAGTCCATCAGGACGAGCACCGCGTCGGCGCCGGCGAGCGAGCCGATCGCATCGACGACGAGCAGGGCGTTCGTGCCAATGGGGTTGGAGGCGTCGCCGGTGCCGCCGGCCGGAGCGAGCAGCACCTTTCCCTGGGCGAGCTGGGCGGCCAGCTCGCAGACTCCTTCGGCCAACTTCGCGCTGTGCGAGACGATGACCAGGCCAATCATCGCCAGCGTTCGGCGGCCGTCTTGACGAGCAGCCAGGCCGAGGTGGCGCCGGGGTCCTGATGCCCGACGCTGCGCGGCCCCAGGTAGCTGGCGCGCCCCTTGCGCGCCTCCATCGGGATGGTGGCCTTCATACCTTCCTCGGCCGCCTGTGCGCCTGCCTGAAGGATGTCGCCGAGCCTGCCGCCATCGCCCAGGCTTCGCTGCATCGCCTCCACCGCCGGAGCCAGCGCGTCCACCATGGTCTTCTCGCCGGGCGCCGCCTTTCCGCGCTCGACGATGCCCTGGAGCCCGGCCTCGAACAGCGCCACCACATCCGGCGCCTCGAGCCGCTGCTTGCCCGCGCAGGCGGAGGCGGCGCGCAGAAAGAACGTGCCGTAGAGCGGGCCCGCGGCGCCGCCCACGTGCCGGATCAGGGTCATGGCCGTTGTTTGCAGCAGGCCGCGGATGTCGGCGGGAGCGTTCTTGTCAAGCTCGGCGACCAGCGCCGAAAAGCCGCGATCCAGGTTGATCCCATGGTCGGCATCTCCGATGGCAGCGTCCAGGTCCGTGAGCAGGGTCTTGTTCTCGGCGTAGACTACCCTGAGCGCCCGCAGCCAGGCCGCCACGTCATCGCGCCCCAACGCCATCGCATCAAGCTCCCCACCGCAGCCCCGGCGTGAGGACCGGGTCGTCCCAAAGCGAGAGCATCTCGTCGTCGGCCTTGACGAGCGTGATCGAGCAGCCCGCCATTTCGAGGCTCGTGACGTAGTTGCCGACCAGGCGCCGCGCCACGGTGATGCCCCGCGCCTCGAGCAACGGCTGGAGTTCGCCGTAGACCAGATACAGCTCCATGAGCGGTGTTCCGCCCATGCCGTTCACCATGGCGATCACCCGGTCCCCGCGCTCGAACGGCAGATCGGCGAGGATCGTCTCCGTCATCCGGGCGACGATCTCTCGCGCGGGCCGCCACCGGGTCCGCTCGCGCCCCGGCTCTCCGTGAATGCCGATGCCCATTTCAATCTCGTCGGGACCGAGTTGGAAGTTCGGCCTGCCCGCAGCGGGCACGGTGCAGGGCGTGAGCGCCATGCCCATGGAGCGGGCGGCGGCGTTGACGCGGCGACATAGCGCCTCCACCCGCTCGAGCGCCCAGCCCCGTTCCGCCGCCGCGCCGCAGAGCCTCTCGGCGAGAACGGTGGCGCCGACGCCGCGGCGACCCGCCGTATAGAGGCTGTCCTCGACCGCCACGTCGTCGTTGATCACCACCGCCCGCACAGTGATGCCCTGAGCCCGGCACAGCTCCGCCGCCATCTCGAAGTTCATGATGTCGCCGGTGTAGTTCTTGATGATGTGGAGGACGCCCGCGCCGCCGTCGACGGCGCGCGTGGCCGCTTCGATCTGGTCCGGCGTGGGCGAGGTGAAGACCTGCCCCGGGCAGGCGGCATCGAGCATGCCGCGGCCCACGAAGCCGACGTGCATCGGCTCGTGACCGCTGCCGCCGCCCGAGATCACGCCCACCTTGCCCGGCCGGGGAGCGTCGGCGCGCACCACATACACCGGGTCGAAGGAGACCCGCAGGATCTCCGGGTGCGCCAGCGCGAGCCCGGCAAGCGATTCGAGGACGACTCGGTCCGGGTCGTTGATCAGCTTCTTCATGGAACTGCCAGCAACGAATATACTCGTTTTCTATGTTTGGCTGCCGCGGGCGATGGGTCGTCGTTTGGGCGCTGGCGGGCGTATCGCTCGCCGCGCAGGAGCCCTACCGAAAGGCCCCGCGCGAAATTCAAGCCGTCCTCGACGCGCCGGAAACGCCAGCCATCTTTGTGAGCCCGTCGGGTGACTACGCCCTGCTGGCCGAACGCTTGCGCTACCCGCCGATTGCGGAGCTGGCGCAGCCGATGCTGCGCCTGGCGGGCGTGCGAATCAATCCGATGACCAACGGGCCGCACCGGCCCCTCACCTACACTTCGTTCACGTTGGTGCGCCTTGCCGACGGAACCAGGATTCCGATGCGCGCGCCGGGCAACCGGCTGTCGGCGCCGGAGTGGAGCCCGGACGGCGCCCGCTTCGCCTTTACGCTTACGCGGCCCGACGGCATCGAGCTGTGGGCCGGCGACACGAGGACGGCGGCGGTGCGGCGCATGAGCGGGGTTGCGGTGAACGCCGCGCTCGCTTCGATCCTCGCCTGGCTGCCGGACAGCCGGTCGCTGCTCGTCGCCGCCGTGCCGGCGGATCGCGGCCGGCCGCCGGTGAAACCCGAAGCTCCCTCCGGTCCGGTGGTCCAGGAGAGCCGCGGCGGCGCCGGGCCCCTGCGCACCTACCAGGATCTTCTCCAGGACGCCCACGACGAGGCGCTGTTCGACTACTACGCCACCAGCCGGCTGCTCCTGGTGGATACAGTGAGCGGGCGGGTGGAAAGGCTCGGCAAACCGGGCCTGATCGTCTCCGCCGCACCCTCGCCGGGCGGCCGCTATATCCTTGTGACACGCCTCGAGCGGCCTTACTCGTACCTGCATCCGCATGACCGCTTCCCGCGCAGCATCGAGCTCTGGAGCCGCACGGGTTCGTTGATCCGCGAGCTGGCGCGGCTGCCTCTGGCGGACAAGGTTCCGATCGAAGGCGTCCCGGTCGGGCCGCGCCTTTATCGCTGGCACCCCATAGAGCCGGCGACCCTGTTCTGGGTGGAGGCGCTAGACGGCGGCGATCCCCGGACCAAAGTTCCGCACCGGGACCGGATTCTGGAGCTCAAGGAGCCCTTCACCGGCGAGCCGCGCGAATTCGCCCGCCTGGAGCACCGCTTCGACAGCATGGCCTGGCTCGATGACGGCCAGGCAGCCTTGCTCAGCGATTACGACCGCGGCCGGCGGTGGCGGCGCACGTTCCTGACAGACCGCCAGGACAACCAACGAAAGCTCCTCTTCAGCCGCAACATTCAGGACCGCTACGGCGACCCCGGCACGCCCGTCGAGCGCGTCGTCTCGAGCGGCCATCGCGCCGTGCGGACCCACGCGGGCCGGCTTCTGCTCGCCGGACCGGGCGCCTCGCCCGAAGGAGACCGGCCGTTCCTCGATCGTTTCGACCCGGCCTCCGGCGCCAGGGAACGCCTTTTCCTCTGCGACGCGGCCAGCTACGAGCAGGTGATCGCCGTGCTGGACGAGGAGGGCAAGCGTCTGGTGACGCGGCGCGAAACGCCAGCCACGCCACCCAACTTCCTGCTGCGCGACATCTCGACCGGCTCCGCCGTCCCGCTCACCGATCTGCGCGATCCGGCGCCCCAGCTTCAGGGCATCACCAAGCGGCTGGTCACCTACAAGCGGGCCGACGGAGTCCCCCTCTCCTTCATGCTTTATCTTCCGCCCGGCTATACAGGCGGCGAGCGGCTGCCGGCCGTGCTCTGGGCCTACCCGCGGGAGCATACTTCGGCCGACACGGCCGGCCAGGTGACCGGATCACCTCACCGCTACACGCTCATCACCGGCGCTTCGCACCTGTTCTTCCTGCTCGCCGGTTACGCCATCCTGGACGGCGCCTCGATGCCGGTGATCGGCGATCCGGAGACGGTGAACAACACCTTCGTCGAACAGATCGTCGCGGGGGCGCGCGCGGCCGTTGAGGAAGCGGACCGCCTCGGCGTCGTCGACCGGGGCCGCGTCGGCGTCGGCGGCCACAGCTACGGGGCTTTCATGACCGCCAACCTGCTGGCTCACTCGGATCTGTTCCGCGCCGGGATCGCTCGCAGCGGGGCCTACAATCGCACGCTGACCCCGTTCGGCTTTCAGGCCGAGCGCCGCACGCTCTGGGAGGCGCCGGAGACCTACGTCCGCCTGTCACCCTTCTTCGTCGCGCATCGCATCAACGAGCCCCTGCTGCTCATTCACGGCGCGGCGGACAACAACGAAGGCACCTTCCCCATGCAGTCCGAGCGGATGTATCAGGCGGTGCGCGGCAACGGCGGCGTCGTGCGCCTGGTGATGCTGCCCCATGAGTCGCACGCCTACGTGGCGCGCGAATCGGTGGAGCACGCCATCGCCGAGATGATCGACTGGTTCGACCGCCACGTCAAAGCGGCGCAACAGAAACTAGACTGGTCGGGAAGGAGGTGAGCATGGTCGAAGCGTTGCTCGAGCGCCTGGGCATTCGCGCCGTCAACTCGGGCGCCTGCTGGGGAGAGTGGATCGCGGAGCCCGGCGGGGGCGAACTCGTCTCGTTGAACCCCTCCAACGGCCGGCCGATCGCCAGCGTGCGCATGGCCTCGGAAGCCGACTACGAGGAGGTGATGCGCCACGCCGCGGAGACCTTCCTCGCATGGCGCATGTACCCGGCGCCCAAGCGCGGCCTCATTGTCCGCGAGATCGCCGACGAGCTGCGGCGGGGCAAGGACGATCTCGGAGCGCTGGTCTCGCTCGAGATGGGCAAGATCCTGGCCGAGGGCAAGGGCGAGGTGCAGGAGATGATCGACATCGCGGATTTCGCCGTGGGCCTCTCGCGCCAGCTTTACGGGCTCACGATGGCGAGCGAGCGGCCGCGGCACCGGATGTACGAACAATGG
Source organism: uncultured Bryobacteraceae bacterium (assembly GCA_938003835.1). GTDB lineage: Bacteria > Acidobacteriota > Terriglobia > Bryobacterales > Bryobacteraceae > CALKXJ01. The sequence continues at coordinate 174,743 of CALKXJ010000006.1, read as the reverse complement.
CACCCGCTCGGCGTGGTGGGCGTCATCACCGCTTTCAACTTTCCCGTCGCCGTCTGGTCCTGGAACGCCTTCATCGCCGCCGTCTGCGGCGATCCGGTCGTCTGGAAGCCCTCGTCAGAGACCCCGCTCGCAGCCATCGCCGTTCAGAACATCTGCAACCGCGTCACGGCGCGCCACGGCTGGCATGGCGTCTTCAACCTAGTGATCGGCCGCGGCGCCACCGTGGGCGAGCGGATGCTCGCCGACCGGCGGCTGCCGCTCATCAGCTTCACCGGTTCCTCCCAGATGGGTTATCGCGTCGCCGAAGTGGTGGCCAAGCGCCTCGGGCGGTCCCTGCTCGAGCTCGGCGGCAACAACGGCGTCATCGTGATGAACGACGCCAATCTCGATCTCGTCCTGCGCGCGGTGCTGTTCGGCGCCATCGGCACGGCCGGTCAGCGCTGCACCACCATCCGGCGGCTGTTTCTCCAATCAGGGATTGCCCCCCGCATGACGGAGCGGCTCATCGCCGCCTATCGACAGATCCGGATCGGCGATCCACTGGATGAGGGAACTCTGATGGGGCCGCTGGTGAACCGCGCCGCGGTCGAGGAGATGATGGCGGGCCTGGAGCGCATCCGGGAGCAGGGCGGCGAGATCCTGTACGGGGGCCGCATCCTGGACCGCGAGGGCGGCTGCTGGGTGGAACCGGCCCTAGTGCGCTCCCGGCCCGGGATGCCCGTCGTCAGGGAGGAGATCTTTGCCCCCATCCTCCACCTGATCGAATTCGAGACGCTCGAGGAGGCCATCGCCTGGCACAACGACGTGCCCCAAGGCCTTTCCTCAGCCATGTTCACCACGAACCTCCTCGCTGCGGAGACCTTCCTCAGCGCGCAGGGAAGCGATTGCGGCATCGCCAACATCAACATCGGCACGAGCGGCGCCGAGATCGGCGGCGCCTTCGGCGGCGAGAAGGAGACCGGCGGGGGGCGCGAGGCCGGCAGCGACGCCTGGAAGGCGTACATGCGCCGCCAGACGGTGACCATCAACTGGTCGGAGGAGCTTCCGCTGGCCCAGGGGATCCGCTTCGAACTCTAGCGCCACCAAAACTTCTTAGTTCCGTCGGAAGCCAAAGAGCATCCAGGAAAAAGGCGAGGACGGGTGAGGGAGACGCAGACGGAAACACGGTGGATGAAAATCGCCCTGACGCTGGGCGGGCTAGCCTATTTGAGCGGCGGCGGCTGGCTCCTCTATGCCCCCGGCCCACCTCCCCTGTGCCCCGTCGCCGGCATGACGGCCGCGCTGTTCGGTCTGGGCTGCCTGATCGCCGCTCGCGACCCGCTCAAACACTGGCCGATCGCTCTGCTCGGCATTTGCGGACAAGCGGCGATGACCCTGGCGGCCCGACCCGACGCCCCCGATCACTGGCCGATTTTCGCAGCCGATCTCTGGGTGATTCCCTTTGCCCTCGTGCTTCGGGCAACCTGGAAGGAGCACGTGGGCCGCGAGCGGGTGGCTTCGCCGGAGATTCAACGGCTGGCTCTGCGTGCCCGCACTCAGTTTGGTGTCAGCTTGGACGAGCTCTCCAAGCTTTCCCCACTCCTGTTAGTCTTCCTGCGCCACAACGGTTGCATGTTCTGCCGGGAAGCTTTAAGCGACCTTCAGCGACAGCGCCACGCCATCGAGGCGCAGGGCGTGCGGATTGCGCTGGTGCATCAGGGGTCCGACGCCCAGGCTCGGTCTTTGCTAGCGAACTACGGGCTCGACGACCTGCCGCGCGTCAGCGACCCGGAGCGTTATCTGTATCGCGCCTTTGGGCTCGGCCGCGGAGACCTGTTGAAACTGGCGGGCCCTACCGTCTGGTGGCGCGGCTTTCAGGCGGCCGTGCTCGAGGGGCACGGCTTTGGGCGCGTGGTTGGCGACGCCTTCCAGATGCCCGGCGTGTTTCTGATCTTTCACGGCGAGGTACTTCGCAGCTACCGCCACCAGACCGCTGCCGACCGGCCCGATTACCTCCGCCTGGCCACCCTCGAAGCATAATAGAGGCAGGGACAGGCCGGTGCCAACGCCCTCCTCTTCGAACGCCTCCGAGCCACGCATGCCCGGCTCCGTCTCCGCCCTCCGGCTGTTCGGCGTCCCGGTGCGGTTCCATTTCACCTTTGTTCTGCTTCTGATCTTTCTCGCTGTAGCAGGATGGAAGGGGCGCCAATCGGTGGCCGCCGATATCGTTTTCGTACTCGCGCTGTTCGCCTCGGTCCTGCTGCACGAGCTCGGCCACGCCGTTGTCGCACGGCGCTGCGGCGTGCGGACGCTTGAGATCGTCATGTTCCCCATTGGCGGCGTAGCGCGCATGGAGCGGACTCCGCGCCCGCGAGATGAGCTGCGCATCGCCGTCGCCGGGCCGGCGGTCAATCTGGTGTTGGCCGGTCTGATTCTCGCCGGCCTGGCGCTTTGGCGCGGTCCGGCGGTCGCCGGGCCGGAAGCCCTCGCCGATCCCACCGACGCCAACCTGCTCGAGCGCATCGCCATGGGCAACCTGATCCTGGCGCTATTTAACCTGCTGCCGGCCTTTCCGATGGACGGCGGGCGGATCCTGCGCTCGCTGCTCGCGCTCCGCCGCCCGGAGGAAGAAGCGACGCAGATCGCCTCGCGCGCCGGACGCACCCTGGCCGTGCTGATGGGCCTTTTCGGGCTGATCTCGATGCACTTCCTGCTCGTCTTCATCGCGTTCTTCGTTTACCTCGGCGCGGCCCAGGAGGGCCAGGCGGCGCTCGGCCGGTCCTTGATGGAGGGCTTGCCCGTGCGCGCGGCGATGGTGACCCGCTACCTGACGCTGGCGCATGGGCAGACCATAGGGGAGGCGGCCCGGCTGATGCTGGAAAGCACGCAGCAGGACTTCCCTGTCCTACACGGCGACCGCGTGATCGGCCTGCTCGATCGCCACCGGCTGCTCCGGGCCATGGCGAGCGAGGGCGCCTCGGCCTACATCGCGGGCGTGATGAACCGGGAGTTTCCGCGGCTCGATCCGGAGATGGATCTATCGGCGGCCCTCCCGGCGCTGGCTGCCGGACCCTGCGCGCTGGTCATGGAGGGCGACCGCCTGCTAGGGCTGCTCACCCGCGAGAACCTTTCCGAATTCCTCGTTCTACGCCGCCTCGGCATGGGAGGCGCCGCAGGCGACGCCGCTTGAATTGTAACTAAAAGTTTTTTTAGCGCACCGGCTCACCTCGCCTCATCCATGTAGCCGTGAGCGGGAAATCCCGCCGCAAATTCAGAACGAAACCCTTGGAGGAAACCAAGATGATGTGGAAAAAGTTCATCGCGCCGGCCGTGCTGGCCATGGCGCTCAGCCTGCCCCTGGCCGCCGGCGACCATCACGCGAAGGATATCGTCGACACGGCGGCGGGCGCCGGCTCTTTCAACACGCTGGTGGCCGCCGTCAAGGCCGCCGGTCTGGTGGAGACACTGAAAGGGCCTGGCCCATTCACCGTCTTCGCGCCGACCGACGAGGCTTTTGCCAAGCTGCCCGCCGGCACGCTTGAGGATCTGCTCAAGCCGGAGAACAAGCAGAAGCTGGTATCCATCCTCACCTACCATGTCGTGCCGGGCAAGGTGATGGCTGCCGATGTGACCCGCCTGAAGAAGGCCAAGACCGTGCAGGGTCAGGAGATTCGCATTCGGGCCAACTCCGGCGGTGTGATGGTGGACAATGCCAAAGTGATCCAGACAGACATTGAAACCTCTAACGGCGTCATCCACGTGATCGACACCGTGATTATGCCTAAAAACTGAAGCCTCCTCGGAGGAAACTCAATACGGGAGCGTCCGGGCAACCGGGCGCTCTTAATTTTTGAGGTGCCCAATCAGGGCAAAATGAAACATGGCGCACCGGGTGGTGATCATCGGAGGGGGATTTGGGGGACTTTACGCAGCTCGCGCTCTCGCGAAGGCGCCGGTCGAGGTGACCCTGGTGGACCGGCGCAACTTCCATCTGTTTCAGCCGCTGCTCTACCAGGTGGCCACCGGCGGCCTTTCGCCCGCCGATATCGCCGCGCCTCTGCGCTTCGTGCTGCGCAGGCAGAAAAATACCCGCGTGCTGCTGGCAGAGGCCATCGACCTGGACGCCGAGCGGCGCCGATTGATCCTGGATGCGGGCGAACTCAGCTATGACAGCCTGATTGTGGCTACCGGCGCGCGCAACGACTATTTCGGCCATGCGGCCTGGAAACGCTACGCTCCCGGTCTGAAGTCGATCGAGGACGCCACGGAGATCCGCCGGCGGATTCTGGCCGCCTTCGAGGCGGCGGAGCGCGAGACGGATGCGGAGGAGCGGCGCGCGTGGCTCACGTTTGTCGTGGTAGGAGGCGGTCCCACGGGCGTCGAGCTGGCGGGCACGCTGGGCGAAATCGCCAACGATACCCTCAAAGATGACTTCCGCAACATTCAGCCCAGGGAATCGAGCATTCTCCTACTCGAAGGCGCTCCCCGCGTGCTGCCCGCCTATCCGCCGGAACTGTCGCAGGCGGCCGAGCGCGCCCTGATCCGGCTCGCCGTCCGCTGCCGCACCGGCGTGCGGGTCGTCGGCATCGACCGAGAGGGCGTCGACATCGAGACCGCTTCGGGACGCGAGCGCATCCAGGCCCGGACGGTGATCTGGGCCGCCGGCGTCGCCGCCTCCGGTTTCGGCGAAGTGCTGGCGCGACGCACCGGCTGCCGCCTCGATCCGAAAGGCCGGGTCTATGTCGAAGCCGATCTCACCCTGCCCGGACGCCCAGAGATTTTCGTCATCGGAGATCTGGCGCACGCCCGAGACCGAGACGGCAACCCGCTGCCAGGGGTGGCCCCGGTGGCGATCCAGCAGGGCCGCTACGTGGCGCGCCTGATCGAGGGGCGCCTGAAGCGTTCAAGCGTTGGCCCCTTTCGCTACCGGGACCGGGGGAGTCTCGCCACCATTGGCCGCGCCGCCGCCGTCGCCGACATCGGACGCTGGCATTTCAACGGGCTGGCGGCCTGGCTCGCCTGGATCTTCGTGCACCTGATGTACCTGGTCGGATTCCAGAACCGGCTGCTCGTGCTGATCCAGTGGGCCTTCCACTACTTCACCTTCAACCGGCGCGCGCGGCTGATCGCGCCGGACTGGCGATACTTCGCCCGCTCGCGCGAAGGCCCCCTCAGTGGACCGAACCCTCCGGAGCCAGCGGTTCCAGTCGGATGAGGCCGAAAGTGGCCTCGTATTGCGCCAGATTCTGATTGAGCACGTTCGCCAGGGCTTTGGCCTGCTGCGGGCTCAGGTAGACGCCCTGGAAAACCTCGATGCTGACCTGGCCGTCCGCGCTCTGATTCAGGCGGCCGAAAACCAGCAGGAAGTCCCACAGGTTGACACGGACCTGGATGCTGTTGGCGTAGCTTTCGCGGTAATCGGGCGTGCGCACGATCTCGACCTGCGCCGGATGGGGCTCAAAGGAGGACTGGCTCATAGGCTGGCCGTTATTTTCGCACACCGGCCCTCTGCCGGCCGTTGCTTTATGGCACCTGACGCCGTAGAATATTGGCGGTGCCATCCCTAGGAGGGAGGCCCGAAAGGGGTCACCATGCGAAGCTACTCTTGGTTGATTGTGATTTGCCTGGTGCCGGTTCTCGGCGTGCAGCCCGCCTTTGGCCAAGAGGTCCGCGCCAGCATCACCGGGATCGTGACGGACCCGACCGGCGCTCCGGTCGCCGGAGCCTCGGTGACGGTGATTAACCTGGCGCAGAACGTCTCGCTGGCCACCGAAACCAACGAAACAGGGGCTTATCTGACCCCATTCCTCACTCCAGGTACCTACCGGCTCACGGTAGAGAAACCTGGATTTAAGCGCTTCGTGCGCGAAAACATCATCTTGCAGGCCCAGGATCGTGCCCGCATCGACGTCGCCCTGGAACTCGGCGAGGTCACCCAGAGCGTCACGGTGACTGCGGAAGTGTCCCTGCTTCAAACCGAAACGGCTACTCGCTCGCAAATCATCGCCAATGAGCTCATCGCCAATGTGCCCACGCAAGGGCGGAATCCGTTCCAGATCGCCTGGGCCGCCCCGGGCGTCATCAAGACCGGAAGCTGGCGCTATCTGCGTTCGTTCGATATTGCCGGTACGTCCAACATCTCCATCAACGGCAGCCGCAACCGCGACAACGAGGTGTTGCTTGACGGCATCAGCAACGTGCGGTCGAACCGTACGGTGATCCACGTGCCGACGATGGAGTCCGTGCAGGAGTTCAAAGTCCTCACCAACACCTACGATGCGCAGTACGGCCGCACCGGCGGCGGCATTGTGACGATTGTCACCAAAAGCGGCGGGAATCAGTTCCGCGGCAACCTGTTCGAGTACTTCCAGGCCGAGGAGCTGAACGCGAATCAGAGTGAGTTGAACCGGGCGGGCATCCCCAAGCCGCCGATGAACATCAACACCTTCGGCTTTCAGCTGAGCGGCCCGGTTTACGTGCCGAAAGCCTTCGACGGGCGCAATCGGCTGTTCTGGTTGCTTTCCTACGAGGGCATGCGGCAGCGCTCGGCCGACCCCGGTACGCGCACCTTTCCGCTGATGGAGTGGCGGACGGGAGACTTCACGAATCTGTTCAACGCGCAGGGCCAGCCGGTGATTCTGTATGATCCGCTGACGACGACGCCGCAAGGGACGCGACAGCCTTTCGCGGGCAACCGCATCCCCGCCAACCGGATCGACCGAATCGCCACCGAGGTGCTCAAGTACTACCCCCCGCCGAACTCCCCCGGCGACGGCCCGGCGCGCATCAACAACTATGTCTATCCCTCGCGTTGGATTGGCGACCTCAACCAATGGATCGGGCGGATGGACTTCGTGGTCAACTCCCGCAACACCGTCTTCTTCCGCTACGGGCAGAATCCGTTCTCGGAGTACCGGGGCCTGGTCTTCGTGACCGACCCGAAACAGTCCAACCCGGCCGAGCCGACCGGAAACGCCCCTTTGATCCGCAATGGGCGGAACTGGACGGCGGACTGGACCTCGACCATTTCCCCCCGCATGACCTTTAACTTGCGCGCCGGCCTGTCGCGTTGGGAGGAGACCACCGGCAATAGCTTCGGCGCCGGCTTTGATCCCCGGCAGCTCGGCTTCGATGCCTCGCTGGTAGCGCAGTTCACCAAGCTCCAATTCCCGCGGTTTGACCTCGGCACCTATCAGCCGGTGGGCACCGACCGGCTGCTCAATCTGGCTACCAATGACGCCTACACCTTTCAGCCCAACTTCAGCCTGGTCCAGGGCCGGCACTTCCTGAAGTTCGGCTTCGAGGGCCGGCGCTACAACGACAACAGCCAAAATCCGGGCATGGCGAGCGGTGTCTATAGCTTCGGCAAGAACTGGACGCAGCGGGACGCCCTGCGCGCCGACGCCACCTCCGGCAACGAGCTGGCGACGTTCCTGCTCGGCTATCCGAGCGGCGCGTATGTGGACCGGAACATCGACCCGGCCTATCGCGCCCACTACTTCGCGCTCTTCTTCAACGACGATTGGAAGGTCACGCCGCGCCTGACGATCAATCTCGGCCTGCGCTGGGACTACGAGACGCCGCGCACGGAGCGCTACAACCGGATGGTGCGCGGACTGGACTTCAACGCCCCCAGCCCGATCGCCCCGCAGGTGCAAGGGTTGAATCTGAAGGGCGCCGTCCTGTTTGCCGGCGTCGGCGGGCAGAGCCGCTACGCGTTCGATCCCGACAAGAACAATTTCCAGCCGCGCCTGGGCGTCTCCTACCGCCTGCGGGACAACTGGGTGCTTCGCGGCGGCTATGGCCTCTATTACTCGGGAGAGGCCGAAACCGGCGTCGCACAGGGCTTCAGCCGTCGCACGACCGCCACCGTCAGCCTCGACGGCGGCCTGACGCCGGCCGTCAGGACCGCCCACCCGTTCGCCAATCTGCCGGGCGGCCGCCTGCTCGAGCCGATCGGCGCTTCGCTCGGCGCGGCCAGTTTCCTGGGCGAGGGCTTGACGGTGAACTTCCTCAACCGGCCGCTCCCTTACTCGCACCAGTATTCGTTCGACATTCAGCGGTCGCTGCCGGGCAACATGCTCGTCGAAGTCGGTTATTCCGGCAGCCAGATTCGCAAGCTGCCGTTGAATGTGGCTTTGAACGTCATTCCGGCGTCCGAACTCGGACGTCGCCTGCCGACGGGCGCCATCGACACCTCCTACTACACCACGCGCATTCCCAACCCGATGGCGGGCCTGATCCCGGCCAACGCCGCGTTGAATGGCGCTACCATTCCGCGACAGAACCTGCTGGTTCCCTTCCCGCAGTTCTCCAGCCTCACGCTGGCGAACATCCCGATCGGCAAACAGCGCTACGACGCACTGCTGGTGAAGGCCACCAAGCGGCTCTCGCACGGATTGACCTTCCTGGCCAGCTATACGCTGGGCAAGACGCTCGAACAGGTGAATCTGCTCAACGCGCAGGACTACGTCTTCAGCGATCCGGAGAGGACGCCGTTAGCCAAGCTCCATGCCAACGAGCTCGACACTCCGCACAAAATCGCTGTCGTCGGTGTCTTCGACCTGCCGTTCGGTCGCAACAAACCCTACGGCTCGGACTGGTCCGGCCCGGTCAACGCCTTGCTCGGCGGTTGGCAGTTGAACTGGAACGTGACCTACATGATCGGCTGGGTGATCGACTATCCTAATGCCAAACAGGTGCGCCCAGGCAGTGCCGAGCTGCCGAAGTCCGAACGCACGTTCGCCCGCTGGTTCAACACCTCGCTCTGGGACGATCCGACCACCGGCCGGCGCGTTTCGGCGCAGGAGCCTTACACGCTGCGGGACTTCCCGCTGCGTTTCGGCGACGTGAGAGTACCGGCTTACCACAACTGGGATCTCTCCGTGTCGAAGTACTTCCCGCTGCGCGAGGAGCTGCGGCTGCAATTCCGTTTCGAGATGGTGAATGCCTTCAACCATCCCTGGTTCCGCAGCATGGCCTCCGGCTACAACAACGTCACCAGCCCCTCCTTCGGCAGTCTCAACCCCGTCCAGAGCAACCTGCCGCGCTTCATCAAGCTGGCGCTTCACCTGATGTGGTAACCGTCTGCGGCAATGCAAGGGGGCCTTCCGGCCCCCTTGCGAGTTGCCAACCGCATCGCTGAGATCTTAGAATTCAGGCGTGCCACGCTACATCGTTCGAGTTCCCGTTCTCGCCCTCCTTGCTGCCGCAATCTTGCCGGCGGATGAACGCCAGGTTGTCCCCACCTGGCTGTATCGCAATCTGGCCACCGTCCCCGAGGTGAAGACCGACCTTTCGACGCCCACCTGCCGTTACAAGGCAGTTTTCGGCGAGGGCGACGCCTGGGCCAGTCTGCCCCGGAGCCTCTGGCGCTATGGCGAGCTCACGCTGGCACCGGGCGGCGCCTGCGCGGAGGTGAACTATCCACGCATCGAGGAGATCTACGTCGTGCTCGAGGGCTCTGGCGAGGTGCGTTACGCCGGCCAGACGCATCCGGTGAAGCGGTACGATTTTATGTATCTCCCGCCGACGGTCCCCCACGCCATCTCGAATCCGTCTCAGGCTCCGCTGCGGTTGATCGTCATGTCCTACAGGATTCCGGAGGAGATGCGAATCCAGGTTCCGGCCAAGTTCCAGATCGCCAACATCGACGACGTCCCGCTCCAGCAGGTCGGCGGGCACCCGCCCAGTTCGCTGTTTCGGCTTCTGCTCGGCACTACCGAGAGCACGCGCGACCGCATCGCCGCCGCGCACGTCGTCACCAGTCTGTTCGTGATGGAGTTCGCACCCGGCGGCACCAACTTTCCCCACCACCACGATCGTGAAGAGGAGGCCTACCTGGTGCTCGCCGGCACGGGCGACATCGTCGCGGGCGGGGGAATGGACGGCGTCATGGGCAAGCATCCAGCCCAGCCGGGCGACGCCTATTTCTACCGCCTGAACTGCACGGTGGGCTTCTATGCCTCGCCGAAACCCGGCGCGGAAAAGGCCAAGATCCTCGCGGTACGGTCGCTCTATCCTTTCGGCAGGCGCAGGCCGTAGCTGTGACTCTGACCGAACGCGACCGCCGGCTGCTCCAGCGGACTTTCCTGGACTATCAGCCCACTGCGGAGTTTCTTGGCTGCCCGCTCGTCATCGAGCGCGCCGAGGGCCTCTGGCTCTGGGACCGCGAGGGGCGCCGCTATCTGGACGCCATCGGCGGCATCTTCGTCGCCGTGCTGGGCCATCGCCACCCGCGCGTGATGGAGGCGATGCGGCGGCAGATGGAGCGCGCCACCTTCGTTCCGCCGCTCCATGCCATCTCCGATGTGACCCTGGACTTCATCGAAAAGCTCTCCAGCGTCACTCCAGGCCCGCTCGAGTTCGTCAAACCCTTCAGCGGCGGCAGCGAGGCCGTCGAGGCGGCGCTTAAGTTCGCCCGGCAGTATTTCCGGCAGACCGGGCGGCCGGGCAAGTACAAAGTGATCAGCCGCTATCACTCCTACCACGGCGCCACCTTCGGCGCCATGGCCGCCAGCGGCACCGGCTCCCGCAAAGCCAAGTTCGAGCCGGAGGCGCCGGGCTTTCTGCGAGTCTTTCCGCCCACGCACTACCGCGATCAGTTCTCGAGCTGGGAGGAGGCCAACCGTTTCGCCGCCCGCGCCGTTGAGGACGTCATCATCCACGAGGGCCCGGAGACGGTGGCCGCCCTCATCCTCGAGCCGATCGGCAACACGGGAGGCATCATCACGCCGACCGAGGAGTACTTCGCGCTGCTGCGCGCTGCCTGCGACCGCCACCAGGTCCTGCTCATCTTCGACGAGATCATCACCGGATTCGCCAAGACCGGCCGGATGTTCGCCGCCGAGACCTTCGGCGTCACCCCGGACCTGCTCTGCGTGGGCAAAGGAATCTCGAGCGGCGCCATCCCGCTCGGCGCCATGATCGCCCGCATGGAGCTGGCCGAAGCCTTCTCGGCGCCTCCGGAGAACTACTTCGCCCACGGCCACACCTACGCGGGCAATCCGCTCGCCTGTGCGGCCGGCATCGCGGTCATCGACACGATCGTAGAGTTCGACCTCTGCCGCCGCGCCGAGGTGCTCGGCGCTCTGCTTCGCCAGCGGCTGGAGGGCCTGAAACGCCTCGGCGTCGTGCGCGAGGTGCGGGGCAAGGGGGTGCTGCTCGGCGTCGAACTGGTGCGGGACACGCGGACCATGGCGCCGTTGCCGGAGCTCGGGCGCGCCCTGAAACGCACCGCCCTGAAGCGCGGCATCATCCTGCGCATCGATCCAAGCTGGTTCGCCGTCTCGCCGCCGCTCATTGCCACCGAGGGCGACATCGAAGAGATCGCCGAACGCATCGAGCTGAGCCTGCGGGATGCGCTCGACGAGGTCGGCTGAGCCGGCTTGCCCTCAGCGCCGCTCGAGCTCGGCGAGGACCCCGAGCAGAACCCGCCCCACAACGGCGAAGCTCTCCGGGCTTACCTTGTCGAGCGTATCGGCGGGCGTGTGCCAGTAAGAGTTGTTCGGGCCGTAGTCAAAATCGATCAGGTTCACCGCGGGCACGCCCAGCTCCACGAACGGATAATGATCGTCGAGCACGGCGCCGCGCCGGTTGAGAAAGTGCCGTCCCAGTCCGAGCCGGGCCGCGGTCTTCCAGATGAGGTCCACCAGCCGGGGGTCGGAATACTCCTCCCGCAGGATTCCCAGATCGCGGTCACCGATCATGTCCACGTTGATGAGCGCGACGATGCGCTGGAGCGTGCCGTCCTGATGCCAGCGCCGCGCCAGATGGCGACTCCCGTAAAGCCCGTCGGTGGGAGTGTAGTCGACGTACGCCTCCTCGCCGTCGAACCAGACCAGCCAAACGTCATGGACGCGCATGCGGAGCGAGACCGCGCGAGCCATCTCGAGCAGGAACCCGGCGGAGGCGCCGCCATCGTTGGCTCCGACAAAGCCGCTGGCCGGCATCACCTTCGTGTCGTAGTGGCCGGAGAAGACGACTGCCTTGCCCGAGCTGCCGCGGAACCGCGCGATGAGGTTCCTCATCCGGACCGGGCCGTGAGGCGTCGCCGCCTCGAAGGAGTCCTCTTCGACCTCGGCGCCCAGCTTCCTGAGCCAAGAGCGCATGTATTCGACAGCCCGGGCGTGAGCAGCCGAGCCCGGCGTTCGGGGCCCGAGCCGCACCAGCTCGGCGGTGTGGCGGAAGGCCCGCTCGCCGGAAAATTCGGCCCCGGCCGCCAGCGCCAGCAACGCTAGAAGGGTTTGCGTGCCGTACATATGTATCCCAAGGTGAAGATTCGCTCCCGGTCCAGCCGGTCAAACAGCGGCGCCAGCAGCGCGGGCGGGGCCAACAGCAAAGCCGCCAGAAGGAACCACGGCCCGCGCAAGAACTGGAGCCCGTTCAGCAACTGGCGGGAGAGGAACCGGAAATAGCCCCCGATGGCCTCGATCCCCAGAGGCTCGAGCCCTGCCGAGGAAAGCAGATAGGCGGCGCCGTAGCGCGTGTAGCGGTAGTAGTCATGCGGCGCCTGATGGATCTCCCAGGCGTGGGGCACCACCAGCAGAAGCCGCCCGCCCGGCTTCAGCGCCCGCGCCAGCTCGCGGAGCACTGTCGCGGGTTCGCGCACGTGTTCGAGGGTGACGACGTTGAGGCAGGCGTCAAAGGCGCCATCGGAAAATGGCAGGGCGGCCAGGTCGGCCAGACAATCCAGGCGGCTGTAGTCCCAGCCCGGGTCGCCCAGCGCCCAGTCGACGGCGTAATAACGCTGGCGGCGGAACTGCGGCGCATGCCGGCACTCCCCTGCCCCGGCATCGAGCACGCGGGCGCCGGGTTCAAGCGAGCCGGCGAACTGCTCCACGCTCTCTTCGATCCGCCGCTCGAAGTAAAGGATGTGACGCAGAAGGAAGCCGGGAAGAAGGCGCCGCAGGGCGGCGTATCTCATCGCTTCTTGCGCGCCTCCATCATCACCGTACCGCCGGCGCGGCAGGCTGCCTCGAGCAGGGTGAACGGCACACAGGCGGCCACCAGCGCAAAGTAGGCGGCGGTTTTCAAGACGGCGGCGCGCGGGCTCTCCTCGATCCCCCGGATGCGGCGCACCGTGGGATCGAGACCCGGAGCCAGGCTCGTGGCCAGGCAGGCCGGGTTGTCGCGCAGGGAAAAGTGCTTGACGCGCACGACCTCGAAGCCGCAGCGGTCGAGCAGAATCTCCAGGTCCCGGACCCGGAAGTTCCACAGGTGCCGGGGCACCTCCAGCCCGCGCCAGTGCTCGCCCAACAGCAGGAATTGCCAGCTCGATGCGTTCGGCACCTGGACGATCAAGCGCCCCTCGGGATGTAACAGCGCGTGCGCGGCGCGGAGATACTCGGCCGGATCATACAGATGTTCGAGGACGTGGAACATGGTGATGGCCGCGCAGCTCGCCTCCGCCAGCGGCGCCTGCGACAGCGACCCGCAGAAGGCCGGCACCCCGTTGTGCTCCCAGGCTACACCGGCGGCAGCCAGCGAAAAATCGATCCCCACCACCCGCCGCCCGCGTTCCTTGAGCAACCTGAGAAACAGGCCGCCCCCGCAGCCGACATCGAGAACCACCCCAGGAGCGCCTGAAGAGGCGAGCGCCTTTTCGACGAACCGGACGTGGTCGCGGAGGACGAGACGCCGGTAGGACTCCATCAGGCGGGAGACGGCATCGGCAGCCGGTACGAACCAGTACTCGCGCGGATAGTAGCGCCACACCTGATCCGGGCGCGGCCGCGGCGAGAGGCGAATGAGGCGGCAGGACTGGCACTCCACGACCTCAAAGAGCTCGTCTGTCGTCCAGTACAGGCGATCGGTGGCGGAGAATAGCAGGCGCGCGTCCGTCGCCCCGCAGGCCGGGCAGGATTCCGTCGCCGGAGGCGGGACCTCCAGGGCCGTGGCCGCCTGGGGCGACTCCCCCGGCGGTGGCATGGGTACGAAGCTCAAACTGCCTGCTCCACGAGTTCCCTCAGCGGGATCCGGTGGCGGAGTAACAGTTGCCGGATCTGCCGATCCGACAGCCGCCGCAATTTGCGCACCTCCCTCCTCTTGCGCAACATCCGCGGCAGCAGGCGCAGCGCCTCGAGGTCCCCCCGGATCAACGCCGCCGCCAGCCGCAGCTTGCCCGCCAGACCCGGAAACTGCCGCAGTTCGCCCCGGCCGCGCGCGGCCGCCCAAAGCCCGGCGCCGATTCTTGCCAGGTAAAACGCTCCGTTCAGCCATAACAGGCTCCAGGGAAAGAGTTTTGCAGCCAGCAAAACCCTGTTGCGTTCGATCAGTTCCACCCGGCGCGACGAGTCCAGCCCGAGCGTGGCGGCCCGGTGGTGGCGCACCACCGCCCCGGGGGCGAATAGACACCGCCAGCCGGCGATCCTCGCGCGCAAACCAAGTTCGGCGTCATCGCCGTAGGCGAAAAAGTCCTCATCGAAGCCGCCGATCTCCTCGAGCATCGCCCGGCGGTACATCGCGGCGCAACCGTCGGGCCAAAGGGTCTCCTCGATGCGATCGTACTGGCCCCGGTCCAGCACGCCGCTGCCCCGGCCCCGGTTCTGCCCGTCCAGGTAGATGAGATGGCCGGCCTTGTCAATGCGGCGGGGATCGCCGAAGACCATGATTTTGGAAGCCGCCATGCCGACGTCCGCACCCAGCTCGAAAACCTCCCGCAGCGCCTCGAGCCAGCGCGGCTCGGCCTCCGCGTCGTTGTTGAGCAGAGCGATGAATTCGCCGCTCGAGGCGGCGATGGCTTGGTTGTTGGCGGCGCAGTAGCCCAGGTTCTCACGATTCCGGATCAGCTTCAACCGGAAGCGGCCATTGGCGAAGTCCCGTTCCACCATCTCCGCGGAGCCGTCAGTCGATCCGTTGTCCACGACAATCAGCTCGAAACCCTCCAGACTCTGCCGGGAGAGCGAGTTTAGGCAGGCGCGTAACAGCTCGCGACGATTCCAGTTCACTACCACCACAGAGATGTGGTTCCGGGGCTGGAATTTCACCGACTGTTGTATTATAGCGTCAGGGCCGCACACGCATGAGCACGATAGGCGAAAGGCTGCGGCGCCGGCGCCAGCAGCGCGGGCTCACCTTGTCGGACGCCGCCACAGAGACGCGCATCGCCGAGCGCTACCTGGCAGCCATTGAAGCCTCTGATTTCGCCCTCCTGCCCGGCGCGTTCTTCACCAAGAGCTTCGTGCGCCAGTACGCCGAGTTCCTTGGCCTGGATCGCCAGGAGATCGAGGCCGAACTGGAGCGGATCGCCAGCCAGGTTGCTCCGCCGCTGGTTCCCGGACAGGAACCGCGAAAAGAGGGCAGCGACCTGCCTCCCATCGCCAGTTATGGGCAGGCCCGGGGTGACCGGCGGTTCCTCCGGGCGCTGGCGGCGCTGGTGAGTGTCGTCGCCCTGTGCGCGACAATCTACGCCGTCTGGCTGCAACGCAGCCAGACCGGATCGCTCGAGCCGGTGGCGCAGGCCAACCCGGGCCAACCCCCGCCCTCCCTCCCGGCTCCGGCCGCTCCGGAGGCCGCAGGTCCAAGGGCTGCCGGGACGAGCGGGCCGGCTGCCGAGGTGCGCGGGCCCCTCTGGTTCCAACTGGTGGCCGAAGAGGCCACGTGGGTGGACATTACCTCTGACGGACAGCGCCTCTATCAGGGGATCCTGGAGCCGAGCCAGACCAAGACGCTCTCGGGGCTTGAACGGGCGCGCCTGGTGGTCGGCAATGCCGGAGGGCTGCGCATCGTCTCCAACGGGCGGCCCATCGGGCCGATCGGGGCACGGGGACAGGTTCGGGTCGTCATGCTCAGCCCGGAAGGCGCGCAAGTGCTCGAGCCTCGCCGGAAGCCTGCCGAAGAGACAGAGCCTGAAGCCGCTCCAGACTCGCTTCGCGGTTAGCCGGCTCGGATCCAGCCGGAAGCCCCCCGGTGTGGGGATGTACAATCGAAAGACACTCGTCCCGCTCGAGGAGGTGGCATGAAACCTCACTCTCGCCGTGCGTTTCTGGCCGGCGCCGGCCTCGCCGGAGCGGCCCGCGCCGGTGATCCGGAAGCCTACTGGCGCGGCATCCGCCGCGAGTTCGAGTTCCCGGAGGAACGCGTTCCTCTCAATGCGGCCAATCTGTGCCCGTCGCCGCGCCGCGTCACGGCGTGCCTGGAGCAATTCACGCACGAGATCGACCGCGACTGCTCGCTCGAGAACCGCCGCAAATTTGCGGCGCGACTCGAGCAAACCCGCGCGCGCCTGGCGCGGCAGATCGGCGCCGGCGCCGACGAAGTGGCCATCGTGCGCAACACGACCGAGGCCAACAACATAATCAACAACGGCCTGCCGCTACGGCCCGGCGACGAGGTTGTCGTCTGGGACGAGAATCACCCCACCAATCACGTCGCCTGGGACGTTCGCGCCGCGCGCTTCGGCTTCACGGTGCGCCGGGTATCGACGCCGAGGCGGCCCTCGGGGCCCGAAGAGCTCGCTTCAGCGTTCGAGCAGGCGCTGAGCGGGCGCACGCGCGTACTTGCCGTCACCCATGTCTCGAACGTAACCGGCGTGCGCCTTCCGGTCCCCTGGCTGGCTGAGATCGCGCGCCGCAGGGGAATCTATCTGCATGTCGACGGCGCACAGACCTGGGGAGCGCTCCGCGTCAACGTGTCCGAGCTCGGCTGCGACTCCTACAGCGCCAGCGCCCACAAATGGTTCCTGGGTCCCAGGGAGGCCGGAATCCTCTATGTTCGCGCCGACCGGATACCGCAGATCTGGCCGAATTCGGTGGCGCCGGGCTGGGGCGACGACGCGGAGACGGACCTCAAAGGCGCCCGTAAGTTCGAGTCGCTCGGCCAGCGCGATGACGCCCGGCTGGTGGCGCTCGACGCCGCCGCGGAGTTCCTCGACGGCATCGGCTGGGAGCGCCTTCAAGCGCGTGTCCTCGAGCTGGCCAGGCGGCTCAAGGAGGGGCTGGTGGAAGCGGGCGCCAGGCTGGTCACGCCGATGGACGAGGCTTTGAGCGCGGGCGTGTGCGTGATGGAGGTGTCAGCCGCAGTCCGGCAGGCCCTCGTCGCGGAGTTTTACCGCAACCACGGCCTCGCCGTTGCCGCAAGCGGAGGCCTGCGGCTGTGCCCGCACATCTACAACACCGGGGAGCATCTGGAACGGGCCGTTCGCGCGGTCCGGAAGACACGAAGCCTCTGGAGCGCTTGAGGGGATCGGGCGATGCCGGCGAAGGTCTTCCTGAGTTACGGCTACAACTCGCGCGACCGGTGGATTGAGGAGCGCGTGGTCCCGATCTTGAAGGCTCTGGGGCTGGAGGTTCTGGACGGCAAGGACATGCACGGCGAAGTGTTGCAGGAGGGCGTAAAAGACCGGATTCGGCAGTCCGACGGCCTCATCGCCTTCTCTACGCTCCGCCCGGGGCACGAGGCGGAAGCCTTCAACACGCATGTGTGGGTGCGGGATGAAATGGTTTTTGCCCTCGGACTCGGCCTCGCGGTGATCGAGGTTCGCGAGGAGGGCGTCAACAACCCGCCGGGAATCATGGGCGACCGCGAGCGCATCCTACTGAAGCAGGAGGACCGGCTCGCCTCGGTCGCCGAGCTGGTGAAGGCGGTCAGCGGCTGGAGCATGCGCAAGCTCCAGCTCCTGCCCGCGCCGGCGCGCGAAGCCGAGATCCGCGGCTTTCTCCGGAATCCCCAGTTCGAGGTGCGCTACCGCATACGCCGCAACGGCGTGGACTCCCCGCACCGGCGGGGGCGGCTGGAGCGCATTAAGGGAGGCCTGTACATGCAGGTGGTGGGCCTTCCCGACGATGCGCTCATCGAGGTCGAGGGCGTGCTAAACGGTCAGGTGGTTTTCGGCTCGGACTGGGAGTCGGCCGACGCCGTCCCGATTGCGGTCGTCTGAAAGGAGGCAGGTCCGATGGCGCTTCGGTTGGAGCAGAGCGAACGCTACGAAGGCGACGGCGTGCGGGACCACTGGTGGTCCTGGGCGGTCTGGGTGGAGGGGCCGCCGGAGGAGCTCGATCAGATCGAATACGTTGAGTATACGCTGCACCCGACGTTCCCAAGACCGGTGCGGCGCATCCGGGATCGGGCGGCGAAGTTCCGGCTCGAAACGGGCGGCTGGGGCATATTCACCATCTACGCCAAGGCGGTGCGCAAGGACGGAACGGTTGTGCCGCTCGAGCACGAGCTGACGTTGCGCTTTCCTGACGGGCGCTTCAACCTCGCTTGAAAGAACCTCCCAGCGCTGGTATTCACAGCGGGAATGTGATAGGTTGAAGGAAGACCACATGTGCCCGCCGCGGAGAGGTGGCTGAGTGGTCGAAAGCAGCGGTTTGCTAAACCGTCGTAGGGGCTTAAACCTCTACCGGGGGTTCGAATCCCCCCCTCTCCGCCAGCCCGCTCAGAGAATCTCGCTTAACTACTTGTGCCGATTTGCTTCCGGATTGTGCCAATCGCGAATGCTGGAGCCCGGCGCGCACGGAGTGCCTCCGGTCAAACTTAACCGCCCGATCATGGCTGCGGGCCGAGCGGCCTCCTTGCCCGGGGTGTCCCGCCACCCCTGCTAGCCTGAAGCTCGAGAGCAGCCCTGAGATTGCCAAGCTGTGTAGCCGCAAGCGGGCCGCGATCTCTTGACCCCGTGCCGTGGCGGTGGTAAAGAGCTGAAGCAGGAGGCGGCCATGAGGCAGGTCTGGTTTGCCCTTCTGCTCGGAGCGTCCCTGGCGAGCCCGGCAATCTCTCAATACATCCGGGGCCCCCGCGGCGGCTGTTACGTGATCACTCAGAGCGGAGCCAAGCGCTACGTCGACCGATCGCTGTGCGAGAGCACCTCGACTCCACCTGCCGTACGTGCCGGTAGCGTCGGGAGGCAGGAGGGCGGGCAAACGAAAATCCTTCACGCCCGCATTTCCGGTGCCGGCGGGCAGTGCTATGAACTTTACAGTGACGGGACCTGGGCCGCGGTGCGGGAGTCGCTGTGCGAATCGGAGTCCCGCCCGGCAGCCATCAGCTCAGGTGGCGGCAAACAGCCCAAGACCTCTTCTTCCTCCAGCGGCGCCCTGCGGGACAGTTCCTCGCCCTACATGACCGGCCCGCGTGGGGGCTGCTACACGATCACTTCGAGCGGCAGGAAGCGGTATGTGCCACGCAGCTACTGCCAGTGAATCAGCGTGGCGCTAGGAGGGTCAGCGTCGGGGCAGGACCCGTGTTCTGACTGCGATAGCCGCCGGCGCCGACCGGCTCCCTGCTCCGGGGGTCTCGGGCGCAGCCCCGTCCCAGGTCCTCAGGCCTGAATCTCGCGCCAGAGCTGTCGCCGAAGCTGGAGAGCGAGGACAGCCGGCATGCCCTCCCCGGGCGCAATGCCACAATGGAAGAATCTCCCATGACAGCTCCTACGGCGCCGACGCGTGAATCGCTGCTCGAGAACTGGTCTCGCCTGTCGCGCGACGAGCGGCCCGACTTTTTCCGGTCGCTCGCGCATGACGACGCCGCCGACCTCTTTTTCAGCCTGACGACCTGGGATCAGGCCGAGCTGCTCGATTCCCTGCCCGAGCGTGAGCGGCGGTTCTGGCTGCGCGCCCTAGCCCCCGACGACGCCGCCGACGTCGTCCAGCACTTCCCGGAAGAGGAGCGGGCGGCCTATCTGGAGATGCTCGACGAGGTCACCCGGCGCGAAGTCAAGGCGCTGCTCGCCTACAAGGAGGACGCCGCCGGCGGCCTGATGAGCCCGCGTTTTGTCCGCCTGCGGCCGGAGATGACCGTGGATGAGGCCATCGCCTACGTCCGGCGCCAGGCCGCGCAGGTCGACTCCATCCACTACGCCTACGTGCTGGACAGCCAGCAGCGGCTGCTCGGGGTGCTGGGCTTTCGCGACCTGCTGGCAGCTGCACCCAACCAGCTTGTGCGCGACGTCATGCGCACCGAGTTCGTCGCCGTCACCGAGGAGGTCGACCAGGAGCGCCTGGCCCGGCTCTTCGAGGACTGGCGCCTGGTGGCCATCCCCGTCATCGACGCCGACGGGCGAATGCGGGGCATCGTCACCGTTGACGACATCGTCGACGCCGTCGAGGAAGAGGCCACCGAGGACATCCAGAAGTTCGGCGGCAGCGCCGCGCTGGAGGGCCCTTATCTCGAGATCGGCTTCCGCCAGATGATCGGCAAACGGGCGGGCTGGCTGGCCGTTCTTTTCCTGGGTGAGTCGTTCACCGCCACGGCCATGGCGCACTTCGAGGAGGAGATCGCCCGCGCGGTGGTGCTGGCGCTGTTCATTCCCCTGATCATTTCAAGCGGCGGGAACTCGGGCTCGCAGGCAGCCACGCTCGTCATCCGCGCCATGGCGCTCGGCGAGGTAGGCCTGCGCGACTGGTGGCGCATCCTCCGGCGCGAAATCGCCTCCGGGCTGGCACTCGGGACGGTGCTGGGTGCGATCGGCTTCGCCCGGATCGTGATCTGGCACCTGGTTGGGCACATCTATGGGGAGCACTACCTGCTGGTGGCGCTCGCCGTGGCCCTCAGCCTCATCGGCGTCGTGCTGTTCGGCACCATCACCGGCTCGATGTTGCCATTGATTCTCAAACGGCTGAACTTCGACCCGGCCAGCGCCTCAGCGCCGTTCGTGGCCACGCTGGTGGACGTGACCGGCGTGGTCATCTACTTCAGCGTGGCGGCGGTGATCCTGCAAGGAACCCTGCTCTGAGGCGCCGGCGGCGAATCGTTCGCAACCGGCTCGCGGGCCACGGCATCTTATAAGCCAAAGAGGGGAGATCTCGTGTCCTCAAAGCGACTCTTGCTCAGCATCCTGTTGGGAGGTTTTCTCGTGAGCTCCTGCCAGTCAAACGAGGCGGCCACCGGCCGCGAGAAGTTCAAGGCGGGCGAACTGACGCCCGAATTCCCCGACCCGGCCCTCGACGTTGCGCCGAAGCCGGGCGTTACCCGTCAGATCGCGGTGCTGGCCGGAGGCTGCTTCTGGTGCACGGAAGCGGTTTTCGAGAAGCTCGAGGGGGTCGAGGATGTGGTCTCCGGCTACACCGGCGGCACGCAGGACACGGCGAATTATGAAACCGTCAGCTCGGGCCGCACCGATCACGCCGAGGCCATTCGTATCCTCTTCGATCCCACCAGGATCACTTACGGCCAGATTCTGAAAATCTTCTTCTCGGTCGCTCACGATCCTACGCAGCTCAACCGCCAGGGGCCGGACCGGGGCCGGCAGTACCGATCGGCGATCTTCTATGCCGACGAGGAGCAGAAGCGCGTCGCCGAAGCCTACATCGCGCAGCTCGAGGCGGCGAAGGTTTTCGACAGGAAGATCGTCACCGAGGTGGCGCCGCTTGAGAAGTTCTTTTCCGCCGAGGGCTACCACCAGGATTACGCGCGCCGCAATCCCTGGCAGCCCTACATCCTGATCCACGCGCTTCCCAAAGTCGAGAAACTCAAGAAACAGTACCCGGATAAGTTCAAAGAGCGCTAAGCCTCCGGCCGGAACAGCTCCAGCCGCACCTTGTAGGTAACCGACTCGCCCGGCTTGAGCATCACCATTCCCGTGTCACGCCCCTTCCAGATCGGGCTGAACGGGTCGGCGAGATTGAACTGCGGTTCGATGCAGACAAAGTTGCGGTTCACCGGCGCATAGACTTGGATCGCGCGGATCTCGCGCGAAGGAGAGATGATGCGCAAGCCGTAGTTGGCCTGCGGGTCGCGGATTTCGGCCACCGTCTCGCCGCGTTCGTTCTTGATCAGGTCCACGAAGCAATCGTCGAGAAACAGGTCCTGAAGCGGGGCGCCTTCGGGCCCGGAGAAGTCGTACGGCGTGCCTTTGACGGGGACGAGCGCTCCGGTAGGAAAGACATCGTCATAGTTGTTCACCACTGCCCGCTGCCGTGCCGGAATGCGGATGCGGGCCACTTCGCGGTTTCCGCCCGGAAACTCAAAGTAAGGGTGCCAGCCGATGCCGATGGGGGTCGTCTCCGCGCCGGCGTTCGTCGCCGTCACCGAGAACTCGAATGAGGCGGCGCCCAGCCGGGCCGAGAACTCCAACTTCGTCCGCGAAATCCAGTGGCCGCGGAAATCCCCGGCATCGAGGCGGCCGCTCACGGAAGCATACCCGTCCGGACCGTTGCGCGCCTCGAGTGTAACCGGCTCGAGCGGCACGTCGAGGATCAGCCCGTGAATGGCGTGGGGCTCGGCGCCGGGCTGCCGGCCGCGCCAGTTGGCCGGCAGGCGCAGCGTCTTACCCGCAACCACGGTTTCGATCATCCGTTCCGGCTCGAGCAGCTTGCCGCGGATCCGGTTGGCGAAGGGGAGGAGAATCGCTCCCCCCACGGTGAACGAGCGCGTCCCGTAGAAGTCCTCCGGCCCCCCGGTCATGAACGTGAGCGCCTCCTCGAGCGGGGGCGCCGTCATCAGATTCAGCTCGCCCCGGCCCGGCAGCACGGCCCGGATCTGGTAAACGTTGAAGCCCCTGCCCGGCAGGATCTCGACCCGGGAGAAGACCGGCTCAGCCGCCGCTTCGATCTGCCTCTCCAGACTCACGACGGGCCGGCCGCCGAGCTGGATGTCGAGATTCCGCGCCGAGAAGCGGGGACGGCCCGCTTTGCAGCCCAAAAGAGCCGCCGCCAGAAGCATGCACAGCACCGCCATCTGTTTCATTGCTCATTCCCTCGCGCAAACGTCGCCGATTGCCTGAAGTTTGGCGTCACTCAGATAACCATACCGGTTGATCCAGACGCCGTGCCGGGATGCCTGCCACGCCAGGCGGAGCCGACGGCGGAAATCTTCGAGCGGCCCGTAGCCGTGCACCAGCGCATAGACCGGAGTCGCACCGGCCTCCTGCTGCGCCTGGCGGATCTTCCGGGCCTGCGCCTCGGCTCCGACCGGATGCGGCGCTTCCGGTTCAGGATACACATAGTCCGCAAGGCGGGGCCGAGCCTCCCCGTCCTCGATGTCCATCCACCGGACGAGCGTGCGGACGAGCTCGCGCTCCTCGATTCCCGGATTCGCCGCCTGAAGTTCCTGGCCCCAGAAGTGGACCATCATCGGCCAGTGCATCGTGTACAGTTTGACGCTGATGCCGTGCGCCTGGCGCGCCGCTCTCGCGAAATCGAAGCCCGAGGCAAGCGTGAAGGGCGGCGGAAAGGCGTTGGGCACGAGCTCCAGGCGGGGCCCTGCGGCCTCCTGCAAGGCGCGGCGAAAGCCGGCCAGCAGCTCTTCGACGAGCACGGCTTTGAAGCGCAGCCACGCGAGCAGGGCGGGCCGTTCCGATAAGGCGCGCACCAGCAGGTAGCGCCCGCCGTCCGGCTCGCTCCAGGCGCGAAGCTGCCCTGTTTCGAGGCGGCCGAGCAGAAGCTCGTGAAGGCCCGCCGCCGCCCTCCGCATCGCCTCGAAGTCGAAGCCCAGCCGCTCGGCGGCAGCTCGTGCGTGCTCGGAGAAGTCCAGAAAGGCGCTCGCGAGCGTGTAGGGCGGATATTCCGGCCAGTCCACGCGAATGCCGTCGATGTCGGGGTAGGCGCGGCAGAGGTCCCGAAGAAGCGCCTCCGTGTAGGCCCGGACATGGGGACTGGCCAGGCTGCCGTTGTTGTCCAGGCGTGATGGGATGCGCCCGTCCGGCAGCCTGGGCTTGTCATCCTCGGCCGGACCTCCGAACTGCACGCGGTATCCCGGCGGGATGGCCGCCTGAACCTGGAGATAGACCTTGAGGTGGCGTGCCTGGGCGGCGGCGAGAAAGTCGCGGACGATGCCGCCCTGCAACCGCGTCAGCTCCGTGGGCGGGGGAGGCTGATACCGCAGGCCCCGGTAGAGCCGGGGATCGGCTTCGAAGGCCGGCGCGGTTGTGACCCAGAGCTCCCGTTTGCCCCACAAGGGCCGGTCCAGCAGGCGGACGGCGCCCGCACCGGCATCGATCGGCGGCTCCCGGCTGCCCGTGCGGGCATCCGCCTCCGCCATGACGTACGGGGACGTGGCCACGGCAGTTGCGCCTGCTTTGCCAATTAAATTATCGAGGACCCGGCCGATCCCCTCGGTCTGGATGTACTCGGGCATGACCGTGACACCCAGAAATTTCGGCGCTCGCATGGGGCTTATCGCTTCAGTACGAAATCCACCTCGAAGATGCGATACGGCGCCGCTTTCATTCCCAGCCGCAGATAGGCCTGCTGGGCGCGCTCGTTGTGCTCCTCGACGTAGAGTCGCAGCCCGCACACGCCAGGCTCGGATCGGGCGAGAGCCTCCACATGCTCGTAGAGCGCGCGGAAGACGCCATGCCGGCGCCAGGAAGGTTCGACGTAAACGCTCTGAATCCACCAGAAGGCGCCGTTGCGCCAGTCGCTCCACTCGGAGGTGATCAGCATCTGCCCGACCAGGCGGCCGTCGAGCTCGGCCACCCAGTAGCGGCCTTTGCTCGAGTCCGCAAGCACCGCCTCCACACCCCGGCGCAATCGCTCGGAATCGAGCTCCAGGCCCTCGGTCTCCCGGGCCATGGCGGCGTTGAAGCCCGCGATTGTTGCCGCGTCGGCGGCTGTCGCCGGTCGAATGAATACCCTCATGAAACCTCCGCCCGGCCGGGACTGAAAGCGGCCGGAGCAAAGGGAAGTGTACTATATGGGATTGGCCTCATGAAGGCGCTGCTTGAGATCTTGAAACCCGGCGAGCCGGACTGGGAGCTGGCCCAGGCGATCGATCCGACACGCCTGCCCGCGCACGTGGCCATCATCATGGACGGCAACGGGCGCTGGGCCAACCGCCGCAACCTGCCCCGTGTCGCCGGGCACCGCGCCGGAATCGAAGCGGTGCGCGCGGCGGTGGAGACCTGCGCCCGGATGGGAATTCCCATCCTGACGCTCTACGCCTTTTCGACGGAGAACTGGAAGCGCCCGCGCGGCGAGGTGGATACGCTCTGGCGCCTGCTCGACCACTACGTGGGCCAGGAGCTTCCCACGCTGATGAACAACGGCATCCGGTTGCGCGCCATCGGCCGGATCGAGGCTCTTCCCGAGCGGGTGAGGCGCCGCATCGCCGAGGCCGAGCGGAGAACCGCGCACAACAGCGCGCTGCTGGTGAATCTGGCCTTGAACTATAGCGGCCGGGCCGAGATCGTCGATGCGGTGAATGCGGCGCTCCAGGTGGCGCATCGCACCGGCTCGGAAGCCGCCCGAATCGACGAGGCGCTCCTCGCCGCGCATCTCTACACGGCCGGCCTGCCCGATCCCGACCTGCTGATCCGCACTTCGGGCGAGATGCGCGTCAGCAATTTCCTGCTCTGGCAGATCGCCTACGCCGAGCTCTACGTCACCGAGACGCTCTGGCCCGATTTCCGGCGCTCGGATCTGCTGGGCGCGATCCTCGATTACCAGCGGCGCGACCGGCGCTTCGGCGGCTTGAGCCGGCCGGCCGTGCCCCCGCCTGAAGCCGTCGAACTGGCCGCGGTCGAACTTCCCCAGAAATGAAGCGGGTTCTGACCGCGGCCATCCTGATTCCGGCGGCCGTCTACCTGATCCTGTATGCCCCGCGCCCCGCCTTCGTCGCCGCGGCCGGGTTCATGGCCGTGATGTGCTTTCACGAGTACCGGCGGCTGGCCGGCGCTCACGGCGCGGCGATCTGGGGCCCCTTCGGTTACGCCGCCGGCCTGGTGCTTCTGCTTGCACCGCGGGCCGAGCTGCTGGTGGCGGTCCTGGTGCTGCTCGCGGCCTTCACGCTCGCTCTCACGAGCGAGGATCTGCGCCACGTCCTGCTGCGTGGCGGAGCGCTGGCAGCGGGACTCCTGTACACCTTCGGCGCCTGGCGTTGCGGCGTCCATCTGCGAGATTTCGATCCGCACTGGCTGCTGTTCGCACTCGCGTTGGTTTGGGTGGGCGACTCCACGGCTTACTACATCGGCAAGGGCTTCGGCCGCCACCGCATGGCGCCACGCCTGAGCCCCGCCAAGACCTGGGAGGGCGCGGTGGCTTCGCTCGCCGCCTCGCTGGCGTTCGGCATCCTCTACCTGAGCAGGTTCATTTCGGAAATAGCCCTCGCCGAAGCCGTTGCCGTCAGCCTGGTCGCCGCCATCGCGGGGCAGCTCGGTGACCTCGTGGAATCCGCGCTGAAGCGCGGCGCCGGGCTCAAGGACAGCGGAGGGCTGCTTCCGGGCCACGGCGGGTTTCTCGACCGGCTGGATAGCAGCCTGTTCACGATGCCCGTGGTCTATTGCTGGCTGGCCAGGCCCTGGCAGGGCTGAACCCGCTACTGGATGGTCCGGGTCTTGCGGTTCAAATAATCCATGAGCAGATACCGGCCGAGCGTGTAAGGCGTGGTGAAGTAGGCCTTGCCCCGGCACAGTTCGGTGACCTTCCGGACGAAGGCGACCAGGGCGAAGTCGCTCGCCAGCATGAAAGTGTTGATCAGGATGCCCTGACGTTTGCAGCGGCTGACCTCTTCCATCGTGCGGCTGATCACCAGCGGGTCCAGCCCGAACGAGTTCTTGTAGATGCGGCCGTCGTCGAGCGTCAGCGCCGTCGGCTTGCCGTCGGTGATCATGATGATCTGCTTCATGTCCTTCTTTTCTTGCGCCAGCAGCCGCTGCGCCAGAATGAGCCCGTCGCGCGTGTTGGTGTAATAGGGTCCCACTTCGACGCGCGCCAGCTCGGAAACGCGCAGCTCCTCGGCGGTGTCATGAAAGAGCACGCAGCGCAGGCTGTCGCCCGGATATTGCGTTCGGATGAGATGGGCGAGCGCCAGGGCCACCTTCTTGGCGGGCGTGAAGCGGTCCTCCCCGTAGAGGATCATGCTGTGGCTGCAATCGAGCATCAGGACCGTAGCGCACGAGCTCTGGTACTCGGCCTGGTGGACGTGCAGGTCTTCGTAGTCGAGCGCGAGGGGCACCTTGACCCCCTCACGGCGCATCGCCGAAAACAGCGTAGTCGCCACGTCGAGGTTGAGCGTGTCGCCGAACTCGTAAGGTTTCGGCCCGCCGCTCGACTCGATTCCGGTGGCCAGATCGCGCGTGTCGTGCGCGCCGAAGCTGGCCTTGCCGAGCGAGCCGAGCAGGTCTTTGAGGGCCTTGTAACCGAGGAAATCGATCGACTTGTCGGTGATCTCGATCTCGACGCGCGTCTCCGGACCCATCTCGCCCGGTCCCGGCGCCGCCTCCGCCGGCTGCGGCTCCAGGCGCACGTAACCTTCGTCGACCAGTTTCTGCACAAGGCGATCGAGCAGTTGTTCGAGCTCCTCGGAGCTCATGCGCTCGAGCGCCTCGGCGATCTGGCGCGCCCGCTCGGCGTCGAACAGCTCGCCGCTTTCGAGAGCCCGCCGGATAGCATCCTTGAGCGCCTCGAGGGAGCGATCGTCCCACTCTCGGAATTCATCGAACTGGCGTTCGAAGCCGCTCGAAAGGAAGAAATCCGAGAGGGCCTGCATCAGATCTTCGGCCGAAATGCCGAAATCTTCGCCGGTGTAGCGCGTGTAGCGGATCCAGCGCATCCGAGCCCCCGCTTTAGTTGAAGCGCGGGCGGCGTCCCCGGGGCAGCTCACCGGGTTCGGCCGCGACGGCGGGCCGTTTGCGCTCCTCGGCAACAAAGCCGCGCTCTTCGCTGCGGCTGATCCGCCGGTGCGCGTAAAGGCCTTCGAGGATGAACTCGGCCGCCGAGACGAGCGCCGGCGCCGGGTCTTTCGGTCCCACACCGAGCGCGCCCACCTTGTCCAACAAGCCTTGGATCGAGCGCAGTTGTCGCACCAGCTCCGCCGCTGGCGCCGCCTCCCCCAGGCGGATCGACCCGCCCAGCTCGAACCATTGCACGACCGCGTTCAGATCCACGCCTTCGTAGTACTGAAGGAAGACCTTGCCAACGGCCTGCCGGATCAGCTCGCGCGCCACCACCTCGCCGCCCTTGAGCTCGCCCTCGTACTCGAGTTCGAGCTTGCCGGTGATCGACGGAAGCGCGGCGTACAGGTCGAGAACCCGCGGCACGGCCACGGCGTCGCCGCTCTTGAGGGCCCGCTGCTCGGCATTCGAGGTGACATTCTCGAGCACGGTGATGGGAAGCCGTTGGGAGACGCCCGAACGGCGGTCGACGCGCTTGTCCTCCCGCGCCAGAAAGGCCACGGTCTCCACCGCCTGGCGAATGTATTGCGGGATGACGATCTTCAGCCGCGGGCCCCGCTCCGTCCAGGCCTCCTGCGCCGTGATAGCCATGCCCTGCTCCAGCGTCAGCGGGTAGTGCGTGCGGATCTCGCTGCCGATGCGGTCCTTGAGCGGCGTGATGATCTTGCCGCGCGCGGTGTAATCCTCCGGGTTGGCGGTAAAGACGAGCAGGACGTCGAGCGGCAGCCGCACCGGATAGCCTTTGATCTGGACGTCGCCCTCCTGCATGATGTTGAACAGCCCGACCTGGATTTTGCCCGCCAGATCCGGCAGCTCGTTGATGGCGAAGATGCCCCGGTTGGCCCGCGGCAGCAGCCCGTAGTGGATGGTGAGCTCGTCGGAGATGTCGTGCCCGGAGCGCGCCGCCTTGATCGGGTCGATGTCGCCGATCATGTCCGCGATCGTCACGTCCGGCGTCGCCAGCTTCTCGATGTAGCGCTGCTCGGGCGCGAGCCACGCAATCGGTGTGTCATCGCCCATCTCCGCCACCAGGTTCCGCCCGTAGCGGCTGATCGGCCGGTAGGGGTTGTCGCGAATCTCGCTGCCGGCAACATAAGGCATCCACTCGTCGAGCAGGGTGGTGAGCAGCCGCAGGATGCGCGTCTTGGCCTGGCCCCTCAAACCCAGCAGGATGAAGTTGTGCCGCGAGAGGATCGCATTGACGATCTGCGGAATGACGGTTTCTTCGTATCCGACGATGCCCGGAAACAGCGGCTCGCCCCGCGCGAGCTTGGCGAGGAGATTCTCACGCAGCTCGTCTTTGACCGAGCGCGCGCCGATGCGTTCTTCGCTATACGGGCTGCGCCGGAGCGCGCCGAGAGTCTGAGGGAGCTCCCAGTGTGGTCTTGTCATCGTCCTGCACCCCCGATACCTCGGATTGTAGCAGGACGCTTCGAGGCGGCGTCAGTTGCGCCCGCAGATCTCGGGGATGCGGCACATCCCCGACGGGCAGCCGCCGGGGCCGTCCGGCCCGGATTTCGCCCTGGAGGAGCCCGAATGCGCGGCAAAGCTGGAGAGCTGCATCGTCACCCGCATCCCGCCGCAGGACGGGCAGGCAGGCGAGTCCGTCTGATAGGAGCGGATGAGCTTTTCGAAGCGCTCCCCGCAGCCCTCGCAGACGTATTCGAAAATCGGCATCTTGCCTTCGTTGTCCCCAGTGATTACGATTTTACCAGTGAAGCGGGACTCCGCCGGTGACCGATGAGGGTCGTCATCGACGCCACGCCGTTGCTGGTGCGCAGCGGAGGCGTAAAGACCTACCTCTATCACTGGATCGACGCCTTGCGCCGGCTCCCGGCGCCCTTCAGCCTGGGGCTGTATCCTCGCCTCGACCATCTGGGGCCGCTGCGACACGACGGCTCGGTGCTGTCTCGTCCGGGCACGTGGGCCCGGTTCGCTCTGCTCGGCCTGGCGCGCGTGGGCGGTGCTCCGGCGGCGAGCTGGATTGCCGGCCGCGCCGACGTCCTCCACGCGAGCAACCTCACTCGTTCCGTGCCGCGCGGCGCCCGCCTCACCGCCACGCTGCACGACCTGACAACCCTGCTAATGCCCGAGCTGCACACCGATTCCAACGTGCGCGCCGATCAGGCGTTCTTCGAAAGGATCGTGCGACGCGCCGACCGGCTGATCGCCGTCTCCCGCCACACGCTCGAGGACGCACTGCAACGCCTGAAGCTCGATGACCAGAGAATCGAAGTCATCTATCCGGGCGTAGCCGATGCTTTCTTCGCTAATGCCGAGCGCCGGACGACAGAGGTCCGGCTCCGGTACGGTCTGGCTCGACCCTATGTGCTGTTCGTCGGCACGGTGGAGCCCCGCAAGAACCTGGACCGGTTGCTCGATGCTTGGGCCGGTCTGAGGCCCTCGCTTCGGGAAGAATTCGACCTGGTCGTGGCCGGGCCGCCCGGTTGGTCCTCCGGCTCCACACTGGCGCGGCTGCCTGCGGCGCCGGGCGTCCGCTATCTGGGCTACCTGCCTGAAGCCGAGCTGCCGCCGCTGACGGCGGGCGCTACGACCTTTGTCTATCCCTCGCTCTACGAGGGCTTCGGACTGCCCGTGGCTCAGGCCATGGCGTGCGGCGTGCCGGTGGTTGCCTCAGACGTGAGCTCACTGCCGGAGGTTGTGGGCGAGGCCGGCCTGCTGGTCGATCCCAAGAGCATCGCCGAGATCCGCGCGGCCATCGAGCGCCTGCTGCTGGCCCCTTCTCTGCGCGCGAAGCTTGCCGGCAAAGCGCGGGAGCGGGCCGCCCGCTTCCGCTGGACACGAGCCGCCGCCGCTTCGACTTCCTTCTTCGAGCGCGCCGCCGGCTGAGCGCCTTGCCATCTCGCGGCAGTTGCGGTAAGGTTGTCCGGCAAGTAGGGAGGTCGAGATGAGACGGAGAGAGTTTCTCGCCGCGGCGGTCTTCGCGCCCACGGCGGCCGCCGGGGCAGGCGAGACCGCGCCAAGCGAGCGCGCCTGGGATGAAACGCACGACAAGCGGGGCATTCGACACGCCAGGCATATGCAGGTCGACGAAGACGACACGCTTTTGCGTATTCCCCATGAGTATCCGGAGCCCCTGGACTTCGACCTTGCGAAGAGCCCGCCGCGCATCCACTTCGGCCTGATTCAGGGCCTCGAGCCGGAGTACCTGAGTGAGATCGCGACGCCACGATCGCAGGGCGTCTGGGGCGGCTGGGGCAGCGTCCGCCGCGGCCCGGACGGCTGCTTTTACTTCTCGATCGGCAATCATATGTCCTACGACGGCGGCACCGCCTACATCATTCGCTTCGATCCCAGAACGCGTTCCCATCGTATCGTCGTGGATACAAAAAAGGTCTTCGGCTGGAGCCGGGATGACTATGCCGACGGCAAACTCCATGGGGATCTGGACTGCGCCCCGAACGGCGACCTGTGGGCGATGACTTACTTCGGACCCATTCCCAAACCCGAGGACTGGGAGTCGCGCTACCGCGGCGGGAGCCTGTTCCGCTACAACGTTCTCTCCGGCGAGATCGAAAAATTGGGGGTTGTCTTCGAGGGCGATAGCTGGCCCTATCACAGTTGGGATTTCGAGCGGCACCTGTTCTTCGCCGCCGGCCATCTGGGTCACGTGCTGGTCTACGATACGCGGCAAAGGCGGCTGGTTTACGGCGGCTGGCCGCCGGACGGCATCCGGTGGTGCAACCGGGCCATCCTGATCGACCGCACGAGCGGCCTGATCTACTCAACCGACGTCTCGCCGGGGGCGGCGCACAAGGACCGCTTCCTCCGTTACCGGCGAGCCAACAACCGGTTTCAGAGAATGCAGGCGCGCGTGCCGGCCAATCCCGCAACCGGCGTCGCGCGTGCCCTGCGGGCCTATACGACGCGAAAGGACCCGGACGGCGCCTTCTGGTGTTTCGACATGGCGGGGACGTTTTTCAAATTTTATCCCGATGCCGACCGCACCGAACTGGTCGGCGTCAACTGGGGCGCCTCCGGCAAGTACACCACGAACATCGCCATGAGTCCCAAAGGTCGCTATCTCTACTATCTGCCCGGCGCCGACAGGCGGGCCTTCACATACGGCACCCCGGTGGTGCAGTATGATACCGCCCGCGGCCGGAAGAAGGTTCTCGCGTTCCTGTACGACTACTATCTGGAGAAATACGGCTACGCCGCCACCGGCACCTACGGTCTCGAGCTCGACACAGCAGGGTCGTCGTTGTTCTTCTTCATGGACGGCAGGTTCGGCTCCGCCTCAGCCGCTTCCGGCGGCGCGCGCAAACCCTCGCTGTTCTTTCTGGAGATCCCCGATTCGGAGCGCGAGGAATAGCAGCGTCCGGGCCGGAGCCGGCAAGGGCTCCGGCCCGGGATGGATTTCTAGAAGTGGAAGCGCACGTTGTACTGGAGCTCGCGCCCCTGCGTGCCGGCGCGCATGGCCGTCACGCGGCCGAAGGTCGCCGCGGTCACATCGGTCGAGGGGTTCGCTCCGGTGAAGGTATTCGTGGCGTTATAAGCCTCCATCCGAAACTCGAGCTGGATCCGTTCGGTGAGGCGGAAGAACTTCGAGACCGTCAGATCCAGACTCTTGTAACCCGGACCCTGAACGCCCGGATAAGACTTCGGATTGGTGCGGACCTTGAAGCCCGAATCGGGGATGAACTGGAAGGCCTTCGGATTGAACATGTAACCCCACTTGTCGGGATTGTCGATCTTAGGGTCGCCGACCACGTCCATCATCCCGAAGCGCAGCCGATCGCCGGCGTTGTACCAGTAGATCCAGCTCATCGTCCAGCCGCCCAGCATTCCGTCGAGCAGCGGATGAAGCGTGTTGGCGAAAGGCCGCCCGCGGCCCACCGGAACCTCCCAGGTGCCCGCCATGCTCAGCCGGTGCCGCGGCCGGGTGGAGTCCTCCCAGCGGAAGCGGTTCAGGAACTGCTCTTCCTTGTTGAAGAACTCCTCGATCGACTCCTGGTTGTAGTTGTAAGCCAGCAGGAAGTTGAAGCCGTTGGCGAACGGGCGCTGCACCCGGAGCTGGAAGGCGTGGTAGCGCTCGCGAATCCCGTTGGTGTTCACCTGGCGCACGAGCAGGTAGTGCGGGTACTGCGACAGCAGTGACTGGAGCGAAACCGTCCGCTGGCTCCGCAGCGGTCCCCTCATCTTGTTGATCGGAAGCAGGTTGTAAAACGGATTCGGAACCTGCGCCGTAATCGGCCGGCCCACGCGGTTGATGATCTCCGGGTTGACCTGACTGAACTCGTAGTGGTAAGGCAGGTCGCGGCCCAGATTGATGAAGTAGGTGCCCTCCACTACGAAGCGGGCGATCGTCTCCCGCTGAAGCGTGAAGTTGAACCGGTCATTGACCGCCGCCTTCAGCTCCCGCTTGTCCCAGATGGCGTTGGCGCCCATCAGCGTGTAGCGGCCGTCGCCCTTGCCGATCGGCATCACCACGGGATTCAGGTTGGCCGGGAAGGGGTTGCTCAACCGCTGGGGCGGGACGCCGTTAACCAGCGGCGCCATCGGCGTGTCGGCGCCGAAGCCGGGCACCGGCGTGCTGCCGAGCACGTCGCCGGTGGGCCGTTGCAGGATCTGCGGCGTAATGAAGCGCCCCCAGCCGATGCGCAGCGAAGTCCGGTCATCCACCCGCAGGGCGATCCCGGCGCGCGGCAGCAGGATGAGCTTCTGCGGATCCCACATGCCGCGGTTCTTCTCATCGGTGAACAGCCAGGCACCGTTCCACAGATAAGGCCGATCCATCAGCGCCAGAGCCTCGGCCGGCATCTTGGGCACCCCCGCGCCTTGAAACTCCGGAATCGGAACCGTGAGATCGAGCCCCCGCGAATACCGGTTGGGCTCGAACTTCGACTTGCCGAAGGTTCCGCCCCGGTCATAGATGGCGCTCTCGTACTCGTAACGCAGACCGAGATTGAGCGTCAGCCGGCGCGACAGCTTGACGTCGTCCTGAATGAACAGGCCGAGATAATTGACCGTATCCTTCTTGAAAGGCTCGTGGCGCGCCCACGAGCCGCCGGGATTGGCCGCCCCTAGCAGGAAACTCGCCCAACCGTCGCCGCTCAGCCGCGTGTTCGGACTGATCCAGGTGGCCGCCGTCTCGTGAGGGCGGAAGTGGAAGTTGAAGGTCTGCGGCCGGATGGCGTCCGTGCGGTGGTTGCGGAACTCGGCTCCCATCTTGAAATAGTGGGCCCCGGCCTGCCTGGACACCTTGCCGGCGAAGAAGTTCGCCTGCGGGTGCTGGAACCACCAGGAAGCCTTTCCATATCCTCCCCCGCCGTCAACATTGATGCCCGGATAATAGAAAGGCGCTCCGATGTCCAGATAGCGCGTATAGAAATCGTCCGCCTGCGGGAAGAATTCTTTGTAAGTGTCCAGGGTCGCATAGGACTCCGGCGCGTCGAAATCGTCATTGAGGGAGGTGTAATTTGTGCGGAAGTTTACCACCGTGCTCGGGCTCACCGTCCAGATGACGTCGCCGGAGACGTTGAGCGAGTGCATGACGCCCGAATTGGGATCCGTGTACAGCCGCGACTTGTTCGGCGTCCAGTTGGGGATCTTCAAGTAGGTACGGAAGCGGCTGTAACGGAAGAACCCGCGCACGTTGTCGCTCAACACGAAATCGCTCCGGTTGCTGATGTTGTGGTAGCTGAGGTTCCAGACGTAGGCCGTGGCGAAGTTATTGGTCCCGGTAATATCGATGCCGGGATTGTTCGGCTTCCACAGTTCCCGCAGGAACAGCAGCGCGCTCGGATCCATGCGCGACTTCGGAATCACGTTGCCCGGAAACGGATCGCGAATGGCGGCTGAGCCTTCGAAGCGCGAGGTCCAGGGATCGTAGACGGTCCGAAGCCCGCCGTCGATGTTGCGCGATCGTGAGAAGTCGCCCTCGCGTTCGAGATCGGTCATCATGCGCCGTTGATCGCTATAGGGGTTGCGCTGCTTCCACTGTTCATAGGCGAAGAAGTTGAAGATACGGTTCTTGACGATCGGGAAGCCGGCCGTGCCGCCCCAGATGTGGTTGCGGATCTCGTTCCGGGCGCGTGTGAGCGGATTGGAGACGGCGTTGAGCACCGGATTGCGGCCGAAGTAGTACGCCGTGCCATGCAGCTCGTTGGTTCCCGATTTCATCGAGACGTTGACGATGCCTCCCGAGCTGTGGCCGTACTCGGCATCGATGCTGTTCTGCTGCACCGTCACTTCGGTGGTAGCGTCCATCGTGGGCGCATACGAGCTCTTGGGACCCTGCATCACGGGCATGCCGTCCACCAGGACGTCGCCGGTCCGCGACTGGGTGCCTCCCACCTCGATGCTGCTGGCGGCCCACATATAGAAGGGGTTTTTCTGGTGCGTATAGGTGCTGACCACCGCCGGATTGAGCAGCGCCAGCGTGAACGGGTTCCGCGCCACGATGGGCAGGTTTCGCACCATGGTGTTGTCCATGGTCAGTTCCATCGTGGTCGTATTGAACTTTACCGCCACCGGCGACTCCGACACGGTGACGGTCTCGGCCAGACTGCCGACCTGAAGCACCGCGTTCACGGTCACGTCTCCCCGATTCTCCACCAGAATGTTCTCCTGGACATACCGGTTGAAGCCCTCGAGCTCTACCGTGATGCGGTACATGCCGGGTTCCACCATGTCAAAGAGGTAGTGCCCGGTCGGGTCGGTCGTGCGCGCCGTCGAGACGCCGGTCCTGACGTTGGTCAGCGTGACCTTGGCGTCCACGACGACGGCTTGTGAAGCGTCAGTAACCACGCCCTGGACTCTTCCCCGATACTCCTGAGCGTGCGTGACCTGGAACGCGGTCAGACCCAGAACCAACGCAACGATCAGGTGAACGGGGAGCGGGTGGGTCTTCTCGTGAACCATCTTTCGCCCTCCGTTTGCCCTGTTGTTTTGTGGTCGTGGCCGTTGCCGGCCGGGGAGAATTCCAACCCCTGCGCGCAACGCAATCACGCATCGTCCCCCGTTCCTGGGGCGACCGCTTCTAATTCTACTCCCGCCGGCGGCGGTGTCAAGAGGCTTTCAGGCCGGCTCGAGCTCAACTTCGACAGCGGAGACGGAAGCCGCCGGGAAGCTCCATTCGCCGTCGGCTCCGAGTCTGCGTTCCTTCACCGCCAGGGGATCCGGCTCGCGGCCCATTTCCTCGAACATCGGATCGGCGGAGATCTCGAAGACCCGCCCGGAGCCGATGCGCCGGCCGGCCACGACCAGGCGGGCACGGACCGCCGCTCGCATCCTCGTGTTCACGACGTGCAACCAGAGCCGATCGCCGCTCCGGCTCGCGGTCACATCCAGTTCGGCAGGCGCCCGGACCACGCGGACCGCCTCGGTGCCGGAGTGCCGCCGGTAGAGCCGCATCACATGGGCCACGGGCATCAGAAAGGCCCTGCCGCCCGGCACCGGAATCATCACCGCGTTCACCTGCCAGCGGGTCCCGCAAAAATCGGCCGCGGTGGCGATCTTCAACACGTCGCCGTGCCGCTCGTGCAGGTGGAGCATTCGCGCGTAGGAGACGCCGGCCGCCCAGGTGGAGAGCACCTCGCAGCGATTGCGGCCGGGAATGGCGTAATGGCACTCCGTCAGCGCCAGCGCCACCCCATAGGGCCGCACCCGCTCGCGCATCCGCTGGATCTTGCCCTCGTGGATGCGCCAGGCGCCCATCAATTGCTCCCACGTCCGGGCCGGATCCTTACGGAATTCATTCCAGGCGAGCACCGGCTGCGTGCGGGAATCGGGGTTGAACATGTGGTGGAAGGCCAGGTACTGCAAGTGCTCGCCGGCCGCCTCCATCATCCCCTGGGCCCAGTTGGTGAGCAGACGCCCTTTGAGGCCGCCGCCGTCCTCGCCCCAGCCGATCAACTCGATCGAGGGGTCTGCCTGGCGCATCGCCCGCGCAAACTCGGCCGTCTTTCTCGCCGCCGCAGGGAGGTCGAAGCCGTTCGGGTCATAGGAGGTCTCGTTGCCGATCTGCCAGAAACGCACGCGAAAGGGCTCCGGCGACCCGTGCGCGGCGCGCTCGGGATGGTCCGGCTGATTGCAATAGGCCACCCACGCCGCCGCCTCCTCGGCCCCTGCCGTGCGCACGTTCCCGTCGGCCTCCATGAACTGCCGGCGCCCGTCGGATTCGAAGTTGACGGCGATGAGCGGCTCGGCGCCCACCGCACGGCAGAAGTCGGCGAACTCGGCCGTGCCCACCTGATTGCTCTCCCAGCCGCCCCAAAGCAGGTTGCGCATGAAAGGACGTTTTTCCCGCGGGCCCACCCCTTCGCGCCAGCGGTAGTAGTCGGTGAAGATGCCGCCCCAGCGGATCATCGTGGGAGCAAGCTCGCGCGTGACGGCCACGACGTCTTCGCGCCAACCCTTGCGCCGGTGGTCCCAGGCCGCCTCGACCGAGCCGTCGGTAACCCCGAGCGGCTCCATGAACTGCATGTAGAGATAAGGTGAGAGGGGGAAAAGCGGTTGGGGATCCACCTCGATCGCCTCGAGTTTGCGCGGCGGCGCGCAGGCAGTCGCGGCGACGGCAAACTGAAGGGCTTCGCGCCGGCTTGTGGGCAGGCTCACCGGCCGTAGCCTATCACAGGCGCTTCAGGGAGCGGGTGGCCGCGGGTCGTTGCAGTCGCCGGTGCAGATCGTTTCCGAGGCCGGCTCGAAGGCGCCCAGCCGCTGATCGGCCAGCGACGGCCGGCGGAGGCTCACCCGCTCGATCTGTTCTCCGCCCGGCCCGGCGAAGCGTTCGATGCGCTGCTGCTCTCGCAGGAACAGGCGGCCTGCCTCGGCCGTCCGCCCGGGGGCAACCACCCCATAGAGGCTGACCAGCGAGACGGCGCTGCCGTCGGGGCGCCGCTCGAGCTCGACGTGTTTCTCCGCGACAGGCTCGAGCCGCCCCGTTCTGGCGCTCTCAAAGAAAGTTGTGCGCTCCGTCTCGGTGCCGCCCTGGCGTCGGATCTCCGAGATCTGGCGCGCCACCACCCGGAAGCCGCCCTGGCCGGCCTCCTGGACGGTGACCTCGCGATCGGCCCCGTCGGGACGCACAGTTTCCGCGGTGAGCCGTTTTTCCGCCACGGCAAATCCGCCGCCGGCCGAAGGCCGCTCGACCTGCGTCTCCGTGATGAGGCGGGCCCCCTGCCGCACGGTCCGGCTCACGGAGCGCTCGACTGGGCGAAGGCGCCCGTTCAGATCCGACCGCTCGATCCGGGTGTGCTCGATCCGTTCGCCGCCGGGCCCCGTGCTCTCCTGCCGCCGAATCTTCTCGATCTGGACCGGAACGCCCGTCGGGTCGTACCGGCGAATGACGGTCTCGATGATCCGCTCGCCCTCCTTTTCGCTGACGACCTGCTCCTCGACGCTTTCGACAGGGACTCGCCTTCCGTTGATCGATTCGATGCTCGTTATGCGCCCGCTCTTGCCCGCCTGCTGCGACGCGTCCACCCTGGCGGTGACCGAACGCCGGCCGTTGACGTCAGGGACGTAAGTGATCAGCTCACGGCGCTTGACTTCAGCCGCGAGCGCGACAGTCACGCCTGCCACCAGCGACAGGGCCACCCACCTCATGCCCCCAGCATAAGGTGAGTTTCCGGTGCGGACAAGTGAGGAAAAGCCCGAAACGGGCCGCAGGGTTCGCCTTATCCGCCGCCCGTGTACAATAAGGCGAACGGAGAGCGGCATGAAGAATACTTGGTTGACCAAAATCAGCCGGCGGAGCCTGTTGCGCTCGGGCGGTTGGTCGGCGGCCGGCTTGCTGGCGGCCAACGAGGCGGCCGGGGCGGCGCCGGCGCCGCGCACCGAGCCCCCGCCGGACGTCTATACCCGGCTGGGCGTCAAGCCCTTCATCAACTGCACCGCCACCTACACGATCAATGGCGGCTCGCGCCTGCTGCCCGAGGTCATCGAAGCCGTCGAACAGGCCTCCTACTATCACGTCAACCTGGACGAGTTGATGGAGGCCGCCGGCAAGCGCCTGGCCGAGTTGCTCGGCGTCGAATGGGCCCTGGTGACCTCCGGCGCGGCCGCCGCCCTGACGCTCGCCACCTGCGCCTGCGTGGCGGGAACCGATCCGGAGAAGATGAAGCAGCTTCCGAACCTCGCCGGCCTTAAGAACGAGGTGCTGATCCCACGCTCCTCGCAGAACCAGTATTTCCACGCCATCCGCGCCGCGGGCGTCGAAATGGTCGAGGTCGACTCGGCGGAAGAGCTTCAACGGGCCATCGGCCCCCGGACGGCCATGGCCATCGTGCTGGGCAACCGGTTCGATCAGGTGCGCCTGGGGCTGGCTGAGGTTGCCGCCGTCCTGCGGCCCGCCGGAATTCCGATTCTGGTGGATGCCGCAGCCGACTATCCCATCGTGCCGAACCCGTACATTGGCGCCGGCGCCGACATGGTGGCCTACTCGGGCGGCAAGATCATCCGCGGACCGCAGTCGGCCGGCCTGCTCATCGGGCGCGAGGATCTGGTTCGGGCCGCCTGGGCCAACTCCGCGCCGCATCATGCCTTCGGCCGCATGATGAAGGTCAGCAAGGAAGAGATCGTCGGCATGGTCACGGCCATAGAAGTCTGGTTCGCCAAGAGGAACCTCGAGGCGGAGTATCAGGAGTGGCGCTCCTGGTACGACCACATCAGCCGGCGCATCACGGCCGTCGACGGCGTAACGACCAAGGTCACCGGGCCCCAGCGGGGCGGTCCGTTCCCGGGATTGCTGATCTCCTGGGACCCGGCCAAGATCGGCCTGACGGCCGGCGAGCTGTACGAGATCCTCCTGAGGGGCGAGCCCCGGATCATGACGCACGCCGGCGGGCCGGGGCATTCTTTCCTGTTGCGGCCGGTCGCCATGAAGCCGCACGAGTACAAGCTCGTCGCTGAGCGCCTTTACGAGGTCTTCCGGAACGCCCCGAAGCCGAAACCGCACCAGCCCGCCCCGCCCGCCTCCGACGTCTCAGGCCGCTGGGATGTTCACGTGAAATACCAGCTCGGCGAGGCCGACCACATGCTCTTCCTGGAAGCGCGCGGCAACCGGATCGCCGGCACGCATGTGGCCACTCGCTGGCGCGGCGAAGTCAAGGGCAGCATCGACGGCGACAGGATCACCCTGGCGAGCAGCATCCCGTTCGAGGGCGCCAATCTGATCTTCGAGTTCACGGGTACGGTCTCGGGCGACACGATGAGCGGCTCGCTCCAGCCCGATGAATACCCTAAGGCGAGCTGGACGGCCAGGCGGCGCACTTCAGCTTGATCCGGTGAACTGATGTGCGGGCTGGCCGGGTTTCTGGATCGCGGTCCGAGGCCTGAGCCGGCGGCGATGGCGGCGCTCGCCGCCCGGATGGTCGACACCCTCAGGCACCGCGGCCCGGACGACTCCGGCGTCTGGGTCGATGCGGCGGCTGGGATCGCGCTCGCCCACCGGCGCCTGGCCATCCTGGACTTGTCTGCTTTGGGCCGGCAGCCGATGACGTCGGCCTCGGGCCAGTGGATCGTCGTCTACAACGGCGAGATCTACAACTTTGCCGAACTGCGCGCCGAGCTCGAGGGCCGCGGCCACCGCTTCCGGGGCCACTCCGACACGGAGGTGATGCTGGCGGCCTTCGAGGAGTGGGGCCTGGAGGCGTCGCTCAAGCGCTTTAACGGCATGTTCGCCTTCGCCGCCTGGCACCGGCCGAGCCGGACTTTGTACCTGGCCCGGGACCGGGTCGGCAAGAAGCCACTTTACTACGGCTGGGCTGGCAACGTCTTCCTGTTCGGCAGCGAGCTCAAGGCGCTCCGCGCCCACCCGGCCTTCCGGGCAGAGATCGACCCCGGAGCCTTGGCGCTGTTTCTGCGGCACAACTACATCCCCCACCCCTATTCGATCTATCGCGGGATCCGATCTCTCCGGCCCGCGACGTTCCTGGCGCTCGGAGATGCCGCCCCTGGTCAAGCCCCCTCGCCGGTCGCGTACTGGTCGCACAGGCTCGTCGCCGAGGGAGGCATTCAACACCCGGTCGAAGAGCCAGCCGAGGCGCTCGAA
This sequence comes from uncultured Bryobacteraceae bacterium, assembly GCA_938003835.1. Lineage (GTDB taxonomy): Bacteria > Acidobacteriota > Terriglobia > Bryobacterales > Bryobacteraceae > CALKXJ01. Next base: position 134,199 of record CALKXJ010000006.1, on the reverse strand, counting down.
CGGCTCGATGCTCTGATCCGGGACGCTGTGAGGCTGAGGATGATCGCCGACGTACCCCTCGGCGCCTTCCTCTCCGGTGGAATCGACTCTTCCCTGGTGGTTGCTCTGATGCAGGCGCAGAGCAGCCGGCCGGTGATGACCTTCTCGATCGGCTTTCGCGAAGAGGGGTTCGATGAAGCGGCTCACGCGCGCGCCGTCGCGGCCCACCTGGGCACCGATCACACCGAGCTCTACGTCAGCCCCGCCGAAGCCCGGGATGTCATCCCATCGCTAGCGGAGATCTACGACGAGCCTTTCGCCGACGACTCCCAGATTCCGACCTTTCTGGTCTCGAAGCTGGCCCGGAGTCGCGTCACCGTCTCCTTGTCGGGCGACGGCGGCGATGAGCTGTTCGGGGGATATGCGGCGTATCTGAGCAACCTGCGGTTCTGGCGACGCTACGGCAGGCTGCCCTTGGGCGTCCGCCGGTTGATGGCGGCCGCTGCCCGGGCGCTGTCGCCCGAAGCTTGGGACGGCGTCTTCGCGCGGCTGGCACCTCTGCTCTCCGAGGCCGGTCGACGACCGTGCGCCGGACTGCGCCTTCACCGCCTTGCCGCGGCACTCGAACAGGACTCCGAAGAGGCCATCTACTGCTCCTTGATCTCACACTGGCAGCCGCCCATGACGCCCCTGACCGGGATCGAGGAGCCCCCCACCGCGTTCCGCGATCCCGAACGCCGGGCCGCGCTTCCCGGTTTCGCCGAGCGGATGATGTACCTGGATCTACTCTCCTATTTGCCCGACGACATTCTGGTGAAGGTGGACCGCGCCAGCATGGCGGTGAGTCTCGAGGCGCGCTGCCCGCTCCTGGATTACCGGGTCGCGGAGCTGGCCTGGCGCCTGCCGCTCGGAATGAAGATCCGGCACGGCCAGGGCAAATGGATCCTCCGGCAGCTTCTGTACCACTACGTGCCGCGGGAGCTTGTGGAGCGGCCGAAAGCCGGCTTCGCCCTGCCGGTCGGAATCTGGATTCGCGGCCCGCTCCGGGAATGGGCCGAGGAATTGATCCGGCCGGCTCGGCTCAAAAGCGAGGGCTTGCTCGATCCGGCGCCGATCCGCGCCGTATGGGATCAGCACCTGCGCGGCGAGTGCGACTGGGCGGGGCTGCTGTGGCCGGTATTGATCTTCCAGGCCTGGCGCCAGGCACAGTCTCAGCCCGTCTCGCCGTGAAGCCGGGCGCTGGTCTCTAGTCTGCCGGCTCTAGTACCAAATATTTCCGGCGTTACCTCCCCCACAACCCCGCCGTACCGCCCGAAAATGTGACCCGCGTTGGATTGTCCTTCGCAGCCGCGGGCTGCAAATTGGGATTGACATCGGGAGCCATGAAGAGCCAAAATCGAAAGAACCGGGAGGAGAACAAAGTGCCAGGGCCAGAACGCCGTTCTGCACGACGCTATCCCATCGAACGCGCTGTCCGCTTCAAGACCTTCAACCGGCAAGGCATTCAGGAGCCTGGACGGGGCAGGACCATTAACATCTCGAGCAGCGGGATCCTCTTCACCACTGACCATGATCTTGTGCCTGGCCGCCGAATCGAGCTTAGCGTCAGTTGGCCCGAGCAACTAAACGATGATTGCGCCTTGCAACTCGTTGCTCGCGGTCGCGTTGTCCGCGTCGAACCCGGCCGGGCAGCGGTCGAGATCCAGCAGCACGAGTTCCGCACGGCCCGCGCCGGAATGTTCGCTGAAGTGAGACCCTGCTGAACCCCGCGCCGGCCGGGGCTCACAACACCGTGTCCTATAATCGGGGTGAGGCCGGGCGTTGCGGAAGAAACGAATCTGGCACATTCTGGGGGCCGTCGTCTTTCTGGTTTCCGTAACCCTGCTGGTCTGGCAGGGCTCATTCACCTTCGGCGATTACGCGCCGGCGAGCATCGAGCAGACTTACCTGTTCTGGGCCGTTTCCACCATCATTTTCCTGCTTACGGTGGCGCTCGGCTTCATGCTGTTCCGGACCGCCGTCAAGCTCTACATCGAGCGGCAGAGCAACCGCGAATCCACCGGCATCAAGACCAAGATGGTGATCGGGGCGCTGGCGCTCACCTTCCTGCCGGTCTTTTTCATGGTGCTCTTCAGCATTTCGGTGCTGAACCGGAACCTGGAGAAATGGTTCAGCCGGCCGGCCATGAACGTGCGGCTCGAACTCGGCGAAGTGAGCGACGCCTTCGAGCGGGAAACCCGCCTGCGAGCGGAGGCGCAAGCCCGGTGGCTGGCGAGGCTCCCGGAGATCGAACGCTATCTCGAAACCGGCCAGCGCTCCCTGAGCGCCTTCGATGAGCTCTGCCGGGAGCATGACCTGCTCGATGTGCACCTGGTGCGAGCCGGCATGCGCTTGCCCGTCTGCGCACTGCCGCCCCACGAGCAACCGCCCGGCAAGATCTTCGACGTGCGCCTGCCCCTTTCCGCCGACACGCTTCTGGTGCTCAGCACGCGCATGCCCATGGAGCTGGCCGCCAAACAGCAGGAGATTCTCCGCCACATCGCCGAATACGACCGGCTGGCGGCAAGCCGCAAAGCCACCCGGCGCATTTACCTCATGCTGCTCGGCCTTATCACGCTGTTCATCCTGTTCGTGGCCACCTGGATCGCTCTGTTTCTGGCCCGGCTCATCATCGTTCCCGTCTCGGCCCTGCTCAAGGCGGCAGGCCAGGTGCGCCAGGGCAATCTCGCCTATCGCGTTCGCGTGCAGGCCACCGACGAGCTGGCGAGCCTGGTGCGGGCCTTCAATGACATGACGCGCGACTTGCAGGTGAACGCGCGGGAGCTCGAGAGCCGGAGGCGCTTCATCGAGGCCATCCTGGAGAACATTCCCACCGGCGTGGTCTCGCTCGCCGCCGACGGGACGATCCTGACGGCCAACCGCGCCCTGGGTCGGATCCTCGAGGCCGAACGCGTCGGCCAGGCTCGCCGCATCGAGGACCTGTTCCCGGGCGAGGACGGCGGCGAGGTCCGCTACCTGATGAACCGCGCCCGGCGCATCGGCGTGGCCTCCCGGCAGTTCGAGGTCGCCCAGAACGGCAAGCAGCTCCATCTGGCGGTGACGGTTTCCGCCCTGGAGGAGCGACCCGGCTCGGGCTTTGTCGTGGTCATCGAAGACACGACGGACCTGCTGCTCGCGCAGAAGGCCGCCGCCTGGCGGGAAGTGGCCCGCCGCGTCGCCCATGAGCTCAAGAACCCGATGACGCCGATCACGCTTTCGGCGGAGCGGATCCTGCGCCAGCTGGAGCGGGCCGCCCGGGCCTCGGCGCCGCCTTCGCCGGAGATGATCGCCAGCATGAGGGAGAGCGTCGCCATCATCACGCAGGAAATCGAATCGGTGCGGAGCCTGGTGGACGAGTTTGCCGAGTTCGCGCGCTTCCCCTCGGCGCGCCGCAGTCCCGCCTCGATCAACGAGGTGGTCGAGAGCGCCCTGGCGGTCTTCACCGGCCGCCTGGAGGGCATCGAGGTGATCAAAGACCTCGCCGCCGATCTGCCGCTGGTCTGGATCGACCGCGAGCAGTTCAAGCGTGTTTTGGTGAACCTGATCGACAACTCGGCCGAGGCGATGCGCGATTCGCTCACCCGGCGGCTCTATGTCGGCACCCGCGCCGCCGGTCCGGACACGGTGGAACTGATTGTCGCCGACACCGGCTGCGGCGTCACGCTCGCCGAAAAGGAAAAACTCTTCCTGCCGTACTTCTCCACCAAAGGGCGGGGCACGGGTCTCGGGCTGGCGATCGTCAGCCAGATTGTGGCCGAGCATGGCGCCCAGATCCGGGTCGAGGACAACCAGCCTGCCGGGGCGCGTTTCGTCATCGAGATCCCGGCCCAGGCCGGAGCGCCCGCCGAAACCGTCAGCGCCGCCGCCGGCCTATGAAACCGCCGCGCATTCTGGTTGTCGACGACGAGCCGCTGATCTGCCAGTCTCTACGCGGCGTGCTCGAAGATGAGGGCTACCGGGCCGCGGCCGTCCCGAGCGGCGAGAAGTGCCTCGAGGAGTTGCGGCGCCATCCCTACGATCTGGTTCTGCTCGACATCTGGCTTACGGGCCTCGACGGGCTGGAGACGCTCGCTCGCATCCAGGAGCTTCCCTTCGAGGAGCGGCCGGCCGTGATCATGATCTCCGGGCACGGATCGATCGAGGCGGCGGTGAAGGCCACCAAGCTCGGCGCCTTCGACTTCCTGGAGAAGCCGCTCACCATCGAAAAGGTCTGCCTTCTGGTAAAGAACGCCCTCGAGCAGCGGCGCCTGGAACTCGAGGTCCGGCGCCTCCGGGAAGATGAGAGCCGCGTGCCGCGCATCATCGGCGAGAGCGTGCCGATGAAGGCGCTCCGGCAGCAGTTGGCGCTCACGGCCGCCACCAACGGCCGGGTGCTCATCTACGGAGAGAGCGGGACCGGCAAGGAGCTTGTCGCCCACGCGCTTCACGCCATGAGCCGCCGCGCCGCCGAGCCCTTTGTCGCCGTCAACTGCGCCGCCATCCCCGAAGAGCTGATCGAGAGCGAGCTGTTCGGCCACCGCAAAGGGAGCTTCACCGGGGCCTCGGAGGATAAGATCGGCAAGTTCGAGAGGGCCGACGGCGGCACGCTCTTTCTGGACGAAGTCGGCGACATGAGCCTCCGCACGCAGGCCAAGGTCTTGCGCGTGCTCGATCTCCAGTGCTTCGAGCCGGTGGGCGCCTCGGAAACCGTCCGCGTGGACGTGCGCGTCGTGGCGGCCACCAACAAGCAGCTCGACCGGGAAATTGAGAAGGGCAACTTCCGCGAGGATCTTTATTACCGCCTCAACGTCATTCCCTTTTACGTCCCCCCGCTGCGGGAGCGCATCGAGGACGTTCCCCTGCTGGCGGACTATTTCCTTAAAGAGTTCACCACGGCCTACGGGCGCAAACCGAAGGAATTCACTCGCGATGCCTACGATCTGCTCACCAGCTACCACTGGCCGGGCAACGTGCGCGAGCTGCGCAACCTCATCGAGCGGATCGTCATCATGAACCCGCAGACACGGATCGAGGCTCGCCACATCCCGCTCGCGCCGGGGCGCCGGACGGCCGAGTGGCGCCTGGAGCGATTCGCCAGCCTCCAGGAGGTCCGCGAAGCCGCCGAGCGCGAGTACATCCTCAAGAAGCTCGAGGAGACCGGCGGCAACATTACCCGGACCGCCGAGCTGCTGGGCCTGGAGCGGAGCAACCTCTACCGGAAGATGCGCGCCCTCGGCATCAAGGAATGATTCGCCCGGGCGCCTACGGCCAGACGTAGGCGTAGATCACCACCACCAGGCCGATCACCGAGCCCAGGAAGATGCTGTGCCGGAGCGTGAAGCGGAATAGGCGTGACTCTTCGCTGGTCTTCATGCCCGTCGCGGCGGCGGCCACGGCGATGCTCTGGAGGCTGATCATCTTGCCCATGACGCCGCCGCTCGAGTTGGATGCCGCCATCAGCACGGGATCGAGCCCGAGGTGATTGGCCGTCACCACCTGTAGGTTGCCGAACAGCGCGTTGGAGGAGGTGTCGCTGCCCGTGAGGAACACCCCCAACCAGCCGAGCATCGCGCTGAAGTAGGGAAACAGCACGCCGGTGGCGCCGAAGGCCAGCCCTAACGTCACCGTCGCCCCGGAGTAGTTCATCAGGAAGGCCAGGCCGAGCACGGCCGCGATGGTCACCAGCGGTAGGGCCAGTTGCCGCGCCGTGGTGCGGAACGCTTCCCAGGCCTGTGCGGCCGGTACGCGAAGCACAAAGGCTGACAGCACACAGGCGATCAAACAGGCCGTGCCCGCCGCCGAAAGCCAGTTGAAGTTGTAAACGGCAGGATAGGGGGACGGATCAGCAACCAGCGGCGGCAGTCGCTGCACCAGATTGTGCAGGCCCGGCCAGAAGATCGGGATCGAGACCGAATCGAGCAGCTTCTTGATGGCCGGCTGCGACCACAAGAGCACCATCACGACCAGCAGATAGTACGGCGACCAAGCGTGCAGCACCTCGCGCCAGGGGTGGCGTTTGGGAGCGGGATGGTCCGGGCGCTCCCCTTCGAGCACGAAGGTATCCGACGGCCGCCAGAGCTTGAGCAGCACCACCAGAGTCCCGATCGCCGCCAGCGAACTCAGGATGTCGGTCAGATACGGGCCCAGGTAGTTCGAGACCAAGTACTGAACGCTAGCAAAGCTCGCCCCGCAGGCCAGCGCTGCCGGAACGACTCCGCGGAAGCCTCTCCAGCCGCCCATCACCAGGACCAGATAGCTCGGAATCCATAGCGACACCGGCGCGCAGATCCGGCCCACCGCTCCGCTCAGGGCGTTGAGGTCGAGCCCGGTGATGGCCGCCAGCGTTACCACAGGAATGCCGATCGAGCCGAAGGCAACCGGAGCGGTGTTCGCCAGCAGGCAGATTCCGGCCGCGTAAAAAGGCGAAAAGCCGAGGCCGGCCAGCATCGCCGCCGCTACTGCGACCGGGGTGCCGAAACCCGCGGCGCCCTCGACGAACGCGCCGAAGGAGAAGGCGATCAGCAGCGCCTGAAGCCGCCGGTCCTCGGTGAGGCTGCCAATCGAGTCCTTGATCACCTCGAACTTACCCGTGATGATGGTGATCCGGTAGAGCACGATCGCCCAGAAGACGATCCAGCCGATGGGGAACAGCCCGAAGGCGGCGCCGAAGGTCGCCGCCTGTACCACCAAGCCGAACGGCATGCCGTAGACCGCCACCGCCACCAGGGCCGCCGCCAGAAGCCCGGAGAGACCGGCCACCCACGCCGGTTTGCGCAAAGCGCCGAGCAGAACAAGCAGGACGAAGACCGGCAGCGCAGCCACCAGAGCCGAAGCGCCCAAGCTCCCGGCCAGCGGAGTGTAGTTGTGTTCCCACATGGCTGAACGTCCTTGATAGTAAAACCCGCGGCGCGCTGTCAACCGCAGCGGGAACTACAATACCGGGTATGATCACACGCCGCTCGCTTCTCGCCTCCCTGCCCGCTCTCGGGCTCCCCTCAGGCGCCTTGCCCGGCCCTGCGCGGGCGCGGCTGAAGACCGCCATCTGCGCTTACTCGTTCCGCCGCGAGCTGAAAGCCGGCACCATGAGCTACCAGGACCTGGTTCGCCTCGCCGTAGATTGCGACGTCGACGGGCTCGACCTGACTGTTTACTGGTTTCCCAGCACCGGTCCGGAATTCCTGCTCCCGCTGCGCCTGGCGGCCTACAAGAACGGCGTGGAGATTTACGCCATCTCGATCCGTACCGACATGTGCCGGCCGACGCCCGAGCTGCGCGCCAAGGAGGTCGAGGAGATCAAACGCTGGGTCGATGTCGCGGCGCTGCTCGGCGCCGGTCATATCCGCGTCTTTGGCGGCAATGTGCCCAAAGGTGAGTCAGAAGAGCGAGCCGCCGGATGGGTGGCCGAGATCCTCCGCCGCGCCGCCGACTACTCCTCGTCGAAAGGCGTGATCCTGGGTCTTGAAAATCACGGCGGCATCACGCTGCGGGCCCAGCGCATCGTCGAAATCGTTCGCATGGTGAACTCCCCCTGGGTCGGCATCAACCTCGATACCGGCAACTTCCGCAGCAACTTCTATGAGCAGATCGCGCTGTGCGTGCCCTACGCGGTCAATGTCCAGTACAAGATCGATATGCGGGACGAGCAGGGGCGCGTCGAAGCAGCCGATTGGGATCGCATCACCGGCCTGCTGGCCGACGGCGGCTACAAGGGTTACCTCGCGCTCGAATACGAAGGGGAGGACGACGCCGTTCGGGCGGTGCCGCCCCTGCTCGCCAAGCTCAGAGAAGTGGCCGCGAAATACTCTCGGCCGCGGCGGACGTGATCCCGGCGCGGCAGCTCAGCGGGCTCCCTGCGCCTGGCGGCGCACCGCAAGCAGCAGATTGGAAGGGATGCGGGCGAAGCCGTAGCCGAGGTGGAAGCCTAGAGGTTTCGAGCCCTGGCTCGCGTAGGCTTTGCGCAAGTCCGGCTGCTGAAGCCAGCGGAAGCTGCCATACGGGCGTTCATAGTGGCCGTAGAGATGAATCTCCCAGACCTCGGAGTCGAAGAAGCGGTAGGGGATGCCCGAGTCGTCCTGAAGGATCGCCGAGCTGAGCCCGAGCACCTGCTCGCGGAGAACCGAAAAATCCTGGTGGTGCGGCATGTAAGAGGTGGCCTTCAGATACGTGGTCAGCCGCCCCAAACCCGCCAGGAACCGCAAAAACGGCGCGTTGCGCTTCAGGCGCGCATCCGAGAGGTTCACCGCAAAGTAGAACAGCTTGCGGACGGTCGCCTCCTGCTCCGGACGGAAGTCGAGTTCCAGGCCGCGATTGGGAGGGCGGCCCGCTGGCGGAGCTTCATCCGGTAACCGTGCCACCAGACGCCCCTCGTCGTCCAGCCGCACCAGGCGATAGCCCTCGATCGTGTGGCCGGTGCGAACCAGCAGGTGGACGATGGCGGGGAGCAAACCGTCGGTCAACTGGCCCCGGAACTGGCGATCCATCTCGCGCGTGATGAAGAAACTGCGATGCAGCTCCGACTCGACGCTCGCGCGAACCCCGGCGAGATACGTCTCGAGGCCGCGTTTGAGAATCTGTTCCGCCCGCGGCAGGGACCCGGGCGGCTCCAAGGCAACCAGGATATAGGTCGGGCTTTCCGGAAACAGCGCGGTGACGAACAGAACATCCGGGCCGCTGAAGGGATAGAAGACGCAACCGGCGCCGACGCCATGCGGGCGGAGCTCTTCCTGATAGAAGGCCCGCAAGGCCGGCAAGGCGCCGGCCTCGATTCGCCGCCACCGCTTGTCGAGCTCGGCGCGGTGCGCCTGCCAGGGGGCCTCCTGCTCGAGTTCCAGGAAGGGGCTGCCAGGACGTCCGGGCAGGCCGGCGAGGAAGCGTCCGACGTCGTCGGCGTCCCGGCGGGCCGGGAGCCGTTCCAAGCCCTGCTGGGGTAGGCTGGCCTCGGTCTGGGTCTGAGTCGCGACGCCGCTCGGCCGGTGGCACCCGAGAATCCCCGCGGCCGCAGCCAGCGTCACGGCAAGAGCCGGCCACGCCCAAACCTGCGAACGCCTTCTCCCCGGATTCCGCACGAAGCCGACGAAAGCTCCCATCCGGGTGGCCCTCTCACGCGAGCCGATTATAGACCCAACCCGCCAGGACGCACCCTGTGAAGGTTAAAGCGGCGTACAGTGCGATGACGCGCGGGCGAAAGACAGCCGAGATCATGGCGATGGAAGCGGCCGAGAGACCCGGGCCGCCCAGCAGGTACGCCAGCGCGGCGCCCGGCCCCATGCCTTTGCTCGCCAAAGCCACCGCCGTCGGGACCTCGGCATAGGTGCAGACGTAGACAGGTATGGCCAGGGCCGCCGCCGTCACGACGCTCGCCGCGCCACTTCCGCCGACCGCAGTCGCGATCCACCGCTCCGGCACGAAGGTCTCAATGGCGGCGGCGAGCACGACCGCCAGAAGCAAATAGCCATTCAGCTCGATAAGCCGCCGCAGGGTGGCGCCAAACAGCTCGGCGCATTTGTCGCGCCAGCCCGCCCGCATTTTCCGGCCGGACGGCAAGCGGCTGCAAGCCTTTGCCTGCGCCGCCGCAGCCGGCAGGCGGAGAAGCCGGACCGGATCGCCGTGCCGGCTCTGCCACCTTTCGAGCAGACCTGCTACGCCAAGCGCGATGGCGAAGGTGGCCACGACCCGCGCCGCGGCCAACTGCCAGCCGAGTGCTCCTGCGGTAAGAACGACGGACTGGGCGTTCAGCATCGGGGCGGCGATCAGAAACGCAACTGCGGGCCCGAGCGGCACACCGGCGCCGATCATGCCCGCCAACACAGGCACCACCGAGCAGGAGCAGATCGGCACCACCGCTCCGGTGGAGGCCGCCACCAGGCTGGCGCGCAGCCCTCCGGAGCCCAGCCTGGAGCTGAGTTGGTCCCAGGAGAGGAAGACGACCAGCGCGGTGCCGGCGAGCATCCCCACCAGCCAGTAAGGCAACAGTTCCGCCAGCATCGCCGCAGCCTCCCGATAGCCGGACCACAGGATGCCGGCGATGCCCTCCACCTGGCGATCCTCGCGCGCCGGCAGCAGGAGGGCGCTTCCGTAAAGCACACCCACGGCGGCCAGGTAGAACCACATCGCCCGGGTCGGCCGGAAGCGGCGCTGCGCCGGAAGAGTCTTCTCCGCCTCAGCCATCAACTCCGGGGCGCCCGCAGTCTGCATCGCGTCTCCCAGGTGCGAGCCATCGAGGGATTCCTCTCCACGGTAGCGAACCAGGACGCGCGGTGGCAAAGCAGGTCTCAACCGTGCTAGAGAAAGGCGTATGCCAACCGATGATCTGTCGCGCCGTGCGCTCTTCCTTCAGGCGCTCCTGGCAGGTCCGCTCCGCGCCTGGCAGGCCCTGGAGGCCGAAAAACTGTGGAAGGGCATCTTCGTCATCATGCAGACGCCCTTTCTCGAGTCGCTCGAAATCGACGAGGAATCGCTGCGCCGCGAGACCGACTTCCTCGCCCGTGCCCGCGTCCACGGCATCGTCTGGCCCGCCGGGGCCGGCGAAACCACGTCGCTCAGCTACCCGGAGCGGATGCGGCACTCGGAAACCATCGTCAAGACGGCTGCGGGCCGCACGACGGTGCTGATCGGCGTCCACGGCGCCAACAAGTTCGAAGCGATGGACTACGCCCGCCACGCCGAGCGGATCGGCGCCGACGGCCTGCACGCGCTGGGTCCTTCCAACGGGAGCTCCGACCCGGAGATTCTCACCGATTACTTCACTGCCATCGCCTCGGTCTCGGGCCTCCCGCTTTCGGTTCAAGTGTCCACACCGGGGATGACCGTCGACTTCCTGTTGCGCTTGGCCGACCGGATCCCGACGCTGCGGATCCTGAAACTCGAAGGCTCCAACGTTCCCCACGATGTCACCCGGGTGCTCCAGGAGCTTAAGCGCGAGCTGATCCCGTCCACCGGAGGCGGAGCCTTGTACCTTTTTAACGAGATGGAGCGCGGCTCCGGCGGCACGATGGCCGGCGCAGGGTTGGCCGACATTCAGGCGGAGATCTGGGACCTTTACCACTCCGGCAGGGCCGGACTGGCCTACCAGCTTTTCCTGAAGTTTCTGCCCGCGGCCGTACTGGAGCGGCGCACCGGCTTCGTGCTTCAGAAAGAGATCCTGCGCCGCCGCGGCATCTTCCGGAACGTGGTGATGCGCACCACCCGGCGCTTCACCATGGACGCGGCCGATCTGGCCGAACTCGATCGCATCATGGATCTGCTGCGGCCGCATTTTCGGGTGTGAAACTGCTCGCCGGCCGGCTCACCGCCGGGCGAGTTCGGATTTCTTGGGGATGGCGATCTCCAGGCGCTTGATCTTCTGGTTCAGCGTCGAAAGCGGAATCCGCAGCGCCTCGGCCGCCTCGGTCTGGCTCCAGTTGGCGCTCTCGAGCGCTTCGATGATTTTGCGGCGCTCGAAATCGGCTACGATCTCAAACAGCGAGGCGTCTGGCGGCAGGTAGCCTTTGGCGTCCCGCCGGATCCGGATGCCGCTCGAGTGCAGCACGTGCTCCGGCAGCACGTCCACTGGTACTCGCGGCTCGCGCGCCAACACCACCGCCCGCTCGACTGCATTCTCGAGTTCGCGCACGTTGCCCGGCCAGGAGTGCTCCATGAGCACTTCCATCGCCTCCGGCTCGAATCGTAACAGCGAGCGGCCGTCCGGCCCCAGGAACTTGTTGTTCTCCCGCGAGTACTTGTCGAAGAAGTGCTCCACCAGCAGCGGGATGTCCTCCTTGCGCTCCCTCAAGGGCGGCATGACGAGATTGATCACGTTGAGCCGGTAGTAGAGATCCTCGCGGAAGCGGCCCTCTTCGACCAGGCGCTTCAGATCGGCGTTGGTGGCCGCCAGGATCCGCACATCCACCCGGACGGTTTCCGAGGAGCCGAGCGGCATGAACTCCCGCTCCTGGATCACCCGCAGCAGCTTGGCCTGCGTCTCCAGGTTGATGTTGCCCACCTCGTCGAAGAAGATCGTGCCGCCGTTGGCGATCTCGAAATAGCCCTTGCGCGCCGAGACCGCCCCGGTGAAGGCCCCTTTGACGTGCCCGAACAGGGTCGACTCGAGCAGATCCGGCGGCAACGAGCCCGAGTTCACCGCGACGAACATCTTGTCCGCCCGCGGCGAGTTGGCGTGGATCGCCTTGGCGATCAGCTCCTTGCCCGTGCCGGTCTCGCCCGTGATCAGGATCGTCGAACGCGTCGGCGCCACGCGCGCCACCAGATCGAGGATCGTCTGCATGCGCTCGCTCTTGCCGACGATGTTCGGGAAGCTGTAACGCTGTTTGAGGGCGCGCTTGAGATGAATGTTCTCCTGCTCGAGCCGCCCCTTGGTGATCATCCGGTCGATCTCGATCAGGAGTTTTTCGTTATCCCAGGGCTTGGTGAAGTAGTCGTTGGCGCCCGCCTTGAGCGCCCGCACCGCGCTTTCGATCGAACCGTAGGCGGTGATGACGAACACGGGAGTCTGCCGGTCCCACTGGCGGAGCTCCTCGAGCAGTTCGAGGCCGGAGCGGTCCGGCATCATCAGATCCAGCAGCACCAGGTCATAGACGCCGGCCTCCAAGCGCCGCAGCCCGGCGGCCGCATTCTCGGCGCCGTCCACCTGGTAGCCTTCGCTCGACAGCAGCAGGTCGAGGCTTTCGCGGATGTCCGCCTCGTCGTCGATGACGAGGATGCGGCCGCGAAAACCCCTCGCCGCCTCCGAAACCAGCGTGTCAGACATTGACCGGCTTTTCCGCCACGGGGAAGTCCAGATGGAAGCAGGTGCCCGCCCCGGGCAGGCTCTCTACTTCTATGGTACCGCCGTGTTCGCGGACGATGCCGTAGGTGACCGAAAGTCCCAGACCCGTGCCTTTTCGCGCCGCCTTGGTGGTGAAAAACGGGTCGTAGATCCGGCTTAAGGCTTCACGGGGGATCCCCTTGCCGCTGTCGGCCACATCGACCAGCGCCGAGCCGTTCGAGAAGGCCGTGCGCACCCGCAGCACGCCGCCCTCCTCCATGGCGTCGCGCGCATTCAAGAACAGGTTCAGGAAGACCTGCTGGAGCTTGCCGAAGTTGCCCTTGATTGCCGGGAGGTTCTCCTCGAGCGCCAGCTCGACGCGGATGCCGCCTGCCTCGAGCTGGTGCTCGAGCAGGCTGAGCGTCTCGCGGATGACGCGGTTCAGGTCGACCTCGGTGAACTCGGTCGGTGAGGTGCGCGAGAAGTTGAGCAGCGAGTTGACGATCTCGCTCGCCCGGAAGGTCTGCTTGGCGATCTTGTCCAGGATGCGCGCCTTCTGCTCGTCGCCGGAGACCTGGCGCGCCAGCATCTGGGCGTAGGTGGAGATGACGGCCAGGGGCGTGTTGACCTCGTGCGCCACCCCGGCGGCCAGAAGCCCGATCGAGCTGAGTTTCTCGGCCTGCATCAACTGCTGCTCGAGCTGGGCCCGGGCGGTGATGTCGTCGAAGATCACCAGCCGGCCGATCCGTTCGCTGTTACGGGCCACCAGCGGCGCAATTGCAATGTTGAGGATGCTCTCGGCCACCGGAGCACCGGTCCCGTTGCCGTTGCCCGGCGAGCGCAACCGGCGCGCCTCCGGCGGGAACATCTCTGGGCGCAGCGTGAACTTGTAGACGTGGCGGATCTGGTTGTCCTGCCGGCTCGCCTCGAGCTCCGTCACCAGAGCCTCCGGCAGCAGCTCGCTCAAGCGCCGCCCGAGCGCCGCCTGGCGCGGAATGCCGGTCAGATGCTCGAGCTGGGTGTTCCAGCTCTCGACGCGGTCGTTCAAGTCCACCGCCAGGATGCCCACGTTGATCGACTCGACGATGTTCTCGCTGAATTCCTTGAGCCGCTCGTATTCCTCGACCTTGTTTTGCAGGGAGCGGTACAGCCGGGCGTTCTCGATCGCGATGCCGACATAGCCGGCCAGCGTCACCAGCAGGTCCAGATCATCGCTGGTGAGAAAGTCCCCTTTGGTGGTGCGGCTGGCGCCGAGATAGGCGATGGTCCTTCCCCGGACCGTGCAGGGGACGTAGTAAGTCAGATCGAGCGCGGCAATCGTATTGCGTACCGAAGGCGGCCACTCCTGCGAGACGACGTCGAGCGGATGGCGGGTCCGCTCGATGAAGAGATAAGGTTTGTCCGGCCGCGCCGAAAGAAAGCTGAGATCCAGTCGCCCGCCGGGCGCTTCGCGCCCCACGATCTTTTCCAGATAGAAGCGCTCTTCGCCGGCGTCGGCCAGGAAAAAGGCCACATGCTGGATCGAAAGGGTGTGCATCAGCCGGTCGGCCACCAGCTCGAGCATCCGCTCCAGGTCCGTCTCGGCGCCGAGCTCGCGCCCAAATTCCACCAGCGTCTGGCGATAGTCGTAGCGGTCCTTGTAAAAATAATGGCGGTCAAGCTGCTCCTGGATCCAGTTGCGGATCGGCTGGAAGACGAAGGTGGCGATCAGAATCAGCAGCACCACCGCGGTGGGGCTCAGATCCTCGAAGCGGCCCACCGAGAAGATCAAGCCATAGAAGACCCCCAGCACCGCCAGCGTCGCCAGCGTGTAGGCGTAGCCTTGCTGAAAGATGACGTCGACATCCATCAACCGGTACCGCAACACGGCGTAGGCCCAGGTGAGCGGCACCAGCGGAAGCGAGAAGATCGCCAGCTTCATGTACGGCCCGGGCACGGCGCCGAGCAGGTAGGGGATCACATAGAAAAGGGTGAAGGGCAGGATGCCCCAGACCGCTCCGTTGCGCAGCCACTTGAGCTGCTGGCGCACGATCGGGTCCTCGGCACGGCGAAACTCGGCCGCCACGGCGGCGGCGCCGAGCAGGTAGAAGGTGCTCAGGAAGGCCAGCCACAGCCGGTCCATCGTCCAGCGCACCTCGACGAGCGACATCGCCGTTACCCGGACAAGGCCCGAAGCCAGCGCCAGGTAGGCCGCCATCATCAGCGCCGCCGGGGCATAAAGCAGCAGGCTCCGTCCCCAGCCCCGGATCCACCGCCGCGGTTCGGGGAATGACAAGGCAAAGTGCAGGAACAGGGTGGGCGCCAGCAGCCCGGCCGCCACGTTGCCCCAGTAGATGACCTTGTCGAAGTTGTTCAGTTTTCCGGTGTAGTGGAACGTCGAAAGCACGAAAGAGACCAGGCAGAGGGCATAGAAATGCGGCGCCCGGGGCGCCTTGCCGCGCCGGAAATAAACGAAGATGCCGATCGCCAGGTAGGCCAGGCCGACGAGGTACTGATAATAGACGGCGCGGTCGGGGACGTGCTCGCCGATATAAACCGTCGCCTGGACCTCGACGCCGCCGCGCTCGAAAACGTACTCGGCCTTGTTCCAGGCCCCCACGGCTACGAGCGCCCGAGGAACCGCGGTCGCCTGCGGGATTGGCGTACCGGCAATCTTGCGCAGCACGTCGCCGGACTTGAGGCCCGCCTTGTCGGCCGGACCGCCGGGAGCGACATCGAGCGCCACGACCTGAGTGCGGCCGCCGCCTGCCGGGCGGTCCACCCAGATCACCCCATCCTCCGGGAGGCGGAACTTGCTCTGCTGCTGGAAGTTGATGCCGGCACAGACGACGGCGGCGGCGGTCAGGACCACCAGCAGCGCCCCGACGAGCTGTGCTTTCAACTCCCGCACAAGTGGATCCCTTTAGACAGGATACACCCTACCCGTTTCGCTTTTGCAAACCGGATACCAATTCCGAAAAAAATTCACCGCAAGCGGTAAGTGGCCTGTTTCTGGCGGATTGGCGGGCTTGCCCACCCGCCTCAATCCGCTTTTTGGAAACTTTCGCTACCGTTCACCGTAGCCATGCGCCCCGCCGCCCGTCACAAGGTGGGACGCAACCGGGAGGCCACCACCGGCGTCAAACAAGACGGTTCAGTCCGGCCGTGGTGGCCGCGCGCCGATTCCGGTTGACGCGCCCGGTCAAGGACGCATAAAATTGAGGTAGCTCGAAGCTTCGACAGACTGGTGGCTCGTATGAAAGCGAATTCACGTCACGTGTTCTGCTTTCTCGCCCTTGGCCTCCTGGTCGGTTCCCTCCCGCTCGGCGCTCAGAAAGACCGCCGGGAAGCTCCACCGCGGGAAACCGTCGCCAAACCGCTGAGCGAGAAGGAACGGCGGGAGAGGGAGAAGAAGCTCCGCAAGGAGCTCGAGGCCCCCTACCGTAAGTGGCTGAATGAGGACGTCGCCTACATCATCACCGACGAGGAACGCGCCGCCTGGAAGAAGCTCCAGACCGCCGAGGAGATGGAGCAGTTCGTCGAGCAGTTCTGGCTGCGCCGCGATCCGACGCCGGACACGGCGGAGAACGAGTTCAAGGAAGAGCACTACCGGCGCATCGCCTACGCCAATGAGCGCTTCGCCTCGGGAATTCCCGGCTGGAAGACCGACCGCGGCCGCATTTACATCACCTTCGGGCCTCCCGATGAGATCGAGTCACATCCGTCGGGCGGCTCCTACGTTCGGCCATGGGAGGAGGGAGGCGGCACGACGTCCACCTATCCCTTCGAAATCTGGCGGTATCGCTGGATCGAAGGCGTCGGCTCGGACATCCTGATCGAGTTCGTCGACCCGACGATGACCGGCGAGTACCGCATGACGATGGATCCCTCCGAGAAGGATGCCTTGCTTTATGTGCCCAACGCCGGTCTGACGATGCTCGAGGAGATGGGGCTGGCGAGCAAGGCCGACCGCTTCTCGCGCACCGACGGCACGCGGCTGGGCACGGGCAACATGCCCCTGCCGCACCGCATGAATCAGTTCGAGCGGTTGCGCATCTACGCCGACCTCCAGAAGGCGCCGCCGGTGAAGTTCAAGGACCTCGAGGCGGTCGTCACCTCGAACATCAAGTTCAACCTCCTGCCGATGAAAGCGCGCGCCGACTTCATCAAGATGACGAACTCGACGATCCTGACGAACATCACCCTCCAGTTTGACCGCAAGGATCTCCAGTTCGAGGACAAGAACGGCGTCTCGCGCGCCATCGTGAACATTTACGGGCGCATCACCTCGATGACCCGCCGGCCGGTGAACGTCTTCGAGGACGTCGTCACCGTCGAGGTGCCCACGCCGCTGCTCGGCGAGGGCATCAAGGGCGCCTCCATTTACCAGAAGTCGATTCCGCTGGCGCCGGGCACCTACCGCCTGAATGTCGTCGCCAAAGACGTCGTCGGGGGCAACATGAACAACTACGAGATGGCGCTGCGCGTGCCCGCCTACGACGACGAGGAGTTCGGCATGAGTTCGCTGATCCTGGCCGACCTGATCGAGAAGGTGCCCAGCCGTTCGATCGGCACCGGCCAGTTCGTCATCGGCACCTCGAAGGTCCGGCCGCGAATCGACGAAGTCTTCCGCCGCGGCGAGAAGATGGGGATTTATCTCCAGCTCTATAATTTCGCGATCGATCAGACCACCAAGAAGCCCGACGCGGTCATCGAATACGAGGTGGTCAAGAAGGGTGACAACACGAAGATCTTCGAGTTCGCTGAGGATCTGAACTCGATCGAGGGGGCCTCCCCCACACAGACGGTAATCGAAAAGGTGTTGCCGTTGCAGAATCTGGAGCCCGGCCAGTACACGTTGCGGATGCGGATCACCGACAAGGTCCGCAACGAGACGCTGACTCCGGAAGCTACCTTCACGGTATTATAGGGTCGGTGGCCCCAGGGGACGAACTCGGCGCCCCGGGGCGAGAGGGCTCATCCGGAATGCGCTGGCTGACAGTTCGGAGCGCGATCGGCGTGGCGGCCATGCTCATGGCGGCCGCCGGATCCGCCCGGGCCGCCTCGCCCGTGCCGCAATCCGGAAGCCTTATCGGTTTCGTAGCCAGCCAGGCCGGCGTGCCCCAGATGGGCGCCGGGGTCTTTCTCTACAACGATTACGAGCGGCTGGTGGGCCGGACGCTGACCAACGAGCGCGGCGCGTTCGCCTTCGAGTCGCTGGCGCCCGGCCTGTACACCGTCCGCGTAACGCTCGCCAGCTTCGTTCCGGCGGTCAAACGCAACATCCGGATCCAACCGGGCATGCGGAGCTTCCTTTCGATCAACCTGGCGAGTGTCCTCAGCTCCATTGAACTCGTCTATTCCGCGCCCGGGACGGCCAAGATCATGAGCGACGACTGGAAATGGGTGCTGCGGACGGCCTCCTCGACCCGACCCGTGCTCCGGTTCGGTCCGCTGATCGACATCAGCAGCCCGTCGGAGGAGCGCAGGCAGGAAAGCCGGGAGATCTTTGGGGATACCCGGGGCGTCTTTCGCGTCTCGACGGGAGAGTACGGCGAGCTGGCCTCGGCCGGCACCTACGCCGATCTGGGCACCGCTTTCGCTCTGGCAACCTCGCTCTTCGGCAGCAATCATCTGGAGTTCGCCGGCAGCCTAGCGTACTCCTCGAGCGCGGGGATTCCCGCCGCCGGCTTTCGCACCGGCTTTTCCCGGCCCGATCCGTTCGGCGGGATGCCCGAGGTTAGTCTGACCATGCGGCAGCTCTTTCTGCCCGCAAGGGTGGGCGCGGCCGTCATCGGCGCCTCGGCTGACAACACGCCGGCGCTCCGGACGCTGTCCATCAGCTCGTTGGACAAGCGCCAGCTTCGCGACAACCTCACGCTCGAGTATGGCGGCTCGCTCGAGTCGGTGGCGTTCCTGGATCGGTTGAACTTCTTCAGCCCGTACGGGCGCCTGACCTATGACGCCGGCGGGATCGGGGCGTTCCAGTTCGCCTACAGCTCGGGCACGCCGCCGGTGGAGCTCCTTTCAGCCAGCGAGCAGCCAGAGGCGGATCTGAATCAAAGCCTCTCCGTGCTGGCCCTGTTCCCGCGGGTGTCGCTTGCCGGGGGCGCGGCCCGCGTGCAGCGCACCGAAAACTTTGAGCTCGCCTACCGTAAAGTGCTGGGAAGCCGCTCGTTCAGCGCAGGCGTCTACCGCGAGGCGGTGAAGAACGCTGCGATCGTGATGGCAGCTCCGGCGGGCTTCTATGCGCCATCGGACCTGCTGCCGGATCTTTCTTCCAACAGCTCGGTCTTTAACCTCGGCCATTACCGTCGCCAGGGCTACGTCGCGAGCGTGACCCAGAAGTTAAGCGACGAGATCAGCGTGGCGCTGGCGGCGGGCGCCAGCGGCGTGCTCACCTTCGACGAGACGAACCCGGTCGGCAACAACCCAGGCGAGTTGCGCGGCCAGATGCGCTCCGGCCGGCGCACGTGGCTGGCGATGCGGGCCACGGCCGTCGCGCCTACCACCGGAACGCGCCTGGCGGTCAGCTATCAGTGGACCGACTACCGCACGCTTTCGCCCACCCATCTGTTTCTGACGCAGAGCTTCCAGCCTGAGATCGGTTTGAATTTGAGGATCCGCCAGCCGCTGCCGGCTTTAAGCCTGTGGTCGGCCCGGTTGGAGGCGAGCGCCGAGCTGCGGAACCTGCTGGCGCAGGGCTACGTGCCCGTCTCGACGATGGACGGCCGCAAGCTGTTTTTGATCCAGAATCCGCGGGCCGTGCGGGGCGGGCTGAGCTTCATTTTCTGATCACGTCCGGTCGAAAAAAATAAATCACGTCTTTTCTTGAAGTTGAATACCAGCAAGATCCTCGGCCTATGCCTCGGCGTTTATGCTCAAAGGCGTGAGAGGGAACTCGATCCCGCGCGTTGATTCCGCTGTCTGACTCCCTCACGGCCACCGAAGATTTCCTTTCTGCGATTCCTTCCCGCTCTAGTGAAAGGAGCGAGCTCCACACCAAGCGTCGAGTTCCCTTCCTCACGCAAACTCGGCGCAACTGGCCAGCCAGCGCTCCAGCTCTTTCACCTCCGCCGGACTCAGCTCGGGAATGGGAGGGCGTGGCCGGCCGCAGGGTCTGCCGACCAACTCCGCCGCTTTTTTCATCACCGCCACCTCATAGCCGCGTTTACGCCCGCGCAGGGCAAACAGGGGGTGAACGTAGCGCGCCAGTAGCGAATTCAGCCGGTCGAAATCGCCCGCGAGCGCGGCCTCTCCCCAGGCCAGCGCCAGGCGGGGAAGGATGGCTGAAACGCTCGAGGTGAAGGCCCGGATGCCGATGCCCGCATAGACGGCTCCGCAGTCGTCGCCCGCCCCGCCGATCCAGACGAGCCGGTCGCCCACCTTCGCCATGATCCGCTGCAAGGTGCGCCCGTCGGCCTGCCCGTCCTTCCACATCTCGAGTGTGGGGACGGTTTCGGCCAGCCGCGCCACCTGGTCGGGGGTGAAGGCCGCCCAGCCGCGGCTGTAGATGATCAGGGGCAAGCCGCACGTCTCTCCGATCCGGCGATAGTAAGCCAAAAGCCCCTCTTCCGCCGGCTGCACATAGTAGGGTGGCAACACGAGAAGCGCGTCGGCGCCGGCCTCTTCCATGCCACGCGCCATCGCCCGAGCCAGGGGCGTGTTGAAGCAAACGCTGCCGATCACCGGCATGCGGCCGCGCACGAGCTCCACCGTCTTGCGGACGATGGCGACCGCTTCCTCGACGTCGAGCGAGAAGATCTCCGAGATGCCCGCCGGGGCGTTGATGGCGCAGAAGGGATGGCGAAGCAGCTCATCCACATCCCGCTCGAGCGCGGCCAGGTCCAGTTGGTCGTCTTCAGTGAACGGGGCAAGCGGGAAGCAGATGATCCCGCGCATGCGCCGTCTCAGTTCGGCTTGATCCATAAGCTCACCATCGGGGCAGGAGGCGCCGCCAGTTCGGGTCCACATGAAGCCGCATTTCAGCTTCATCGTCCCGCTTGCGGTACGGCAGCTTTCGATAGCGCTCCCCGAGTCGGGCGAGCTGATCGTAGTCGAGTTCGACGCCCAGGCCCGGAGCGTCAGGGATGCGCACGCTCCCTCCTTGGATCGGTATCCGCCCCCCGACCACCACCTCGTCTTCCGCGGCCTGCCACGGGTAATGCGTGTCGCAGGCGTGCGTGAGAAGGGGCGCCGCGGCGGCTGCGTGCGCCATCGCCATCAGGCTGACGCCCAGGTGGTTGTTCGAGTGCATCGACATGCCCAGGCCGAGCAGCTCGCACAAGCGCGAAAGCTGGTCGATGGCCCGCACACCGCCCCAGTAATGCGGATCCGATAGCACGATCTGGACGGCGCCAAGCCGCCAAGCTTCCAGCACGTCGGCGAAAGCCGTGACGGCCACATTGCTCGCCTGCGGAATGTCGGCGCCATGCTTGAGCAGCCGCCGCCGCACTTCGGCCATTCCTTCGAGCGTCGCCGTCGGATCTTCCAGATACCCGCCTCCGGCCAGCTCCTCCTTGAGCGCCAGCCCGACGCGGACCGAGGTTTCCACCGACCAGGCGCAATTGGGGTCGATGCGCAGCGGATAGTTCGGCCCGAACTCTTCACGGAGCGCCTGGATCGTAGTGATCTCGAGCTCCGGTTCGAGCACCCCGCCCTTGAGCTTGATCTCCCGGAAGCCGTACTCGTCCACCATCTGGCGGGCCTGGCGCACCATCGAGGCCGGGTCGAGACACTCGCCGTACTTGTCTTCGCGCGCGTCCTCGCCCAGCCCACCTCCGCCGGCGTGCTTGTAAAAGAGGTAGGCCGAGAACGGCACCTCGTCCCGGGCGCGGCCGCCGAGCAGGTCGCAGACCGGCCGGCCCAAAGCCTTTCCGATCGCATCGAGACAGGCGATCTCGATGGCGGCAAAACTCCGGGCGTGCTGGTCGAGAGGATTCTCGCCGGGCACGAGGCGCGTCTGGCTGCGGTCACCCTCGGGCGCCTCCGCCTTGAGCTTCCGCCAGAGCCCGGCAAGCTGGAAGGGGTCGCGCCCCAGAATCTCGGGACGCAGCGCCTCGAGCGCCGCCAGGGGCCCGTCACCGCCGTAGGTTTCGCTGATCCCCGTGATGCCGTCCGCCGTCCGGATCTCGACGATGGTGCGCAGCGCGTAAGGAGCATGGCGGCCGTAGGAGCTCCTCAGCGGCGGGTCGGCCACCGCAACCGGATGAAGGCGAAGTTCGGCGATGCGCATCCCGAGGGCGCCTCCGCGCACCTACTTGCGCATGCCCGGACGAGGGTTCTTCAACCGCTGCTGGCGCCGCTTGTGCGCCTTCCGCTTGGGTTTGTGAATGATGAACGTTCCGCTTCCGAGATACTCCGCACGATAGAGCTTGTCGTCAGGCAACGGTTGTTGTCTCCAATCCGAAGAAATGGTTCTCTAAAATTGTATCGCGCCCGGCCGGAAGGCGAAGAGCTCGAAGACCGGCCGCCCGCGGCGATCCTGAACGATTCCGATCGGTGCAAGCTCGAAGCCCGCCTCGCGGGCCGTCTCTTCGAGCAGGCGGGTGGCGGCGGGAAAATAGCCCCAGCCGGGCACGTACCGGGCGAAAACAGCGTCTCGGCGCCCGATCCGCTCGAGGACAAGCCGCCGCTCCTCCTCGTCGAGCGACTCCCGGCTGAAGGGTTGCACGGCCTCCTCGACAACGATGCTGCCCGCCGTGAGCAGCCGCACCTGATCCCCCATGCCCCAGTCGGCGGGATGGAAGTAGCGTGCGCCCGAGTCGCGCACCCTGTGGGCCAGCTCGAAGATGGCATCGGTCCACATGCGCTCCGGTCCGTAGCGAATCAGGCGGGCCAGATATTCGTTCGTCGCCAAGGCATTCATCGACGCAGCCAGCAGCACCACAAAGGCGCACAAGCGAGCAACCCGGCGGGAAACCGAGGCGACGGCGGCGAGGCCGACCGCGAGAAAAGCGTGAACGAACGGCCAGAGCATAACGGTGTGATGCACGCCGCCGCCGGCCTCGACCGTGATGAGCATCTGCGCCCAGGCCACCAGGAAGGCGAGGGCGAAGAACAGAAGCGGGCGGCGGCATCGGCGGAAGAACAGTCCTGCGGCGGCCGCCGGCATAAGCCAGAGCTGGATGCCCGAAATCCGCCGTCCGGCGCGGTCGCTGAGCCAGAGCGAAACCCGCTCGATCCTGGTCGCCGCAGCCGGCCCCTCCCGGTGGCCATCGGCGGCCACGAGAAAACCCGCCATGGCGTCGCCGCGGACGCTGCGCTTCATCACCTCGACCTTCTCCGCAAAGTCCTGAAGGCCCAGCCGGCGGCCGCTCCAGGCCTGGCCCGGCTGATCGAGGTTGTAAAAGATGAACGGCAGAGCCCCAAGAAGGAAGGCGCCGGCGGCGCGGGGCCAGTAGCGTATTGCGAGCCCGCGAAGTTGGCGTCCTGCGAGCGCCGCGGCCGAGGCCGCCATCGCAACCAGGAGCCACAGGAAGACAGCCTTGTGCCAGAGGGCTAGCCCCAGGGCGAAGCATCCGATCAACAGATCGCGCTCCTTGCGCCCCTCAGCGAAACGGACGAGGGCGAGCATGGCTCCGACGAGAAGGAGCTGCTGGAGCGCCACCGGCCCCCAGTCAAAGACCGTCGTGGTGAGGAAGATCGGATCGGTGGCGAGCAGCAGGGCGCCGATGGCGGCCGCCCATGGCCCGCCGAGGCGGGCGAGCAGGCTCCCAAACAGCCAGACGGTAGCCGCCCCTGCGAGCAGGACCGGAGCCCGGAGCGTCCAGACCGAGACGCCGAGAAGCGAAAAGACAGGCGCATAGAGCCAAGCCTTGAGAGCCCCTATGTAGCCCATGACCATCGTAGCCACCGGTCGCCCGCCTAGCTCGACGGCAGCCGCCATCCGCTCCGGGGAGTAGATGCCGCCCGCAAAGAGGGCCTCATCGGCCTCGATGCCCGGATAGGGCAGGATGAGCAGGCCCGCCGCAAGATGGAACCCCATCGCCGCGGCGACGATCCAGCGCAATCGCATCACGGGGTGGTTTCGCCGTGCTTCGTCTGCGGCTCCAGGTGCCGGTAATAGCCCAGATCCTGCTGCGTCATCTGCTTGGTGGCGAACAGGATCTGGCCGGTATGCTGGGCGAAGTGCTCGACGACGTGATAGACGGCTTCGAGCACGGTGAGACGGTAGTGCTGCACCTCGACCGGCTCGAGCAGGCGACCGGGGGCGAGGCTGCGGATCGTCGCCACCGCCTCGCTCACCGCCGCAGCCAGCCGCCGGCGCAACTCGGCCGGCTCGACGCCGCCGCGGGCGGCAAATTCGCCGTCGCGGTCGCGGATATCGGGCAAGCCCGCCACGGCCGAGCCGATCCACTGCCTGAGATTGCCGCACAGGTGGAGCACGAGGTTGCCGACGGCGTTCTCCGCCTCCGAGCCCCGACGCCAGAGCTGCTCACCCGTCAACTTCCCGAGGCAATCGTCGATCCGACCGGCGAGCTGCTCCAGTTTGCGTGCGGAGAAATCAAGGAAGACCTGCTCCGCAGCCATCGCCTTGGGGCTCAGAGCACCTGCTCGGACCAGGTCTCGAGAACCGATTTAACCTTCTGGCAGAACTGGTCGGCCAGCGCCCCGTCGATCAGGCGATGGTCGAATGTCAGCCCCAGGTAGCAGACCGAGCGAATCGCGATGGCGTCATCGATAATCACGGGCTCCTTCGTCACAGCCCCCACGCCCAGGATGGCCACCTGCGGCTGATTGATGATCGGCGTGGCAAACAGGCTTCCGAAGCTGCCGAAGTTGGTGATCGAGAAGGTCCCGCCCTGGACCTCATCGGGTTTGAGCTGCCGCGAGCGCGCCCGGTGGGCCAGATCGACGATCGCCCGCTGGATGCCCACGATACTCAGCTCGTCGGCGCGGCGGATCACCGGCACGATGAGACCGTTGTCGAGCGCCACGGCGATGCCGATGTTGATGTCGTTGTGGTAGAGGATGTTGGTCCCCTCGATCGAAGCGTTCAACAAGGGAAATTCCCGGAGCGCCTGGGCCGCCGCGCGCACGAAGAACGGCAGGTAGGTCAGGCCGAATCCGTAACGAGCCTGGAACTGGTCCTTGAGAGCCGAACGAAGTCTGACGATCGCCGTCATGTCCGTCCGGTGCACCGTGGTGACATGGGCCGAGGTGCGCCGGCTGTAGATCATGTGCTCGGCGATCTTTTGCCTCATGATGCTCATCGGCTCGACGCGGGTGCGCGGCGCTGCCGGCGGCGCCACCGGCTTGACCTCCTCCGCCGCCGGCGGTGGGGGCATCACGGGTGGAGGTGCAGCCGGAGCCGCCGCCGGGGCGGCGGGAGCAGGAGAGGGAGGAGCCGCCGCGGCCGCGCGCGCTGCCAGGTAGGCCTCCACGTCCGCCTTCGTGATGCGGCCCCCCAGTCCCGTCCCCTTGACCTGCCGTAGGTCAATGTTATGTTCGCGCGCCATGCGGCGAACCAGCGGCGAGATCGGTCCCAGGCCCTCCTCGGCCTCCGCCGCGGCAACGACCTCGGGCGCGGCCGGGGCGGCAGCCTCCGGCGCCGGCGAAGGAGCCGGCGCTGGTGGCGGCGGAGCCGCCTCGGCAGCCGGCACCGGGGCCTCTGACGGCGGAGCAGCCGGCTTAACCGCCGGCGCCTCTTCCACCGGCGCCGCGGCGATGCCGGCGCCGTCGCCCGCCTCCTGGATGCGGGCGACAACCGTGTTGATCGCGACTGTCGCGCCCTCCTCCACCAGCACCTCAGCCAGAATGCCGGCGGCCGGCGAGGGGATTTCGGTATCCACCTTGTCGGTGGAGATCTCAAAGAGCGGCTCGTCCTGTTCGACCCGGTCCCCGCGCTTCTTCCGCCACTTGGTCAGAGTCCCCTCGGTGATACTCTCGCCCATCTGGGGCATCACTACGTCGATCATCGGAATCTCTCCTCAACTCGGTCGCGCCCTGCACGACCTCACATTCAAACACATTGGCGAAACTTCGGGCGATCGCGGCGATCAGCTCCGCGCGGCCGGCGCGAACGCCCTCGGCCGCCATCGAGGTCACGGGCCGGCTGAGCCCGCACGGCACGATGTAGCGGAAGTAGTCGAGATCCGTCTCGACATTCAGGGCGAAGCCGTGCGAGGTAATCCACCGGCTGATGTGCACGCCGATAGCGGCGATCTTGCGGTCTTCGATCCAGACGCCGGTGGCACCGGCCAGCCGGCCGGCCGCCAAACCGAATTCGGCCAGTGCGTCGATCAGAACCTGCTCGAGGCCGCGAATATATGCCACCACGTCCCGCTTCCAGTCGCGCAGATCGAGAATCGGGTAGCCCACCACCTGCCCCGGGCCGTGATAGGTGACGTCACCGCCGCGGTCCGTCTCGAAAAACTCGATGCCGGCGCGCTCGAGCATCTCCGGGCGCGCCAAGAGGTGCTCGTGCCGCCCGTTGCGTCCCATGGTGATCACGTGCGGGTGCTCGACGAGGAGCAACTGGTCGGGGATCGCGCCCAGCTTGCGGCGTTCCACCAGTTCGGCCTGGAGCGCGAGCGCCTCCCCGTAAGGCAGGCGCCCCAGATCCCGCAGCTCGCACCTACGCATTGATGGCCAGCCCGTAGACAGCATTGAACGCCTCGCCGAGCGCCTCATAAAGCGTCGGGTGGGCGTGTATGGTGTGCATCATCGTCTCCACGGTGGCTTCGGCCTCGATCGCCGCCACCGCCTCCCCAACCAACTCATAGCCGTGCGGCCCGATGATGTGCACGCCCAGGATCTCTCCGTAAGTCTCGTCAGCCACGACTTTGACGAAGCCGTCGTGCAGTCCTTCGATCGACGCCTTGCTGTTGGCCAGAAACGGGAACTTGCCGACCCGGACCTTGTAGCCCTGCGCGCGCGCCTGGGCCTCGGTGAGCCCCACGCTGCCGATACCCGGCTCGCAGTAGGTGACATTCGGAATCCGGTTCTTGTTGACCGGGCGTGCCGGCTTGCCGGCGATGTGCGCGACGGCGACCAGGCCCTCCATCGCCGCCACATGCGCCAGTTGCGGCGTGCCGGCCACAACGTCGCCGATGGCGTAGATGCCCGGCTCGGCCGTCTGCTGCCACTCGTTGACCTTGATGAAGCCCCGATCGAGATCCACGCGCGTGCGCTCGAGCCCCAGGTTCTCCGTCACAGGACGGCGTCCCACGGCCACCAGCAGCGCGTCCCCGGCGATTTTCTCGTGCTTGCCGCTTGCAAGCGTCACATCGAGCTCGACGCCTGTTTCAGTGACGCGGATGTCCTCGGCCTTTGCGCCCGGCTCGCAGCGGATCCCTGTCTTGCGGAAATAGCGCTGGAGCTCACGCGAGATTTCCTCGTCCTCGAGCGGCACCAGCCGCGGGAGCATCTCGATCAGGGTGACCTTCGAGCCGAAGCGGTTGTAGATAGAGGCGAACTCCACGCCGACGGCGCCCGCGCCGATCACCACCAGATGCTCGGGGATGCGCTCCAGGCTGAGGATCTCGATATTCGTCAGCACGCGCTCCGGATCCGGCTTCAGGCCCGGGAGCATGCGCGCCGCCGAGCCCGTGGCCACGATGATGTTTTTCGTTTCGAGCACCTGGGCGTCACGGCCGCTCAGCACCTCGACCTGCCCTTTCCCGACAATCACGCCGCGGCCGCGAATCCAGTCCACCTTGTTCTTTTTCATCAGGAACTCGATGCCCTTGGCGTGACGGTTGACGATGCCGTTCTTGCGGTCATGGACGCGCTTGAGGTCCAGGCGAGGATTCTCGCAAAGGATTCCCTCCTCCTCGCCGTGTTTGACGCGGTTGAAGACCTCCGCAGTGTGAAGCAGCGCCTTGGTGGGGATGCAGCCCACATGCAGGCAGGTGCCGCCGAGCTTGGGGTCCTTCTCGATGATGGCCGTCTTCAGCCCGTACTGCCCGGCCCGGATGGCCGCCGTGTAGCCGCCCGGACCGCTCCCGATAACCACAACATCGTAAGCCATTTATCCGATTCTAGCACCCGCGGCGCGCGCTGCCGCCACGCTTGCCTTCAGGCGGCAGTTTCCCGATAATGCCTGTCTTCAGCCCCACGGAGGATCAATGCGCCGCCTCGCTCTTTTCGCCGCGTTCGCCGCGATGCTTCCAGCCGAACGCCTCGATCTGGCGCCGTTCGCCCGGCCCTGCTGCGCGGAGGACGCCTACCGGCTGCAAACGCTTTTCGACTACAGGCACCCGCGCGGGCTCATCCAGGCGCCGGACGGGCGCTCCATCTACGGGCTCCAGTGGGCAGAGGAGCGGGACATTTTCGAGGTGGCCGTGCGATTCGCGCAGCCGTACGACGGCCGCTCCGTGCGGCTCCAGTATTGGGCCGGACACTGGCCGTACACGCCGCCGCGAATGCCCGCGATCGAGGACCCGGTGGACGATCCCTGGCAGGGGGAATGGCTTGTGGCCCGCACGCGGGCCGACTGCGAGGGGCGCCTCTGCCGCATTCGCTTCGAGCCGCTCGCCGCGGAGGAGAACAAGCGGGCTCAGAACCTGCCCGGCCTGCCGTACCGGCGGACCTTGAAGTTCCGGCTGATTTTCCCCGCGCCGCCGCCGGCCATCGAAGCGGTGCAGGTCTTTAGCGAAACCACCCTCCGGCCCCTTCGCCTTCATGTCCGCGTGGGCGGGAAGCCACGCTTTGCGGCGTATAACGGCGCCATCGACCGGGTTCAGGCGGCGAGCGGCGGGTTTCTGCTCGCGGCCCGCGTCGCTGATCCCAAGCCTCCGGGGTCGAACGACGTCACCGTGATCGAGGTGGAGAACGGCGAGCGCTCGTTCGCCTTTGCCTCGGCCGACGTGGCTCCCGGCGGCATGTATGTGCCGGACTTCGATGCCTTCATCACGCTCGAGGGCGACGGGGCGAAGGCCGGCGAGGCAGTGCGCAAGTGCGCCCGGATCCGCGAGCGGCTGGCGGTGGAGCCGGAGCAGAGCTTCGAGCGCGCCTCGCGCGAAATCCCGCCGCTCGATCCGGTCGAGCGCCAGGGCGGCCGGCTGTATCTGGTGCTGGCGGCCGATTCGAGCTGGCAGAAGTTCGCCTTCGAGTGGGGCGGCAATGTCTTCATCAGCAAGCGGGGCACCAAGGCGCTGGGCCGCGAGCTCGAGCGCCTCACCTGGCCGGGCGACCGCATCGGCTGGCGCATCGGGACGGGCGCGGCGCCGAACTTCCGCCCGCGGGCCGGGGACTCGACGCTCACGACGCTCGAGGACCACCTGCCCGTAGCCCTTGCGCGGTGGCGCGACGACAGCTTCGAGTATGAAGAAGAGGCCTTCGCCACGCTGCTCGAGGGCCCGCTGGCGCCTGAGGACCCAGGGCGCAGTGAGCAGACCCCGGCGGTGCTGATGGTGCGGCTCGAGGCGCGCAATCGCTCCGGCAGGCCCGAATCCCTCCATGTGCGGCTCGGCATGGAATCCGCCGAGCCTCTCGCTTTCGACGGTGGACTGCTTACGGCCGAGGGCGGCCGCCCGGTGCGCGCCGCGGTGCATGCCCCGCCCTCGGCCACTGCACGAATCGGGGATGCGGCCCTGCACCTCAGCGCGCCCGTCGCCCCAGGCAATGCGGCGGTCACTCACTTCGCTCTGCCGTTCATTCCGGGCCTGGCTGCGGCGGAACGGGCGCGCCTCAAGGAGCTCGATTATAGAGCCGAACGGGCGCGCGTCATCGACTACTGGCGCGGCGTCGTGGGCGCCGGCGTGCCCTTTCGCGTGCCGGAGGAGCGGTTCAACCTGTTCGCGAAGGGACTGCTCGCCCGCATTCGCATCTCGGTGACCAAAGACCCGAGAAGCGGGATATACATCGTTCCGGCCGCGTCTTACAACTACAGGATGTTCGCTAACGAGGCGGCCTTCCAGGCGCAGCTTCTCGATCTGGCGGGACGGCATGAGCAGGCGCGCACTTACCTCGAGGGCCTCGTCGCCATGCAGGGCTCCAAGCCCTTCCCCGGAACGTATACGGGCGATCAGAGGGCGGTCTATCACGGCGCGCGCATCGACGCGGAGTACGACTACACCGCGCACGACTACAACCTCGATCACGGCACGGTGCTCTGGACCCTGGCCGAGCACTATCTCGTCACGCGCGACCGGGAGTGGCTCGACCGCGTCGCGCCCAGCATGAAGCGCGCCGCCGACTGGATCATCGAGCAGCGGGCCCTCACGCGGGTGGAGGTGGACGGGGAACCTTGCCCGGAATACGGCCTGCTGCCCGCCGGGCATCTCGAGGACAACCGCGACTGGGGCCACTGGTTCTCGGTCAACGCTTACGCCAGCCTGGGGCTGACATCGCTCGCGCAGGCGCTCGCCGACGCTGGCGATCCCGATGCGGCGCGCTACCGCCGGCAGGCCGAGCTCTATCGCGCCGACCTGCGCCGCGCCGTCCTCCGGGCCGCCGCTTCCGCGCCCGTCATTCGTCTGCGCGACAACACCTGGGTTCCCTACGTCCCCACGCGGGCGCACCAGCGGATCCGCCTGTTCGGCCCCCTGCGGAGGGATCTCTACTCCAGATATCCCGAGAAAGTGCTGCCGACTTACCGGCTCTCGGCAACCCGCGAGTTACTCTACGGCCCGCTGATCTTAGTCGATACAGGCATCTTCGACGCCCGGGAGCGGCCGGGGGAATGGTTGCTCGACGACTGGGAGGACAACCTGACCATGTCGGAGCCCCTGGGGCTGCACGTGCACGGCTGGGTGGACGAGGAGTACTGGTTCAGCCGGGGCGGGATGGTCTTTCAGGCCAACCTGCAAAATCCGGTCCGCACTTACGTGCGCCGCCTCGAGGCCCGCGCCGCCATTCGCCACCTCTATAACGGCTTCGTCGCCTGCTACTACCCGACCGTCAACCTGTTCACGGAAGAGTATCGCCAGTGGCGCTCGCCCTCCGGACCGTTCTACAAGACCCCGGACGAGGCCAAGTTCGTCCACCGGCTACGCGATGCGCTGATCACCGAATACGAGGGCGATCTGCTTTTGGCGGCAGCCGCGCCCGAGCGCTGGCTCGAGCCGGGAAGTGAGATCGTCGTGCGGGAGGCGCCCACCCATTTCGGCCCGGCCGGCTACACGCTGCGCGGCGAGCCGGGCGCGGTTCGCGGACGGATCGAACTGCCCCGCCGCAACCCCTACCGGGATGCCTGGCTCACCGTGCGCGCGCCCGGCGGCGGGATCGCTGCGGTAACCATCGACGGCAAGCCCTGGAAGGATTTTGACCGCTCGCGCTCGCGGATCCGGTTGCCGAAATCGGCCGCGCCGGTGGAGATCCTCGTGACTCTCAGGTAATGCCGGACTGCCCGGAGGGGTCCCGCATAAGATTTAGGGCGAAAGGGTTGGCGACTGATGCGCAAGGTCATCTGGCGGGGCCGGGAGGTCCTCGAGTTCGTACAGGACGGGGAGGGTCCGCCCGCCGTTACGAAGCCTGACGAGGTTCGCCTCCGCATAACGGCCGCAGGCGTCTGCGGCACCGACGTGCACATTATCCAGGGCAAGGTCCGCTTCGTCGAGCCGCCCCTAGTGCTCGGTCACGAGTTCGCGGGCGTGGTCGAGGAGTGCGGCCCTGCGGTGAAACGCGTGCGGCCGGGCGACCGGGTCAAGTGCGACTCCGTGGTCGGCTGCGGCGCCTGCTCCTGGTGCCTGCGGGGCGCCACGCAGTTCTGCCCCGAAGGAAGCGAGTTCGGCATCACGCGCGACGGCGCCTGGTGCGAGTGGCTGGTGGCGCCCGAGCGCGTCGATTCCCGCTTCAGTCGCTAGCGAGCAGCCAGGCCGCCACCGGCGCCAGGCAGATGCCCGCCCAGTGCTCCGTGCGGATCTGCTCGCCCAAAATTGTGTGCGCCAGCAGGCTGGTGATCAAAGGATAGAGGTACATGATGGGCACGGCCACGGAGGATTTGGCGCCGGCTTCGAAGGCGGCGAAGCTTGTCAGGGCGCCGAAGGCGTTGAGCACGCCGCCGGCCACGCCGAGTATGAGCACCTCCGCACTCACAGGGCCGTCGATGGGAACGAGCGCCGCAATCAGAAACGCCACCGGCACGAAGGCGGCGGCGAAGCCCAGAAAGGAAAACTGGGCGGAGACGTGATTCGTGGCGAGCCTCTGCGTGTTGCCGGTGATGCCCCAGAAGACGAGCGCGAGGAGTGACAGGGCAAGCCAGTGATCCATCTCAGAGACTCAGCAGGTAGATGGCGACGAGGGCGAGCGCGACGCCGGCCCACTGGCGCCACCGCATCGATTCCTTGAGGACCACGACACCGACCAGCACCGTGACGAGCGGCGAGAGCGAGGTCAGCGGGACGACCACAGAGGCGCTCGCGCGCTCCAGCGCGGCGAAAAAGGCGAGATTGCCCAGCCCGCCGAGCAGTCCGGTCAGGACGGCTAGGGCGAGACCCGCGCGCGGCCGGGCGCCGGCGAACCTCCTGCGCGATAACAACACGAACGAGACAGGCACCGCCAGTCCCACGGTGAAGAGAATCTGCCCCACGTAGGGCGAAGTGCGATCAACGAGCAGCTTGGACTCGAAGCCCCAGAGGCCCCAGAGGATTGCCGTCAGGATCGTATAGCGCAGCCAGAGCGGCACCGGCGCGCTTCCCTGCGGCTCACCAGCCCAGCTCGAGGCGGAAGCGGAACGTTCTTCCATCGTTGAGCGTGTTGGTGATGTAGGCGAAATCGGGTGTGCCGAGCTGGTTGCCCGGCTCGGCGAATTGCGGCGTGTTGAGCAGGTTGATCGACTCGGCCCGCAGGGTGAGCCGCAGGTGGGAGTTCGCCTGCCAGGAACGGGCCACGGAGGCATTGAGGTTGCGGATGCCGCCTTTGCGGAAGGTGTTGGCGCCCAGGTTGCCGGCCTTGTCCGTCGGCGCGATGAAGGCGAAGGCGGAAGCGGGCAGCAGCCGCACGGAGGTGTCCGGGTGGCCGATGGTGCGGCCGAGAATGGCGGGATCGAGCAGGTTCGGCCGGTCACCGCCGTTGCCGTCCACGTTGCCGTAACCGGGGCCGTCGGGCGTTGTGACGCTGAAGGGCGTGCCCTTTTTGAGAAGCAGCGCGCCGGTGAGGGCCCATCCGCGAATCAGGCGCGCCGCACCGGAGCCGCCCGCCGGAGTGGGCTCGTAAGAGGCCCGCAGCAGGAAGGCGTGCGGCTGGTCGAAGTTGCTCAACGCCTTGCGGTCCCGGTGTGCCTCGAACTCCCACTGGTTGCGCGACAGGCGCGAATCGCCATGCGCGGCCGTATTGGTGTAGTCGGCGCCCAGGTCGATCGCCTTGCTGAACCAGTAAGCGGCATCGAAGGCGAGGCCCCGCCAGCGGGATCCGACCAGGGAGACGCGGGCCGCATCGTAGTAGCCGCGCGAGCCGTTGAGCACCCAGCGGATCTCGGCGACGTCGGCGCGAGCGCGGCGCTGGTTGATCGTCTCCGTCGTCTGCGGGATGCCCGGCACCGGATGCGCGCGGTTGAGATACCACATGATGAGCAGCTTGTGCGAGCGGCTGCCCACGTAGCCGAGTTCGAGCCGCAAGGGCCCAAACGACGGCGGCCGCCAACTGAAGTTGTACTGGTGCGAATAGGGCGTCGCCAGCTCGGGGTCGAGCAGGTAGAGATTGCCGCGCACGTCCGCGCGGCCGCTCAACGGATCGAGCAGATCGGGCGCCGGCGTGGCGTACTTGACGCTGCCCGGCGGGCTGAAACGCACCTGGCCGAAAGTTACGGGAAAGATGTCGCCGTAATGAATCCCGTATGCGCCGCGGAAAACGCCCCAGCGTTGCGAAGGCTGCCAGGCGAAGCCGAACTGCGGCGCCAGGTTATTCCAGTCGGAATCGTAGGGAACGCGGTCGATGGCGTTGACCTCGATGGGGCGCGTCACCGGCTCCAGGCGCAGGCCGAGGCGCAGATCGAAGTTGCGTGCGAGCTTGACGGCGTCGCCCGCATACAGGCGCCCGCGCCATTGCCGGTAGCCGCGATGGACGTTGCCGATCGAGATGATGTGCTGGCTCGGGGTACCCCAGCGCAGGTTCTCGATGCCGGTGCGGCCGAAGTCGTTCGAAAAGGAGAAAAAGCCCCGGTGCGCGTCGGTCTCCTCGCCGTTGATCTGCCGCCGCGCCAGTTCGAAGCCGGCCGTCAGATTGTGGGCGGCGCGGGTCTGCCTCATCTGCGCTCCGGCGCGAAAGAGGTTCTGCGCGCGATCGATGGGAATTTCCCCGCCCGGACCCAGGATGGTTAGCCCCGCGACGATCACCATGGGGCCGACAGCGCCATCGTCCGGCACGAGCAGCGAGCCAATGCGATCGAAGCCGGCCGAGAGATCCGTGACCGTAGCAGGGCTCCAGGCGCGGTTCCAGCTCAGGCGCGCCCGGTGGCTCCTAGTGTCGGTGTTCGGGTTCTGGCCGGCCACGAGCTGGAAGGCTTCGACGCTCTGGGACAGGAACCGGTAGTCGGCCACCAGCCGGTCGCGCGCACCGAGCGCCTGATCCAGGCGAGCGCCGCCGTCCTGGTTGTCGATCACCTGAGGCGAGTTCGTGTTGAGAGCCCGCGGGTTGATGTCGGTGCGGTTCGGCGGCTCCGCCGGGAAGGCGGCGAGAAATCGCGCAACGATGGCGCGCCGGGCGGGATCCAGAGCAAGCGGCGTCCGTTCGTCCGCACGCGGCACCAGCACATTTCCGTTGACGCTGCCGCGCAGTTTCTCCTGGCTTCCGTCCAGCCTCCAGCGAGCGCCGCGCCAGGCGGGCGTCTCGACGGTGAAGCCGTAGCGGTTCTCCCGCGCCGGCTTGACATCGCCGACCTGGAAGAAAGAGCGGGCACTCGTGACGCTGTTCAAGTGCTCGTACCAGAGGCTGCCGTGGCGCCCGGCGCCCGAGGAAGGCGCTACATGAAGCACGGTCGAAGGCGGATTGCCGAACTCGGCGCCGAAGTAATCCGCCTCGACCCGAAACTCCTCGATGACGGTGACCGCCGCTCCCAGGCGCACGTTGAGCTCCTTGAGGGCGTTGTTGTCCACCAGGTTGAACTGAATGTTCTCGTTTCTCCGGCTCTCGCCCGCAGCGACGTTCGTCTTCCCGAGCAGGTTGAGCTCGATCCGCTTGCTCTCTTCCGCAGAGGGGGCCGGCTCAGCCGGAGGCGGTTCGGCGGCCGGCGGTTGCTGGGCGAAGGCGATCGAAAGCGCCGGCAAGGCGAGGAGGCACAGGCGGATCACGATCTCATGCCCCATCATAGATGATCGGCGGGCCGGTTTCCGATAAACTCCCAGACTGGGACGCGAGCGATATGAGGATCATCGAACGGGTGGCGGTGCTCGGTGCAGGCACGATGGGATCGCGCATCGCGGCGCATTTTGCCAACGCGGGGGTTCGCGCGCTGCTGCTCGATCTCGTGCCGGAGGGCGAAGGCGACCGCAGCCGGCTGGCGCGCAAAGCGGTGGAGACCGCCATGAAGCAGCGCCCCGGGGCGTTCTTCACCGAAGAGGCGGCGCGGCTGGTCGAGCCTGGCAACTTCGAGGACGATCTGAAGCGCATCGGCGACTGCGACTGGGTGATCGAGGCCGTCGTCGAGGATCTCGAGATCAAGCGGGCGCTCTGGGAGAGGGCGGCGCCGCTGGCGCGCCCGGAGGCGATCCTCTCGACCAACACCAGCGGGCTCCGGCCGTCGGAAATTGCGGCGCACCTGGAGCCGGGCGCGCGCCGGCGTTTCCTCGGCACGCACTTTTTCAATCCGCCCCGCTACCTCCATCTGGTCGAGCTCGTGCCGGCGGCGGAAACCGAGCCCGAACTCGTCCGCGCGGTGGCGCGCTTTTGCGAGCTGCGGCTGGGCAAGGGCGTCGTCGAGGCCA
The DNA here is from genome assembly GCA_938003835.1 of uncultured Bryobacteraceae bacterium. GTDB lineage: Bacteria > Acidobacteriota > Terriglobia > Bryobacterales > Bryobacteraceae > CALKXJ01. The sequence goes on along the minus strand of CALKXJ010000006.1, from coordinate 98,673 downwards.
AGGAGACGCCGAACTTCATCGCCAACCGCATCGGCTGCTTCTTCGGGGCGACGGTGCACCGGCTGATGATGGAGGGCGACTACACGATCGAGGAGGTCGACGAGCTCACCGGGCCACTGATCGGGCTGCCGCGCACGGCAAGCTTCCGCCTGCTCGATCTTGTCGGGCTGGACGTCTGGGCGGCCGTGCTCAAGACCCTGGAGCAGCAGGCCGTCGAGGACGCCTGGCGCGAGCGCTTCGCGCCGCCGCCCTTCCTGAGCGAGATGATCCGGCGCGGCTGGCTGGGCGAGAAAACGGGGCAAGGCTTCTACCGGCGCACGGCGGCGGGCGAGATCGAAGTTCTCGACTGGAAGGCGCTCGAGTATCACCCGCGCCGGGCCCCCAGCCTGCCGCCGGCCGAGACGGCGCGAGCCATCGAAGACCTGGCGGCGCGCCTTCGTTTCCTGGTGCAGGCCGAAGACCGCGCCGGGGCCTTCCTCTGGAAGCTGCTGCGCGATCTGTTCGTGTACTCCGCGCAGAGGATCCCGGAGATCGCCGACCGCGTGGTCGAGGTGGACCGCGCCATGCGGTGGGGCTACAACTTCCGCCTGGGTCCCTTCGAGATGTGGGATGCGCTCGGATTGGAAGCCGTGGCGCGCCGCGTCGAAAAAGAGGGCGGCGCCCTGCCGGAGAACGTAGCGCGGATGCTCGGCGCCGGGGCGAAAGCATTCTACCGGCCGGCCGACGTCGCGGGAGTGGCGCGCACGGAATATTTCGATTTCCGGCGGGCGCAGTACCAGGCGCTCGAGCCGCGGCCGGGCGTCCTTGTGCTGGCCGATCTCAAGCGGGCGCGCGGGGTGCTCGAACGCAACGCGGGCGCCTCGCTCATCGATATCGGCGACGGCGTCCTCTGCGTCGAGTTCCACAGCAAGATGAACAGCCTGGGACTGGACGCCATACACATGGTGATGGCGGGCCTCGAGGAGCTCAGAAAGAACTTCGAGGCGATGGTGATCGCCAACGAAGGCGAGGCCTTCAGCGCGGGCGCCAACCTCAGCCTGCTTCTTCTGGCGGCCGAGGAGGCCGCCTGGGACCAGATCGAGCGCTTCCTGCGCCGCTTCCAGCAGATGAACATGGCGCTGCGGTGCGCCCCGAAGCCGGTGGTTTCGGCGCCGTTCGGCTACACGCTGGGGGGAGGCGCCGAGGTGGTCCTGCATACGACGCGAGCGCAGGCCTCGGCGGAAACGTACATGGGCCTGGTCGAGGTCGGAGTCGGCCTGATTCCGGCCGGCGGCGGCACCAAGCAGATGCTCGTCAAGCTGCGCGATGCGGAGCGGGTCTTCGAGCTGATCGGCATGGCGAAGGTCTCCGCGAGCGCCGCCGATGCGCGCCGGCTGGGGCTGCTAGGCGATTGCGACGGCATCACCATGAACCCGGAGAGGCTGATCGGCGATGCCAAAGGGCTTGCGCTGGCGCTCGTACCGAACCACGTCCCGCTGAGGCCGCGCGAGGACATCGAGGTGGGCGGCGACGGCGTCTACGCGGCCTTGAAGCTCAAGGCATGGCTGGCGCACCAAGCGGGGCAGATCTCCGATCATGATCTGGTGATAGCGGACAAGCTTGCGTGGGTGCTGAGCGGGGGCCGGTTGAGCGGCCGGCAGAGGGTTTCCGAGCAGTATCTGCTCGATCTTGAATGCGAGGCCTTCCTGAGCCTGTGCGGCATGGAGAAGACGCGCGAGCGCATACGCCACATGCTCAAGACGGGCAAGCCGCTGAAGAATTAGGAGGTGGCCATGAGCGAGGAAGCTGTCCTCATCGACTGCCTGCGGACCCCGGTGGGCAAGGCGCCGCGCGGGGCCCTGCGCGAGGTGCGCCCGGACGAGCTGGCGGCAGTGGTGATCCGGGCGCTGCTGGCGCGACACCCTGAAGTGCCGCCCGAGGAGCTCGATGATGTGATCTTGGGTTGCGCCATGCCCGAGGCCGAGGCGGGCATGAACATCGCGCGCATCGCAGCGCTGCGCGCCGGCGTGCCGGACATCGTGCCGGCGATGACGATCAATCGTTTTTGCGCCTCCGGTCTCGAAGCGATTGCGCTGGCGGCGGCGCGGATCCGCTCCGGCGCCGCGCGGGCCATCATTGCGGGCGGCACTGAGTCGATGAGTCTGCTGCCGATGTCCGGCCACTGCTTCGCGCCGAACCCCTACCTAGTGGACCATTACCCGGAGGTCTACCTCAGCATGGGATTGACGGCGGAGAACCTGCGCCAGCGCTACCAGATCAGCCGCGAGGAGCAGGACGCCTTCGCGCTCCGAAGCCACCGGCTCGCCATCGAGGCCCAGCAGGCCGGGGCCTTCGACCTAGAGATCGTCCCGGTGGAGGTCCGTTCGAAAACCGTTGTGGACGGGAAAGTGGTGACGAGCACAACGGTGTTCTCCCGAGACGAGGGGCCGCGGGCGGACACCTCGCTCGAGGCGCTGGCGAAGCTCAAGCCGGTCTTCGAGGCCAAGGGCACCATCACGGCAGGCAATGCGTCGCAGATGAGCGACGGCGCGGCGGCGGCGCTGGTGATGTCGCAGCGGCGCGCCGCGGAACTGGGACTGAAGCCGCTGGCGCGCCTGGTGAGTTATGCGGTGGCCGGGGTCCCGCCCGAGATCATGGGAATCGGGCCGGTGGTGGCGATCCCGAAGGCGCTGGCGCTGGCCGGGCTCGAGCTCGACGAGATCGGGCTGATCGAGCTGAACGAGGCCTTCGCCGTGCAGGCGCTGGCGGTGATCCGGCTGGCGGGGCTCGATCCGGAGCGGGTGAACGTACAGGGCGGGGCGATCGCGCTCGGCCATCCGCTGGGCTGTACCGGGGCGAAGCTGACCGCCACGCTGGTGCACGCGATGCGCCGGCGCGGCGTGCGTTACGGACTGTGCACGATGTGCGTGGGCGGGGGCCAGGGCGCGGCCGCCATCTTCGAAAATCGGTGACAGTATACTCTTTCCCCAATTTCCGGAGGAGGCAAGCGTGAACAGCACACAGCCGGCAGGAGCAAAGAAGCGCGGAGGCGAATACCTCATCGCGCCGGCGGCGCCGGAAGAGGTCTTCACGCCGGAGGACTTCAGCGAAGAGCACCGGGCGGTGGCCAAGACGACGGAAGAATTCTATTGGAGAGAGGTGGCCCCGCAACTCCGGACGATCGAGGAGGATCCGCTGGCCGCCATCCCGGTGTTGCGCAAGGCGGCCGAGCTCGGCCTGGCGGGCGTCGCTGTTCCCGAGCGATACGGCGGAATGGAGATGGACCTCATCTCGGCGCTGATCGTGGCCGAGCAGCTCGGCCGGAACGGCTCCTACGGCGTATGGCACTCGGCGCATAGCGGCATCGCCACCATGCCTCTGCTGCTGTTCGGCACGGAGGAACAGAAGCAGAGGTACCTGCCGCGGATGGCGAGCGGGGAGTTGATCGGCGCCTATGCTCTGACGGAGCCCCACGCAGGCTCGGACGTGCAGGGGATCCGGACACGCGCCACGCTGAGCGAAGACGGCCGCCACTGGGTGCTCGACGGCCAGAAGATGTGGATCACCAATGCGGGCGGGGCGGGCCTGTTTACCGTCTTCGCCAAGGCGGATGGGGAAAAGTTTTCCGCCTTCCTGGTGGAGCGCGAGGCCGAGGGGCTCTCGATCGGAGCAGAAGAGAAAAAAATGGGCATCAAGGGCAGCTCGACCTGCGCCCTGTACCTGGACCGGGTGCGGGTGCCGGCGGAGAACCTGCTTGGGGCGGTGGGCGACGGGCTGCGCATCGCCTACAATTGCCTCAATCTGGGGCGGCTAAAGCTTGGCGCCGGCGTGGTGGGAGCAGCCAAGCACGCCCTGGCGCTTTCGCTCATGTACGCCAGGGAGCGCCGGGCTTTCGGCCGGGCAATTGGAGAGTTCGGGCTGATCCAACAGAAGCTCGGCGAGATGGCGGTGCGGATCTTCGCCGCCGAATCGACGGTCTGGCGCGTCGCAGGCGCCATCGAGGCGTGGCTGGGCCCGGCGCCCTGGCAAGAGCCCGAGGCAGAGCGGCGGCACTTGGAGGCCTTCGAGGAGTTCGCCTCCGAGTGCGCCATGGTGAAGGTCTTCACCAGCGAAGTGCTGGATTACGTCGTCGACGAGGGCGTGCAGATCCACGGCGGCTACGGCTTTCACCACGATTACGAGATCGAGTGGAGTTATCGGGATTCCCGAATCAACCGCATCTTCGAGGGAACGAACGAAATCAACCGGATGCTGGCAATCGGGATGCTGATCAAGCGCGCGCGGCGCGGCCGTTTGGCGCTGGCGGAGGCTGTCAAGGCGCTTCAGGAACAACTGCTCGAACCGCGGCCGCCTTCGGCGGATCCTGCGATTCTGGCCGAGCGGGCGAAGAAGGCGACCCTGTTTGTTCTCGGCGCAGCCTTTCGTCGCTATCAGGACGGGCTCGAGGAGCAGCAAGAGATCCTGGCGGCTCTGGCAGACATGGCGATGGCGGCGCTGGGCCTCGAATCGGCGGCGCTGCGGGCTCAAAAGCTCCGTGGCCACGCGCACGCGGCCGATCTCGCCGGCTGCTATGCAGAGGAGGCGATGCGGCGCCTGGAGGAGGCTGGGCGCTCCGTGCTGGCCGCCTGCTGCGAAGGGGACGAGCTCAGGGTGAACCTGGCGATCCTCAGGCGGCTGGCGGTGACGGAGCCGGCCGACGGTTTTGCCGCAAGGCGCCGGATCGCCCACCGGCTGCTCGAAGCCGGTCGCTACCTGGTCTGACGGCTGTGCGGCCGCGCGTCATCGTGCTCGTCGGTCTGCCCGGCTCGGGCAAGTCCACCTACCTCAAGCGGTACAACCTGCCCGCGCTCTCCTCCGACGCGCTGCGACAACTGCTCGCCGACGATGAAACGGACCAGTCGATCCACGGCCGGGTCTTCGCGGCGATCCGCTACCTGCTGCGGCAGCGGATAGCCATCGGCCGGCCGGTCACTTACATCGACGCCACGCATCTGACGCCGGCCGAGCGCAGGCCGTATATCGTCATGGGCCAGCGTCTCGGCTTTCAGGTGGAGGCACTGTTCTTCGATGTGCCGCCCGAGGTGTGCAAGCAGCGCAACCGCAGCCGGCCGCGCGTGGTGCCCGACGAGGTGATCGACGCCATGGCGGCGCGTCTGGTGCGGCCGAGCCGCACCGAGGGCTTCGCGCGGGTCTGGATAATCAAGCAGGAGAGTTGACGTCTACCGCCGGAACAGCGGGATGGCAAAGAGCCCCCAGAGAGCGGCCGGCACCAGCGCCAGCAAGCCGGTGAAGATGGCGATGGTGCGAACCGAGAAGCTCAAGTCGATGGCAAGCCCGGCGACGTAGGAGACGAGCGACATGGTCAAGACCAGGAAGGCGAAGTCGGCCGAGAAGACGCGCCCGCGGAACCGGTCTTCGGCCTGGAAATGCAGCAACGTGGTCGAGAAGACCCAAATCAGCGAGCCGCCGGCGTGCGCCAGGATGACGGCGGCAGCGGCGAGCAAGATGGTGGGCGCCAAGCCGAGCGCCGTGTAGCCGCAGGCGATGGCAAGAAAGCCGACAAGAATGCCGGTGAGCAGCCGGGAGCGGTCGCGGCCCGCCCAGTAGCCGCCGATTAACGGACCGATCAGGGCGCCGGCGCCGCGGCAACCCATGAGCACGCTCATGCCGAGCATTGCGGCGCGGCTCTCGTCGAGCGCGCCGAGCCGCAGGGGAAAGACGCGTTCGCCGAAGATGGGCAGGATCACCCAGTGGGCGCCCATGCATCCCAAGCCGGCCTTGACGAGGAGTGTGGCCAGCAGGCGGGCATCGCTCAGCACGTAACGGAGCCCTTCAAGCGCCGGCGAGAAGTCGGCCAGATCGCGCAGGCGAAAGGGCCGCGCCATCTCGGTGTGGCGCTCGGTGAACTGCATGCGCCGCAGGAACAGGGCTGAGACGAGGAAAGTGAGCGAGTTGATGACGAAGACCGCCTCGCGGCCCAGAGCGACGGCCACCAGGCCGCCCAGCGCCGAGCCGAACATGAGATTGAAGGACCAGGTGGTGGAGGAGAGCGCATTGGCCACCAGGGTCTCTTCCTCCCCCGAGGTGATGGTAGGCACCACCGCCGTGCGACCGGGCTCGAAAAAGCTCCACATGAAAGTCTGAAGCAGCAGCAGGAGGTAGACGACCGGGACCATCTCGGCGGAGCGGACCGTGAGCATGCCGAGCACGATGGCGGCGCGCGCCAGATCGGCGAAGATCATCACCCGGCGCCGGCTCATCCGGTCGTTGATGACGCCGGCCAGAGGCGCGATGAAAAACTGGGGGAGCACCTGCAAGACGACGGCGACGGCCACGGCTTTGGCGCTGCCGGTGAATTCGAGCAGGAGGCTGAAGACGGCGATCGAGTAGAACCAGTCGCCGATCTCGCTCACCATCTGCGCCAGCCAGAGGAGGCGGAAGTTCCGGTTGCTCCGAAGCAGCCGCCAGTAGGCGGAGAGCGAGACCGGCCCGGCAGCCATTTTAAGAGGCGAACGTGTACAGGCCCATGCGTTCTTTAACCAGCTCGATGGTCGAGTTGGCGATCGGCAGGACGCGTTCGGCGCCCTCGCGGAGCACACGATCAATATAGCCCGGCTCGGCGCACACCTCGCGATAGCGGCGCTGGATCGGCTCGAGCGAGGCGATTACCATCTCAGCCACGCGTTTCTTGGTCTCGCCGTAACCCAGACCCTCGAAGTGAGCGCGCATCTCGGCGTCGCTCCAGTCGCTGAAGGCCTGGAAGATGTTCAGCAAGTTTCGCACGCCCGGGCCGAGGTCGTCGAAATTTACCGCCGGCCTGGAATCGGTGGTGGCGCGCATAATCTTCTTGCGGATGACGTCCGGCGGATCGAGCAGGGCGACGGCATGGCCGGGCGCCGAAGAGGACTTGCTCATCTTCGACTCCGGATCATCGAGTCCCATGATCCGCGCGCCCACCAGCGGCAGGTGCGTCTGGGGCATGACGAACGTCTCGCCGTAAAGCGAGTTAAAGCGCTGGGCGATGTCGCGCGTCAGCTCGAGATGCTGCGTCTGATCATCGCCTACCGGCACGATCTGCGCCTGGTAGAGCAGGATATCGGCAGCCATCAGCACCGGATACTGGAGCAGGCCGTCGCCGACGGTCTCCTGGGTGGCCGCCTTGGCCTTGTACTGCGTCATCCGCTGGAGCCAGCCGACGGGAGTCACGCAGGTGAGCATCCAGGCCAGCTCGGCATGCGCGGGGACGCTCGACTGGACCATGACGGTGGCCTGCTTGGGGTCGATGCCTACGGCCAGGAACAGCCCGGCGAGTTCGCGGATCTTGGCGCGCAGCTCCGAGGGGATCTGGTAGATTGTGACAGCGTGCAGGTCGACGATGCAGTAGATGCATTCGTAATCGGCCTGCATCTTTACCCAGTTCTTGAGCGCGCCGAGATAGTTTCCGATATGGAGGTCGCCGGAGGGCTGGACCCCTGAAAAGACGCGTGGTTTCATGCCGTTAGGGAGACAGAATACCATCGTAAACGAAATCCGCGTGGAGAAACTCGTCTACGGCGGGCAAGGCCTCGGAAGGCTGGACGGCAAGGTGGTGCTGGTTGGCTTCGTGCTGCCCGGCGAGACGGCGCGCGTGCGCCCGGTTGCGGAGAAGCCGGGACTGATCGAGGCGGAGCTCGTCGAGGTTACGGCGCCGGCGCCGGAGCGCGTCGAGCCGAGTTGTCCCTACTTCATGCGCTGCGGCGGCTGCCAGTATCAGCACGCCGAGTACGCCTACCAGCTCGCACAGAAACGGGAGATCCTCCGCGACGTGCTGCGGCGGGTCGGCAAGCTGGAGGTTGGCGACATCGGAACGGTCTCGGGCCCGCCGTTCGAGTACCGCAACCGGACGCAATGGCACATCGCCGGAGGGCGGATCGGCTATCATCAGGCGCACTCGCGCCGGCTGTGCGCCATCGAGCAGTGTCCGATCTCCTCGCCCCGGATCAACGAGGCCCTCGGCGCCCTGCGGCGGATGATCCGGCAGCCGCGGTTCCCCGAGTTTCTGCGGCGCCTGGAGGTCTTCACCGACGAGGAGCAAGTGCAGATCAACGTGCTCGAGACCTCGGGCAAGCGCGTGGCGCGGACCTTTTTCGAGTGGTGCGCCGCGAGGATCCCGGGCAAGCATGTGGCGGCGCTCGACTATCGCGCCGCGGGCGAGACGTTCCGCGTCAGTCACGGCTCGTTCTTTCAGACGAACCGGTTTCTCATCGACAGGCTGGTCCAGACGGCTCTCGAAGGGGTGGAGGGCGACTGGGGCGTGGATCTGTACGCGGGTGTGGGCCTGTTTTCGCTGCCGATGGCCAGGCGGCTGGGCCGCGTCGATGCGATCGAAACCAGCCGGGCTGCCGCCGAGGATCTGCGGTTCAACGCCGAGCGCGCCGCCCTGCCGGTGACGGCCCGGCAAATGAGCGCCGAGTCGTATCTGGAGACGCTGGAGACGCCGCCCGATTGGCTGATCGCCGACCCGCCCCGCGCCGGGCTGGGTAGAGGGGTGGTTCGCCACCTGGCACGGCTGAAGGCACCCGCACTCACCCTGGTTTCGTGCGACCCGGCCACTCTGGCGCGGGACTTGAAGTCTCTCCGGGAAGCCGGCTACGAGGTCGAGAAGATCACGCTGGTCGATCTGTTTCCCCAGACCTCGCACATCGAGAGCGTGGTGCGGCTGCGGCGCGGTTAACGGCGGGCCTGCTCGAGCAGGGTTCGGATGCGCTTCTCTTCCTCGGGCGAGGGACGAAGGGCGAGCGCACGCTCGAGCTGCCGGATCGCCTGGCTCGGGTCGCCTTTCTGGAGATACGCCTGGGCGAGTTGAGAGAGCCAGCGCGGCCGGCGCGGATCCTGCTCGGCCAGCCGCCGGTAGAGCTGGATGGCCTCGTCGTTCATGTTGCGCTTCAGGTAGATCGAGCCGAGCGTCTCGGCCACGGTGGGACTCGCCGGCGCCTTCTGGTAGGCCTTCTGCGCCAGCCGGAGCGCCTCGTCCAGACCCTCGGGCGACTCGGCAAGCCAGTGCGCCAGGTTGTTGAGCGCCACCGGATGATCGGGCTCGAGCTCCAGCGCCTCACGCAAAAGGGTCACGGATTCCTCCTTCCGCCCGAGTTCGCCGAGCAACAGGGCCAGCCGCAGCGTGGCGGTGGCATTGTTCCGGTCGAGCTCCAGCGCCCTGCGGTAGTGGGCCTCGGCCGAGCGCAAGTCACCCCGAAAGTAATAGGTGGTAGCCAGCCGCTCGTGCACCCGCGCATCGTTTGGGGCGAGCTCGAGAAGCTGCTCGAAGTCGCGGAGAGCGGCATCGAAGCGCCTGGCGTTGGCAGCCACGGTGGCCCGGGCGAGCAGCAGTTCCGGGGAGCGCGGATTATCGCGCAGCGGGCGATTCAGGATCTCCAGCGCCTGTTCGACGCGGCCCTGAGCCAGATAGAGCTGGCTCAGATTCCACCAATACTGCGGCTGCTCGGGCGCGCTTTCGTAGAGGCGGCGCAAGACCGGCTCCGCCTCGCGATACCGTTTCTCGCGAACATCCAGGCTCGCCAGCAGAAACTGCGCCTGGCGGTTGCCCGGCTGCCGGCGGAGCACCTGCTCCAGGATCTGGCGCGCCTGGTGCGCGTTTTTGGTCTCGAGCAGCGCCGTGGCTTTGAGCATCGCCGCGGTGATGCTGGCCGGATGGAGTTCGAGAATCTCCGAGGCGAGCTGGACGGCGAGCTCGGGCTGCTGCTTGGCCAGATAGATGCGTCCGAGCTCGTAACGGGGCGCCAGATACTCCCGCACCTGGGCGGCCTCGAGCAGGTGAGGGATCGCCCGGTCGAGATCGCCGGCGGCCACGTAAGCGCGGGCGAGGTTGTAACGCAGGACCGGGTTATCGCGCTGGCGAAGGACAAGCGCCTCCAGTTCGGCGGTCGCCTCCTGGATCGCCTTCCGGCTGCCCGTCTCGACCAGAAGCGCACCGCGCAGGTGCCGAGCCTCCAGATTACTCCGATCCTCCTCGAGGATCTCGTCGGCGATCTTCAGCGCCTCGGCAGAGCGCCCCTGGTAGGCGAGCACATGGGCGAGGCGCAGCCGGCAGGTCACGCGCTGCGGCCCATTCGTCTCCGCGCCGGCGCGGTAGTAGCGCTCGGCTTGCGCCGGCAGTCCCACGCGCAGGCAGAAATCCCCCGCAGCGAGCCGCCCGTCCGGAAAGGCCGCCGGATCCGCAGCAACCCGTTCGAGCAGGCGGTCCCGGGCTTCGGCCCTGCCGGCGTTGTGGTGGTGCTCGGCGAGCTTGAGATGCGCGGCGAGACTGGAGGGCATGGCTTCGAGCCGGCGGACGAGGATCGCCTCCGCGCGCGCCCGCTGGCCTTGAAGGAGGTAGAGGTCGTAGAGCAGATCGTAGGCAGTCTCGAAGGCGGGCTGCGTCTCGATGACCTCGACGAGCAGCCGCTCGGCCTCCGGGTATCGTCGCAAACGGCTCAGAGCACCTGCCAGCCCCAGAACCACGCGCTGGTCGGCGGGATTCAGCCGCCGGGCTTGCTGAAAATACCCAACGGCCTTGTCCAGATTCTGCCGGCCAATTTCGATGAACCCCCGCACCCGTAAAGTTAACGGGGGCGGCACTTGAGAGTCCTCGGCGCGGCGGGTCAGGCTTTCCAGTTCGTCCAGGAGCTGGGTGAAGCGTTTGGCATCCGTTTGGTAGACGGTCAGGTACAGATCGGAAAGTTGTTCGTAAGATTCGGCATTGCCGGGCTCGAGGTCGGCGGCGCGCTGGAAGGCCTGCATGGCCTCCCAGTAACGCCCCAGCGCCAGCTCGGCCAGTCCCAGCCGGTGGTAGGCCGCCGCGAAGCGCGCGTCGTATTGAAGCGCCCGGCGGAAGATCAGCGACGCTTCCTTGAACTTTCCCTTCTCGTAGTAGGATTTGCCCGTAGCGAGCAGTTGGGCCTTTCGGGCCTCGGGGTCGGTGGAGCAGCCCGCTATCGCAATCAGCAGAGCAAGCGAAACAATCTGTACTTTCCGCATGGGCCTCACCGGCCGAACAGGCCTGCTCGAACCGGCGGGCCAGTCCGGCGCGGCAGATCTCCTTCACACTGTCACACAGGCGGCCGCTGTGCCGCAATTGCCGGCCAGGGTTTTTGACCCGTTCGTCTCGACGGAAGGTTTTGGCGGAAAAACCGCTTGCAATTTTTGGAGAAATTGAGCACAATCTAGAAGAAGGCAAGGTCTGATTAGGGCCAGCCGGTCAAGGAGTGAGATGACGATGCGACGCGTGGCAGTCTTGGCGGCAATCCTGTTGATGCTGAGTTCGCTTGGCTATGCCAACCTCTTCACGAACGGCGACTTCGAGACGGTGGACGGCCGATTGAACGTGACCGGCTATCCGTCGCCCGGACCCTTTAGCGGCCCGCCCCAGCCGCGGCCGCTCGATCAATTGCCGGCTTTGGGCTTTGCGGGAGTCTATAGTTCGCTGCCGAGCTGGCAGGTGGTGGCGGGCGTGGGTGTGGAGGTGCAGGTCGAGCAGGTGCTCGGGATTACGCCGCGCTCGGGTCTGTACTACATCGAACTCGATAGCCATCCCCATCCGACCCTTGGCACCTCGGCGTCCGCAATCCAGCAGGCTGTGATGCTCAGGGGCGCCCCTCACCTGTTCACCTTTGCAGCGGAGGGGCCCGCGGCCGGCGCCGGCTACGGCGGGTTGATCGACGATATCTCGCTGGTCCAGACCGGGACGTACACCTACCGGCTCGCCCTCTTCTACATGCCGAGAACCACGGTTGCCGGGCAGAACCGTGTTGTCGTGTACGGCAGCGGGCCGGGGTTTTCGGGCGTGGGCCCGCTGGTCACCTTCGGGCAACAGTTGCTCGAGTGCGACGGGGTGAACACCTCGACACTCAACACTCCCGGCGACCGTCGCCCGGACAACGTCGGCTGGACCGAGTGTGCTGTGGAATTCACCGTTGTGCCTGAACCGGCCACCACGGGGCTCGTAGGTGCGGGCTTGGCGGCCGTCGCTCTGCTGATGCGCCGGCGGAGGCGTTCCAGCTAAGGCACGATCTGTCAAAAGCCCGGGCGCCTGCCCGTGATCTCCGGAGCTTGGAATATAATTCCCTCCTAGCAGGACATCTGTGCGAGGAGGCTTCATGAGCTCTGGCGAGACCAGTCTCAGCCGAAGGACGATCCTGAAAACGGGCGGAGCGCTCGCCGCAGGCGGCTTCAGCGTCATCAAACCGGAGCTCGTCCGCGGTTCGCAGGCCAATTCCAGAATTTCGGTGGGCCTCATCGGCGTCGGCGGGCGCGGCGTCTATGACGCGACGATCGTGCAGTCGGATCCGCGGGCGCGCGTCACCGCGCTGTGCGACCTTTTCGATGACCGCATCGAGGTGGGCAAGCAGAAGCTGGGTCTGGACAAGCCCGCCGTCTACAGGGATTTCGAGAAGCTGCTCGCCTCTGGCGTCGACGCGGTGCTGATCGCCACTCCCCCTTTCGAGCACCCGCGCATGCTGGTGGCGGCCATCGAGGCGCGCAAGCACGTCTTCTGCGAGAAGCCGATCGGCGTGGATGCCGAAGGCTGCTTTCAGGTGATCGCCGCCGCCGAGAAGGCCGACCCGACCAAGTGCATCTCCGTGGGCTTCCAGCAGCGCTACGGGCCGGTTTATCTCGAGGCGTACCGGCGCGTCCAGACAGGCGAGATCGGCGAGCTGGCCAACGCCCGGGCCTTCTGGATCGGCGGCGATCCGTGGCAGCGGAAGCCCTATCCGGATCCGCGCATCGCCAAGCTGCGCAACTGGTTCTCCTACAAAGACCTGTCAGGCGACATCATCGTCGAGCAGGACTGCCACAACTTCGACGTGCTGCACTGGTTCCTGGGCGGCTTGCCGCTGCGCGCCGTGGGCTGGGGCGGCACGAAGGTGCGCACCGGCATGGATATCCTCGACCACCTGAGCCTGACCTTCGAGTGGCCCGGGGGCATGTTCGTCAACTTCGAAGCCAACCAGATCACGCCCCGTGGATTCAGCCGCATCGGCGAGGAGTTCACCGGCACGAAGTCTTTCCTGGCGGTTTCGCGCCAGCAGATGGTGCACATTCGCGGGCCGAACGACCGCGAAACCATCGACTCCAAGCGCGATATCACTTACGACGCCATCGAGGCTTTCCTCGGCAAGATCGAGAGCGGCAAGGTGGAGAACGTCGCCGTGCGTTCGGCGCTGAGCACCATGATCGCCATACTCGGCCGCGAGGCGATCTATAGTGGCAGGGAAGTCACCTGGAAAGGGCTTTACGGCATCCGCGGCTGAAACCCGAGGGAGGAACGCAATGAGAAACCGATCCGGCAGCCGCCCTCTGCGGCTCAGCTTCGGCCTGCTCTTGCTGGCGACATGCGCCGCATTCGGCCAGCAGGCGAAACTGCGCATCATCGCTTTCGGCGCCCACCCGGACGATTGCGACTTCCGGTTCGGCGGCACGGCCATCAAGTTCGCCCGGGCCGGCCACGCCGTCAAGTTCGTCTCGGTCACCAACGGCAACGCGGGCCATCACGAGATGGGTGGCGGGATACTGGCCCGGCGCCGCCACGCGGAGACGCAGGAGGCGGCGCGGCGCTTCGGCATCGCCGCATACGAGGTCTTCGATAATCCGGACGGGGAGCTGATGCCCACGCTCGAGGTCCGTAAACAGATCATCCGGGCCATCCGAGAGTGGCGCGCCGACGTCGTGCTGGGCCCGCGCCCGAACGACTATCATCCGGATCACCGTTACACCGGCGTGCTGGTGCAGGATGCCGCCTACATGGTGGTGGTGCCGAACCTAGTCTCCGACGTCCCGGCGCTGCGCAAGAATCCGATCTTCATTTACTACGAAGACGGCTTTCAGAAGCCGGCGCCCTTCCGGCCGGACGTGGTCGTGGCGATCGACGATGTCTGGGAGGCGAAGGTCGACGGGCTGGACGCGCACACCTCGCAGATGTACGAATGGCTGCCGTGGGTGGACGGCCGCTGGAGCGAGGTGCCGAAGGATCCGGCGGCGCGCAAGAAGTGGCTGGCCGCAAGCCGCCAGCCGCGCATGAGCGAGGAGATCCGCGCCGCGCTCGCCAAGCGCTACGGCGCCGAGAAAGCGAGTCAGGTCCAGCGCTGGGAAGCCTTCGAGCTGTGCGAATACGGCAGCCGGCCCAGCCTGGAAGAGCTCGACCGGCTGTTCCCGCGGTGAGCGAACCCGACAAGCGGGCCGCGTTGCCCGCCGTCCACCAGGTCCTCGAGCGGTTGGGCGATTGGGCGGCACGGTTCCCGCGCCCCTTGGTCGTGGAGGAGGTCCGGCGCCAGCTCTCAAGGCTGCGGCAGGAGCTTACCGAGAAGCCGGACATCGAGCCGGCCGAGGTCGACCACCGGGTGCGCCAGGCCCTCGAGGCGCTCGAGACCCCGTCGCTGCGGCGCGTGATCAACGCCACCGGCGTCGTCCTGCACACGAACCTCGGCCGGGCGCCGCTCGGTCGATTCGAGCCGCTGGCGGGCTACTCCAATCTCGAGTACGACCTCGAAGCCGGCCGGCGGGGCAAGCGCGATGTTCACGTTTCGGGCCTGCTCGAGCGGCTCGTGGGCGCTCCGGGCATCGTCGTCAACAACAATGCGGCCGCCGTCTTCCTCACTCTGCACGAGCTCGCCGCCGGCTACGAGGTGATCGTCTCGCGCGGCGAGCTCATCGAGATCGGCGACGGCTTTCGCATCCCCGACATCATGGCGCGCTCCGGGGCCCTGCTCCGTGAGGTGGGAACCACGAACAAGACGCACCTGGAGGACTACCGCGCGGCGATCAACGAGCGCACCCGGCTGATCCTCACGGTCCACCGCAGCAACTTCCGCATCACGGGCTTTACCGCACAGCCGGCGCTGGCCGATCTGGCCGCGCTGAGCCGCGAGCGCGGCATCCCGCTCTATCAGGACCTGGGAAGCGGTTGCCTCGTCGATCTGCGGCCCCACGGCATCGACGAGCCGATGCCGCAAGCCAGCCTCCGGGACGGCGTCGATCTGGTCTCCTTCAGCGGCGACAAGCTTCTCGGCGGGCCGCAGGCGGGCATCATCGCGGGCCGGGCCGATCTGCTGGCGCGGCTGCGGCGCAATCCGATGTTCCGAGCCCTGCGTGTGGATAAGCTCAGCTACCAAGCGCTCGAAGCGACCTTGCGCCGCCTGCTGCTTGGAGCAGAGGACGAGATTCCTGCTTTGCGGATGGTCAGACAGAGCGCGGCGGAGATCCGCGAGCGCGCCGAGGCTCTTCTGGCCTGCCTCCCGGAGCTGCCGGCGCGTCTGGAGCCCGGCATTTCCATGATCGGCGGCGGCTCGACACCCGAGCAGCCTCTCGCCACCTGGCTGATCGCCATCCAGCCCGCCAGCGCCTCCACCTATGAAGAATGCCTCCGGGCGCACACGCCGCCCGTCATCGCGCGTGTGGATGACGAAAAAGTCCTAGTCGACTTGCGGACCGTGTTTCCGGAGGAAGAGGAAGAACTCGCCCACGCCCTGCGGGCCGCCCTTGGCTGAGATCGGCTCAGGCGCGCTCCAGATATGTCCCCTCTTCGGTGTTGACCCGGATGCGATCGCCTTCGTTAATGAAGGGGGGCACCTGAACCACCAGGCCGGTTTCGAGCTTTGCCGGCTTGGTCACGTTGGAGACGGTGGCGCCTCGCAAGCCGGGTTCGGTCTCCACCACGGTGAGATCCACGGTGGGCGGCAGCGACACGCCGATCGGCTTGCCCTCGTAGAACTCCACCTTGAGGTGAAGCTGCGGCACCAGGTAATTCACCGCGTCACCGAGCTGCTCCCCGGTTAGCGCGATCTGGGAAAAGTCCTCCGTGTTCATGAAATAGTAGGTGCCGCCGTCTTCGTAGAGGTACTCCACCTCCTGCTCCTCCAGGAAGGCCCGCTCGACAAAGTCGGTGGAAGCGAACCGATGGTCGATCATGGCGCCGGTGCGCAGATTGCGCATCCTGGCCTGAACGAAGCCGCGGAGGTTGCCCGGGGTCCGGTGCTCGGTTCTGAAGATCGAGTACAGCTCCCCGTTGAACTCGATAATCATGCCCGGGCGCAGTTGTGTCGCTTGAATCATAGGGGTTTGCCCTTCGATTTTAGCAAAGCGCTCCGGCCGTGGTATGCTGGACAGGCTGCCGGTACGCCACAGGCGTCGAAAAGGGAACCCGGTGCGAGTCCGGGGCTGCCCCGCAGCGGTGAGCAGGAACGAAAGCCGCAGAAACGCACTGGTCCGAGACAAGGGCTGGGAAGCGGCGGCGAGTAGGCAAGCCAAGGATGCCTGCAAGCCCGAAGACCTGCCGGCGGTGCGCGCTTGGCGCGCTTGAGAACTTGAACCTACGATGGGGAGGTTAAGTTGCACCGCACGACCCGATTTTTCCACGCGATCGTTTTTTCCCTGACAGTATTGCCGGCAGCGGCGCCGGCGGCCCAAATCTGCGGCCGGGTGCTCGACCCTTCAGGCGCCGCCGTCCCGGGCGCCTCCGTCCGGATCGAGGCCCGCGGTACGCCAGTGGCCAGCAGGAGCGCCACGAGCCCCTCGGGCGAATTCTGCGTCTCGGGGCTGGCCGCAGGCGGCTATCTCGTCGAAGCCGAGGCTCCCGGCTTTTCGGGTTCGGAACCGCAGGAGGTCAACCTCAGCGACGGACGCCTCGATATCGAACTCCGGCTGAAGCTGGCTCAGCTCACCGCTCGTGTCTCGGTGACCGCCGCGGCCTCGGCGCAATCGACCGCGGAGGTGCAGAAGGCCTTCGATCTCGTCGACCGGAGCGAGATCGAGCGCCGGGCGGAGTATTCCCTGGTCGAGGCCCTGCGCCTGACGGCCGGCCTGCGCGTGATGCAGAACGGCGGGCCGGGCGCGCTGACCTCGGTTCACATCCGGGGCATGCGGTCGTTTGACACGGCGGTATTGATCGACGGTTTTCGCTTCCGCGATGCGGCGGCGCCCCAGGGGGAGGGCGGCGGCTTCCTCGCCGAGATGCTGCTGGTGAATGCCGACCGCGTCGAAGTGCTGCGGGGGTCCGGCTCATCGCTTTACGGCACGCATGCCGTCGCCGGCGTGGTGAACCTCGTCACCGATCCGGGCGGGGGTCCGCTTCGGGGCGAAGTCGAGGCCGAGGGCGGCGGGCTGGGCCTAATGCGCGGCTCCGCCCGATTCGGCGGCAGCGCCGCCGGGGAGCGCCTGCTGTTCAGCGGGGGCGGAACACATCTCAACGTGCTCCGCGGCGTCGACAGTGACGACCGGACACGAAACAGCTCCGGCCACGGCTTCGCTCAACTCCGCCTGAGCAACACCTCGCGCCTGAGTGGCCGTTTCCTGGGCAATGACGCCTTTCTCCAGCTCAATGACAGCCCGTTTGCCGCGCCGGTGAATCTGCCCGCCACGGGCGTAATCCCAGCAATCGCCCTTGCGCGCGAGCAGGTGAAGCGGTGGGAGGCGGGGCTGCCCGTCAACTATGGCAGCGCCACCTTTGTCCCCTCCGCCAATGACCCGGACGCGCGGCGCGCTTCGGGCTTCTACTCCGGCCTGGCCTCTTTCACGCAACAGCTCGGCGGGCGCGCCTCCTTGCGCGCCGCCTACCACGGGCTGGCCACGCGCCGCACCAGCCGCGACGGCCCGGCGGGACGCTATTTCGAGCCGACGTTCAACAATGAATATCGCTACGACGGGCGGATCGACACGGTCGAAGCGAGGGCCGACGTGCATGCCGGCGCGCACAACCGCCTTTCGGCGGGCTGGGAGTTCGAGCGGGAGCGCTACGATACGCTGGCCGCGGACGAGAATCCGGATCCGGCCCAGCGCAGCCGAGCGCTCACCCGGGCCTCCCAGCGCTCCCACGCCCTATTTGTGCAGAACCAGCTGCGGGGACTCTCCGAACGCCTGCTCGTCTCCGTATCCGGGCGCTGGCAGACGTTCCGGGTCCGCCAACCTCAGTTCGAAGGGGGCCCGCCGGCCTATGCCGGTCTGCGCCTGAGTCCGCCACCGAACGCCTATACGGGCGATGTCGCCGTCGCCTACCTGGTTCCGCGCACCGGCACGAAATTGCGTGCCCATGCCGGTAACGGTTACCGCGCACCGTCGCTTTATGAACGGCTCGGCGCTTCCTTCTTCTTCGGCTTCTTCAGCCCGTATGGCGATCCGCGCCTCAATCCGGAACGCTCCATCGCCTTCGACGGCGGCCTGGATCAGTTCCTGCTGGCGAACCGGCTGCGGCTCAGCGCCACGTATTTCTACACGCGCTTGCAGGAGGTGATCGTCTTCGACTTCAGCGGCGCCATCAATCCGGCCACCGATCCCTACGGGCGCTTCGGCGGCTACCGCAACTCGGGCGGGGGCCTGGCGCGCGGACTGGAGGCGAGCTTCGAGGCCACGCCCGCCGCCGGGACCCGCATCCATGGTTCTTACACTTACACGCGCACGTTGAACCGGGTCTCGAGCACCACCGACGGCACGCTCCGCGCGTTCAATATCCCTGAACACATGTTCACGCTGATGGCGACGCGGCGCATCTGGCGGCGCTTCGACGCAACATTCGATCTCTTCACGGCCGGCAACTACTACTTCCCGATGTTCACCGCCGCCGGCAGCCGGGCGTATCGATTCCCGGGGCCCAAGCGAGCTGACCTGGTCTTGAGCTACGAAAAGCCCCTCGCCGAGGCGCGGAGCCTGCGCCTGTTCACGCGCATCGAGAACCTCTTCGACCGCGAATTCTACGAGGCGGGATTCTATACCCCCGGCATCTGGGCCACGGCGGGCATCCGGCTGGGCTTTTGAGCGCGCTGCGCCCCGCTCTTCCGAAAATCGTAGACGCGGATCGAGTGGCCGATGACGGCGTCCGGCTCGAGACCCCGTAACCAGTCGTAGCTGCCCGGCTCGACGTAGAGGCCGAGCAGCAGGTTCATGCTGATGGCGGCGACACAGTCCGGCGGGCCGCTCGCTTCCACCTGGCGGCTGGTGGGCAGCGGGCGCCGCCGGAGGCCGTGATAAGCAACATCCGTCGTCCCGAAATAGGCAAAACAGACCTCGTTCGTTCCGAGGCGGTCGAGGTGTTTCTTGAGCTTCTTGACGTCCTGGCCCCAGTCGAGGTTCGAATCCGCAAGATACTTCCAGCCGTTGGCGCTGCCGCCGGCCAGCGTGTTGAAGAAGGCAAGGTGGTGCGGGTGGGCGCGGCCCACCTCCGCCAGTTGAAGGGTAATGACGAAGACGACTACCGCCAGGCGGGTGCGCCGGCTCCAGCCCGCGTGGAAAACCGCGGCGCCGGCGAGCGCGAACAAGAACGGGTAGACGGGCAACAGGTGCCGTATGCCCAGGTTCAGGTTGCTGGCGAGGCTCATGGCGAAGTACATGCCGGCGGGGATGATGAGCAGGCTGGAGTGGGCCAGTCGCCGCCGGAGCGCGATTGCCACGGCGACGGCGGCAAGCATCACCACCGCCGCCGGGGTTTTCACCAGGAACGCCACGGGAAAGTAGGACCACCAGCCGTGATTGGCCACCTCTCCGAGCAGGTAGGTCGGCCGGCCCTCGCGGTTATGCTCAGCCAGGTAGCCGAGGCCGAGCACGAAGGAATGCCGGGATGGCGGAAGCGCTCCTCGAAGCACCTGCCAGGTCTCGGACCAATAGGCGGAACCGATCACGACGACAGACAGCGCGGCGACAACGGCCAGGCTTGCCGCCATGCGCACGCGCAGCCTGCGGCTATGCGCCAAGCCCAAAGCGGCGAAGACGGGTAGCAGGACTACGGCGGAGAATTTGACGGCGAGGGCGAGTCCGGCCAGCAGCCCAGCCGCCAGAAGCTCGCGCACACGCCGCGTCTCGAGGTAGCGCCACCAGCCGAGACACGCGCAGAAGATGAAGAAGGTGGCGAACAGATCCGTAGTGACGTAATGGCCATGGGCGAGGAAGTTTGGATCGGTCGCATAGAGGAAGAGGGCAAAGAGCGCGGCCGCCCCAGAGAAGCGCCGCCGCATCCACAACGCCAGCACGAGGCCGAGCAGGAGGGCAAACAGCATCGTGACCGCGCGGCCGGCCGTCAGCAACATATCCGGCCGGATGCGGTTCCGGTAGAGGAAGAGCGCGCCGGCGATGGGAGCGGCCCTCATCCGCCAGGCAGGGTGCTCCGAGGGCAGCCGTGGCCTCAGGGCGAGCAGAGGGAGCGCCGACAGCATGTTGCCGAGCGGCGGATGCTCGGCGTTGAAGCCGAAGTCCTGGATCGCCAGATACGCGTAGCCCGCGACAAGATGTCCGGCCTCATCGTAAGCGTCGTTTTCCTCGAGTGCGGCGCTGAGCATCGCCGCCGCCATCATCGCCAGCAGCGCACCAGCGGCGAGGGCAAACCGGGCTCTATCGCTTGGGAGCGCCATCGCTCGAACCGCGCACTTCGACGACGAGATAGGGCGTCGCCTCGGCCGGGTCCGGGTAGAACCAGCCCACCCCGTCGGGCGCCAGGAGCTCGAAATAATACTGGAGATCGAAGCGCCCGTCGAGCTCCTCGCCCGCGATCGTGAAGACAGCCCCGGTTGCCGGCGCCTCCACGGTGCGGAACTTCTCGAGCTGGTTGAGCGGCCGGTAGTGCAGGCGGACGGAGGCGACGCGCCCCGGGGCGCCGACAGACAGCCGCAGCGAGAGCGGCCGGCCCGCCTGCGCAAAGCGCGGCACGAGATGGGAGACCGGGGGCCGGGGACCCTTGGGAAAAGCGCGCCTCGGAGCAGGCGCGGACCTGGGGGCCGATCCCTTGACAACCAGGCCGGCCACCGCCCAACTGTCCTCCGGAAAAACGACGTCCAGAATTCCGTGCGAGGCTCGCAGGCGGCGGGTGATCTCCCGGCCGTCCGGCAACAGCAGCAGCACGGTGTAATCGGACTCTTCACCGGAGCCCCCTGCCGGCAGCCGGATCCGAAACACGTGAGGGCCCAGGCCCCGGATCCAATCCCCGAAAAGCAGGCCGGCAGGCAGCCGGGTGGGGTTCCTTGCGGTCGCACGCAGAACTTCGAGAGGAAACTCCTCCAGGGGAACTGCGGCGCGCGCGCCCGGGGTCACCCAGCCGTAGCCGCGCGCCTCGTCATACTCCGTCTTCGGGCCGACGGGACGGAAGCGTGGCTCCACCGTGTTGGAAACAAGCGATGGCAGAGTGCGATAGGCCGGGCCGCGGCGCACCTCAAGCTCCGCTCCGAAATCGAATCCGGCGACGAAATCGCCGAAGCGCTTCCAAACGCTCTCGCGCTCGTCAAGTGCCGCCAGATCGTGCCGCACATAGGGCAGCTTGTCTTTCCAGTGGCCGGTATCGGCGGGACCGAAGGCCATCTCATCGGGATACAGCCCGTCGGTGAGCCGGACAAGCCGTTCCCACACACCGAAGGCGCCGTTCAATTCGGCGCGTGCCTCATCGAGCGCCGCCGGATCGCTCGTCTCATAAAAGGCGGCGAGCGCTTCGGCGGCCCGCTGCTTGTGCGCGTGGTAGCGGGCCAGGGCGGCCAGCACCTCGAAGTCAGGCTCCGTTCCGCGCCATTCGCGGTGAACTTCGCCGAGCCGGGAGCGCGCGCGCGACACCGCCGTCTCGATGGCCTGCGCGAGCCCCTCCAGGCGCGCGGCGGTCTCCCGGGGCGTCTGTTTGGCGCCGGGCACGCCTTTCAGCCGGTTCCGGACCGCCTCAGCGGGCGAAGCCACGAAGCGCCAGTCCCCCGGCAACACGTCTTTGTACACGTCGATCAGCCCACCGGGGTTGATCTCCGGCCAGACGTACATGTTGGGATCGGGCATGTGAGCTGCCGAAAGCTCGGGCAGCACGCGGCTCGCCTGGGCATAAGCCTCGAGCACATCCGGGGCGGCTACCCCGAAGCGCCGCTCGAGCTCGCCGCGCCAGACGCGCTCCGGCGTCTTGGGGTCATAGCTCAACCGCCCCCACAGCAGGTAGAAGAGCCAGTACCGCTCGAACTCGTATTTCCAGAAGACGCGGTCCTGGTGCGCGGGCGTGAAAATGCCCCATTTGCCCGGCCGGTTTCCGAAGCCCTTCTGCGCCAGCGGCTCGTCGATCTCGAAGCCCTGCGTGTCCGAAAGCACGAGCATCGGCACGGTGCGCCGCACATGCTCGGGATCGCCCCACAGCAAGAGGCGGTTCGAGCCAAGCGCCCAGATCTCCCAGAAGAACTCGTAGGGCCGCGGCCGGCGCAGGAAGTCGAGAAAGCTGTAATTGGGGAAGGTCTCGGCGGGCTGGTAGGGCCGGCCCATGTGCTCGGCCCAGAACTTCGAGGAGAGGCGCAGGGGCACGCCGGCGCTCAGCGCGGACTCAAGCATCCCCTCCTCAATCAGCCACCCGCGAAGCTCGAGTGTCACGCGGCGCCCGGCATCCCGCACGGCGCGAAACACCGAATCGCGGAAGAAGGCGACCTGGCGCTCGGGAGGGATGCCGGATTCGCTGTTGGTACGCACCTGGACGGCGCGGATCGCCGGGCAGGCCGCCAGTACCTGCCTCAGGGCGGCGTAGCTGTAAGGGCCGATGTTGTCGGGGGTCAGGCCCTCTACGGATGCCGTCTGGCCGCGGTCCCGCTGGACGTCGTGCTGCCAGATGCCCAGCGTGAAGTCGATGCCGTGATCGGCAGCCGTCTGGGCGACGAAACACAGGGTCTCGAGGTTTCGGCGCCGCTCATCCTCCGTCAGGCCCGGCACGCGGACTTCGGGAAAGTCCTCCAGTTTCACCCAGTACGGGTAAGGCGGAGCAAGATAGTCGGTCTGGTGAGCGAAGACCAGGTTGAGGCGGTTGAACCGATTCCGGGCGAGCATGCGCAGATACGCGGTCCAGTAGTCCCGGGAGTAATACCAGTCCTGTTCGAGGTCGCGGTTGTGGAGGAAGCGGCGGATGCCGCGGATCGGTGTAGCGGGCTTGCCGGCTGTCGCCACCAGATACCCGCGCGCGCGGATCTGCTCGGCCGCCTCGAGCAGGCCGTACATCAACCCGCGCAGATCGCCGCCGGTGACGAGCGTTCCCGAGATCCGGTACGTCTCCGGATCGCCGGTGGAGATCTCCGTGCGGATGCGGAAAAGCCGCGGGTTCAGGCGCCGCTCGCTGACGGCGCGCTCGAGCTCGGCCAGGCCGAATTCGAGCGGCCCGGCGGCGAGCGAGCCGGCCACCGCAAGGCCCGCCAGTACCCCGGCGGCCGGCCGCCGGTAGCTACGGAGCGCTTCGAGCAAGGAATCCTCGCCTCGAGCGGCTCACAGGCCCGCCTGCCGGAGCCAGCCGCGCAACCGCTCCAGGTCGCGCTTCATCGCCGCGAATACCTCCGATTCCGGCATCGTGAGCCTTCTCTGCCCGGTATCGGCACCGCCGAGCGGATATTCGTAATGGACCTGAAGCGGCCCTTGAAAATTGAGACCGGCCAGCATCTCGAAAAACTTCGGGAAGTCGACCATACCCTCACCGAGCGGGCACCACTGGGGACGCCAGCGCCCGCGCTCGTCGCGCGTCCAGCGAAAGTCCTTCACCGCAACGCCTTTGAGCATTGGGCCCACCAGGCGCAGGCTGTGGATCCAGCCGCCGAAGCCGCCTTCCACCGTGGCGTGCGCCGTATCGTAGTTGACGCTGACCAGCTCGGGGTCGAACTCCTTGAGCAAGAGATAAAGATCCCAGATCGAGGCGCCCACGCGTCCGATGCCAGAGTGAGTGTGATACATCGCGCAGACTTTGTAGCGGGCGTTGAGCCGGGCCAGGCGCTCGACGCGCGGCCTGAGCGCTTCGAGTTGCGCCGGGATGGAACCCGTGGGTGCGTAGTCGAAGCCGCCCCAGCGGTAGCGGCGGATGCCAAGCTCGGCCAGCGTGGCCAGGACGGCTTCGGCGTGAGGCGTCTCAGCGTCGACGATGCCGCTGGTCACCATCTCCACCTCGAGCCCTTCCTCGCGGATCAGACGGACCAGCGGCGGCAGCTCTTCGGCCACGCGCTCGGGCCCGACGTGACCGCCGGGACGCACTGTCAGATCCACAGCGTCGAAGCCGAGCTCGCGTGCGGCCAGGGCCATGCGGCGGCCCTCCAGGAATTGCAGGTGCTTGGAGAAAATCGAAACTCTGAGCGGCCGGCCGGAGGAGGCGGGCGCCGCAACGCCCAGCGCCGCAGCGGTTCTGAGGAAACCCCGCCGGTTCATCAAGCAATGTCCCATGCGGATCCGCTCCATGACGCGTCCCGGGCGCATCAGACCGCGCTGAGGCCCGGCTTGTTGAGCAGCGCCGTGTTGACGTAGCCGTCCCGGACGTCGAAAACGCCGGGGAAGCGCTCCTCCCAACCTTTATTTGCCGCCGGCACGTACTGGCGGGCGTTCGCTTCGATGGCAGCCACGCCGGGGACATGCGCGGCCAGCCCGGCCGAGTGAATCAGCGAAGCGCCCGGACAGGTCAGATCCTGGACGCAGAGGAACATCTTGTACTTCTGCGCGGCCGCGGCGTTGAGCAAGGCCTGCGACTGGCCTTTGCAGGCCTTCAGCGCCACGCCGGTGTATCCCATCTCGCGCGCGAGCAGCAGCATTTCGAAATCCGTGAGCGATTCGTCGATGACCACGGGACGGAGCTTTGCCGCCTCGTGCATGACGTTTTGCCGGTCTGCTCTCAGGTCGCGCTTGGTCGGCTGTTCGATGTACTGGATGCGCTCGAATCCCTCGGGCGCCCGCTCCTTGATGCGGCGGAGAAACTCGATAAGGTAGCCGACGTTCGGGCAACGCTCGTTGAAGTCCGCCGAATAATACCACTCCTTGATGCCGCGCTCGGCCTGCGTCTGGGCGGTTATGCGGTCCACTGCCAAGACGCGCTCGACGTCCCAGTTCAGGTCATCACCGTTCAACTTGATCTTCAGGTGAGTCAGGCCGCTGTAACGGATCCACTCGGGCAGGGTTTCCGGCAGGCCGTCGTTGATCCGCTGTTTGATATCGGCGTCGGTAAGTGGGTCGAGCGCCCCGACTAAGTGGTAGAGCGGCATCCGGGGCTTGGGTTCGCGGGTGACATATTGCTCGAGATACTCGCCGCGGAATTCCTGGTTCAGGTAATGGGCCAAATCGTACCGCATGAACTCCGGACCATAGGTATGGTAGGAGCTGACGCCGTGGAGCTTGCCGTAGGCGTCGTGCACGGCGGCATCGAACGGGCTGGCCACGACCAGCACGGCCAGCTTCGGAATCGGCACGGGCAACCGCTCGCCGGCCGAGATCTCGGCAGCCGCGGCCAGATAGGCCGGCTCGAGCGCGACGTTGATGTCCACCGGGTGGCCGTATTCGCGCCAGTCCCGGGTGATCTGCTCGATGCGCCCGGCCAGGAGCTTCATGGCTCGGAGCGTACCCTCATAGCCCATCTGCGGCGCCGGATAGGCCCAGATGTTGCCGAGCGGCATCGAGCCGAATCCTTTCGCGGTCCGCCCGCGGCGGTTGCGCACGACGCAATGGACGTTGAGCAGCGTCACGCGGTCGACCGCCGTGCCGGCGAACTTGATGGGCGTCCGGTAGAGGAAATCCTCATATTCGCTCCGGATTTCCTCGATGCGCACCTCGCGGGCCGCCTGGCGCGAACAGCCCACGATGGCCGGCGCAGCAAGAGCCGTTTTGAGAAACTGGCGGCGGCTAAAAGGCATCACAGCGCCATTCTATTCCACGGCCGCCACCCGGCGCCTGCTTCGCAGATCGGCGTAGCGCACCGCGAGCCAGAGCGCGACGAAAAGCAGGATGGCCGCCGTCACCAAGTGCGGCAGATGCGCTTCGAGCCAGGCCGTGGTCTCCACTCCCAGGCGCGCGCCCAGCCAGGCCATGGCCATATAGCGAGGAACCCGCGCCGCCAGCACTGTGAAAAGGAAGGAGCGCAACCGCACGCCAAGCGCCCCGGCGGAGATGACGAAAACTTTTAGGGGCAGCGGGACCACCGGCACCACGGCGGGGACAAACACGGTGATGAGGCCGTAACGGAGGAACCACTCCCTAAACCGGCGCGCCCGTCCGGAGGCGGTCTTCCTTTCGAGCCAGGCTTCGCCGCCTTTGCGCGCCGCCAGGAACAGAGCGAGGTTGCCCGCTACGGAACCGGCTGTGGCCAGCAGTGCGGCGGCCATAGCCTGCCGCGGGCTCACGGCCGCCAGTGTCACCAGCAAGGCGTCTACACCGGCCGGCAGCGGAATTCCGGCCGAATCCAGAGCCGCCAGGAGGAAGACCCCCGCGAGGCCCCAGGCTTCGAGCCACGCCTCGAGTCTATCCACCGGCCATCATCTCCCGGAGCTCGCGCTCGCCGATCACCGGGATGCCCAGCTCGCGCGCCTTGGCGAGTTTCGAGCCGGCCTCCTCGCCCGCCACCACGTAATCGGTCTTCCTGCTGACCGAGCCGGTCACTTTGCCTCCCGCGGCTTCGATCAGGCGCGTCGCCTCCTCGCGGGTGAGCGTCGGCAGCGTGCCGGTGAGCACGAAGGTCTTGCCCTCGAGCGGCCCGCCGGCCCGCTTGCGGGCGGCGAGCTCGAACTGAAGCCCCTCGGCCCGGAGGCGCTCGATCAGTTCCCGGTTGCGCGGCTGGCGGAAGAAGGTGTAGACGCTGTGCGCCACTTTCGGTCCCACCCCTTCGGCCTTCTGGAGCGTCTCGATATCCGCCTGGGCGATGGCGTCGAGGCTGCCGAACGTCTCCGCCAGGATCGTCGCCGTGCGTTCGCCGACGAACGGGATGCCGAGCCCGTTCAGCAGGCGCGGCAGCGGGCGCGAGCGCGAGGCCTCGATGTTGGCGAGCAGCTTGCTCGCCGATTTTTCGGCCATGCGCTCCAGGCCGACGAGCTGGTCGAGCTTGAGCCGGTAGAGATCGGCGATGCTCTTGACGAGTCCCCGGTCGACGAGCTGGTCGATGAGGGCCTCGCCCAGGCCGTCGATGTCCATCACCGCACGCGAGGCGAAATGGCGAATCGATTCCTTCAGGCGGGCCGGGCAGTTGGTGTTCAGGCAGCGGCTGGCAACCTCGCCCGGCTCGCGCACCACTTCTCCGCCGCAGACCGGGCACTGCTTCGGCATCACGAAGGGCCGGCGGTTTTCGCCCGGCCGGACGACGCGCACCACCTTGGGAATCACCTCGCCGCTGCGCTCGACCGCGACCACGTCGCCGATCTGCACTCCCAGCCGCTCGATTTCGTCTTCGTTGTGCAGGGTGGCGCGCGAGACGGTCACGCCGCCCACGTTGACGGGCCGCAGATGCGCCACCGGCGTCAACGCCCCGGTACGCCCCACCTGGACCTCGATGTTCTCCACCACGGTTTCAGCCTGACGCGGCGCGTACTTGAACGCGATGGCCCAGCGAGGCGCCTTGGCGGTCCACCCCAGACGCCGCTGCTGCTCGATCGAGTCCACCTTCACCACAATGCCGTCGATCTCATAGGGGAGGCTCTCGCGCCGGGTCTCCCATTCGCCGATGAATTCGAGCAGCTCCTCGAAGTTGCGGCAGAGCCGCCGGTTCGGGTTGACCTTGAAGCCCAGTCGTTCGAGTTCGGCCAGCGAGTCCCAGTGGCTCGGAATGAACGGCTCGCCGCCGCGCAGCAGCAGGTAGGCGTAATAGTCGAGCTGGCGCGCCGCGGTGATGGAGGGATCGAGCACCCGGAGCGAGCCGGCGGCGGAGTTTCGCGGGTTGGCGTACAGCGGCAGCCCCTGCGCGCGGCGCTCCTCGTTCAGCCGCTCGAAAGCGCGCCGGTTCATGATCACCTCCCCGCGCACCTCGATGTCGGGCAGCCCGTCGCGGAGCCGCAACGGGACGGAGCGGATGGTGCGGGCATTCTCGGTGACATCCTCGCCTTCGAGGCCGTCGCCGCGCGTGATGGCGCGCACCAGCAGGCCGTTCTCATAGCGTGCGGCCATGGAGAGGCCGTCCAGCTTGAGCTCCGCCACGTAGCGGTAGGGCTTGCCGCCCAGCAGCTCGCGCACGCGCCGGTCGAAGTCGCGGAGCTCGCCCTCATTGAGAGCGTTGTCCAGGCTCAACATGGGCGAGCTGTGGGCCACCTTGACGAAACCCTCCCGGGGCTTTCCCCCCACGCGTTGGGTGGGCGAGTCCGGCGTGACGTATTCCGGATGCTCGGCCTCGAGCTTGCGGAGGCGCCGCATCAGCTCGTCGAATTCGTAGTCGGAGATCTCCGGCTGGTCCAGTACGTAGTAAAGATACTCGTGGCGCCGGATCTGCTCGCGAAGCCGCTCGATCTCCCGGGCGATGTCTTTACTCATGAACGCCTATAATGTGACTGGAAGGTTCCAAGATCGCTACTTATCGTAACATTCACCTGATTTGGAATCCCACGGCCGGGCGGTTGGTCCGTTCGCGCGCGTCATTGATTCCCCGCCTGGAGACCATCCTGCGAAACCAGGGGGCGGAGGTTACCGTACGGGCGACGGAAGCGCCCGGGCACGGCACGGAGCTGGCGCGTGAGGCGGCTCGAGCCGGGGCGGATCTGGTGCTGGTCGCCAGCGGCGACGGCGTGCTGAACGAGGCGATCAACGGGCTGGTTCACACGCCCGTGACGCTCGGCGTGCTGCCGGCGGGCACCGCCAACGTGCTGGCCAGTGAATTCAGCCTCGCCCGGAGCCCGGCGGCAGTGGCCGAGGTGATCCCTCAACTGGTGCCGCGCCGCATCTGCGTCGGCCGCCTGGAGGCCACCGGCATCCCGCCGCGCTACTTCCTCCTGATGGCCGGCGTCGGGCTGGACGCGCACATCGTGGCGACCATCGACCCGGAGCTCAAGAAGCGCCTGGGCAAGCTCGCCTACTGGCTGGGCGGATTCGGCCAGCTCGGCCGGCGCTTCCCGGAGTTCAGGGTGCGGGTAAACGGGGAGGTTCTGCGCAGCAGCTTCGCTCTGGCCAGCCGGGTGCGCAACTACGGAGGCGATCTGGAAATCGCCAAGAAAGTAACTCTGCTCGAAGACTATTTCGAACTGGTCTGCTTCGAGGGAGAAGACTCGTTCCGATATCTCAAATATCTCACCGGGGTGCTGGCCAGCGTCCATGACAAGATGGAAGGGGTCTCCATCCAGCAGGTGCGCGAAGCCTGCTTCGACCCGCCGGAGGGCCAGCAGATCCTCGTTCAGGTGGACGGCGAGCCGGCCGGGCAACTCCCGGCGCGCGTCGAGCTCGTGCCGGAGGCGCTCACCCTGTTGATGCCGCCGCAAATCCGCAGCGGCTAGGCCCCGAACTTTTGCAAGCGCCCGGCGTGCGCCAGGGCGAGCGACATCAGGTACTTGGCCTCGAACTGTCCCAGCCCGCCGGCGAGGCACTCGGATTCCGAGAAACGCTGTGCGCGGTCCGGACGCGCCACGCGCGAAGCCAAGAGCACCGGCACGGGATGCCAGCTATGGCTGCGCCAGGCGCACGGCGTGCTGTGGTCGCCGGTGACGATGAGCACGTCGGGCTTGAGGGCGACGATTTCGGGTATGGCGGCGTCGAGCTCCTCGATGCGCTTCACCTTCTCAGGAAACTTGCCATCCTCGCCGGTCGAGTCCGTGTACTTGAAGTGCAGGAAGAAAAAGTCGTAGCTCGACCAGTTGGCCCGCAGCGCGGCCACCTGCTCGGCCAGGTTCGAGACGTCACCGGCGACCGTCATGCCGACCAGCCGTGCCAGGCCGCGGTACATCGGATAGACGGCAAGAGCCAGCGCGCGCAGCCCGTACAGCTCGGCGAAGCTCGGCATCGGCGGGCGCTTGGCGAAGCCGCGCAGAGTGAGCATGTTGGCCGGGCTTTCGTCCCTGAGCAGCTCCGCGGCCTGGCGAATGAATTCGGCGGCGAGCTGGGCGGTGCGCTCGCTGGCGGCGTCCCGGGCCCGGGGCGCCAGCGGCGCGACGCCGGTCCCCTGCGGGTCGGTATCGCCGACGCCGTCCTCGAGGCCCTCGCCGCGCAGGATCATCG
Organism: uncultured Bryobacteraceae bacterium; assembly: GCA_938003835.1. GTDB lineage: Bacteria > Acidobacteriota > Terriglobia > Bryobacterales > Bryobacteraceae > CALKXJ01. The sequence goes on along the minus strand of CALKXJ010000006.1, from coordinate 68,826 downwards.
CGAAGCGATATTCGCGCACCGGCCGGAGGATGATCTCGACGCCGTCGAGGCGGATCTGGCGGAGCTTGTCCACCAGGCGCGCGCAGGTTTCGGTGGGGATGCGCCCGGCGCGCCGGTCGGTGATCAGGCCCTCCTCGTTCACCGTGCAGAAGTTGCCGCGAATGGCCACGTCGCCGGGACCGACCTCGAGGTCGACGCCCAGCGCCTCGAGCAGACCCCGCCCGATGAGAAACTCCAGGGGATCGTAGCCGAACAGGGCCAGATGGCCGGGTCCGGAACCGGGCGTGATGCCGGGCAGAACGGGGATGGAAAGCCCGCAAACGTTGGCCGCCGCCAGCGCGTCGAGGTTGGGCGTGGAGGCCGCTTCGAGTTCCGTGGGCCCGCCCGGCTCCACCGGCAAGCCGCCTAGGCCGTCGGAGACCACGAGCACGATCTTCGAGCCGTTGTCGGTGTGGAGGGAGCGCATCAGATCGTGAAGTTTCATAGCCTTCCAGTGTACGAGAAACCCCGGGCAGCAGTGGATGTTATACTCCGGAAATGAGCTTGCCGCGGCGCTGACGGCTGCGCGCCCGCTTCTCGAGCGACTCTTCGATGTCCTGGTGGAACGCACTCGGGTGGATCCTGCTGGTTCCGGTGGCGGCCGGGGCGCTCTATCACCTGCTTTGTGTCGCCGCCATGGTCCGCTGGCGCTTGCGCCGGCCCGCACCTCCGCCCCGGCGCTGGCCGGCGGTGAGCGTCGTCAAGCCCGTCACAGGGCTCGAGAAGAACCTGCGAGAGAATCTGCGCTCCACGGTGATGCAGGACTACCCCGAGTTCGAAGTCATCTTCTCGGTGCAGCGGCGTGACGACCCGGCGCTCGGACTGCTCTACGAGGTCCAGCGCGAGTTCGGCCCCGATAAGGTCATCGTCGCCGTCGACGAGCAGCGCGCCGGCGCCAACGGCAAGATCAACAACATGCTCGGCGCCATGCCCTACGTGCGCCATCCGGTGCTGGTGATCAGCGACAGCGACGTGCGCCTGGAGCCGGGCTATTTGAAAGCCATTGTGGCGCCCCTGGTGGCCGACGAGCGCCTCGGTTACGTCTGCACCCCCTATAAGGCCGCTTGCGCGGATCGCTGGTTCGAGAAGCTGGAGCTGCTGTCGCTGAACGCCGACTTCATGCCGAGCGTGATCTTCGCCTATGAGACCGGCCTGTCGGCGTTCTGTTTGGGCGCCTCGATTGCGCTCCGCACCGAGATGCTCGAGAAGATCGGCGGGCTGGCGGCCCTGGCGGACTATCTGGTCGAAGATTACGAGCTCGGCCGCCGGATCCGAGAGCTCGGCTACGGCTACGCCTTCGTGCCGCCCGTGATCGACACGATGGTCGACTTGAAGACGGCGGCGCAATGGTGGAGGCACCAGGTGTACTGGGATCAGAACACGCGCGCGGCGCGGCCCGTGGCCTTCTTTCTGACGCTGATCATCCGGATGGTTCCGTTTGCGCTGCTGGCCTGGATGGCGCGCGGTTTCGATGCCGCGGGCTCCAGCCTGCTGGCCTCGAGTGTGGCATGGCGGCTGGCCACGGCAGCCTTCATCCTCGGCTGGGGCTTCAACGATCGCGAAGGCGTGCGAGCCCTGTGGCTGCTGCCGTTGCGCGACCTGGCGGGTTTCGCCTCCTGGCTGCTTTCCTTCGTCAAAGGAACCACCCACTGGCGGGGCGCCGACTTCATCCTGACGCGTGACGGCCGGCTCCTGGCCAAGCAGTCGGAGCTCGGGGGTTGACCAGGTGCGTAAGCTGATCGTCACGGCGGATGATTTCGGGCTGGATGTCGCGGTGAACGAGGCCGTCGAGGAGGCGCACCGCCGGGGCGTGCTCACCACCGCCGGCCTGATGGTGGGCGCCCCGGCAGCGCAAGACGCCGTCGAGCGGGCGCGGCGCCTCGGCACGCTCGAAGTGGGCCTGCACGTCACGCTCGTGCGGGGGCGCCCCGTGTTGCCTCCGGCCGAGGTTCCGGATCTGGTGGACCGCAACGGCGAATTTCACTGGAACCTCGTGCGGGCGGGCGTCGCGTTTTTCTTCCTTCCGGCGGCGCGGCGCCAGTTGGAGCGTGAGATCCGGGCCCAGTTCGAGGCGTTCGCCCGCACGGGGCTCGAGCCGGGGCACGTCGACGTGCACAACCACATGCACTTGCATCCGACGATCCTGGCCCTGGTGCTCGAGATCGGGCGCGATTACGGAATGCGGTCGATGCGGCTGCCGGCCGAACCGGGCGGCAGTTGGGCGCTGGCCCCGTGGCTAGCGCTGCTGCGCCGGCGGCTTCGCGGGGCGGGAATGGTCACTAACGACTGGGTGCTGGGCCTCGAGCACTCGGGCGCCATGGACACGGCGCGCCTCATCGAGCTGCTCGGCCGGCTTCCTGACGGCGTGACCGAGATTTACTTTCATCCGGCGACGCGGCCCTCGCCCGCCATCGAGCAGGCGCTGCCGGGCTACCGCTGCCGGGCTGAATATGAAGCGCTGGTGAGCGAAGAGGTCCGCCGGGCGATCGAGATCGCCGGGGCCGAGCTCACGAGCTTTCGCCGCCTAAGGCTCCATCAGGAGGAACAAGAACGTTGCTGCGTACACTGATCGCGGTGGTGGTCGCCACGCTCGCCGGAGCGGTGGGACAGATCTTTTTGCGGCGAGGCATGCAGATCGTCGGATCGATGGAAAGCTACATGCCGCTCGAGGTGCTGGCCTATTTCTGGAAAGCCCTCTGCCAGCCATACGTGATCGCCGGGACGGCCCTGAGCGCGGTCTTTTACTTCTGCATCCTGGCCGCGCTCTCCTGGAGTGAAGTGACGGTGGCGGTGCCGCTCACTGCGCTAGAATATGCCTTCACTGCTGTTCTAGCCGTCACGCTCCTGAAGGAAGCAGTTCCGCCGATGCGGTGGGCGGGGATTGCCTTCGTCATCGTGGGTGTGATCCTCATCACGGCCGGAGGCGAGAGGTCCGCCCCGGAGGCAAAGATCAGCATGCAACGAACGAAAGGGAGCGCATATCTTGAGCGCCAGTAACACACCCGTTTCCGCGGCCGCGCGAAAGATCCCGGCGGCGCGCGTTCAGTTCTTGGCGGAGGATCGGGCCTGGATAGTGGAAAAGATCGACGAAGTGCTGGCGAGCGGCATGCTCACGCTCGGCCGCTACGGCAAGGAGTTCGAGCGGCGCTTCGCCGCCCTGTGCGGCACCAAACATGCCGTCTCGGTGGGGAGCGGCACGGCGGCGCTCGAGATCGCCTTGCGCGCCATCGGGGTGGAAGGCAAGGAGGTCGTCGTGCCGACCAACACCTTCTTTGCCACCGCCGCCGCAGTGGTGCACGCCGGCGCCCGGCCGGTCTTCATCGACATGGATCCGGCGAGCTTCGCCATCCGGCCGGAGGACGTCGAGCGCGCTCTAACCGCAAGGACGGCGGCCGTCGTGGTGGTGCACATCGGCGGGGTGGTCTCCGAGCGGTTGCCGGAACTCGTGGAGCTGTGCCGGCGAAAGGGAATCCCGCTGGTCGAGGACGCCGCTCATGCGCACGGCTCCTCCTATCAGGGGACGATGGCCGGCGCCTTCGGTCTGGCCGCCGCCTTCAGCTTCTATCCCACGAAAGTGATGACTTCGGCCGAAGGCGGGATGCTGGTGACCAACGACGACCGCATCGCCGAGGAGGCCGTCATTTACCGCGACCAGGGCAAGGCCAGTTTCCTGGTGAACGCGCACACGCGGATGGGCCACAACTGGCGGATGTCGGAGCCGCACGCCATCATCGGGCTGCGGCACCTGGAGCGGCTGCCGGAAATGATCGCCGACCGGCAGCGCATCGCCGCCCTCTATGACGACGCGCTCGCCGGTTTCCGCGGGCTCCAGCCGCTGCGCGTGCCCGAGGGAGGCGTCTCGAACTACTACAAGTACATCGCGGTGATGCGCGAGCGGCGGGACCGACAGGAACTCAAGCGCCGGCTACGCGAGGGCTTCGGTGTCTCGCTCTCGGGCGAAGTCTACGAGGAGCCCCTGCACAAGCAGCCGGTTTTTGCCTCGTATGCCGGCGGGCCGCTCCCGGTAGCCGAGGATCTCTGCGCCCGGCACATCTGCCTGCCCGTTTACTCCGGCATGGAAGACGACGAGGCGCGCCAGGTCATCGAAGCGCTGGCGGCGTTCTTTGGTTGAGGGAGGCGTACATGGCGAAGACGGTGGTGACCGGAGGAAGCGGGTTCATCGGCTCTCATGTGGTGGACGCGCTCGTCGAGGCCGGCCATGAAGTGACGGTGATCGACCACCGCGTCAAGCCGCACCGCGACGACGTGCGCTTCGAGGACGTCGATCTGATGGATTTCTCGGGCGTGCTGACGGCCACGCGGGGCGCCGAGCACGTCTTCCACCTGGCGGCGGTCTCCAACGTGAACGTGGCGCACAAGTATCCGGTGTACGCCACCGGACTCAACGTCATGGGCACGGCGCACGCGCTCGAAGCGGCACGGCTGAACGGCGTCAAACGGTTTTATCTGGCCTCGACGGTGTGGGTCTATAACGGCGCGCCGAACGGCATCGCCGTCGATGAAGCGGTGCCGTTTTATCTGAACGGCGCCGGCCATATCTACACCAGCTCGAAGATCGCCGCCGAGATGCTCTGCCACAACTACCAGCAGCTCTACGGCCTGCCGGTGACCATCCTGCGCTACGGCATCCCCTACGGCCCGCGGATGCGCGAGGAGCTGCTGATGCCGATCTTCATCCGCAAAGCGTTGCGCGGCGAGCCCCTCACCGTCTCAGGCAAAGGCGATCAGTTCCGCAAGTTCCTCTATGTGACCGATCTGGCACGGGCGCACCTGCTGGCCATGGACGAGCGGGCGGCGAACGAAACCTACAACATCGAGGGGGCGCGGCGCGTCACGGTGCTCGAGGTGGCCGAGGGCATCCGCGAGATTCTCGGCGAGCAGGTGCGCATCGAGTTCGTTCCCGCGCGGGCGGGCGACTTCCCGGGCAAAGAGGTCAGCTTCGAGAAAGCGCGTCGCGAGCTCGGCTGGGAGCCCCTCATCGAGTTCAAGGAAGGGCTGCGCCGCACGGTGGACTGGTTCCGGGCCAAGTGGGGGGTTTAGCCTCTCTCTCCAAAGGGCCGGCCGGGTGGCTCCCGGTTCTCGCGGCGGCGGCCGTCTACGGGCTCACCCCAATCGGGCGTGCGATCGCCGACGCCGACGAGGGCATCTATGTGCACATCCCGCAGCAGATGCTCGAGCGGGGTGATTGGATTACCCCCTATGTCAACGGCGTCCGGTCGTTCGACAAACCGCCGCTGCTGTACTGGTTGATTGCCCTTTCCTACACTCTGTTCGGACAAAGCGAGTTCGCCGCCCGCATCCCGTCGATCGCCGGCGTCTGTGGCACCACGTTTCTCGTCCAGCGGATCGGCAAGCTGCTGGCGGGCCCCCAAGCCGGGATGGCGGCCGGTCTCGCCTTTGCCCTCTCGGTGGGAACCTTCCTGTTCACTCTCGAAGTGATGCACGACATCCTGCTCGTGTTCTTCTTGACGCTCGCCATGTACTGCTCTGTCCTTGTGGACCGGGCCGAGCGTCCGCGCCCGCCTGCGGTGCTCGGCCTCTTCGCCGCCGCCGCCGGGGCCTTTCTCGCCAAAGGTCTGCTCGGCCCAGCTCTGGCCGCCGGCGTCATCGCCCTCCAGGCTGCGGTTCAACGCCGGTTGCCGAAGCTCCCGTGGCGCTGGCTGCTCGCCGGAGCCCTGCTATTTGCCGCGCTCGCGCTTCCCTGGCACATCGCGATGGAGTGGCGCAATCCCGGCTTCCTGCGCGTCTATTTTTACCAGGAGCAGATTCTGCGCTTCCTGGGCAAGCGGGAACCGGTGGACTATGAGTCCGTGCCGCTCGTGCTGTTCTGGGCGCTGCTGCCGGTATGGGCGTTCCCTTGGAGCTTGTTTCTGGTCGGAGCACGCCGCCTTGGACGGGCGGCCGTTTTGCCGGCTTGTTGGGTCGGCCTGGCGTTCGTGTTCTTCTCCGCCTCTTCGCGCCTCGAGCACTACGCATTTCCCATGCTGCCCCCGCTGGCCATCCTGGCGGGGATGAGGCTGGCGGGCGCGCCGGGCGCGTCCGTCTGGGAGCGAAAAGCTTTGGCAACTTTGGGCATCCTGCTGGCTGCGGCGGCAGTTTTGCTGGCGCTCGTTTCGATCACCGGCTACGGCCTCGACGCCAGCAACGGCCATCCGGAACGAACTCACGCCAGAGACTTCAGCATCCTCACGGACTTCCCGCCGGAGCTACTCCGGCAGCTTGCAATGGTGGCCGCGGTGGTTTCGCTGGCTCTCGCGGCGGGATTTTTCCTCGCGCGCCGCTGGAGCGTGGCCGCTCTCACCGCGGGCATGATGGTCTTCGGAGGTGCTGCCGCTTATAGCATCCGGGCCGCCGAGCCGGTAGTCTCCTCGAAGCCCTTCGGTCTGGTGCTGGCGAGCCAGGCGCGACCGGAGGATCTTGTGGCCGTTTTCGGCGACTATGAGACGGCCAACTCGGTCAACTTCTATGCCCCCGTTCTCCTACACGTCTGCGAAGGGGATGCGCCGTCCCTGGCGGCCGGCCTGCGCTATCCGGACGCCCCGCGCCTGCTCATGGAGCGCGAGGAACTCCTCGCACGATGGCGTCAACCGGGACGCACGTGGCTGATCGTCCGGGCAGCTCGCGTCGCGGAGCTCAGGCTCGAGCCGGCGTTCGTGGCGGCCGAGTCGGCAGGCCGCCTGCTGGTGACCAACAAACCGGTGCCCCTTATGGACTATCCACGCCGTTGATGCCGGCGCCGGTCCGCTGTTCGCGGTGCAGGTCCCGAACGCGCAGGACGCCGGGACGCGTTTCGCGCTCCCAAGGACGGCGGAGCCGGAGGATGTTGGCGAAGGACCGGGTGGGATTGAGCCACGTTCGGGTCAAAGCGTTGACCACCGGGCTGGCGGTCCGCTGCTCCAGCCAGCGGATGAAGTATCGATCCAGCGCGTCCTCGGTCAGATGCCAGGCCAGCCCGACGGTGGGCGTGATGACGACGTCCACCATGCCTTTGTAGTCCCGCCGCATGCCCAGGTTTCCGATGGCGGCGTCGCCGAGGGGGCCGAGCTCATAGAAAGTACTGTAGGCCGCGCTGAATCCCAGGCCTTTGAGCCGGCTCCGCCAGTAAGCCCGGTTCATCTTGAACTCGAGCGGAGCGCCCTTGGGGTCGTGGTGCACCAGCATCCACGTGCAGACGGAACCCTGGATGGGATGGGCGACGTAGTTGGTGAGCGGCGGATCGTCATCGCCCCAGCCGCCGAGCCCCTTGAGCGACTCGATGTAATCCCTGAAGAACGGGCCCCGGAGCGACTCGCGCGTGTCGGCCTGGGTGATGAGCCGGAAGCCTTGCGTCATGCCGAACAGCATGGCCGCCTCGCGCAACACCGGCCGCCAGCGGATGCTTGTATCCTCCGCCCTCGGCCCTTTTAGCGTCGCACCCTGCCCCGCAGGAATGATCGGGTCGTCATTGGCGCGAGCTTCTTTCGCCGGAGCAGCCACCGCGGCAAGCAGCAAACCGAATCCGAAAGCAGCCTGGAGCCTCATCATCGAGCGACCTGAATTCGAGCTGGAGCTTGAAGCCGATTTCGAACGCCGGAGGGGCCGCCTGAGCGGACTCCCTCTTCGAGTATAAAGCAGTGAAACGCGTTTGTTATGCGGTGAGCGCGAGCACGAGCCGCTCCATGACGATCCGGTCGTCCGGGCGCGCGTCGCGAAGCGCCCTGTCGGCCTCGTGGATCTGGATTAGCCTCGCGCGGAGACCCTCGGGCGAGAACGTCGCGGCAGTTTCGGCGATCTCGCGGGCGCGCGCCGGCCACATCGCCACGCCCATCCGGCTGAAATGCGCCTGAATCTGCGGAGGCGTGCGAAGGCCGGCCTCCCGGGCCACCAGCGCCTGGCGGAACAGCGTGTTCAAAAAGGCCAGGGCCAGCGGCAGATACTCGCCCTGGCGCACCAGCAGATCGAGCGCGCCCAGGGCCGCCCGGCGGTCGCCCCGCCCGAGGGCGTTGACCAAAGCGAAAATGGTGGTGGCCTGGGCGCTCGGCACAAGCCGGGCAATCTCCTCCACCGAGACCGAACCGCCGCGGCCCGCATAGAGGCTGAGCTTCTCGATCTCGTTGGCAATGCGGGTCGCCTCGCCTCCGGCGGCCTCCACCAGCAGGGCGAGTTCGGCCTGCCCGAGCCGCAAGCCGGCCTCGGCGGCCAGCTCCGCCGCCAGTCGCCGCGCCTCGTTCGTATCGAGCCGTGCCAGCACCACCTGATCGCGGATGAAGGCGAGCATCTCCTGAAGCCGCTCCAGCCGCTTTTTTCCTTCACCTTCATAGTCGTAGCGGCCGGCTTCGAGGACCAGAACCACGCCCGGGGACGGCCGCTTCGCATAGCGCTCGAGCAGCGCCAGCGCCTCGTCGGGCTCCTCGCGGCTTCCCCGGCGTGCGGCGCGAGCAAGCAGCACCTCGGCCGAACTGACCCAAATCACGCGCTGCGGCGCAAACAGGGAAAGCGAGCAGGCGTCGTCGACAACCTCGGCGAGCGTCACTTCGTCGAGATCGAGACGCGTGTAACCCGCTTCGCGGAGCTCTCGAGGCAGAGCACGTTCGAGCAGCGCGCGCCGGCAGCGGTCGCGCAGATACGCCTCGGCGCCGACGAACAGGCAGAGGGCGGGAGGGCCTTGCCGGTTGAGCCTCTCCAGAAACTGCGCCGGCGTCATCAGAAGTTCTCTAGAATGGCGCTCACCACCGAGCGGGCGACCTCGGCGGAGATGCGTTCGAAGGCCGCTTCGCTTTCCTCGAGGTAAGCGAGCTGGTCGGAGCTGATCTCATAGCGATGCTGCACCACCAGGCCGGGCCGCTCGAACAGGACCGAGCCGGTGGTGACCTCGCGCAATTTGATATCGAGCACGAGGATCATCTGCACGCCGGCAGCGCGGCCCGTGGCCGGATCGGTCACGGTCGGGTAGGAGAAGTACTGAAGGACGGCGCCCTCAAGCGCAGCGTCCGCTTCAGCCGGATTGGCGACGATGCGGTAGCGCGTCCGCCGAATGAATTCGCGCCCGATGGCCTCCGGCAGGCTCTGGGTGAGCGTGTAATGGATCGTGGCGTTGGCGAACGCCGGGATGGCAATGGTCCGGACGTGCCGCGGCACGAGATCGGCCCGCCCGGCGACATGGTAGCCGCAGCCGGCTAGGGCCAGCGACGCGGCAGCGGCCAGCGCCAGGCGCCTCATCGGCCTCCCTCGCCTGCGAGAATCGTCTGCGCAAGCCGCACGGTGTTCTCCGCCGTCATCCGGTGGTTGTCGGCCACGATCCAGAACCAGGCCGAGCGCGGATCGTTGCGGTCGATTTCAATCAGGCCCACGGTCATGCCGCTCTGGCCGGCCACGCCCACGTTCGTGGGCGGCTCCTCCTCCGCGCTCCGCACCTCGATGAGGTCCGAGGCGAGCGACGCCGCCAGAGCGGCGACCTCCGGCGGCTGGTCGAATTCCACCCAGACCGAGAAGCTGTGGCCGTGGAAAACCGGGGCCTGAATCAGCCGCAGCGACGGCATGGGAATGAGGTTCGCCCGCGCCAGCAGCGTGGCCAGATGGCGCTCCAGCCGCGCTTCGATCGACTGGAGACTGTGCGGGGCGTCGCTGCCGTAGCGCGCCAGGAGGTTGAAACTGAGCTGCTCGTCGAACACGCGTTTGGGAAGGGCGCGAAACGACAGCAGGTGGACCGTCTGCTGCTGGAGTTCCTCGACGCCCACCTTGCCCCGCTCGCTGGCCGGTTCGAAGACGTGAACCAGCCAGCGCCGGACGGCGTGCCGCGCCGCGAGCCGGCGGAAGAAGGCGGCGAGTACGACCGCCGCCGGATGGGCGATGACGAACAGATCGCCCGGCTCCCCAGCCGTCTCGGCGGGTTCGGCCAGCGGAGCCCGCAGCCGGGCCGCCGCCTCTTCCTCGAGCGCATAGGTGAGATCGATGATGGCGGGATGCGGTCGCCGGCGGGTGACGAAACGGTGGGCCTTCCGGCTGGTCTCGCCGGTGCCCGCCAGAATCACCACGCGCGTCGCCTCCAGGATCGCCTCGTCGAAGGCGAGCACCACCTCGACTTCCTCGTCACGCGCAAGCCTGGCGTTACGCTCCTCCTGCTCGAAGCCGGTCTTGAGCAGGGCCACCTCGGGGGCGCGCTCGGAAAAGACCGTCTCGAGCTCGCGCGCAAGCAGCGTGTCGCCGCCGACGATCGCCACGTTCGCAAGGGCCATGGCGGCACTCTAAGCCGAGGACTCCATCGCCGGGCCGGGCGGCGCCGGGTGGGGATGGAAACGCCGGCGGAGGACGCCGCCAATCCGCACCACGATCCCGCTGCCCACGTAGGTGATCGCCATCGCCAGCAGCACAACCTGGGAGTAGTTCCAGATCAGATAGATCAGGCTGCCGAGCACCACCACCGTGCGCGGCGACCGCGGCCGGAGCAGGTTCAAATCCTTAAAGCTGCGGTAGCGCCAGGTGCTCACCATCAGCAGGGAGAGCACGGCGAGCAGCGCGAGCCAGGCCACCGACAACGGCCACCACTCGATAGGCGTCGAACCCGAGGCGTAGGTGATCGAGGCGATCATGCCGGCGGCCGCGGGGATCGGCAGACCCACGAAGTACTTGCGCCCCGGCGGGCCGGGGTTCTTCGGTACGGGATCGGTCTGGATGTTAAAGCGCGCCAGTCGCGCGGCGCCACACAGCAGGAAGAGGAACGAGAAGAAGTAGCCCGCGCGCCGGATGTGATCCTGAAGATGAGCCGGTGAGCTGCCATCGACGAAGGCGATCCCCCAGGAGAAAGCGAGCACCGTCGGCGCGACACCAAAGGTGATCACGTCGGCCAGCGAATCGAGCTCCCGCCCAAAGGCGCTGACGGTGTTCGTCAGGCGCGCGATCCAGCCGTCGAGGCCATCGAGAAAGACCGCGATGCCGATGCAGATGGCGGCCAGGCGGAAATGCGGGTTGAAGCCCAGCTCGCCGGACTTGGCCAGCATCACCCCCTCGAAAGACTGGAGCACCGACAGAAAGCCAAGGAAGAGATTGCCGGCGGTGAACAGCGCCGGCAGGGCATAAGCGGCGCGGCGAGGTCGGCGCTCCGGAGTCCGGCCGGCTCGGGCCTCGCTCATGAGTTCTTCCTCCGGGCGACGATGCTCGATCCGGCCCGGACTCTGTCCCCCCGGCGCACCAGGATCTCCCACTCCGGGCCGAGCACCAGGTCCAGGCGCGAGCCGAACTGGATCAGGCCTACGCGCTCGCCTTTTTCGACGCGGTCTCCCGGTTTCTTGTAAAAGACGATCCGCCGGGCGACGATGCCGGCGATCTGCTTGAAAACAACGCGGCTGCCGTCCCCTTCGAGCGTCACCGCATTGTGCTCGTTCTCGATCGAGGCGACATCCCGGCTCGCCACATGGAAGCGGCCCGGCTTGTATTCCACCCTCGCGATCGTTCCGGCGATGGGTGCGCGATTTACATGCACGTCAAAGACGCTAAGAAAGATGCTCAGGCGGGTGGCGCCGCCGGGTTCCGCCGCCAGGGCGACAATCCTTCCGTCGGCCGGAGCCACGGCAACAGGCCCCTCAGGGATAGCACGCTCCGGGTCGCGGAAGAAATAGAGGCAGAAAGCCGCGGCCAGATAGAGAGGTATTGCCCAAGCAGGACGGGTCAGCCAGGCGAGAGCGAGCCCGCCCGCCGTCAGCGCAATGGCGTAATACAGGCCGGTCCGGACCATGGACGATTTGCCGCCTTCCATTCTCGCAAATCCGCCGCGGGCGAATCGGGCAGCGAAACGGGAGAGCGTTGCCCGACCGGCATGCTGCACCCATCGACGCGGTGGTCGCGGCTGGGGTGGGTTCCTCACGTCCTATTGACAAGCTACTCCTCATCCGGCTACAATTTCGGGCTGGGTTTAGTCAAGTCAAGATAGGAAAGCGAAACTGGGATCTCTGCTTTCCGATCCTTTCCTCTGGGCAATGAGTAGAGTGTGTCTATTTCGACATAGCTTTCTATCACTCTGTTTGTACGGCTTGTCGATCTGGCTGCTGCCGACCGCTCGAAGCGCACCGGCCGAATCGGACGTGAAGCAACCTCCTCGTTACTGGATCTGGCTCCGAAATCAGCCGCAGCAGGAGATTCTGGAGCGCTGGGAACAGACCGAAGGCGGTCCTCGCGCTTGGGCGGAGCAGCGGCTCGAGCTGTTGATCCGCTTCGGGGGCAAGATTCGAGAAACGGAGCTCGAGCAACGGCGTGCCGCCTGGGCGGCTTCTCTCCGCGCGGCGCGCGAGCGGGCCTTCGGCGAGATCGAACGGCAGATCCGCCCGGAACAAGAGGCCGTCAGTAGCCTCGTGGAGAAGCTTGGCGGCAAGGTCGTGAAAAAGTACAGCCTGTGGAACCTGCTTGTGGCCGAGCTTGCCGAAGAGCCTGGCGAAGTCCTCGCGCGTCACCCCCTGGTGGCGAAGGTCCATAGAGAACCCCCGCCGGTGAAGCTGGAAACCGCGCCGGTTGAGGAGCCTCCGCGGGAGAGGCTCGGCGCGGGCCGCCTCTCCGCCGCAGAGCACACACAAACCACCCCACGTGATCCGGCCGGCCTCAGCATGGGCGCCGGTCCACTTTGGCAACGGGGCCTGATCGGCCGCGGCGAGTGGGTCGCTATTCTCGATAGCGGCGTCAATGTCGGCCATCCGATGTTTCGCGGCTTGCAGGTGGAAGGCAGGACGTTCCTCACGCGAGGTTCCAGGGATCCAGGCTTTCGCGACGTTTTGGACTGGCAAGTCGATCGCGTGGGCTCGGGAACTGCCGTTGCCTCGCTGATCGCCGGACAGGGCGCTCCGGGAGGGTGGGAGCAGTATAAAGGAGTCGCTTGGGGCGTAAGCGGCCTGCTGGTGCTTAAATGCGGGCATCTCTGGCAATCTGACGAGCGCCTGGAAATCAGCCTAAATTTCCAGGATCTCCTGGAGGCTTTCGAATGGCTGGTTCGGCATCGGCCCGATGTAAAGGTGGTCTACGCGCTTCCTTTTTCGTTCCTGGAGTACTTCGCGGCCAGTTCCGGGATCTTTATGCCGGTCCGTTCGGGATCGGTGCTCGAGGAAAGTCGCCTGTCCCAGCCGAGCCGAACCCGGGAAGTCCTCGATTGGGAAGGGGGCCAGGCGAGCCTGCTTACCACGGCGGCGATCAATACCAAGGGAACCGCGGACCGAGGCGACGACGAGGTCTCGCGTTACAGCGCGCGCGGGCCGGCATCCGATGGTCGGCGTAAGCCCGACGTAGCCGCTCCAGGCACCGGTTTTTGGTTCGCTCGTCATGACTCGGACGGGATGCGGGAAATTCCAACGGCAACCGCAAGCGCAGCGGCTGCTTTGGCCGGCGCCGGAGCCCTGTTGCGACAGGCTGGCGTGCGCGACCCGCTGGCGCTCAAGGCCCTGCTGATCAACACCGCCCGGGGCGTCGAGACGTGGCGGGAGGACTGGGGCTGGGGTGCGGTGGATCTGGAGCGGGCCTATGCCGAGCGTGAGCAGGTGATCGGCGAGCGCATCCCCCACAATCGCGCGCTGTTTTACCTGGGATCGGCCCGAGGTCGGTTCACGGCAACCCTGGCCTGGCAGCGGGCCATAGCCGCCTACCCGACTCCCGCGGAACACGATCGCCCGTTAGCTGGTTGTCTGGCGGATCTCGATCTGAGCGCCTACCGGGAGAGTGGCGGCCTACTGGCCGCATCGATCGGCACGATCGACAGTGTCGAACGGGTCTCGACAAGCGCCACCGGTGCTGTGCTTCTAAAGGTTCGCTATAAAGGTTCCCCATGCCGCAACATTGAGCCGTTCGCACTTGCCGTCTCCGAACCTGGTTTCCGGGCGGTTTCCGGGCCGTCTCTCACCGTCAGTTGCGCGCCGCCCGCCCGCGTACCGGTCGGAGTAAACTTCACGTTGAGCTGTACAGTGCGCAACACCGGCGAGCTGCCGGCCGGCGGGGTGCGGGTGTCGCTCGAGCTGCCGGTCGGTTCCACCACTACGGAGATCAACCTCGGCGAGATACCCGCAGGCCAGTCGGCGCAGGCCTCCTGGAGCGTTCGTGCCCCGGCCGCCGCAGGCCCGTTTAACGGGCGCGCGACCGTTTCGGCGACCGCGTTTGAGGAGAGCTTCACCGCGAGCACGGCCGTGGCATTGACGGCGGTGGCCGCCGGCGCGGACACGGGCCCGGTATTCCATCTCGATCCGAGCAGACTTTCCTTGGAGGCCCGCGCGGAGGATGCGCCGATCCGCCGACAGGTGAGGATCTCGAACGCCGGAACGGGAGCCTTGGCTTGGCGCGCCGCCAGCAATCAGCCGTGGCTGCGCCTTTCCACCGCGGACGGCTCCGCCCCGAGCAACGTCGAAATCACGATTTTGCCGGGTCTGCTGGCCGCTCAGCGCAACATCGGCACGGTCACCTTCTCGGCCGCCGGCGCCGTCTCGCAGTCGCTGGTTGTGGTCGTTCAACTGATCGGGCTACCCTCGACGGCGCCTGTCGTTACCGAGGTCTTAAGCGACGGCAGCTTCCTGCCGGAGTTCGCCCCCGGCGCTTGGGTGGCGATCAAAGGCGTTCGCTTAGCCAGCGGCGATCCGCGGATCTGGCGGGCTGAAGAGATCGTGGGGGATCGCCTGCCCGTCGAACTGGACGGTGTCCGGGTCAATATCGGCGGCCGGCCGGCCGCGATCTATTACGTCAGTCCGACTCAGTTGAACGTCCAGGCGCCGGACGATGACGCCGAAGGAGAAGTCGAAGTAGAGGTCATCACCCCCGCCGGCCGGAGCAGAGCCACCGGGGTGCGCCGACGTTGGGCCCCCGCCGTCTTCACCTTCCAAGCGGGCGAGCGGCTTTTCGTCGCAGCGCTGCACAATGCCGATTATGTTTTGGTGGCGCCGGAAAACGCCTTTGCCGGTTATCTGACGCGGCCGGCGCGCAGTGGGGATGTCCTCCAGCTCTACGTCACAGGACTGGGCACGAATACCGACCCACCAGCGCCATCCGGCCGGACTCTGGCCTCGCCGGCCACTGTGCGCGACGAGGTTCGCGTCTGGATTGGCGAGCGAGAAGCGGCGGTTCTCTGGGCGGGACTGGTGAGCCCGGGACTCTACCAGATCAACCTCCGCGTCCCGGCTGCGCTGGAAGCGGGTGAGCACACGGTGGATCTTCAGGTGGGCGGCTCGGCCCGCATCCGGTCGCAAGGCCGACTTCCGGTTGCCCCTTAGCGCGCTGCGGCGGCCTTTTCCGCCATGCGGCACTCGGCGTGGACGGCTCGCACGGCCTTCTCAAGGCCGTCCTTGTGCACGACGATGGCGATGGTGAGCTCGCTCGAGCCTTGGGCGATGGCGATGATGTTGACCTGCTCGCGCGAGATGGCGGTGAAGACCTGCCCGGCGATGCCCGGGGTGCCGCGCATGCCTTCGCCGACAACGGCGAGCAGCCCGACGTTCTCGTCCACGGCGATCGGCTTGAGGTAGCCGTGAGCCAGCTCCAGGCGCAGCGCCGTCTCGATGGCCTCGAGCGCCGGCGTCAGGTCCTCTTTTCGGATCAGGAAACAGAAGCTCTGCTGGTAGCTCGAGCTCGAGAAGGCCAGCACCTCGGTGTTCGTGCTGGCCAGGGCGTCGAGCGCCCGCGCCATGACATGCGCGCCCGAGATGGCGGCGCTCGCCGGCTCCACCGACACCAGCGCCACCTTTGCCATCGAAGTGACCGCGCGCGCCCCGCCGGCCCCGTCGATCTTCGCCGCAATGCGCGTTCCGGGCTTCTCTGGCGCGAAGCTGTTTTTGCTCCAGACCGGGATTCCCTTCTCGATGAGCGGGGCGAGCGTTCGGGGATGGAGCACCTTGGCGCCGTTGTAGGCGAGCTCCGCCGCCTCCCGGTAAGTGATTTCGGAGAGCACGGCGGCCTCGGGCACGATTCGCGGGTCGGCGGTCATGATGCCGTCGACGTCGGTCCAGATCCAAAGCTCGGCCGCATCGAGCGCGAAGGCCAGAATCGAGGCGCTGTAGTCGGAGCCGCCGCGGCCGAGCGTCGTCGGGTGGCCGTCTACCGTGGCGCCGTTGAAGCCGGTTGCCACGGGCAGTGAGCCGGCCTCGATCATCGGCAGCAGCCGGGTCCGCGCCCGTTCGCGCGTCGGCTCAAGCAGCGGTGAGGCACTGCCGAAGACCGAATCGGTCACGATGATTTCGGCACAGTTGACCGCCTCGGCCGGTATGCCCTGGGAGCGGAGATAGGCGGCCATCAACAGCGAGGAGAGATGCTCGCCGACGGCGATGCCCTCGTCCACCGAGCGCGGCGGGCGCTCGCCCAGCATGAGCATGCCGCGGGCAATGCGCCGGAAATCGGCGATCTTGTTCTCGATGGCCGCCAGCGTCGCCGCCCGCTCGCCCGCCGGGATCAGCTCCCGGCAGGTCTCCAGGTGCTTTTCCTCGAGCTGCCGCAGCTTCACCTCCATGCCCTCGCGGTCACCCACCTCGGCGTGCCGGAGCGTGTCGATCAGCAGGTCGGTGACGCCCGACATCGCCGAAACGACCACGGCCACCGGGCGCCGCGCTTTCTCTTCGGCGGCGATCCGGGCCGCTACGCGAATGCGCTCGGCGGAGCCCATGCTGGTGCCGCCGAATTTCATAATCAGCAGATCCTTCACGGTGATACTTCCTTCCCGTGCGCCTCGAGCCGGCGCACCAAAGCTACGATAGCCTCCTCGACCTCCTCGGGCGTCAGGTTTGTCGAGTCGACCACGACGGCGCCAGGCGGGCAGACCAGGGGAGAATCTGCGCGAGTGCTGTCGCGAAGGTCGCGCTGGCGCATCTCGCGCTCCACCTCCTCGAAAGACACATCCGAGCCTTTCTGGCGCAGCTCGGCGAGGCGCCGTTCGGCCCGCACCCGAAGGCTGGCGTCAAGGTAAATCTTCAGCGGAGCGTCGGGGAAGACCACGGAGCCTATGTCGCGCCCCTCCATAACGACCCCGCCACGCTCACCCAGCCGGCGCTGTTTTTCGACCAGGGCACGGCGGACTCGCGGAAGGGCCGAGATCCGGGAGGCGGCCTCGGAGATCTCCGGCGCGCGAATGGCTTCGGAAACATCCTCGCCGTTGAGCAGGATGCGCGGGGGGTTGTTTTCCAGGCGGATTTCGGCCCGGCGCGCCAGCTCTTCCAGCCGCGCCTCGTCTTCCAGGCTCACACCTTCGCGCAAAGCCCAGAGCGCCACCGCCCGGTACATGGCGCCGCTGTCGATATTCAAGAGCCCGAACCGGGCAGCCAGTCTCCGGGCGATGGTGCTCTTGCCTGCACCGGCCGGACCGTCAATGGTGATGATCAGACCCCGGAATGCTCCGCCGCCATCCGGAATTTGCATTGCAGTGCGTCTTTACAATGTGAAAAGAGCTCATGAGCCCGCAGGAGTTCGACCGCCTGGTGGAACGCGCCGTGGCCCGCATTCCGGCGCGCTTCCGCCGGCGCCTGGAAAACGTCGTCTTCGTCGTCGAGCCTCAGGGGCCGGATCCGAACCTGCTGGGGCTCTACCACGGCCGCCCGCTGACCGAGCGCAGTGTCAGCGAGAGTTTTCGCTTCCCGGATCGGATCGTCATTTACCAGCGCCCGCACGAACGCCTGGCGCGCAGCCCGGCTCATCTCGAAAAACTGGTCGAAGATACAGTATGGCACGAGGTAGCCCACTACTTCGGCATGGACGAGGCGCGCGTGCGCAAGGCGGAGCGGGCCCGGGCGGCCCGGCGGCGTCAACGGCGCCCGGCATCAGACACTCGCTGAGGGCTGACCCGGATGCTGACGAGGCGGAAAGCGAAGGGCAGCAGTGGTGGCCAGGGACGGACTCGAACCGCCGACGCCAGCCTTTTCAGGGCTGCGCTCTACCACCTGAGCTACCTGGCCGGAGCACCCTTATTTTAGCAAAGCTGCGCGCCAGTCAAGCCTCGAGCGCGGCCAGCGCCTCGCCGGTTTTCTGCTCGACCTCGGCATGAAGGCTGTTGCCGTGCGCGTCCATCGTCACGATGGCGGGAAAGCCCTCCACCTCGTAGTGCCACATCGCCTCAGGAATGCCGAACTCCATCAGATGCACGCCCAGGACGCGCTTGACGGTGCGGGCGTAGAACTGCGCGGCGCCGCCGATGGCGTTCAGGTAAACGGCGCCGTACTCTTTCATCGCCTGGGACGTCTTCGCTCCCATGCCGCCCTTGCCGATGACGATGCGCACGCCGTAGCGGCGGATCACTTCGTGTTCGTAAGGCTCCTCGCGCATGCTCGTGGTCGGACCCGCCGCCTTTGTCACCCAGCGCTCGCCCTCCTTGAGCATCACCGGGCCGCAGTGATAGAGCGCCGCGCCGTTCAACTCGACCGGCGGGGGGTTCTTCATCAGGTAGGCGTGGATGGCGTCGCGGCCCGTGAACATTTCGCCGCTCAACAGCACCACATCGCCCACCTTGAGCGCCCGCACCTCGGCCTCGCTCACCGGGGGCCGGAGGACGATCTCGCGACCGGTGAGCGGGAAGCCCTCGCCGGCCACCATGCGCTCGACGGGACGCTCCGGGTCCCGGTAGAGCCACTGCTTGATGGCGCCGCTCGAGGCATCCAGCAGCACGCCGAGCCGGCGGAAGGCCCAGCAATCGTAGGCCACGGAGACGAAGAAGCTCGCCGGCAGCCGATTGGCCGCGGTGATCTTGCAGCCGATCAGCGTGACGCGGCCGCCGAAGCCCATGGCGCCCACGCCGATGCGGTTGGCCTCCTCCATGATCTCCGCTTCGAGCCTGGCCAGCTCCGGCACCGGATTGACATCATCGAGGGTGCGGAAAAGCTGATACTTGGCCAGCGTGTGCCCGTGCGCGCGGTCGCTTCCGATGCACACGCCGATGGCGCCCGGCGAGCAGCCCAGCCCCTGCGCCTGCCAGACCGCGTGCAGGATGCACTTCTTGACTCCCTCCAGGTTCCGGTCGGCGCGTCCGAGGTGGTCCAGCTCGCAGGGCAGCGAATACTGCGTGGACATGTTCTCGCAGCCGCCGCCTTTGAGGATCAGCTTCACCTCGACGTCGTCCCGCTCCCACTGCTCAAAGTGCAGCACGGGGGTCTCGATGCCGAGATTGTTGCCGCTGTTCTTGCCGGTGATGGAGTCGACCGAGTTGGGGCGAAGCTTGCCCCGCCGCGTCGCCTCGGCCACCGCGTCGAGCACGGCTTGCCGGAAGCGGATCTGGTCGAAGCCGACCGGGGTGTGGATGAGGAAGGTCGGCATGCCGGTGTCCTGGCAGATGGGTCCTTCCTCTTCGTAGGCCATGTCGACATTGGCGGCCATGACCGTGAGCGCCTGGTGCGACTGGGTGCCGGGCGTCTCCCGCTTGAGCGCCTCCGCCATTGCGGCGCGCACATCGGGCGGCAGGTTCGATGACGTCTGGGTGATGAGCTCGAGCAGACTGCCGGTGAGAAACTCCATGATGACCTCGCAGGACTATGGTAGCTTGATGCGAACGTGCGCGCTCTGGCCGGGTCGGACGACGGGCGCCGGGGAGGTGAACTCGACGATGACGCCTTGCTCGCCCACCTGGCGCACCGAACCGGCGAAGACCTCGCCCGGCGCTTCCGCCACATGCACGCTCGCCGCCTGGCCCGGCCGGATCCTCTCGCGCAATGGCGGCTCCGGCTTGAGGACGACTTCCATCCGCGTCAGGTCGACGGCGATCTGAAACAGATCCCCCGCTTCCGGATGCACCTCCTCGCCGGCCTTGGCCGAAAGCGCCGTGAGGATGCCGTTGGCCGGCGAGACCACGTCGGTGGCGAGCAGGTCCGAGCTGGCCAGCTCCATGCGGTCTTTCGCCTCCTGGAGCGCCTGGCGCACCGTCTCGGTTTCGTTCAGCAGCTGGGAGACGCGTTCCTCGGCCGCCTGCACCGCCTGGCGCCGGATCTCGTACTCCTCCTCCTTAGCCCTGAACTCGGCCTGGACGGCCTCCCAGACGCGGCGGGGCGTCGCGCCCTCGCGATAAAGAACCTGCTGGCGGAGCGCGGCCTTTTCCGCCTGAAAGAATTCCGACTGGGCGCGGCTGAAGTCGGCATTGGCGCGTGAGGCCTCCAGGCGCGCGGCCAGGAAGGCGGTTTCGAGATTCTTGAGGCGGTCCTCCAGGCGCCGGACCTCCTCGCCGGCAGCCTTGAGCTCGTCTTCGAGCGCCGTGTTCCGGATCTGCGCCAGGAGCTGGCCTTCGTGCACCTCCTCGCCCGGGGCGACCAGCACATGAAACAGGGTCCCTTCGATCGGCGCCGCCAGACCGACTACATGCTGCGCGCGGACGAGGCCGGTCAGGCTGATCTCCTCCGCTGCGGCCGCCGGCGCCCCGGCCGGCTGGGCGGAGCTGTCGGCGCGGCCCTTCCACAACAGCGTGATTCCGCCGAGCGCGGCGCCGAGCAGGATCGCCACCCCCGAGGCGAGGATCCACTTGCCCCGCATACTTCGATGGTAGCGCGGCCGCTCGCAACCCATCGGGCAACCGGACCGCTTTCGCTGATAAGCGCACCCGATTCTGCGATACAGTGAGGCAAGGAGGCGTCATGGCATTTGAGGCATCGCGCCGCAGTTTCCTCGGCGCCGGGCTCGCCTGGCCCGTCCTCGGGACAACCGCCACCACTCCGCCTGTCCGGTATCGCGCCCTGGGCAGCACGGGGCTCAAGGTCAGCGAGGTCGGCTTCGGCTGCCTCATCACCTCCGATCCGGCGGTGCTCGAGAAAGCGGCCGAGCTTGGCATCAATTACTTCGATACCGCTCGCAGTTATCAGGGCGGAAACAACGAACGCCTGGTCGG
The DNA here is from genome assembly GCA_938003835.1 of uncultured Bryobacteraceae bacterium. Classification (GTDB taxonomy): domain Bacteria; phylum Acidobacteriota; class Terriglobia; order Bryobacterales; family Bryobacteraceae; genus CALKXJ01. Next base: position 47,990 of record CALKXJ010000006.1, on the reverse strand, counting down.
CGCCGCGCTCAAGGGGCGGCGCAAGAGCGTGCTCATCGGCACGAAAACACACGCCGCCGGCAAGGGCGAGGCGATGGCGGAATTGGAAACCAGCCTGCGCGAGCTGGGCACCGATTATATCGACATCTGGTATCTGCACTCCAAGAGCCGTCCCAGCCAGATCACCGACGAGTTACTGGAAGCGCTCAACACTGCCAAAAAGCAAGGCAAGGTGCGGTTTGCCGGCGTCAGCACCCACAGCAACATGACCGGCCTGATCCCCGCTCTGGCCGCGAATCCCGAGATCGACGTGATCCTGACCTCTTACAACTACACGATGGGCGAGGAGATGGGACGCGCGATCCGCCAGGCGCGCAAGGCGGGCAAGGCCATCGTGGCGATGAAGGTGATGGGAGGGGGGCTGTGGCGCTACCTGCCCGGAAAGCCGCTCCGGGAGAAGTTTCAGCCTGAAAGCAAGAAAATGCTCGCGGCGCTCAAGTGGGTGCTCCGCAATCCGGAAGTGGACACGGCGATTCCCAGCATGGCGGATCTGGACCAGCTCGAGGAGAACATGCGGGCCATGAGCGAGGCGTTCACCGAAGAGGACCGGCGGCTACTCGCTGCCGAAGCCGAGCGCATCCGTCCTTACTACTGCCGCGCCTGCGGCGCCTGCGAGGGCGAGTGTCCCAGGGGGCTGCCGGTGCCGGAGATCTTGCGGGCTCTCATGTATCTGGACGGCTACGGGCAGTTCCGGCTGGCGCGGGAGAGCTACCTCCGCCTGCCGGAACAGGTGCGCGCGCTGCGATGCAGCGACTGCGCCGCCTGCGCCGTGCGGTGCCCGAACGGTGTGCTGGTGGCCGAACGTCTCCAGCGCGCCCAGGAGGTCTTCTCATGAGGCCGATTCGGCGCCTTTGGCCGGCCCTGCTTCTCGCCGTCGCCCTGCCGGGCGCCTGGCCTCCGGCGATCGACTGCACGGCCGTTCCCGGTTTCACGCAGGAGGGCGAGGTCCGCTCGTTTGTCCCGGATACGCTGTTCGAGTACATGAACGGCAACGCCGAAGGCTATCTTCTCTATGAATTCCGACGAATGACCGGCGTCACCTGCCGGTCGGGGGAAGATTCCATCCTGATCGACATCTCCGAGATGGCTTCGCCCGAGCTTGCCTACGGCATCTTCAGCGCCAACCGCCACCCGCACCACGAACTGACCAAGATCGGCGCGGCGGGCCAGATCCTGGAGCGGCGCGCCACCTTCGTCAAAGGCAGCTACTATGTCGAGCTGGCGGCCAGCCCGGAAAAGGATCACCGCAAGACGCTCGAGGCCTTCGCCCGCCACCTGGAGGCGCGTCTCGAGGGCGTCACCGACCCTCCCGCCGCACTCGGCTGGTTCCCGCGCGAAGGGCTGGAAGCGGACTCCGTCCGTCTGGTTCCGCAAAGCGTCCTCGGATTGCGGCTGCTGCGGCGCGGCTACGTGGCCAACTACGCGTTCGGCCGGGCGTTTCTGGTTCCAGAGGACTCCCCCGAAGCGGCCGCGGCCGTGCTGGCGAAACTCAAGGCGCGCTGGGGGGAGGCGACCCCGCTCGAGATCGCCGAGGAGGCTTATGCCGGCACGGACCGGATGCTCGGACGCATGTGCGCAGCCCGCAAAGGCCGGTACCTGTTCGGTTTTGCGGGCCTGAAGGAAGGGGACGACGCCGCGGCGCGCTTGAGCCGGCTGGCGCGCCACATACAATAGCATGAGGTGACCGTCAAGGAGCGGCTCCTCCAGGTCGAAGAGCGCATCCATCGGGCAGCGGCCCGCGCCGGGCGCCGCCGCGAGGAGATCACCCTGGTCGCCGTCACCAAGACCTTCCCCGCCGCGGTGATTCGAGAGGGCTATGAGGCCGGCCTGCGCGATTTCGGCGAGAATTACGTGCAGGAGTTCGAAGCGAAACGCCCGGCAGTGACTGACCTCGCCGGGGCGCGCTTCCACCTGGTGGGCCACCTGCAATCGAACAAGGCCCGGCGGGCCGCCGAGTTGTTCGACTCGATCCAGACCGTGGACACGGCCAAGCTGGCGCGGCGCCTCAACGAATGCGGGCGGCTCCTGGAGGTAATGATCGAGGTCCGCCTCTCGGAGGAGGAAACCAAGAGCGGCGTGCCGCCCGGGGAGCTCGGCGCGCTGGTCAAGCTTGTCCGAAGCTTGCCGAATCTCAAGCTCGTCGGCCTGATGACCATGCCGCCGTGGTTTGAGGATCCCGAACGCGCCCGGCCGTACTTCGCGCGCCTGCGCGAGCTGGCTGCCGACTTCTCCCTGTCCTGCCTCTCCATGGGCATGTCGGGTGACTTCGAAGTGGCGATCGAAGAGGGGGCCACGCATATCCGCCTCGGCACGGCGCTCTTCGGCCCCCGGACGCGGCCTTGAGAATCGGCTTCCATGCCCCGTTTCCGCCCGCGCCCACCGGGGTGGCCGATTATGCGGAGGCGCTGGCGCAAGAGCTGGCGCGGACGGCGGAAGTCCGGCGCAATCCGAAGAAGCCCTGCGACGTCGAGCTGTATCATCTGGGCAACAATGCGCTCCACGGCCGGATTTACGAGCGGGCGCTCGTGCGGTCCGGCGTCATCGTCCTGCACGATGCGGTGCTTCACCACTTCCTGCTCGGCCGGCTCGACCGGCGCGCCTACGTCGAAGAGTTCGTCTACAACTACGGCGCCTGGTATGCTGAGCTGGCCGAACAGCTTTGGCAACAGCGCGCCCGCTCGGCCCAGCATCCTCTCTATTTCCGCTTCCCCATGCTGCGGCGCATCGCCGAGCGCGCCCGCACGGTCATCGTGCATAATCCGGCCGCGGCAGCCATGGCCCGCGAGCATGCGCCCGGGGTGCGGGTTGTCGAGATCCCGCACCTGTTTGCGCCTCCGGAGCCGGTGCCCGCCTGGGAGTGGACGCGCTGGCGCGCCGGGCTTGGCGTCGCGCCCTCGGCAACGCTGTTCGGCGTGTTCGGCCACCTGCGAGAGAGCAAGCGGCTCGAAACCGTTCTGCGGGCCTTCCGCCGCCTGAGGCGCGAGCGGAACGACGTAGCGCTGCTCGTCGCCGGGCGGTTCGCCTCCGCCGAGCTCGAACGGGCGCTCGAGCCGGCCTGGTCCGAACCGGGCATCCTGCGAGTGGGATATCTTCCGGCGCGGGAGTTCTGGATCGCAGCAGCGGCCGTCGACGTCGCGCTCAATCTCCGGTACCCGCCCGCGGGCGAAACGTCTGGCATCACCATCCGCCTGATGGGTCTGGGAAAGCCCGTCATCCTGAGCGCGGGGCCGGAGAATGCGGGCCTGCCTGAGACAGCCTGCCTGCGCGTCGATGCGGGCCCGGCCGAGCAGGAGATGTTGCTCGAATACATGGCATGGCTCGCCGCCTTTCCCGAGGCGGGGCGCGAAATCGGCCGCCGGGCCGCTGAATATGTTCGAGCGGAGCACGCTCCGGCCCGCTGTGCCGCCCGCTACCTGCGCGTGCTGGCATCCGTTTTTCATTGACAATCCAGTTTCCCTGGGTTATGCTTCCTTTCGACGGGAAACAATCCCGCCAAGCGTTTCAGGAGTCCAAACAGGAGTTGTGAAATGGCAAAAGCCCGCCCTGTCGCTCGGGCGCTAGTGGCTCTCCTCGCCCTGGCAGCCGTGCCCGCCTCCGCCCAGACGACCTTCGCCACGATCACCGGTACGGTGACGGATGCGACCGGAGCCGTCATTCCGGCAGTTACCATCACGGCCCGGCATCTGGCCACCGGCATCGAAACCACCACCCAGTCCAACGCCGCCGGCATCTATACGCTGGCTCAGCTCCGCGAGGGCAGCTACCGGGTGACGGCCCGCGGCGCCGGTTTCAAGGAGTTCGTCGCCCAGGACATCATCCTCGAGGCGCGGGACTACCGCCGGCTGGACATCACCTTGGAAGTCGGCACCGTGGAGACCCGCATCGAGGTCACCGCGGGAGCGACGCTGATCGAAACCGAGACCGCCCGGATCTCTGACACGAAGACCGCCGATCTGCTCAAGTCGATCCCGCTGAACACGCGGGGCATCTGGGCCTTCCTGGCGCTTTCGCCCAATGTGCTTCAAGCCGGCGGCGGCTCCTCGACGATCCGTTTCGCCGGAAGCCGCTCGAACCAGTCCCACTGGTCGATCGACGGCACCACGATGAGCGACGGCGTCAGCGAGACGCAGATCGGCCCGCTTGCCAACTACATCGAATCGTTCCAGGAGATCAAGATCGATATTTCCAACAACACGGCCGAGTTCGGCACTATCGGCACGGTAACGATGATCTCCAAGTCCGGCAGCAATGAGCTGCACGGCAACATCTTCGACTACTACAGCACGCCCTGGTTCCGTGCCCGCAACCCGTTCGCCCTCCAGCGCGGCACCGGCATCAGCCACACCCCGGGCGGCAGCGTCGGCGGCCCGGTTTACCTGCCCAGGCTCTACGAAGGCAAGGACAAGACGTTCTTCTTCTTCTCCTTCGAGACCTCCCGCGGGAGCGCCGTCCAGCAATTGCTCAACCCGACCGTGCCGCTGCCGGCCTGGCGGGAGGGGAACTTCTCGGGCTTGACCAGCGTCGTCCGGGATCCCAGCACTGGCCAACCGTTCGCCGGCAACGTCATCCCCGCCAGCCGTATTAATCCGGTAGCCAAGAAGATCCAGGACCGTTTCTATCCGCTGCCCAACTTCGGCGATCCGACCGTCCTGGTGAGCCAGAACTACCGCGAGATGAAAATCAGACCGCGCGATCCCTCCACCTACTGGACCACCCGGATCGATCACCGCTTCTCCAACAAGGACGCCATCTTCGGCCGCTACACCTGGCAGCGGCTCTACAATCGCCCGTACGAAGGAAATCTGCCCACGATCGGCCAGCGGTACCAGCAGCGCGACAACCGCGCCGCCAGCATCGTCTACACGCACACCTTCTCGCCGACGTTCCTTAACGAATTCCGCTGGGGTTTTGCCCTGAACAACAATCCCATCGAGGGTCCACTCAAGGGGAACGATGTCGTCCGCGACCTCGGGCTCACCGGTCTGGTGCCCAACCTGCCCGACGTCAGCGGCATCTTCAAAGTGAACTGGTCCGGCATCGGCCTGACGCCGATCACGCAGGTGGACTACCGCCGGCCGGGCTTCCGGAACTTCCTGATGCAGTTTCAGGAGCACCTGAGCTGGTTCCGCGGCCGGCACAACCTGAAGGCCGGATTCAACCTGACGCGGGTGGAGTGGGACGACGGCGCCGCCAATGCCAACCTGTTCGGCAGTCACACCTACTCGAACCGCTACACGGGCCACCCGTACGGCGACTTTCTGCTGGGCTTGCCGTCCTCGGCGGCCCGGGCCTTTCCCTTCGTCCTGATCGACCGGCTGCGCTGGCAGTACGATTTCTTCTTCCAGGACGACTTCAAGATCACGCCACGGTTGACCATGAACCTCGGCATCCGCTACGAATTCCATCCGGTCTGGGACGAGGAGCACGGACGGGCGTCGCTGTTTGACATCGCCTCCGGCAAGATCGTGATCCCGAACGGGACAATGAATCTGGTAAGTCCGCTCATGCCCAAAGGCTATGTCGATGTCGTCGAGGCAGAAAGCCTCGGACTTCCCGGCCGGTTGCTCATTCGCAGCGACCGCAACAACTTCGCGCCGCGCCTCGGCTTGGCCTGGCGGCCGTGGGGCGAAAACACCGTGATCCGCTCCGGCTTTGGCCTCTACTACGACGTCGTGCCGCGCAATATCAGCCACGGCGGCGTGCCCTTCGTCATCAATGAGCCGAGCTTCACCAATCCAACGCCCACGCCCGTGATCGTGCTGCCGCAGGTCTTCCCGGCGACGGGTACCGGGGGGCCGTCCACCGTCGGCCTGCCGGCCGCCGTGAATCCGCACCTCAAGATACCCTACAGCATGCAGTGGAACCTGACCATCGAGCGGTCGATGTGGGACACCGGGTTCCGGCTCTCCTATATCGGCACCAACACGCGCCAGGGCGACTGGAGCTATAACTACAACTCGCCCGTGCCGGACACCCGGCCGTTCGTGGACAAGCCGCGGCCCTTCCCGCAGTATCCGGGCATCAGCTACTTCACCAACGGTGCCGGGCACCAGTACCACGGCTTCACCGCCGAGGCCGAGCGCAAGCTCCGCAACGGCCTCTACTACCAGTTCTCCTGGGTCTGGGCGCGCGACATCGGCGACCTGGAGCGTGGCGAATCGCCGGAGAATCCGTTCGACCGCCGGCGCGAGCGCGCGGTCTGGTCCGATATCCCCACGCACCGCGTGACCACCAACTGGCTCTACCAGTTCCCCTTCGGCCGGGGACGCAAGTACATGAGCAACGCCGGCCGCGGGCTGAACCTCCTGGTAGGCGGCTGGGAGCTCAGCGGCATCTACAGCTACTACTCCGGGCAGTTCCTGACGCCGCTGTGGACCGGACCCGATCCGACGGGCACGGCTTACACCACCAGCCGGACGGCGCCCCTGGTGACCATCCGGCCGGATCACCTTAGGGACGCCAACTTGCCCAAGGACCAGCGCAAGGTCACCGGCTGGTTCGACGCCTCGGCCTTCGCGGCGCCTCAGCCGGGCCAGTTCGGCACCTCGGCCAAGGGCGTGATCAAGGGCCCCTGGGTCAACGTCTGGCACATGGGCCTGATCAAGAACTTCGAGCTGGCCGAGAGGGTGGTGTTCCGCTGGGAGCTCACGGCGACCAACATCTTCAACCACCCGAACTGGAGCAACCCGGTCACCAATATCACCCAGCTCGGCCAGGTGGGCGTCATCAGCGGCGTGGGCGAAGTCAACGGAGCCTCCACCGGCGACCAGCCCGGACCGCGCGCCTTCCGCATGGGCTTCCGCCTGGAGTGGTAATCTCCGCCTGAACGAGAGCGGGCCGCACGGCATTGACACCGGCGGCCCGCTTTTGCAGAATAGGTAATGGATCGTCGCGTGCGGATGTGGCGGAACTGGCAGACGCGCATGGTTCAGGTCCATGTGGGAGCAATCCCGTGGAGGTTCAAGTCCTCTCATCCGCACCACGCTCGATAGTTTTCTTCGAGAGACCGCCTGATCCTTTCCGCTGCCCGTCGCCCAAGTTCGAATTCCCCTACGGCACACCTGACGGAAGAGCATGCGGCTAATCTCGGAAACGTGGCTCAGCACGCAGCCGCACCGCCGTTACAATCCGCTCGCGCGGGAATGGGTGCTGGTCTCGCCTCATCGCACCCAGCGTCCCTGGCAGGGGCAGTTGGAGGCCGTTTCCGAGGAACGCCTGCCGGCCTACGATCCGGATTGTTACCTCTGCCCGGGCAACGTCCGGGCCCGCGGGCACCGCAACCCGCCTTATAGCGGAACCTTCGTCTTCGACAACGACTTCCCGACGATGTCGCCCCAGACCCCGCCGGGCCGGGCGGATCGCTCCGGGCTGCTCGTAGCGGAGACCGAGCCCGGCCTCTGCCGCGTCGTCTGCTTTCATCCCCGCCACGATCTAACGCTCGCGCGTATGGAGACCGAGGGGATACGGCAGGTGGTCGACACCTGGGTCGAGCAGTACGTCGAGCTGGGCAGCCTGCCCTTCATCCGGCACGTGCAGATCTTCGAGAATCGCGGCGAGATGATGGGGTGCAGCAACCCGCACCCGCACTGCCAGATCTGGGCCAACGGCTCGATCCCGGATCGCGTGGCGGCGGAGACGGCGGCGCAGGCCGATCACTTGGCGCAGCGCGGCGTCACCCTGCTTCAGGAGTACCTGGCCGTCGAAGAGGAAGCGGGCGAGCGGATCGTATTCTCCAACGACCACTTCGTCGTGCTGGTGCCGTTCTGGGCCGTCTGGCCGTTCGAGACGATGATCCTGCCGCGGCGACACGTCACAGCGCTCGATGAGCTCACCGGCGCGGAGCGCACATCCTTCGCCGAGGCGCTGCACCGCATCACCGTGCGCTACGACAACCTTTTTCAGATCTCGTTTCCCTACTCGATGGGCATCCACCAGCGGCCCACCGACGGCGAGCCGCACCCGGAGTGGGACCTCCACGTGCATTTCTACCCGCCATTGCTCCGCTCGGCGCGCATCCGGAAGTTCCTGGTCGGCTACGAAATGCTCGCCTGGCCGCAACGGGACATCACGGCGGAGGCCGCCGCCGAGCGGCTGCGCGCCCTGAGCGAGCGCCACTGGGCCGATTGACGCCGCTCATCCACTCTCCGGCAGATCGGGAGGAACGAAGCGTTTCTTGGGCGGCGCCGCCAGCGCCTCTTTCTTGAGGTCCGCCAGAAGCAGGTCGTAAATTTCGATGAAGCGCCGGGCGCCTTCGTCCATTTCGATCACGGCGGCCTCGGCCAGGCGTACCTTCTCTCGGATGTAGGGCCGGGCCAGGCGCACATAACGGTGGAACCAGTCCTCCGGCACCGCGTCGTCGAACTTCAGCCGCGCGTAGAAGCGCAGCAGCCGCCAGCTCTCATGACAGATCCGGGCGCCCTCGACGAGCAGTTCCTCCATGCCGGGCTGGTAGCCTGCAATCAGCGCCGCGCGCGCCCGCTCGTCGCGGGCGAGGATCGCCTCGAGCTTGAGCGCGAGCGTGGCCTGGGCGAGGATCGCTTCCCGGATCGCCTGGCGTGCCGAAGCGGCGCGGAGGCTCTGCTGTTCCGCTTCCTGCGCCGTTCTCGCCGCCGCCTCAAGGACGGAAGGGGGCGGTACGCCACGCAGGTGGTCGGGCACGAGCACCCGGTCGGGATCCCGGTCGGCACCCCGCCCGAAAAGCTCGACCGCCTCGGCCATGCTAAGCTCCGGCCGGCGGGGATTGACGCGCAGGCGGCGGCGTTTGAGCTCGCGCGCGATGTAAACGATGACGGCGGCCACCAGCGCGTAGACGAAGTGCCGCAGGCTCACTCCCACGCGCCTCTCAGCATAGCGTGCCGCTAGAGTACAATGCGCGAAGAACGCCACCGGACGGAGAGGACAGCCCATGTTCACCCCTCTGACGCCGCTCAGGTGTCTGGACCGCGCCACGGACCTCTATGGGAATCGCGTCGGGGTCGTTTCAGGCGACCGCCAGTTCACGTACGCGGAGTTCGGCGAGCGGTGCCGGAGACTGGCTTCCGGCCTCGGCCGGCACGGCATCGCGCGCGGCGAGATCGTGGCCTATTTGAGCTTCAACAACCACCAGTTGCTCGAGGGCTATTTCGGCGTCCCGCAGGCCGGCGCCATTCTGCTTCCGCTCAACGTACGCCTGGCTCCGGTCGAGCTGGCTGCCATTGTGAACCACGCGGGAGCGCGCATGCTCATCTTCGAGGAAGAGTTCGCCCGCGTGGCGGCGGAGCTGCGCGCCGCCTGTCCCGGCATCGCCCACTGGGTGGCGATCGGCCGGACGGTGGAGCCCGCCGGGCTCAATTACGAAGAGCTGATCGCCGCCGGCGAGCCCGAGCGCGCCGACATCTCCTCGATCGACGAGAACGCCGTGGCCGAGCTGTTCTACACCTCGGGCAGCACCGGCACGCCCAAAGGAGTAATGCTCAGCCACCGGACGCTTTATCTGCACGCGCTCGCCGTCATGACGCTCTACGTCCAGGTGGAGTCGATGGTCTACCTGCACACGATTCCGTTCTTCCATGCCAACGGCTGGGGCGGCCCCCAGGCGCTCACGTACCTCGGCGTCAAGCAGGTGATGGTGCGCCGGTTCGACCCTCCGGCGGTTTTCCGGCTCATCGAGGAGCACCGCGGCACGGACATGTACCTGGTCCCGGCGATGGCCAATGCTCTGGTGAATCATCCCGAGGCGGGCCGCCATGACCTTTCCAGCATGCGGCGCATCTTCATCGGCGGCGCCGCCTCCACGCCGACGCTGATCGAGCGTGTCGAGCGCACCTTCGGCTGCCGGTGCTTCTCCGGTTACGGCCTCACCGAAACGGCCCCGGTGCTGGCCGCGGCCATTCCGAAAGCGGGCCTCACCTTCTCGAGCGACGAGGAGCGCTACCGCCGCCAGGCCATGACCGGTTTTCCAGTGATCGGCGTCGAAGTGCGCGTCGTCGATCAGGCCATGAATGACGTGCCGCGCGACGGCCGGACGGTGGGCGAAATCGTCACCCGCGGCGACCACGTCATGGAGGGCTACTGGCGGGATCCGGCGCAAACGGCCGAGGCGATGGCGGGCGGCTGGTTCCACACGGGCGACATGGCCACCTGGGACGAAGAGGGCTTCCTCCAGATCGTGGATCGCAAGAAGGAGATCATCATCAGCGGCGGCGAGAACATCTCCTCGCTCGAGGTCGAAAGCGCCATCGCCTCGCATCCGGCCGTCTTCGAGTGTTCGGTGGTGGCCGCGCCGGACGACCAGTGGGGAGAGGTGCCTGCGGCGTTCGTCGTGCTGAAGCCGGGCCAGACGCTCACCGCCGAGGAGTTGCGGGCGCATCTGGAGGGCCGCCTGGCGCGCTTCAAACTTCCCAAACACGTCTTCTTCCGCCAGGAGCCTCTGCCCAAGAGCGGCACGGGCAAGATCCGCAAAGCCGAACTCAAAGAGACGCTCTGGGCAGGCAAGGCGAAGCGGGTGCAAGGCTGAATGCAGGCGCTGATTCTTGAAACCTCACCGGAGGAGAAAGACCGGCTCGTCGCCGAACTGTGGGAGCGCGGCGCGACGGGCTTCATCGAGCACGAAGAGCTCTCCGGCCGGATCCTGCTCGAAGCCTTCTTTCGCGAGCCGTTTCCGATCGATGTTTACGCGGCGTGGAATGCGCGCTGGGAGCCGGTCGAAGAAGTCAACTGGGTGCGGCTCACCATGGAGTCCTTCGCACCGATCGAGGTCGGCGAGCGTTTCTTCATCGTCCCGGACTGGCGGGACGAGCCGACGCCCCCGGGGCGGCTGCGCCTGGAGATCCGGCCGGGCCTGGCGCTCGGCACCGGCTATCATCCGACCACGCAAATGTGCCTGGAGGCGATGGAGCGGCGGCTCGGCGCGGGTCAAGTGTTCTTCGATCTGGGCGCCGGATCCGGGATCCTGGCGCAGGCGGCCGCCCTGTTGGGCGCCGGCCGCATCATCGCCTGCGACATCGATACGCAGGCCGTCGAGGCCGCGCAAGAGAACCTGGCGCGGGCGGGCGTGGCGGCTCTCCTATTTCAAGGCTCTGCCGACGCCGTGGCCGACCAGGCGGCGCATTTTGTCGCGGCCAACGTCAGCCCCGGCGCTGCCGTCGCCCTGGCAGCCGAGATTGCGCGCGTGCTGCGTCCTGGCGGTTTCGCCGTGCTGAGCGGCTTCGAGCCGAACCGGATCGACGAGGTTGCCTCCGCCGCCAGGGCCGCCGGCCTCGAACCGCTCGAAACCACCGCGCGCGACGGCTGGGCCGCCATCCTCGTCCGGCGCAGCTCGAGTTGATAGAATCGCTCGTCATGCGACGGCGCAGTTTCCTTTCCGGCCTCGGAGCTCTTGCGGTGCGACCTCCGGCGCCCGCGCAGGAGACGCCGCGGGGCGCCCTCAAGATCCGCGCTCTCGAATTCTGGCGCCTGGAGGGCAGTCGCGAGGTGATGCGCGGCCTCCACCGCCAGCACCAGGTGCAGCCGCTCCACGTTTATGAAGAGCACCGGCCGAAGCCTTACCGGGACGACCCGCAGCCGGTTCAAGAGAAATCGGCCCTTTCGGCACTCTATCTGAGGATCCTCACCGATGTCGGCCTTGAGGGACTCTACGGCCCGATCGATGCCGAAGCGGCCATCGTCGTCGACCGGCAACTCAAGCCGTTCTTGATCGGCAAGGATCCGCTGGCCGGTGAAGCGCTCTGGGACCAGATGTTCCGGCTGAACCGCCACTCGCGGCGCGGGCACTTCATGATGGGGATCAGCGCCGTGGACAACGCCCTCTGGGACCTGCGGGGCCGTTATTTCAACGCCCCGGTCTGGCGCCTGCTCGGCGGGCCGACGCGCCGCGCCGTCGAGGTCTACGGAAGCTGCCTGGGTTACAGTGTCGAACCCGAGGCCGCCGCGGCCGTCGCCGCCCGGCTCACGAGCGAAGGCTACCGCCATCAGAAGTGGTTTCTTGCCTACGGGCCGGGCGACGGCACGGCAGGCCTCGAAAAGAACGTCGCGCTGGTGCGCGCGCTGCGCCAGGCCGTGGGCGACGACGTCGAGCTGATGTTCGACGCCTTCATGGGCTGGGATCTCAACTATGCCCTTGCCTGGGCGAAACAGGTCGAACAGTACCGCCCCCGCTGGATCGAAGAGGCGTTTCATCCGGAGAAGCTTCAGAGCTTCGTCGAGCTGCGGCGCGCCACCTCCATCCCGGTCGCCTCCGGCGAGCACATCTACAATCGCTGGGAAGTGAGCGACTACCTCCGCGCCGGCGCGCTGAACGTGGTGCAGTGCGATCCGGAATGGTGCGGCGGGGTGAGCGAGCTGGTGCGCATCGCCACGGTGGCTTCCCTGTTCGATGCCCAGCTCATCCCGCACGGCCACAGCCTGCACGCCGCGCTGCACGTCATCGCCGCGCAATCGCCCATGACCTGCCCGCTCGCCGAATACCTCATCCACAAGATGAGCTACTACTACCTGTTCGAGAAAGATCCGCCGCGCGTCGAGCACGGGCGCATCGGGCTTCCCGAGAGGCCGGGCTTCGGCATCGAGCTCGACGAAACGCGAATCGAGAAACGGACGTCAGTCCAGTGGAGCTGACGCCGAGCCGCCCTCGAGCACCACGACCTCGTAGCCGCTCACTTCGGGCAGCGTGAACTCGCCGGCGCCCGATTCGTGACGCAAGGGCAGCTCCCGTGCCCCGCGCACCCAGCGCGCCGCCTCGAAGCTTCCGGCTAGGCGCACTCTTACGTCGCGCACCGGAACCGGATCGAACCATCCGGTCTGGGAATGGCCGGTGAGGTTGACAAAGTGCACGAGCGTCCGGTTCCGCCGCGGCTGGCGCATCACGGTGATCTCGATGAGCGGATGGGCGCTGGTGCGAAGCTGCCGCTGGCCGTCGACGAGGTGATCGATGAGGTCGGCGACGAGGCCGGCGTGGTGATGCGAGCTGTAGCGATAGTAGAGCGCTCCCACATCCCAGGGCAGGTAGGCCAGCCGGCCTTGGCCGATCTCACCCAGAATCAGGCCCGGCTTGTCGGTCTCCACTTTGTCCGTGAAGACCTTCTCGGGAGGACCGAACATCGACGGCGGAATCAGCGTCAAAAGCGGCCGCGCTTCGGGAGCGAACTCAAGGTAATCGCCGTAAAGAAAGAGCAGGTTCGTCTGGCGTAGCGAGGGAAAGAGCGCGTGATCACGTATGCGGAAATAGCCGCGCACGCCTTCCCAGCGCTTCACCGGCCCGTCTATCCCGAAGGGAGGCGTCAGCCCCGCCACCAGGAGCCTCCCGCCGGACCGCACCCAGGATTCGAGCTCCGCCGGTACTTGGCTGGTGGCCACCACCAGATCGAACTCGCGTGGGTGCGCGAGTAGCGTCCGCACGTTGCTTGAGGCCCGGAACGGAATGTGCTGCTCGCTCAGCAGCCGGTAGAAACCCCGGTAAGAGTCGTTCCGCGGCCCGAGCAGCAGCACGCGCCCGGCGTTCTCCTGTCCGACGTAGAGATCCTCATGCTCGGCATGCCAGCGAAACAGCGGACGGGCCGCTTCGAGGAAGGACCGGTCCTCCTGGTCCATCGTGCCGTGCATGTTCTGCGCGAGCGCCCCGCCGTGAGCGATCGCCTGGCTCAACCGCACGCGGATCTCGTTGGGCGGCACGGCGGCGAAACGCCAGGCGTAATCGATGAAACTCATCGAGAGGTTGATGGCCATCTTCTCCGGCTCCGAGTTGCGGTTGTAGTTGACGTTGTCGGAGGCTGAGTACGGCCATAGGGGCAGCGGCCGGTCCACGGCGGTGTTCGACTCCGACATGATTCCATCGACATGCTCCTGGATGTAGGTGTTGAAGGAGGCCTCCGGCCGGAGCTTCTTGATCAGCTTGCCGATCTCGGCGGCTACCTCGCGCGCGCAGGCGTCCAGGAACTGGCGGTACTGGGGATCGTCGTCCGAAGCGGGCAGCTCGCCACCGTAGCGCTCGCGGTAGAGGCGGCGGCAGGCCGCGCAGTGGCACGGCCCCATGCGGTTACCGCTATAGTCCGAGCGCGGGTTGCCGAACATGTTGAAAAACAGCCCGTCCACCTCGTAGCGAGTGAGCGCCTCCGTCAAGATGCGGAAGATATGCTCGCGATAGTAGCCGCCGTTGATGCAGGTCGAGTACAGGCCGTTGTAGATGAACGGCTCGCCGCTGGCGCGCCGGAAGAACCACTCCGGATGCGCGTCATAGACAGGCTTCTGGGTACGGGAGAAGTCGAAGCGCCCGATGACGCGAATGCCGCGCGCGTGCGCCTGCTCGAGCACCTCGCCGAACGTATCCCGACCAGCCGGAAGGTAAGCGCTCGGGTAGTGGAATTCCACCTGGGTGGGATAGTGGGCAACGATGCCCCCCATGCCAAACAATAGGACGTTGGCGCGGAAGTCAACCAGTTGGTCGACCAGCCGCTTTGCGTCGAGGTTCGAATCGGTTTCGCGCAGGTTCGTCTGGATGAGCCGGATCGGCTCCTCCATCCACCAGCGCTTCTGGGCCAGGCAGGGCACGGACGCCACGATGAGAGCGAGCGAAAGCAGGCGGCTCATGTCTCTCATGAATACACGAGACCGCCTGCCGAAGCCAGCCGCGGCCGGCCCGGCCATCCGCCAAGGGCCTTTAACGCAGGGGAGTCCGTTGATCTCGACCGCTTGCATCCGGGAATCCGAGAGAGCCGATCCAGCTTCGCCGGGATCCAGGCTGCGGAAGTATGCAACCTTCTGATGTCGGTTCCCGAAGTACGACTCTCCGGCCACGCCGTCCCGGATCCACTCATGACGGTGTTCAGCAGGCAGGTTCGATCCCGCCGAGGAATATCGTCTTCCCTGGCTGTCACGCGCCTCGGTTCGCCGGATGACCTCTTTGACGAGGCCGGCTTTGGCCGACGGCCCGGCATACTAGATGGTTCGCTTGGAGACTGCGACATAGGGCCGCCGGCGAGCCTCCGCTGACTGTGGACCCTCCGCGGCCGGCACGAGCAAGGCGCAGCCGCGGAGAAAGGCCAACCCAAGGCAACGGTTCTTCAGGGCTTCGTCCCCTCCCGAGCCTCAGAACTTAGGGCCAGGTTTGCCGACAACAACCCTGCCGAGAATTTTAGCGAAATGAACCCCCGATTTCGACTTAAACAGCCCCTTTCGGCAGCAGGCGCCGGATGTTGCCGCCCACAACTTTAGCCTCGTCGGCCGCCGATAGCTTGAGCAGCTTCACCTTGTAAAGCTCCACGCGCGAGTCGAGTTCCGGGCCGTCGCTGCCGAAGATCAGCTTGTCCGGCCCGGCCTCCCTCGCCGCCAGCTCGAGGAAGCGGAAGAAGACCACCGAGGAGGTGTCGAGATAGACGTTCGGGTAACGCCGCGCCACGTCGATCGCCGCCAGATGCTCCGTCCAGTCGTGCGAAGCGAAACTGCCCAGGTGCGCCATGATGAAGTTCACCTGCGGATACTCGGAGGCGATCAGGTGGAAGTTGGCGACCCTCTCGGGATGGTAGAGAATCGGGATGCCGAGCTCGGCGACCGCATCGAGCACCTCGCGTGTGGGGAGGCGGTGGAGCTTCAACCCTTTGAGCCCCATCCGCTCCACCTCCTCGCGAAGCATCGAGCGGATGCGGCCCGCCTCCGCCTGCGGGTCGTGTTTGGCGAAGCCGATGAATTTGTCCGGATGGCGCGCGCAGATTTCGGCAATCTCGCGATTCGGCCCCGCATATTCGACGTTGTTGATGGGGAAGATGATCGTGCGGTCGATGCCCGCCTCCTCCATATGCCGGAGGGTGATCTCAACGGAGGCGCGCGTCGTCCACGGCGCTGACATCGCCTGGCCGGTGCCGGCATGGCAGTGCGCGTCGATGACGGGCGGCTTCGCCTGAGCCGCCGCCGGTGAGGCGGCCGCGGAGGCGAGGAAGCCCCGCCGGGAAACTTCGCTCACGTCGTGCCTCCCTTGCGTCCCTTCCAGCCCGGCCCGCGCACGACGCGCCCAGGCTTGGCGCCGGTGTGCTCGCCGTCTCGAATCACATGCCCGCCGTTGACGAACACATGCACGACGCCGGTGGCGTACTGGTGCGGTTTCTCCCAGGTGGCATGGTCCTGGATGCGCGCCGGGTCGAAGACGACGATGTCGGCGTAGTAGCCGTTCCGCAGCATGCCGCGCCCGTCCAACCGCAGCGTCTCAGCCGGCAGGGCCGCCATCCTACGGATCGCCTCCTCGAGCGGGATCAGCTTCTCCTCGCGGACGTACTTCGCAAGCAGCCGGGCGAAGCTGCCGTAGGCACGCGGGTGCGGGTTCGATTTGAGAAAGACACCTTCGGCGGCCACAGAAGCTGAGTCGGTGCAGAAGCTCACCCACGGCAGGCGCACCGCCTTGCGGACGTTGTCTTCGGACTGGCTGAAGTAGATCGCCCCGATCTGGCTGGCGTCCTCGAGGATCAGGTCCATCGCCGTCTCCTCGGGCGATTTCCCGCGCATGCGGGCGACCTCGGCCAGTGTCTTGCCGGTGAGCGGCTTGAGCTTCTCGTTCTTGAAGCCGACCAGGAGGATGCGATCCGGCGAGCCGGCCTGGAGGTACATGTTCTCCCAGCCCTTCTTCGACTCGCGCATCTCGCGGGCGATGCGCCGCCGGATCGCCGGATTCTTCAGCCGCTCGAGGAACTTCTCGAATCCCCCCTCCTGCGCCCAGGGCGGCATCGAGGAGTCGAGCCCGGTGGCGCCCGCCGGGTAGGTGTAGATGTCGGCGGTCACTTCCAAGCCCTCGGCGCGGGCCTTCTCGATCATCTCGATCACGCGGTCGAATTTTCCCCAGTTATCCTTGCCGGCGGCTTTGAGATGGTAGATCTCGCCCCGCACGCCCGCCTGGCGCACGATCGTGAGGAACTCCTCCACGGCCTCGATGAGCTCGTCGCCCTCGCTGCGCAGATGGGAGATATAAAGGCCGCCGTACTCAGCGGCCACCCGGGCGAGCGCAATGAGCTCGTCGGTCTTGGCGAAGAAGCCCGGCGGGTAGACCAGAGAGGAGGCGACGCCGAGCGCACCTTCCTCCATGGCCTGGCGCACCAGCGCGCGCATCTTCTCGAGCTCGTCCGAGGAAGGCGCCCGATCCTCGTAGCCCAGCACGTAAATGCGCGGCGTCGCGGCGCCGATGAAAGAGGCGACGTTCGGAGAGACGCCTCTGCGCTCCAGGTACTCCAGATAGTCGCCCAGCGTCGTCCATTCGATCTCGTACTTGATATCGCCCTGGGCGGCGCGCATCCGCTCCTTCATGGCGTCGTTGAGCGGCCCCATCGAGTTGCCTTCGCCCATCACCTCGAGCGTGATGCCCTGTTTGATGTCGCTCATCGACCGGCCGTCAGCGATCAGCGACTCATTGGCCCAGCTCATCATGTTGATGAAGCCGGGCGCCACCGCCAGGCCCTTGACGTCGAACTCGGCCGCGGCGCGGGCGTCGCTCAGGTCGCCGATGGCCGCGATGCGGTCGCCCTTGACCGCTAGGTCGGCGACAACGGGCGCGCCGCCCGAGCCGTCGTAGATGGTTCCGCCGCGCAGGATGAGGTCATAGCGTTGGCGCGCGCAACCGGCAGCGAGCAGTGCCGCGACCAGAAGCGTGATCCAGGAGGCGCGGCGGGAATCGCTCCTTTTCATGGGTTACCCCTTCACCTGGTAGCGCCGCACGGCGTCCTCGTCGAGTTCGACGCCGAGGCCGGGCTTGTCGGAGACGATCGCGTAGCTCGAGCGGATCTCGATCGGCTCGACGATGAGATCGTCCTCCCGCAGGAAACTCAGAATGTCGCTTGGCAGCGTGCAGTTGGGCGCCGCCGCGCAGGAGTGCAGATACGATGCGTCCACGATGCCGCAGTCGTTGCCCGAGCCGTGCCAGACCGGCATGCCCGCGGCCCCCGCCAGATACGCATTCGCGACGAAGCCGGCCATGCCCGGGTTGCCCCCGGTGTTGAAGGCCGAGCAGGCGTCCTCGCGGATGGCGCGGATCATCGCCCTGGGATCGCCCAGATGCAGCACGACGTGCCCCTTCACCTCGCGCCGCAATTTGCGGTAGCCCTCGAAGTCGTTCTTGTCGAACGGGTCTTCGTAGACCAGCACGTTGCCGATCTTTTCGAGCTCGCGCGCCACGGGCAGAAAGTCGGCGAAGCTCCGGTAGCGCGTGTTGGGATCGAAGATCACTTTGATCTGCGGCGCCACCCTGGCGATCTCCGCGATCGATTCGACCACTGGGTCGCCCTGCTTGGCCTTCATCTTGATCGAGGTGAAGCCGCCGGCCAGCGCGCGCTCGGCCACGCGCCGCATGCCGGCCGGCGTGCGGCGTCCCGTCCAGTAGCTCACCAGCACCTTGCGCTGCGCCAGCCCGCCGAGCAGCTTGTAGACGGGCCAGCCGATCGCCTTGCCGACGACGTCATAAAGCGCCATCTCGAAGGCGGCGTAGCCGGCGCGGGCCGGAAGCTCGAGATACGCCAGATTCATGTCGAAGGCGTTCTTGCCCTCGAGGAACTGGGCGTTGCGCCGGATGGCGTCGTAGTCTTCGCCGCGGCCGGTTTCGCCGATGCCGACAATGCCGGAATCGGTGTGGATCTTGAGGATGGTCTTCGGAACCAGGTCGAAACGGCTCTCTTCGGCCGTTTCGGGATCGGTGGTCGAATCGGGCTTCATGGGCACCACCACGCGGAAGGTCTCCACCCTGGTGATGCGCAGCCGCTCCGATTTGCCCGCCGCCGCGGAAGGCGCCGACAATAGCGGAGCCCCCGCCGAGGCCAGCCAACTGCGTCGTGTGAATCTCGTCATCGCCTTCTCCCGCCCTTTGGACTATATCATCCGCTCGCCGCCCGCGCTAGCATAAAACAACGATGCAGTCCCTGCCGGCCGGTCGCGACGAGGTTACGGCCATCGCGCACTTCTATCGCGGCGAGATCTCGCGGATGATCACCTGGCGGACTCGGTTGGACACCACCACGAACTGGTCCATCGCCGCCAGCGCCGCCATGCTTTCCGTCACGCTGGCTTCGCCCGATTCGCACCATGCGGTGATTCTCTGCTGCCTGGTTCTGGTCTTCCTGTTGCTCATCATCGAGGCGCGGCGCTATCGCCTGTTTGAGGTCTCCCGCCGCCGCGTGCGCCTGCTCGAAGCGAATTACTTTGCGCCGTTGTTCGCTCCCGCTGAGGCGGCGCCCTGCACCGACTGGCGCGACCGACTCAGCCGGGACCTACGACACCCGGAGCACGCCGTCTCGCTGGGAGCAGCGATGGCCATCCGGCTTCGGCGCAACTACGGCTGGATCTTTCTGGTGCTCTTTGTCGCCTGGTGGCTGAAGGTCACGACTTGGGTGCTCGACGCCCGGACCGGCCTGGCGCAGTTCGTGCCCAACATTGACGCGCTGGTGCGCCACGCCTCGGTCAGCTACATTCCGGGCGGCCTCGTCATCGCGGGCGTGTTCGCCTTCGTTGCGTTTCTGCTTTACCTGATCGCAGCCCATCGCGAGCCGCCCGGCGGGGCCGACGTTTGAGCCGGCGCCCTCAGCGAAACACGATGAGATCGCGCACCACCACGTCGCGGCCTTTCTTCTCGGCGGGGTTGCCCTCGAAGGGCTCGCCGCGCACCACCAGCCGCACCGTGTGCCGCCCCGGCGCAAGCTTGAAGCGATGTGCCAGGCTTTCGTTCGCTCGCTCCTGATCCTCATAAACGTCGATCGTTTCGGGCGGGCCATCGTCGATGGAGATATCCGCCTTGCCTCCAGTGGGCAGATAGGAGCCGGTCAGGATGAAGCCGGTGCCCTCGAAGCTGACGCTCACCTCGGCGCCCTTCTGGGCGGCGCGCCGGGCCGTCCCCTTGCCGTGCTCGACCCACTGCCCCTTCCAATTGAAGCGCGCATCGGTGTGGGGGATGCGCTCCACCGGCTCGCCGTAATCGTCCCAGATCTCGAGCGGCGGCGGGACCGGCTGCTGGACCGCGATGACCAGCCTGTCGCCGAGGAACCGGCCGCCGCGACGCTCCGCCAGCGCCACCGCCTGCTGCGTCGTGCTCTCGACGATGGTGCGGAAGCTGTGCTTGGTGAAGCTGAAGTTCTTGTCCGCGATGGCCGGAATGCCGCTCCGGTAGATCTCGGGAATTTTCTCGTAGCCCAGCACCACGCCCAGGATGCCCGCCGCGTTCGACGGGTTGCAATCGGAGTCCTGACCGCAGCGGGTGGAGATCTTGAGCGTCTGCTCGAAGTCGCCTCGCCCGTAGAGCAGGCCGAGCGCGATGTAGGCGCCGTTGAGCTTGGCGTCGATGTTGAAGGGTGTGAGCGCCCCGCTCGGGCAGGGGTCGCGGCGGTTCCACTTGTCTTCGATCAACTGCCACGCCCGCACCCAGTCGTTTGGATTCTCCTGAGAGAAGCGGAGCGTGTCGGCGATCACCTTCGCATAGGGGCTCTCCGGCGGCAGGCAGGCCAGACCCGCCTCGACGATCTTGCGCACGTCGGATTCGAAGAATGCCGCCGCGTACATGCAGGAAACGAAGACGCCGCCGTAGATGCCGTCGCCGTAATTCATCACGCGGCCGGCGCGCAGGGCGTAATCGATGGCGCTCTGCGGCATGCCCGGACACATCAGGCCCACGAAGTCCGACTCGATCTGAAAGTCGATGTCATTGGCATGGATGTTGTACTTGGGCGTGCCGCTCTCGGTGGCCGGAACGCCGCGGCGCAGCGCCCGCCGGGCCGCCAGGTTCGCATGCCAGAGCCGGTACTGCGACTTCTTGAACATTTCGCCGAAGTCCTCGGTCGTCGCATCGAGCCCTTTCTCCTGAAGGACCTGGGCGAAGGTCATATCGACGTAGATGTCGTCCTGATCGAGGGCGCCCTCGATCATCTCCGGCTTCCATTCCGGCAGCTTCTCCTCGGGGATGATCTCGCCGCGCCAGCGGAACTCGGTTGGGGCGCCGTAGCTGACGCCGATCATCTGCCCCGCCCAGCCGCCGCGGATCTTGTCCTGCAACACCTCGAGCGAAATCTCGCGCGTCGCCGGGGCCTGGGGTTGCTCGCGCCGGCAGCCGGTGACGAGCGAAACGGCAAGCATGAGGGAAATCGTCGAGATCCAGCGCATGACGCAATGAAGCTATCATCCGGCACGCCGTCCTGTCAAAGGCAGGAAGTGAAACCGGTTATGATGTCAGTTGCACGGGCAAGCTGGGTGCTCTCGCGCTGCCATGAAAATCGCCTCCGGCCTCCTCACCGCCACCCTGCTGGTTGCGCAGGTGCCTCGCACATACCAAGGCAAGCAGGAAAAGCTGCCCAGGGAGGTCGCGGCCCAGCCGGTGGCCTTCAGTCACAAACAGCACGCCGTAGCGAAGCTTGCCTGCGCCGACTGCCACCCGGGCGCCGGGAGCAAAGAGCGCGCCGGCCTGCCCGCCGCCTCGCGCTGCCTGGCCTGTCACCGCACGATCGCTCCGGATCACCCCGAGGTGCGCAAGCTCTCAGAGTTTGAGAAGAAAGGCGGACGCATCCCCTGGGTGCGCGTTTACCAGGTGCCGGAGTTCGTCTTCTTCAGCCACGCCAGCCACACCGAGGCCGCCATCGGCTGCGAGACCTGCCACGGCCCGGTGGCTGAGCGCGATGTGCTCGCCCAGGAAGTCTCCACCAGCATGACGGCCTGCATGAGCTGCCACGCCGCGCGCGAGGTCTCTAACGATTGCCAGTTCTGCCACGCCCTGGGCTTCTAGCCCGGATTTCTCACAAGAAGTTGGCGGGGAGCCGCAGACTCTGACATAAACGTTTGTGAGAGGAAAATGTTTAAAGCCAACGAGAGCGAGACCCCCGTCCTCCCAGAGTGTATCCCAGAAAGCTTCGAGTTTGCGGCCCATGGTTCGCGCCAGGTGGTGGCGCGGCTCCACGGCGGGCGGTGAGCTCCGATGCCGGGGCGCTGCTGTTGCGGGAGGCCGAGCGGCGCCGGGGCCTGATCGACCGGATTGCGGGGTGTTTCGACGACGGGCGGGGTGAGCGCTACGTGCGGCACAGTCTGAGCGAGATGCTGGCGCAGCGGGTCCGCGGGCTGGCGCTGGGCTTCGAAGATCTGAACGATCACGAGCGGTTGCCGGAAGACGCGATGTTCGGGCTGCTGAGCGGGAGGCGCGGGGCGGGGCGGGGGCGGCTGGCCGGCAAGAGCACGCTGAACCGGCTGGAGCGGGGCACGGGCGAGCTGAGCCGATACTGCAAGATTCAGTTCCGGCAAGAGCGGTTCGATGCGCTGCTGGCGGATCTGTTTCTGGAGGCGCACCCGGAGCCGCCGCGGCGCATCGTGCTGGACCTGGACGTGACCGATCTGCCGCTGCACGGGCGGCAGGAGAAGCGGTTCTTTCACGGTTACTACGACGAGGACTGCTATCTGCCGCTGTCTCTCTTTGCGGGCGAGCACCTGTTGTGCGCGCGGCTGCGCATCGCGGACGGGGACGCGGCCGCCGGGGCGACACAAGAGCTGGAGCGGATCGTAGCGCAGATCCGGCGGCGGTGGCCGGAGGTGCAGATCATCGTGCGGGGTGATTCGGGCTTCTGCCGCGAGGAGCTGATGGCATGGTGCGAGGCCCAGGGGGTGGACTACGTGCTGGGGCTGGCGCGCAACGAGCGGTTGCGGCGGCGGATCGAGCCGGAGATGGAGCAGGCGCAGGCGGAAACGATCCGGGTGTGACGGCTGAAGATCGGGGCACGGATCCGGGTGACGGCGCGGCGGATTTGGGTCTCGCTGGCGGAGGAGTTTCCCCGAGTGGGGGTGTCCCGGCAGGCGTGGGGGCAGCTGCGGTGTTGAGGCGGCGGAGCGCTTCTGGAGCAGCCCCGAGGGGAGATCAATTTGAGGGCCGGGCGGGCGGAGCTTTGGTCAAAAACGCCTCCCGCGGCGCGATCGGAGGCAGGAGTGCGCCTTTGCGGCCTGGGAGAGCCCACTCCAGACGGCGACCGGCAAAACGGGCGCTGAAAAATCGCGCCGAAAACACCCCCATGCCCTGCTCGAGACGCCCTTTCGACACTTTGTCAGAAATGCGGGCTAAAGTCTCAACTTGAAGGACTTCTTCGTGCCGCCTCGCATGAACGAGGCGTTGCCCTTGAACCGGACGCCGCTCCGATCGATGCTGACGTCGCCGGAGCGAAAGCGTGCGGGAAAGTATGGATCGCTGCGATCGGTGGCGTCGCCTGGTAGAGCGTGTTAGACCAATTGGGGTCGTCAAAGTAAAGGCGGATTTCGCGCACCTCGAAGTCGTCGAAGAACGCCTGTGCCCTGCCACGAGGGCGACCAGACGTAGCCCACCCGTTGGTTGGCGCAAAGGACAATCTCCTTCGCTGCAAGAGACGAAGCGTGGACGCAGGAAGACTACAACTTCAAAAGATTCGCACCCGGTCGCGCTGCGCCGGAGGACTCACACCCGCCGGCCAATCCCCATCCGTCTGCCGACGCGCACCAGGATCTCGAGCGCCCGGTCCAGGTGCTCGCGCGTGTGAACGGCCGTGACGATCGTGCGGATGCGCGCCTTGCCGCGGGGCACGGTGGGGTAGCCGATGCCCGTCGCCATCAGTCCTTCTTCGAACAGAGCCTGCGAGAAGGCATGGGCCAAGGCCGCATCGCCGACCATGATGGGCGTGATGGGCGTCTCGCTGATTCCCGTATCGAAGCCCTCCCGGCGCAACTGCTCTTTGAAATAGCGGGTGTTCTCCCAGAGCTTCTCAATCCGCTCGGGCTCCTGCTCGAGCAGGTCGAAGGCCGCCAGGCAGGCCGCGGCCACCGCCGGCGGGTGGGAGGTCGAGAACAGAAAGGGGCGGCCCCGGTGGTAGAGGTATTCGATCAGGTCGCGGCTGCCGCAGATATAGCCGCCCAGGCAGCCGATGGCCTTCGAAAGCGTGCCCACCTGAATGTCGACCCGCCCGTGCAGATTGAAGTGATCGATCGTACCCCGCCCGTTGCGCCCCAGGACACCGGAGGCGTGGGCATCGTCGACCATCATGATGGCGCCGTGGCGCTCGGCCAGCTCGACCAGCACGGGCAACGGCGCGATGTCGCCGTCCATGGAGAACACGCCGTCGGTGATGAGCAGCTTCCGGCCCGGCGTGCCGTCGAGCTCGGCCAGCATCCGGCCCGCGGCTTCGAAGTCCCGGTGGGGGAAGATCCGGATCCTGGCCTTCGAGAGGCGGCAACCGTCGATGATGCTGGCGTGATTGAGCTCGTCGGAGATGATCGTATCCTCCGGCCCGAGGATGGCCGCCACGGTGCCGGCGTTGGCGGTAAAGCCGGACTGGAAGACCACGCAGGCCTCGACCCTCTTGAACCGGGCGATGCGCTGCTCGAGCTCGACGTGCAGCGTCATCGTCCCGGCGATCGTGCGCACCGCTCCGGAACCCGCCCCATACCGGCGCGTGGCCTCGATCGCCGCCTCCACCAGCTTCGGGTGGTTGGCCAGGCCCAGGTAATTGTTCGAGGCGAGGTTGATGACCTCGCGGCCGTCGAAGCGCGCCACGGGCTCGCAGGCTGACTCGAGCACGCGCAGGCGCTGGTAGGTTCCTGCCCTCTTCCAGCCCTCGATCTCCTCACTCAACCAGGCCAGCGGATTGGCTCTCGGCATCGCCTTCAGACCTCCGGGACGTGATCAGACCTTCTCGGCAACGATGAACGGCGACCGGTAGTCGCGCCTGAACATCCGATTGGCTTCCTCGTCACCAGGGCAGCTCATCGTCTCCGGATCGAACCGGAGGCTGCGGCCCAGGCGATAGGAGATGTTGGCCAGGTGGACCAGCACGGTCGAGATGGCGCCCTCCTCGATCTCGGCATTCAGCACCGAGCGGTCCCGGCGCCGCACCGCCTCGACGAAGTTCGCGTAG
Source organism: uncultured Bryobacteraceae bacterium (assembly GCA_938003835.1). Classification (GTDB taxonomy): domain Bacteria; phylum Acidobacteriota; class Terriglobia; order Bryobacterales; family Bryobacteraceae; genus CALKXJ01. The sequence goes on along the minus strand of CALKXJ010000006.1, from coordinate 23,112 downwards.
TGATTGCCGCCGCCGGTGGCGCTCGGGCCGGGCTCCTGCTCCTTGCCGAGGAAGGTCCGGTAGCCGCCATCGATCACCATGTAGCCCTGCGAACCGTAGAAGAGATTTCCGATGACGTTGCCGCCACTGCGCCGGCCGCCGATGTCGGCCTCGCGGTTGGTCATCCAGTGCCGCACCTCGAAGACGAGCATGCGGCGTCTGGCGCGGCCGTCGAATTCGAAAGTGGCGACCATGGTGTTCGGGGTCTCCTGGTCGTCGTCGAACATGAAGTGTCCGCCCATGGCGCTCACGCGGACCGGATAGGTGACGCCCAGGCCCCAGCGGGCGATGTCCATCTGATGAATGCCCTGGTTGCCGATGTCGCCGTTGCCGTAGTCCCAGAACCAGTGCCAGTTGTAATGGAACCGGTTGCGGGTGAAGGGCCGCTTGGGCGCCGGGCCCAGCCACAGATCGTAGTGCACGCCGGCCGGCACCGGCTCCTCGGGCGCCCGGCCGATGGTATCCCGCCACTTGAAGCACAGACCGCGCGCCATGTAGACGTCGCCGATGACGCCCTCGCGCAGCTTCTCGATCCCCTCGCGCAACGCCGCCGAGGAGCGGCTCTGCGTGCCGTGCTGCACGATGCGGTCGTAACGGCGCGCGGCGGCCACAATCTGCCGCGCCTCGAAGATGTTGTGCGTGCACGGCTTCTCGACATACACATCCTTGCCGGCCTGGCAGGCCCAGATGGTCTGAAGCGTGTGGTTGTGGTTCTGGGTGGCGATCGAGACCGCGTCGATCGACTTGTCCTCGAGAAGTTTCCGAAAGTCCGTGTAGGCGGCAGGCCTCTTCTTGCCCATCTTCTCGACGTCGTCGAGCCGCGTCTCGAGCACCGATTCGTCGACGTCGCAAAGGGCCGCCACCTCCACATCGGGCAGGGCGGCGAAGCTGCGGATGTGATCCCGGCCGCGGCCGCGCACGCCGACGCAGGCAATGCGCAGCGTTTCGTTGGCGCGAAGCGGGTGGCGGGCAGCCGCTACAGCCCCCGCACTCAGCAGAAAATATCGGCGGTTCATACTTCGATCCTCGCAACTCGGGCTGACACTACTATAGAACGAAAATGCGCGCGGCGCTCGCTCACCACGCGAGCGACGCCTTGACGGTCTTGACAACCAGCGCGGTCATTTCGACGGCTTCGGCGGAATCCCTGCCGGTGAAGAACTCGGCCGGGGTCGTGTCTTCCAAGGCATTGGGGGCACCGGGCCGCGACGTAATAAAAGTCGAGCTGCTTGACACGCTCGCGTAAGGTCTCCCAGATCGGCTCGTATTGAGCCGCCATCTGACACAGGCGGAAAACCGAGTGGGTGAAGATCAATTCCTCCCCGCGAGAGAGTAGGAATGCCTTGAGCGCTTTCCCGGCCGCCTGCTGGGCAAGAAAGCAGGAAGCATCTTGCTTGCCGGCTTCCCGGACGGTCCCGAGCAAGGCGAGGTCGGGCTCAGCCTGGCGGAGGCAGCGGCTCGCTTTCTGTTTCAGGTCTTTCGTAAAGCACTTTGGCGTAACTTAGAATATGCCGGAAAAAACGGCCGGTCCTTGATCCGCTCCCAGGATTTCACGCTGTAGGCAAGCACGTCGACGGCCTCGGAGCGATCGAGGCGCCGATAAACCTCGCGCGTGAGCTCGCCCGCCGGCCCTTCCTCGTCGGAGAGGACGGGCAGGTCGATGTCGCTCGCCAGCGACAGTTCCCCGCGCGAGCGATCCGAACAGGAAGACCTTCCGAGCCCCCGTCGCGACTCGACTTCGCGCTCCAGTCGCGCGCGCTCGGCACGGCCGGGCTTCATCGTAGAATCACCCGCCTCCAGTTCGCAGTCAGTACCATAAGGGAACACGGGCATGACCGTTTTCGGCCGATACGTGCTGCTGCAAGTCCCCGGCTGGTTGCTGGCCGCGATCATCCTCTACGCCCTCGAGCGGCGGTTCGATCTGCCGGCTTGGGCGATCATCGGCGTTATGGCCGTGCTGGTCGCGAAGGACTTCGTCCTCTATCCGTTCCTGCGCCGCTCCTATGAGACCCAGGTGGAGTCCGGCGTTCAGGCGCTGGTCGGGCTCGCCGGCGTGGCGCGCGAAACGCTCGATCCGGCGGGCTACGTCGAGCTGCGCGGCGAGTTGTGGCTGGCGGAAGCCATGCCGGAGGCAAGGCCCATCGCCCAAGGCGAGCGCGTGCGGGTGGTCTCGGCCGACGGCCTCCGGTTACGCGTCACGCGCCCGGCGCCTTCAATCCGCTCCTAACCACACCGGACTGCTCCAGGCGATCTCGTAGTCCTGCTGGAAGACGCGAACGTAGTAGTAGACGCGCCCCGCCGGCGGGGAAGCATCCAGGAAAGTGAGGTCCACGTCGCGGTCGTTCGCCTCGTGAACATAGATAAAATCGCCATTGCGGCAGACCTCGACGCTGGTGATGCGGGAGGGCGCCCGCGCGCGGATCTTCACCTCGACGCGCTCGCCGGCCGGCTCGCGGACCTTTTCCCCCATCATGTGGCCGTTCACCCTCACATCCAGAACCAGTCGCGGCGCGGTGGTGCCGTAAGTGCGCCGCGCGCGTATGGCCTCGATGATCGATTTGCGCGACAGCTCCTGGGCCCAGACCGCCGCCTTCCCGTAGCCGCCGCCGTGGTCCGGGCTGGCGATCACCCCGATAATCTTGCCAGCCGCCCAGACGTCGCGCAGGTACCGGCCCGGCGCCTGGATCGAGCGCTGTGCCTGCCGGGGCGCCCCGAAGCCTTCATAGGAGCCGCGCACCTGAAAGATCTCGGCTACCGGCTGGGCCTGCTCGTCGGTGAAGCGCCAGTCCACGGGAACGTTTCCCGTGTCGGCGAGCTGATGCGGAATGGTGACGAAGCTCGCCTTCATCTTCCGCAGCGCCGCCCACAGTTCAGCGGGCGTGCCGCCCAAGTGCGCGTTCCACCAGCGGGGGAAATAAGGATCCTCGTGAATCAGGTTCCGGTGGCCGTAGTAGCCGTACGGGTTCTCGTCGGTATAGATCTCGAACGAGGACGTCCACTCCTGACCCAGCAAGGTGAGGAATCGTCCCGGGTCATAATTGGCCCGCACGAGCTTCGCCGAATGGCGCCACAGGTAGGGGACCATGTTGTAGCCGTGGTCGGTCACTGCGGCAAAGTCCAGCCGGTTGATATCCCGCCTTACCTGAAAGTTTTCGTCGATCGACTGGTCGCCGACACGGTTGCACACCGAGATATCGGAGTGGTTGTGCAAGTCGCCGAACCACAGCCGGAGCTTCTTGCCCCGATAATCGGTCACCGGCGTTTCAAGATCCTCGCCGTAATGCAGGCGCAGGCGCGCAGCCTCGAAATCCTCGAGCGGCTCGGCGAGCGGCTCGACGCGAAAGGGCACGGCTCTGGCCGGGGCGCGATCCAGGTCGGCGGCGCCCAGCAGGATCCGGCTGCGCGCCTGGCTGGTGGCCGCCGGGTCGTCCTGGGCCCACGTCTCGGGCAGATCGTCGGCCTGAAAGGCCAGAAACGCCTCCCTGCCGCTCACCACGAGCGCCGGCCGGCGATCCATCCCCTTGCGGCGCGAGACGGCCGCCTGGCCGATCCACTTCTCGCCGTTGTGCGCCGCCAGGTGCACCTCCCAGCCGCCGCGCGGCAGGCGCGGCTTCAGGTATGCCACCCACAGGCGCCCCTGGCCGTCGAACCCCGCCGCCGCGGCTTCGGCGCGCTCCCAAAGATGCTCGGGCGAGCGGTGTCCGGCAAACGACTCCAGACCGCGCGGCGTAATCTCGGCCACGATCACCCGGCGCCGGACGGTGCGGCCCGTGAAGTACCGTTCCATCTGCGCATTCTCGTAGGCGATCCAGAGCTCTTCACCGCGCGTGAACAGGAAGGCGTGACGGTCGATGCCCGGCGCGCGCGTCAGGCGGCGCTCCGGCTGCCAGGCGCCTCCGCGCGGCCGCCGGCGCAGGTAGATGTCGTAGTTGTTGTCGGCGAAGCGGTGCCAGGCCACGGCGACGGCGCCCGCGTTGTCCACTGCGATCGATGGATCGTAGTTCGAGACGCCGCTTTCGCTCACCGGCTCCTCGGGCGAGACCCGACCGCCGTGCACCGAAGCCGCCAGGATCTGCCGCGCCCCGCCGCGACTCGCCTCCCAGACGACCCAGAGCGTGCCGTCGTGCCAGGCGGCCGCCGGGTCGACATCGGCGCCGGGCGCGGAGCTTACTCGGAGAGGGCTCCCGCAGCCGCGCGCCGAACACTCCACCGCCCAAACGTCCCAATCTCCCTTTTGCTCAGCGGCGTAGACGACCCAGACCTTCTCGGCCGCAGCGACCAGCTTCGGGCTCAGCACGTAGGTCGCGCGCCCGCCCGCAATCTGCCAGCCCCCGAGGCGCGAGAAACCAGCCCCGTCGAAACGGTAACGCGCCAGCCGGAGCGTCTCGCCTCCGGCGCGGAAGCTGATCCAGGCAACGTACAACGTGCCGTCGGCGGCCTGGGCGAGCGCCGGCTCATCGTCGAACCCCTCGGCTTCATCCAACGGCTCCACGCGCACGCTCGGAAAGGTGCGTTCCTGGGCCAGGAGCGAGGCGGCGCACCAGGCGAGGCCCGCCGCCGCGAGCCGGACCAGAATCGGTCGGCGGCTGCTCTTGCGCATCCCCCATATCTTACTTGCGCCCGATCACCAGGCCTCGGACTCCTTGGGCCTGAGCGACCAGGCATAGGCGAGAATCCGCTCGATGTCCTCCTCAGCGAGGATCTTTTTCCACGAGGGCATGTAAAGCGGCGGCGCCGGCTTGGCGGGATCCTCGAGCGCCGGCGTCTTGCCCCGGCGGATGATGGTCGCCGCTTCCTCGCGGGTGTAGTCGTCGGCGAGGTGAATCAGGGCGGGCACTGCCCCGCCCTGGCTGTTCGGATTCTTGACTCCTCCCTTGAGATCCCCGCCGTGACAGCCGACACAACCGAAGTGCAGCGTTCGCCGCCGCCCGAGCTCGACCAGGGTCTCACCGCCGTCGGCCAGTGCGGAAGCGTTGTCAAGAAGCGTGCGCGCGTCGGCAGCCGTGGCGACTTCAAGGAAGGCACGGATCGCCCGGCAGGCGGGTTGGGAGAAGCCAAACGCCAGCATCGCCGCCCGCGTGCCGATCGGTTCAGGCTCCTCGAGCTGCCGCTCGATGTAACGGGCGGACCGGCGCGTGGCCATACCGGCCAAATTACACGCCAGGCTGCCGGCGGCGCCCTGGATCGCATGACAATGCAGGCAGTTTGCGCGTGCGGCCAGCCTGCGGCCCTCGGAAGCGCTCGGAATCACGGGAACGCTCCTGTAGTAGGCGGCCATCGGCTCCGTGGTGAGCGACAGAACCCACAACGTCAGCGCCTCGATCTCCGGCTGGGTGAACCGGAAATCGGGCATGGGGGAAGGCGGTGTCATCGAACGCGGATCCCGGAAGTGCTGCTCCAGCCACTCCGGCGTTCGCTCACGTCGCGCTTCGTCGCTCAGCTCCGGCCCAATCGTGTTGCCGAAGCTGTTCAGCCGGTGGCAGCCCGGGCAGCCGCGCGTGGCGAAAATCTGGCGCGCCACCCCCAGCTCCGGAACACCGGGAATCTCGCCTTCGGTGTGGCAGCAGGCGCAACTTGCCCGCAGATAGCGCCGCGGCAGCCGCGGCTGGAGCCAGTTCTGCACCGGCCCATGTGCCGCGGTTTTCTCTGTCGCCAGACCCTGCCCGCCGTGACAGACCGTGCAGCCGAAGCGCTCCACCCGGTGCGGCTCGAGTCCCGGATGAAAGCGGAACGGATGCGGAGCGTCGGCCAGATCCGGGTCTTCGACACCCAGGTGACAGGTTGGACATCGGTCCACCCTGCCGAGGCCCGGTAGCAGGATCTGCTTGATCTCGAGCGGCTCACGAAGCAGTCTCTGGCGCCGCGTCGCGTCCCGCTCGCGGCTCGCCGCCAGCCGGTAAAAGGCGCGCTGGTAGGCCTTCCACGGCGGCCGGCCGGCCTCGACGATCGCCGCGAGCGTCACCGCGAGCACCGCGAGGCTGAGTAAAGCGAAGACCTGCTGGGCCCGCTTATCCATCTGAGCCGCTCCAGGGCCAGACCCACTTCCAGCCCTCACCGCGGAACCAGGTGCCGATCACGATGAAGACCAGATTCGCCAGCAGCACCAGAGAAAAGATCCAGATTGCGAGCTTGCGTTTCGAGGGCCGACGCTCCGGGTTTGTGTCGAGGTAGGGAAGGGCCAGAAGCGCCAGGATGATCAGCGCCGGAGCCGCAACCCCGCCGAGAAAAGCAGAGTAACTCACCATCTCCTGAACGCCGAGAAAATACCAGGGCGCCTTAGCCGGATTGGGCGTCTTAGCCGGATTCGCCATTTCTTCGAGAGGCGCACCCCAGACCAGCGAAACCGTCATCATCACCAGCAACGTCGCCAGCAGCGCAATCCCTTCACGGTGGAAGGCATAGGGATAAGAGAGAATTAGATCCTCGCCGCGGGCAGCCCGCGCCGCCATCACCGCCGCCACTGCCACGGCGCCGGACTGGGTCCCGGCAAGCTCCGCCCGCCCGGAATCCGAGGTCACAGCCTCCAGAGCGGCGGCGCCGTGCTCTTGAACCTCTGCGGGCGGCGGGGACAGACCGCCATCCTTGCGAATCCGCCAGAAGTGCACCATCGTGAGCAGCGCCATGGCGCCAGGCAAAGCGATGCAGTGCAGCACATAGAACCGGATCAAAGCGGCGTCGCCCACCTGGGTTCCGCCGAGCAACAGCTCTTTGAGCTTGGGGCCCAGCCAGGGCGCATAGGCGCCGATGCTCGTCCCTACCGTAATTGCCCAGAAGGCCAGTTGGTCCCAGGGGAGCAGGTAGCCGGTGAAGGACAGCAACAGCGTCAGCACCAGCAGCAGGACGCCGATCGCCCAGTTGAACTGGCGCGGCTTCTTGTACGAGCCCGTGACGAAGACCCGGTACATGTGCAGCACCACGACGACAATCATCGCGTGGGCCGACCACCGATGTAGATTGCGCGTGAACTTACCCAAAAAGACCGCGAACTCAAGGTCCTTCATATCCTGGTAGGCGTAAGCCGCGGCGGGGCGGTAGTAGAACATCAGCGCGATTCCGGTGGCGGTCAGGATCAGAAACAGATAGAAACTGATGAAACCCAGGTACCCGGTGTAGGTGAATCGCAGCCGGGACTTGTGCACCTTGACCGGATGGATATGCAACCATAGCGTGTGAAAGACAAGCTGAACCCTGCCTTTCGGAGTGGAGAGCGGGGCGCGGCGGCGGATCGAATCCCGCAGCTCGCGAAGAATCCTCATAGGCGCACCCAGAGCCGGTCCTTGGAGCTCACCCGCTTGCGCTTGTTGACGCGGAGCTGGCCATCCTTGGCCAGGCTCACTTCGAACCAGTCCAGCGGCCGCGGCGCAGGTCCGGCCACCACCCGTCCCTCGTGGTCGTAAACGCTGCCATGACACGGGCAGTAAAAGCGCTGGTCGGCCGGGGACCATTGCACCGTGCAGCCCAGATGCGTGCAGGTGGCGGTGCAGGCCGCAAAGCCGTGGTCGCGGTCATGAAAGACAAAGACGTTTTCCTCCGCCAAGAACACCGGCACGTTGACTGGAATGTCCTCCGGCGGGCCGGCTTTGAACTCCTGCGGCGGCTCGTAACGCACACTCGGCGAGAGAAAACGCCAGGTCGCCGCCACCGTCGCCGCCGCGACGCCCCCGAGTGCCGCCGTGCCGACCTTAACCCAGCCCAGCAAAGACCGGCGCTTCACCTTCGCCTCCGATCAGCTTATCGGCGTTGCATCTGCCGCAGCTTCTCGATCTCCTCGAGAGAAAGCGCCGGGAAGAAGGCCCCCGGGTTCGGATCCTTGCGCGTCTGCTGGTCATAAATTAGAAAGTCGAAAATCTTCTTGCCGTCGCTCGAGGAGATGCCGGAGTTGGGTTTGTGCATCATGCGCTTGACGTAGCGCTCCCATTCCGCCCGGCTCATCGTCGTATTGATCGGGCGCGCGATGGTGTGGCATTTGGAGCACTTGGTGCGGAACAGGCCATAGGCCTTCTGGATCTCGGCCGGGTATTTCGAGACGTCGATCACCTCGGGGCCGTTGTCCTGCGGGAGAACGACGTCCGCCGTCTGAGCGAGGACGAACCCGGCCGCAACCATCAGGCCGAAAACCGCAAAGGCACTCACGCTCTTCATGAGACTCCTCACCAGGCAACCTTTACGTCCAACATGAACCGGCGGTCGTGGCGCTTGACGAGGTCCAGGGGATCGGCGCCGCGGTCATCTTGATAACTTCCCCGGAGCACGATGTGGCCCGTCTGGGTGAGCGCCTTGGCCGCGCCCACCGCCCACGAGCGCAGGTGGCTTCGATGGCCGCCCTCGATCTCCTGGTCGATGCGTTCCCAGCGGCCCATGACGGCCAGGCCGGGCACGAAGTAGTAGTCCACCTCGCCGCGATAGCCCTGCGAGAGGGCACGCCGGACCGCACCCGCCGCCGACCACCGCCAGTCATCCTCGCTCTTCAAGTAGCCACCGATCAGGTCCAGCTTGTCGAAAAAGAGGTAGTTGCCAAAGACGCCGTAGCGCCGCAGGGCGGGCCGGAAACGAAACGAGCCGTCGAGCGCCTCCTGGTCCTTCTCGCCCCGGTAGGCTAAGAAGGTCACCCCGCCGTCGGGACCGAACCACCAGTCGGCGTTGAACCAGAAGTCTTTGAAATTGCGCGTCGCGTCCGCCGCAATGCCCTCGCCTTCCTGGTTGACCCCGTTGGTGAGCTTCGCGGAGACCGAGACGATATGCCGGTACCAGGACGAGGCCCAGGTGTAGCCGCCATGCACGCCCACCGGAGCATGATCGAGCGTAAAGCCGACCGGGCTCGAGTGCTCGAGCACCGGCGCCATCGAGGGGAACAGGCTGAAGCCCACGGCCCCACGCGTGCCCTCGCCCTCCTGAAGCAGCATCTTGCCCGCGCGCAGCAGGACGCTCGAATTCACCTGGCCCGTCGCGTAGGCCACCACCGCCTGGGCGAGCTCCGCCTTTTCGGTGCCGACCTCCGCCTCGACGAAGTAGCCGAAGTTGGTCTCCGGCACATGGCCTCCGAAGAACAGCTCGAGTTCTTCGGTCGCGAAACTCGAGCGCGACTCGCCCGGCTCCCCCTCGGCGCCGGCCTTCGTGTAGCTGAAATTCGGTTCGAACAGGAAGGCCGCCGCGTCCGTCAGCCGCCAGGAAAACTTCCGGTCGACTTCGGAGAGCTTCTTCGGGGCAGTGCCCGGCTCATAATCCGGCGGGAGGCGGTAGCCGAAACGCTTGTAAAGGTAGCCGGTCTTGTTCAGGACCGGCGGAATAGTGTGGCAATTGTAGCACTTGACGTCATGCTTGCGGGCAAAACCGGGGATGGCCTGCGCCTCCGGCGCCGCGGCAAACCAGAACCACACCGGCACGAGGAGCGATGACAGAACGGCCCGCGAGCATCGTCTGTCCGAGTCATCCGACATGAGAGCACCATGAGCCTCACAAGCAATCTAAGACAACTAGACCCGTTTATCCACATTGATATCGGGCCCCTCGTGCGCCACGACTGCCTGGCCTCAATCCTTCGCTCGACCCTTCAAGGCCGCCGCCAGCCCCGGCTCCCGGTTGAGCCGCCGGATCTCCTCGGCGCCGAGCGGTCGCCGAAAGACGGCGAGTTCATCCATCAGGCCGATATAACCCACTGCGAAATAGATCCCCGTCTTCCCGATATCCCAGTCCATGGCGATCTGCCGGCCCTCCAGCACGCCTTGAAGCTCCCCGTCAAGGTAGAGCGCCGCCTCGCCATCGGCCCGCCCCGTGTCGGAGTTCCGCCAGGTGAAGGCCACGTGGTGCCACCGGTCAGCCCGGAAGCCGACGTTCTTCACCACCACGAGCGGCGCGTCCGCGTCCGATTCGGCGATCAACCCGCGGCCGGGTCGCTCGGCCGGGAAAGCGCCGAGCCGGAAATCGCGCGGGGTGGTGTCGGGAAGGTCCACCCACAGGCCGCCGTTGTTGGCCCCCCTCTCGGTGATCTGCACCGGATCGCAAAACCGCGTCTTGCGCATCGTGTCCGGGCCGGTCTTCAGCCAGAAGCTCACTGTGCCGGGCTCCAGCCGCCCTCCCCCGTCGTCGGCGCGTACGGATTGGTCGAAGGAAGCAGACAGGGTCACCGCCTCGAGCAGCGGGTCCGCCCCAGCCGCTCCGCTCCAGCCTGCCAGTAGGATCATCAACGATCTCCCGATCACCCCCGGCAAGCATCGCAGAACGGCGCCGGTTCCCCGGGAGGTCTCAGAGCAGCTCGCGCCAGAGTTTCAGCAATTCGTCGCGCGCGGCTTCCTCGTAGCGCCCGGCGTACCTCCAGACGACCGCGCCGCCGGCATCGTAGAGCACGATCAACGGCAGGCGGTCCTCGGTGACGCCCAGCGCCTGGCGCAACTCCTTGTCGCCCCGGTAGAGGCAAAGGACCCGGCTGTGAGAAGACTTGGGAAAGTCGCCTCGCATCCCGCGGCGAATCATCCCCCGGACGAGTCGCGGGGCTCTCTCCAGCATGGCGGCGCCCCAGGCGTTCACGTCCTCCCGCTCGAGCGCGGCCATCCAGGCCCGCATTCCCTCGCCGGCCTCCTTGGAGAAGCCCCAGATGACCACGTTCGGCCGGCCCGACCACAGCTCCGGAAGCGTCACCTTCTCTCCTGCCAGGCTCTCCGCCTCCAGCGGCGGAATCGCTGCGGCTCCAAGCGCGGCGGGCGCGGTAAGCATTGCCAGCAGACCAATCAGCAGAACCATCATGCTTTTAGATTCCCCACCAGCTCGCCTAGCAGCGAAATCGTACCGTGTCGTCCCAGCGCCTCCGATTCCGTGTAACCCCTTTTACGTCTTTGTACGCCATAGCGTTAGGGGGTGATCCTCGTGTATGCTGGAGGTGACCCCCGGAACAGCGCCATGTCGGCCATCACCAGCCCCTCTCCGAGACCGGTCCATGAGCCGGAGCTTGTTCCGCCGCCGGTAGTTCGGCCTGCTCCGCCGAAACCGAAGCGCTGGAAGCTCGGGCTCCTCCTGCTCGCCGCGGCCGCGGCCGCCGGCCTGGCTTACCAGCTCTGGCTGAAGCCCGCCCAGACGGCGAAGTTGCTGCCCGTTGTGATTCCCACGGCGAAGGCGACGGCCGGGCCGCTGGAACAGGTCATTCGGGTCGCGGGCACGACGTCTTCAATCAATTTCGTCAATATCCGTGCTCCGGAGCAGCGAGGCCCGGAGCGCAGCTCGCTCATTCTGCTCGAACTCAAGGAATCCGGGGCCCGCGTGCGTAAGGGCGACGTGGTGGCCCGCATCGACGGGCAAGCTCTCAAAGATCACATCGACGACGTTCACTCGACGGTGCTCTCGGCCCTGGCCGACATCAAGAAGCGGCAGGCCGAGCAGGCCATCGAGTGGGAGAACCTCCAACAGGACGTCCGGCTGGCCAAGGCCGATCTCGACGGCTGGACGCTCGAGGCCGGCGCCGCCGAGATTCGGACCGTCATCGACCGGGAAATCATCCGGCTGGCTGTCGAAGAGGCCGAGGCCGCTTACAAGCAGAAGCTCGATGACTTAAAGGCCAAGAAGGTCGCTCATGCCGCCGAGGTCCGCATCCTCGAGCTGACCGCCGAGCGGCACAAGCGCCACCGCGACCGCCACGCCTACGATCTCGAGCGCTATACGGTGCTGGCGCCGATGGACGGCATGGCGGTGCGCCAGGCGATCTGGCGCGGCGGCGAGATGAGCCTCGTCCAGCAGGGCGACCAGCTCTTTCCGGGCCGGCTCTTCATGAAGATCATGGACACCTCCCGTATGCAGGTGGAGGCCGAGATCAATCAGGCCGAAAGCCATCTCATCCGCATCGGCCAGAAGGCACGCATCGGGCTGGATGCTTTCCCCGAAGCCTCCTACGAGGGACGTGTAACCAGCATCGGCGCGCTCGCTCGGGTGACCGGCTTCCAGGGCAATTATGTCCGCAAGATCCCCGTCCGGATCGAGATCGACAGGCCGGATGAGCGCCTGATCCCCGACCTGTCCGCCTACGCCGACATCATCATCGACAAGGCGGAACCCGGCGTGCGCATCCCGCGCGCCGCGGTCTTCGAGGAGGCCGGCGCCAGCTACGTCTTCGTCAAGCGCGGCGAGAAGTTCGAGAAACGGCCTGTCGAGCTCGGTTTCCGCAATCACGTCGAGGTCGCCGTCCTCCGGGGCGTCAACGCCGGTGACGAGGTGGCGTTGCGCCGCCCGGAGGGCCAGCCGTAAGGGCGCTCAGTCGGCGCGAGGCTCTGCAACTTTCTTCTTCGGCGGGATCCCCTTGGGGTGGCAGTCCGCGCATTTCACCGTGTGGATGTTGTGCCGGCTCTTCGGATCCTTGAACGTGGTGTCCATCGTTTCCACATCGAGACCGCAGTTGGACCAGCGCGGGTGACAGCCGGCGCACGAGGCCCGCGTGCGCTGCGTGTGGGTGGCGTGACAGGCCAGACAACTGATGCCTTCGTGGACGCCCAGCCCCGTACGGTCGTCCCCGGTCCAGGCGGCGGCGCCCGCCTCCGGCGCATGGCACTGGTAGCAGAGCGCCTGGCGCCGGTCAGGACTCATCTTCACGCGCCGGCCATTCTCGAAGACCTCCGGCACCGGCATGGCGGTCGCCGTCAGGTGCACCTTTGTCCGCCGGTCCATCAGCGCCAGGGAGGCCGGGGCGATCGCCTCGGTGACGGCGGCAGGCCGCTCGCGCCGCCCGATGCGTCTGGCACCGGGCGTGCCCTTCCGGTGCATTTCGTGGCAGGCGATGCACGGGATGGCGGGCTGGCCGGCCAGTTCGGGTACCCGCAGGCGCCACGGCCCGCTGGTCGAAATCGGCGTGACCAGATCCTCGATGCTTCCCGGGAAGTGCATCCCGTGACACCGCAGGCAGTCGTCCATGAGCAGGCGCTTGGCGTTGTGCTCGGCATCGAGAAAGATCTCGGCGTAAGTCGTCGAGTGTGGCCCGGCCAGCCAGGCCGCGTGCTCCTCCTGGTGGCAGTTGCGGCACCGCTCGGTGATCCGCTCGATGTCGCGCCAGCCGGCGACCACGATTTGCCCGGGGACGTCGTCGCGCAGGTGACGCACCAGGCGCCGCAGATTGCCCGCATGAAAATTGAGGTCGGGTGTTAACGGCCCGCCATGACAGGCCGAGCAGGCGAGCGAGCGGTGGGTCGAAGCGGCCCATTCCTCCACGGCCGGCCGGATTTCGTGACAGCGGGCGCAAGCCTCCCCGCCCGCCGCTTCGTAATAGAGCAATCCGCCGCCGGTCGCCACCGCCAGTACCACGACGGCCGCGCCGGCCCCGGTCAGTATCATTCGTCGGAGCGCCATTCGTGTCAGCTCCTGCTCCGCACAAGGTGGGCCGAGGCCCAGTAGGCGATCGCCATGATCGTCAGAACCGGATTGAACCCGCCATTGGTGACGTGGACGCTCGCGTCCACCACGTAAAGGTTCTCGACGTCGTGGACGCGGCAGTAGCGGTCCACGACCGAGGTCTTCGGATCGTTGCCCATCCGACAGGTGCCCGCCTGGTGCTGGCCTGCGCTCAGGTCATCGTTTGGCACGCGCCGCCAGGTGCGGATCGCACCCGCCTCCTTCACCCACTCCTCGGCGCGCCGCGAGAGAAAGTCGGCGATCTCGAGCGTGTGGGGATGCTTGTAACCCGATAGCCGCGCCGCCGGGATGCCCCAGCGGTCCTTGACCTTGGGATCGACCTGGACCCTCGATTCAAAGACCGGCATCTCCTGTACCGGCCCTTGCACATTGATCGTGCGGCGGTACCACTTCCGGACGAAGTCCTTGTGTTCCTTTCCCCATGCCGGCACCCACGGCGGCATGCGCCCCAGGTACTGGTAGGGGAGGCGAATGAACTCATTGCAGAGCATCCCGCCGCCCACCAGGCCCGGATTGCCGTGGTTGTAATCGCAAATGGCGATACCCGCCCCCGGGCCCAAATCGTCGTAGCAGTCAAACGGCAGCAGGCCGTTGGCGCCGGTGTAGGTATGACCCTGGAGGTTGCGGCCGACCCAGTCGTGATTGTTGCCGATGCCGTTCGGGAAAAGGCGGCTCCTGGAGTTGAGCAGCAGGCGCGCCGACTCGATCGCCCCGCAGGAGACCACCACCAGATCGGCGGTCTGTTCCTGGAGCCGATCATTCTGGTCGATATAAGCCACGCCGCGCGCCTTGCCCTGCGCGGTGAGCAGAATCTCCTTTGCCACGGCCCGCGTCCGCAGCTTGCAGCGCCCGGTAGCGAGCGCCTTCGGAATCACCGTGTTCTGCGTGCCGTTTTTGGCGTTTACCTCGCAGGCGAAGCCTACGCACCAGCGGCAGCGCATGCAGGCGCCCCGCCCGTCGTAGGGAACGCTGTTGCGCAGCATGGGAATGTCGAACGGATGCAGGCCCAGCCGCAAAGCCGCCGGCTTCAGGATCCTGTATTCGAGGTTCGGCGCCAGCGGCGGCATCGGAAGCGGCTTGCGCCGCGGTGCTTTGAACGGGTCCGGCTCGACGTCGCCCGAGACGCCGAGTTCATATTCGGCCTTCTCGTAATAGGGTTCGAGGTCGTCGTAGCTGATCGGCCAGTCCTCGAGCGTGCTGCCTTCGACGGCGCCGTAGATCGAGCGCATGCGAAAATCCTGCGCCATGAAGCGCCACGCCATCGCCCCATAGCTGGCCGTGCCCCCGCCCACACACATCGCATTGTTGTGGTAGGCGCCCCGGCTCGGATAGACGATCTCTTCGCTGCCGTCGCGATTCACCTTGACGCGCGGGTTGCCTTCGTCCTCCGGCCCGAAGGAGGCGCCGAGCACCGAGGTGCGCTGGTTGCGCAGATCGTCCTTGGCGCACTCGTAGGGCGATATCCAGCGGCCGCGCTCGAGTAAGACCACCGTCATGCCGGCCGTCGCCAGCTCCTTGGCCACAATGCCGCCGCCGGCGCCCGAGCCGATCACCACCGCATCCACATGTCGCAGCGCCACCTCGCCCTCCTACTGCGACGCCCGCAGATCGTACTGCTGGCGGCCCCGCACCGGCGGGTTGGCGATGCCGAGCATGCGCCAACTTGCGAAGTCGCGGTTGCCGCCGTGGCGCGGGTCGCCGTAAAAGCTCTGCATCGTGTGGTCCGTGATCAGGCGGAAGAACGGCGTCTTCTCGCGCTCGCGCACGAGCTCGAGCTGCTCTGCCGGGCCGAGGGAAGCGAACGCTCTTCCGAACTTCGCGCGGGCGGCCTCATCGATCTCGCGCAAGCCCTCGCGGTAGGCCCGCTGCCAGTGCCGGTAGTGACCCTTGAGCTGGCGGTCAATGAATTCCACCGCGCCCGTCTCCACGGCCCCGGGGTCTTCATCTCGGGGAATGATCTGGTCGCAGACGGCCGCCGCGGTGGCCGCCTCCTCCTCAGTGAAGAAGCGCCAGCGGCGCCCGGCCCGCGAGCAGGCCAGCGTGGGCGCGGCGCCGGAGACTGCCAGAAACCGACGTCGATCCAGACGAGGCGATCGTTTCATCCTGTTTTCACCCGATTCGGCTATGATATCCCACCTCCTGCCCCTGCCGCCCCCCGACGCGCGGTAGAATCCCATAGGATGGCCAAACGCGACCGCAGCCCTTGGGTGGCGGTGGGCCGGTACACTTCGCTCGCCTTCGTCTTACCGGCCTGCGTGCTGGTGGGCTACCTGATCGGCCATTTGCTCGACCGGCTCTTCGGCACGTCTTTCTTCTATATCATCTTCCTGCTGGTGGGCATCGCCGCGGGTTTCATCGAGCTCATCCGGGAGGTGCAGCGCGACTCCGGTGAGTGAAGCGCCTGGCGCCGACGAGCTGTTCTACCAGCGCGCAATCCGGCGCATCTACCTGCACATGCTGTGGATCGGCATCGCCGGCGCGCTCGTCGCCGCCTGGCAGGCCGGCTGGTCGACCAGCCTGGGCTTCCTCATCGGCGCCGCCGTCTCGGTGATCAACTTCCGGTGGCTGCACCATCTGGCCGATTCGCTCGAACCCGCCCCGTCGAGGCCGCGCAAGGGACTGAAGCTGCTGCTGCCGCTGCGCTATGTGCTGTTCGGCGCGGCCGGCTATGTTATAGTGAAATACTTCAAGGTCAACATCCTGGCCGCGCTGGTCGGCTTGTTTGTCGCCGTCGCCGCCGTCCTGGTGGAGATCCTTTACGAGCTCGTCTATGCCCGAACATGAGCTTTGGGTGACCGCGCTGTTCAACCGCTACCTGGCCGGGCCGGCCAACTGGGCGCTGGCGCTCGTCGGACTCGAAGCCGAGCACCCCGACAAGCCCTGGTCGAACTTCGTCGTCCTTCAGATTGTCGTCTTCCTGGTGCTCGTCGCTCTATTTGCCTGGCTGCGCCCGCGCCTTTCGATGGACCAGCCCGGCGGTCTCCAGCACTTCTTCGAGATCATCTACGGTTTCCTGCGGGGCCAGTCCGAGGAGATCATCGGCCACCACGGGCCAAAATACCTGCACCTGTTCGCCACCCTCTTCCTGTTTATCTTGTTCGGCAACGAGCTCGGCATTTTACCGGCGTTCGAGTCGCCGACGATGTTCGCTCCGGTGCCCCTCGGCTGCGCCCTGTTCGCGTTTTTTTACTACAACCTGATGGGCATCCGGGAACACGGCCCCCTGCGCTATGCCGCGCATTTCGCCGGCCCGGTCTGGTGGCTGGCGCCGATCATGTTTCCCATCGAGATCGTGAGTCACCTGGCGCGGCCGCTCTCGCTCACCGTCCGTCTATTTGCGAATATGTTCGCCGGCGAAAACGTCTTTCTTGTTTTCCTGGGCCTCACTTACTTTCTGGTGCCTGTGGTCTTCATGGCCCTGCACGTCTTCGTCGGCGTCCTCCAGGCTTATATCTTCGTGCTGCTCACCATGGTGTACGTGCAGGGGGCGGTCGAACACGCGCACTGATTTCATACCGGCATGATAGGCTTCCAGTGTGAGCCCGGCTGCAAGAGGATGGCGGGAACCACCTCCTGGAAGCGGTTTATACAAGGAAGGAGAATGCTCGAGCGATGAACGCGAAGCTGTTTCTGATTCTGCTGGCTCTGTTCGTTTTTGCCGGCCCCGTGCTGGCCCAGGAGGGCGGCGCCACCAACTGGGTCGCCATCACGAGCGGTTTTTCCATGGCGATCGCTTCCGGTCTGTGCGGCCTGGGGCAGGCCAAAGCGGTGGCCGCCTGCGCCGAGGGCATGGCGAGGAACCCCGCGGCCGCCGGCGCGATCCGGTTTGCGCTGATTCTGGGATTGGCGCTGATCGAGTCGCTGGCGCTCTACACGCTGGTGATCGTCTTCATCAAGGTTGTCTAAGTCCGTTCCAACCAGGGTCCCCGCGCTCGAGGTGGCGGGGGCCTTTTTGTTTCTTGAGCTATGAAGCTGGAAGGAATCTTCCCGCCGATTGCCACTCCTTTCGATCACGAGGGCAATCTTTACAAGGCTAAGGTCAAATACAACATCGAGAAGTGGAACCAGACCGCGCTCGCCGGCTATGTGGTCTGCGGCTCCACCGGCGAAAGCGTCTATCTCACCACCGAAGAGAAAGTGCAGCTCTGGGAGTGGGTGGCCGAGTACGCCGCCCCGGAGAAGATCCTCATCGCGGGCACCGGCATGGAGAGCGTCCGCGAGACGGTGGATCTGACCAACCGTGCCGCCGCCATCGGCTATAAGGCCGCCATGGTGCGGACGCCGCACTATTACAAGAACCTGCTGAACAACCCCGCTGCCCAGGTGCTCTATTACCGCGCCGTGGCCGACCAGGTGAAGATCCCGCTGATGATTTACAACTGGCCGCAGGCGACCGGGCTCGACATCGCGCCCGAGGCGGTGGCCGAGCTCTCGCACCACCCCAACATCATCGCCGTCAAGGAGAGTTCCGGCAATCTCGAGAAGGTCATGCGGATGATCCGCGAGGTCAAGCCGGGCTTCCGCGTGCTGGTGGGCTCGGCGCCGACGCTGTGGCCCTCGCTCGCCGTCGGCGCCGTCGGCGCGGTGCTGGCCTTCGCCAACGCCGCCCCCTACGCCACCATCGCCATCTGGGAGGCGCACCGCACGCGCGACACCGCCGCCGCGCTCGACTGGCAGAACCGCATCGGCTACGCCGCCCACCTGGTGACGACCAAGTACGGCATACCCGGCCTCAAGTACGCGATGGATCTGAACGGCTATTACGGCGGCCCGCCCCGTCTGCCCCTGATCCCTCCGTCGCCGGAGGCCCGAAAAGAGATCGAAGAGGCGTTCCGGGATCTAAAGGGTTAAGGTATTAGCTCAACTCGATCCGCCGCACGTCGATCTTGGCGTCGTCGAAGATCCCGAGGCCAAGCGCGCCGGCCAGCTCGATGTGCTCCACTTGGCCGCGCAGGTAGGGACTCCACCGGTCGGGTCGGGCGATGGCGATCGGCTCCAGACCCACCTCGGCCCGCTTTTCGTCGAGCACCCGCCAGCCGACTTTGTCCACCGCCACCGGGTCGGTGGCAAAGTAGATCGTCTTGTGCTCCCACATGAACTGCCGCACCCCGCCCGGCCCGCCGTGATACTGGGCCTTGACGCCGTCGACGATGTGCAGGACCACCTTTTCACGAAACTCGGGCCGGCTCACCACCGCGGGAATGAAGGTGCCCGTGGCGTTCAGCGTGTAGGTGGCGTGGCTCCGCTCGACGTTGTTGACGAAGCCGTGCGAGAGGTTCTTGAGCGCGATGGTCACCCCGGCGGCCTGGTGGTGCTTGACCACCGGCAGGTTCACCACCTTGTTGACCTGGCGCGTGAGGATGCGCGCCACATAGGAGCGGCGCACGCGCTCCTCCCGCCAGTCCTGTCCCGGCACGGCTAGCGGCAGCTCGACGAAGACGTCCGGATCGTAGCCGCCCATATCCTGCTGGATCTTGTTGTAGGCCTCCGACGCCCAAGTGAGCTTGATGCCTTCCGGGATCCAGCGGTGGATACCCGCTTCATAAGTCTCCCGCCGGTAGCGGTTGTAAACGAGGATATCGTCGCGCCGCACGCCCGCCGCCTCCAGCCCTGCAAGGATCTCATGCAGCACCAGGGCGTCGGAACAAAGGTAGCGCCCTCCGACGGGGCAGACCTTGATCGCGACGACATCGCCCGGCTCGAAAAAGACGCGCCAGGCGTCCACCCAGCCGTCCGCTCCCGTGAGCTCCATCATGCCCCGGCGCATCATCTGGCGCACCGGCTCGGCCTGATAGGCGCCGTCGACGATCGAGGCCGGATGGGAGACGGCGACGACCCGGCCAGGGTACGGACCCGGGATGCCCAGCTTGCCGGAGGTCGCGCGCGCGGGCAGGGCTGCGCCGGCCAGCCCTGCCAGCGCCGCTTTGAACCAGGTGCGGCGCGTCGCCTCGAGGCGATCACGATTCTTCTGCATGACAATCTCAGCGTATCGCAGCGGCGCCGGCCTGAGTCGGACCCGGAGCTGCGCTGAAGACCGGTATGCGACAACCGTTGCTCGGCATGCCGCCCACCACCGCCGTGATCTCATGCTCACCCGCACCGAGAGTGGCCGGCAGCTCGAGATTCGCTTGCGCGACCCCCGCCGTGTACGGAGTCAAACCGAAAAACAATAACCGCGCCTCCAACCCGCCCACCCTGAAGGCCGCGGGCGCGCGCACCAGCGCCAGCGGCTCAGCCGGGGCCGCCTCGCCGGTCGCGACCGGAGGCGAGGTTGGACCCACGCCGGTCAGAAACACCGTGACCACTCCGCCGGGCGCCGCCGGCGTCTTCTCCTCCACCCGCGTCCCGTCGGAACGAAACGCCACGCATCGTACGGGATCGCGCAAAAAGATTCCCGGCGCCGCCGGCCGGACCTCGACCGGAGCTGGGACGCGGCCTCCCCCCGGAAGCACCAGCTCGAGCTCAAGGCGTCCGGAAGGGGCTTCGTAGGGCAACTGGGCGTTGAGCTGGCCTAAACCGGCGTAGAGCAACTTGAGTGGGCGGCCGCCGAGCTCCAAACGCGCCCCCGCCAACTGCTCCGGCAGCGGGAAGCCCGAGGCGACCTCCTCACCGCCCCCCAGCGGCGTCCGGAAGAGGCTGAGGAGCGAGCCCGGCGCGAGACAACCATCGAAGCTCGCGCCGTTGACTACGCGCGGCAGCAGATCGAACTGAACGGCGTCGCGGCCCAGCGGGTTCCAGCCCCGCTCGGCGAAGACTGCCCAGACCGTGGCGGCCAGGCCCGGCCGCTGCGGAATGCACTGGAACGGCGTCGACAGGCAGGCCTCATAAGGAGGGATCTGCTCGCCGTTTTCGAGCGTCGCCGCCGGGATGCCTCCGCCCTCGGCGAAGGGAGCAAAGCTCTGGGCGCGACGGATCTCCTCGAGCAGAGCCGCAATCCGCGCCGCATAGCGCCGCGCGCCGTAGTGCGCGTCCACGGCGCGCATGGCGACCACCAATTGCGCGGTAAACTCCCAGGCGATGCCCCGTGGCCCGGCTACCGGCTGC
This sequence comes from uncultured Bryobacteraceae bacterium, assembly GCA_938003835.1. Lineage (GTDB taxonomy): Bacteria > Acidobacteriota > Terriglobia > Bryobacterales > Bryobacteraceae > CALKXJ01. The sequence goes on along the minus strand of CALKXJ010000006.1, from coordinate 2,646 downwards.
TCCACCAGGCTGTAGCCTTCGAACTCCCGGCCGCCGGCCTGGATCCGCTGGCTCTGGCGGAGCGCCCAATCCACCGGTCTCCGCCAGTCGATCGCGTCGCGGTAGTCCGGAAGCGACATGAGCGCGAGCGGAATGAAGGTATTCGCGTCCAGGAAGTCGTAGGTGTTGATGACATCCTGGCCGCGTCGTTCGCCGTCGAGGCGTAAGCCCGGCCCGCCGGCGCCGGGGGGCGCGGTGCCGGCAAAGAAACGGCCGGCGCGCGAGTCATACATTCGTAGGACGAAATCGCCTGCCACCCGCGCCCGCCGCTTCCACTGCTCGGCCTCCGCCCGCCGGCACTGCTCCGACTCCACATCGGCCAGCATCCAGAAGGCCGCTGCGATGTCGGCGTTGTTCTCCACGCTCTTGCTCGCCAGCCGCCGGTCCGGAGCCCCGCCGTCCTCAAATCCGGCGAAGTAGCCCCCGAAGCTCTCCTCGGAGGTGTCAAGCAGGGCTTCATAAATCCAGGTGGCGATGCTGCGCGCCGCCTCGAGATACCTCACGTCGCCCAACTGCCGCCACGCCGCCAGGAGCGCGATCACCGCAAAGGCGTTGTTGCCGCCTGTGGCCCCATCGAGAATTAGGCAGAAGCGGCTGGGCCCGCATCGCTCGGAGGCGATCGAGAAGCCCGCCAGCCGCGCCTCGCCCGCCTTGGCGCCACCGATCTGGTCATTGAGGAATGTCGCCGGCCCGTTCATGTAAGCGTTGCGGAGTCCCGCGCCGCCTTTGGTCTTGGGCAGCGGCAAGCCCGAGTTGTCTCGCGCGTGCACTGCCACGAACGTGTCGGCGATCTGCCGCGCCGCAACCCGCGAGGCCGCCGAGCCGTCCCGCAGCAGGGCCCAGAGAACCAGCGAAGATTCGTAGATCGTGGCCACATTGCGCAGCAGTTGATCCGGGGGAATCGGAACGCGTCCGGGCAGAGCGTCGGGCGCCGGGATGACGCCGCAGGTGCGGAAGGCGAGCGGCAGCGCGGCCATCGTCGACCGCCCGGACGGCACCGGCTCGATGCGGATGTCGTCCAGCAGCAGCGTGCCGCCGGCGGGCGAGCCTTCAACCGGGTCGCCGTTGCTGACGACGAAAAACGGAATGGGGACGTTGCGCAGGTCGGTAAGCGGTGGCCGCAGCTCAGCGATCGGAATCCGCATTTCCGACCAGGAGCGGGAAGCCGGCAGGCGCTGAAACGGCGTTTGAGCCGTGGTGGCGCCGGTATTGATTCCGAAGCGGACGTTGATGCCGGTCGGCGATCGGTAGCGGAAGACCAGGTGCGTAGCAGGCCGCAGGTCGTACCCGATGCCCCGCGCGCGGCTGGTGTAGCCCTCCGGCTCTTCCAGGTTCAAACCGGCGTATTCATAAGAGGCCATGCGCGGCCAGGTGATCCGCAGGACGGTGCCCTTCTCGCAGTCCAGGCGGCGCGGGTCGGTCGCGCAGCCGCTCGGAGAGTCCGGATCATCCAGACAAGCGGGGTCGATCGTCAGCCGCGCGCCGGCGGGAAACAGTCCCGAGGGCATGGCGGCGTTTCGCCCGTCATCGTGGTCGCGATAGATGAAGAAGGCGGAGGTGTTGGCGTTGACTTGCCCGAGCAGCCAGGCGAGCGCCCGCTCCGACTGAGCCTGGCCGGGCAGCGCGGTCGAGCCCAGGAGCCATACCAGGACAAAGTTGCGCATCGAACCAAGCCTCTTCGGCCTCTAGACTAGCTCGGTGCGGCACGGATGGCAAGCAGCGAGACGCCTGACGGGCGCCCACTGCCGCGCGGCACTAAATTGTTTTGAACATAACACTTGCTCCTTCGGGTTGTCACTCCTCGCAAGAGTGTGCTAGTAGTGGAGTGTCGGGCTCGCCCTCGTGCCGGCCCGCTTCCCAGCTGATTCGGATAGTCAATGGAGGATAAGCCAATGAAGATTCGCCCGCTCTATGACCGTGTGCTCATCAAGCGCATCGAAGAGAAGGAGCAGATTCAGGGCGGCATCATCATCCCCGACACCGCCAAAGAGAAGCCCCAGCAGGGCGAGGTGCTTGCCGTGGGGCAAGGCAAGCGCCTGGAAGACGGCACCCTCGTTCCGCTCGACGTCAAGGTGGGCGACAAGGTGCTGTTCGGCAAGTACTCGGGCAACGAGGTCAAGATCGACGGCGAAGAGTGCCTGATCATGCGTGAGGACGAGATCCTCGGCGTGCTCGAGGATTGATCAATCAAAGAATCCAAATAGTTCAGGAGAGAAACAGAAGATGGCAGCCAAACAGATTGTCTATAGCGATGAAGCGCGTCAGGCGATTCTCCGCGGTGTGAACATGCTGGCCAACGCCGTGAAGGTCACGCTCGGGCCCAAGGGCCGCAACGTGGTGCTCGAGAAGAAGTTCGGCGGGCCCACTGTGACCAAGGACGGCGTCACCGTGGCCAAGGAGATCGAGCTCAAGGATCCGCTCGAGAACATGGGCGCCCAGATGGTGCGCGAAGTGGCCTCCAAGACCTCCGACGTGGCCGGTGACGGCACCACGACGGCGACGCTTCTGGCCCAGTCGATCTTCCGCGAGGGGGTCAAGGCGGTGGCCGCCGGCGCCAATCCGATGGCCCTGAAGCGGGGCATCGAGAAGGCCGTCGAGAAGGTGGTC